>NC_013203.1:0-1452500 GCF_000024225.1 Lancefieldella parvula DSM 20469
TTACTTAAAGACCTAGCAATAAACCTTTCACTTTGAAAATTTCACTTGTGATAAATGAAGAAATTTGTTGAAAGGAATATTTCTGTGAGGTGAAATATATCCGTTAAATGCTACTATCATTCAATACATCTTTCACAAAGATATAAAGTTATCTACAGATGTTTAACACTTGTTGAAAACTTTCATTCATCGTGAAAGAAAAAGAAAAGTTTTCTTCATTCGTTTAACAATTGTTGAAAAGGAGGTGTCATGGCAAGAGATTTTTTTCCTTTTGTTGAGGAAAATACCAACCAGGATGAAAAAAACACTGATTCTAACAACTCTCTAACAGTTCGTTATGCTGCACGTATTGCAGTGTATGATGATAAATCCGCAGCACCTCGCGTTGTTCTTGTTGAACCTAAAGATGTTCGCTCTTATCTTGATGAAATCGCAGCTACAGTTAATCAGCTTGCCCACGAGCAAGGTGGAAAAATTCCTTTTATGGTTATGCGTGAGATTGTGGAAAATTTCATTCATGCTCGCTTTGTAGCGCCCACAATCTCAATTATGGACAACGGAAATACCATTAGGTTTTCTGACCAAGGTCCTGGTATTAAAGAGAAAAACCGTGCTCTTGAATTTGGTACCTCTTCTGCAACAGAAGAAATGAAATCATTTATTAGAGGTGTTGGTTTTGGTCTTCCATACGCTCAACAATACATGGTTGAAAAGGGTGGAAGTCTTACTCTCGAAGACAATATCTCTGGCGGAACGATTGTTACCTTATCAACACGTCGTTCCAAAGATGCTCACATTCAGACACTTCCAACTCAAGAAGATGCTGAAGAAATGACTGTTAGCCAAGAGGAACAATCAATTTCAAGAGCCTTACATACTGTTCCTCAGCAGCCAGTTACACAGCTTCCTAATTTAGTTCTTACAGATCGAGCAAAACTTGTTCTCCAATATCTCTCTGAACATGAATGGGTTGGAGCAACAGAATTAACAAGTGCTTATGGTCTCTCAACACCAACGTGGTCAAGAGAGTTAAAGTCACTGGTAAATATAGGAATAATTGGAAAAATTGGTCAAAAATATAAGCTCACAACCATTGGAGAAACACTCCTTTCATAGAGTTTCTCAACATTATTCGCTAAAAGTTATCAACATTCCTCTATACTAGATGTCCCAATTTTCAACATTTTGATTGGACACGTATGGATGCATCAATTGATTCAGACGCAATAGCTCTATGGCAAGATGCAATAGACCTCTTGGTTGAAGAGAATCAACCAGAGGCTTTTATCGCTATGTTGAGAACATGCACGCCAATTAAAGTTGAAGATGATACTTTGTACGCTGAGACTTCAATGCGCTTGGCATATAACCGTATTCTTAAAAACTTACCTATTGTCGAAAGATGTCTCTCGGCAGCTGCTTTTGAAGATGTTATTTTGAGTCTTACTCTTACAAAGTCTTCTACTCCTGTTACAACTACTTCCACAATGACTCCTCAAGAGTTCAATGCCTGGAAGCAAAAAACTACTCCTATACAAGCAGTTGTTCCTGAACAGATTCAAGATTTTGAATCCCAAGAACAGAGCCTTGAAGAATTAAAACAACAGACGTTAAAACGCCGTAAGAGTAATCCTCTCTATGAAGAAACATCCTTCAATTCAAATCTTACGTTTGATCGCTTTGTTGTTGGTGATGAGAATGAGCTTGCCCATCAACATGCATTAAATGTTGCAAACGACGCAAAAGGTAAAGCAAATCCACTTTTTATTTATGGTGCAAGTGGTCTTGGAAAAACCCACCTTCTGCGTGCGGTTCAAAACTACATTAATTCTGAAGACATCGAGCGCGTTTGCGTTTATAAGGACGCTGATGCTTTTGTTGATGACTACGTAAATGCTGTTCGTAAAAATGCATCAGGTAATGCTGCAACTGAACTCAATAATAACTACCAAAATATCGATGTACTTATTATCGACGACGTTCAAAAACTTGCTGGTAAGGCAGGTACTATTAATTTCTTCTTCAATATTTTTAATTCTTTAATTGATAGAGGTAAACAGATTATCCTTGCAGCTGATAGAACTCCAGCGCAGCTTGGTATGGGTTCTGATGGCTTTGATGACCGCATTACTTCACGTATGAGTGGTGGCATTGTTATTGGTATTGAATCTCCAAGTTATGAGATGAAACTCAATCTTATTCATGTCTTCTGCGACCGAGCTTTTAAAGAAAGAAATTCTTCTCTTTCTGTAGATGATATGCCAGAAGAAATTAGTCGTTACATGGCTGATAAGGCAGGTCAAAGTATCAGAACGCTTGAGGGTTTCTGTAATCGTTGTGTCACCGGACAAATCAAAGCAAAAGAATCTGGTAAAAATATTAAACAGGAAGAAATAGATAAGATTGCAGATACGCTCTGGCGTCGTGTTTCAAAAACCGTAAATATCGAAAAGGTCCAAGAAGTTGTAGAGAATATCTACGGTATTAACCATCGTGATATTGTTGGTAATAAAAGAAATAAAGAAATTGCAGAACCACGCCATGTTGCAATTTATCTTGCACATGATCTTTGCCAATATACGCTGGTAAATATTGGTAAGCATTTTGGTGGAAGGAAACACGCAACAATTTTGCACAGTATTGAGGTAATCGAAGAAAAAATCAAAGAAGATAAAAGCTTCTATGATCAGATTTCTCAACTCAAGAAGACTATCCTTGAACAAAGTTAGCGTTTAAAACATGTTAGTAAGATGTCAATTAATGAAGAGAAGTAATGGTTTGTTGTTGAGAATTTAAGAGAGTGAGTTTTACTTTGTTTATGAATGTTAAAAATAAGAAAACAAATCCGACCTTTGGAAACATATTTCTACCTCTAGAAATGTAAAGCTTTCTTCTTTTCAACATGGCTTATTATTACTACGATATTTTTTATTCTTATTTAAGAAATAATAGAAAGGGTCGTCATGAAATTTACTGTAAGTCAATCCGCTCTCCAGACGGCACTTGATATTGTTTCTAAGGGTATTGGTTCTAATACAACACTTCCAATTCTTTCTGGTATTTATCTCAAAGCTTTTAATGGCATGCTTGAATTACAGTCAAGCGACTTAACTATTTCAATTAAGCATCAAATTGCAGCAAATGTTGAAGAAGAGGGTGAAACAGTTGTTTCTGGAAAGGTTATCCAAAACATTGTTAAAAATCTTCCTGATGCTGCAATCACCTTTGAAGGTGGAGAACGTACACTTTCTGTAATTTGTCAGCGCTCATCCTTTAGACTCAATACTCTTTCTGCTCATGATTGGGCACAATTCCCAGAATTTAATCTCGAGAAAACTTGTGAACTTCCAAGTCAGCTTCTATCAACTATGGTTGATAAAGTTTATCGAGTAACTTCAAAGGAAGTATCTCGTCCTATTCTTCAGGGAATTTCTCTAACTGTTGAAGACAACACTATTCGTCTTGTGGCTACTGACTCATTCCGTCTTGCTGTTTGTGATTCCAATACAGATACTCCAGCTGGCGAATCTTTTAGCATAATTATTTCTGGCGAGGTTTTCCACGACGTTCTCTCAATGCGTAGCATGACAGAGAAAGTTTTGATTGGCACTACAGATAATCAAGTAATCTTCCAGTTTGGAAATACCACTCATATTTCTCGTAAGATTGAAGGTCATTTCCCAGATTATAAACAACTGCTTCCAACGTCTTGCACTGCATCTGTTGATATTAATGTTGAAGATTTCTCCGCAGCTCTGAAGCGCGTTTCTGTTATTGCTCTAGCAAACCCATCAGTACGCTTTGATGTTGATGCTGACGGAAAAGAAGTTAAGCTTTCTGCTTCTTCACCAGACCAAGGTGAATCCTCTGAACACATTGAAGCTCAAATTGAGGGAGACTCTCTTTCGATTGCTTTGAATTATCACTACGTTTTTGATTGTGTGAATGCTGCTCCTTCTAAGGATCTTTTACGTCTTGAACTTCAAGGTCCTTCTCAACCAGCTATTTTCAAATCAAATGGTAAGGTCAACTATTTGTATCTTCTGATGCCTGTTCGCCTCTAATTTGATAGGGGTTGTGTGGGACTTAAAGTTGAACATGTTTCGCTGTATAACTTTCGTTGTTTTGCTTCGAAAGAGATAGATTTATCTGCTCAAACTACTATTTTTGTAGGAAAAAATGCTGCAGGTAAGACAAATACTGTTGAAGCATTACAACTTCTTACGGCTGGATATTCTTTTAGAAAACCAACACCTTCACAACTTTTACTGACAGATACCTCTGAAGCAAAGATAGAGATTTCTCTTACAGGAGACGGACGAAAGCTAGAAAATACCTGCATCATCACAGAGCGTCGTCGTCAATTTTCAAAAAATGGTAAGAAATGCCAGGCAGCAGACATTTCTGGCACACTGATGTCAATACTTTTTAATCCTGATGACCTTTCAATGATTAAAGGTGGTGCTTCATACCGCCGCGAAGAATTTGATGACTTTGGTCGCCAAGCAAATAAAAGTTACTTTAAGGTTTTCTCGACATATATCAAAACAGTTGAGCAAAGAAATAAGCTGCTGAAATCTGATTGGCCAGACGAAAATTTGCTTGATGCATGGGATCTCTCACTTGCAAGGGGAGGAGCCATTCTTCTTCATGCGCGCATTCATTTGTTTGAACGTCTGGCAAAGAAAACTTGTGAAATTTATCAGGAGCTTTCTGGTGGTGAACACTTGGAAATGAATTATATTTCTTCAATTGGAGAGATATCTCTTGAAGCCTCTAGAGAAGAAATATCTGATCAATTCTTACAGGCTTTGAACGAAATTCGTATAGATGATATTCGCCGTCAGCAAAGTACTAAAGGTCCTCATCGAGATGATGTAGAGTTTTTAATTGAGGGTAAAGAGGCTAGAAATTTTGGTTCTCAAGGTCAAATTAGAACTGTTGTCTTAGCGCTTAAAATGGCAGAAGTTTTACTTTCAGAAGAAATACTTGGTGAGAAACCCTTACTACTTCTAGATGATGTTATGAGTGAGCTCGATGAAGATCGCAGAAAAGCTATTATGGAATTTGCGTTTCATGATATCCAAACAGTAATTACAACCACCAACCTTGGCTATTTCTCTGAGGAGATTCTAGAGAAAGCGCAAATAGTTAGGTTTAGCGATGAATAATCAAAATGAAAAACCTGTACGTGGTGGAAACGAAACTGCAAAAGATTTAATGAGCTCTTTGCTTGGAACTTTTAAAGATTCTAAGAGTATGTCTAAAAACCGTCGCGCTTATCTTGCATGGGTTGAGGCAAATGGTGAAAGAGAAGTAAAACACACAACCGGTGTATTTGTCAGAGAAATTGCAGGTAGAGAATATCCTGTACTTACAGTCTATGTAGATAATCGTATGTGCATGATTGATTTTCTTGCACAAAGAGAAGTCTATAGAGCTAGGCTTTCAGAGCAAGGTCTAGAATTTTCAGACCTTGAATTTAAGCTGGATAAATACAATAGACATGCTGGTAAAGGAGCCAGTTCTTCAAAAATACAAAAGCAAGGCAAGAAAATAGAAAAAAAGGCTCTTCCAGAACTTACTACAGAAGAAAAATCACAAATTTCTGAGTTGGTTTCTAGTCTTTCTGAGCCACTTAAGTCAACGGCTTATAAAGCGATTGAAGCAAGTTTTAGACAAAAAAAGAGTCTTTAGTCTAATCTTTCACTAATCTGTCCTCAAATCTCTTTACAGAGCCTCTCAGATACTAAATATTACTGTTTAAACAATGAAATTTCTCTGTGCCGAGTTGATTTTGGTGTTTTCATAGTAAAATATTTATATCATTCCGCTCACAATTGAAGAGAGGACTTACGTGGCAAAAGAAAATAAGTATAACGGTACAGAGATTAAGATTCTTGAAGGCCTTGAGGCGGTTCGTAAGCGCCCAGGTATGTATATTGGTACAACTTCAGCTTCTGGCTTGCATCACCTTGTTTGGGAGATCGTAGATAACTCGGTCGATGAGGCAATGGCTGGTTATTGCTCAAAAATTAAAGTAACCATTCATCCAGATAACTCCATTTCTGTTGAAGATAATGGCCGTGGTATTCCTGTAGACCTTCATCCTCAGAAAAAAATTCCAACCCTTGAGGTTGTTCTTACCATCCTGCATGCAGGAGGTAAGTTTGATAACAACGCGTATAAAGTCTCCGGTGGTCTTCATGGCGTTGGCGTTTCTGTTGTAAATGCACTTTCAAAGAAACTTGTTGCGCAGGTTAAGCGTGACGGAAAAATTTATGAGATGGTCTTTGAGCGCGGTAAAACTGTTCAAAAGATGAAGGAAATTGGTACTTCAAAATCTAATGGAACTACCATTACCTTCTGGCCAGACGATATGATTTTTGAGACCACTACATATAACTTTGATACGCTCCGTGATCGTCTACAGGAGACTGCCTTCCTCAACAAGAACCTTAAGATTACCCTTGTCGATGAGCGCGAGCTTACCCCTCGTCAGGTTGACTTCCAGTATGCTGGCGGCATCATTGATTTTGTTAAGTATCTTAATGACGAGAAGACCGTTTTACCAGGACTTTCTCGCCCTATCTATATTGAAGGTAAGTCCGACCCTGACGCTCCAATGTCTCAGATGGGCGAGGTAGAGGTTGCTATTCAGTGGAATACCGACTTCAGCGATAGAACTCTTTCTTTTGCTAATGATATTTTTACTGAGGAAGGCGGAATGCACCTCGAGGGTTTCCGTACTGCTCTTACAAAGGTAGTAAATGATTACGGTACCAGACAGGGAATTCTTAAAGAGAAAGACCCTAAGCTTGAGGGTGGCGATATTCGCGAGGGTTTAACTGCAGTTATTTCAGTTAAATTGCCAGATCCTCAGTTTGAAGGTCAGACAAAGGCAAAACTTGGTAGTTCTTACATGAGAACTCTTACTAACAAGATTGTTACTCAGGGTCTCTCAGAGTACCTTGAAGAGCATCCAAACCAGGCAAAAGAGATTCTTAAAAAAGCATCTCAGGCTGCAAAAGGACGCCTTGCTGCTCGTAAAGCTCGTGAAGCAACACGTCGTAAAGGCCTTCTTGAGTCTGCAGCTCTTCCTGGAAAGCTTGCAGATTGCTCCGTCCGTGATGCAGAGATGACTGAGCTCTTCATCGTCGAGGGTGACTCCGCAGGTGGTTCTGCAAAGATGGCACGTGACCGCTCTATTCAGGCAGTTCTTCCACTTCGAGGAAAGATTTTAAATGTTGAGCGCGTGCAAGCTCACCGTGCACTTTCTTCTGACACTATTACTTCGCTGATTACCGCTATTGGTACTGGTGTTGGAGATGAATTTAGTCTTGAGAAGGCCCGCTATCACAAAATTGTCATCATGACCGATGCTGATGTTGACGGTTCTCACATTAGAATTCTTCTTCTTACCTTCTTCTATCGTTACATGAAGCCAATGATTGATGCAGGTTATATCTACGTTGCTCAGCCTCCTCTGTATCAGATCAAACCAAAGGGCAAGAAGAACGGCAAATACATCTATACCGATGAAGAGCTTGCTCTTGAGACAAAGAAGTTTGAGGACAACACCAAGTACACCATTCAGCGCTATAAGGGTCTTGGTGAAATGGATCCAGAGCAGCTGTGGGCAACTACTATGGAGCCAAAGAATCGTATTCTTCTCAAGGTAACCATCGATGATGCTCTTGCAGCTGACCGCGCAGTTTCTGACCTTATGGGTAATCAGGTTGAGAAGCGCAAAGACTTCATTCAAACACACGCAAAAGACGTCCGCTTCCTGGACATTTAATGGTTTCTCGATAAACCGTTATAAAGAAAATGAAAGGGTAACTTGTGGCAGACGATAAAGATTTGAACAACGACCTTTTTGGTGCAGATGAGGATAAAGACCTCGATGCACAAAATGATATGGATGAAGAATACGAAGACGACGAGGTAGAAGAAGACTCTGATGAGTTTGATCCAGAAACCGGAGTTAATTTGGTAACTGGAGAGAATTCACACATTATCTCTGATGAGGCTGGTACTCGTCTTGATCTTTCTGACATTCACGGAGGCACACTCAAGCCGACCGATTTGTCTTCAGAAATGAAAACTTCCTTCCTTGAGTATTCCATGTCCGTTATTGTTGCTCGTGCACTTCCTGATGTTCGAGACGGCCTTAAGCCTGTTCACCGCCGTATTCTGTACGCAATGAGTGAGGCTGGCATTACGCCAAACCGTCCACATAAGAAGTCTGCGTGGGCAGTCGGTGAAGTCATGGGTAAGTACCACCCACATGGTGACTCCGCTATTTACGACTCCATGGTCCGTATGTCTCAGGACTTCTCGATGAGACTTCCTCTGATTGACGGTCACGGAAATTTTGGTTCTATCGACGGCGATCCACCAGCAGCAATGCGTTATACCGAGGCACGTCTTACGAGAAGTGCAATGGAGATGCTGGCGGAGCTCAACAAGAACACTGTTGATCTTCAACCAAACTATGATGAATCGCTGACAGAGCCAGCAGTTCTTCCTGCTCGTTTCCCAAACCTCTTGGTAAACGGCTCTTCAGGTATTGCGGTTGGTATGGCTACCAACATTCCTCCTCACAACCTTGGTGAGGTAACTGACGCAGTCTGCATGATGATTGATAACCCTGAGGTTACCACTGAGGAACTCATGACCGTTCTACCTGGTCCTGATTTTCCAACAGGCGGCATCATCATGGGCACTCAGGGCATCAAAGATGCTTATGAGACAGGTCGTGGTTCTATTACCGTCCGCGCTAAGGTTCACGTTGAACAGGTAAAAAGCGGCCGTCAGCGCCTTGTTGTTACCGAAATTCCTTACCAGGTCAACAAAGGTCTTCTTCAGGAGAAGATTGCTCAGGCAGTTAATGAGAAGAAAATTGAAGGCATTTCTGACATGCGCGATGAGTCCAACCGTAAGGGTATGCGCATTGTCATTGACCTTAAACGCGATGCTGTTCCACAGGTTGTTCTGAATAATCTCTACAAGAAGACTCAGCTTCAATCTAACTTTGGCATCATTGATCTAGCACTGGTTGACGGTGTTCCTCGCACACTTTCTCTTCGTGAGATTTTGCGCCACTACATTGATCACCAGATTGATGTTGTACGTCGTCGTACTGAGTTTGATCTTGATAAAGCACAAAAGCGTGTCCACATTCTGGAAGGTCTTTTAACTGCAGTTGATAACATTGACGAGATCGTTCATATTATCCGCAGTTCTCAGGATGATGCTGAAGCAAAGAAGCGTATGAATGAGCGCTTTGGCCTGGATGAAATTCAGGGTGAAGCAATTCTTCAAATGCGCCTACGTCGTCTTACTGGTCTGGCACGCCAGGATCTTGTTGATGAAATTTCCCAGCTCAGACTTGATATTGCTTATTATGAGGATCTTCTCGCCCATGAGGAAAAGATTCTGGCAGTTATTGCTGATGAGCTCCGTGAGATTTCCAACCGCTATGCCGATAAGCGTCGTACTCAAATTTCTGAGCAGGATATTCAGAACTTGGATGTTGAGGATCTTATCGCTGAAGAGGATATGGTTGTCACCGTCACTCATGCTGGCTACGTAAAGCGTGTTCCTGTTGAGATTTATCGCTCTCAGAAGCGTGGAGGCAAGGGCGTTCAAGGTGTCTCTCTCAAAGAGAACGATTTTGTTGAGAACCTCTTTGTCGCGTCTACCCATGATTATGTGCTGTTCTTTACCAACCTTGGAAAGGTGTATCGTCTCAAGGTACATGAGCTCCCTGTTGGTAGTAGAACCACCAAGGGTAGCGCCATCATCAATGTTATCGAGACGCTTGCAGAGGGTGAGAAAGTCAAGGCAGTTATTACTACTCGTGACTTCCCAGAAGACAATTATCTGATGTTTGCTACTAAGCAAGGCATGGTTAAGAAGACCGCAATGTCTGAGTACGACCGTACCCGTAAAGATGGTCTCATTGCCATTAACCTCAAGGACGGAGACGAGCTTGTTAACGTCCGTCGTGTCCACCCAGGTGACAAGGTTGTTCTGTGCTCCTCTGACGGTAAAGCAATCCTATTTGACGAGGCAGAGGCAAGAAGCATGGGCCGTGGTACTTCGGGTGTCCGTGGTATTACGCTTAAGGGCAATGCAACTATGCTTGGCATGGAAATTACCAACGGAAACGGTGACCTTTTCGTTATCACCGAGAAGGGCTATGGAAAGCGCACAGCGATTTCTGAGTATCCAGTCCATAAGCGTGGTGGACAGGGTGTCTTCACCATCACAATGACAGAGAAAAAGGGTAACTTGGTTGCCTGCCGTGTTGTTGGTCCTCAGCACGAGATTATGATCATGTCCGAAGAAGGCGTCGTAATCCGTGTTAAAGCTGGTGATATTTCCAAGCTTGGCCGTTCCACTCAGGGTGTTAAGGTCATGAATCTCTCTGGTAGTGATGTTGTTTCTGCTGTTGCTCGTATGGTTGCCAACAAAAAGAAAGCTCCAAAGCACGCGGAGAATCAAGGTATGCTTGATTTAATGTCTGCGGGGGCCCGTGATGCGGACGAGGCTGAGTCTGTTGACCTCGGAGATGAAGAAGAAGCACTGGACGATTCATTATTAGATGATGACGAATAAGCATTTCAGCTATACGTAATTTGAAGAGCTCAAGGGTTAATTCCCTTGAGCTCTTTTCGATTACCGAGAAAATCAGCACGCTAACGGAAGTGATTTTTATATAAAAGATAAGTCAGTTATTCTTTTTTCTCAGGCTAATGTTGGGAACGATTAACGTCTATGTGCACATTAATTTGATTAAGAGAAATCCTCGGGGGAGACTCCCTCAATAAACTGACGAAATTCCTCAAACTCTTGGGCATGGACGTCCTTCTCGACATCAGTAAAGTCTGGAGCGGCAGCAATTTCCAAAACGCTCTCATCTGCAAAGATAGGGGCGTTTGTTCTTACGGCTAGTGCAATTGCGTCTGATGGACGAGCGTCCACGTAGATATGTTCCCCTTCTTTGGAGATAAGCTCAATTTGTGAGAAAAATGTGGTACCGCGGACGCCTACGATTCGTACGCTTTTAATATCGGCATCTAAAGAATCAAGAACGGATCGGAGAAGGTCATGTGTTAAAGGTCTTTCGGTAGACTCTTGATCAATACCAAGACTGATAGCCGATGCTTCAATAGTGCCAATCTTGATTGGAAGACTTAAAGAAGAGACACCGCGTGGATCATGAAGACGCAGGACAATAACGGAAGAGATAGGTCCTCCTCCAACAACAACCGTTTGTATATCCATACGTTTTAATGACACAAATACTCCAAATAGCACGTCATTTATCAACCTTTTGACAGATAGTCTATGACTACCTGCTTTGTTTTCATACCCAGTATCAAGAAAGTTTAAAACAAAATAAAAAAAGTGTTGACCTGTAAGAATTATGGAGGTATTATTTTTCCCTGCGTTGGGCCTGTAGCTCAGTTGGTCAGAGCGTCCGGCTGATAACCGGGAGGTCACAAGTTCAAACCTTGTCAGGCCCACCACTTTATGTGACAATAGTCACCCCAACGTTAGCCGAGTCGCCGTTGGGGTGATTATTAAACTCTTCTGGGCCCAACCAGAAGTCAGTACGGGGAATTAGCTCAGCTGGGAGAGCGCGGGCTTTGCAAGCCTGAGGTCAGGGGTTCGATCCCCCTATTCTCCACCAAATGTTCAAGGCCAGGGATTCGTCCCTGGCCTTTTTGCTTAGACGTCAAAAAATACCGATAGCCGCTAATATTAGCCACTTATCGAATAGTTGAAATAATTTCGAAAAAGATTGAGTACGATTTATACAGGAGTATGTTCTTTTCATTAGAGCTGTGGATAACCACAAGGAGAGAAAAGAGTTCTTATGTCAAACCTTACTCGTCGTAACTTTTTTGGTGTTAGCGCAGTTGTTGCAGGTTTGGGTATTTCTGCCTGTAAAAAGTCAGATTCTAACACTGGCGAGAAGAAAGAAACTGATACCAACTCTGCTGATGCCGTCGGTGCACCAGAAGAACTGGTAAAGGCAGCAAAAGAAGAGGGTAAGCTGATTGTTTATGGTTCTTGTGAGGAAGAGTATCTGAACGCGGTTTGCACCAATTTCAAGAGCTTGTATGGCATTGATGTTCAGGTTCAGCGCCTGTCAACTGGAGAGGTTGCTGCAAAGATTGAGGAAGAGAACGGCCATCCATCAGCAGACGTATGGTTTGGTGGCACAACTGATCCTTATAACGTTACTTCTTCAAAGGGCTTACTTGAACAGTACGAGCCAAAGAACGCATCGCACCTCATTTCCGATAAGTTTAAGAGCACAAATAAAGATTGGTACGGTATTTACAAGGGAATTCTTGGCATTCTGTACGATAAAGAAGAGCTCAAGCGCCTTAATCTTGATGTTCCTCAGGATTACAAGGACCTTATCGATCCTAAATACAAGGGTCTTATCTGGTCTTCCAATTACAACACCGCAGGTACTGCAAAGCTGATTATTAATACCGTCATCCAGAAGTATGGACATGATCAGGGCATTCAGTATTTAGTTGATCTTGATAAGAATATTGCTCAGTATACCAAGAGTGGTTCTGGTCCTTCTAAGGCTATCGGAACAGGTGAGTGCACCATTGGAATTGGTATGCTGCACGACGGCATTTATCAGATTGTTGACCAAGAGCATGAAAACGTTGGCCTTCAGATTCCAAGTTCTGGCGCATCATACGAGGTTGGTGCAACCGCAATCTTTAAGGGTGCCGCACATCCAAATGCAGCAAAACTCTGGATTGAGTATGCACTTTCGCCAGCATGCGTTGATCTTGCTCAGAAGAATGGTTCTTATCAGTTCCTGGTAATTGACAACGCAAAGCAGCCAGAGATTGCAACTGAGTACGGTCTTGATCCAAACAATGTCATGGACTACAACTTCGAGGATGCCAAGAAGCATACAGAGCAGTATGTCAAAGACGTTATGGAAGCTCTTGGTGGCGGAGACAGCCGTTTCAAGACGGAGTAAGACTCACTTTGGCAAGTAACAAGCAACGCTGTTGCTCAAGTTCTGAGTGGCAGATTATACTGGGTAGGCAGAGATCTGCCTACCCATTTCCACATAGAGCTTTGCGTATAGATTTAGTGTTTTAAAGATAGGACCAGTATGGCAAAATCCCAAAGCGCTCGACTTGAGCGAAAAAAACTTCTTGGCGATCCAATTTTGATAACGACCATTGTCGTTCTTATCGCCTTCTTAACCCTTTTTATTTTGTATCCACTTGCCATTCTTATGGTTGACTCTGTGGTCTCTGATAATGGGATTACGCTTGATGTATTTACGCGCATTCTATCCATGCCTTCGTTTGATCGCGCAATTACCAATACGCTCAGAGTTGGTTTTGCGGTAGGTATTTTGTCAGCGCTTATTGGTCTTCTTTTTGCTTATGTTGAAGTTTACGTAAAGCTTCGTACAAAGTTTATGACAGGACTTTTCCGCGTGGTTTCTATGCTTCCTGTTGTTTCTCCTCCATTTGTTCTCTCACTTTCCATGATTATGATGTTTGGTAAGAAGGGCCTTATTACTCGAGGTCTTTTAGGAATTTTTGACAACAACATCTATGGATTCTGGGGCATTTTTATTGTTCAGACCATGTCGTTTTTCCCTGTGTGTTACATGATGCTTAAGGGCTTGCTTAAAAACATTGATCCTTCTCTTGAAGAAGCAGCACGTGACATGGGTGCAAGCCGCTGGAAAGTATTTACTAGTGTTACGCTTCCTCTTATTTTGCCTGGTTTGGGTAATGCCTTTCTCGTTTCATTTATAGAATCAATCGCAGACTTTGCTAATCCAATGATTATTGGCGGTTCTTACGATACGTTGGCAACAACTATCTACCTGCAAATTACGGGTGCGTACGATAAGCAGGGTGCGGCTGCTATGGCTGTTGTTCTTCTTTCAATTACGTTGCTCATGTTTGTTGTTCAGAAGTTTGTATTGGAAGCAAAGAGTACGTCTACGCTTTCCGGTAAAGCAACGCGCGCTAGGATGCTTATTACAGACAACTCTGTTCGCATTCCACTTACCATCCTTTGCGCATTGGTAGCGCTCTTTGTTATTGGCATGTATCTCTGTGTTCCTTACGGTTCATTTGTTCGTTCCTGGGGCTCTAATTATGAGTTAACCACTAAATGGTTTGAGCAGGTATTTACCAAGTACCATGGATTACAGGCGTTTAGTGACTCATTTATGCTCTCGCTTATTGCAGCACCAATTACCGCTTTGCTTTCAATGATTATTTCTTATCTGGTAGTAAAACGTCGTTTCCGTTTCCGTGGTTTTATCGAGGCTGTATCTATGCTTGCTATGGCAGTTCCTGGTACGGTTTTAGGCGTTGGCTATATTCGCGGTTTCTCAAGTGGTGTCATGCATACAGGATTCTTGCAAGGCCTGTATGGTACAGGACTTATTCTGATTATTGTCTTTGTAGTGCGTTCGCTTCCCACAGGAACACGTTCGGGTATCTCAGCACTCCGACAAATTGATAAATCTATTGAAGAGTCTGCGTACGATATGGGTGCCGATAGTTTTACGGTGTTCATGACCGTTACACTGCCACTGATTAAAGATTCGTTTTTGTCGGGCTTGGTAACGGCGTTTGTTCGTTCCATAACAGCAATCTCTGCAGTTATTCTCTTGGTCACACCAGAGTTCCTGCTCATCACCGTTCAGATTAATGAGTTTG
The DNA here is from genome assembly GCF_000024225.1 of Lancefieldella parvula DSM 20469. Lineage (NCBI taxonomy): Bacteria > Bacillati > Actinomycetota > Coriobacteriia > Coriobacteriales > Atopobiaceae > Lancefieldella > Lancefieldella parvula. The sequence continues at coordinate 14,748 of NC_013203.1, forward strand.
CAGGTAAGGGTTCATACGGTATGGCCTGCGCCTTTGCAACAATCTTGATTGTTATTACCTATGGCTCGGTATTGCTTATGAATTGGGCCATCAAACACTTTGGCACCAGCCGAGCACTCAAGGAGGAGTAACACATGGCTACAGAGAAAAAAGGCGTACGCCTTGAGCACATTTCTAAGATTTATCAGGATCAAAAAACTGGAAAAGACTTCTATGCAGTTCAAGATGCTAATATCACTATTGATCCTGGTGAGTTTGTAACATTACTTGGACCCTCTGGCTGCGGAAAAACCACTATTCTGCGCATGATTGCTGGTTTTGAAAGCCCTGATGAGGGAAAGATTTTCCTTGGTGATGAGCAGATTGATGAGCTTACTCCAAACAAGCGCGATACCGCCATGGTGTTCCAGAGCTATGCGCTTCTGCCTCACTACAATATCTTTGACAACGTTGCATACGGTCTTAAGCTCCGCAAAATGGACAAGGCAATAATTCGCGAGAAGGTCCTTCACATCCTAGATCTTGTTGGACTTGAAGGTATGGAAGAGCGCATGACCAATCAGCTTTCCGGTGGTCAACAGCAGCGTGTTGCTTTAGCACGCGCTCTGGTTATTGAGCCAAGCGTTCTTCTCTTTGATGAGCCTCTTTCAAACCTTGATGCAAAACTGCGCGTTGATATGCGCAACGAGATTCGTCGCATTCAGCAGGAGGCTGGCATTACTGCTATTTACGTTACACATGACCAGTCAGAGGCAATGGCGCTTTCCGACAACATTATCATCATGAAGAAGGGTGTTGTGGATCAAGTTGGTGATCCACAGACGGTTTATTACCATCCAGCAGATGAGTTTGTTGCAGACTTTATTGGTGAATCAAATTTTTTGCATGCAACCATTGCAGAAAAGCTTGACTCTGAGACTGCTCTTTGTCGCTTTGAGGGTCACGAGTTTGAGGTTAGCGGATGCTCTCATCTGGATAAAGGCAAAGAATGCTGTATTGTTCTTCGCCCGGAGTCCGCACGTCTCACCGATGAAGGAACCCTTTCCTGTGAGGTGGTACTTTCCCGATTCATGGGTCACTATCAGAACTATCATGTTATGGTCGGAGACACGCTCATTAAAATTACGGACTTCAACCCTCGCACACATAAGGTTTATAACGTTGGAGATCACGCTTTTGTTGATTTCACCAAAGACGAGGTCCACGTTCTATAAGCGTTTGAGTCAAAGCATTAAAATAGCGAGAAGATCAGCTGGTCTTCTCGCTTTTTTGTTAAATGGTTGATTTAAGCCAATTTAGTTTGCAGGTTAGCAGCTTATGCTCGGGTTCGAGCGAGGAATCTTTGATCTTTTCAAGGAGCATCTTGCAAGCGGTATAGCCTTCTTCATAAACAGGCTCAACGATAGTTGAGATGCTTTTAACAGGTAAGTCAGTCCAATCGGTGTTGTTAAATCCCAGCAATCCAACTTGTTCGGGAATCGCTTTTTCATAAGCATGCAAGGCGGTATATACACTTTTGAGAGCCCACTGATTTGGCACAAACACTAGAGTTTTCTTTGATGGAAAAATGTGATTATTTAGCCATTGCTTAATATCAGAGATAGACAGCGTGTTTTGTTCTATGGTCAGTCGCTCATGAGGTTTATTTGAAGCCTCTAAAGCATCGATAAAGCCGTATTCACGTTCAATTCTGGTGCGGCCTTTTGGCTCTCCTCCAATAATTAAAAAGTCTTCGTAGCCGTTTTCAACGCAGTAGGTTGCGGCCGAATAAACACCGTCGTAGAGGTTGCTTTTTATCCAGGAGGTATTAAAAGTGAGAAGGTCGCAATCAAAATAGACAACAGGTTTTCCAACTTTAGCAATTCGCCTATCTACCGCTCTAAATTGATTGGTAGGCTGGATAAGCAGTCCATCTGCTCCAATTGAAAGCATTTTTTCAACCCAATCGGCTTCAAGAGTGGGGTCAAAGCGAGAATTGCAAATTATCGTCTGATATCCAGCTTCAAGAGCAGCATCTTCAATGCCGTTAGTCATTTGAGCGGCCCAAGCATTAGTATTGTCCAAAATCAGAACAGCAATAATTCCGGAGCTCTTTTTTACCATTGCTTGAGCTTGAGCACTTGGGATATATCCTGTATTCTCGATTGCCTTTTTGATGCGTTGCTTAGTTGCTTCGGACATTTTTTCAAAGTGTCCATTGAGGTAGTTTGAAACGGTGGCAATGGAAACATTTGCTAATTTTGCAAGGTCAATAATGGTTGTCTTAGGCATTAGCACTCATTTCACCGAAATTTTTACAATTTACTTGCAAAATACCAACGTTAGTGAGTCTGCAGGATTTTACGTTGGTTAAACGTTTAACAAAATTCATCATAACACAAGGTAGATTAGACGTTTACCGAAATCTTCTTTCAAAAAAGATTGAAACAATGCAAAGTATGAGTTGGAAACGTACGTCGTAAAAGACGTGCTCGTGCGCCCCGTTTAGGGGCTCACAACTTACTTTGCGAGAGGACATAATCATGAACGTCGTTGCTGTATGCGCTTGCACAGTTGGAATTGCTCATACCTGGATGGCAAAAGAGGCTATCGAGAAAGAATGTGAGCGTCGTGGCTATGAATACAAAGTTGAAGCTCAAGGCGGTTATGGTATTGAGAATGAGCTTGAGCAGGATGAAATTGACGCCGCTGACGTTGTTCTTCTCGCCATTGCAATTGGTATTGAAGGCGACGAGCGTTTTGACGAGAAACGCGATGAAGGTCGTGTTCTTACGCTAGACCCATCGCTTGCCATTGCAGATCCAGCAAAGGTTATTGATCAGGTAGTTGCGCTGGCTGAGTAGCAAGCGCGCAAGTAATAATGCAAGGAAGAAGAGAGGAGAAACCCATGGCAGAGGAAAAGAGTCCCTCAGTTTTGGGCAAGGTTGGAAAAGACCTTCTTAAGGCGTTTAACACTGGTGTTTCGTACTTTATTCCTATTGTCGTAGTTGGCGGAGTCTTCTTGGCTTTCTCGCTTGCTACAGGTACAGCAGGAAAAGACGGTATTGAAGTCACCAATCCTTTGATGCAGAGCCTCAACCTTATTGGTATGGCTGGCATCAAGATGATGATTCCTGTCCTTGCTGCGTACATTGCCTATTCTTTGGGCGGAAAGCCTGCTCTGGCGCCTGGCTTTGTCCTTGGTTACCTTGCAAGTAATCCTGTTCCTGTAGGCGAAGTTCAGGTTTCTACTGGCTTCTTGGGTGCAATGGTCCTTGGTGTTGCTGCTGGTTACCTTGTCCAGTGGATGAAGAGCTGGAAGGTCAACAGCACTATCCGTACCATCATGCCAATTCTGATTATTCCAAGCTTGTCTTCGCTGGCTCTTGGCATGCTCTACATCTACGTTTTGGCAGCTCCACTTGGTGCATTCATGGACTGGCTGACAAGCCTGCTTTCAAGTCTTCAAGGTGGTTCCGCAGTTGTACTCGGTATCGTAATTGGTCTTATGACTGCATTTGACATGGGCGGCCCAGTTAATAAGACTGCTTCTACCTTTACCATGGCTCTTATGACCGCAGGTGTTTATGGTCCTAACGGTGCATTCCGTGTTGCAGTTGCTATTCCTCCACTGGTCTGCGGTGTTGCATCTCTTATTGCTCGCAGCAAGTTTGACGATACTGATAGGCAGATGGGTATCTCCGCAGTCTTCATGGGACTCATTGGTATTACTGAGGGCGCAATTCCATTTGCAGTTAAGGACCTTGCACACACCTTGCCTGCAATCATGATTGGTTCTGCAGTTGGTGCTGGTCTTGCTGCCTGGCATGGTATTGAGTGCTTTGTTCCTCACGGCGGCATGATTGTTGCTGCAGCTACAAATAATATTGCCCTCTATACCCTTGATATGGCAATTGGTGTTGCAGTAGGTGTTGCAATCCTTGTTCTTACCAAGCCAAAGCTTGAGGACAACAAGTAACACACGTTGAGAAACGTATGTACCTTTGGGTCTTAGACCTTAACAATTGAAGTTAAAAGGAGAGGGGCGTAGGGATTCAACCCCACGCCCTTCCTATTACCAAGAAATACTCTTGGGAAGGGGTAATTATGGAAAAGCTACCAATCAAAAAAGCTGTTGAAGGGTTGCTTAAACTTCAGGACACAGGAAGGTCCGCCACGCTTTTAGGAATTGGACCAATGTCGCCCAACTTGCTTCAGGCAGCTTTTGAACTTGGTAGAGATTGCGATTTTCCTCTAATGTTCATTGCATCTCGAAACCAGGTAGACCTTGACGAGCTTGGTGGAGGATACGTAAACGCTTGGGATCAGAAGCGCTTCTCGGAAGATATTGCTGAAGCAGCTCAGAAGGTTGGTTTTGACGGTCTGTATTATCTCTGCCGTGACCACGGTGGTCCTTGGCAGCGCGACGAGGAGCGCAATGCTCACCTTCCAGAAGATGAGGCCATGGAGCTTGCTAAGAAGTCTTATCTTGCCGACATGCTTAATGGCTTTGACCTGCTGATGATTGATCCAACCAAGGATCCCTTTGAGATTGGTAAGGTCATTCCGCTAGATGTGGTTCTTCGTCGTACGGTTGATTTGATTGAGTGGTGCGAGAAGGAACGTGTTTCTCGCGGTCTTCCCGAGATTGGCTATGAAGTTGGTACCGAGGAAACAAACGGTGGCTTGACCTCAACCGATAAATACCACACCTTTATTGAGCAGCTTAAGAGTGAGCTGACTGCCAAGGGTTTGCCTATGCCAACTTTTATTGTGGGACAGACGGGAACGCTCACCCGTCTTACTGAGCAGGTTGGCCATTACGATTTTGAGGCTGCATTTAGCTTGTCTAAGATGGCCAAGAGCTACGGCGTTGGTCTTAAGGAGCACAATGCAGACTATCTTGACGACGTAACACTACTTGAACACACTCCAGCAAACGTTACCGCTTCAAACGTAGCTCCACAATATGGAACGGAAGAGACTCGTGCATATCTGAAACTTTGCGATGTTGAAGATCTTTTGGTTAAAGAAGGTCTATTGAAGTCGGATGAAGTTTCTGGCTTGAGGAATACCCTGTTAGTAAAGGCAATTGAGACTGAACGCTGGCGTAAGTGGATGGTAGGTAATCAAGTTAATCTGACCGTTGAGCAGATTCTTGCTGATCACAAACTCTCACTAGATATTCTTGATATTTCCGGTCACTATGCGTTCAATGATGACGAGGTCAAAGCTGCAACTGAGCACCTGTATAAGAACCTTGCCCAGTTCAATATTGATGGTCAGCGCTTTGTGGTTGATCACATTAAGCGCCCTCTTCGCCAGTACGTTGAATGCTACAGGCTTGAAGGAGTTACTACGCGTATTCGCGAGGCGCTGGCAGAGTAGGTGTGTGTGCCACAGGCATAATGTTTAACCGCTCAATTTTGAACAGATGACAAACCTAAGAGGTCGGAAGTCTTTTGCTTTCGACCTCTTTTCCTATGCGTTGTATCATAGAGCCAGGGTTTATTGAGATAACACAAAGGAGCGGCATGTCTGAAAACGACGAACGCAAGGATGGAGTTTCTCCTGAGCTTGATATGCTCTCAACCGAGCTGCTTGGAGACGCGTTTGACCTGCTTGCAGATGGACAATCGCTTAACGTTTTGCTTGTAGTTGAGGATGCATTAGGGACTGTTGCAAGTTATGAGTTCTCTGATGACGGTCCAGAAGAGCTACTTGAAGGCGCCCACAAGCGCGTGCTTGACCTGGTCAGACAGAAGGGCAATAAAGAAGCAGGGCTTGAAGAACCTGTGCGCTATGCGCTTGTGTACGAGGGGGCCATTCAACTACTCAAAGATGGTGGTTATGAAGATGCTGTACTCCTTGAGTTTGGCGAGAAGGGCTACAAGAGTTTCTCGGCATATTCTTTAATTTACGGAAAAGGTCAAGGCGACCAGTTTGTATGGTCCGATCCTGCCCCGGCAGGGGAGCTTGAGCCACTTCTGTAATGAAAAAGCTGCGTTCATTGAATTTTCTGGGCACAATAGGAACGTAATTGCACTAAAGTTCTAAAGCTGATAAAAATTGGACTTGAAACATTCAAGTTTAAGTACGAACCTTCGAGAGATAGAGATTTATGCGTCAAGACAATATCAGAAATATTGCTATCATCGCCCACGTTGACCACGGCAAAACCACCATGGTTGACCAGATGCTCAAGGCAACCGATGCATTCCGCGAGAACCAGCAGGTTCAAGAAAGAATCCTGGACTCTAATGATCAGGAGCGTGAGCGCGGAATTACTATTCTGGCAAAAAACATCTCTATTGAGTATAAGGGCGTTAAGATTAACGTCATTGATACCCCCGGCCACGCTGACTTCGGCGGCGAGGTAGAGCGTGTTTTAAAGATGGCTGATGGTGCACTTCTTTTGGTTGACGCTGCCGAGGGTCCTATGCCACAGACTCGTTTTGTTCTGCGCCACGCTATCGACGCAGGCCTTTCTATCATGATGGTTGTCAATAAGATTGACCGCGATGGCGCTCGTCCAGAGGCTGTTGTCAACGATTCTCTTGATCTTATGATGGACCTTGGCGCAACCGATGAGCAGCTTGAGTTTACTATGGAGCACGTTGTCTTTGCTTCTGGTGTTAACGGTTATGCTCGCCTTGATCCAAATGATGGCAATGACAACATGTTCCCTCTTCTCGATATGATTATTGATGGCCTTCCAGCTCCAGATGTTGATATTGATGGTTCTCTTGCTATGCAATGCGTTACCATTGACCACTCCGACTACTTGGGCCGTATTGGTATTGGCCGTGTATATTCTGGAACTGTTCATACAGGCGATAAGATTCTTGTTGTTAAAAACGATGGTTCTCGCGCTATGAGTCAGGTCAAACAGCTCTTTACCTTTGACTACCTGGGCCGTAAGGAGTGCAGCGAGGTTGACGCGGGTGATATCGCGGCAATCGTTGGCGTTGATAACACTGACATTGGTGACGTTTACACTGATCCAGAGAACCCTGTTGAGCTTGATCCAATTGAGATTGATCCACCAACCCTTTCCATTATTTTTGAGCCTTCTACCTCGCCACTTGTTGGTCGTGAGGGAGACATTGTTGGTGGTCGTCAGCTCAAAGAGCGTCTTATGACAGAGCGCGAGAATAACGTTACCATGCGTATCGAGGAGCTTCCTGATAAGACAGGTATTGAGGTTTCTGGTCGCGGTATTTTGCACCTCTCTGTTCTTATGGAGAGCATGCGACGTGAAGGTTTTGAATTCCAGGTTGGTCGTCCTCGCGTTTTGTTTAAGAAGGACGCTCAGGGCCATACGCTTGAGCCTATTGAGCAGGCCGTTGTTGAGTGCAATCCAGAGTACGCTGGCAAGGTCATTGAGGTCTTTGGCAACGTTGGCGGTACCATGTCTATCATGGACACTGGCGAGACTCAGACACACCTTGAGTTCAAGATTCCAACTCGCGGCATCATGGGTCTTAAGACGCGTGTCATGAATGTTACCCACGGCGATGCTGTCTTCTACCATACCTTCCTTGAGTACGGTCCTTTTGCAGGTGATATTGGCAGTCGCCAGAATGGCGCTATGATTTCTATGTCAACCGAGAAGGCCGTAGCTTATGCGCTTGGCACCCTTCAAGAGCGCGGTCAGCTCTTTGTTTCTCCAGGCGTCGAGTGCTACGAGGGTATGTTGGTTGGCGAGCGTTCAAGGCCAGGTGACATGGTTGTTAACATTGCACGTACTAAGTCTTTGGGCAACCAGAGGTCTTCAACTGCGGATATTTCAGTCCAGTTGACCCCTCCACGTCTGTTTACGTTAGAAGAAGCTCTAGAGTACATCATGGATGACGAGCTTGTTGAGATTACACCACTTAACATTCGCATGCGTAAGCGTATTCTTTCCGAGACCGAGCGTCGTAAGTGGGCAGTTCGCAACGGTATGGTTAAGAAGTAACATCGTCGTTTACAGATTGCTAATCTGGCGAGAAAAACTTGCAGTTGCAAGGGCTTCTCGCCAGTTTTGTTTTAGATGAATTTTAAATAAAGACCAGGTAAATAGCGTTTTGAAAATTATGAAAAATCGCCTGTTATGTAGCTGGTTATTTTGATGAGATGTTGTTCTTAGGTTGCTTGCCTGGTTTGTGTGCTTTGCGACGTAGCTTATTGACACTGCGCATCACGTGTGGCGTGAGGTCAACGTCAGCAGGTGAAAGCACATTGAATTTGAGAGACCAGCGTCTTAAACCGACGGTAATCGCAACACAGATAATAGCTGCCCAAATTTTGGTGACTCCTACATAAGAGACAAGTGCCCAATATGAGGTAGTACCGGCAACTGCACAAAACGCATAAAGATTGCTTCGCTGGAAAATACGAGGGATATCGCCAAGAAAAACATCGCGGAGCATACCGCCACCAACACCTGTGATGCTTCCCATTAGAATGACCGAGAAGGGGAGTAGGTGATATACCAAGGCTTTGTCAGTGCCAACAACAGCAAAGAGGCCAACGGAGATAATGTCAGTCCATTCAAGCATACGCGGGAATCGATCAAGCGGCTCAGGGAACATAAACAACAAAACGGCGGTAAAAACTGCTGCTGGAATGGCGTACGGCGAGTTGAGCATGTAGACGCCACCTTGTTGCATCATGGTGTCCCTGATTAGCCCACCGCCCAAGCCGCCTAAAAGGCCAAGACCTACAAATCCCACAAGGTCTAAGTGGCGATCTCGTGCGACTAAAATTCCGGAAATAGCACCAATAATTACCGTCAGAAGGTCTAGCCAGTAGGGGATACTCACAGAAATTGCATCTATACCATAAGGCGAGAAAAACGGTGGCATCCATACCTCCTACTGGTGTTTTTACTTTTTATTAGTATGACAATACTACACATGTATTAAAAATACACAGAACTTCTCGCCCTATATTGGTGAGAAATCCGTTATACTGACCGATGCGGTTTTATATGGAGAGTTGTCCGAGTGGCCGAAGGAGCACGATTGGAAATCGTGTAGGCGTCTAAAGCGTCTCCAGGGTTCAAATCCCTGACTCTCCGCCAGAATTTTCACGGCGCCTACGGGCGCCGTTTCACCCTTCGGAGGGGTGGCAGAGTGGTTGAATGCGGCGGTCTCGAAAACCGTTTACCCCTTTTAGGGGTACGAGGGTTCGAATCCCTCCTCCTCCGCCATTTAATATTTTGATTTGATTAATTGCTGCTAATACAGATATATTTATTTGTTGTTTTTATATAGAATGCTTTAGGATAGTAATTCGATGTCATTTTTTGACACGAGGGGAGAATTAAATGGCTGTTTCAGCAGATGAATTGAACGGCTACAGGCGCGATCGCTATTTTGCGCGCTCCTGGGCACTTTTGACCATGGAAAAGGGTTGGTGGAAGCCTGTTCTTATCATGGCTCTATTTGGCCTTATTCCAATTGTTGGAATCCTTGCACTTGTTGGATATGCACTTGAGACTGCACGCGTGACTGCATGGGGTATTAATGCTGGTCCAAAGCAGAAGGATCTTAAGTTTGGCACTTACATTGCAACTGGTTTCAAGGCGGCTGTAATTGCACTTGCATTTGGTTTGGCATACAGCATTGCGTTCACAATCCTTGCTTTTATCCCAGTCGTTAATCTGATTCTTATTCCTATCTTTATCGTTGTAGCATTTGTTTATCCATTGCTTATCAACGTTATTCAGGTTCGTGCAGCAGTTTATGGACGTATCTCTGCTGGTTTTGCTTTTAAAAATATCTTTGAGATGATTAAGCATGACGTAGGCGGCTTGTTCCGTATCTTTGGTATGGGCATTGTGCTTGCCATTGTTACTTCTATTATTATGGGTATCATTGGCGGCAGCGCTGCAATTAGCATGATTGTAAACGTTGTCACTCAGGCTATAGCTATTGCAAAAACTCAGAATATTACTAGTGAGAGCCAGCTAATTGTTATCATGGTTGCTCTTCTTGCACGTGGCGTCCTTCAGATGGGACCAATCTTCCTTGCTATTGGCTATATTGGTCACGTGTTAGGCCTTATCGTTATGCTTCTTATGCAGAACGCAATTGCCCTTTGGATGCGTCAGTATAATGTTTCTGCATGGGGACAGAGCAACGATCCACTGCCACCATTTATTAACGATCCTCGCGATGGCGCAGCTGCTGCTTATTCAGCTCCATCGCCAGTTGCTCCAACTGCACCAGTTGCAACCGCCGCTCCTGCAGTAGCACCTGTCGCTGTTCCTGTTACAGCATCAGCAACAACAGTTGCTCCTGAGGTTCCAGGTGCGGCTCCAGTTCCAGCGGCACCTGCAGCTCCAGTTGAGCCCGTAGCAGCTCCAGCTCCAACGGCTCCCGTAGCCCCCGCTGCCCCAGTAGCTCCAGCAGCACCCGCCGCTCCTGCTGCTCCAGTAGCACCAGCTGAACCCACCGCACCAGTAGCCCCGACATCACCAGCAGCTCCAGTTGCACCAGCAGCACCAGCTGCTCCTGCTACACCAGCAGCTCCAGCATCGCCTGCCGCCCCAGTTGCACCTGTTGCACCAGCAACACCTGTGGTTCCAGAGGCACCTGTTGCACCCGCAGCTCTAGAGCCTGCGCCAGCTTCAACCATTGTTGTTGAGCCGGTTATTCCAGTAACTCCAGAGACCCCTGAAGCACCAGCTGCTCCAGAAGACGCATCAACTCAGAATCCTGAGGAACCTGCAGCTCAATAATATAGAGCACATATAAAAGAAACGACCATCATGCAGATTGTGTGATGGTCGTTTTTTTTAATCCTATATTTCTTAAATTGCGTCTTTAACCATTCTTTAGAAAGATTCGCGTCAGACATCTGCAAGATCAGAGACAAAATGCCGACAAATTGTCAAATTAAGCTTTATATGTGGACTGCATGTGAGAAAAATTGTGGGCTAGTTTCGTAATTGAGCATTTATGTGGTATGATGCTTGGTCGAACTTTCCTGCTTCGGGTGCACCTTCACTTCCCGAAGCCATTAGCCCAGAGGAGGTGACAATATGAAGGCCTATGAACTGCTGTTTTTTGTTGATCCAGCTTCCACAGAGGAAGTCCGCGCTGGCGTAATGAAGCGTATTGACGTTGCTATCACCGCTGACGGCGGAGTAGTCGACAGCGTCGAGGACTGGGGTAAGCGAAAGCTTGCTTTTGAGATCGACGATCTTACCGAGGGTGACTATACCCTCATCAATTTCCATGCAGATCCAACGCAGATTGCAGAGCTTGATCGAGTTCTGCGAATCAACGATGCTGTTAAGCGTCATATGATTGTGCGTCGAGTCGATAAGGACTAAGTCCTTGTATTGGAAAAGTGGAATTATTCCACGATGAGAGGTAGTGAGATTAATGAGTATTAACAGGGTTAACATTTCGGGCAACCTGACCCGTGACCCGGAGCTTCGCTCCACAGCAGGCGGTACCCAAATCCTATCCTTCGGCGTTGCGGTTAATGATCGTCGCAGGAATCAGCAGACTGGTGAGTGGGAAGATGTTCCTAACTTTATTGACTGCGTAGTGTTTGGTCAGCGTGCTGAAGCACTTTCCCGCTTCCTCTCCAAGGGTTCGAAGGTTGCTATTGAAGGCAAACTTCGTTTTAGCTCCTGGGAGACGAAGGAAGGACAACGTCGCAGCAAGCTTGAGGTTGTTGTCGATGAGGTTGAGTTCCTTTCTAGGAATCAGCAGGGTGGAGCCCCTACATCACAAGGCGCACCATCTTATGCAGCTCCAACTCCACAGGCACCCGCTCCCGTTCCGGCTCCGCCAGACGAGGAGTTCTACGATGCTGATATTCCGTTTTAAACATTAGACAGCAGCACAGTTGTTACTGTCATCTGAAAGGTAAAAGACATGGCTCAGCAGAAACAAGATTTTCAGCGCCAGCCGCGTCGCAAGTATTGCCAGTTCTGCAAGGAAGAGACTGAGTTCATCGACTACAAAGATACTCAGCTTCTTCGCAAGTATATGACCGATCGTGGCAAGATTAAGCCTCGTCGTGTCACTGGCACCTGCACGCAGCACCAGCACGACATTGCACTTGCTATCAAGCGCGCACGCGAGATGGCACTTCTGCCCTACACCGTCCCTGTGGTTTCTAGCCGCGGTGGCCGTAGTCGCGGATAACCTATCTGTTCTTTAGGTAAAGTTGGTTAGCAATGGATAGACCGGATTCAAACATTCCTCAGGCACCTGAAGGGTATTCTCGCCCAGAGAGTAGCTCGCAGAATTTTGCCGGTCCAAGTAACCAAAACGGAGGCAAGCCGCGTCTGTTTGAGGCTCCAACTTATAAGCAAGGCTTTATGCTTTGCGTTATTGGTGGAGTTATTACTGGGTTCCTTTCTTTTATTGGAGCTGCTCTGGTTGCTTATGGCATGGTAATTGCTGTCTATTGCAAAAAGGGGCACGGATGGTTTGGTCCCGCTATCACTTCGGTGTTTATTACGGGTGTGGTAGCTTATTTGCTTTCGGGACCAACAGAGGCGGCAACTTCGGTTACTGCTTGTGCACTTGCTCTTGGAGTTGGCTGCGCTTTTGCAACAGAGAAGCTCACCGTTGGTGTTGGATCTCTTCTTGTGGGAGCAACAGCTTTGGCACTTCTGGGGTACGATGCGTTCTTCGCTACAATTGCAGGAACAACTCTGCCCGAGCTTGCTCAGAACGTATTTAATCAATACGCTTCACAGGTCTCAAGTGCTTCTCCAGAGATCCAAGAGGGTCTTTCAACTGCAAGGTCACTCTTTATGCTCTTTTGGCCAACCAGCTATACCGGTATGGCGCTTTTATATTTTGTAATTGCGCGTTTTGGAGCTCGAACAGTGTATAAAGCGCTGACAAGAGACCCACAGAAGTTGCCACAGTTCCAGCTAATGGATGTTCCCTTTTGGATGTGCGCTCTTACGGTGGCCAACTTGTTTGTGTATGCACTTTCAAGCACCATTTTGCCTGCACAAGACGTGCTTCAGCTTATTACGCTGAATGTATTTATGGCCCTTAGAGTTGTTTTTGCTCTTCAAGGTCTCGCAGTGCTCACGTGGTTTGTGTGCGAGAAACACTGCTCACCAGCACTTTCTCTGTCACTGTTTGTATTGGCAGGCATGTTAGAAGTTCAGTTAGGCGTTATGGCTCTTGTAGGACTTATTGACGCCTGGGCAAACTTTCGAAAACTTGATCGCTCAGGAAGCCAGGATTCAGAGCCTACGATAAACAACAACTAGTCGATACTATCGACTCATCAAAGGAGTTTCCCATGAAAGTTATTCTCTTGGGCGAGCTTCGCGGTAAGGGCGGCGAAGGCGACATTGTAGATGTCGCACAGGGTTATGCGGAGAACTTCCTGTTCCCCAACAAGATTGCCCAGCCTGCTACACCGGGTAACATCAAGCAGCTTGAGGAGCGTCGTCACAATATCGCTAAGCGCGAAGAGCAGCGTATTGCTGACGCAAATGCTACTAAGGCAGCTCTTGATGGCAAGCTCGTAACCGTTGACGCTCGTATTGGTGAGGAAGGCCAGCTCTTTGGTTCCGTCACCACCGCTCAGATTGCTGATGCAATCGAAGCACAGCTCAACGTCACTGTTGACCGTAAGCGCATTGCTCGCAGCGCTGCTATCAAGACCGCTGGTCGCCACAATGTCACCATTGAGCTTTATCGTGACATTACCGCTACCGTTGCTGTTCTTGTTGGCAAGGACGATACTGCTCCTGCAGAGGAGGAGGCCGAGGAGACCGTTGCTGAGGCAGCTGTTGAGGTTGAGGTTGAGTCCGCTGAGTAGTTTTATGCATGCATAAAACACTGCGCTCCTGCATTTTTTGATGGTTTATACAATTTCTATAGTTTTCTACAGATTTGTAAGCTTTTATAGAGAGCTCAGCCATCTGAAAAGAATGGAATGTTTGTTCGAACCACCCCTTTGTGAAACATAACAAAGGGGTGGTCTTTTTATGTGTAGACGGAACAGTATATTTTTTTCTGTTCTACCTGCGGTTATTCATAATGTTATGTAAAACATATTCACTTAACCTGCGGAATTGTAATTTGATTTGTATAATCGCAGATAAGCAATTGTGTAGAAAATACTACGTGTCGAAAAAAGTCAAAAAAATGTTGAAAACGTTGAAAACTCAAGGAAATCCCGCTCAGGGTATGCGAGTTTTGGGAAATCGTGTTGAAGACTTATTTTTTAAAATTTTGCAAGTCAAAATGACTCTTTATTTTTTTGAAAAGTACACTACTATTCAGATTCATTCCCAAAAAACATGATTGGAAAAGACGATGGCACAAGACTCGTTTGAGATGAATCCTACGCAATTGACAGCCCTAGAGAACGCTTCTATGCCACAAGATTCTGATGCTGAGTTTTCCATTCTTTCTGCAATGATTCTCTCGGAAGAGATCCGAGGAGAATGCCTTATTAGGCTTTCTTCCGAGGATTTCTATATTCCGTCTAATCAAATTATTTTTGAAGCAATTAAGTCGCTGTTTGATAACAATAAGCCGGTAGATGTAATTTCACTTGCTGATCACCTTAAAAGTAATGGTAAGTTTGAGCGTGCTGGTGGAGCTGTTCGTTTAGCGGAGCTTGGCAATAACCCACTAGCTATGGTTGGCTGGGAAAACCACGCTGTTATGTTGCATCGTGATACTACGCTCAGAAAGATGATTAGCGCTTCTGCAAAGATTTCTGCTTTGGCCTACAATGCCCCGGAGGATACAAAGCAAGTTGTTGATCAGGCAGAAAAGCTCATTTTTGACGTAACTAACAGAGATGTTCAGCAGTCCGAGCAGAACATCGAAGATATCATGACTAATCTTTTTGATGAGCTTCAGCAAAATGCTGGAAAAGATGCTGCTGAGCTGGGTGTTCAAACTGGATTTGCAACTCTTGATAATCTTTTCCAAGGCCTTCGTCCTGGTCAGATGGTTGTTATTGGCGCTCGCCCTGGTGTTGGTAAGACTTCTTTTGCTCTTAGTATGGCTTATAACGCTGCGGTTTCCGGTGCAACTGTTGCGCTCTTCTCGCTAGAGATGAGCAAAATTGAGATTGCACAGAGGCTCTTGGCTTCTGAATCAAAAGTAGATTTACAAACCATTCGTTCTTCTAACATCAGAAATGAGCAGTGGCCTACCCTTCTAGAGGCAGCAGAGCGTATTTCTCGCCTTAAAATCATTGTTGACGATACTCCAGGCACAACAGTCACAGAAATCCGTGCAAAAGCCCGTAGAATGCTTAATAAGGCCGAGAAGGGCGTCATTATCATTGACTACCTCCAGCTACTTTCTCCACCAGCAGAAAGGGGGCGTGCAGATAGTCGTGCAACTGAGGTTTCTGAGATGTCTCGTGGCATTAAGATCATGGCAAAAGACCTTAAGGCGCCCGTTATTGCGCTTTCTCAGCTCAACCGTACGCTTGAGAACAGAAACGGCAAGCGCCCACAGCTCTCTGACCTGCGTGAGTCTGGTGCGATCGAGCAGGATGCAGATATTGTTTTGCTGCTCGACCGTTCGCTCAGTGATGAAGAAGCTGCACGTGACGATCGACCTGATAAAGATGTTACCAACATCATTGTTGCAAAGAACCGTGCTGGTGCTTTAAGAGATGTTCCTATTATGTTTATGCCAACGTCTACTAAATTTGTTGAGCTTTATCAGGGAAACAATTACTCAGAAAGCGAAGCAGCGCAGTATGCTGCAATGACAAATCCTGCACACTAATCGTTTCTTGTATGTGACAAAACCTCTGCGCTTCTGTGTTTTTGCCAGTGGCATTAGATATACTTATGAAGCAACCCCTAAAGAGGTTGCAATCGTCAGGTAATAGTCGTATTTGTAGATGGCTGCGATAGGGGAGAACTTATGCCAGCTTCCGTACTTGTTGGTGCTCAGTGGGGAGACGAGGGTAAGGGTAAAGTTACCGACCTCATTTCCGGAGATTTTGATGTTGTTTGCCGTTATGCGGGCGGTGCAAATGCAGGCCACACGGTAATTGCTGGAGACACAAAGCTTGCACTTCACCAGGTGCCATCGGGCGTTATGTATGAGAACACCTATCCAGTTATTGGTAATGGTTGCATTGTTGATCCTGAGGTTCTTCTCGGCGAGATTGACATGCTGGAGAGCAAGGGTATTTCTTGCGACTTGCTTAAGATATCTGGTAATGCTCATATTGTTATGCCTTACCACAAAGATCTTGATGGCGTGCACGAGAAGAAGCTAGGCAAGAACCTTATTGGTACCACTAAACGCGGTGTCGGTCCAACTTACATGGACAAGATGAACCGTACTGGCCTGCGTATTCAGGACATGCTTGACGAGAAAATCTTCCGCAAGAAGCTTGAGGCTGCACTTGAGTACACCAATCCAATCTTGAGTCTTGTGTATGGCTTGCCAACCTATACCGTTGACCAGATTTGTGAGACGTATCTGCCTTATGCAGATCGTATTCGTCCTTATATTGTTGAGTCTTCTCTTTTTCTTAATGAAGAGCTTGAGGCTGGAAAGAACATCCTCTTTGAGGGTGCTCAGGCAACTATGCTTGATATCGACCACGGAACCTATCCATTTGTTACTTCTTCTAATTGCACCGCTGGAGGTGCGGTAACTGGTTCTGGTGTTGGTCCAACCAATATTGACCGCGTCTTGGGCATTGCAAAGGCATACCTCACACGCGTCGGCTCTGGTCCATTTCCAACAGAGCTTTTTGACGAGACGGGCAATCTTCTTGGTGAAGTTGGTCACGAATACGGTGTAACTACTGGTCGTAAGCGCCGCTGCGGTTGGTATGACGCAGTAGTTGTTAACTACGCAGCACGTATTAATGGTCTCACTGACCTAGCAATTACAAAGCTTGACGTTCTCGGCTGCCTTGATGAGATTAAGGTTTGCGTTGCTTATGAGTGCGACGGTAAGATCTATAAAACCGTTCCTGAACACCAGAGCGTTTTCTATCATGCAAAACCTGTGTATGAGACTCTTTCTGGTTGGAAGTGCGACATTTCTAACGTTCGCAATTTCTATCAGCTGCCTCGTGAAGCTAAGGACTACATTGATTTCCTGGAACAGCTTGCTGGTGTACGCGTTTCTATCATCACTGTTGGTCCAGATCGCGAGCAGACAATCGATCGCTACTGGAGGTAACCCGTGGCGTCTTCGGACTGCTCAACTTTTGCAATAGTTTGCGATAACCCCTGTGGGCTTGAAGTCTCCCAGCTTGAAGCCCTGGGGGTTTCTGTAATACCTGGAGCCCTAAGTTTTGATGTCGATCAGGTAGGCAAGTTCTATCGAGGTGTTTATGAGTCTGGAATTCATGAGATTCTCTCGCTCCATGTGAACGCAGGTTTTTCTGAATCGCTTCTTACAGCAAAAAAGGCGTGTCAGGAAAATCCTGATATTTCGGAGTCAATCTGTTTGGTAGACAGTGGAAATATGCCTACCGCCATGGGAATTATGCTTGAACGTTTAAGTGTGGCAAGAAAGTCCGGAGCATCATTTGAGGCGGTCTGCGCGTATGCGCAAGAACTTGCTGAAGTAGTTGCCACAATGTATATCACAATGAATAGGATTGCTCTGCATAAAAGCAAAGGTAAGCATCCTGGGCTTTCGTTAAGGCGTCGACTTGAGCGTTTGCATAGGCGCATTTCAAATGATATGTATCTGTATCGTTTGGTTGGTGGAAGATGTACAGAAGTTGCTCGCTCATCAGATTTTACTGACCTAGCAGCAAGAATTTCTCGACTTATGAGCGCTTGTTTTGTAAAGCGCGGCGAGCTTAAATATGTAGTGATTTCAAGTGGTGTGAAGCGCATAGAAAAGCATCTCAAAAAGCCGCTTAAAACCAATGAATATGATGCAGAATGTATTGCAGAAAGACTTGCTTCTCCCGAGTTTAAAAAATATTTGGGAGAAGGCTCTGTTGGCGTTGCTTGTATCCCAAAGGCGTTGTATCAGAAGGCTGGAGTACTTATGAATGACACCGTTGATATTTTATTGCTTGGTGCGGGTGGCCGTGAGCATGCTCTTTTGACTAAGCTACAAGAGTCATCTCGCGCAGGAAAAATTTATGTTGCTCCAGGTAATGGTGGTATGGCTGCCCAGGCAGAGATTGCTCCTGTTGATCAGAATAATCCTGATGAGGTTGTTGCTTTTGCTAAGGAAAAAGGCATTGGCTTGGTAGTTATTGGTCCTGAGGCACCTCTTGTTGTTGGCGTTGCAGACGCTGTTCGTCAGGCTGGCATTGCATGCTTTGGTCCTAATAAAAACGCGGCTCAGATGGAGGGTTCAAAGGCGTTTGCCAAGGGTGTTATGGAGCGAGCAAACGTTCCGACTGCCGCTTGGAAGTCTTTCACAGACCAGAAATCTTGTGAGTCGTATGTTCGTCAGATTGGCGCTCCTGTAGTTGTTAAGGCAGATGGTCTTGCCGCAGGTAAAGGTGTTATTGTTGCAACTGAGCTTGAGCAAGCTCTTGAAGGTGTTCGTGAGTGTTTCTCAGGTCATTTTGGTGATGCGGGTGCAACCGTTGTTGTTGAGGAGTTCCTTGAGGGACCAGAGTGTTCGCTGCTTGCACTAACTGATGGAACTCACGTTATTCCACTAGCAACTGCCCAGGACCATAAACGTGCTTATGATGGCGACAAAGGTCCAAACACTGGTGGCATGGGCGTATATTCTCCTGTTCCATTTGTGACCAATGAAGAACTTTCTCAGATGAGTGCAATTGAGCAGCGTGTTGTTGACCAGCTCAGAAAAGAGGGCATCAACTATTCTGGTTGTCTTTATGGTGGATTTATGCTGACCAAGGATGGCCCCAAAGTTCTTGAGTTTAACGCTCGCTTTGGCGATCCGGAGACTCAGGTAGTCCTGCCTCGTCTTGAGGGTGACTTGGTTTCAATTTTAATGGCATGTGATAACAGCACACTTCGTCATCAACAGGTTGCTTGGTCTGATTCGGTTGCTGTTTCTGTAGTTTTGGCAAGCGCTGGATATCCTGGTTCTTACGAGAAGGGCAAGGAGATCACTGGCATTGAGGCTGCTCAACAGCTTGAAGGTGTCTCAGTTTATCATGCCGGAACTGCCCAAACTGAAGATGGAAAGATTGTTACTGCTGGCGGACGCGTGCTTAACGTTACTGCTCTTGCTCCAACTTTTGAAGAAGCTCGCGCTCGCGCATATGAGGCTTGTAATCTTATCAACTTTGAAGGTAAGCAGTTTAGGCACGATATTGGACTCAAGGCTCTTCAAAGCCGCTCAGAAAAATAATTGAGGTTAGTGTTTATGAAAAATCAAAGTGACGAGAAAAACAATGTCCAGGATAGTGCCCGGACTAGCAGTCAGAGCAGCGCTCAATTTAATGACGTGTTTGATGATATGCAGCCTACTGATCCGGAGATTATTGATGCTGACACGCAGGTAACTCCAGAGGTATTTGATTCTGCTCGCAATGATTTACAATCGGCAGTTGATTCGCTTACTTATGATGGAGAGCGTGTTGCTGTGGATGATGCTGCCTACCATCATTCTGGTGAGCCACAAAAACGCAGTTTTGTAGCAGGAACCGAGGATGCGCGTGATGCCTTTCTGGAAGAAAAATCTCTCACTGAAAATACCGTTTGGGTTGGCCGTATTTTTGACGTAAACAGACTTCGTGTTTCGTTACCTGATGGACGTACCGCTCTTCGTGATGTTGTGCGCCATCCTGGGGCTGTTGCAATTGTAGCGCTGACTGATGATGGAAGAATTTGCTTGGTTCGTCAGTACCGAACTGCACTTGGTCGCGTGACAGTTGAGTTGCCTGCAGGAAAGCTGGACCCAGGCGAGGATCCTCTTGATTGTGCTCACCGCGAGTTGTTGGAAGAGACAGGAATGAAGGCGGGAAAGATGGCGTTTCTCACCACTACCGCCACTTCTGATGGATTTACTGATGAGCTTATTCATCTCTACATGGCAACTGAGCTGATCTTTGAGGGTTCAAATCCAGATGCCGATGAATTCATTAACGTAGATCTTGTTCCACTATCTGAGCTTATAGATGCTGTTCTTGATGGCAAAATTGAGGATGCAAAAACTATCATTGGAGCTCTTATCTGCGATTCAATTTCACGCCGATTGCCTATGGAGTAATTACGCATGTCTAATCGTTCTTCTCGTCCTGTATTTGGTCGCTCTTTGGCCTCAGCTTCTAACAGAAACGGATTTGGTAACAACGCTTCTGGCAAACATCGCAAATCGCTGTTTGCCAGTTTTCTTTCTTATTACGCTCCGCAAAAACATCTGTTCATTCTGGACACTATTTGCGCCATTATTTTGGCTTGTATTGAACTCGCGTTTCCTCAGATTCTGCGATCGCTCACAAAAGGTCTGTTTACACAGGGTAAAGATGTCATTTTAGCCAGCCTTGGATTTATTACCGTTGGCCTTGTTGTTATGTACTTTGTTCACTTTCTGTGCCGCTATTTTGTCATTAGCTGGGGACACATCATGGGTGCGCGCATGGAAAGCAAAATGCGAGAAGACCTATTTGACGCATACGAGCGCATGAGTTTCTCGTATTATGACCGACATAAGACGGGCGACTTGATGAGTCGTCTGGTATCCGATTTGTTTGATATTTCTGAGACAGCACACCACGGTCCTGAGTACCTGATTATCGGCTTGCTTGAGATTGCTGGTTCTTTTGTTATCCTGGCTTTTATTAACGTGCCTCTTACGCTGGTACTTGCTGGAATTGCCGCTGTTCTTGTGGTGTTTAATTTCTTTGCCAATATGCATATGCGGGGAATCTTTAAAGAGAACCGCATGCGTATTTCTGATGTGAATACTCAGTTAGAGGACTCGCTTTCTGGCATTCGCGTGGTTAAGGGCTTTGCGGCAGAAGATCACGAGCGTAAGAAATTTAGAGCAAGCAATTCGGCGTATTTAGACTCCAAGGCCAACATGTACCGAGCTA
The DNA here is from genome assembly GCF_000024225.1 of Lancefieldella parvula DSM 20469. Classification (NCBI taxonomy): domain Bacteria; kingdom Bacillati; phylum Actinomycetota; class Coriobacteriia; order Coriobacteriales; family Atopobiaceae; genus Lancefieldella; species Lancefieldella parvula. The sequence goes on from NC_013203.1 coordinate 35,694, forward strand.
TGGGTAGGTATCAAGCTGCTATTTCGGGCATGATGGGTGTTTTGAATACCGTTGTGTTGGTTTTGGGCGGTTGGATGATTGCTCAGGGTCAGATGCAAGCAATTGATTTGGCCACCTACGCGCTTTACATTTCGTTGTTTACTACGCCAATCATGAATATTTTGAACTTTACCGAGACGTTCCAGAAAGGACTTGCTGGCTTCAAGCGTTTCATGGAAATTCTTAAAACCCAGCCGGATATTCAAGACGCACCTGCTGCCAAGGATATTCAGATTTCAGCTGGAGAAATCATCTACCAAGACGTTCATTTCTCTTACGACAATGCTGAAGATGTTATTGACGGTTTAAATCTTCATATTGAGAGCGGAAAAACCGTTGCTCTGGTTGGCCCTTCAGGCGGAGGTAAGTCAACTACCTGTGCTTTATTGCCACGATTCTACGACGTAACAAGCGGAAGTATCACTATTGACGGTCAGGATATTCGTTCCGTTACACAGCACAGTTTACGTTCGGCAATTGGTATGGTTCAACAAGACGTGTATCTTTTCGACGGCACCATCGCTGAGAATATTGCGTATGGTTGTCCTGAAGCTTCTGCAGAAGCTATTGCGCTAGCAGCCAAACGAGCAAACATCGCAGAGTTTATTGAGTCGTTGCCAGACGGATATAACACGCAGGTAGGGCAGCGTGGAACAAGGCTTTCTGGTGGACAGAAGCAGCGCATTTCTATTGCGCGTGTATTCCTGAAAAACCCTCCGCTGCTCATTTTGGACGAAGCAACTTCTGCTTTGGATAACGAATCCGAGCGCGCAGTTCAGGAATCTCTTTCCGAATTGGCAAAGAACAGGACTACGCTGGTCATTGCTCACCGTCTCTCAACAATTATGGGTGCTGATGAAATTATCACTATTGATCATGGTCGTGCAGTTGAGCGTGGAACCCACAATGAGCTGCTAGAAAAAGGTGGAATTTACGCTCATTACTATCAAATGCAGTTTGGTGGTGCGCCAAATCCTACAAGGCGGTAAAATAAAATATTAAGTGCTTTGCGAAATTCTTTTGCTACAGCAATCGTTTTTCTCGCGATGTACTTGATTGAAGTTTATGATTTATAGTTTGCAATTTGCGAGTTGCAACTAGCAGCTTGTAATCAAAGTCGAGAGTCAACGCTTCAAAAGCCCTGAAAGCGTGTCTATGCAGGTTGAATGAGAGAGCTACATGGCTAAAGATGATGCAGAACGTTCAAGCTTCGCGCGTCGCCAGAAGGGTGCGCTTGATGCTGACGCAGCTGAAGAGTTGTTTACCAAGGTAGACGAGACAGGTCACCCTAATGAGGAACGTGCAGCTTTAGAACGTACTCGCAGGCAGGGTGGAGCTGCAGCGGTAGACGTTGACCCTCTTTCGGGATCCGATCCTTCAGGCTCAAATATCGAGAAGGTCATTACAAAAACGGCAGTTCTTTTTGTTTTGATTTTCTTGGTAATTGTTGTTCTGATGCAGGTTTCTTGTGGTGTTATTCGCCGAGCTAACACAGCAAATCTAACTGAGTCAGTTACGGTGCGAACTGTTGCGTCTGCATTGCGTGGCGGTGTTGAGTGGGGCAATGGATTTACACAATTTCCTGAGGATTTCTCGGTTCAGGAAGCTGATGAGAACACTGGGCGCGTTGAGGTAACGGTTACCGATACTACTTCAAAAGACGTGCTTGAATGTTACGCGGGATCTAGTGTCCAGGCTCAGGCGTTTGCCATTAATGCACTGCTCAACCCGCGAATTAATACGGTTGTCTATCATGTCAGTGTTCACCGAAATGATCAAGGTGAGCTGCAGAAGTCTCAGCTCTTTGGATTCCTTAAACCGGGCGGAGATGCAACACCTATCTTTACCTTTACATTCTCAAAGACGCAGTCTTCTGATGGTGTAAACATTACCATGGTTATTACCGGTGCAAACAACACGATTCAAGAAGAGTTACGCGATCAGATTGCTACATCATTTACGCCAGTTCGTGTTCTGGGCGGAATTGTTGGTGGCGATTCTTCGTCGAAGAACAACTCAACAACTGGTACCACAAGTACTAACGGTTCAAGTGGTACTAACGGAAACGTAACAAATACAAATGGCACTTCAAACACTACGTCAAGTGGCAAATAACCTATAGCAACAGCAAATCAGAATGGGTGTCCACTTAAAAAAGAGGACACCCATGTTTTAAAAGACAGTAGTTGCGGCTAAATCCGTATTAGAACGCAAAATAATGCAGCGATTTAGCGTCGATACGCTACTCTTGCAGAAGCTGAGTAATCAGGCCAAGCTTTGTTTCAAACGAAACACCGCGAAGCTCAAAGTTTGGCTGCTCACGAGTAATCTCCATGGACTCGCAAACAAACTCACCAGCAAACTCGACAGCGTCAGCAATTTCCTGGCCACACATAACTGCAGCTAAAAGTGCAGAAGCAAACAGATCGCCGGTTCCGTGCAGCATGTATGGCAGAAGCTCGGAAACAATTTCACCGCGCTCAGACTCGGTAGCAACAAAGTTGCGGATAAGATTATCATTGCGAACAATACCCTTAAGAACAACGCACTTTGCACCCATTTCAAGTAACGCGTCGAGTAGTTCATTTACTTGCTCGTCAGTTAAATTTTGACCAGCGTAAGGAATACCAGTTAGAATCGAAGCTTCTGTAAGGTTTGGTGTCAGAATATCGGCACCGTTTACCAGGGATTTCATTGCGTCACAAAGCTCTTGCGTATATGTTGGATACATCTTGCCGCCATCGCCCATAACTGGATCAACAATGCGAAGTGCTTTTGGATGCTCCTGATATAAACGTTGAATGCTTGCAACCTGCTCTGCAGCGCCAAGGAAGCCAGAATAAATAGCGTCCAGGTCAATGCCTTCTTCCTGCCATGCATCAAGATAATCCTCGAGCATGTTGGTGGTGTCATGCATGTAGAACGTAGGGAACTTGGTGTGTGCCGAGAAAAGAGATGTAGGCACTGGACAAACGTCACATCCCGCTGCAGAAAGCACCGGAATGGCTATACCAAGCGAGCATTTTCCGTATCCACAGAGGTCATGCACTGCGGCAATACGGGGGATGTACGAGCTTTCTCGCTGGTACAGAACGGAGTTGGTTTCATTCATTACAGTTTCCTTTCACGTGGACTGATGGACCAACGTTCTAGAAAATCATACTCTATACTGTGAGGTGAATGATTGGCGTATTCGTCTATTTTAAGAGAAGTAACAAAGGAGCAGAAATGGCAGATCAGCCTGTTGTCGGTATCATCATGGGATCAAAGAGTGACCTTGCAACTATGGAAGGATGTACTAATGAGCTTGAGCGTCTTGGTGTTCCATACGAGCTGGTCATTGCATCTGCTCACCGCACCCCAGATAAGGTTCACCGGTGGGCTGAGAGTGCTGCTGAACGTGGCATCAAGGTAATTATTGCAGCTGCAGGAAAGGCCGCTCACCTGGGTGGAGTCGTTGCAGCATTCACTCCGCTGCCTGTTGTTGGCGTTCCAATGAAGACCTCTGATCTCGGTGGCATGGACTCCCTGCTCTCCATGGTTCAGATGCCATCTGGCGTGCCTGTTGCTTGTGTTGCTATTAACGGTGCTAAAAACGCAGCTATTTACGCTACACAAATCTTAGGCGCTTCACTTCCAGAGTATCGGGAGAAGATCGTTCAGCTTAAGGCTGAGATGGCTGACGCATAAATCGGGGACAATCAGCAAAAACTTCTTTGTTGCTTCTTTATAGTTTGCTAGTGGCTTTGGTTTAAATGGAAGCAATAACTAAACCTGCGCTATAGATAACCTAAAGCGCAGGCTTTTTACAACTATAAGATGTGATAAAGCGATGACTTCGTAAGATGTATAAAGATTTTTGTTCCGTGCATAGCTAAACTTTTAAAGGGTATGACAAGAGAGTTCCTTCAGAAGGGAAGTGCATGGAATCAAGAAACGGCAAACATTTTTCATCATTTGCCGCTGCTGATCAGCCGGCTGAAGATAATGAAGTTTTAAAAACCTCTGTTGAAATGATACCTATGAAAAGCATGGTTTCGTCTAAAAAAGATAGCAATAAGAAAAAACCTGGTAGCAAGCCTGCCAAGAAAGGTTTTTCCAATATCCTTTCAACCATTTTATTGATAGTTGGAATTGCTCTCTTAATTGCTGCAGCTATTATGTTTGGAAAAACGCAGGTAGATTATTATGCTCAGGATGTTATTAATCAGGAGCTTGCAGCTTATACTACAGTTCCCGAGAAAAAAGACGAGGCTCCTGTTGTTGATTGGGCTGGTCTGAAGGCAGTGAACAGCCAAGTTGTTGGTTGGATTCAGATTCCTGGATCACAGATTAACTATCCTGTTTACCAGACTACGGATAATGAGTACTACCTCCACACCAACGCAAAGGGAGAGTGGTCTATCGGTGGCCAGATTTTTATGGACTACGAGAATAATCCAAATGGTTTAATTGATCAGCAGACTATTCTTTATGGTCACCATATGCGTAACGGTTCCATGTTTCAATTCATTGGTGCCTTGAACGACCAGAATACCTTTAATAAAGTTGAGACTATCTGGTATGTTACGCCTACTCAGACGTATGAGTTAGAGCCTATATTCACTTATCATACTGATGAGGATGACGATGAAGTCAGGCAGTTTAACTTTACTTCAGTGGATGAGTTTAGGTCTTATTTAAAGGATAGGCTTTCTAGAGCAGTAAGCTCTCGCTCAGATGCGGCTGAGGTTATTTCTCGCACCGAGCATGTTCTTACACTCTTTACCTGTAATTATACTGATCAATATGGTCGTACCATGCTCATCTGTGTTCCAAAGAGTGAGGCTCAGCCAAAGACTCAGTAGTCGGTATTATAGGCAGGCAGAAGACGTCAGCTAGAGCAGTAAAATACTGCTTTCTTAAAAAATTGTTACACGCTCCAAACATATTTGTTCGGAGCGTTTTTTCTTACAAATTTCTAGGTACACTGTAAGTACTGTTGCCAAACGTGAGAGACGTTTGATCAAGGGTGGCTCAAGCTGAGGCATCCGGAGGGGATCCAATGGAACTTCACGAGGAATGTGGCGTCTTTGGTGTATGGGCGCCTGACCGTGACGTTGCTCGACTCACTTATTTTGCGCTGCATGCGCTGCAGCATCGCGGGCAAGATTCCGCAGGTATAGCCGTTGGTGATGGGCAGACCGTGCTTATCAGAAAAGACACGGGCCTTGTAACTGAAGTTTTCAACAACGATGATCTCAACGCAATGCCAGGTAAAGTGGCTATCGGTCACTGTCGCTATGGTACCGCGGGCGCCAAAGGCTGGGAATCGGCTCAGCCGCACATGTCGTCCATCGATGAGACCCTCATTGCTCTGGCGCACAACGGCACTCTTGTTAACTTTGACTCCTTGCGGGAGGAACTATCTTCTCGCCAGATTTCCTTTAGATCAAACACGGATTCCGAGGTAGCGGCCCAGCTTATTGGCTACTTCACACATCAAACGCATCGACTGCGTACCGGCATTGCCGCAACTATGAACCTTATCGAGGGCGGCTATGCTATGGTGCTTATTCGTGAGAACGCTCTCTACGCGTTTAGGGATCCTAACGGTATTCGTCCGCTGGTACTTGGCTATATTGGCGAGAAGAACCAGAATAACTGGGTGGTTGCATCTGAGACATGTGCGCTGGATATTGTGGGTGCAACGTATGTACGTGAGGTTGCCCCTGGCGAAATTATTCGCATATCAGACAACGGTCTGTCTTCTGAGATGGGACTTTCTCCTCGTCAGCAGGCAGATTGTATTTTTGAACAGGTGTATTTCTCGCGCCCTGATTCTATTATTAGCGGTCGCTCAGTGTATTCTGTTCGTCATCAGATGGGTCGACAACTGGCAAAAGAAACACCAGCAAATGTTGATCTGGTAATTGGTGTACCGGATTCTGGCGTTCCTGCAGCCGAAGGTTTTGCACAAGAGTTGGACGTGTCATTTGCTACCGGCTTAATTAAAAACCGCTACGTTGCAAGGACGTTTATTCAACCTACACAGCAGCTTCGTGAGCTGGGTGTTCGACTCAAGCTCAATGCACTGTCCGACGTTGTTGCAGATAAGCGCATTGTGATGGTGGATGATTCGGTTGTTCGCGGCACTACCTCAAAGCAGATTGTTCAGCTGCTCAGAGATGCAGGAGCTACAGAAGTGCACGTCAGAAGCGCTTCTCCTAAGGTTGCGTGGCCATGCTTCTACGGTATTGATACTGCTGACCAAGATCAGCTTGTTGCAGCAAAAATGAGCACAGAGGAAATTTGCGAGTATATCGGTGCAGACTCTTTGGGCTTCTTAAGCATTGAAGGTCTGCTTGCATGCGTGCCATCAAGGGGTTATTGCGAGTCATGTTTTAATGGCAGGTATCCTGTAGCAATTCCAAAAGACTTCCATGGAAGGTTTTTGCCAGAAAACACACCAGACAATCTGAATCCGTCTTTTGCACTAAAATTTGACCAGGTAGAACAGCAGTTAATTGACGAGGGTCTTATGCCCTCAGAGCAGTAAGAGGAGAACAATGACTACTTCCGCTGATCCAACCAAGCAGATTACTTACGCTGACGCAGGCGTTGACGTTGATGAGGGCGCCCGTGCGGTTGACGCCATTAAAGCTGCTGTTGCTACAACTACTCGCCCTGAGGTCATTGGTAGCCTGGGTGGTTTTGGCTCTTGTTTCTCGGCCGCTGCACTTAAGGACATGGAAGAGCCTGTGCTGGTTAGTGGTACTGATGGCGTTGGTACTAAGCTTGCTATTGCCCAGCTGCTTAACCGTCACAACACGGTAGGCGAGGACCTGGTTGCAATGTGCGTTGACGACATTGTTCCTATGGGTGCCGAGCCTCTGTTCTTCTTGGACTATGTAGCTGTGGGTAAGCTTAAGGCTGGAGCGGTCGCTGAGATTGTTGGCGGTATTGCAGAGGGTTGCCGTAAGAGTGGCTGCGCTCTGGTAGGTGGTGAGATGGCTGAGCATCCAGGCGTTATGAATCCCGACGATTATGATTTAGCTGGCTTTGTTGTAGGCGTTGTTGACAAACCAAAAATTTTAGGTCCCGAGAAGGTCAGCGAAGGTGACATTATTCTGGGACTTCCTTCTTCTGGTATCCATTCAAATGGATATTCCTTGGTGCGTAAAGTTGTTATCGAAGGCAAGACTGTTGAAGAGCTTAATCAGCCACTCGAGGAACTTAACGGTGAATCTCTTGCAGACGCTGTTTTGCGTCCAACCACTATTTATGCAGGTGGATTGCTTGCAGCTCTTCGTGCAGGAGCGCCTATCAAGGCTATGGCACATATTACTGGTGGCGGAATCACCGAGAACCTCAATCGCGCGCTACCAGCTCACCTTGATGCTGAGGTTGATCGTGGTGGGGAAGCTGGCCCTGCGTGGTCTATTCCGCCTGTTATCTCATATGTTTCTAACGCTGCAAACCTATCTCTTGATGAGCAGTATCGTACATTCAATATGGGTGTTGGCATGGCTCTTATTGTGGATATGGATGATGTTGACGATGTGGCGGAAGCTCTTTCTGATCAGGGATTTGAACCATTTATCATAGGCCAGATTATCCCAGGCACCGGAAAGGTGGTCTACAACGATGCCGATTAAGCTTGGCGTTCTTCTTTCCGGCTCAGGTACCAACCTCCAGGCTATTATTGATGCCATCCAGGCTGGTAAGTTAGATGCAACTATTGAGCTGGTTGTTTCTTCTCGCCCCAGTGCATACGGCTTGAAGAGGGCAGAGGCAGCTGGCCTGCAAACCCTGACGCTTTCAAAAGAGACGTATGAGGATCCGTTTGTTGCAGACATGGTCATTGCGACCGAGCTCAAACGTTATGACGTTGATTACGTTGTTATGGCCGGTTATATGCGCAAAGTTGGCGCCCCTATTCTGGAGAGCTTCCCTAATCGCGTGCTCAATTTGCACCCGGCGCTGTTACCAAGTTTTCGCGGTGCACATGCTATTCAGGATGCATATGAGTACGGCGTCAAAGTGACGGGCGTTACCGTTCACCTAGCAAATGCTGATTATGACCGCGGACCTATCATCGCTCAGCGACCTGTTGTGGTTGAAGAGGGTTGGACCGTCAATCAGCTTGAAGAGGCAATTCACCAGGTAGAGCATCAGCTTTATCCAGAGGTTTTGCGGTTTTTTGCCCAGGACAGGGTTCACGTTGAGGGCAAAAAGGTTCGTATAGAGTTAGGCGAGTAAATGGCGAGAAGTGCCCAGATTAAACTGAACGACGTAGCAACATCGCGCGTTAATAACCTGAACTTTATAAGGTTTATTGCTGCGTTGATGGTCATTGTTTCTCACTGCTACTCAGTGGTCTTAGGCGGCGACGCTGGTAGTTATCTACTGCAGTTAACTGGGGATCGTTTGAGTCCAGGCGGCGTTTCTGTTGGTATCTTCTTCTTGTTTGGTGGATTTTTGATTGCTCGAAGTTGCGAGCATTACCCTGAACCAAAAAAGTTCTTCTCGGCACGTGTTGGTAGACTTTTCCCAGAACTCATATTTGTTGTGATTCTTACAACTTTTGTGTTGGGTCCAATATTCTCAACGCTTTCACCTGTGGAGTATTTTACTAATCCACAGACATATAAGTACCTGCTTAATGGTGCCTTAATAATGGTTCATCAGTTGCCAGGAGTGTTTACGAACAATCCTTCGGGTGATGTGGTTAATGCTGCACTGTGGACGCTTCCCGTTGAGTTTATTTGCTATATACTGTGTTTTATAAGCTATAAGCTCACCAAATTTGATAAGAAAAAGTTTTTGCTGCTCTCAGTACCTGTTTTTATACTGGCAGCAGTGTATTACGTGAAGTTTTCTCCGTTTCAACTAAGCGTTGTTCGTGCAGTACTTTTGTTTTATTTGGGCGTTTTAATTTGGGTACTTAGGGACCGAGTTATTATTTCACCTATTTTAGGCCTAGCATCGATTGCTCTGTGGTTTGTCATGGTTTTCCGTGGCATTGACAATCTTGCAATGCTTACAGTTTTCCCTGTTGCATGCTTTTATCTTGCGTACGGTATGGGCAATCACTTTAGTAAGTTTGGCACAAAGTTTGAGCTTTCCTATGGCATTTACCTTTGGGCTTTTCCAATTCAGCAAGCGCTAGTTCTGTATTTTCCATCATGGCACCCTTATACAAATGCGCTGGTTGCAGCTTTATTAGCAACTTTTGGGGCATTTGTTAATCATTATGTTGTAACCGAGCCGCTTAGAAAATATCTAAAAGAACGTCGTCAGAAGGCCCATAAAGAGCAGAAATCTTCCAAAGAATAATAGAGTGCCGAGAAGGTAACCTACGCGCTATTCCGCTTATATCACTGCAGTAATTGCGGCAACAAGACCAAAGAGAATACCTTTTTGCATACGATCTCAAACACGAACGTCTGTCCTGGTCTAAAGGACTGGAAGAACCCCTGTCCGTTACTTCTTCTTACGACGGAACAGCGACTTCAGGTCGATGGTGACCTCCTTCTCGGTACCGACTGTCTTGCCCTTCACGACCTCCTTGTCGAAGAGGTTGACGCCGACTTTGCCGTCGGTAGTCATCTCCACCTTTGTTGGATCATGCATCTCGACGGTCGTGGTCCCATCATCGTTCTGGGTTACCTTGTCGACAACTTTCCGCCTTCCAAACAGCATGTTTTCTCCTCACGCATGTCCTTGCCTACTGCAGTTCACATCCCCGCTGGCAAGATGCCGGGGACAGTTTGATTACCAGTCAGAATAACACTGCTCCAAAACATAGGTCAAGGGCTCCGGCGGCATCCGTACCCGGGAGCATTTCTTAGAGCTTATTGACATGGGCGTCGATCGTATGGGTGTTGGTTATAGATCCACCCCAGTTGTGTTGGGAATGTCTGCAGAAGAGGCAAAGAAGCTCGCTGAATAGTGAGAAAGATGTACCGGTGGCCGGCTCCCATGTGTCCGCTGGCATATGGGACCGGTGTCACTAATCGGCGACGTAGACCTTGAGAATCTCGCCAATATAGCGGGTATGGAAGTCCCGAAGCGGGTAGTTCTTCTCGACAATACCGACATCTATGAAGTTTTCCTCGGCAAGATCATCCACATAGATCTTGCGACACACGAAGACGAGGCTGGCCTCCTCGAAGGTAGTCGTTCCCTCGAGGAACTTGGGCGTAAGGCCTACGTGGGCAACCTTGTCCTCATCGCGCCCTGATCTTGCGCCAAGGTGGGCCAGCTTCTTCTTGTATTCCGCCGTGTCGGGGAAAAACGAGAGCGTATAGGTATCATGGCTGTCCATGAAGACCTTTGTGTAGCGCTGGGGACGGATGTAGCAGATAGTGGTATTGAGGGAGCCTCCCCGCAAGCTGAAGAGCGTTCCGAAATGACCCCACGCCGCAGTCATGGTGTTGAAGCCATCGCACTCGTTGCCGGCGGTGATGAGCGCCCATCGGTCGCCGAAAAGCGACCAAGGGTTGAGCTGCAGGCTCTTGATATCTACCTCATGCATGACGTCTCCCCTCCAGCATATATGATATGACATGCGTCTCAAACTCGATGTCAGGCATATATTCTGCCATATCGTCCCGGATCCGCCCAAGCGCCTCGAGGCGCATATCGACGGAGGTATCGGCATTCTCTTGGATGATGAGTCGTGAATTCCACTGCTGCTTATACCGTATCTGACTTCTGTGCGGCTGATACCGAGACTTATAGGCTGATACCGAGACTTGTACTATATCGCCAAAGGCCGTCTATCCAAAGGTTCTATATCTATCCGTTTACGTATTTTGCGAACTTTCTTGCCACGATGCGGGGAACAAGACGGGAGCCGATATTCATGAGCTTCGTGGGGGCCCCGTAGTATCTTAAGGTGACCCCACGCATCATCGCGCGATATCCGGAGAGGACCACATCCCTTGCTGAAGCAGGCCTGAAGAAGGTGAACATTTTGGAGGCCTCCAGCCCCGCTGCCTTTTCGAATCCCGTGGCGGCAGGACCGAGGCAGAGGGCGGTTACGGTAACGCCGCTTCCCCTCACCTCCTCGGAGACCGCTTCGGAAAAGCTGCGGACGAACGCTTTGGACGCGTAATACACAGACATTTTCGGCCCTGCCGAAAAAGCCGCCACGGACGAGATGTTCAATATCTTGCCGCCACCCCGCTCAAGCATCGGCTTAATGAAGCATTTGGTCATCTGCATCAGAGCCACCATGTTGACCTGGGCCATGTCGTGTTGCCTTTGCCAGTCTGCATTTGAAAAGTCGCCTTGGTCCCCAAAACCCGCATTGTTGACAAGGCAGTCTATGGCGATGCCTTCTTCCATACAAAAATCAAAGACATCGAGGGCTGCACCTTCCCGAGAGAGATCCGAGGCACAGACCCAGACCGTGATGCCATATGTCTCTTCAAGGTCGCCTTTGAGCTGATAGAGCCTACCCTCATTTCTTGCGACAACTACAAGGTCGTAGCCGTTCTCCGCAAAGATCTTTGAGAACTCAAGGCCAAGACCGCTTGACGCTCCCGTAACCAAAGCCGTTTTACCCACAAATGACCGCCTTTGAACAAGCCCCTCGGTCGCACTCAAAGTACACTCGAGGTTACCTAGAAGGATACTCTTCCTCACACAAGGGTCCTATACAGGCAACCTATACCCTTAAATATAGGTTGCCAAGGAGACCATGTTGATCCCCGTTGCCAAAATAGAGAAGCCCACAACCACACCGGTTGTGACAGCCAAGACAACTGGGTGGGCGAAGCAGAACACGCCCATTATGACCAGCAATATCCCCAGTATGAGCATGGTTGCCCAGCGGCTGTCGAGAAGGGATAGTCAGGGTCTATATCGTATTGATTTGCGACGTATTCAAACAGTTTTTCTCGCATAATTTTCCCTTCCTAGTTTGTATCTTATTATGGACGATACGCTCTTTATAGAGAGCCTGAAATTATCATTATCTCCAGCATACGCACCCTAAAGGACTATACTAATTATGTCTGTGTATGTAATAAATTGTCCGAGTGAAGGGCGTCATATGAGTCGTGTTTCTCGTAGAGAAGATGCATTTTTTAGCATGTTTTCTGAGTTTAGCGTTTTAACCGTTTCAGCTGCAAAATTATTTGTTTCATTTATTGAGAATTTTCCTGACGATGAAGATCTTGCAGCACAGATTACCAATTACGAGTCACTCTGTGATGATCAAGTAGGAAAGATTATTTCTACTCTTAATACTTCTTTTATTACGCCTTTTGATCGTGAAGACATTTCTGAGTTGGCTCTTCTTATGGATGAGATTGTTGATGGCATAGAAGGCGTTACCGCACATATTGATATGTATGATATTTCTGAGATGCGTCCAGAAGCAGGTCAGATGGCGCATCTTATTTTATTTGCTTCAGAAGAACTTCAAAAAGCTTTTGATCGTCTTCCTGATTATCATAAGGACGATTCTGTTATTGAGCACACGCGCGCAACTAATGGATATGAGGATCAGGGTGATGTAGTGTATCGCAATGCTCTAAGTACAATTTTTAGAAATGTCACTGATCCTATTGAGGTTATTAAGTGGAAGAGTTTGATGGATAGACTTGAGTCCACGCTTGATGCTACTAAGCATGTTGCAAATGCCGTACAGAATGTCATTGTGAAAAATGGTTAGTATTTTGCTTATTGCGGTTCTTATCGCCGCAGTTGTTTTTGAGTTTATTAATGGCTTTCATGATACCGCTAACGCAATTGCTACCACGGTGTATACCAAAGCTCTGCCGTTGCGCGTTGCTATTTTGATGTCGGCAACCATGAATTTTATTGGTGCTTTGATGAGCGAGAAAGTGGCTATGACTATTGCGTCTGGTCTTGTCGATATTCAATTGCAACTGTATGTTGTTTTTGCTGCATTGGTGGGAGCTATTGTTTGGGACTTGTTTACCTGGTGGTTTTCAATTCCTAGTTCTTCCTCACATGCTTTAATTGGTAGTTTAATTGGTGCAACCATTATATTTACAAGAACTACAAACCATATTATGTGGGAGGGCGTTTTAGAGAAAGTTGTTATTCCTCTATTTACTTCACCCCTTATTGGTATGGCTCTTGGTTACTTTATTATGAAGCTTGTCTTTGAGCTCTTTGCCGATTGGCCGCCCAAGAAAGCACACGGTCTGTTCCACCGTCTTCAGGTTCTCTCGGCTGCATTTATGGCTTACAGTCATGGTAACAACGATGCTCAGAAAACCATGGGTATTATTACCCTTGCGCTGGTAACCGCTGGTCTTCATGATCCATCTATGGGCATCCCTTTGTGGGTTAAGTTGCTTTGCGCAACAACTATGGCTCTGGGTACTTCTATCGGTGGTGGCCGCATTATGCGTACCGTTGGCGATGGCGTAACTAAGCTCACTCCAGTTATTGGGTTTGTTGCGGAGGCAAGTTCTACGGTTGCTATTGAGCTTATGACTGCTATGGGTGCGCCTGTTTCTACTACGCAGGTCATTACAACTTCTATTATGGGTGCTGGATCTGCTCGTCGACGTAGTTCTGTCCGTTGGGGAGTGGCACGAAAGATTATTGCTGCATGGTTTATTACCTTGCCAGCTACTATGGCTCTCGGTGGACTTATTGCTTTTTTGACCAGCTTTGTTTTGGCATAACGGCAAGGTCAGCAATGTTTAATCTTGTATTAGTAGAGCCAGAGATTCCTGCCAATACTGGCAATATTGGTCGCACCTGTGTCGTAAGTGGTACACATCTTCATCTAGTGGGTCCGTTGGGTTTCTCGCTTGATGATAAAAGCCTCAAACGTGCAGGTATGGCATATTGGAAAAGTCTTAACGTTTCTGTTTACGACAATTGGAATCAATTTATAGAGAAGAACGGTTTAGCTGATACGTCTACCACACCAGAAGGCGTTTTTGCACACGACGTTGGTATCGATGCAGTAGATAAACCTCACCTACACTTTCTTACCAAAAAAGCTAAGAAGACGTATACGCAGGCAACATATCGTGATGGCGATTATCTCATCTTTGGCAAAGAAAGCCTGGGGCTATCCGAGGAACTTCTCGCTAAGCATGCAGACGAGTGCGAGAGAATTCCGATGTTGCAAGACTCTGTCAGTCTAGTTAACCGTGAAGACTGGAGCCAGAAGCACGACGCACTTGACGGTGGGGGTCAGTACTCTCATCCTGTGCTTTTACAGCAGGATATTTGCGGAAACTTTATTGACCCCAATGAGTTCTCGGTCAGCGCACTCAACGTCTCAAATGCGGCCGCCATTGTGCTGTATGAAGCCCTAAGGCAAATTGGTTTTCCTGGAATGGATGTCTAAGAACCAGCTTATTGAGTTTGTTTACGAAGCGTAATGAGAAAAGCGTCAAGAATGGTTACAGAGGTAAGACGCGTGTTAATTAAAATCCGACAGCACTATTAGATGCTGTCGGATTTCTAAATTAAAAGTTGTTGTTTAATTACTATAAAGCAGTAAGGAACGTCAAACCGCCCAAAATTACACCAGCAGTATTTGGAATAATAAGAATCCAGTCCTTTTTGGGCTCTTTAGTCCAACCATAGATGACCCAAATTAGACAAGAAACTGCTGCAAATAGTGGTTGAAAAGGTTGAGCCTTTACGCCCTGTAGATTTGCAATAATTTGTGGAATATAAGCGATAAAAACAAATACTCCGATAAAAGCTCCGATAGAGCCTACAAATAGATTGATCTGTTTCTTTGTCATAAACACCTCCTCCTTCGTTATTTTAATAGGGAGGAGGAGATGATGAAAAAGTTACACTATCCGTGAAATTAGAATTTAATGTTATTGCTTTAGTTGTGAAGATTGGTTTACAGATTTATGGCTAGAGCAAAGAAGTTCATTAGACCTCTCTGATTGGATGTCTGATGACAGTCTTTAGTTTCTCTGGAGCTATTTTACGTACATCGCTCAGATAAACTTCATGATGCATGCGCTCAGCAGTGATGTCTAAAACGTATCCCTGGCTCTCCATATATTCATGCATAAGAGAAACAGTTTCGGGTTCACTATTATAGGGTCCAATATGCATGCACTGTACACAGAGACCTTCATCATAGGTAAAGAACTCTACCTTAGAAAAATCTAGCTTCTTTTTCTTAGTTGCTTCAGCAACGGACCAATCAAAATCCTCTTTGGTAACAAAGTCAGGTAGGCGAATAACTGAAATCCACTTGAAGTTTTCTTTATGTGCGTAATCAACGCCCTGAGTATCCTCTTGCCACCAGAAGCCCTCTAATGGAGGAACAACAAAATCAAAATATCCTTCAATATGATGTGTACTCTTTTTGCTCATTTTGATGGCATAAGCAACGCCGTAAAGCAGACCTATTGACTGTTTATATTCACCATCTTCTACGTTGGGATCTCCAAATCCTCTTACCGCAAGATAGTTGATACGTGGAACTTTTACTATGCTTGGTTTATTTTTTGGGGCATACAGCTCTTTAAATTCCTTTTTGAAATCAAATGCCATCAGTCTCAGCTTCCTTTGCGATAGTTTAGCGAAATCCTATTGTATCTGGTTACCTTGATTCTCTTCTGTAGATGAAAGTACCTTAGTAAGTTCAATTGAAAGTTTTGACTTCAGTGTTTCTAATTCCTCTGGAGAAGGACAGGTGGAGTTGTCATACATCTTTTCCATGGGATACCACCAGACAGGACCTTTGCCATTATGACCGTATTCCTCTAGGTCTCCGGCAACCCTAGGGAACAAATGCCAGTGAAGATGGGAATCTCCGTTGCCAAGTAGCTCGTAGTTCATTTTCTCGCAAGGGAATGCGTGCGATACCGCTTCCCCAACAAGAGACATCTCTTCAAGAAACTTTAGTTTAAAGTCTGTGTTCAGCTCATGAAGTTCTGATGCATGTTGCTTACATAAAAAAATTGTGTATCCCTTAAAGTGCTGGTTATCTCCTAAAACAACGTAACCTGTTTCTAATTCTTTGACAAAATAAGGATTATTTCCTTCTTTAATCATCTGAATTCGGTCGCAAATCAAACACATTTTTTAGTTCTTCCTTTGGAAAATAGATATTGAAATTCAACGAAGTATAAAAGTTACAAGTCAACACTTGTGGGCTCAGCGAGTTTCTCGGCAGATTTCTTTACAAATAGTTTGTCAGATTTTTTAAGCTGATAGGCAAGAATCAGGATAGTTATCAGCATTACAAGCGTACAAGCAGCGGAACCCTCTGCGCCAAAATTGCCGCCGGTAAGCCATTCCTGCCCATTGTCAGGAATAAACCGCAGCAAAGAACTACCTGCCGCACTTCCGCTTACCAGGACGCCAAAAAGATTGCCTTGGGCAAAGTTCCAAGCTCCATGAATGCCAGCAGTTCCCCAAAGATTGTCGGTTTTGATGATATAGAACGTTTCTAAGACGCCAAAGAGAATCAAATTGAATAGAGAAAACATGGTAAAGCCACTGTTAAAGATATGAAGAAGGCCAAATAGACTGCTTGAGACTACGATTGCAATAATTTTGTTGGATTTTTCTGCCATGACAGGAAGAAGCCAGCCTCTGGTAATAAGTTCTTCTGTTCCACCTTGAATCAACCAAAAAGGAATGGTGATAAGAACAAAACCGAAGGCATAAGGCGTAAAAGTAGCGCCAACAAATTGATAGGATCCGGACAAAATTAGAATCAACATTAAAATAGAAAAGAGAAGAAGTCCCAAGCCAAAGCCCTTGAGAAGCTCTTTCTTCCAGTTATCTTTATAAAATCCCAGAGTAACAATCGGACGCTGTTCAAAGAACTTAACCCATAGTAAAAAGAGACCCGCAATAAAAATAAAGGAAAAGAGTGAGAGCAGAAGATAGTAATCTCCTAGAAGCTCTTGCAGGATAGTAGGACTTGAAAGTTTGTTTGCGATTTGAGGATTGTTCAAGAAGTAGGGGACAGCGAGAAGGGCTGCTGATACAGCTAGCACAATAGCGCCAACAATTTGTCCAGCAACTATCAACAGAGCAGCAAAAAATGGACTGAGCCAAGCCGGAGTTAGTCTCTTTGCTAGTTTGACGTCGGAAAACATACGATTTTCTTGCATAAAAAAACTCCCAGCAAATATACCTCAAAGTACGTCATGAAAATGACGAAAGTCTAGCGATAGTAACGATAAATAACATTTACCTGCGATTATTTCTCTTTATACTCTAAGAGAAAATCACAACAATCGCCACCATGGCCTATGGTTTTTGTGCGACCCCAGATAAGCTTCGGATGCAAGTTGCCATATCCTGCGTCGTCGCTATCGCAGTATGCAGTGGTTATTTCTGGACAGCCGTATTTCTTAGTTATTTCAAAATAAGGGCACTTGACCATATTAATACGCACTTCGTTGCCATGACTTTCTGGAAATTCATAGGCAAAACCTGCACTTGGCGGACAACTTTTCTCGACGCCTAATTTAAAGAGGCGAGGAAATTTGCGTGCAAGACCAAACGTTTTGATGACCCATTGGAACAGAGGAACTCGTTTAGCGGCAAAGCGTTGGAAATACTCTCGAATATACCAGACAGCTTTTTCTTGAGAGATGCCCTCTGCTCGTAGAGTTTCATATACAGCGATACCAGGATAAATGCGCTTATAAGAGTGAGCACGGAGCTCTTTGGAATCTGATGAGTTTTCTGCACAAAGGGCTTTGTATCGTTTCTGAGCTATCTGCGCAATTTGATTTGCTTTGACTTTACCGATATCTCCAGCTGCTATCTTGCATGTTTCTTTGATGAGCTGATGTACTTTCATGTGAGCCTCACTATTTTGTAGAAATGCCCTGATGAAAAGCCAAGTAGAATACGCTAATAATTGTATGCTTAAATTTTACGTTAAGGACGCTGTTGAGCATTAATCATGTCTAGAAGTTCTTTTGTGTACTCTTCTGGGTAATTGATGGAATACTCGCCATGATATAGACCTTTCTTTATTTCAAGAATGCTGCCAGGCAGTGCCTTATGCAATTGCTCTGCTGAACAGAACATCTTTTTCTGTTCGTTTTCTCCGACAAGTATATGGACTTTGGCTCGGTTATCATGAAAGTCGGGTTTCAGCTCATAGGATGTATTTGCTTCCAAGAATGCAATCATGTTCGCTTTTGAGATCTGTGGCGTATCCCGATAATAGTCTTCAAATAAATCTTTACGAATATGAAGATAGTCAAATTGCATTTGAGCAAAGCACTTCTTTTTCACTAAGCCATAACTTAGAGAAAACATTGGTTTGATCAAGGCATTTGTCAATTTTGATGGAATGATAGATGCACTTTCAATGACAGCGTTTTGGCAAATTGAGTTTCGTTGCGTCAGCATTTCTACTAAAATCTGCGCGCCAAGGGACAGTCCTCCAATAAGGAGAACTGAGCCTCCAAATTCTTTATCAATAAAAGAAATGAGCCGACTTGCGTTTTTCTCGATGCTTATAAAATTATTGTCACTACCTGCATGTCCGTCAAGAATTGGCAACACAACGTGATATCGATTCTTCAGTAGTTCAGCCTCGGCTTTATAATTCCACCAAGATAAACCGCCGCCATGGAGCAACATGATTACGTCGTTATTTTGTTTTCCAAACTCTATTATTTTCATGGCTGCTCAATTTAATTTGTTACTTTGATCTAAACCCGTGAAAGTACCACGGCGCACTCAACGTGTGTTGTCACTATGATGGGAACACAATTTTTATATGATATATAAACACAAAGGTATCTCATTATTTGCTAGTTATAGTTCTATAAATCTAGTATTTCTACCTAATCTAAATATCCAAAAACTCATAAGGCTTTTCCGAAAGAGAAGATTCGCAGCATTCGGCAAGATACGCATCCTTCTCCTTTAGGCTCTCTATGTCCGGATATACGTTTAACACTCTGTCTCCCAGATTCCAAAAATCATATGACCAAGACTGCGGGTTTTCCCATACGTGTGGATTTCCTTGCGCCCAATTCGGAAGTTCCTTACGAACCTTGGTTGCCACCGCAAACTGCCCTTTTGCAGTTTTATAAATCGTGTCAATCCTTATTCCACCGTCTGCCGGACGTTCTACACGAGTAATCTTCATACCATAGAACATTACCTTTCTTCTTACCCCTTTTTCATAGAGGTTTAACTCAATCTTGTCATATCCTTCGCTTTTGTTGCGTTGAATACTTAGAAAGTCCTGAAGTGCCTGTATCACAGCGGCAGAAACACTTCCGGCGTACTTGGCAGCATCATCAAATAAGTGTAGGTCTGCTTCTGCAACATAAATATTTTTTGTGGCCATAACCATACCTCCTTGTTTTTTACAACTTGTATCTGAAGTTTAGTATCTATATAACTATGAACATAGTTATAATCATATAGAGATACTTTGTCAAGATAGACTTTCTTTCCATCATTATGATGTTGAAAACTGTGATTCTTCACTGATACTGGGGGCCTAATATCAAAATGCAATATACAAAGTTCTTCGTTTTTGCACAAAAAAAGAGGATGATTCTGCGACCATCCCCTATTACTGCAATCTTATTTTGCTTGGTTTGTTTTATAGTTCCATTTTACCTGTTATCGGTTTTTGTTCCTGTTTTTTCAGCAGATTCTTCTTTGAGTTTCTTGATTGCACCAAGGATAGAATCCTTTGGTTTAGTTTCTTTTTCAAGTGTCTCTTTTTCCTTCTCACTATTTTGCATTTGTTCTCTTTCTTTCAGCATCTTTGTAGATAGCACCCTGATATTGGCATGCTCCTTGCCAATAAGTTTCCTTGGCAGCTTTTTCTGCAAATTTATCCTTCATTAGTAGTTTTGCAGCTACTAATGAAGGATTTTCAGGTATTGGCTTTTTGTAGCAACGATGGAAGCCTAAAACGCACTCACCTAATTAGCTCTTGACAGCACCACAACGCACTCAACGTGCTTGGTGTGAGGGAACATGTCCACAGGTGTCACGCGCTCAATAGCAAATCCGCTGTCGAGAAGAACCTTGAGGTCTCTGGCCTGCGTTACAACGTTGCAGCTTACGTACACGATTTTCTTCTGGGCCAGCTGAGCAGTTGCCTTGAGGAAGGCAGGTGTTGATCCCGCTCGAGGTGGGTCAAGAATAATGACATCAAAGTTCTGACCGTCTTTTGCCAGAGCTTGCATGTAGCGAGTGGCGTCGTCGCAGATAAACTCAGCTTCAAGTTTATTGTTTCGAGCGTTTCTGCGAGCCATCTGAATGTTGTTTTCAACCTGGTCAACGCCAGTGAGCAGAAGGTTGACGCCTTGAGCTTCGGCGACGTGCGCCAAGCAAAGTCCAATGGTTCCTGTGCCGCAGTAAGCGTCAAGAATTCGCAGGTTGTTGGCCGGTGCGGAAGCGTCTGTTTGAGTGGAAGCTTCGGTCAGCGTAGCGCCAGTCTGCTTGGAGCCAGCAAGCGCGCCATCGATGGCCAGTTGATAGAGCGCCTCGGTTTGCTGGGGGTTGGTCTGGTAGAAACTGGTTGGGCCAATCTCAAACGTGCAGTTCAGAAGTTTGTCACTCATAGAAGTTGAGCCCCAAAGCAGACGGGTTTCTCGCCCCAAGATTGCGTTGGTGCGCTTCTGGTTGACGTTCAAGAAGATGCTGGTCAGCTCGGGATGTGCCTTGCGAAGTGCGGCAATAAACTCCTGCTCATGGGGCAATCGCTGGCCGTTGACCACTAGTACTAACATGACATCATCGGTGGCATATCCGCAGCGCACTACGGCATGACGAAGCGCTCCCTTACCGCGATCTTCTTGGTAAGCATGGATGTTGAACTGGCCGGCAAGATATGCCACGTCGTTGAGGATGGCGCGTGCTCGACCGTCTTCTACCAGGCATTCCTTTGAAGCAATGATCTGGTGCGTTCCACTTGCATAAAAACCGGAGCGAACCGTGCGACCTTTGCCCGGCGCAAATGGTGTTGCTGCCTTGTGGCGATACGCCAGAGGCTCGTCCATTCCACGAATAGGTTCAATGGTTACATTATTGATGCTTGCCAGCGGGGCGAGAAGTTCCTCTACTTGCGCCTGCTTACGCTTAAGTTGGATAGGATAGGGGACCGAAAGCCATTCACAGCCTCCGCAGCGACGCGCAATAGAGCATGTTGGTGTCTTGTATCCCATAGTTCCTCTCCAAATCTTGAGTTACTACTATACCGTTTACGGACTTACATGGCATGTTGAGGGGATTGTTGTATCTAATCTGTTTCGTTTTTCTGTATCGCTGCCGGTTTATGTAAAAAACCGTTAGGCTATCAAGCACAGTAATTTTGGGCGAGATAAAGGGGTGGATTATGGCTCTCATCAGCAAGATTGGTATTATCGGCGCTAATCATGTTGGCGCACACGTTGCAAACGCCCTGCTTTACCAGGGACTTGTTACTGAGCTATACATTAGCGATACAAATGAGGTTCTGTGTAAAGCTCAGGTAAACGATTTGTTGGACGCAATGCCATTTTATCCACACCCCGCTCGCGTCTTTGAGCTTGATGACCGGTATGAGGAGCTTGCTGGCTGCGACATTATTGTTAATGCCGCTGGTCATGTAGCTGCTGCTGCAGGCAACCGCGATGGCGAGCTCTTTGTCACCACTGACGAGGCCAAGAAGTTTGCAAAGCGTATTGCAGATGCTGGCTTCAATGGCGTTTGGGTCAACATCGCAAATCCCTGCGACGTTGTTACCACTGAGCTCCAGTATCTGACCGGCGCCGATCCTTACAAGGTTATTGGCTCCGGTACCACGCTGGACTCCGCTCGACTCCGCCACGCTCTTTCCGGCGCTACCGGCTATCCAGCATCTTGCATCAACGCTTGGATGCTTGGCGAGCATGGAAATGGTATGTTCGCCTGCTGGTCGCATGTTTCCATTGGCTGCCTCACCCTCGACGAAGTTGCAGCTCAGACAGGCAAGACCTTTGACCTTTCAGAGCTTGAGCAGGCTGGACGCATGGGCGGTTATGTCACTTACAGCGGCAAGCAGTGCACCGAGTACTCTATTGCAAACGGTGCCGTTGAGGTCATCAAGGCTATTGTTCACGACACCAAGTTGATTACGCCAGTTTCCACGTTACTCACTGACGTGTATGGAGTTTCTGGCTTCTACTCTTCACTTCCTGCAGTCATCGGCGCTAATGGTGTCGAGAAGGTCTTTGTGCCCGAGCTCTCTGACTCCGAGATTGAGGCATGGCGCAAGTCTTGCGAGCACGTCAAGGGCAACATCGACCAGCTCGGCTGGCTTGAGGTAGACGCTCGCATTGACTAGCGTGTCGCGTGCCGCGCGCCACATGCCGCGCGTGCTGCGAGCTTTGCGCGACTGTTGAGGCTGCGGTACCACTACGCTGACTATACAATCTATAGCGCTAGTCATATGACTGTGACCAGGTAATATTGCACATCGAACACACCTTGGGGCTTCTCCCGAGGTGTGTTTTGTGCTTCTGAGGCTCTTTTAGTTACCACTCAGTTATTTTCCGATTGCATGCCTAAAAAGTGCAAAGAATCTGTGTTTTGGATACAGATTCTTTGCAGAAATTAGGCAAATCTACAGATTCTTTGACGTTTTTAGGCAAAACTCACAGATTCTTTGCAGAAATCAGGCGCTCTTAATCCAAGCCTTGCGAGCCAGCTGGCTCTTTCATGCGTGCCGATACGCACTGGTAAAACCACCCTATCACCTGCGATTTTTAAACAACATTTAAATAAAAATTTCTATTGACTTGCAATCAATGTGATATCACAATAATACCAACAGAAGGCTCACTGTCACAAAGGAGATACTATGAGCACTGAAAAAATTATCAAATCCAAGAGTGGTTGGCTATTTTTGCTGATTGCTATTGCTCTTTTTGTAATAGCAGTCCTGTTTTTGGCAAATTTTGTGATTAGCGCTATAGCTGCAGATAGAAATCCTCGCCTGGAGCCATCGGTCCCAAGCATTATTGGTGCGTTGGTTTTCTTCTTTGCTGGTTTGTTTGTTTCAAGCGGCTTGTTTAGTCTTCAGCCTGGTCAGGCAAGGGTTTGCGTGTTGTTTGGTAAGTACATCGGAACCGTTAAGGACGAGGGCCTTCGCTGGGCAAATCCTTACTACGCTAAGACTCTGTCCGCAGGCAACCTTTCCACTCTTGTCACAGTTGGAGACACTTCTAGCGTAAACGTGCACACCTCTATCATTTCTACTCGTGCTCGCACGTTGAATGGCGATGTCCTCAAGGTTAATGATCGCATGGGCAATCCAATCGAGATTGCTGAGGTAGTTGTTTGGCGTGTCAGCGATACCGCAAAGGCTCTCTTCGATGTGGATGATTACGATAGCTACGTTGCTATGCAGGCAGAGACTGCACTTAGGCACGTCGCTAGCATTTACAGCTACGACCACATGGAGGATGAATCCGAGTCTAATACCGCAATTACCTTGCGTTCCAACATCGAGGAAGTCTCCGAGGCTCTTCAGTCTGAGTTGAGCCGCAACCTTTCCGTTGCCGGTATTACTGTCGACGACGCCCGTCTCACACATCTCTCTTATGCTCCTGAAATTGCACAGGCAATGCTCCGTCGCCAGCAGGCAGAGGCCATCATTGCCGCACGTAAGAAGATCGTTGAGGGTGCCGTTTCCATGGTTGACATGGCTCTCACTCAGCTTTCCGAGAATGGCGTTGTTGAGTTTGATGAAGACCGTAAGGCCGTTATGGCTTCTAACCTTATGGTTGTTCTCTGCGGCGAGTCTGAGGCTCAGCCTGTGCTTAACACTGGTTCTTTGCAGCAGTAAAGCATGGCGAGAAACCCATGGCACCTCGCAAACAATATCCGCTTCGTGTAGCTCCAGAAATCTGGGAGGCAGTTGAGCGTTGGGCACAAGATGATATGCGTTCAACCAACGCTCAGGTAGAATGGATTTTGCGCGATGCCCTGAAAAGGGCAAAGCGTTCTCCAAAAGCTAATAACACTTGTATGAACAAGACAGAAAAGATGGAAGAAGGAAACTAACATGGCCGATAATACTCCGCAGCCACCTGTTCCTAACGCTCCCGTTTCTCCCGCTGCACCTGCACCAGATGCGCCGGCGTCTCCCGCCGCGCCTGCACCAGCTGTGTCCGTACCAGCTGCGCCTACACCAACTGCGCCTGCAGCTGCCGTTGCATCAACAACGCCAGCTCCAGCGGGTGTCACTCCAGCGGCTTCTGGTGAGGTAGTTCCTGTGTTGAGCGTTCAACACTTCACCAAGAAATACGGCTCAAAGGTAGCTGTTTCTGATCTTTCGATCGACGTTATGCCTGGCGACATCTACGGTTTTATCGGCCACAATGGCGCAGGTAAAACTACGCTTATTAAGTCTGTCGTTGGCGCTCAGCCATTTGAGGGTGGCGTCATTTTTGTGGACTCGAAGAATGTACTGGTTGATCCTGTTGGCACAAAGCAGGTCATTGCTTACGTCCCAGATAACCCAGACATTTACGAGTTCATGAGCGGCATCAAGTATCTCAATTACGTCTGCGACATCTTTGGCGTTCCTGCGGAGAATCGCGTTGAGCGTATTACTACTATGGCTAACCGTCTGGGCATCACCGATTCCCTGTCAAATGCTATTGGTAGTTATTCTCATGGTATGAAGCAGAAGCTAGTTTTGATTTCCGCCCTACTTCACGAGCCAAAGCTCATTGTTTTGGATGAGCCATTTGTTGGCTTGGATCCAGCAGCAAGCTTCGAGTTGAAGAAGATGCTACACGAGCTGGCTGATCGTGGATCTGCAGTGTTCTTCTCGTCACATGTTCTTGAGGTTGTCGAGAAACTCTGCAATAAAATTGCAATTATTCGTCAGGGCAAGCTTCTTGCTGCAGGTAAAACGGATGAGATTCGCGGCAATGCTTCTCTTGAGGAAGTCTTCCTTGGTCTTGAAGCTGGCGCTCCTGGCGTTTCTGCCGAGATTGCTCAGGACATGGCCACCACAAAGGATGGCGCAGCTGTTCAACCAGTCATTCCAGGTACGCCTGTAGCCACTACACCCGCAGCTCCAGTTGCACCAACAGCACCGGTTACACCTGCGGTGCCCGCTACTCCAGCCGCACCAGCTGCTCCAGCCACATCAGTGGCACCTGCAACACCGGCTGCTCCAGCAGCATCGTCTGCGCCTGCAACTCCAGCGGGATCTGCAGGTCCTGCTGCGCCAACTACTCCTGGAGCACCAGTGCCTCCAGGCGCTCCAGTTCCTCCTTCCTTCCCTAAGGAGAACTAGTCATGGCAAACAACGTTCCACAGGCTCCTCAGCGCCCCGATGTGCCTGAGCAAAATCTGCCACTTTCAGGAGATGTTTTTATTCCGGCTCAGGTAAGTGCTGGTCAGATTCCTGTTCTTAATCGCTCTGAGCTTAAATTACCTTCTAACCTTAAAGTTTTCTGGATGCTGCTTAAAGTTCAGATTACCATGATTTGGACCACTCAGGTTATGGGTGCTCGAAAGAATTTTGAGAAGAAGGTTGGCGCAAATGCCCTGCCTATTGTTGGCGGTATTTTTGCAGTTGTCGGTGCACTCATCATGATGGTTTACATTTATGGCGTATCCACAGGTGTTGCTCTTGCCGGCTTCACAAGATTACTTCCTTTAGCAGGAATTCTTTTTGGTGCTCTACCAGGTGTTATTTTGACATTTGTAAAGGCTAATGGCGTACTTTTTGCGTATAAGGATTACGACTTTATCATGTCTCTTCCTATCAAAAAGAGCACCATTATTTATTCTCGAGTAGCCGCCCTGTATGCTGCCGAAGGTATTTGGTCTTTTGCCATTATGCTGCCAGTTTTTTTGGCCTACTTTACCTTTGAAGCAGTCACAATTCCGCGCTTGATCGGTGCTTTGTTTGCGCTCGTTCTTGGACCTAACTTGGCAGTTTCTGCTGCAATTCTTTTGGCTTTTGCTGTTGCTGCTCTTGCAGCAAAGTTGCACTTCAAGTCTTTAGGAATGGTCATTGGTGGCATTTTTGGCCTTTTATTTATGGTTGCCTATCTGTTCTTTATCTTTACACTTTCTTTCAATGCAGATAAGCTTTCTGCAGGTGCAGCTGGTAATTTTCAAGCCACTGTATTTAGCGTAGCAAGTTCTGTTGGACTGGTTTATCTTCCATCACTATGGATTGCCGACTTCTTTAGGTCTGGTTCTTTTGTCAGCTTCTTGCTATTTGTCCTGGTTTCCGTTGGAGCTCCAGCAGTAATCGTGGCAATTATTTCTCGCTTTAATGATCGTATTAATGCGCTAGTAAGCGAGGACAAGGTTCAGAAAAAGTTCACTACCAAACAGATTTCCACCAAGTCTGTGTCACCTTTTGTTGCTCTGATTAGAAAAGAGATCCAGACCATCATTGGATATCCAGCAGTTTTTGTGAACATGCTTTTTGGATGCTTGCTGATGGTTATTCTCGCCTTTATTTCTCTGTTCTTTAATACGTCGTCTATCGTTGCCAATTTTGTTCCTGCGTCTGAGGTTCCACGATATCTACCTCTAGCAAGAACTATCTTTGGCATGGCAACCACCTGGTTTGGTACCTCGATGTTCTGTGCTGCCAACTCTGCTGCTATTTCATACTCGCTGGAAGGTCGTTCAAACTGGTTGATGGCAACCATGCCAGTATCTTCAAGGCAGATTTTTGGTGCAAAGATTGCCGTTAACATGCTCTACGTGGCATTCTTCAGTATTCTGACTCAGATTTTCTTCCTAATTCCCGGCCACATTACCATTGAAACGGCGTTGAGAAACGTTATTCTGCCGCTTTGCATTGTATTTCTTGTGGCTAATGTTGGTCTGGCTATTGATATTCGCCGACCAAACTTTGATTGGACTTCTGTTATTGATATCACCAAGAGAAGCCTTTCAGTTACTGTTTCTTCTCTCGTTGGCACATTGGGCTCGATGATTGTTATTGGCGGAACATTCATGCTGATGATTTTGCCGGTTATCGATTCATTTAGCTCGTCAACGGGCATGGTTAACGAGACACTTCCAAATGTTGTTTTTGTTACGCTGTCGCTGTTGAATGCAGTTATCGGCGCCCTCATCTTTAACAACACCGTTCACCGAGGAGTCAGAATTTAACTTCTGTAATTCTTACAGGGAGCGCCGTGCAATTTCACGGTATTTACCTGCAGTAACAGTGTAAATTTTTCTGTCAAGAAGAAACTTTGAGACACCCACTAAATGTCGTTTATCGAATGGTGGGTGTCTCTTTTTATGCTTTGCGGTACGGTAGGGTGGCTAGAGGTTTTCTTGTTCGGTAAGTAGCAGGAAGAGCCGAAGCATATCGCGCTAGACTCGGGCGCGAACTATCGGCTGATCTTCTCGGCTGCTTACCGCAGTCAGAGGAGGCATCATGGCCGAAAAAAATGTTTCTAAGGTAAAGAATGTGGTCCTGGTGGGCCAAGGTGGCGTGGGCAAAACCATGCTTGCCGAGGCAATGCTGCATCTGACGGGTGCAACAACTCGTTTAGGCGGCCACGCAGGCACAAAGCCCACGCTTGATTACGATTCACAAGAGTCAGAGCGCGGATTTTCTATCTCTACTACTATCGCACCAATTACCTGGGAAAATACGCGAATTAACGTGCTTGACGCACCTTGTTATCCTGACTTTGTGGGTGACGCCTATTCGGCAATGAGCGCTGTTGAAACTGCGCTGTTTGTCGTTGATGCAGCTAGTGGACCCGGCACCATAACTACTAGGCTTTGGTTTGCTGCTGAGGACCTTTCTCTGTCTCGTGCATTGTTCATTAATCGCCTGGACCGTCCTGATGCAGACTACGAGACTGCAATGGCTATGCTTCAGGACCGTTTTGGTTCTTCGCTTGGAGCGGTGACCATTCCAATGGGTTCTGGTGAGGCATTTTCTGGCATTATTGACGTTGTTCATCAGAAGGCTCGTAAGCTGGTAGATGGCAAGCCTGAGGTCACTGACATTCCTGCCGAGTTCCAAGCAGAGGCAGAAGCTGCTCGATCCGCTCTAACTGAGTTGGTTGTTGAAGCCGATGATGAGCTTATGATGCGCTATCTTGAGGGCGGAGAGATTACGCAGGAAGAGCTTGAGAGCCTGCTGGGTAAGGCCCTTATGGAGCGCATTTTTGTTCCTGTTTTCTCCGGTTCTTGTGTTCACGAAGAGGGTGTCATCTCTCTACTCGACGCTATTGATGGCTGGTTCCCAACCATGTCCGATTTTGGTCGCATTCCGCTGGTTAACGGCGAGCAGCTTGATATTTCACCTGATGATGAGCGTCCTGTTGCGTTTGCTTTCAAGTCGTTGCAGGATTCACAAAACGGCAAGCTTACGTTTGTGAAAGTCCTGGCGGGTACCATTTCTGCAGGCGACGAGCTTATCAACGCGCGTACTCGCAAGCCTGAGCGCCTTTCTCACTTGTATCGCATGTGTGGTAAAGAGACGTCTGACGTCAGCATCGCCGCAGCTGGCGATATCGTAGTAGTTCCAAAGCTCGAGGCTATGACGGGTGATACGCTTTCCGTTACTGGCAAGGTTGAGGCTGCTGCATTTAGGTTCCCTAACTCTCTGTATCGCACGGCTATTGAGCCTGATGAGCGCGGTACCGAGGGCAAACTCTTTGCATTTTTGGAGAAGGCAGCCGACGCCGATCCAACTCTTAAGGTTGAACGCGATGAGGACACCGGACAGACCATTGTGTCTGCAATTGGTGAGGCACAAGTAGCTGTTCTTCTCGAGCGTCTTGAGCAGCGAGCCGGCGTTTCTGCGCATAAAGTTGCGCTCCGCATCCCGTATCGCGAGACGATCCGTCGAGTTGCAAGTGCTCAGGGTAGGCACAAGAAGCAGACTGGCGGTTCCGGCCAGTACGGCGACTGCTGGCTGCGTATTGAGCCAAACCCAGACGCAGGCTACGAGTTTGTCGACGAGGTTGTAGGCGGGCATATTCCACGCGGCTTCATCCCCGCTATTGATAAGGGCGTTCAGGAGACCATGCGTGAAGGCGTTTTGGCTGGTTATCCTATGATTGACATCAAGGTTGCCGTTTACGAGGGCTCTTACCATCCAGTTGACTCTAACGAGATGGCTTTCAAGACTGCTGCCCGCATTGGTTTCCAAAAGGCTGTTGAACAGGCAGAACCTGTTTTGTTGGAGCCTATGGCTCACCTGGAGATTACCGTTCCAGACAGCTATGCGGGTTCCGTTATGGGCGATGTCTCCGCTTCCCGTGGTCGCGTTGAGGGAATGTCTTCTGGCACCGGTGTTTCCGCTGGTGAGACTACTATTAAGGCGACGATTCCATACGCTGAGGTTACCGATTATGCTACAAGACTGAGGTCCCTCTCGCGAGGAACGGGTGAGTATACCGTTGAGCTGTCAGGATATGAGCAGGTACCACATGATATCCAGGCTCGTCTAGCTGCAGAGTATGCCGAGCGTCGCGCCGCCGGTGAGCGCTAAGCCGCAGGTTGAGTGTGGCTGCTAGGAGCACTTCGGGCGCGGCACGTGCCGTGAGCACAGACGCGCTGCGAGCGCTGAGCCGCAGGTAGACGTAACGTTTCAATCACGAGCCCTCGCATCTTTCAGGTGCGAGGGTTCTTTTGCGTTTCTGCAGCGTGTTAGCGTCGGGTTTTAGGCTTGGCGTACAAAATAGTGCAGTGTTGGCGTGTCACGCAGATGAATCGCCGTGTTCCTGATCAAGAAAGCTGGACAGCTAGGTGGTCGTACTACTTGATATGCATCTCTATGAATAAACTTCATCTAATATGCTAAAAGATGAATAGTCTTGTATAAAAAATCTAACTATCGATAAATTCCGCGTTTACAAAACACATCTATGTCGGATATTCTGCTCAATTACGAGCATTTTACACATCTAATGACGATATTTTGCATGTTTTAGGTATTTTCAGCGTCATGTATACGTCTTTTTGACAGATTATCTGACATAGGTGTGTTCAGGCATTATCAAAACAGTGCAAGCGACTAAAGATTCTGCAGAAAGTCAGGTTTCTAGAAATTCGTGGACTTATTCTGGGTAAATTACAAACATAACTTCGTACATCAAAGTTATGTTTAGATTGCCACGTGTTTGACCTGCGTATCTAATGCGTCGCTCGTACGGTGTGGTTGACCCGGCCGCACGCACCCCGTGCGCCTTGCGCCCTACGCACCCCATGCGCCCACTCATCCTGCAGATCCTGCACGTCATACAGCAAACAAGCTGCTTATTCCTGTATCGTTTAAAGAAAGGTCGCACATGTACCTAGAGCATATTAATGGACCGGAAGACGTAAAGAAGTTGGACTCAAAAGCTCGCTTGACGCTTGCCCAGGAGATTCGCGAAAATCTGCTGGTCATGGAGTCAAAACACGGTGGCCATTTTGGTCCAAACTTTGGTATTGTTGAGGCAACTATTGCGCTTCATACCGTATTCAACTCGCCCGTTGACCATATCGTTTACGATGTCTCGCACCAGACATATCCACACAAGATGCTCACTGGCCGCAAGCAAGCATATATGGATCCCGCACTCTATGACTCGGTGTCTCCTTACACCGATCCTGCTGAGACTCCGCATGACCTCTTCAAGATTGGCCATACTTCCACGTCTATCAGCTTGGCGCTTGGCCTGGCAAAGGCTCGTGACATTATGGGCGGCAAGGAGAATATCATCGCAGTTATCGGCGACGGCTCGATGTCCGGCGGCGAAGCGCTCGAGGGTTTAAACGTTGCTGGCGAGCTGAACAGCAACTTTATCATCGTTTTCAACGATAATCAGATGTCCATTGCCGAGAATCACGGCGGCATGTACGACCAGTTCGCTGAGCTGCGCCGCACCAATGGAACTGCCGAGAATAACCTTTTCAAGTCGATGGGCCTTGACTACCTGTATGTTAACGACGGCAACAACATTGAGGCTCTTATCGACGCGTTTGAGCAGGTAAAAGATATGACTCGCCCGGTTGTGGTTCACATTAATACGCTCAAGGGTAAGGGATACGCTCCCGCGGAGGCAAACAAGGAGAAGTGGCACTGGCATATGCCGTTCGACATCCAGACTGGTCAGAGCCCAGCGTCCGGTTCGTCCGAGTCGTACGCCGGAATTTTTGCAGAGTACGCGCTCAAGCGCGCAAAGACCGATCCTAAGTTCTTGGTGCTCATGTCAGCTGTTCCTGGCCTACTTGGTCTTTCGCAGGAACGTCGAGAAGAGCTTGGAAAGCATTATCTTGACGTGGGCATTGCCGAAGAAACCGCAGTTGCAATGGCTTCCGGCGCGGCTCACGCGGGCGCGCACGTAGTTTGGGGTTCAAGTGCAACCTTCATCCAACGTACCTACGACCAGTTAACCCAGGACCTGTCGCTCAATCAGAATCCCGCGGTTATTATGGGCTCCGGCTCCATTAGAGGCTTGATGGCCGCCACTCACCAGGGCCTCAGCAGTATTTCCATGATCGCAAACATCCCTAACATGGTGTACCTCGCACCGTCTAACGCCGAGGAGTACATCGCTATGCTCGATTGGGCGCTTGAACAGGATAAACACCCTGTCTACATCGCAATTTCTTCCGGTCCTGTGGTTCACGTCGAAGGTTCCGTTCGTACAAACTTTGACGACCTCAACACCTACGAGGTCACGCGTCAGGGCTCCAAGGTGGCTGTTCTTGCCCTGGGCGATTTCTACGACCTTGGCGAGAAAACCGTCGAGGCCCTAAACTCTACTTTGGGAATTGAAGCTACGCTGGTCAAGCCATATTTTGCCTCTGGCGTCGACGAAAATTTGCTCGACAACCTGGTAAAAGATCACGACGTCATCGTAACCATTGAAGATGGCATCATCGAGGGTGGTTGGGGACAGAATATTGCCAGTTACCTGGGAACTTCTTCCGCGCGTGTGCTGAACTACGGCGTTAAGAAGGCCTTCTACGACCGCGTCAACATTGCAGATCTTATGCGAGAAAGTCACCTTGACCCTGAACTGATTGCTGCAGACGTCAAGCAGGTGTTGGGTTTGTAGGTGTTGCTGCAGCACCGCACTTCTCGTTATCACATCAAAACTGCAACAAAAAAGAGGGGCCGCAAATGCGGTCCCTCTTTTGTATCAAGTAAGTGTGCTGTTGCAACGCCCCGTTGCGACTTGCCGTCTGAGCTTGCGTTGTGGTGCGTTGTCGCGTTGCGGCACGTTGTTGCAACGCCCCGTTGCGACTTACTGCCGCGTTGCGGTGCGTTGTCGCGTTGTGGCACGTTGTTGCGACTTGCTGCCGTCGCGGTGGCGTGTAGAGCTGGAAGCTTAAGCCTTAAGAGCGCGGCCCATAGCATCGGCCTGAACAATAGCTGCGTAGAGTTCGTCAGGAGTGACATCGCCAGCGAGGTTGTGGATGGTCTCGCCAGGAACACAAGCAGCTTCAGCAATCTTCTTGATCTGCTCGTCAGTGGTAATGCCAATCTCCTCGAGGGTAGTTGGCAGACCAACCTCAAGGCAGAAGTCCTGGACCTCATCAAACTCCTCCTGAGGAACGCCCTCAAGAACAAGCTGGACTAGGGTACCAAAAGCAACGCAGTTGCCGTGAGGTGCACTGTGGCCACCAAGGGAGGTAAGGCCGTTGTAGAAGGAGTGAGCTGCTGCGCAGTTAACGTTGTCAGCGCCGACGCCACTCATGTAGACGGCTGCCTCGCAGATAGCCTCGAGAGCTGGGGTTACAACGTTGTTCTCGCAAGCCTTAATTGCCTGTGAACCGTAATCGCGAAGAGTAAGGTAGCACTCCTTAGCAACTGCCATACCAACGCGGGTAATGCCGGTTCCCTCAAGGGAAGGAGACTCGGTGCGGATGGATGCGCGACCCTCAAAATAGGTGCCCAGTGCATCGCCCATGCCCGCTACCAGGAAGGAAACAGGTGCGTTAGCGATAATCTGAGTGTCGACCATAACTGCGTCTGGGTTCTGTGGGTAGAAGAGGTACTTGTCAAAGGAACCGTCATCGTTGTAAATAACGGAGAGGCCGGTGCATGGAGCGTCAGTAGCTGCAACGGTAGGAAGAATAACGATGCGCTTGCCAGCGTAGTATGCGGTTGCCTTTGCAGTGTCAACAGCGCTGCCGCCGCCGATTGCGACGACTACGTCGATGTTGTCCTCCTCGACAATAGCCTTCATGCGGTTAATCTCGCCGTTAGAAGAAATGCCGCCGAAGATTTCGTAGCGACGGTAATAGTCGCCCTTGCCTTCAAAGCTCTGCTCGATCATGTCGTGAGCTGCTTTGTAGCCGCTGTTAGAGCAGACAAACAGGAAGCGCTTTCCCATGTAGCCCATTTCTTTTTCGAACTCGAGACAAGCATTTTTGCCCTGAACATACTTCAGTGGCTCACGCATAGCGCGTAACATTTTCATAGGTCCCCCTCTCCGGATACGTTTAGACCTATGTAATTTACGGTAGCACTTTGAATGTAAAGAGGAGCGATTAAATTTTTTGAGTCTAAATATTCTGAATTGTATAAACTGTTGTTTTATGGGGGATGTTCTGTAATTGTTGATTTACAAAATGGCACATCTTCCCTGTATGGCCAGCGCTGTGAACGGCATAAGAGGAATAAATGTCAAGATTAAATGAAAGGCAAATACAGGAAAGAAACATTTCCTTATATACGTGGTCAAATTATCTCAACTCAGGTGTTTTGATTTGGACCGTCATAACGCTGTATTATCTTTGGAGAGGTTTAAATTATTTTGATATTGCATTAGTGCAAAGTTTTGGTGCAATTGCGACTGCGGTGCTGGAAATTCCAACTGGATGGGTATCTGATCATTATGGGCATCACCGAGTTTTAAAATTAGCGGCATTGTCACGGTTTTTAGCTCTTGTTATTTTGACTTTAGCAAATAATTTATTTTTGATGATAGTTTCGGAATTTTTGTTCGCTTTAGCTAATGCTTCTCAGTCTGGGGCGGGTAGCGCATTTCTCTTTGAGTCAGTCAGTTTTGTGACCACAGAGGACGATAAAAGTAAACCTTATGCTTTAGTTCTTTCAAGAATAACTGGAGTACAGTCTGAAATTAGAATTGCGGTTCGATTAGTTGCACCTCTATTGTTTGATATTAATCCGTTGATTCCATTTTTAATTTCTATTTTTATCTATCTTTTTAGCTGTTTTCTTGCAACAGAATATAAAAATTCTAAACATGTAGGTGTGAGTTGTAATGTGCATCCACTTTTAATTGAATGTTCAATTAAAAATATTTTTAGAAAAATTTTTATTAATATAAAGAAATTTATTACAGTATTTAAAAACTTAATAAAAAATCGATTCTTTTTAGTGCTATGTGCTGTTTCATCAATTTCATTAGTAATGGTAAGCAATTACAGTCAATTTGTTGCTCCAAATTTAGAGTCCATGGGATTTGATATAAAATTTTATGGAATCGTTACGGCAGCTGTGAGTTTAGGTGAATTGTTTGGATCACGGCTGATTGCCTTTTTTATAAAAAGGTATTCTGAATCTTATGAATCATATTTTAGTAATAATCTTTGCGGTTCGTTAAGTATAGAAGTGCGGCTGATTTTTACAATAGCTTTGTTTATGGCTATATTACTGCTGTTTTATGGAAACTTTTCGAGTATTGCTCTATGCATTTTTGTGTATATAGCGATTAATTTGTTATCGACGATGTTGAGTATTTTGTTAAGCAAGCAAATGAATCAAGTTGCAAACAGCACAAATCGTGCTACTTTGCTTTCAGTTTCAAATCAAATAGACGAGATTACTGCAGTTGTTTTTGATCCTATAATTGGTTTTGGACTTGATGCTGCAGGATTTGGAGTGGTATATATCTGCTTAGGTTGTCTAGCAATAGTAATTCTTAGCCTAATTCTGGCATATTGTGTACTACAAGCAAATTCAAAAAAATCTTTTTCGTAATGTTTGCTAAATGTACTGATAGAGCGCTAAAGGGTTGAATTTAGGTTGTCGGTTTTTAGGAATCTTTCTTAAAACGAATCACCTAACTGCGCTAAATGATATTCTTGTAGTGTCAAATTTTCGCACTGTGGTCTTTGGAGGACGCATGCTTAGTTCTGTCGAAATCAAACCCGATGTCTACTTTGTAGGCGCCCTGGACTGGAACGCTCGCGAGTTCCACGGTTATACCACTGAGCGGGGTATTACCTACAACGCATATCTTATTTTGGACGAGAAAATCACGCTTATTGATACTGTCAAGCGTCCATTTTCCGAGGAGCTGGTCGAGCGCATCAAGAGCATTATCGACCCAGCAAAGATTGACGTTCTAATTTGTAATCACATTGAGATGGACCACTCCGGCAGTGTTCCTCGTATTCTGGAGCTTGCACCAAACGCCGAGGTCTACGCAAGCGCACCTCAGGGAGTCAAGGAGCTCAAAGCTTTCTATGGCGAGAATATCAATGTCAACGGCGTAAAGACGGGCGATACGCTCAACATTGGTAAGCGCACTCTAACCTTCGTGCAGACCCCAATGGTTCACTGGCCAGACAACATGGTCACTTATTCCGACTACGATAAGATTCTCTTCTCCAACGATGCGTTTGGTCAGCACTATGCTTCAAGCACTCGTTTTGAAGACGAGT
The DNA here is from genome assembly GCF_000024225.1 of Lancefieldella parvula DSM 20469. NCBI lineage: Bacteria > Bacillati > Actinomycetota > Coriobacteriia > Coriobacteriales > Atopobiaceae > Lancefieldella > Lancefieldella parvula. The sequence goes on from NC_013203.1 coordinate 71,304, forward strand.
CAGACTATTGCGAGGTTATGAAGCAGGCTCGCAAGTATTATGCAAACATCGTTCTTCCTTACGGTCGTCAGGCTGACTCTGCTGTTACTGCAGTTAAGGGTATTGGTCTGGAGAACATTGATATTATCGCTCCAGCTCACGGTGTTGCATGGCGTTCTCATATTGCCGATATCATCTCCAAGTACGAGGAGTGGACATCGGGTAAGCTTGAGGAGAAGGCCCTGGTTGTGTACGACTCTATGTGGGGTTCAACCGACAAGATGGCTCACGCTCTTCTCGACGGTTTCTTGGCTGAAGGTATTCCTGTTCAGCTCATCGACCTTAAAGAGACTCACATCTCCGACGTTATGTATCACTTCCTGGATTCAAAGTATGTCTGTGTCGGTTCACCAACGCTGAACTCTAAATTCCTGCCTACCGTTTCTTCATTCCTAACCTATATGACTGGTCTTTCCCCAAAGAACGATCATCGCATTGGCTTTGCATTTGGCTCTTACGGTTGGGCTCCACTTGGGCCAAAGATGGTTCAGGCTGAGCTTGAGGTGGCAGAGTTTACCATGCCACTGCCCGCTCACGCTATCGGTTGGATTCCTTCCGACGAAGATTTAGATGCTGTTCGCGCTCAGGTCAAAGATCTGGTTGAGGCTGGTAAACAGCTGTAAACTGCGCTGCGATGCGCGCGACGCGCGCGACGTGTGCGACGTGCGGCTTTGGGTGGCTTCACGGTCCCGGATTTGACGTGGCAGGCGTAACATTACTGCGAACAGAAGGTACGTCTATACGAGTCGCATGAAATGACGGTTAGACCCTCGTATCCGCTTCGGATACGAGGTTTTTTATGTACGGTTACAGCACAAGTATGCGGCAACAGATGACTCTGCAGCAAAAAGTGTCTCTCAAAATAAAGCGTGCCTCCAAAACTGGACATTATGTCCACTTCTAGCACCGCAAAGTACAATAGTCTGCGTTTTTGGCAGTTTTTGAAGTCGTCGAACACAGCAATGTCGGATAATCTGTCAAAAATAAGCTCAAAATGGCCGTTTTGCACGTTAATGAGGCAATTTTCAACAGATTATCCGACACAAGTGTGCTTTTTAGGTCCAAAAATGCAGATTATCCGACATTGCTGTGTTTTCGAGGTCCTAAAATCGACCCCTAAGCCTATGGCGAGAAGATCCGATTTTCTCGCAATTCATCTACCTGCAGTTTTCTTTGTTTAAGTTATTTATAAATTGAGATATTTATATAAAAGATTTCGCAGCGATATAAAACTGACTAAATAGCGGACTTTTGTCCTATTTTCGGCGTTTTTTCACTGGCTACGTCAGCGGTGTAATTGCTGGAGTAACTTGCACCTGCGTTTCGTGTCAAGACTGTGTCAAATTCTTGCAGACTACAAGGTAGAGCGCGTTAGAGTACAATAGACTACACAAAAAGTAACTTCGAAGAGGTAGGTGCCCATACATTCGATGGACATTGCGTTAAGTATTGCAATAACTCTGCTGCTTACCCTGGTAAACGGCTTCTTTTCTGCAGCTGAGATGGCCATTGTCAGCGCTCGTCGCGGCGCACTTGAGGCAGACGTGGACGAGGGTGACTTAAAGGCCCAGTTGGTCATTGATATTGCAGCCGATCGCGGATATTTTCTCGCAACAATTCAGGTCGCAATTACTTTGGTAGGCTTTGCTTCCTCGGCATTCGCGGCAACGAGCCTTTCCGAGCCATTTGGCGCTTGGCTGGTCAGTATTGGTGTCCATGCTGACCTAGCGCTTCCTTTGGCCGTCGTTGTTATTACATTGATTGTTTCGTTCTTCTCTGTAGTTATCGGCGAGCTGGTCCCAAAGAGTATTGGTCTAGCAAACGCCGAGGCAGTGGCCAAGGCTGTGGTCGGTCCTATGGGGGCGTTTATGAAGATTGCGCGCCCACTGGTGTTCATCACGTCTGCCGCAGCAGATGCGGTCACTACGCTTATGGGCGTTGATACAACTAACGATTATCAAGAGGTCACCGAGGAGGAGCTTCGCTACATCGTTAAGGATTCCGGAGATCTCTCCGAAGAAGAAAAATCCATGATCCACGAGGTCATCGAGATGGGTGACACCGTTGTTCGCGAAGTTATGGTTCCGCGTGTCGATATGACCGCTATGGAGGACACCGCAACTATCAGCGAAGTCTTGCGCGTTATGCGCCAGACGGGTTTCTCGCGCATCCCTATCTACCACGAGAATATCGATCGAATTGTGGGTATTGCCCACATCAAAGATTTGCTGGAGCCGGTACTTGACCAGCATGCAAGTGAAGAGAAGATCGCGCGCTTCGTGCGTTCTGCTGATTACGTGCCCGATACCAAAGATATCATTCCGCTGCTCACCGAGATGCAGACAAGCCGCGACCAGATGGTTATTGCAGTTGACGAGTACGGCGGAACTGCCGGCGTCATTACCATTGAGGATATTGTCGAGGAGATTGTCGGCGAGATTGAGGATGAGTTTGATCCAGACAATAAGTACTTGACGCAGCTCTCTGATAGAGAGTGGCTGGTAGATGGTCGTTTCTCGCTCAATGATGCAGATGAACTTGGATGGCCGGTAGGGGAGTCCGAGGAGTATGAGACTATTGCGGGCTTTGTGCTGGATTTGGCTGGTCATCTGCCACGCCCAGGTGAGGTGTTTGAGAAGGATGGCTATGTGTTCCGTGTGCAGTCAATGCGTCGCCGTCGTTTGTCTTTGCTTCGCGTAATTGCACCAGAACCACAGGTAGACGGTGAATCTGAGCCAGCCAGCGAAAACTCTGACATATCAGAAAATGAGTAGCTAAAAGAATGATTACAATAGAGTGAACCAATAGAAAGAGGTTGAAATGGCGCAGTTGATTTCTATCAAAAAAGTTGTGGTAGGACCTAAAAATTTGACCGCTACCGTTGAGTTTTCGGCCAAAGCGCCACGTTTGACCTCAGAAGACGCTGAGGCAACCGAGCGCGTGCTTGAGCTTTTACCTGGTCTTTCCGAGCATCTGTGCTTAGGTGATGCTGACGCTCGTTTTGGGCTTGTCGCCAAAGACACCGAGGTTGCACACTTGCTTGAGCACGTAACTGTTGAGCTTCTAGCCCTGACCAATCTTGCAGGAGACGTCTCTTCCGGCAAGACTTCCCTGGTAGATTCACGTCGCGGCCTCTACGAGATTATCCTCGCATGCCCAGATGACGTTTTGGTTGCAGCTTCGTTGTCTAGCGCTGTATGGCTTCTCAACTGGGCATATGGCAACCAGGATGAGGCCGATCCAGACATCAATGCAATTGTTTCCGGCCTTGTTGCGCTCATTCAGAGCCTTGATGGCGAGAAGAACGATGAGCTTGCAGATTCCGTAGAACCTGAGGTGGACGCTGCATCTGAGGCAGAGAGCGTAGAAGCAGAGGATTACGCCGCCGACAACTCTTCTGAGGACGTCGATGATGCAGCGGCCGCCGATGCTGCTGAGGCTGAAGCCGCAGATGCTGAGGAGAATAACGCTGAGGTTGCAGGGGTTGATGCAGCTGATAGTAAGCCTGCTGACACCGATGTCGACGCTGCCGAGTCTACCACCGCTGAGGCTGAGCCTGCTGATGAACTGGCTGACGCTACGGCCGCTGAAAATGCTACCGATGACTCTGAAGTCACCGATGTCCCAGACGACTGGAACATGATTAACGTTCCTCGTTCAAAGCCCGTTCGATAAACGCTCTTATTGCGGTATGATTACGTACAGCGTTTTGCTGTTTAACAGGAGGTACTTATGAGCAAAAAGTCTGCTGGTTTCTTTTTAGGTGCTGTTTTTGGTGCTGCTGCTGGTGCTGTAGCTGGTATTTTTCTGGCTCCACGTTCTGGCGAGGAAACTCGTGCTTTGGCCGCAGATGCTGTGAATGACGCATGGGATTCCGCACTTGATTCTTATGAGCGTACATCTAAGGTTGTGAGCACTAAGATTGACGAGGTCAAGCCTACTGTTAACGCAAAGACCGACGAACTCCGTGCAAAAGTTGATCTTGCTCGTGAGCGCATGGATCAGCTTCGTGAGTCACTTTCTGATGCTGTGACCTCTGCTTCTAACACTGTCGCAGATGCCGCTGATGTTGTTGCAGATTCTTTTGCTGTTCCGGAGCCAACTACTACAACTGCTGAGGCTCAGGCAGTTCGCATTGAGAACGTTGAGTCCCATAATCAGGAGAATGCTGACGAGGGTTACCAGGAGGCTTAAGCTCCGCTTAATAGTAATGTGACGGGACGCCTTGTGACGTCCCGTTTTTTATAGAGAGGTTTCATGTGAAAACAACCGAGCTCTTAGGTGCAAAGGTCTTTATCCCTAAAAAGCCTGCTACAAAAGGTAAGCACGCGGGAGAAGAGCGTTTTTCTAAGTTAGGAAAAATTCACAACGTTGTGTTTGCGCCATTCAAACAAGGCAAGCCCTCGCAGGTAGTAGGTGTAATGGTTCAGAAGCCCGATATTGCTGGCATGATTAAGCAAGATGACGCTTTTGTTACGCTGGAGTCGCTTGAAATTATTGAGCAGGGGCTTTGCGTAAAAGAACCCGAGAATAACGTTGATAAGGCCGCAATTATGCGACTGAACTTGGATTTTGATAACTGCATTTTGTGGCACGGCATGGAAGCTCGCACCAAAAGCGGAAAGAGCTTGGGCTACGTAAGCGGTGCAGAGTTTGACCAAACTACAGGCATGGTCTCGGTATTTCTTGTGGGAGACGGTGCTGGATCAGAAGCGCTGGTAGGTTCGTTTGCCATTAAGCCCGAGTGGCTGCTTGGCTACTCTAATGGTGTAATGGTTCTCTCCGATGAGGTGACAGACGCACAGCTCACCGGAGGTCTTGCTGCTAAGGCAGGCGAGAGTTATGCCGCAGTTGCTGCTAAGGCTTCCGAGGCTACAGCTAAGGCAGGCAAGGCTGTTGCTGAGGCTACCGAGAAGGGCGCGTTTGCCCTGGGTAAGACTTTGGCTAAGGCAAAACGTGCTATCGAAGATGCAACTGAGCCTGATGCTGAAGACGATTCTGAGCGTCCAGCACCTGTTGCTGCAGAGGGTGTTCAACTTGAGAAGCTATCTCCAGAAGAACAAGTTGTAGCAGATAAAGCTGCTGCAAAAAAGTCTGTTACTAAACCTGCTGCTACCAAGTCAACCACAAAGACCACCGCAAACAAGGCTGCAAAGAGCTTTGGTATGCAGCTAGGTCGCATGGGCAAGATGTTCTCTGGCTTCAAGGACGAGTTTGACAAAGCAAGTAAATAATAAACTACAGGTAAATGCATACTATAAAGGGCGAGAAGATCAATCTTCTCGCCCTATTTTTGTGTCACAGTTGTGCGGAGGTTGTAGCGTGGCGCACTTGCTATAAGCCCATGGCCTGCAGAATGAACATCACGATGGTCAGGATGATAACGGTGACGATGGTGAACCAGGTCAACGCGTTCCATATGCGACCGTTGGCGTACTTGCCCATGATGTGTTTGTCGGCTGCAATAATAACCATAAAGATGAGCAGAATTGGCAACAGGATACCATTGATGACCTGGGCAGCCATCATGATACCAAAGAGGCTCATACCCGGAATCAGAACAACAAGCGCAGAAATAACTAGTACAGTTGTAATAATGCTGTGGTAGACGGGAGCTTCCTGCCAGCTGCGATCAGCTCCGCGCTCCCAACCAAAAGCCTCGCAGATAGCACTTGCGGTAATGCCTGGTAGAACGCATGCTGCTAAGAAGGATGCGCCAACCATGCCCAACGCAAAAAGCGTACTTGCATACTGACCTGCAAGTGGTTCAAGGGCGCGAGCAGCATCGGCAGCGGAGTCAACAGAGATTCCGCGAGGGAAGAGCACGGCACCAGTGGTCAGCATGATGAACCAGGTAATGATTTCGGCCAAAATGGCGCCCGCAACATTATCTGCACGCTGAGCAGGAATATCGCTGGTATCAAGGTTTTTCTCGACAACATTTGATGCAACCAAGAAGATCATGTACGGACTGATGGTGGTACCAATGTTTGCGACTAGCAGCGAGATATATGAGGGATCGCTGGAAGGTTGAGGAATTATGGTTACTCGAAACGCCTCTGCCCAATCAGGTTGTGCAAGTATACCTGCAATGATGTATGTGACAAAAATACAACTGATGGCTAATAGTATTTTCTCAATACGGCGATAAGATCCACCAACGGTTAAAAGCCAAACCATCAGAGCGCTAATAGGTACTGATACATACGTCGGAATGCCAAAGAGCTCCATACTGGACGCAATACCTGCGAATTCGGAGAAGGTAACCGCAATGTTGGAGAGCAGCAGTGCTCCCATTGCCAGCGTGGACAAGCGGATACCAAAGCGCTCACGTACCAGTGATGCAATGCCCTTACCAGTAACACAACCCATTCGAGCTGCGGTTTCTTGAACAACAATGAGCAGAAAGCACATGAGTGGCACGGTCCACAGCTGGGAATAACCAAAAGTGGCGCCTGCGCTTGAATAGGTTGCAATACCGCCAGCGTCGTTTCCAGCAAAGGCAGCAAGAAGACCTGGACCCATCGCAAGTAAAATATATTTTAAGCTGCTCTTGTTAACGTTTGTTTTTTTAGAAGCAACCATCTCAGATGGATTTGAATCTACTATATTTTGGCTTGCATTTTGGTGTGAGGTGACAACGTCTTGTTGTGGGTCTCTTGAATTTTTGAGGAGATGATCCTGTTTAACCATGAACATCACGCCTATAAAAGTGTAGAGGCACACAAGATAATCAGGAAGCTGATAGTTGAAATTCCCATGGAAATAAGGGTAAGGGTGAGTCCAGAAGTTTCCAGATTCTTTTGGTCACGATAACGAAGAACAGCAAGAAAAATTGGCGTAAGCAAAAAAGAGATGAGTGTTGAACCAGCAGCTGCAGCAAATATTTGCATAATAATATGATTCAATACAACGCCGTAATAGATTCCAAATGTTGAGTCATAAGAAGTCATAAGAACTTGCAGCAGCGCATGGGCAACAGCACCTAGTAAACAGATTAAGCCGCTTACCAAAAGACCTAAAAGCAGGGAGCGGAATGCATAACCTAAAATAGAAGGAGAATCTTCGCTTCCTGGGTCATCCGATAGGAAGAAGTTTGTGACATAGTTGACGGTATTCTCGCTTATGTTAAGGGAAATTGGCATGGTTATAGTGCAAAGTGCTGCGCAGATACCATAAAGAGGATCGCCAAACCAGGCAGTTACGCTAAATGCCATCAATATGATAGCGGCAACCCAAAAAACAAGCCAGAGGTTGCGATGCAAGAACCAAATGAGATCGCGGCCGCGCTCACCATTGTCAGAATCTCTGCTGCCACCACCAGCAATTTGCAAGTCTTCAGCGTGCTCTTCTTCAAGAACATCAAGAGCGTCGTCAACGGTAACAATTCCTAATAGACGACCTTCGTCTGAAACAACGGGCATTGCAAGGAGATTATATTTTGCAATATTACGTGCAACCTCTTCTTGGTCATCTTCTGGTGAAGCGGTAACTAGGTTTTTATTTGCAATATCTTCAAGGCGCGTCTCAGGATCAGAAACAATTAAACGATTGAGGGTGACTGTTCCTGATAGACGATTGTCTTCATCAGTAAGATAGAGGTAGCGGACTGTTTCAAAGTCTTCATCAAGATTACGAAGTTGTTCAAAAGCGTAGGCAACGTTTTGATTTTCTGGAACAGAAAGCGCCTCGGAGGTCATAATACGACCAGCAGTATCTTCACGATATCCAAGAAGCTGTCTAATAGCACGTTGTTCTTTAACGCCCATTAAACGCAAGAGTTTCTCGGCACGATCGTAACTGAGCTCAGAAACTAGTTCGGCTGCGTCGTCTGGATCCATCTCGGACAGGATACGGGATGCTTCTTTTTCGTTCAAGCCGCCGATGAGCTCAACCGCCATAGCGTCGTCGTTGAACTCCGCCATTGCTCCGGCTCGTTGCTCGTCATCAAGCTGGGCAAACACCTGGCTACGTAGGCGAGAGTCCAGGCGCTCGATAATGTCAGCAACGTCAGCAGGGTGCAGCTCATCCAGGGTCTTGTGGGAAACGGAGAGCTTAACGTTGGAGAGATCGCGCTCAACCAGATCCATATAACTCCACGCAATAATGCGCTCTTGCATAGGATGACCCATGGCGCGCGCAATACGCGTGACCAGGCGCTCAAGCTGGGGAGAAAGGCTGCGCAGCAGACCGCGTGCGCCAACCTCTGCACCCAGAAGACGCAGCTGCGTTGAACTAGTATCGGAAAGTTTGAGGTCATTTACGCGAACGACGCGAATACCGCGTGTATCAACAATCTGCTTGTTGAGAATATCTCTGGCGAGAAGAACCTCGTTAGGCTGCAGATATGAGAAACGAATCTCAGTTGAAGGTACTTTGAGCCTAATGACATCCTCATCGTACGTATCAACATACTTGCGCCAAGAAATCATCATTGGTGTACGGCCAGGACCCATAAAAGCAAGGGAAGTAATGCGAGGAAAAACTTCTCCGGTAGCAATTCCTAGGTCAGAGACAGAACCGATCTTCTCGCCTTCTGAATCTAGAACCGGATTACCCATTAACTGGGAAAGATAAATCATGTGTGCTCCTTACATGCGTCCGAAGACTCAAACGTGGCTCTGTGCGAGAAACTCCGCGTAGTTTGCCACGGGACTGCATTGCGATTTCACCCCTCACGGTGCAAATCGGCACACCGCAAGAGGTCAGCGACTGTGAGGTCGAGGTTTCATGCTGACCTTTCTCTTCATCCAATAGGACGTGAATTGTGCTTGCGAAGACAATTCACAGATGTAGTTATTTTAACGATTTTCTTGCGAGACTGTAAAGACTCTTCACATAATCTAGCTGCTCTGATTTAGGCTGCAGCTGGCTTGTGGGCAACGTGCGAGTGGCGCGCAAGCAACGTGTGACCAGCGCGCAAGTGGCGCACGACCAGCTTAGTTCACGAGATAGCGCTACACACAAAAAAGCTCGATACCTGCAGGAACGCAGATACCGAGCTGTGCTGGTACAAAGTGTAAACGAAACAGCTCTTAGAACTGTACGTTTGGTGCCTGACGAGTGGACTCGTCGGTAACCTGGAAGCTTGTACGTGGGGAACGTCCACCAGCAAGAAGGTTGTTTGGGAAGACAGCGATGATGTTGTTGTAGTTCATGACAACATCGTTGTAGCTCAAGCGGGCGTAGCTGAGGCGGTTCTCGGTGTCAGCAAGTTCTGACTGAAGCTCCAGGAAGTTCTCGTTGGCCTTGAGCTCTGGGTAGTTTTCAACAACAGCAAACAGGTTGGTCAGAGCGTTGGAAAGAGTGCCGGAAGCCTGCATCTTCTCTTCAGGAGTGCGAGCATTTGCGACTGCGGCACGAGCAGAAGTAACTGCCTCAAAAGTCTTAGACTCGTGAGCTGCGTAACCCTTAACGGTGTTGACTAGGTTAGGAATCAGATCGTTACGGCGCTGAAGCTGCGTATCGATAGCTGCCCAAGCGTTGTCACACTTGTTACTAGCGCGGATGATGTTGTTGTGAATGCTAATGGCCCAGAAAACCAAAAGGACAATAACTACAACTGCGGCAATAATTATCATGCTAAATCCTTTCAATCACTGACAATCCTGTGTCAGTCATCCATTTGGACAGGTTAATTATACCCAAAAGTAAAAATCTAAGGCGTTATTGATTAAAGCTTTTAACTTGATGGACGTCTTTTGATGAATGGAATGCTCGCCTGCACACTGGCGAGAAGAACGTTGAGCTAGAAATGACGTGAAATGGAATGGAAGCTCTAAAAAACGCCGTAGTAAAACTGAGAGAAAAATGGAAATAAAACAGAAGTAAAACGCGAAGTTGAGGACCGCCAAAAATGGCGGAGAGGGAGGGATTCGAACCCTCGGAACGGGGACACCGCTCAACGGTTTTCAAGACCGCCGCATTCAACCACTCTGCCACCTCTCCAAAGCGGTAATATCCTACCGCATAATTCAGTTTTTTGCGAGTAGGGGATTTAGTAAGTTAGGTTTTGCTTCATAATTGAGAGCAGAAAAATAAGCGTCAGATTCCCGAAGACTTTGTGTCAGAATCGCAAAAGATTTGCGTCAGATTTCTGACTGATTTGCAACAACAATCGGACAAATAAGGAGTAGCTATGAGTGATGAAGAGCAAGAGCCTTTAACTCCACAAGCTGCTCTTGATCAGAAGTATATGAAACTTGCTCTTGAACAGGCAGAACTCGCAGCTCAGATAGGAGAAGTGCCTATCGGAGCAGTTGTGGTTTGTGGTGGGGAAGTTGTTGCCGTTGCACATAATCGCCGTGAGATTGATAACGATCCTTCTGCGCACGCTGAGTTTCTCGCCATGCAGAAGGCTTCAAAGAAGCTTGGTCGTTGGAGACTTTCGGGCTGTACGGTGTATGTAACGCTGGAACCTTGTTTGATGTGCGCGGGTTTGATGGTCAACGCTCGTATTGACCGCTGCGTGTTTGGCGCGTTTGATCCCAAAGGTGGCGCAACAGGCACGTTATTTGACGTGAGCAGTGATTCAAGACTCAATCACGAGTTTGCGGTTTTGGGAGGAGTGCTAGCAGAAGAAGCATCTGCACAGCTCAAAGCCTTCTTTAAAGAGCGTCGACAGATAAATAAGCTGTAGTTTTAAATCACCTGGAAAATGAAGAAATCAAGATAGTGACTCTCAGGAACACCCCAAAGAATTGGGTGGTCAGGAGCTTGCTGTCGCTCTTCAATTTGTTTGAGCTGCACGTTGGTATGGTGTGCTGCCTCGGCAATTGCCTGGGCGAGAAGATCTCTAGTCATGAAGTGAGAGCATGAACAAGTTGCTAGGTAGCCGCCTCGAGGTAGCAGCTTCATAGCTGTTGCATTGATTTCTTTATAGCCACGCATGGCGCTGCGGACTTTGTCGCGCGTTTTGGTGAATGCAGGCGGATCCAAAATGATAAGGTCAAATGGACCTCCCTCAGCTTTGAGCTGGGTACGGTCGCGAGCCAGTTCTGGCAGGTATTCAAGAACGTTTGCACAGGTAAAGTCTATGCGGTCTGCCAAGCCGTTGAGCTCCGCATTTTGGCGTGCAAGGTCAATGGCGGTTTGGCTGACATCTACGCAGCGGACAAAATCTGCTCCTCCTGCTGTAGCGTTTAGACCAAACGGACCAACGTGACAGAAGCAATCCAGTACACGATGACCTTGCGCAAGTTGACGAACTGCTCGGCGGTTGTATTTTTGATCTAAGAAAAAGCCGGTTTTCTGGCTGTTCTCTAGGTCAAGGTTGAATTTGAGTCCATTTTCGGTTGCAAGAACGTGAGTTGAAGGCGAGGTAAGGGAACTTTCTGCAATCAAGCCATTCTCGTCAGGAGAGGTACCTGTCCACCAGCCCTTATATTGCGGAAGTCCCTCTTTAAGGCGTGAAGGAGAGTCATTTCTTTCGTAGATGCCATCAATTACCTGGCCGTCTGAAGATAAAACCTCAAGCAGCAGAGGATAGATAACGTTGCGCAGACGCTCCATGCCAACGGTTCCTACCTGCGCAACAAGTACATTCTCGTAGCGGTCAACGATTAAGCCAGGAAAACCATCGGCCTCAGAGAAGATAACGCGGCAGCAATTGGTATCGGACTCAGTACCTGGTAGAGCGCGGTTTCCCATAATGGTTTTTCGGTGCTTCCACGCCCAGCTAATTTTTCGGCTCCAAAACGCTTCGTTGAGTCTATCGTTGGCGTTTCTTGTCACAATTCTGACGCGAATCTTGCTCATTTCTGACAGAAGACCGGTTCCCTGGTAGGTGCCGTTCTCCTCAAAGACATCAACAATGCAACCATTTTGTGCATGCTCGCCACTTTCTGGAGACGGCTCTACACGGATAACCTCACCCTCAAAGACCCAAGGATGCCCGCCCGCAAGTGCGCGAGCTGCTTTCTTGGTGACAATAACCTGAGGATAAGGGCGAAGTTGCTTCATGATGTTCTTTCTCGTAAGAAAAATGTAAAAAATAAAGTGCCGGGCACATAAACGCACTCGGTATTGATGAGCTGTAGGAATACGTTACAAAAACAGCAGGATGAGTGCAATAAGAGGGAGGGTTCCTTGTTTGATGGCGGCGCTGCGTTTATCTGGCGAAGAGAAGAACAGCAATGCTGCTGCGCTGAACATTGAAAGAACGCCAAAGATTGCAAGAGGTTTACCTATGACGTTGCCAAAAAACATGAAACAGACGCCAAAAAGTGTCTCTATAGCAAGCATAAGGTTGTAGAATCCCTGATTAAAGGCCATTTCTTTGGTATTATTGGCTTCTTCTTTTGTCATGCCAAAAGTTGAACGAGCTTTTTCTGAGGTCCAAGCAATAGACTCCATATAGAAAATGAAGACGTGTAGAAGACCGGCTAAGATAGCAGCAATAGCACCAACGGTTGACAAAATAGACATGGCAACTCCTTACTAAGCGTTTGGTTAAGGTACCTTAACACTTATGTGTGGCGTCCATATCTTCCGCTAAAACCAAAGTTTCTTCCGCGTGCTCTTGAGCCAGAAAACATGGAACGAGTAGTTTTGGAAGTAGAACGAGACGCCTGCAAAATAATACGTCCTGTTTCATACCCAAAGCCAGGTAGATCCCATGCAGGAACTAACGCTTTTGTGAAGTACTCAATCTCTCTAAGCGGCGTAACCTCGTCTGGTCCCATGAACGTATAGGCCTGACCTGTGGCTCCGGCACGGCCCGTTCGGCCAATGCGGTGAACGTAATCCTCGGGGTCAAGAGGTACGTCAAAGTTAATGACGACGTCAATGCCCTGGATATCAATGCCGCGGCTCATGACGTCGGTTGCAACAAGAATTTGAATAGAGGCGCTGCGGAATCGATCTAAAGCTTTTGCGCGAGCTTTTTGCGGACGGTCCGCATGCATAACATCAACTTTCAGACCTGCAGCTTTGAGGTTTTTATAAATGCTATCAACGCGCGACTTTGTCCTGCAAAAGACCAAAACGCGCTCTGGCGCAGGATCAAACGAGTCGATAAGTGCCTTCAAGAGCTGCGGTTTTTGTCCCTGGGTAACTGAGCACAAATGTTGCTCGATTGTTGCTGCAGTTTGTCCGGTTCTTGCAATCTCGATACGCTCTGGGTCTTTGAGCAGCGCATCTATGGTTGACGTAATTGACGCGGGGAGCGTTGCCGAGAAGAGCAACGTTTGATGTGCCTTGGGAAGCTGTTCCATAATGCGGTGCACGCTTGGCCAAAAGCCCATGTCAAGCATACGGTCTGCTTCATCGAGTACCAGCACCTGGATGTCCTCTAGGCTTGTATGCTTCTTGTCGAGAAGATCAATCAAACGGCCGGGTGTTGCCACCAGCACGTCGCAACCTTTTTGCAGCGCGGCTATCTGGTGTTTGTAGTGAGCGCCACCTGTGACAATGACGGCTTGCTGACCAGTGGATGCGCAAACGCTTTTGGCAACGTTGTCAATTTGGGCTGCAAGTTCTCTCGTCGGTGTAACGATGAGCGCACGAGGATACGCGTTGCGTTTGCCGGTGCCGCGTTTGGCGTTGCGCTCGGCGACTGCGTTGCGCTCGGCGGCTGCATTGCGTTTGCCGTCAGGTTTCTCGGCTTTGTCGTGTTTCTCGACAGCAATACGCTGCAGCGTAGGCAACATAAACGCTGCAGTTTTGCCCGTTCCTGTTTGAGCAGATGCAACAACATCCTTACCCGCCAGGACAGCAGGAATTGCTGCAGTTTGAACGGGAGTGGGCACGCTAAACCCAAGCGTTGTAACGCCCGCTAAAATTTGCTCGTTTAGCCCGAGCTCGGCAAAAGTTATTTCCATACAAACAAGTATACTTATGTGCAACGATTAGCTAAAGGAAGTTACCATGCCAATTAATATTCCAGATGGTTTACCAGCTAAGAAGACACTGCAAGAAGAGCGCATTTTTGCGCTTGAGGAGGAAGTTGCAGAACACCAGGAGATTCGCCCGCTTCGCCTGGCAATTTTGAATTTAATGCCTAAGAAAATTCAGACTGAGACACAAATTCTCCGCCTGATTTCAAAGTCTCCTATTCAGGTGACGTGTGACTTTATGCGTATCTCTTCGCATGAATCTAAAAATACTTCCGCCGACCATTTGGTTACGTTTTATTCAACTTTTGATGACTTCAAAGATAAAAATTACGACGGTTTGATTATTACAGGTGCTCCTATTGAGGACCTCAAATACGAAGACGTAGACTACTGGGATGAATTTTGTCGCATTGTTGACTGGTCTCAGGAACATGTCTTTTCCACCATGTATCTGTGCTGGGGCGCACTAGCTGGCCTGTACTACTTGCACGACATCCCAAAGAAGATACTAGGAGCTAAGCTCTTTGGTATTTTTCCGCAGCGTTTATGCGACGAGTATTGCTTTCTTACCAATGGATTTGACGAGGTACATTACATGCCGCATTCTCGTCATGCCGCGATTGAGACATCAGCTCTAGTAAATCATCCCGAGCTTGCTGTGCTTTCTGAGGGATTTACCAGTGGCCCTGCGCTTCTCGTTACTAGAGATTTCCATGAGATTTTTGTAACCGGTCATTTTGAATATGACCGTGACACTCTTGCAGAAGAGTATTGGCGTGACTTCCACAAAGGCCTGCCTATTCGTTTGCCAGAGAATTATTTTCCTGACAACGATCCAGAAAAGCAGCCGCTGTTCACCTGGCGTGCTCATGCTAATTTGCTGTATCGCAACTGGATTAACTGGGTGTATCAGATGACGCCGTACAATACAAATAAGATACCTGCGGCTATTACAGATCTTCATCAGCGTGTTGTCGAGGCCGATCCTGATGCAAGGATGACCGGTAGGTTCTAGGTAGGCATTTACACGGTGACCGAATTGCTAACGCTTGTAACTGGTTAGACGCCATCAATACAATAAAATAATTGATTGATACACGCGTATGAAGCTACGTGTAGAAACACGTATAGAGAGGATACGTTGATGAAGGTTGTAATTGCATCAGATATTCACGGTGCTGCTGACTATTGCGAGAAGCTCATGCAGGTTATAGAGGAGGAGCAACCAAAGTATGTTTTGCTTCTTGGAGACCTGCTTTATCACGGACCTCGTAACGATCTTCCTGCAAATTATGCACCAAAGCGTGTCATTGAAATGCTGAATAGTATTTCCGATAAGGTCATTGCTGTTCGCGGAAATTGCGAGGCAGAGGTTGACCAGATGGTTCTCGATTTTCCGTGCATGGCTGATTACAACATCTTGTTTGACAAGGATCCAAAGACTGGCAAGCAGTTCACTATCTTCTTTACTCACGGTCATGTCTTTGGTCCTGGTATTCACAACAGCGTTGATAAGTGGCCTCAGATGCCAAGCCTTGACGCGTTTGTGTACGGTCACACGCATAGAAAAGTTAACATGCAGAGCGCCGATCATCCAGAGGTCACCGTGTTCAACCCAGGCTCCGTGGGCATTCCAAAAGACGGCACCCATAGCTGCGGAATCTATGAGGATGGTAAGTTTAGGCACGTAATTCTTGGCGAGTAGTTATTGAGCAAATCGCGCTCATCCGCACATCGTGCGTCATAAGCCGTTTACCTGCGTACGTAAAAAGGCGAGAAGATCAATCGGTCTTCTCGCCTTATTTTGTAGCACTATACGAGTCGGCTAGTGCATAGAAATAGTCATGAATTCATAGCCATGAGCATGGCGTGCAACAGAATATTCAAAAGCACGGCCGTCATCGATATAACCTATTTGTTCAACTTCAAGTAGAGGTTCATTTGGAGTTATAGAAAGACGCTCAGCTTCAAGAGTGGTTGGCATGACTGCTCTAATGACACGGTGAGCGTTGGCAATACGAAGCTCAAGGGTATTCTCAATATATGCATATATCGAATGCTCAAGATGTTTCATTTTAAGATTTGGAATTAAACCGATAGGCATATAGGTGTATTCAATAACTTGTGAAACATCATCAACAATGCGTACACGTACAATGCGGTATACAAAATCTTCAGGACTAATATCCAATGCTTTGGCAATGTATTCTGATGGATGCTGAACCTCAAAGGTATATACAATAGATTTGACACGTTCACCACGAGCGGTATGCTCAGCCATGAAACCTTCCATTTGTCCGGAGACTTCTTTACTCGGACGTATTTGAGTTCCTTCTTCAAGTTTTTTTACAAATGTGCCCGAACCCTTACGTCTAAAGATAAGACCTTGTTGTTCTAGCACTTCAAGTGCCTTGTTAATGGTAATCTTGCTCACTTCATATTGTTGACAAAGCTGAGCTACAGAAGGTAGGCGAGAATATGCTGGGTAGGTACCCAGGGAGATATCTTGCTTTATATCTTGAACAATAAGGTCGTATTTGTTCATCTTAATTCCTTTGAAACAGAACAATTTATAGATTGCATTTTAATTTATTTAGGCTAGTATACTACGTGTATTTATTTGACATATCTTCTTATATAATATGACATGTCAGATTTATTAATACAAGAGAGAAGGGCAATTATGCAATATCAGCTTCCTAAAGACTTTTTCTTTGGCGGGGCTATGTCTGGCCCACAAACTGAAGGCAGATGGCAAGATGACGGAAGAATCCCTAGCATTTGGGATACTTGGTCTAACCTTGACATCACCGCTTTTCACAACCGCGTAGGGTCTTATGGTGGCAATGATTTTAGCAGCAGAATGGAAGAGGACTTTGAGCTTCTTAAGTCAATAGGAATGGACTCAGTTCGTACTTCTATCCAGTGGAGTCGCCTTTTAGATATCGATGGAAACCTTAATCCAGAGGGTGAGAGGTACTATCATCAGCTCTTTGCTACAGCAAAGAAGGTTGGTATTGAGATTTTTGTAAATCTCTATCACTTTGATATGCCTGAATACCTCTTCAATCGCGGTGGTTGGGAGTCTCGCGAGGTAGTTGAGGCATATGCGCATTATGCACGTATTGCGTTTGAGACTTTTGGTAAAGAGATTCGTTACTGGTTTACTTTTAATGAGCCAATTGTTGAGCCTGAGATGCGCTATACCGTTGGCGGATGGTTCCCTTTTGTAAAGAATTATTCCCGCGCTCGTGCTGTTCAGTACAATATTTCGCTTGCTCATGCGCTTGGTGTCCGCGAGTATCGTCGCGCAAAAGCAGCAGGTTTTATGCTTGAGGATTCTCGCATTGGTCTTATCAATTGCTTTGCACCACCATATACCAAAGACAATCCATCAGAAGCAGACCTTGAGGCGCTGCGTATGACCGATGGCGTTAACATTCGCTGGTGGCTTGACCTAGTTACTAAGGGAGAACTCCCACAGGATGTCATTGATACGCTGCAGTCTCGTGGTGTTGACCTGCCTATTCGCCCTGAGGATAAGCTCATTCTTGCCGATGGAGTTGTGGATTGGTTGGGCTGCAATTATTACCATCCAGAGCGTATTCAGGCTCCTGCAAAAGATACTGATGAAAATGGCATTCCAAACTTTGCTGACCCGTATGTTTGGCCAGAAGCAGAGATGAATGTTTCTCGTGGTTGGGAAATTTACCCACAAGGTCTTTACGACTTTGCTATGAAGGTTCGCGATGAATATCCAGAGCTTGAGTGGTTTGTTTCTGAGAATGGCATGGGTGTTGAGCGAGAAGATCTTAAAAAAGATGAAAACGGTGTAATTCAGGACGACTACCGTGTTGATTTTGTTCGTCGCCATCTTGAGTGGATTGCCCGTGCAATTCAGGACGGCGCAAAATGTCGTGGTTACCACTACTGGGCCATCATTGATAACTGGTCTTGGGCAAATGCTTTCAAGAACCGTTATGGCTTTATTGAGGTAGATCTGGAAGATAACTACAACCGTCGTCTTAAGAAATCAGCTAAGTGGCTTAAACAAATTGCCACTACACATATAGTTGACTAGAAACTCGTGAAAGGAGTTTGTTCATGGCAAAAGATAATGGCCAAGCATCGTTTCTAGATAAATTTGCAGAAGTTTCTGCAAAAGTAGGCAATCAAGTTCACTTGAGAAGCCTACGCGATGCATTCGCAACTGTCAGCCCAATTTACATTTTGGCTGGTATTGCAGTACTGATCAACAACGTTCTGTTCCCACTCATCTTTGCTAATGATCCAGTCACCTTGGCTAATTTCAAGGTTTGGGGTGCAGCGATTGCTCAGGGAACTCTGAGTTTCTCGGCAGTTATTCTTGCAGGCATCATTGGTTATTGCCTTGCTCGTAATAAGCGTTTTGAAAACGCAATTTCTTGCGTTGTTATTGGCATTGCTGCTCTTATTATCATGATGCCTCAGAGCATTGTTGCCACCGCAGGCGCTGTTCTTCACGCAACTAACGCTGCTAACGCAGCTGCTGCAGCAGTAACACTTCCTGTGGCTGAGGTTGCTAAGCTTCTGCCAAATGACTATGCAGTCACTGGCGTCGATGTAACAGGCGCTTTTTCCTCCTCCTTCACTGGTACTAACGGTCTGTTTGGTGCAATCATTATTGGCCTGCTTTCGACCACAATTTTCATTAAGCTCTCTAGCGTTAAACAGCTGAAGGTCAACCTTGGTGAGGGTGTTCCACCAGCGGTTGCAGATTCTTTTAACACCATGATTCCTATGATGTTGACCTTGAGTGTTTTTGGTATTGCTTCTGCTCTTCTTGCAGTTTGTGCAGGTACTGACCTTATGACCATCATTGCAACAAGCATTTCCGCCCCACTGAAGGGCCTTATGAATGCTGGTCCATTTGCTGTCATCGTCATCTACACCTTTGCAAACCTTCTCTTCTGCCTTGGTATTCACCAGTCCACCATCTCTGGTGTTCTGATTGAGCCAATCCTGACCATGCTTATTGTTGACAACATGGCAACCTTCGCAGCTGGTCAGCCAATCCCTCAGGATCACTACATGAACATGCAGATCATCAACACCTTTGCGCTGATTGGCGGTTCTGGTTGTACTCTGATGCTGCTTTTTGACACCTTTATCTTCTCCAAGAACAAGGCTTCTAAAGACGTTGCGGCACTTTCTCTTCTCCCAGGTATCTTTAACATCAACGAGCCAGTTATTTATGGTTACCCAATTGTCTTTAACCTTCCTTTGATGATTCCATTTGTTCTTGTACCAGATTTGTTCATCGGTCTGACCTACCTGCTCACCAACCTTGGTTGGATTAGCCCTTGCGTTGCAATGGTTCCTTGGACCACTCCAGTCTTTTTGAGTGGTTGGTTAGCAACCGGTGGCGACGTTCGTGCTGTTATTTGGCAGATCGTCGAGGTTCTTCTCGCAATGGCAATTTACCTGCCATTTATGAAGATCTCCGAGCGCGCACAGGTCAAGCAGGCTGAGGCTCTTGCAGAGAAAGCTCAGGATGCAGAGTAGTTTGTAAGCTTATAATCTGAGTATCACTTGAAGCCAGCCATCGTATTAGGTGGCTGGCTTATCAGAAGGAGATCACATGAAAATCTTACTTGCTTGCAACGCCGGGATGTCTACCAGTTTGCTTGTCCAGAAGCTTCAGAAAGAGGCTGCTTCTCGCGGTTTAGATGCAGAGATTATTGCAAATCCTCTTAATAAGGCACTCGAGCTTATTGATGGCGCAGATGTCTTTTTACTTGGACCTCAGATTGCTTATGCAAAGGCAGATGTTGAGGCTGCAGCAGGATCTATTCCTGTAGCTGTTATTCCTATGGTTGATTACGGTAGGATGAACGCTGCAAAGATTCTTGACGATGCACTTGAGCTTATTAAATAAGCTGTAAAAGATTTTGTGAGCTCTCAGGTGCTCAAAAGAAGAGTATGAGGTAAAAATGGCTTTAGATGACGGCATGACTGCTACACAAGAAGCAGCCTTTGAGATTATTGCTACCGTTGGAACTGCAAAGTCAATGTATATTGGCGCAATCCAGAAGGCAAAAGCAGGCGATATTGAAGGTGCTCGCGCAGATGTTCTTGCGGGTACAGAAATCTTCAATGAGGGTCACGGCACGCACTTGAATATGCTTCAGCAGTCTGCAATCGACAACAGTAACGTTGAGTTCTCGCTCATTTTGCTCCACGCCGAAGATCAGCTTATGCAGGCTGAGTCTTTCCGCATCATTGCTGAGGACTTTATTGATGTGTACGAGAAGCTACTTAAAAAATAGCTGGCGAGAAAAACATTCTAGGCGCTTTGGTGCTTGGCTGCTAAGCGCTTGGTCTGTAAAGTAGCTCTCATTCACCTCAGACAAATAAAAAGGCGAGAAGATCAATTGGTCTTCTCGCCTTTGTGCGCCTTGCGGTATATTGTGCTGCTTTCTAGTTAGCGTTACTTTCTAGAAAGCGTATCTGTGTTCCACGTGCTACTTTGAGAGCTGATAGAAACGGTTTTGCCGCCGTCGGTAGAGGAGAGGGTAAAAGGCTCGCTTCTGCCACTAACCTGACCATTGAAGTTAAGCTCAAGCTTGCTCTCGTCGCCGGTCCAGGTTCCGCGAACCTCAGGCTGACCACCAATACGCCAAAGGACCGTGCCATCTTTCTGGATGACAACCTCCATAGATTTGCCGTCGGTGCCGGTTCCGCTATAGGTACCAACCCACTTTTCGGCTTTCTTGCGGTCCTCCTCGGACTTTTTGTCCTTATCCTTCTTCTCTTGCTCGTTCTTGTTTTTCTCAGTCACGCCAGATTTTAGACTCTCACCTTTCTTTATCTGGTCAGAAACACGAGAGTGGTATGAGTCATATGTTGAATTAGTGCCGGTATCATTGCCCCAGATTTCCTTCTCGTTCTCTATGTCACCGAGAAGAGCCTGCAGTTCAACAAGCCTATTAGCAACGGACTTGAGGTCAAGCGTGGTTGCTGAATCGGTATCGTTAAAGCTGTTTGCAGCCAGCCTGCGCTTGTAGTCGGCCTCAAACCAGTCGCGAATCTTCTTCTGCCCATCCGAGATTGAGCTGTTTAGGACGTTGACACTTGAGTCATCGGTGCCGTTTGGAAGGCGGAACTGGCCATTTTTCTGGTCACCAGTGATTTGCTCTTCAATTTGATCGAGCTTCTCGTATTGGTTGAGAAGTTCAACACGACTGCTGTCGCTGGTTGGATTAACGTCAACGCTTTTGATTTGCTCTTGATAACTGGCAATACGCTGCTGGACAGCGTTGCGCCTGGCTGCATCGTCTTGATGAGAGTGGATGACCCATACAATGGCCAATGCGCCTACGACTAAGACGGCTGCCAGCAAGCCAAATGCAACTTTGCGGAGCGTGTCCGAACCGTCCTTGGTTTGTTTGCGTTCAACAGAGCTAGGTCCGTTTGAAATGACGGTGAACTGTGAAGGGTCAAAGTGAGAAATGGCAGTTGAATCAAGGTCGTCGGTGGTAAAGACGTTGATGCGGTCAGGGTCGTTAATGAAGGTTGTAGATTCCTCATCGGTTGCGTCATCAGCTGCGTCATCAGCTGGATGCTCTGCGAGGATGGTAGCGTCTGGGTCAGTTACCGTTTCAGTTGGCGTATCAGACTCTGCTGGTGCGATAACCTCGGTGGCTGTGGTGGAGTTGTCGGGTGCGGTTTCTGGTGTAGGTCCTGTAGACTCAGCAGGCGCATCGGTTTTCTCGACATTCGCGGCGTCTGCAACATCCGCAGTGTCTGCAACATCCACGGCGTCTGAAACATCCACGGCGTCTGCAACATCTGCAGTGTCTGCAACATCCGCAACATCCGCGGCGTCTGAAAGCTTCTGTCCACAGTTGGGACAGAAATTTGTGTGCTCATCAATTTCAACTCCGCAATTGGGGCAATTCATAGAGTCGCTCCTTAAATCGCCAGTTAGACTCAGTGGCTTTTAGTTGTACTGGGTTACTATTGTAGCGTTAACAGGAGAAACGCCAAAATGTTTTTAGTTTTGGGAACAGCTGTAGATGCTGAGAGTGGAGTGATATGGCACAAAGCTGCACGTTTGAACCTACGGCTTAAAGCAGAGAAACCCCTGCTTCTGCACAACGTTCTTCAGTCTTCTTGTCCCAAATAGACGCCTGCACCTCTCCAACGTGCGCTTTTTCTAGTAGTAGCATGCAGAGACGGCTTTGGCCAATTCCACCGCCAATGGTAAAAGGCAGCTCACCGTCAATAAGCATCTTATGGAACGGCAGCTTAAGGCGGTCTTCGCATCCAGCGATTGCCAGCTGCGACTTAAGTACCTCGGCATCAACGCGAATGCCCATACTGCTAATCTCAACAGCACAGTCTAAGGTCTCATCCCAGAACAGCAGGTCGCCGTTGAGTGACCAATCGTCGTAGTCGGGAGACCTAAAATCGTGAGGTTGGCCAGAGTTTAAGGCACCACCAATGCCCACGATAAACGTGGTTGGATGTTCGCGAACAAACAGATTTTCTCGCTGTTTAGACGTCTGAGTAGGGTAGAGGTCCTCGAGCTCTTGCGAGGTTACAAAGGTAACTTCTCGGCTAAGCTGTGTGTTGAGCTGGGGATAGTGCCATTTGAGCTCGTCGAGCGTACCGCAGATTGCCTCGACAATGCGGCAGACAGCGTCTTCTAGCGTATCGGTATTGCGCTCGTCCTGCGTAATGATGCGTTCCCAGTCCCACTGGTCCACGTAAATGGAGTGCAGGTTATCGGGTTGTTCATCGCGACGGATAGCGTTCATATCGCAAACCAGGCCGCGGCCGACGGCAAAGTTGTAGCGCCACAGTGCATAGCGCTTCCACTTAGCAAGCGACTGAACTACCTCGGCGTCTTTGCCAACGTTAGGTAGATCAAAGGCAACGGGATGCTCGACACCATTGAGGTTGTCGTTCATGCCAGTAAGCGGATCAACGATGAGCGGTGCAGTGACACGCGACAGCTTCAGTGCAGCGCACAGTTTGGTCAGAAATACGTTCTTGACCTGCTCAATAGCTTTCTGTGTATCGTAGAGGGAAAGGCTTGAACGGTAGCCCTCGGGAATCTTGGTCATGTGGTCTCCTTGCAAGAGAGCGCTAAAAATTTGAATGCGCTGATTTTGCCTTCTTTCTTTAACCCTTTGGCGAGAAACTCGTGTGATTTAACCGTTTTGTCAAAAAGACGTACATTCAGTGACTGGAGAGATTCTATATATAGGTAGGAAAGTGAGTTAAATAGCTTGTCGCACGATATTAATGTCTCAGCATAACAGTCGAGAAAATTTCTAAAAATTTTTGAAAAAGTCAGTATAGTCTAACTATTTTCGGAAATATAACAGTTAACTAGTAATAATTACTAGTTAACTAAATAATATATCTAACAGAAAGGTTTTAACTATGCTAAACGATAAGCTCAATGTTCTTCTCGCTAACTACGCTGTTGAGGCCCACAAGATTCACAACTTCCATTGGTACGTCAGTGGTCCTTCGTTCTACAACGTGCATACTGACCTCGACGAGGTTTATGGTGCAATGTATGATCAGCTTGACGAGGTTGCCGAGCTTATTCTGATGAACGGCGGCTCTCCACTTGGCTCTATGGATTCCTTCCTCAAGAATGCAACTCTTTCCGAGGCTGCAGAAGGCTTCAAAAGCCCACAGGAGATTTTCAAGGCAATTCTTGCTGACTACGAGGCAATTCGCACACTTGCAGCGGAAATCAAGAAGGATGCAGACGCTGAGGACAACTTCCTTGTTTCTGCAGCAATGGACGAGCACATCGCTCTTCTCTCCAAGACCATTTGGATGATTAAGCAGTCCAACAAGTAAGTTTGGTGAACAACCTTCGGGTGAGTAATAAGCTTAACCCTTAGTAAACAACCAGCTAAACGTTGTGTTTCTTTCTTTCCCGTATGTTCCATGAATGCCGTCGGATTTCCGGCGGCATTTTTTGTGGCGTATTGTAGCGTGCAATGTTTCGTAAACTAGTCAACTGTCCAACGTAGTGGACACATGACCGCAATTCAATAACTACTATCTGCACTGTAGTAAGTGTTCTTGTTCAAAAAGGCGTTTAACAGATAAAAGACACATCAAACATGGGAGGAATTATGTCTTTAACACGTCGCGAGTTCATTTATGCAGGTGCTTCTAGTTTGTTTGCTCTTGGATTGGTGGGCTGCGGAAACAGCGACACAACATCCACGTCTACTTCTGATGCGCAGAAGGAAGATCAAAAGAAGTCGGAAGAGAAGCAGCCAGAAAAGTATGCGGTGACCATTGGCACGCTTACGCAGATTGCTGATTACAATGGCGATCCAGCAGCAAAAATCACGTTCAATTTCACAAATAACTCTGATGAGACCACTTCATTTATGAGTTCAGTACGAGTTGAAGCGTATCAGGATGGCCAGCAGCTTGAAGTCGCAGTTATAACTAGCGGTGAGGTCAATTGGGAAAGCACTGCGAAAAAGATTAAGACTGGAACAAGCCTTGATGTTGAGCAAGCTTACAAGCTTATTAGCTCGTCTGATGTTGAGGTTGAAGTGTATCCACTCTTTGGTAAGGATAAGCTTGCTGCTCAGACTTTTAGTCTACAGTAAGTGCGTCATCATAGCTAGATAGTTACTTCAAGAGAGCTACCGCAAGATGGCTCTCTTTTTTAGTTTCCGGCTTTAGCCTGTTAAGCGAGAGAAACACGCTGACCTTAAGCTGGTAATCTGTAAGGATTACCAGCTTTTTTCTGCAACGTGCTAACGCCGGCTTTTAAGCCTGGCGTACAAATAGCGCAGCTTTCTTATGTTCTGCTGAAGAATCAACATGTTCCTAATCAAGATAGCCAGGCAGCTAGGAGATCACACTGTCTGATATGCATTTATATGTATAAACTTGATCCAATATGCTAGAGAATGAATAGAATTATATAAGAAATTTAACTATCGATAAATTCTGTATCTATGGAACACACCTAAGTCGGATATTCTGCTCAGATGCGGGCATTTTATACATCTAATGACGATAATCTGCATGTTTGTGGTAATTTCTGCGTCATGTATAGGTCTTTTTGGCAGAATATCCGACATTGCTGTGTTTTGCGGACCCGAAATTTACCTCGCGAACCGATGGTGAGAAGATCCGATTTTCTTGCATGCTGTATACCTGCGGTTTTATGTGATTGCATATTATATAAGTTCGGATATTTATATAAAAAGCTTCATGGCATCTTTTGGGTCGTACTTAAGCCACATTCAAGATGTACTTAAGGGTCATTGGCATTGCCATGATACTCGTAGAAATTTAAAAGATATTTGAGCAGCTATTTATAACTCTTCCCGGAAAAATTAAATTAGCTTAACAGTGATTTAACACCCCTTCTGTTGTACTGGATAGCAGGAGAAGGGAGTATCTATGGAATCAAAACAAGCTTGCGGCTGGAGCTGTCGCCTACGAATTCTACCTATTTTATTTATGTTGCTAGGCTGTGTGTTTGTAGTCTATGGCGCATCTCGTGGAGAGGTTCAGACTGTTTTGGGAAAAGCGGTACGAATCTGCCTTGAGTGCGTAGGTATTGGCTAGGTGACCTGCAGTGAAAGTACTCTCGGGGATTAAATCTCTTGGAAAGAAAGTGTGGAAATTCGTCACCAAAAGAGGGTTCGTGCAGGCATGTGCAGCCTTTCTGACCAATCCTCACCTGCCAAATTTTGTCAAGGGAACCATCTATACCGGTCCTGCAAAGTCAGTCTGTGTCCCTGGACTTAATTGCTATTCCTGTCCAGCAGCCACGGGAGCTTGCCCCATTGGAGCATTTCAGGCGGTAGTTGGGTCATCTAAATTCAGTTTCTCGTATTACATTACGGGTATTTTGATTCTTATCGGAACTTTGCTTGGTAGGTTTGTTTGCGGATTCCTATGCCCGTTTGGCTGGGTACAAGATCTTCTTCACAAGATCCCGTTCCCTAAAAAATTCAGCACTAAAAAACTCAAAGCTTTGCGTTATTTGAAATACGTTATTTTGATTGTGCTCGTTTGGGCTCTACCAGCTTTGATTCAAAACGCTGTAGGGATGGGAGAGCCTTATTTCTGCAAGTACGTTTGTCCACAGGGAATTTTGGAGGGAGCAATTCCGCTTTCTCTGGCAGATAGTAGTATTAAGGCGGCTCTTGGCAAACTTTTCACGATGAAGTTCAGCATTCTGTGCACCATTGTGCTGCTGAGCATCATGTTTTACCGCCCCTTCTGCAAATGGATTTGCCCGCTTGGAGCTTTTTATTCTCTGTTTAATCGCATCTCAATTTTGCAGTATCGAGTTGACAAGAATACTTGTGTAAGCTGCGGAAAATGTGCACGTACATGCAAGATGGACGTAGATATTACTAAGAATAATGCGGCTCTTGAGTGTATTCGTTGCGGAGAGTGCATCAAAGTTTGTCCTGTTCATGCGATTGACGCAAAGCTTTTGTTAATCAACAAGAAAATCGAACACTCGGAAAAGATTGCTACAGCAAAGCACTTGGCAGATTGCCAGACGGCAAGTTCGAAAAAGCAACCGCTGAAAGCAGAAAGTACTGACTAATCCTTGTAAGTAGTTGTCATAAAAATGTGTATCACTACGTTTTATGCGTAGAAAAGACAGAAAGGAATCTGAAATGAAAAAATTTGTAACAAAATCCCTAACGTATGTCGTTGGCCTGGTTATGGCAGTTACGTTAGCTGGATGCAGTGTTGGCGGCACTGGCAACGCTGGCAACACAGGTAACACAACTGCTCCAACTGCCGAGCAGCAGAATTCCGGTGCAGTTCCACCTGAGGCCGCATCAAAACTCCATCTCAAGGACGGCGACACCTTCCCGGACTTCAAGGCAACAGATATCTCTAACGGTACTACTTACGACAATAAGGTTTTTGGACAGAATAAGGTTACCGTTATGACCTTCTGGTTCAATGGTTGCACTGGCTGTATTCAGGAGATGCCAATGCTCCAGGAGCTGGCTGAGACCTATAAAGACAAGGGTGTCAATGTTCTGGGTGTAAATGCAGAGGCTGCATACACAGACGATGCCAAGAAGGAAGCACTGGATATCCTTAAGAAGCAGGGTGTTACTTACGGAAACCTTGCACTTGATCCACACAGTGATGGCGGCCATGTTATCGAAGGCCTGACAGCATTCCCAACCACTATGGTTATCGATCAGAACGGTAAGCTTGTAGGTGACCCAATCACTGGTGGAGCCACCAAGCTTCAGGGTAGCGAGCTCCAGAAGCGTGTTGACCAGGCTCTTGCTCAGACGAAGTAGTTCTTAGAAACTTACATACCGCTTACGGCATACGGCGAGAAGTTCTTCTCGCGTACAGCTCAATCGGTTAGCATTTGAAATATCGTAGAGATTACGTCTGGGCTGAGTCAGTTAAGCTTGGCCCAGGCGTACTCTAATACTTGCGAATGGTATCAATCTGCACTTGAAAGGGAAGACTTGAAGATCCTAGTGGTAGAAGACGAAAAAGAACTTCTCGCCTCCATTGGAGAGGGTCTTGAGCTTGATGGCTATTACGTTGATCTTGTCGACAACGGCACTCAGGCTCTTGAGATGGCTCAGCTTGAGCAATATGACCTCATCTTGCTTGACCTTAATCTTCCTGGCATTGATGGTCTGGATTTACTGCGTACGCTTAGATCGGAGCACTCAGAGACTAAGGTATTGATTCTTTCTGCGCGTTCATCAGTGTCTGATCGTATTGTTGGACTGGATGCGGGTGCTGATGACTATCTAATTAAGCCTTTTGCGTTTGGCGAGCTAGAAGCACGTATTAGGACGCTTTTGCGTCGTGAGTATATTCACGGAGAAGCTTCGTTGACATTAGGAGAACTTCGATTTGATACTACGGCTCGACAAGTTTTTGTTGGAGATGCTCAGGTCAACCTTACCAAGAAAGAACTTGCGATTTTGGAGTATTTGATGCGAAATGCCGGGGCGGTTGTAAGCAGTGAAGAGTTGATGGCTCATGCATGGGACAGCAACGTGGATTTATTTAGTAATTCCGTGCGTGTTCACATTTTCTCTATTAGAAAAAAGTTGCGAGAAGCTCTTGGATATGACCCAATTTCCAACAAAGTAGGAGAGGGTTATTGCTTTAAGAAGGATAGCGATGATTAAGATAAGTGAGATAACCCCAAAACCAATGCGCTCAATACGAGCTCAGCTCACCTTTCTTATGGTGGCTCTCTTAGTATGTTGCTGCGTTGTTTTAACTTGGCTTGTGTACCGCTCGACGTCTGAGCTGTTGGAACTAGCGGCAGCTAATGCTATCAACAAGGGAGCCCTTTCTATTGTTTTAGACGTAGGTGCTATTGAGCGTTCTATTTTGTTTGATGCGTTGGGCATTTTGTTCTTTGTGATTATTGCTGGCAGCTGTGCGGCCTATCTTTTAGCAGGTCACTATACTAAACCAGTTCAACAACTCTCTGCTCATATGAAAGAAATTGGTCCTGATACATTGTCTGATTCCATTGAGATTGAGGGTGGTGGAGAAGAGGTTCAGGAGCTAGTTAAGTCATTTAATCAAATGACTGATCAGTTAGATGAAGCGTTTGCAATGCAGAGTCGTTTTTCGGTTAGTGCGGCTCATGAGCTTAGAACGCCAATTGCGGTACTGCGAACCAAACTTGACGTTTTTAAGAAAAAGAAACGCAAACAGAATGAATATGACGAGCTTGTAGATACGATGGAGACATACATTGATCGTTTGTCTGCAATTATCGCCAACCTGTTAGAGCTTACGGAGACATCTGAGCTTGGAGAGGTTGAGGACGTTTCTCTTGATGCGGTAATTACGACAGTTGTGGATGATCTTGAACCGGTTGCTCAAAATAATATGGTCAACGTGCAGGTTAACACGCAGATTGATGCACATTCTGATACGCCATCTGAGGCACAAAATCTTACTGTTAAGGGAAATGCCAATCTGTTATACCGAGCTATTTATAATTTGGTAGAGAATGCTATTCGCTATAACCATAAAGAGGGATCAGTTAACATTGCCATGGAGACTGAGGGCCAAGAATGCCTTGTTACAATTGCCGACACAGGAGTAGGTATTGCGCCTGAGCAAAGAGAGCTTGTCTTTGAGCCGTTCTACAGGGTAAATAAATCTAGGTCTAGGGAATTTGGCGGTGCGGGCATTGGTCTCTCGCTGGTTAAAACTATCTTAAAGCGACACGGAGCTTCCATTACAGTCTCCGAAAATACCCCACAGGGTTCTGTGTTTACCATTAGGATTCCACTGGTTGATGCAATAGACTCTGAGTAGCGCTTAACCCTTCACATACACTGCCGCTCATAGATAAGATGAATGGCAGCTAATGGCGAGAAGTACAATGGCTAAAATAGTTGTTAGTACATAGATGCCCTAGTGATGAAGGGAAGCCAAGCATGGAGTTTATTCTGGATACAGCTGATATCGACGCGGTTAAGCAACTTGATGAGCTTTTGACCATCGATGGAGTTACCACTAACCCTTCAATTATCACTAGAAGTGGTAAGCAGCCCGAGCAGGTAATCAAAGAGTTTGTGGAGTATCTACTTCCTGACCAGAAATTCTTTGTTCAGGTTGTTTCGACTGACTATCAGAAGATGTTGGAAGAGGCTCGCTATATTTGTGGCCTCCGTCCCGAGAATACCTACGTGAAGATTCCTGTGACTCGCAATGGTTACAAGGCAATTAAGCAGCTCAAGTCCGAGGGTCTTGGTGTTCTTGCAACCGCTATTTATTCCGCTGACGAGGCATTCCTAGCAGCTATGAACGGCGCAGATTACCTCGCCCCTTACGTTAACCGTATGTGCAACTATGGTGACGGTATTGGCCAAGTTTTTGATCTGATGCAAATGCTTGAGACTCATGGACTGAATTCTAAGATTCTTGCTGCATCATTTAAGAATACTGAGCAGGTTCATGCACTTATTTCTGCAGGTATCGATGCAGTTACACTTCCACCTGATATTGTCTATACCATGATGGATCATCCAGGCACAAAGATTGCTGTTGATGAGTTTTCCGTCGCATGGCGCGAGGCTTACAGCAGGGATACATTGCTGGAGTAAAGTATCTTTAAATTCTTATAATAAATACGTATTGGAGAAAAATGCGCGATTTACTTTCACTACAAAGCAAAATACAAGATGTATACGTAAGACAGATTTATTGTGAGGCGGTTGCTAGCTATAATGCTCAAGCTTATAGATCGGCAATTTTGACTGCATGGCTTGCTGTGTATGTTGATTTAATGAAAAAAATAGAATCAATAGGAGGTAATAAAATTGCAGAGGAATTTCAAACAAAAGTAAATAAAATGCGACTTGAGAAAAACGACTCAGCTAGGATTAAATCTGCATTAGATATAGAAAAAGGAATAATTTCGACCGCTAAGGATTTATCACTTATTGATGAAGCTGAGGAAAAATTTTTAAGAGAATTACATGAGTGTAGACACAAGTGCGCCCATCCAACTACAGATGATACTGTATATATTTTTGAGCCTACCGAAGAGCAAGTAAGATATCTTTTAAGTGGTGTAATAGATAACTGTCTATCATTTAGCGCACTTCCAAAAAATAATCAAATAATACAAATTTTGATGAATGATTTATCGAAAGATTTCCCATTAGAGCAGGATTTATTTGAATTTTACAAATCAAAGTATATTGATAAAATTCCACAGAATACGCAAAGACAGCTTATTAAGATAATTGCCATAGAAGCGGTATGTCCGTCGTCAAAAGAAAAATGGGCGGAGTGCGGACTTGAAATATCAAGTCCAGATTTGATTGCAAAAAGGTGTATGCAAATATTGAAATGCATAAATACGTTTAGCAAAGATCTTTTAATAGAAGTTTTCACCAATCAATCTAAAAAATTATCCAACGGTGACTCTTCCTATAGATTTGTTGGTGTATTTTCTTCATTTGATTTCTTTAGGGATCACTTAGACCGAGATCTATACTTTATATGCAAAGCAAAGTTTAACAAAGCAATTGAAAGTGAGTACGATAAGCCTTGGGAGTTGCTTCTGAATGGATTTCCGTATGATCAAGAATTACGAGAAGAATCTGAGAAGTTATTTAATTCTGATTATTTTTTAAGCCATGAGAAAAATTTGACTGAATTATCAAAAAATGGAGATTTGGACAACGATGAGCTAAAGAAGCTTGTTGATTGTTGTATAGATAAATTGGAAAAATCAAGTTCATATAGTGAAGCAGATTATCTTGCAAGATTAATAGTTGAACTCGCTCCAGTACTGGAGGGTAATGATATTTTAAAAATCTCTGCTATTTTGTTTAAAAACAATCAAGTATTCGAATCTTTTAGTATGGATAGATTAATCAAAAATATTGCTTTAAATTCTATGAAGAAGGAGACTGCGAATTATTGGAAAGAGTTTGCTGAAAACGGTATGGAAAAGAAAAAACCAGAGTTATTGAATCCAGATTTATCTCCAAGTTATGATTCAGTAATGAAGTGGATTTATAACCGTGCTATCGAAGAGTTAAAAAAGTCTTAGTTAAACATTAAAACTCAGCGGCTACAAAACGTCGGTGAAAAAATCTACTACAAACTGACTTAGATTATGTATATAAGTCAGACATAGGGGTATAAGCAAAACCGTAAAGCAGAAACACAGTATGTGTTCGCGGTTAGCTTGTACCCTTTTTCAGGTCATCTACCTGTAGGGTTTCTCGCCAAACGGAATACGTACATAGGAAAGGATGATTCACAATGGGTAAGATTCTTGGAATTGACCTGGGTACTACAAACTCAGCTATGGCTGTCCTCGAGGGTGGAGAGCCAACTATTATCGTTAACGCAGAGGGAGACCGTACAACTCCTTCCGTTGTCGGCTTCCGCACTGACGGTGACCGCATTGTTGGTAAGGCAGCAAAGAACCAGGCTGTCACCAACCCTATTAATACCGTCTTCTCCATCAAGCGTTTTATGGGCCGCAAGTTTGATGAGGTCCAGTCTGAGATCAAGACGGTTCCTTACAAGGTTAAGGCTGGTACTGACGGCCGTGCAGTTGTTGAGATTGAGGGCGTTGACTACACTCCAGAGCAGATCAGCGCTATGATCCTCGCAAAGATGAAGGCAGACGCCGAGAAGTACCTTGGTGAGCCTGTAACCGACGCTGTTATCACTGTCCCAGCATACTTTAACGACGCACAGCGTCAGGCAACCAAGGACGCAGGTAAGATTGCTGGCCTCAACGTTCAGCGTATCGTTAACGAGCCAACCGCAGCAGCTCTTGCTTACGGTCTGGACAAGAAGGACCAGGACCACAAGGTTCTTGTCTTCGACCTTGGTGGCGGTACTTTCGACGTCTCCCTGCTTGACCTTGCAGACGGCGTTGTTGAGGTTCTTGCAACCAACGGCGATAATCACCTGGGCGGCGACGACTGGGATCAGCGTGTTATCGACTGGCTTGCAGACAAGTTCAACTCCGATAACGGCATTGACCTCCGCAAGGATCCAATGGCACTTCAGCGCCTCAAGGAGGCTGCAGAGAATGCCAAGAAGGAGCTCTCCAGCGCTCAGCAGGCACAGATTAACCTGCCATTCATTACCGCAGATGCATCTGGTCCTAAGCACCTTGACTACACCCTGACTCGTGCAGAGTTTGAGCGTATCACCCGCGATCTTCTCGACCGCTGCAAGGCTCCTGTAACCAAGGCACTCCAGGATGCAGGTCTTCAGCTCTCCGACGTCAGCGAGGTCATTCTGGTCGGCGGCTCCACTCGTATGCCAGCTGTTCAGGACCTGGTCAAGAGTATGACCGGCAAGCAGCCTAACATGTCCGTCAACCCAGATGAGGTTGTTGCAGACGGCGCAGCTGTTCAGGGCGGCGTTCTTACCGGCGATGTTTCCGGCATTCTGCTGCTGGACGTAACCCCACTGTCCCTGGGCGTTGAGACCCTCGGTGGTGTTGTTGACAAGGTCATTGACCGCAACACCACTATCCCAACTTCCAGCACAAAGGTCTACTCCACTGCAGCTGATAATCAGACCTCCGTTGAGATTCACGTCCTCCAGGGCGAGCGCGAGATGGCTTCTGACAACAAGAGCCTTGGTAAGTTCAACCTTACCGGCATTCCTGCTGCTCAGCGTGGTATTCCTCAGATTGAGGTTACCTTTGATATCGACGCAAACGGCATCCTGAAGGTCACTGCTAAGGACAAGGCAACTGACAAGTCCCAGGAGATTACCATTTCTGGCTCCACTGCTCTGTCTGATGAGGAAGTTGACCGCATGGTTAAGGACGCAGAGTCCCACGCTGAGGAAGACAAGAAGCGCAAGGACGAGATTGAGGTCCGTAATCAGGTAGACTCCCTGGCGTATAGCACTGAGCAGACCGTCAAAGATCTTGGCGATAAGGTCCCTAAGGATCAGAAGAAGGCTGTTGAAGAGGCTGTTGCTGAGGCAAGAACTGCACTTGATGGCTCCGATATTGAGGCAATTAAGAAGGCTGGCGAGAAACTCACTGAGGTTGGCCAGAAGCTTGCAGAGATTGTCTATGCTGACGCTCAGGCTCAGACCGCCGGTAACAACGATGCAGCAAGCAACTCTTCTGAGCCAGATGTTGTTGATGCAGACTACGAGGTTGTCGACGACGATAAGAACCAGAACTAATCTGAGTTTCTCGGCATATGCGCTTGGGTAACTTGGTGCAGTAGCTGGTAGGACAATGTGATATGACTCGGAGGCGGCTGGCGGAAACGTTTGGCCGCCTTCTACACATAGGGAGGTGATGGCAGTGGCAACAGCAGATCAGAATAAGGTTGACACTACCTTTGATAACGAGAATAACGGTGATGAAACCGTAGGTGCTGTTGGCGTTGTTGGGGATGGCTCCGCAAGTCAGACGCTTGATGGTAATGAGTCCGCTGCCAACGGTGCAGTCGGCGCAGACCGCACGATGACCGAAGAAGAGATGGTTGCTGAGGCAATTCGTCGCGGAGAAGAGACGGCAGAGGCAGAGATTGCTGCCGACGCAGAGCGTGCAGCTCAGGAGCGTGATTGCCTGCAGAATGAGCTAAATTCGGTCTCTGATCAGATTGAATCTGCGAAGCAGCAGGCAGCTGAGGCAAATGATCGCTTTCTTCGCCTGCAGGCTGATTGGGATAACTACCGTCGCCGTACTGCTCAGGAGCGCCTTGATGAACGCCAGCGCGCAACAGAGAAGCTGGTAGTTGATCTTCTCCCTGTTATTGATGACTTGGAGCGCGCAATTGAGCACGCAGACAACTTGACTGACCCTGCAGCTAAGCAGTTTGTTGAGGGTGTTGACGCTATTTGCAAGAAACTTGTTGGCGTCTTGAATAAAGAGGGCGTTGAGGTAGTTAATCCTGTTGGTGAGGCTTTTGATCCTCTTTCACACCAGGCAGTCAGTCAGATTGAGGACACCGAGGCGTATGATGAGACCGTCGCTCAGGTGTACCAAAAGGGCTATCGCATGGGCGGCAAGGATATTCGTACTGCAATGGTTGTTGTTACCCATGGTGGTCCAAAGCGTCCAGCAGAGGCAGAAGCCACAGACGGCGTAGCCGCAGACAACGCTGATGCTGCGGACAGTGCAGAAGCTACTGACGGTGCAGCTGAGTAAGATAAAGTGTTTTAGAGAGGAGGCCGTGCTGAATGGCAGGTAGTAAAACTTTTTATGACGTTCTTGGCGTGAAGCGCGACGCCTCGAAGTCTGATATTCAAAAAGCGTTTAGAAAACTTGCAGCTAAATACCACCCTGACAGGGGCGGCGATGAAGCTAAGTTCAAAGAGATCTCAGAAGCGTATAACACGCTTTCTGATGATAAGAAACGTCAGGAGTATGACCAAATGCTCGCATTTGGTGGTATTCCTGGAGGTGGATTTGGTGGTCGCCAAGGCGGTTACACCTATACCACTAACGTAAACGGCGCCAACTTTGCCGATTTCTTTAGCGGGTTTGGCGGCGGTGCAGGCGCAGGAGCTGGCGGTTTTGACTTTGCCGACATTTTTGGTGGGCGAGTAAACCGTCCAGTTGCAGGTAGCGACCTGACTATGTCCGTAAATGTATCGTTTGACGAAGCGTTTAAGGGAACTTCTCGCAAGGCAACGTACCGTGTGCCTTCAACTGGTGAGGAGCAATCGCTCACTATCAAAGTGCCAGCTGGTGCTTACGACGGTATGAAGCTACGTTACAAGAAGAAAGGCGAGTACGGCGTTAATGGCGGCCCACGAGGCAACCTTGTGGTTACCATCAACGTTGCAGCTCATCCGGTCTTCTCGCGAGATGGTGCTGACGTGCGCATGAAGCTGCCAGTGAGCATCTACGAGGCGGCTTTGGGTACTTCGGTTGACGTGCCAACGCCTGATGGAACTACGGTGCGACTCAAGGTCCCCACAGGTACGCAGAGCGGAAAGACGTTTAGGTTCAAGAGCTTGGGTGCTCCTCGCGTAAAGAATCCTACAACTCGAGGCGCGCTGTATGTTTCGGTGGACGTTAAGGTCCCAACAAAACTTTCCAAGAAGGAGCGAGACGCTCTTCAGGCGCTGCTTGATGCCGACGAGCGCAGCTACCGAGAGGAGCGGTAATGGCTCGAAAGAAGGACGACGGTCGTAATAAGCCGCTTTACATGATTAGTGTTGCGGCCGAGCTCACGGGCATGCATCCGCAGACGCTTCGCGTGTATGAGCAGAAGGGCCTGATTAACCCCGGCCGTTCCAGGGGCAACACGCGCTTGTATTCTCGCGCAGACATCGACCGCCTCAATCTTGTCTCAAAGCTGACAGACGAGGGTATCAATCTTGCCGGCGTTGTACGTATTTTGGATATGCGTGAACGAGCTCTCGAGAAAGACGATCTTATTGATGAGTTGCGTGAACGCATCCGCGTGCTTGAGGATGAGCTCCACGAGTACCATATGCGCGAGCGCATCACCTCGCTTGTTCGTTACAGCGAGACAAATCCAGAGATGGTGATGCAGCGCCTGCTTGGTATGCCAAGCTCCGCTCCTTCTGACGCTAATGCTGCTGAAGATAATTCGGCAGAGTCAAAAGAATCGTAAGATGACGAGGAAAATTGTTACTAGTAAGATGACCAACTCTCCGTGAATAAACGTGGGGAGTTGGTTTTTTTATTGGTGTGTTTATCTAGACAGAATCCTTTTAGTCTCTTCTTGACCTAGTTGTAATACGTGAATACAATGATATAAATAGGTAAAGGAGGGGCTATGGACAGTATTGTAACTGCTCGCGTTCCTGTTGAAGTAAAAAATCAGGTTTCTGAGGTTCTTGAATCGCTTGGGTCAAACACCACCAAACTGATTAATGCTGCTTTTGAATATGTGCTTGTAACAGGCAAGCTTCCTGATGCTCATGAAGGCGCTTCGTTGGAATCGTCTGCTAAGGGATCTTCTCGCCAATTGAGCGAGAAGGACAAAGAGCAGCTCTCGGCACTCTTTGGAAAGATTTCAGTTCCTGCACCGGCGTCGTTTTGGAATGATTTGGGAGACAGCTCCTACAAAGAGGCAATTAGTGAGTGGAGGTCGAAAGACTATGAAGCTCTTGATTGACGCTAACGTTTTGCTGGACGTCTTTTTGTGCAGAGAGCAGTTTGTTGCCGACGCTAAAAAACTTTTTATAATGAAGCAGTTTAAGGACGCTGAGCTGTGGATAGCAGCTCAGTCATACACAGATCTCTACTATGTTGGCGCTAAGGCTCATGGCTCTGATCGCATGCAAAAAATTCTAAAAGAGGTATTTCCGCTGCTTAACGTATGTTCTATTGATGGTGCAGACATTTCGTATGCGCTTGATGAGCAGTGGAAAGATTTTGAGGACTGTCTTATTTGGCGAGCGGCTAAAAAGATAAAGGCAGACTATATCGTCACAAGAAATGTGGCAGATTTTACTCGCTCGGATATACCAGTGCTTACACCTGGTGAGTTTTTCTCGACAATGGAAGCTGAGCAAAATCTTGTCTATGAAGAGGTTGAATTTTAAAAGCATTAAGACTTGGAATAGAGCTGCGAAAAAGCTCAGTATTTTGCTGCGAAAAAGTTCAGTACAGTAAAATAAGAAAATCTGCTACAAACACACTTAGATATGTATTAAAAGTCGTGCTTGGGGGTATATAGAATCCGATGAAGATTCAGTCCCCGGCACGATTTTTGTTTGGGGTAGGAGGGTGATTATATGAGACTAGATAAATGGGCTGTAACCGCCCAGGAAGCACTGCAGGCAGCTCTTGGTATTGCTGGCGACGCAGAGGCTTCTGAGGTTACACCAACGCACCTGCTCAAGGCGTTGTTGGACAGCAACGAGCGCAACCTGCGTTCTATTTTGGAGAAGATTGGCGCAGATCCTGACAGCATTGCTACGCAGGTAGACCAGGCAATCTCCAAGGCTCCAAAGGTAAGTGGAGCACAGATTGGCATTGGCAACGACCTTCTCAAGGTTATTAACGAGGCCGAGAAGCTTGCCACCAAGCTGGGAGATTCTTACGTTACCTCTGAGCATTTGCTCACAGCGTTAGCAAACGATAACACTGACGCAGGTAGGATTCTTCGCGACGCCGGCATTACAGCCAAGCGTGTAGAAGAGGTGTACAACGATCTTCGCGGTGATGAGCGTGTAACCTCGCAGGATGCAAAGCCACAGTTTGAGGCGTTGGAGCAGTATGGTCGCAATGTGACCGATCTTGCTCGTCAGGGAAAGCTTGATCCAGTTATTGGCCGCGTCGAAGAAATTCGTCGCACCATTCAGGTTCTGAGCCGCCGCACCAAGAACAATCCTGTTCTCATTGGCGAGCCTGGTGTTGGTAAGACCGCAATCGTGGAAGGCCTGGCAGAACGCATTGTTTCTGGCGACGTTCCAAGTACCCTGCGCGATAAAGAGCTTGTTGAGCTTGACATGTCTGCCCTGGTAGCGGGTGCAAAGTACCGTGGTGAGTTTGAGGACCGCCTGAAGAGCGTGGTAAAAGAGGTGGCCAAGTCTAACGGCCAGATTATTCTCTTCATTGACGAGCTCCACACCATCGTAGGCGCTGGTGCTTCCGAGGGCTCCATGGACGCTGGCAACATCTTGAAGCCAGCACTTGCCCGTGGAGAGCTCCGTGCAATTGGTGCCACTACGCTGGATGAATACCGCAAGTACATCGAGAAGGACGCTGCTCTTGCACGTCGTTTCCAGACCGTACTTGTCTCTGAGCCTACTGTTGAAGATACCATTTCTATCTTGCGTGGCCTTAAGGAGAAGTACGAGCAGCACCACCGCGTCCGTATTACGGACTCCGCTTTGGTTGCAGCAGCAGACCTTTCTAACCGCTACATTTCTGACCGATTCTTGCCAGATAAGGCGATTGACTTGGTAGATGAGGCAGCGTCAAGACTTCGCATGGAGCTTGATTCTATGCCAGCAGAGATTGATGCGGTTGATCGTCAGCTTACTCAGATGCAGATTGAGGAGCAGGCTCTGATGAAGGAGGAGGACGCTGCTTCCAAGGAGCGCCTGGAGAACCTTCGCGCAGAGATTGCTACGACGCAGGAGAAGCTGGATGGCATGAAGGCCAACTGGCAGAACGAGCGCGGCGCAATTGACCTGGTACAGGACTTGAAATCCCAGATTGAGGAAGCAAAGACGCAGATGGAGCGTGTGACTCGCGAGGGTAATTTAGCGCAGGCATCTGAGCTTCGTTACAGCACTATTCCAGAGCTTGAACGTAAATACGATGAGGCAGAAAAGGCCCTTCTCGCCAAGCAGGAAGACGGCGGAATCCTCAAGGAAGAGGTCACCACGGACGAGATTGCCGAGGTAGTTTCTTCGTGGACCGGCGTGCCTGTGTCCAAGATGATGCAGGGCGAGATGGACAAGCTCAAGAACCTTGAGGACCAGCTTCACCTGCGCGTTATTGGTCAGGACGATGCTGTTTCCGCAGTTGCTGCAGCGGTCCGTCGTTCTCGCGCGGGTCTGGCAGATCCAAACAAGCCTCTGGGCAGCTTCTTCTTCCTGGGCCCAACCGGTGTGGGCAAGACCGAGCTGGCAAAGGCGCTGGCAGAGCTGCTGTTTGACGACGAGCGCTCGCTGATCCGCATTGATATGTCTGAGTACATGGAGAAGTTCTCGGTCCAGCGACTCATTGGCGCACCTCCAGGATACGTGGGTTATGACGAGGGTGGCCAGCTCACCGAGGCAGTTCGTAGGCATCCATACTCCGTCATCTTGCTGGACGAGATGGAGAAGGCCCATCCTGATGTCTTCAACATCTTGCTGCAGGTACTGGACGATGGTCGACTAACGGACGGTCAAGGTAGGGTAGTCAGCTTCAAGAACACCATCATTATCATGACCAGTAATGTTGGTTCGCAGTTCATTGCCGGTGCTGGCGAAGAGGGTCTTACTGAAGAGTCCAGAAAGCAAGTTATGGAGGCGCTACGTAGCTCCTTCCGCCCTGAGTTCTTGAACCGTATCGACGACGTGGTTGTCTTCCAGCCTTTGGGTCTTGAAGATATTGAGCGCATCGTTGATATTCAGCTCAAGGATGTTCGTAGTAGACTTGCTAACGAGCGCATGACGCTGGAGCTTTCTGAGGCTGCAAAGCAGTCACTGGCTCTTGATGGTCTGGATCCTGTTTATGGTGCTCGTCCTTTGAAGCGACTGATTCAGCGTCGCGTTGTTGACCAGGTAGCAAACTTGATTATTGCAGGTGAGCTGTCTGAGGGCGATACTGTTCTGATTGATACTGACGAGAACGGCAATTTGGTTGCTCGTAAGAAGTAAGTGAGAATAGGCGTGGATAAGAAACCTACTGCAACGGTAACATCAACTGGTGCTGTGTCAAAAGATACAGCACCAGAAAATGATGTGAGTCTGAAGAAAGCACCAAAGTCTAAGAACGCTGACTTGAAGAAAAAGCAGGAGGTAGACCCGGAGTTTGCTCGTGCCCAGAATGAAGATGATGATGGATATGATCCATATTCTGACCGTCGACCTGTGAGTGAGCCACTTTTTGAGAGAGATCCGTGGAGTTAAGTGTAGGTCTTTGATACATAACAGTGTCGGGTGTTGTTTTTGTAACACATGTATGTGTCTTAACTAAATTAAAAAACCGCTGATGCAAATGCATCAGCGGATTTTTTGTATCTATTTACTTTATGAGTGTCCTTGTAGCCCGTTTTGAAGTATGTGTTTAGGTTGATGAAGCACATAATTTAGGCGTAGACGGTATTTTTTGACCGTTCACCGGTATCTTTTTGAAAAGTTGCGTTGGGCGTAATGAACGTTGTCATTTCCCTTTATGATTTGAGCAAAGTGTATATGTGTGTAGGTTAGCCACAATCTTTGGGGGAGACATGACAAGTCGTTTGCGCAAAGTATCTGCAATATGTGCGGCATTAGCTTTTGTGTTAGGTGTGTTTTATATAGCTCAACCCACGTATGCAGAAGAGCAACCTGCTGAGGTGAGGTCTCAATCAACAACGCAAATGAATTCTGCGCCTGAAAATGTTAACGTTAACATTATTAATGACACCACGAATCGTGTGCAGAACTTCAATTCAAACTGGAAGTTCAAACTTGGTGATGCATCAGGTGCAGAAAACACAACGTACGATGACTCTTCTTGGGAATCAGTTAATCTTCCTCACGACTACAGCATAGATCAGCCCTATTCTCAGTCCGGAGAGGCAGAAAGCGCCTATAAACCTGGTGGAGAGGGTTGGTATAGAAAGACTTTTGAAGTTGCTTCCAATCTTCAAGGAAAGCGTTTTCGTTTAGATTTTGATGGCGTCTACATGGATTCAACTGTGTGGGTCAATGGCCATATGTTGGGTACTCATCCGTATGGTTACACGCCGTTTGCTTTTGATATCACGCCATACATTAAACCTGGCGAGCAAAACGTCATTACCGTTCGTGTAAACGCACAAACACCAAGTAGTCGTTGGTATTCGGGCGCTGGTATTGGCCGTGACGTTGATCTTGTGGTGACAAATCCTGTTCATGTTTCAAAAGATGGTGTAAAAGCAACTGCTCCAAATCTTGCATCTGAGGTTGGCGGAAGCGTTACCACTCAATTGACCACTTCAGTAACAAATTCATCTGATTCACCTGTAAATGTACAGGTAGTACAGACTGTCTTTGCTCGCGGAACTTCTCCCCAGCAGGCTATTGCATCCGTTACCACAGAGCGTAGTATCAATGCAAACACAACTGATACGTTTAACGCTTCTGCGATTACTTCATCTTCACCAGCGCTTTGGGATATTGATAACCCCAATCTCTATACCGTACGCACTGAAGTAAAGGTAGACGGAAACGTTGTTGATACCTATGACACAACCTTTGGATATCGTTATTTTAGCTTTGATGCCGAGAAGGGCTTCTTACTGAACGGTATGCCTGTCAAGATAAAAGGTGTTTGTATGCACCATGACCAGGGCGCACTTGGCTCTGTATCTACTGCCGATGCAGTTAGGAGACAGGTACAGATTCTTAAGAATATGGGCGCCAATGCCATTCGTACTTCTCATAACACACCCTCTCGCGAGCTTATTGAGGCATGTAACGAGCAAGGTGTCTTATTAGACTATGAGTTCTTTGACGGTTGGACTGCCGCAAAGAACGGTAATAGCAAGGATTACGCAAGGTTTTTCTCAACGGTGATGGGGGAATCTGAGCTTATTGGTGGCGACGCAAACAAGACGTGGGCACAGTTTGATATTGAGGCCAGTGTTGCACGTGATTACAATGCGCCATCCATTGTGATGTGGTCGCTTGGTAATGAGATGACTGAGGGTACCTATGGTATTTATGGTTTAGCTCAGGTCCAAAATAGTCTAATTGCCTGGACACAGGCTGTTGATCCAACTCGCCCTGTTACTACAGGAGATAACCGACTTAAGCGTGGATCAAATGAGCTAAATCCTCAGGGAATTTCTGATGCTGGCGGTATTGTTGGCATGAACTACGCTGGTGGTTCTACGTACGATAGTATTCACAGCCAACATCCAGATTGGAAACTTATTGGCTCTGAAACAGCTTCGTCAATTAATAGTCGTGGTATTTACAGTACTCATAGTAGAGACAACTCTTCTCAGCAGCTTACTGCATACGATTATTCTCGTGTTAATTGGGGTCATTATGCTTCCCAAGCATGGTATGACGTACTGACACGTGATTTTGTTGCTGGAGAATTTGTTTGGACTGGCTTTGATTATCTGGGTGAGCCAACTCCTTGGAACGGAGTTGATCCTGGCGCAAAAGGTAGATGGCCATCTCCAAAGAATTCTTATTTTGGCATCATTGATACTGCTGGTTTGCCAAAAGATTCGTATTATTTCTATCAGAGCCAGTGGAATGATGCTGTTCACACATTGCACTTACTTCCTGCATGGAATGGTGATGCTGTAAAGAAAAACCGTGATGGCACTGTTGACATATCGGTTTATACCGATGCTCACGCTGTCAGGCTTTATTTCACTCCTGCTGGCTCAACAGAGAAGCAAGATTTAGGTCTCAAGACATTTACAACAAAAACAACACCAACTAATGGTTTTACGTATCAGATTTATGAAGGGGCCGATAAGAGTACTGACGAGTTCAGAAATCTATATCTGACCTGGCAAGTTCCGTATGCTGACGGCACTATCACCGCCGAAGCATACGATGAAGCAGGCAATGTTATTGATACTTCGAGCTGGGATGGCCGTCAGAGTCTAACTACCGCAGGTCAACCAAAGAAACTTTCAGTATCAGCAAACCGCTCTTCTATGAGCGCAAACGGTACCGATTTGACATATTTGACCGTAGATGTTGTTGACGAGAATGGCAATCGTGTTCCAAACGCTAACAATAAGGTAACGTTTGATGTTTTTGGATCTGGCAAATTAGCAGGAATTGATAACGGCAGCGCGCCCGATCATCAGTCATATCGCGACGCTAACCGAGACGCGTTCTCGGGACAGGTTGTGGGAATTGTTCAGGCGGGAACAAAAGCGGGTGAGGTTACCGTACGTGTTTCTGCTGACGGCTTAGAGCCAACAGAGGTTACCATTCCAGTTACTCCTGCAAATACAAGCGATGATACTCCTCAGAAGACAGTTGGAAGTCTGTTCTATTCTCGTTATTACTACGTTAAAACAGGCTCTTCACTGACATTACCTAAAACAATTCAGGCTCGATATACTGACGGAACAGCTTCGGATGAGCCTGTTGTTTGGGATTTATATGATGCCGAGAAACTCAACTCTGCAGGTACCTTTACTGTTTCTGGAACAGTTGCAGGTGTTCGAGCTACCGTAACGGTGACGGTATTAGACAAT
Organism: Lancefieldella parvula DSM 20469; assembly: GCF_000024225.1. Classification (NCBI taxonomy): domain Bacteria; kingdom Bacillati; phylum Actinomycetota; class Coriobacteriia; order Coriobacteriales; family Atopobiaceae; genus Lancefieldella; species Lancefieldella parvula. The sequence goes on from NC_013203.1 coordinate 114,553, forward strand.
ATTGCCGCTCTTATGAACTACTCGACAACAACACCAGTTGGTCAAAACCCTATTCTTCCTGATGCACGACCAGCAGTTCAGGCGGACGGCACCGTTTTACGGGCTAATTTCCCAGTAACTTGGAATGCTGTTCCCGAGGGCTCCTATAACCAGGAGGGAACAGTTACTGTCACTGGTACCGCAAACGTTTTTGGCCGTGATATGTCCGTCACAGCAACTGTGCGTGTGCAGCGAGAGACTGTAACGTTGGGTGAGAATGTTGCTCCTGTTGCATCAGTCTCGCAGGATATTCCTGAAGACAAACAGAGTGACACACTTTCTGCTATTACTGACGGCTCTACTTCAGTTGCAGCCAATCAAGGCGGTGGAGCTAATCCAACTTGTTGGACAACGTACAAGAACGCACAGGCAGGAAACCAAACTGCGTCCATTACGTTCCGCTACGCAACTCAGCAGAGAATTGGTCAGGCTCGCGTTCACTTCTTTGTAGACTCTTACTCCGCAAGGTTGCCTAAGCCAGGATCAACTATCATCGAGGTTTCTGAGAATGGCGAGGATTGGACTAGGGTTGACGCACAAGAAACAGTTGGACAAGCACAAGGTCGTGTAACTCCTTACACGTATAATTTTGCTCCGGTAACCGCTACGTATGTGCGTTTTACCATTACCAACTCTGATGAGGTTCTTGCTGGAAGAAAGCCGTGTACAGGTATTACTGAAGTTGAGCTCTTCAGTGCTGTTGGGTCATTTACTACAAATAATACGGCTTCATTTGATTCGCTTTCTGTAAATGGAAAACAGGTAAGTGAAGATGCTCTAGCAGCAGGGGAGTACAACACACCAGCTCTTCTCACTAACGTAGAGGCGCAGACAAAAGATAACGCTGCACTGACTGTACTGCCTCCTTATCAAAATAAAGTTAAGATGCTCCTTGAATCTGAGGATCATACTTCTAGGAGTACGTTTACTGTTAATCTGGGAGTTGATCAGCCAATTACTGGCGATAGTGATGCTCAAGATTACCCGGTAGATAAGATGCTTGTCTCGGCAGGTAGTGAAGTTGAGGATAGATACGTAAGTCCAAATGAAGGCAAGGTTTTGCTGGCGTTTGACGGTAATCCTAGTACATATTGGCACTCCACTTGGGCACCAAGTTCAACCGATGACCACTGGGTTCAGATGGAACTTGATGAGCCAACAACTATTGAGGCGCTGAGATATCTACCTCGTCCTAATAGCCCAGCAAATGGAACTGTTACTGAAGCGTTGGTTGAGTACAGTGACGATGGTGTTACTTGGCATGAGGCGGGGCGTGCTACATGGACTTCTCCTACCAGCCCTGATTACACTCCTGACTGGAAAATAGTCAAGTTTAATCAACCAGTTACGGCTAAGTATTTCCGTCTAACTGGTGTCCATACGTATGCAGATGGTGGACGTAACGATAAATTCATGAGTGCAGCAGAGATTCGCCTGCGTACTACAAAGGAAACAACTGATATTTCTCATGCACGTATAGAAGCACCTAGTACCCTGACAGTTGATTCTGTGAGTGAGTCTAACCCTGCGATGTTTAATCCGTCTGACGTGCATGTGTATGTCCCATCAACAAAAAGTGGAGAATCTCGACGCACAAGGCGTTCAGTTACCGATGAGACTGAGCTGAGATATGGCATTGATTACGTTCTTGAGTACGAGAACAATACATCTGAGGGAACCGCAACAGTACGTGCTCGGGGAATTGATTCGTATGCCGGCACAACTGCGCCTACACCGTTTACGGTTGCTCTTACACAGGTGGTGGTTGATAGTGTATCGGTTGCTTCAACTCCTACTAAGACTGCGTACACTGTAGGTGAGAAGCTTGATCCGTCAGGGCTCAAGTTGACGCTTGCCATGAGTAACGGAACGTCGCAGGAGGTAACATATAGCGAAGATAACAAGGATGACTTTACGTTTGATCCTTCAGCAGAGGCTGCGTTTGATACTGCTGGTACACATGAGATTACGGTGACCTATCAGGGTAAGTCTGCTACGTTTGAGGTTACTGTTACACAAGCAACAAACCCTGCCAATCCAACAGATCCAACAAATCCGACTAACCCATCGGATCCAACAAACCCAACGAATCCAGCAGATCCTTCTAACCCCGCCAATCCAACAGATCCATCCAATCCAGATGGCAATCAGAGCGCTGACAATGGTGCCAACAATGTTAATAGCAATACTGACCAGGGAAATTCTTCTAAGAAGAAGCGCACTTCTGCACTTCCTGGTATGGGTGACCCAGTTACGTTAGTTGCAGCATGCGGATTGCTTACTATAGGTATTACGTGCGCTGGCGGGGGATATTGGGTACGTAGGCGCAGGCATTAGGTTTTTATCAGCAACGTTGCCATGCCGTTACATGGTGATGTCTACCAGGTGTATTTATAGATACAATAAAAAAGGAACCTAGCATAATGTTAGGTTCCTTTTACGTACTGTTGGTTGTTGGTTGGATAAAAAATAAACGTACGCTTTTGTGCCTTATCTTATTGCGATGCCCCAGTTAGCAGACATCCAGGTCCAGAGGAAATAGACTACGGCAGCGATGATTGCCAAAACGATAATGGCAGCAATCAGTGAGCCTGCATTTGAACGACGCTCTTTTCTGACAAAGATATCGCGCTGACCCTTAGGAACCTGCAGGTATTGTCCGTAGTGGATATCCTTGCGAAGGTGGGCAATCTCGTTCTTTGGCTTGCGCCAACCCTTCTTCGCGTAAGCACCCTTGCTTGACTCAAAACCAGCGGCCTGGTTCTCTGGAATCTCGAGTTTCTCGCCCGGAAGCGTAAAGTCGCTGATAGGTTCTACCGTTTTATGAGGACGGTGGTGGCGAACGTACGGCTGCTTTGCAGCGTCTTCGTCTTTGTACTCAGAAGCCTCAGGCGACGAGAAGTTCTGCGTACCAGTTGCGTGAAGCTTGGCTTCATTGGCTGGTTGAGCTTCCTGCTCGAGAGATTCAGCGTATTCAAACTCCTGCTGAGTATCAGAATGTGGACTCTGATCTGCAGGCGAAACGTTGTTTTCAAAGTTGTTCGAGGTGTCCACGATGATCCTTTTGTCGTAGTCTCGCTAAACATTGATATAAAACATGATACCGCAGCTCGTGTAATCTTGCACAGTTTTGCTTGTTGGATATTAAATGGTTACGTAAATCGGCGTCAACCTATGTATATTCAAAAGGTATATAAGGGCAGGACAATCTTAGTCATAGAGACTTAGAAATTTTATAAAATCTTGTATAAATTTACGCCAACGGGGTACAACAAGTAGTGAATAACGAAGTGCCAATAAAGGCATCTACCAGTAAAGGAGTGGTTACTATGAAGAATGTAGTTCCCTATGATCGTATTGCAAGGAATCTGAGCACGTGGCCATTTGGGGCAATTGATTCTTTCTTTGATGCGCCTTATTCCGCATTGTCTTCTGTCTCGTCCGATGCATTTGTTATGAACGTTGAAGACGCAGGTCAGTCTTACGTGGTAACAGCTGAGCTTCCCGGTGTTTCTAAAGAGGATATTGACGTTGAGCTTAACGAGGGAAGGCTTTCAATCACCGCTACTCGCAAGGAGTCTGAGGAGGAGAAGACCAAGAATTACCTGCACAAAGAGTCTTCTGAGTGGCAGGCAACTCGTGGTGTATATCTGAAGGATGCAGCTCGAGAAGGTCTTTCTGCAAAGCTTGATGGTGGTATTTTGACCGTCACTGTTCCAAAGCAGGATCAGCAAGCTAGCGTTACAAAGATTGCTATTGACTAAAACAGAGACAGTTGGAAGGCGGCTTTGGCAGTCAGTCGGCCAATTACTTAGACAGTAAGGTGCCTGGTAGTTGACCTGTCAGGCACGTATAGCTGCAGTCAGGCATACAGCTAGACGTGCCTGTTCACGCCCGATTACAGGCACCTCGCATAGCGAGAAAATCTTGGAATTCTAAGGTTTTCTCGCTTTTTTGTTGGCGCGGAGCCAGGGACGCGCGACTTGCAGAGTTGGCGTGCGACTTGCAAGGTTGGCGCTGGGCTTAGAGTGACATTGGCCAATCTTGGCTGGCTACACAGACGGTAAGAGAGCCGTCAGGAGTTTGCGCCTCAGTGAACGCTTCGTTAAGCGGCTTTGCACCAATCGCCTCAGCAAGCGTTTTAACGGCGACACTTGGACGGTTATTCTCGTGAGAGAGATGCATACCAACAACGCAACGTGTATTTGGACCTACAAGCTGCGATAATGCCTGTGCGGTGTACTCGTTTGATATGTGGCCGGAGTCTCCATGGACACGCTGTTTGAGCATATACGGATAAGGGCCCGTGAGCAGCATATGCTCGTTATGATTGGACTCAATAGCAAGAATACGCACGTCAGAGAGACACTCGAGAGCCTCTGGCGTAAGGATGCCCGTATCGGTGCAGTAACCCACAGAGTCCACAATGCGCCTATCGGGACCAGCGAGAAAATCAAAGCGCATGCCCATAGGCTCACAAACATCGTGCGACGTTGGAAACGTATTTATTTCAATGTCTGGTGCGGCATCAATATGGACAGAACCTGCCTGGTCAATAAGGGTAAACGTGACGTTCTGGCAAGACTTTCTCCCTGTAAGCGCAGCGGCAGTTCCCGTTGTAGCAAATACCGGAACATCAAAAGTTTTACTGACTACCGGAAGACCCACGACGTGGTCAGTATGCTCGTGCGTAATAAAGATGGCCACGATCGTAGAGAGATTAACGTTTAGCTCTTTAGATCGACGTAGAATCTCTTTTCTTGAGATTCCACAATCAATCATAATAAGACCATCAGGCGTTTCTAGTAGGGTACAGTTGCCCTTTGATCCACTGGCAAGAATATGTAAGTGAAACGTGGGATTCATGAATTTCTTTCTGCTGAGTAACTTTCGGGTATAACTGTAACAAACACACCGGACAGAAATTGGTGCTAAGTGCCATCCGTACATGCATACTTCAATAAGAAAAATGCCTCCATTGCAAAAGGCCAGGTAAAGGGCTTGAAGCATGGCCAGGCAGAAAGTCTACACGGAGGCCAGACAGAAGGCTTACGGCGAGGTCAGTTAGAAGCACCCGTCATCCTTATGGTCTCGGGCGGAGCTGATTCGATGGCGTTGCTCCATATGGCAGCAACGGAGTCGCTTGACCTTGGTGATGGCTTGGGTCTTGCGCACGTTGCAAAAGAGCGTCTGCATGTTCTGCATGTAAATCATCTGCTTCGTGAAGATGATGCAGATGCTGACCAGCACTTTGTTCAAGAAACTTGCGATTCACTGGACATTCCTTGTACCGTGCTGCGCGCGGACGTGGCCAAGCTTGCGCGGGAACGTGATGGCAACGTGGAAGAAATTGGTCGTCGGGTGCGGTATGACGCTGCGCGAGAGCTCGCTCAAAAACTTTGTGCCGAACAGGGAGTTTCTCGCCAGAAGGCAAAGATTTTGACGGCACACACAGCTGACGACCGCACGGAGACGTTCATGATGAACGTGATGCGCGGGTCAGGCATGAGCGGTCTAACGTCAATTCCTAGGCATCGCGGGTTGATTTATCGTCCGCTGCTTAACTATACACATGAACAGCTCAAAGACTGGCTGAAAGCTCGTAATTTGGACTGGCACGAGGATGCCACCAACACCGACACCCACTATCTACGTGTGTATATGCGTCATAATGTACTTCCTCTGCTTAAGGCGAGAAACCCGTTATTGGTGCAGACGGTGTGCAAAATTGCAGATTTGATGACTGATGAAGACGATTATCTTGAGGCAAAAGCTGCGCGTAAGCTGAGACAGATTACGCTTCGCAAGGGCGAATCTTTGCTAGTACTTGACGCGCTGAAGCTGAGTTCTACCGACGTGGTGATTGCTCGTCGCGTAGTGAGAATTGTGGCTCGGCAACTGATTCCTGAGGCATGGCTTGAGTTCAGACATGTAGATGCCGTGCTTGAGGCGGTTGCTGCGGGAGCTGGCGTAGCTAATTTGCCGCAAAACCTTGAGGCGCGCGTTCGTTTGGGCACCGTAACGTTTTCGTTCACGGGCGCCGCAAGAAGCGTGGTGAGCGTTGATGATGCTGAGACAAGCAATAAAGCTGCAGGTACAGTACACGTTACAGCAACGTTTGGCGAGCACCTTGCAGTTCCGGGAACGCTGGAGCTTGCAGACGGTCGAGTGCTTTCGGCACGCATTCTCCCCGTGGAGCACGGCTTTGACGTCGTGTCTTATGCAACCACGCATAGTCAAGAATGGTTGGGTGAGTCGGTTCTTCTCGACGTACAAGCCTGTGGAGTAGATCCAATTCACGGCGGCAGTCTGTGGGTTTCGGGGCTTGAGGCAGGCGATACCATGCAGCCTTTGGGTATGCATGGGCAGTCAAAAAAGATTTCTGATCTGCTGGGCGAGGCGGGTGTGCCCGTTGAGTCTAGGAGTATGATGCCTATTGTGCGCACAAATATTCGTGGATATGTAGTGTGGGTTGCGGGAATTCGTCCCGATGAACGAGTAAAATGTACGCAAGATACAAAACACCTGCTAGAATTGAACATCTATTCTGGACATAAGCCATTTGAGAGGAGCCAGTAATGGCGGAGCTTCACCCTGACATTCAGGAGATTTTGCTCGAAGAACAAGATATCAAGGATATTGTCAAGAGGGTGGGTGCAGAGATTACACGTGACTACGCGGACAAGAACCCTCTGGTCATTGCCGTCCTTCGCGGAGCCGTTGTATTTATGGCTGACATCATGCGTGCCATTAAGTGCCCGCTTTCCATTGATTTTATGGCTGTTTCTAGCTATGGCGACGGTGTTAAGAGTTCCGGTGTTGTGCGCATTGTGAAGGATCTTGATACAAAAATTGAAGGTCGTCACGTCATTATTGTTGAGGATGTTTTGGATTCGGGGTTGACCCTTTCCTACTTGGTGCGCATGCTCAAGTCTCGTAACCCTGCTTCCATTGAGATTGCTGCATTCCTGGTTAAGGACATTGAGGGAAAACGTCCTGCTATTGACCCTTGTTACGTAGGAACTCACGTGCCTGACAAGTTTGTTGTTGGCTACGGCTTGGACTACGCTGAGCGCTACCGCAACCTCCCATTTGTGGGCGTTTTGAAGCCTTCCGTATACGAATAGTTTGAAGGCCGGTTGAGTAATTGCACAATTGTCAGTCAAATTCGTAAACCCGTGGCTGAACCTGTAAAAATTGCGGTTAGAACCGTAAAATCTGCAGCAGAAACTGTTCAATAGATACAAATTTGTTAAAACTAGTAAAGCTTGGGCGAGAAAATTGGTTTTCTCGCCCAATATGCTATATATCAAGGGTCGTATGAGGCTACACATCGCCAAAGCAACATTTACGGCTTTTACGCTGACGTTTAGTTGAGAGTAGGTATTGTAGGCTTCAAGAGAATCGAGAAACCATGGTCAATCAGACAAGTCTTGCATACGGAACAGAAAAGTCTGCAATCCGTGAGATTGCGGGTTACGCAGCGCAGCGCCGTGCTGAGATTGGCGCTCAGAATGTGTTTGATTTCTCGATTGGTAACCCTTCAGTCCCTGCTCCCGAGGCTGTTCGTACCTCTATCGAGGCTGCTATGCAGCTGCCTCCACAGCAGGTTCACAGTTACACTCCTGCAGTTGGCATTCCTCAGGCTAGGGAGGCAATTGCTGCGTCGTTACGACGTCGTTTTGGAAACTACGCAGCTCAGGCGGATGACCTTATTTTGACTTGTGGAGCCGCGGCTTCTGTTTCTATGGCAATCAATTCTATTGTTTCCCCAGGTGAAGAGGTTATTGTCATTGCACCATACTTCCCGGAATATCGCGTATGGATTGACCATGCTCAAGCTACTTGTGTTGAGGTTTTAGCTGATAAGAAAACCTTCCAAATTGATATTGATGCTGTTTGTTCAGCTATTACGCCTAAGACTCGTGCGGTGATTATCAACTCTCCAAATAATCCTGTTGGCGCTGTGTACACTAGGGAAAACCTGGATGCATTTGCTGATATGCTCCGCAAACGCTCTTCTGAGTTGGGTACTGACATCTACGTTATTTCAGATGAGCCTTACCGCGAGATTGTCTTTGGTGATATTGAGGTTCCTTGGGTTCCAGATGTCTACGAACGCACCATTGTGTGCTACTCCTATTCAAAGTCCCTCTCGCTTCCTGGCGAGCGTATTGGTTGGGTGTTGGTACCTGCGTCTAATCCAGAGCAGAAGGAGATTTACGCAGCTTGTGCGGGCGCTGCTCGTTTGCTGGGCTTTGTGTGCGCGCCAGCCCTTTTCCAGCGCGTTATTATTGACTGTGTTGATGAGCCAGCAGATGTTGAGGCTTATGCAAAGAATCGAGAAGTTCTGACTGATGGTTTGACCAAGCTTGATTACGAGTACATCCAGCCTGATGGCGCATTCTATCTGTGGGTTCGTGCTCCTGGTGGAGATGCTCAGGCATTCTGTAATGTTGCTAAGCAGTTTGAACTGCTCCCTGTTCCATCTGATTCATTCGGTTGCCCAGGATGGCTGCGTGTGAGCTACTGTGTTGCATATCAGACTTGCGTTGATTCACTTGCTGCCTGGGAAAAGGCACTTGCTGCAATGAAATAAGCGCTACAACAGGCAAGAAGATTAACGGGCGAGAAGACCAACCGACCGCAAATGACAAAGTGAACTACCTCCCATTTCTTGGACATAAGAAATGGGAGGTAGTTCATATGCGGGTGATTATGATTCTGTAGCATGTTAGTGTTGGCTTTTAGGCCTGGCGCACAATATAGCGCAGCTTTCTTATGTTCTGCTGAAGAATCAACATGTTACTAATCAAGATAGCCAGGCAGCCAGGCGATCACACTGCCTGATATGCATCTCTATGCATAAACTTCATCTAATATGCTTAAACATGAATAGACTTATATAAGAAATTTAACTATCAATAAATTCTGTATCTACGGAACACACCTAAGTCGGATATTTTGCTCAGATGCGGGCATTTTACACATCTAATGACGATAATTTGCATGTTTGTGGTAATTTCTGCGTCATGTATACGTCTTTTTGGCAGAATATCCGACTTAGGTGTGTTTTGAACTGACTCCTATTTCTCGTGTCCAAGAAATGGGAGGCAGTTCAAAGCCGCGTGAAAGCGCGGCTTTGTTTCTTTATGCAATGTTGTTGAAGCTTCAGCTGTTCTGGCTTAATATCCCTGCTTAGAGGCTGGAATCTTTGCATTAGCAATGGTGTCCAAAAACGTCTGAGCATCGCGACAAGCCATAAGTTCCTCAGGGAAGTCAATTTCTTCTAGCTGCTTAATGACAGAGTGTGCATCAGCAATACGAGTTGCAATGTGAGCATCTGAGCCAAAGGAAATCTTGCATCCCAGCTCCGCGCAAGTCTCTGCAATCACGCGACAACGCTTAATAGCAACCTCACGTTGGCCCTCGTCATGTGTGGCTTCGTTCATCTCGATAAGCTTACCGCGATCACGACATTCACGAACAAGCGCTGGAATATCAAAATCTAAACCACTACGGCCAAGGTGACCAAGAATCAAAACATGTGGATTATCCAGCGCATTTACATACATCTGAGTAATTTGTTTCTGTGAGGCACCAGCTGCCCATTGCTTGCTGTGAATACTTGCAACAACGTAATCACAGGTTGCCAGGATGTGCTCGCCAAGAATATGAGGTTGGCGAAGTTTGTCACCATTAATACCCTGATCAAACGTAATGTCGTAGGCAAACAGATTGCCCTCAAGGTCAACAATATCAGCCTCAGTACCATGAAGAAGTCTTACACCGTGCCATGTTTCTGGCCAAATTGCAGTGTTCATAAAGAACTGGAAATTCTTGATGGTCTGCTGGTCGTACAACATGGACGAAAAGTGATCAGTGACTCCAAGCAGCTCAAAGCCACGCTCAGCGGCCACGCGGACGTTCTCCTCAACGGTTGAATAGGCATGCCTCGAGTACAGGCTGTGAGTATGAACATCGCAAGTAATGCGCATGACGTGCTCCTTTGAATCTCAAACGACAATTCTAGTTAATCACGGCCGCTGCTTAGAGGCAACCCTGGCGAGAAGACCGATCTTCTCGCCACCTGCGTGGACTACAGCTCAATGCTTAGCTCAATAGGGCAGTGGTCGCTACCGTAGATCTCACTCAAAATGGATGCGCTCTTGACCTGCTCAGCGATGCGATCGGAGACTAAGAAGTAGTCGATGCGCCAACCAGCATTGTTCTTGCGTGCGTTGAAGCGGTAACTCCACCAGCTGTAAGCGCCGGTTATATCAGGGTGACGATACCTAAACGTGTCGGTAAAGCCCGCGTCCAAAAGCTTGGTAAAGCTCTCGCGCTCCTCGTCCGAGAAGCCCGCATTTTGCCTGTTAGACGATGGGTTTTTCAAGTCAATCTCGTTGTGAGCAACATTGAAATCACCACAAGTAATTACTGGTTTTTGCTTAGACAGTTCAGCCAAGAAATCACGGTAGTGCTGATCCCATTCAAGACGCTCGTCCAAGCGTGCAAGCTGGTCTTTTGAGTTTGGCGTGTACACGCACACAAACCAGAACTTCTCAAACTCCAGCGCACAGACGCGACCCTCATCGTCAGCAACAGGACATCCAATCTGACGAATTACCTGCAGAGGGGTTTCTCGCGAGAAAACCGCTGTGCCTGAATAGCCTTTTCTATCTGCGTAATTCCAGGTTTGAACATAACCAGGGAGGTCCAGTTCAACCTGTCCTTCCTGTAACTTAGTTTCTTGAAGGGCAAATACATCAGCATTTATGGTTTCAAAAATTTCTGTGAACGAAGGTTCCTTTTTAAGTACGGCGCGCAAGCCGTTAACGTTCCAAGAAATCAACTTGTATTCTTGAGTTTGACTCATAGCTCCTCTTTCATGCTGTGACCTGGTAGTTTGGGCGCAGCGGTTACGTATCACGGTTGCCACAGATGAGATGCATACCACTATCCAGTTACGGCGCCGAGCGGTACGTTTGCGGCAATAAACTTTCAATAAATCCATGGTATACGAGCAATGGCCGTCAATACCGCTACAATAGAAACATTCATAGCTGGCAAGGAGGATTTATGCTTCGTCAAAGCTACAACACCTGGCAATGTGGAGCTCACACTATCTCGTTGGCTCGTCCTAGAATCATGGGCGTTCTCAATGTCACTCCAGATTCATTTTCTGATGGCGGAAAGAACTTTGATCCAGAGGCAGCAATTGCTCGCGGATTGCAGATGCTAGATGAGGGCGCTGACATTATTGATGTTGGTGGAGAGTCTACTCGTCCAGGTCACACGCCTGTTCTACCTACAGAAGAGGCTGAACGCGTAGTACCTGTGGTGCGTGCGTTGGTAGCTGCTGGCGCAATTGTTTCCATTGACACGCGCCATGCTGAGGTGGCTAAGATGTGCGTCCGTCTTGGAGTATCAATCATCAACGACGTCACGGGCTTCACTGATCCAGAGATGGTTGCTGTAGCTGCGGAATCTGATTGTGGCTGCATTGTGATGCACTGGAACAAAGAAGGCCTTGGTGCTCGTGTTGAGCGCAAGCAGGTTCAGTTGGACGATATGCGTCCTTCTCGCCCTACTGGCAGTGCAGCTGCTCGAGCTGCAGCTACAGGTACTGAAACACGCACATTAAGTTCGCAACGTCGTTTTACCTTGCCTGAAGAGGCACCTATCATGCGTCAGATTATGGGATTTTTGGGTGATCAGGCTCGCGGTTTGATGCGTGCTGGTGTATCCAAGGACCGCATCTGCATTGACCCAGGTCCAGGTTTTGACAAGTTTGCCGACGAAGATGTTGTTATTCAGCGCGCTACTCGTTCTATGGTTTCTATGGGATATCCGCTGCTCTGTGCGGTGTCTAGAAAGCGCTTTGTTGGCGCTGTTTCTGGTGTAACTGAGACTACGCAGCGTGATGCAGCTACGCACGCAATTTGCATTGCTGCAATTACCAACGGTGCCCGTATCCTGCGTGTTCACGACGTTGCAGGAACCGCTCAAGCCATCAATGCCTATTGGGCTATGACTGAGCACGACCCTCGTCAGGGATTTGTAGCGCTTGGCTCTAACGTGGGTGACCGCGTAGGCTATCTGGCTCGAGCTACACAGCTCATCGATGAAATTCCACTGACCTGCGTTGTTTCGGTCAGCCACGCGTATGAGACCGAGCCTGCGTATGGTATTGCCACGCCTGTGGTAAATGCTGTTGCCGAGATTAGAACTGAGCTCCATCCGCTTGTGCTTATGGATAAGCTGCTTGAGGTAGAGAACGCTTTGAACCGCACACGCAAGAAGGGCGAAGAGGGCCACGGTCCTCGTACTATCGACTGCGATCTTCTGTGGGTTGAGGGCGAACAACACGCAGGTAAACACCTCACTCTGCCTCATCCACGCATGGGCGAACGTGATTACGTACTTGTTCCTATGGAGGATCTGATGCATGATCCTGTACGCTTCTTCTCACATGGTGACGTAGATATTGTCCCTCCTGATCAGCGCGTCGGTCACGTAACCGAGGACTTGGGAGCCATTACGTGGGAGTAGCACAGGAAGCTCTGGAGCTAGCACGTGGTGGTGCGCAAACGGGTGAGTTTGTGTTCCGTGCCTCTGACGTGCAGGAAGATTCTGTTCAGGGTCAAAAAGTATGCCTTGAGCTTGCATCCCCATCGACTGGCGAGAAACCCCTTGAGGTTGCAACTGTTGTGCGTCTTGGAGTTTCGATGCCGTATGTGCCTGCAGTTCCATACGTCGTGGCGCTGGGAGTTTGTCAGTTTTTGCGTGCAGCAGATGATAACTTTGGTATCTACTGGCCTTACGATATCTGCTATAAAGATCAGGTAGTTGCCTCGATTAAGGCTACTGCTGGCTATCAGGAGGGCATGTTTACCGTGGTGAGTGTTGCCGCAAACGCTGAGGCACTGAACTCAGTGTTTGATGTTGCAGACAATAAAGAACTTCTCGCCAAAAAGGTATCTGAACTGATTGTTCAGAGCGTGGGTACATGGGAACAGCAGGTTAAGCATACGCAAAGCTTTGCAGGACCAATCGCGCTGATTCTGAGCGACTACTTTGATGTGGTTCCTTTGCTTGGACAGCAGGTCAACAAGGTATATCCCAGCGGTAACGTTGCGCTAACCGCTCGATTTGGCGGCATTGACGTGTGGGGTCATGCCATTCTTGTTGATGAAAATGGTAAAGAGATTCTTGTAAGTGAGGACGAAGCTTCCGTGGTACCAGCGGTTTAGCGGCTGTTCTTGAAGATGTTGCAGATTGGCGCCAACTATTTAGTGACTTCGACAGACTGCTTCCAGATCAGATAAATACCACGCATGGTGAGCTGTGGATCAACTACGTCAAAAATGTCTGTTGCTTCGCTGACGGTGTTTGCCAGGCCGCCTGTTGCAATAACGGTTGCGCCCTCAATGCCAGGCTCTTTGAGCGTTCTAGTAACTAAACCCTCTGCTTGAGCAGCAGCTCCTACCACAATACCTGCCTGAACAGCGCTTTCTGTAGTATTCCCCAAGACGGTCTCAGGAGCCTTGATAGGAATACTGGAGAGCTTGGCAGCGCGTGCAAACAGGGCGTTTGCAGAAATCATAATGCCTGGTGAAATGGCACCTCCGCGGAATACACCGTCTTTATCAACAACATCTAAGTTGGTAGCGGTACCAAAATCAACCACTATGACTGGATAGCCATAGCGCTCAGTTGCAGCAACAGAATTTGCTATGCGGTCAGCGCCCACAAGCTCGGGGTGGGGGATGTTGAAGCGGATTTTATCCGTAGAGAGTGCATTAATAGAGGTCAGAGGCTTGTTAAGCAGTAATTCAAAACAACGCTTCCAAGCACGTGTGATAATAGGAACTACGCAGGAAAGTCCACCAGCTTCGATGTCATCAAGATTCAAACCATCTTTCTGGAAGAACGTAAAAAGGCGTCCGTGCAGAATATCAGAGGTATCGCTTTGATCGGTGGGCATTCTCCAACCACGCACCATAGTGCCCTCATTGTCAAATAAACCAATGGCAGTTTGCGTGTTACCTACATCAATCGATAAAAACATTATGTCTCCGAGGGGCTATAGATGAGCTTTTATGTCGTATTGAATTTTAGCTTATTGAGGGCTTCTCAAAAGTTGTCGCATACAAGAAATATCTGCACAAAATGTGAATTTCTCGACAACTGCTTCTAGTAACAGATGTGTTGTTCTGCTATACTTTTTCAGCTTATTGTCTTGATTGGGCGTCTGCCCAAAAGACGCCCCTGCTCTGGTCGGAAACCAGAGCCGATGTAAGGAGTCCTGCATGAAGCAAGGTATTCATCCAGAGTACGTAGAGTGCACCGTTCGCTGCACCTGCGGAAACACCTGGACCACACGCGCAACTGTTCCAGAGATGCGTCTTGACCTCTGCGACAAGTGCCACCCATTCTATACGGGTCAGCAGAAGCTTGTCGACACTGGTGGACGTGTTCAGCGCTTTGCTGACAAGTTTGGTGGCGCAGCAAATGCTACTCTCGAGGCCGCTAAGGCTGCCAAGGAGGCAAAGGCTGCTAAGGCTGCTGAGCAGGAGGCTGCTCGTAAGGCCGCTGCCGAGGCAAAGGCTGCCGAGAAGGCAAAGCGTGCTGCTGAGTTTGCAAAGAACGCACCAGTCGCAGAGCCAGAGCCAGAAGCTGAGGCTGAAGCCGAGGCCGAGGCACCTGCAACCGAAGAGGCTGCAGAGTAGCAGGTATTTGCTCGCGCAAAGACCAGCACAAAGTGCAGAATCGGGGTGGCTTCGGCTGCCCCGTTTTTGTTTGGCGAGAAACCCATCCAACTCAGAGGGTATACTTAAAAGTGAAAAATCTGCCGTCGGAGGACGAATGGAATCACTGTATACAAAGTATCGTCCGCAAACGTTTGAGCAGGTAGTTGGCCAGAAGCATGTGGTCGGCACCCTTAAGCGAGCGGTCTTGGAGCAAAAGCTCAGCCACGCATACCTGTTTTGCGGACCTCGCGGCACGGGTAAGACCACCATGGCTCGCTTGCTGGCAAAGGCGATTCTTTGCCATGAGGCGCCTGGTCACTTGCCCGATGGTACTTGTGAGGATTGTCAGCTGATTGCAGCTGGTCAACACCCAGATGTCTTTGAGATTGATGCTGCTTCTAACACTGGCGTTGATAACGTGCGAGAAGAGATTATTTCTCGCGCTAGCTACGCCCCGGTGTGTGGCAAGGGCAAGGTTTACATTATCGACGAGGTGCACATGCTTACCTCGGCCGCATTTAATGCTTTGCTTAAGACGTTGGAGGAGCCTCCTTCACACGTGACCTTTATCATGTGTACCACGGATCCTCAGAAAATTCTTGCAACTATTCTTTCCCGTGTGCAGCGTTTTGACTTCCGCTCCATTGCTGCTGACGAGATGGCAGAGCATCTTATCAGTGTCTGTAAAAACGAGGGTTTTACCTACGAAGATGCAGCGATTGATCTTATTGTCCGTTACGCGCGCGGCGGCATGCGTGACGCACTTTCTTCTCTTGAGCAGCTTTCCGTTTACGGCGGCGGCGTCATTTCCGAGCAGACGGTTCGTGACGTATTGGGTCAGTCTTCCGGGTCTCTTATCAATAGTGCCGCGTTGGCGCTGGCTCAGCGAGACATTTCTTCTCTCTTTACCACGGTAAATACACTGTTTGAAGGTGGCAAAGATTTGCTGCAGTTTACGCGCGAGCTTGCTGCTCATGTGAGAGACCTCTACGTTGCTACCGCTGTGGGTGTTGATTCTCCGGCATTAGCAAATTCTTCTGCATCAACCGAGCAGCTTACAAAAGAAGCTCAGGCATTTGGTTCGGTTGACCGACTCTCTAGGGTTTTAACCGTTCTGGGTGACGCTGCAAATCAGATGCGCACCGCCGTGAACCAGCGACTGGTTTTGGAGGTTACGTTCACTAAGTTGGCGCGCCCTAATACGGAACTCTCATTAGAAGCGCTGGCAGATAGGGTGGCGGTCCTTGAGCAGCAGCTGGCAAATGGTGTTGTTTCAGCTCCAGTTGTCCAGAATTCCGCAGCTCCCGTACACGCGTCGACTCCAGCCGCCCCAGCGGCTCCACAGCCGACTTCAGCTCCGGCGGCCGCACCAGTTGTTGCGCACACGTCAACACCAGTGCCCACACCAGTTGCTGCACCTGCACCAGCTCCGACGCAGCAATCTGCACCAGAATTGCCTTCTCAACCTGAGCCTAAACCAACTGCAGCGACTGTACCAGTTTCAGCGCCAGCACCAGTTGCAGCAGCAACGTCATCACAACCTGCGCCTGTGCCAAAAGAAGTTGATCAATCAGACGCACTTCTCGCCAGACAATGGAAAGAAGTCAGTAAGGTTTGTACCTCTAAGAATGCTGCTCATGCCGCACTATTGGTCAGCTCAACGCTTGAGTCCGACGACGGCTCTGAGCTGGTAATCACACTGCCTAAAGGCTCCTCGTTTGCTATGAGAATGCTCAGCACGCCAGCAGTTTCCGATTTTGTAAAAGAGTGTGTTGCTCAGGTCATAGGTCCACGCCGAATCAAATATGTTGAGTCGAGTCTTGCTGCAACAGCAATCTCGCGAGAAAAACGTGCAGCTCAGGCGGCCCCAGCGCCTACACCAGTCGCTCCTGTGGCTCTAGTTGCATCATCAGCTTTCGAGTCGGTTGCGCAGCCCGCTTCTGCAGCCGCTCCAGCTCAAGCACCTGCGTCAGCTCAAGCATCAGCTCCTGTCGTATCTATACCTGCAGCTCCAGCACCTGAGACTTCGTATTCAATGCCTTGGGATGAACCTGTGCCTGGTGGTGCTCCTGTTGAGGCTTCTAACTACAATCAGGTGCCTTATAGCGATGATGATGTAGCTGTGGTTTTGGACGACTCCGTCAAAGACACCGTTCCAACTCCACAACCCACAGCTGCGTCTGTGCCTGAAACCGAGCAAACTTCGACTCCTAAGTCCGATCCTATACCAGCTTCGCCAGAGGACGTTGCTACTCGCTCGGCACTTCCACCTGAGCTTAACAGTGTGGCAGATATGCTTGAGAGAGTATTTGGACCAGCAGTTTCTCTGTCGGTAGAGAAGAAGCCAGACACAGAAATTCCTGCAGACCCCGCAAGTAAGTAGTATTTTTCACGATATGCTGCTTTGGTGCTTGGCATCTTATGTGCCAGCGCAAAGAGCGCAATTTGTCTAAAATAGATATGACGATAGGAGAACATATGGCACGTGGTGGATTTAACATGGGCGGCATGAACCGCAATCAGATGATGGCTCAGGCTCGTAAAATGCAGGAGCAGCTGCTGGAGGCTCAGCAGAAGGCTTCTCTTATGCAGGCTACAGCAAGTGCTGGTGGCGGAGCTGTTAAGGTAACTGCATCCGGTGACCTGCGTTTAACCAACATTACCATTGATCCTGAGGCAATTGACCCTGAGGATATTGAGATGCTCCAGGACATGATTCTGGCAGCTGTAAACGACGCTCTTGAGTCCGCAGAGTCTCAGGCGTCTGCTCAGATGAGTGCAGTAACTGGCGGACTAAATATCCCAGGATTGTTCTAATTTATGGCGTTTGATACCACAAATGATGGTCGTGCGCTGCAGCGCTTACTTGATGAGTTAGGTCGCCTACCAGGCATTGGTCCAAAGTCAGCCCAGCGTATTGCGTATCATCTTTTAGAGGTTGATTCCGAGGAAGCTCGCCGTTTAGCTCAGGTCATCTTGGAGCTTAAGCAGCAAGTACATTTTTGTCCTATCTGCTTTAACTATGCAACGCGCAACGAATGCGATATCTGCCTGGATTCTTCTAGGGACCGCAGCAAAATATGTGTGGTCTCCGAGCCAAAGGATGTCTCAGCAATTGAGCGTACTGGTGCGTTCCACGGTCTCTACCACGTTCTGGGAGGCGTTATTTCTCCTATGGATAAGATTGGTCCCGAGCAGCTTCACGTGCGCGAACTGCTGTCTCGTTTGGCTGATGGCACCGTAACCGAGGTTGTCTTGGCAACCAATCCGGATGTTGAGGGAGAAACAACTGCAACGTACCTCTCCAGAACTATTAATCCGCTTGGCGTGAGGGTTACCCGATTAGCAAGTGGGCTTCCCGTAGGCGGAGATCTTGAGTATGCGGACGAGGTAACATTGGGACGCGCAATTGAGGCGCGTCGGGAGGTTTAAGCATGGCAAACCACATGAGAACAAGTTCATCTGGCGAGAATACCCCTGAGGCTTCATCGGTTGATATGAAGAATATTTCAACGCTTCGCGCAGGTCAGGGAGCACAAATTCCTCAGAGTCCACGACAGGCGGACAACACACCTGAGCCTCCAAATAGAAAATCGGTCATCATTCTGGTAGTCGCAGCTATTGTTGCGCTTACCGCTTTGTTCTTTATTGTTCGCTGTGCCACCAGTACTAAAGATGAATCTACAAATCAGCAGCCAAAACAAACTCAATCCGCTTATGCTGACGAAAAGCAGCAGGATGAGCAGACAGTTGATGGATCGGTTACCTTCCAAGGTATTAAATATTCCCTGGAGAAGCAGAGCGACGGCAAAACTGCTGTTGTTCGTACTAGCGATTCGGGAACTAAGAGCGTTTTGTTTGAAGTTGAAGGAACTCCTACAAGTTTGATTCTTTTTAACGGTACTATTTTGGTGCCAGAGAATCGCGATTCTGGCTGGGATGTTGTAGCTTGTGCTCTGGTAGATGGCTCGCTTCCAACACTTATTGCCGATAAGGACGGTAAGACAGTTGGAGGTAACGGAACTATCACCGCAGCTACCTTAGATGGAACCACGCTTAAGGTAACTGATTCCACCGGAAATATCACCAGCGTTGCTCTTCAATAGGAGGGCACCAGTAGGAGCTTGATAGGAGTCTGGCAGAAACCTTACAGGAGCTTGAGAGAAATTTGACGGAAGTACGATTTGTGTTGCAATGAATTTCTCGGCAGAATTGTTGCAAGAAAGTTGTAGATTTCTAGTGAGCGTTCACGTTGTTGACCTGTAGGTATTCTTATTGAGTTGTTTTTTACGACAAAATTTTTAAATTCGTTGAAAATAACGCTAGACAAGAATAAAAGTTCCCTGTATTATTTCAATTCGCAACAAGGCGTCCGGGGTATTAGCTCAGCTGGTTAGAGCGCCGGCCTGTCACGTCGGAGGTCGCGGGTTCGAGCCCCGCATATCCCGCCATTGCATGTTCAAGCCCTTTTCGGAGGGCTTTTTCATTAAAAAATAGTCCAGCATAAAATGTTTAAATTACATCTTCAATTTATTGAAAGCAAGCCAGAAAATAACACATTGTGTGATATCTTTACATCAGAATGTATCTAAGTGCTTCTGCTGAAGAAACATTTAAAAGCAGAGGTAAAGTGAGGTGGATTGTGCGGGATCAAAATACTTTGGACACGCTATCGCAACGCGATGGTGTGAATTCCATGCCCGCAGAATCTTCAATCACAGAATCCACTTCAGATTCAATCAAGAAAATTGCTGTTTTTGATTTTGACGGAACCGTCATTTCTGGACAGTCGGGATTCTTGTTCTCTGCGTATTTGCTTCGTCGCCATCTGTCTTCAGTTTCTCGTACGTTAAAGCTCATGTGGTGGGGAGCGCGCTATAAATTGCACCTTCCTCAGAGGCAGGAGGAGGCACGCGAGCTGGTTGTTGGCGCACTTACGCAGTACAGCATTGAGTTTGCAAATGCTGTCATGCACGATTTTCATCGTGAGGTGATTGAGGGTATGTATCGCCCTCAGGCACTGGAAGAGGTGCGTCGTCGGCAGGCAGAAGGTTGCTGCGTATTGTTGGTTTCAGCAACATTTGAGCCTATTGCGGAGTTGGCCGCAAAGAAGCTGGGAGTGGACGCGTTTCTCGCCACAAAGATGCAGGTGGGAGCAGATGGACACTATACCAGTAAGGTTGACGGTCCTGTGATTGAAGGCGCTCAGAAGTTGGTCTCGGCAACCGAGTGGTGCAACCAGCATTATGGCAAGGGTAATTGGGAGCTTGCATACGCGTATGGCGACCATTACTCGGATGCAACACTTTTGTCAGCAGCACAAACACCATGTGCTGTTTGCCCTGGTCCAACACTTACCAGGCTTGCGAATAAGCGCGGTTGGACAATTTTGAACTGGGAGAACGATTAACCTGGTCACACGTCAGATAAGTGATTAAAACAGTCCCTCGAGCGGACGGACATAAGAGGGGTACTTGGAGAACCAATGGAAATTTCACGCAAAACTGACTATGCAATTCGTATGCTTTCTTCGCTGGTGAGAAACCCTAAGAAGCTTCTTTCTGTTCGTGATGCCGCGGAAGAAAACGATATTCCGTACTCCTTTGCTCGCTCAATTCAGCATGACCTGGTTATCGCTGGTGTAATTGTAAGTACGCGTGGTGCTCGCGGTGGTATGATGCTTGCCATAGATCCTACTCAGGTGAGCGTTCTTGACATTGTTGAGGCAGTTCAGGGACCTGTTTTTATTTCTAACTGCGAGTGGGCAGGTCCTAATAATGAGCCATGTCCTCGCCACAATTCTTGTTACTTTGGCCCCCTTTGGTGCAGTGCTGAGAAAACCTTGCGTAATTTCTTTGCGTCTGTGACGCTGCATCAAGTTGTTGTAGAGGGTCTTATGCCAGAGATGGTGGGTGAATTCCAGCTGGTGAAGAACGAGAATGCTCAGCGTAACGAGCAAATTATTCAAAACGCTGCCGATGCTATTGAGGCTGAGATAACCGCTGGTACGTTTGATAATCTGCTTGACGGCGAAGTTGTTTCTGCAGAGAAAAAGCCTTATGAGTTTAATAGAGCATGGTAAAAGCTTGTAGCGGTGCTTTAGAAAATTGTTTAAGAAAATAACATTTTGTAGTTGAAACTATGCCACATGCATTTTGCATGTGCTTTTAGATTATAGTTAGCTACATGAAGAAAAAAATTTCACATACAAAAACAAACGAAGACCTGGATACGGTGTCTGACATTTCAACATCTTTATCCGATGAGCTTGCAGTTACATTTAAAAAGACAGAGCTTACGACAGAGCTACGTGCGTTTGTCGAGTCTGTGGCCAAAAAAGGCCGCGAGCTGTATCGCGATTTGCCTTGGCGTCGCACGTACGATCCATATGCCATTTGGATTTCTGAGGTCATGCTTCAGCAGACGCAGGTTAGTCGCGTAGATGGTCGCTGGCAGAGATGGTTGGAACACTTTCCAACGGTTGATGCGCTGGCTGCTGCCGCGCCTTCAGATGTACTTGAAGAATGGCAGGGCCTGGGCTACAACCGTCGAGCTTTGTCTGTACATCGAGCTGCTCAAGCAATTTCTGAAGCAGGCGGAGTCTTTCCACAAGATCAAAAGGAGCTCGTAAAGCTTCCAGGCATTGGTCCCGCTACTGCAGCAGGTATTCGCGCGTTTGCGTTCAATCTGCATGGCGTTTATTTGGAGACTAACGTTCGTACGGTTTTCTTGCATGAGCTTTACCCGCAGGCAGAAGGAGTGCCAGACTCTGAGCTTATTCCTCTTGTTGAGCTGACGTGCCCTGCGAGTGTTTCTACCGCAGCGGGCACTGACACAGCAAACGCTGCTACAACGGAACTCACGCCGCGTAGCTGGTACTACGCCCTTCTCGACTATGGCGCGTACCTGAAGAAAACTATTCCCAATCCTTCACGAAGGTCTAAAAGCCACGTCAAACAGTCTCGCTTTGAGGGCTCTCATCGGCAGAAGCGTGCTGAGCTTTTACGCGTTCTTCTTGCCCACAAAGATGAGGGTGGAGCAGAGTTTGAGACACTTCATCAGGAACTCTGTCAGATTGAGGTCCATGCCGGGCGAGAAACCCTTGATGAGCAGGTTACCCTTGGCTTACTTGAAGAACTTGCGAAGGAGGGCTTCTGTCAGAAAAATGATGAATATTGGTTGCCATAAATGGTTATAATGCTAAGTGCTGACGAAGGGGTCAGTATATGAGCATAAGTGCTAATGATTATCATTTGCATTTGTTTGCCAAAGGTAAAACGGCGCTACCCAGGCGCTTTAACATGCGTTGACGTGTCACTCGTTAGCGCGGGAGAGGAGAAAAAATGGCAGTAGAGTTTGAGAATTCTCAGACAAAGAAGAACCTCGAGGCAGCTTTTGCTGGTGAGTCTCAGGCATCCATCAAGTATGGTTTCTATGCAAAGCAGGCTTCCAAGGGTGGTTACGAGCAGATTGCTGACATCTTTAACGAGACCTCCGGTAACGAGAGTGTTCACGCAAAGCTTTGGTTCAAGTACCTCCATGGTGGCAAGATGCCAGAGACTGCAGAGTGCCTCAAGGACGCAGCTGCTGGCGAGAACTACGAGTGGACCACTATGTACGCTGACTTCGCTAAGGTAGCTGAGGAGGAGGGCTTCGCAGAGATCGCTGCTAAGTTCCGTCTTGTTGGCAACATTGAGAAGGCTCACGATGAGCGTTATACCAAGCTCCTTGAGCGCGTTGAGTCCGGCGAGGTCTTTGAGCGCGAGGGTGTCAAGGTCTGGAAGTGCCTCAAGTGCGGTCACCTGCACGTTGGCGCATCTGCACCAAAGGTCTGCCCAGTCTGCGGTCACCCACAGGCATACTTTGAGGAGCAGGCTCTCAACTACTAAGTTGCAGAGTGTTCTGAGTTACAGAACCGCACGATTACGTGAAGCTGTAACTGTGTAGAACTGCAGCTCAACCTTCTAGTACTTTAAAATGTACCCGCCGGCAAGCTAATGGTTTGCCGGCGGGTATTTTTGTGCATAGGTGTTGCTGTGAGATTGGATTTCTCGTGATCCGGTGCTGGACTGTGTCTGAGCACGCCTATCCCTTGAACCAGCGGTTGGGCTGTTCATAGGAGGGACAGATGTCGCTCATGGGGCAGCCGACGCACTTGGGGTTGCGGGCAGTGCAGGTTTCTCGCCCAAAATGAATCCACTCTTCATTGACGTCTTTCCAGAGCTCATGGGGGAGAAGCGCGAGCAGGTCCTTCTCGGCAGCTAACGGCGTGGAAGCCGAGCTCAAGCGCATGCGCTTGGAGATTCTGTACACGTGCGTGTCCACTGCAATACCATCTACCACGTTAAACATTTTGTTGAGGACAATGTTTGCAGTCTTTCGGCCAACGCCCGGGAGTGTGACAAGGTCTTCCATGGTTCCTGGAACTTCTCCACCGTATTCTGTTAGCAGAATCTGTGCAGTCTCCACGCAGTGCTTAGCCTTTGCGCGCCAGAAGCCGATGGTCTGGATGACCTCTCCCACTTCGACAATATTGGCAGCTGCCATGGAAGGCGCGTCTGGCCAGCGGCGGAATAGCTCGGGTGTGACTTTATTTACTGCGGCATCAGTAGTCTGTGCCGAAAGCATAACACTTATGAGCAGGGTAAACGCATCATGGTAATCTAGCGCACTTTGGACGCTTGGATAGAGCTTGTGCATGCGTCGACATAGCTCAACACCGCGTTCTACCTTGGTTTTCTTTGATTCTCTGGGCATGTCCTCTCCTCAATATCTCTCTATGTGTACCCAGTATGTAGTTACGTTATCACGTGGGGCGAGAATAGCAAAATAGCTGCATAACGGCTACAATAACAGCCCAATTGAAAAGTGATCAAACCTGCGCGACTACGCAAAGCAAGGTTTGGTATAACCCGCATGCGTTTGTATGTGGGTTTAGCGGCATGGCGGGAGACTGTGTGTTTATTAACAGAGTTGCAGCTCAATTACTGAGTGCACCCGAGTTAGAGAAGCTGAAGCGGGAGCTTTCATGTGGATCAGATGCCACACTGTCCCTCTCGCAAAGCGCTCGTCCGCTAATGTTGGCCGCGCTCTGGTCGCAGAACCCTCGTCCCTGCTTGTTGGTTGTTGCGGGAGAGGACGCCGCAGATCGTACAGCACGTTCGCTTGCTGCGTGGCTGGGTAACGACGCTGTGTTACGTTATCCCAACCGTAAGGATTATCCCTGGTCAGATGCCACTCCAGATGACGCCATCATTGGAGCTAGGTGTCGCGCTATCGCCAAGCTTTCCGCTGGCGAGAAGGTCATTGTAGTTGCAAGTGCCCATGCGCTGATGCGCAGAGTTCCCCCTGTTGGTTCAGGCTATTTTCTTCCTGCAACGTTTACTGTTGGCGACGACGTTCCTTTTGAGGACGTAGCCTCACTGCTTGTGGGCATGGGATACGCTGATACGGGCGAGGTAGATGCGCCAGGCACCTTCCACATTCACGGCGATACGGTTGATATCTTCCCAGCTCAAGCTACAAGTCCTGTACGCATTGAGTTCTTCGGAGACGAGATTGATCGCATCAGGCGCATGGTGGCAGCTACCGGTCAGACCATTGGTGCCATTGATGAGGTCACCGTTGCCCCAGCTAGAGAGCTTGCATTTACTAAAGAGGCTATTCGTCGTGCAGAGGAAGCACTTTATACGCGTGCACAAGAAAACTCTGCAATTGCTGCTGACCTGGAACTTATTCAGCGCGGAGCTCAGGCTCCTGCGCTTGAGCGTTATTTGCCTGTGCTGTATGGAGGCACTGCCAGCCCGCTTGAGCATATTTCTTCAGAAACATTGGTAGTTCTTGCAGAGCCTCGTTCGTTGTTTGATGACTGCCAGCGTGCCTTTGACGAGATTTCTTCATCTGCAGCAGCATCAAAAGTGAAACTAGATGGCCTGTATACAGATCCAAAGGCTATGGACTTTGGCTCGCAGCAACGCCTGTCTTTCTCGTCACTTTTACGCACGGGTGCTGCGGTAACGTCGGAGCTTTCTGTGGTACAGCCGTCTATTGCGGGATCAGACACAAAGCTTTTGGGTCGCGTGAGGCAGCTGGTGCAAGACCGCGACGCGGTGGTGTTTGCGGTTCCAGATCGCGCAGCTCGTGAGCATCTTAAGTTGCTTTTCTCGGACGAGTCCATTCCGTTTGAGGAGTCGTTAGGAACGTCGCTTGAAAATGAACCAGACCAAAACGGTGTCTATGTGCCACTTAAGCGAGGTCGTGTCACATTTACCGACGCACCCGTTCCTGCAGGAATCATCATTCCAACAGCCAATCTATCAGTGCTTTCTGTCTCAGATCTGACGGCAAGGAGCGCTCGCAATAAGAAGCGTTCCAAGCGCATTGACCCCACAACAGTGACGTTCCCGTTTAAGCCGGGCGATTACGTTGTTCATGCAACGCATGGTATTGCACACTTTACGGCCATTGTGCGCCAAGAAGTCGCAGGTAGAGAACGTGATTATTTTCTTCTTGAATACGCCAATGACGATAAACTCTATGTGCCTCTGGAGCAAGTTGACCGCATTACGCGCTATGTGGGACCTGACGGTAACAATCCGCGCTTGACCAGGCTTAACACGGCAGATTGGTCGCGTGCTACTAACAAGGCAAGAAAGTCTGCCAAAAAGTTGGCATTTGACCTGGTAGACCTCTACACACGTCGCGCTTCGGTGCCGGGTTATGCGTTCTCACTGGATACTCCTGCTCAGGAAGAGATGGAGTCTAGTTTTCCGTATCAGTTAACGCCAGACCAAGAAAGTGCTGTTGCAGACATTAAGCTGGACATGGAAGCGCGTAAGCCTATGGATCGATTGCTTTGCGGTGACGTGGGCTTTGGAAAGACAGAGGTGGCGCTTCGAGCTGCGTTTAAGGCGTGTCAGGATGCTCGTCAGGTCATGATTTTGTGCCCAACAACTATTTTGGCGCAGCAGCACTACGAGACGTTCTTCTCGCGATTTGCTCCGTTTGATTTGAAGGTAAGTGTACTTTCGCGTTTTGTTACACCTGCTCAGCAGCGAAAGGCGCTTGAGGGATTTGCAGACGGAACCATAGATGTGCTGGTAGGAACACACAGACTGCTCTCCGCAGACGTAAATCCTCACGACTTGGGTCTTGTTATTATCGACGAGGAGCAGCGCTTTGGTGTGCAGCACAAAGAGCAACTCAAGAACATGCGCGAGCAGGTAGACGTGCTGACGCTTTCGGCAACACCTATTCCGCGTACTATGCAGATGGCCATGAGTGGTGTGCGCGACATGAGCCTGATTCTGACGCCGCCGCCTGGTAGAAAGCCTGTTCAGGTGACGGTTGGCGAGTACAACCCAGATCTTGTTTCCGCAGCAATTAGAAGTGAGCTGGAGCGAGAAGGTCAGGTGTACTACGTGTCCAATCGCGTGACTACTATTGATGAGGCGGTGGCTCGCGTAGAAGAGGCTGCACCAGAGGCTCGCGTGGGCGTGGCTCACGGCCAAATGAGCGCTCGCGAGGTAGAAAACGTCATGCTTGCCTTCCAGGAGCACGAGATTGATGTTTTGGTAGCCACAACCATCATCGAGTCCGGTATTGATAACTCGCATACCAACACGTTGATTATCGAGGACTCACAACGTCTGGGATTGGCTCAGTTGTACCAGCTTAAAGGTCGTGTTGGCCGTGGTAGACAACAGGCGTACGCGTACTTCATGTTCCCGGCAGAGCTGCCGTTGACTGAAGAGGCAACCGAGCGTCTGACTGCAATCAACGAGTTCCAGGATTTGGGTAGCGGCATGCGTATTGCCATGCGCGATCTGGAGATTAGAGGTGCCGGCTCTCTTATGGGCGCTGAGCAACACGGAAATCTTTCCAGTGTTGGCTTTGATCTCTTTACACAGATGCTGGGCGAGGCGGTTGCTGAGGCTCGTGGTGAGTCTGCAGAGTTAGAGCAGACTGAAGTAACTATCAATCTGCCTGCAGATTTCTTCCTTGATGAGGACTATCTGCCAGAAGTTGACCGACGTGTTTTGGTGTATCGTCGTCTTGCCGCAGCTACAGAGCTTTCCGATATAGACGCTCTTCAGCAAGAT
Source organism: Lancefieldella parvula DSM 20469 (assembly GCF_000024225.1). Classification (NCBI taxonomy): domain Bacteria; kingdom Bacillati; phylum Actinomycetota; class Coriobacteriia; order Coriobacteriales; family Atopobiaceae; genus Lancefieldella; species Lancefieldella parvula. The sequence continues at coordinate 141,449 of NC_013203.1, forward strand.
ACCGAGAATAGCTTTGGAGCCCTGCCTCTTGCGGGTAAGAACTTGTTTGATCGTGCTCGTGTGCGCATTCGTGCGCAGCGTTTGGGCGCAACGTCAGTAAGCCTAACAAATGGACGACTGGTATATTTGGGTGTAGAAATTCCTCGCGAACAAGCCCTTAAGTTGAAGGGTCGCGGTGCTATTGTGTATCCAAAGTCGCATAAGCTGGCATATCCGTTCCACCGAAATGAAGAGCAGCTGATGCCCGCCGCCCTAGGAGTTCTTGAAGAACTTGGCGGCGACGACGAGGTTGAGGAGTAAACATGAGCCAAACAGCGGGTCAGATGTCACAGAGTGCCACGAGCTCCGCACATAACACTGCGAGCACTATGCAGAGCGCCATGAGCGACGGTGACGCAATCTTTACCGCACCACACCTCAAGTGGGGTGTTATTGGCTGCGGAGTCATTGCAAACCAGATGGCAGAGGCGCTGGCTTCGGTTGGTAGAACCATCGACGGCGTAGCTAACAGGACGCAGGAAAAGGCCGTTGCGTTTGCTCAAAAACACCACGTCAAGCGTGTGTATGACAGTATCGACGATCTTCTCGCCAGCGACGAAATTGACGCAGTGTACCTGACCACACCTCATAACACGCACATCATCTACCTGCGCAAAGCACTTCAGGCGGGTAAGCACGTTCTGTGCGAGAAGTCTATTACGCTCAACTCCGCTGAGTTGCTTGAGGCAGAAGAACTTGCACGTCAAAATGGCGTTCAGTTGATGGATGCCTGTACCATTTTGCACATGCCTCTCTACAAAGAGCTGGTTGGTCGCGTGGAGGCGGGCGAGTTTGGCCCAGTCAATCTGATTCAAGAAAATTTTGGTAGCTACAAAGAGTTTGACATGGAGAACCGATTCTTCAATCCTAAGCTTGCTGGTGGCGCCCTTTTGGATATTGGCGTGTATTCGCTGACACTGGCTCGTCTTTTCTTGAAGAGTCAGCCTCATGACGTGCTCTCCATGATGAATCCAGCTCCTACTGGCGTTGATCAGACGGACGGCATTTTGCTGAGAAATGCCGAGGGTCAGATGGTTGTTCTGGCGCTGACACTTCATTCTAAGCAGCCAAAGCGCGCCATGATTTCCGCTGATAAGGCCTTCATTGAGATTATGGAGTACCCACGCGCGGACGTTGCTACCATTACCTGGACTGACGATGGCAAGCAGGAGAAAGTTCATGTTGGGCGCACGGCCGATGCTCTGGCATACGTGCTGGCTGACCTGGAAGCTGCTGTTGCGGGAGATGCTTCTGCCCAGGCGCAACTTGAGGTCTCAAAGGACGTTATGGAGCTCATGACTAGCCTGCGCAATGACTGGAATTTCCTGTACCCCGAGGAGCAATAAGTTATATGACATCTAATGAGAAGATCGCCCAGTTAGCGACTGTAGTTGATGAAGAAACAAAGGCCCGTCCAGGCGCGCCTCAGACGCATCCTGAGTTTGATCGCTTGGTTCGAACCATTTGGCGTCTTCGTCAGGAGGACGGCTGCCCTTGGGATAAGGAGCAGACGCATCAGTCTATCTCAAAGAATATGATTGAGGAGGCCTATGAAGCGGTCGAGGCTATTGCTGAGGGCTCTCCAGAGCATCTTGAGGAAGAGCTTGGTGATGTGCTTGAGCAGGTAGTTCTTCACTCGCAGATTGAGGCGGACGGTGGCGTGGATAGCGCGGGCGAGGGCGACCGCGCGGCAGGCTTTAACATCGACGACGTGTGTCGAGCACTCAACCAGAAGTTGGTACGCAGGCATCCGCATGTATTTGGGCCAGAAGCTGGCTCAACGTCGTCTGCTGCGGCCGTCTTGGACGTATGGGAGAGCGTCAAGGCTGAGGAGCGTGCCAGCGCGGAAGATACCGTGCACACCGAGGGTCTTCTCGACTCGGTACCGCAGTCTTTACCTGCACTGATGCAAGCACAAAAGATCTCAAAGCGCGCCGCAAAGATGGGCTTTGAGTGGGAGTCTGTTGCTGACGTCTGGGATAAGGTTGCTGAGGAGCGTGCGGAGTTTGAAGCTGAAGCCCCAGGTACACAGCAGAAAATGGACGAGTTTGGTGACATTTTGTTTGCGTTGATAAACGTTGCTCGTTGGGAGGGTATTGACGCAGAAGAAGCGCTGATGAGTGCCTGTAGAAAGTTCCGCGCTCGTTGGTCATACATGGAGAAAGTTGCTGCTGAAAAAGGTTTTTCTCTTGACGAGAAACCCGAGCTACAAGAAGATTTGTGGCAAGAAGCTAAACGTTATCTTAATGTGTAAACGAGCTATATCAGTCACGTCACAAGATGCACAATTTGCCGCGGAGGCAATAGCTTCTATTCGGTGAAACGATGAAATTCTAAACTGAGGCAGGGCTAGCGGCGCTGCCTCTGCCATAATACAGATGTTGCAATTTGTTGCGACGCATCACCAAACAAACCAGAAATGAGATCCGTGATGAGTCAAGACACCACTAAAAAGAGTGGTACAAAAAGAAAAACAACGCCCACCAAGCGTTCCGTTGAACCTCTTAAAGAGACTACCGCGGAGCGTCCTTCTGGTGCTGTTAAAATATCTCCAACTAAAAAAGCCGAGAAACCCCAGGTAGATAAGAAGTCTCAATCTGGCCAGAAGTCTGTTGAGTCCAAAAAGACTAAGACAACTTTAAAAGCTGCTTCGTCCCAGGAAAATCATAAGGATGTCAAGCCCACAAGAAGCGCTCGAGCTCAGAAATCTGAGCGTGGTCAGAGGTCTGAAGGAATCCAAAAACCGCATTTTAGCGTAGCTTCTTTGGTTGAGATTAAAGACAAGGCATTGGATTTTGCACGTAATCATACCAAGCTTGTTACTTTTCTCGGCATTGTAATTTTTTTGATTGTAGGCTTGTATTCACCTGTTCGCGGTTATTACCATGCTGTCCGCGAGCATGATGAGCTGCTGTTTAATCAGCAGAAACTTGAGGAAGAGACTAAGCGCCTTCTGCAAGATGTTCAAAGGCTGCAGACAAAAGAAGGCATTATAGATGAGGCTCATAAGCAGGGCATGGTCTCTAAGGATGAGGAATCTGCGCGCGTAGAAGGTCTTGAGAAAAAGAAGGACGAGAATACCGTTCAGCATCCTGATTATCCTTGGTATATCAAGGTGGGAGATTTTATTTTTGGTTTCTCGCCAGAAAATTCTGGTAATACCGAGGCTCCTAAGAGCGCAAACTCTGATGACCCTACATCTGCACCTGCTCCAGGAGAGTCTCATGAGCAGAAAAACTCCGGAGAGAGTGGTTCTTCTGAGGGATCTGGTGGCGACAGTTCAAAGCCCGAAAATGGAAACTCACACTAATGCTTCTAGCTGCAATTGATATTGGTACTGTGACTGCTCGACTTGCACTTGCGCAGGTTGAGGACGGTCGCGTTATCCGCATGGCTAAATATACACAGATTGTTAACTTGGGCGAGGGTGTTGACAAGGCAAAGCGTCTGCTACCAGAGGCAATTCATCGTTGTGTTGGTTGCGTTTCTTCTTACGTCGACCACGCTAAAAAAGAGGGCGCCGAGGCTGTTGTATGTACGCTCACAAGCGCTGCTCGCGATGCAGAAAATGCTCCTGACTTGGGAATGGGTCTAGCCTCGCTGGGGCTTGAGCCCATGATTATTCCGGGCGAGATTGAGGGAGCTCTCACATTTTTGGGTGTCTCTCACGATTTTGAGAATCATCGCATTCTTGTTGCTGATAGTGGCGGCGGCTCAACTGAACTGGTTGTTGGTACGCTTGTAGGGCAGTCTGTGGCTCAGGGTACAAATCAGCAGCTTGAGGACCAGCAGCTTGACGGCCAGCAGCTTGACATCAATTTTGTTGAGTCTGTTGACCTTGGCTGCAGACGTCTGACCGAGCGTTTTAACTTGTCGTCAGATCATCTTTCGGCTGAAGACATTGACGGAGCCCACCAAATGGCAGATCAGATGATGTCTGAAGCTATCAGCCGAGCTCAAAAGCAGTGTGCAGTACCTGAACTTTTGGTTGGCGTAGGTGGAACCGCAACAAGCCTCATTGCTATTAGGGACCATCTTGATCCGTACGATCCATCAAAGGTGCACCTTAATCACATTTCGCTCGATGAGGTATCACAGATAGAAGGGCTTCTCGCCAGCAAAACACTTAAGGAGCGAGAAGATATAACGGGATTGCAAGCAAAACGTGCGCCCGTTATGCTTGCGGGTACTATTTTGCTTGCAGAATTGATGAAAAGTTCTGGATTTAAGCACTTGGTGGTAAGCGAGAGTGACCTACTTTTTGGTCTCGTGGTAACCGCATCTGCCGTTTACCAGGGAAAGCAGTCGCCTGTGATTTGGAAGCCAATTTTGCGCCCACTGAATGAAAAGTAGTGGCATAATAACTAAACATATCCGGGGGCGTGGCGGAATTGGCAGACGCAGGGGACTTAAAATCCCTCGACTTCGGTCTTGCGGGTTCGAGTCCCGCCGCCCCTACCATTTTTACTGCTGAATAAACAGCATAGTTCCTTCGCATAGAAATTTAATTTAGACGTGTAGCTCCTATTCTGTTCTTGTACAGAAACTTGTATACTACTTGTCCTGTATCTAACGTATGCACGACTAATTTTCATTCATTTCGGAGGACCTATGTCATTTGAGACAGGAGTTTTTCCGGTTTTAGTTTCTGAGGATGAAGCTGTAGAGTCACTGCCTCCACAGGTTAGGGGAGGGCTCAATGCGTCATCTGCTACGCCTCTTCATGTTCAGCTGTCAGATTTAATGCGCGTTAAAATACTGTCAGAAGACTGGAAGGCAGGAACGTATATTCCTTCTGAGGCCGAATTTATGGCGCAGTATGGTGTTAGTCGAGGCACTATCAGAAAAGCCATTCAATCTCTGGTTAAAGAAGGTTTGCTGCTTACTCAAAAGGGTCGAGCAACACAAGTTATTTCTAACACCGTTCGACATGCAGCAGGAAATACCGTGCTTTCATTTGCCGCAGCGCTTAGAGATGGTGGATTTGAATATCGAACCGAAGTCTTGTTTAAGCAGGTGGTTCCTGCAGATCAAGCTGTTGCCGAGCATCTAGAGATTCCCATCGGCTCTGACGTGCTCTTTTTGCGTCGTGTCAGGAGCGTTTCGGATAGACCTGTGGTATGCCAGGAATCATGGTCTAACCTGCTTGTTTGTCCACAGCTCGAAGAGGCGGACTTTGAGAATGAGTCGCTCTTTGATGCAGTTGAAAGAATATCCAAAAAAGAAATTGCACGTTCTCGCATGCGCTATCAGTCGCAAATTGCGGATAAAGACCACGCAGATTACCTGCAGTGTTCTCCAAATGAGGCTTTGCTTGTACTTGAGCAGGTAATTGAGCTGTCCGACGGCAACTGCATTGAGTGGAGCCAGACTTGGCTTGCTCCACACCAGAGTGTTGTTGGTGTATCAGAGCAGGTAGATGGCTCTATTGGACCTCTGGACATTTCTTCGGTCCGCCAGTCAGAGCACTCTACCTCCAATATTGTTGCTTTAAAAAATGATATCAAACAGCGCACGCAGCTTGAACTTGATTTGCGTCACGAAGCACTGTCAGTACGTCGAGGCATCGTTGAGCTGGCGCATCGCTACAGTTCAACGCCATTTCACATTGGCGGTGCATGTTCTGTAGCAGACATAGTCTCCGTACTCTTGAGTAAGGTTATGCAGGTAGGAAATAGGGATTGCGAGTGGGAACTCAGAGACCGCCTGATTCTGTCCAAGGCTCATACGTCGCTGGCGCTATTCCCAGCACTTCTACGTGCAGGAATGATCTCCCAAGAGGATATTGATCGCGGAGTTTTTGGACCTGATGCCGTCCTTTTTAAACATCCTCTGCGAGATTCTCAACGTGGTTTTGAAATCTCTGGTGGCAGTCTTGGCATGGGCCTGGGCTACGCCGCTGGGCTAGGGTTAAGTTTTCGCAGGAAAGATCTTCCTTCTCGCGTTTTTTGTATTTTGGGCGACGGTGAGTGCGATGAGGGTTCCATTTGGGAGAGTGCAGCGTTTATCGGTCACAACCAGCTCTCCAACGTGACGGTGATTGTTGATCAGAATCGTATGCAGCTGGATGGCCCTTGCGCGTCCATTTTGGATACCGGATCAATTGCAAGAAAGTTTGATGCGTTTGGCTTTGAATCCATTGAGGTAGATGGTCATGATGTGCTTGCATTGTACGACGCGCTGAAAGAGAAAGCTTCCAAGCCTCGCGTGATTATTGCACACACCATTAAAGGTAAAGGGTTCTCGTTTGCCGAGAATAACGTCTCGTTCCATGATGCATGTGTGACGGATGACCTCTATGAACAGGCATTGTCTGATCTGAAAGTTGCAGAGGAGGCGTGTTCATGCTAGATACATCTTCGAAGCCAGCATGCATTTCAGCTGAAGAGTCACAGATGCTTGCAGATATGAATACAAAAGAAGTCTTTGGCTGGGTTATGGGTAAACTTGCTGAAGATGATGAGCTGCTAACTGTTGCTGTGGCTGACTATGGTCGTCGTTTGAATTTGGACCGTTTCCGAGAGCTTCGGCCAGAGGGATACATTCAGTGTGGCATTGCGGAACAAAATCTTATTGAAGTGGCCTCTGCCTGCGCAAATGAGGGTTTTCACGTCTTTGCGCCGTGTTATGCCACGTTTGTAACTTCACGAACGCTTGATCAGATTCGCATTAACCTTGGTATGATGAAGTCGCCTGTGATGCTTGTGGGCGTTGCTGCTGGCTGCGAATCAGCAACTACAGGACCTTCTCACATGGCTTTGGAGGATATTGCGGTTACCAGGACTATTCCGGGACTGTCTGTATTTAATCCGTGTGATAATGCGCAGCTTGCTGCAACACTTATGGAGCTTGCAAAGAATCCGCGACCAGCTTACGTACGCATGACCTCGTGCGATGGTGTTAATCTGCATCCAAACGGTTACGTTTTTGATGCATCTGGTGTCGAGAAACTCTTTGAGTCGCCACGCGTGGAGGGTGCAAGTGGTGTGGCGGGAGCGTCTGAGTTAGAGGACGCTGTCCAGCTGAGGCGCGTGAGCGTTCTTGCGACAGGCGCGATAACCAGCCGAGTTGTTGAGGCTGCTCAAAGGGTTGCAGATCAGATTACTACAGCACGAACAAACATTAAGGTTTACGGTGTGTCAAGCATCAAGCCTCTTGACACTTCGTTGACACAAATTTGTCAGTATTCTGACGTGGTTATTACCGTTGAAGAGCACAGTATTTTGGGTGGATTTGGTAGCGCGGTTGTCGAGCAAATTAGCGCTTCAGGTACATGTCCACAGGTAATACGTGTGGGTATGCCCGATAAGTACCTTGAAGCAGACGTTCACCACAATATTCTTGCACGCGCTGGACTATCGGTTGAGAGTCTACAAGAGGTTTTTATCGCCAATTGTTAAATAAAAACCCAAGGAAGCATTTGCTGCCCTGGGTTTTGTGCTCTATGGTGCCCCCAACGGGAATCGAACCCGTATTGCCGCCTTGAAAGGGCGATGTCCTAACCGTTAGACGATGGGGACGCGAAGAAAAAGTATAGCAAAGATGATGCAGATTTCTAGGGCTAAACGAAGTGTTTTTGAGCATTCATTTATTCTTCGTTTTCCCACCAGTCTAGTCCGGCTTTAAACGCGTAGTCGCGAGCACTTTGAATTACGCCGGGAACTGACTCTGCCCACGAAATAAATTCTGGTACGTCAGCGATAATTGCTTCAGCTTCGTGAACAGCTATAACGTTCTCGGCAAAAGTATCAGGCGTAAAGTTGACTCGACATGGAATGTAGAGATCAACAAAAGAAGGTCTGAGCAGCGCATATGCTGCGCCCTCGCCAAGGTTAATAAAGCCTTTAAGCGCACGTTTTGCTGCGGACATGCGATTTAACTTGAAGAATAGCAGCGTAAATGCTAAGCGGATCCAGGCGTTTGATTGATATCCGCAGCTTTCATCAAGTTTGCGGAGCCCCTCTTCGTCCTCTAAGCGAGCAAGAACATATGCCAAGGTAAAACGTGCACCGAGTAAATCTGTTGGCGAGAAAAACAAAAGGTCTTCACAGGCCTTTTTGGAGAGTTTGAAGCAAGCGCAGTCAGTTGCTACTTGAGCAATTTGTGCGTACAGTCGCAAGAGTGGACGGGCTTCAGCAAAACTCCAAGCATCTCCTTGTTCTTGCTTTGCTTGTTCCAGTTTTGGTCTAAAAATAGGGTCAAATTCTTTTTGCAGTTCAAGCAAGTCGTTGAGGATTGCCGCAGGATGATTGTTGGATATTTGAGCGAGAATTCGCTGGGATTCCAGATTGATACTTGTGCTAGAAAGAGCTGGATTTTCAATAATATTCGTTATTTGATTATGCAAGAAGTTAAGCAGATCCATGCGGCTTGAAAAGAAGTCGGCATCGGAATCAATCTCTTTAGTAATTTCAGTCTGATACTTGCCAATTGCATTGGCATATTGAGCAAAAGCTTTTTCTTCTTCGTCAGCAATAAAGTCTTCAGGAGAAGCCTCTACTGCAAGTTTCAGCTCATAGCGTGCAGCTTCAGAGAAAATATTTTTTTCTTGTGCACATTTGGCTACCAGGCGGTCTACCTGTTCACTGAACATATCGTTAGCGGAATGCTTAATCACTCGGTATCACCGCCTGAGTGAGGATTATTTGGTCCGTCAATATGTGGTCCGCTTGGACGTGGGCTACCAGGGAAGCTAGGGTCGCTGGGAGCGGCGCCTCCAGCAAGTGGGCCGTCAGGGAACGAATCGGTAGAAGCAAGCAAGGCATTTGCCTGCATCTGCAGCTCTTTTTCTGCAAGCTCAACGGTCTTAGGGTCTCTTGCGCGAACCTGATCTGCAATCCAACGTCCAAGAACACCGCGTCCTATTAGGTCATTTCCTTCTTGCAGTAATACAGTTGCTTCTGCAATGGCAATGATGAGCTCGTCTTCGGAGTAGGGGAGCACGTTAAGGCGGGAGAACTCTCCTTCGGGCAAGTCTTTCTGAACAAAACAACAAAGTGTTGCCTCTGGATAGCGTTCTATCAACAGGTCAAGATAGTGTTCTGCTTTAACCAGCTCATGCTTCTTGAAGTGTATGGACAGGTGAGCTAATAAAGTCCACGGATCATCTGCCCTGCGAGGAGGATCAAGCTTGCGATACTTATCTATGAGTTTTTTGAGCGCGTCTTCGTCCTCGAGTTTTGCGTACGCGAGCGCAAGCGTAAAACGAGCATCGGCTGCGTCTGCAGGGTCAAGTTCTAGGAGTTTCTCGCCATATGTGATGGCATCTTTGTTGCGACCACAGATAAGTGCACGAGAAGAAAGTGCTGCCAGCCAACGTTTATAAGGGTTGATAGCCAAACGCTGGGCAAGTCCTGCTTGCTCGACGGGGAGCCCCTGTGATGATTCCTGCGCTTTTTGGTAGCATGCGGCTTCAACCTCGGGGAGTTTCTCTACAAGGAACTGGTAGTAGGCGTCAAAAAGCTTGCTATTTGAGGCATAAAGCATACGCTGGGCATCAAAACAGTTTGAATCCAGTTGTATTGCCTGGTTGAGGAGGTGTTTTCCCTGTTCGATAAGGGTCTGTGCCTGAGATTCTTCGACAAAAGGCAGGCGATAATCAACAATCTCAGCTGCTTGCGCAACCAGATTGAACGCGCGGTCTTCGTCAGTTTGGGGGAGAGAATTGCGATCGTTAGAGAATCGCCAGTTGAAGTCCTTCATTAGCATGGCAATGCTACCTTCGTCGCTGACTTGCGTGCGAGCGAAGCGGAGGATAAGCCGCTGATAGTCTTCTTTTACTGGATCAAACGCCACAAAATTCCTTTCTCTTTTACGTAATGATATAGCAGGTTATTGAGGTGTGCGGTTCAACTCCGTGAGCGTCGTAAGAAGATTGTGAACGGCAGTTGGAAACGTTTGGAGTGAACGGGTTTCTCGCTAGAAGAGTGTATAAATTTTGAATGATATTGCATAAAATGGCACATTTATTTTTGTACAGGTATCCAGAAATGAGATAGAATAGAAATGTTGAGAAGAAATAATTGCGAAGAATGGCTTCGCTAGCCACTTAGGGAAGTGGCACATAGTTAAGGAGAGGTTTTATGGGACGTTTTACTAATCCGCGCGATCTGTATTTTGGCGAGGGCGCTCGTCACGAGGTTAAGAACCTCAAGGGCAAGAGAGCAGTTATCGTTTCTGGCGGCAGCTCTATGCGTCGCGGCGGCTTCCTTGATGATGTTGAGAATGATCTCAAGTCCGCAGGTTTTGAGGTTGCTCACATTGAGGGTGTCGAGTCCGATCCTTCTGTCGAGACCGTTATGAACGGTGCTGCTAAGATGTCTGAGTTCCAGCCAGACTGGATCATTGCTATTGGCGGCGGCTCTCCAATCGACGCAGCTAAGGCTATGTGGATTAAGTACGAGTATCCAGAGACCACGTTTGAGGACATGTGCAAGGTCTTCGGTCTTCCTGAGCTCCGTACCAAGGCTCACTTCTGCGCAATTTCTTCTACTTCCGGTACCGCAACTGAGGTAACCGCATTCTCCATCATTACTGATTACCAGAAGGGCGTTAAGTACCCAATTGCTGACTTCCAGATTACCCCTGACGTTGCAATTGTTGACCCTGAGCTCACTTACGGCATGCCTGTTAAGCTTGTTGCTCATACTGGTATGGACGCACTGACTCATGCTATTGAGGCATATGTTTCTACCGCTGCTTCTATGTACACTGACGGCGATGCTCTCCACGCAATTCGTGAGATTGTCGAGTGGCTGCCAAAGTCTTATGCAGGTGAGAAAGAGGGACGTCAGCACATGCACGACGCACAGTGCCTTGCTGGCATTGCATTCTCCTCTGGTCTTCTGGGTATCGTTCACTCCATGGCTCACAAGACCGGCGCTGCATTCTCCGGCGGTCACATCATCCACGGTTGTGCAAACGCTATGTACTTGGGCAAAGTCATTCAGTTCAACGCTCGTGATGAGCGCGCAAAGGCTCGCTATGCATTTATTGCTAAGGAGATCCTGCACCTTGAGGGCAACACTGAAGATGAGCTTGTAGAGGCACTTGTCCAGAAGATCCGCGACATCAACGATGCTCTTAACATCCCACAGGGTATTAAGAATTATGGCGAGGGTGGAACCAAGTCCGAGACCTCCATCATTGACGAGAAAGAGTTCTTCGAGAAGGCTCCAGAGGTTGCTCGCCTTGCTATTGAGGATGCTTGCACCCTTTCCAACCCACGCAAGCCTACCCAGGAGGAGATGGAGCAGCTGCTTAAGTGCGTCTACTTCGATCTTCCTGTCGAGTTCTAAGATTTATCTTAGATATTTAGCTTCACTAAAAGCCTGGTAGCAATGAGTTGCCAGGCTTTTTATGTGCAGGTGTGGATGCGAGCGCAAGTAAGCATTATGGGAACAATTGTTTAAACTTGGATAAGAGCTCACTTAAAACCAGATAGTAAAGCTAAATGGTTAAAACTAGATAGTTACATCTTTTACATTTTACTTGCCGTACAATAGAAGGGTAAGAAAGTTAATAATCGCGTGGCACAGAAGGAGAAAATCGTGGAAATCAACGGCCTTATCGACCATACAAATTTGAAGCAAAACGCAACTGCTGAGGACATTAAGAAACTTTGTGCCGAAGCAAAACAGTATAAGTTTGCAACTGTCGCTATCAATTCTTGCTGGGTTTCTTTAGCTCACGCCGAGCTCGAGGGCTCTGGAGTTGGTATTACTTCCTGTGTCGGTTTCCCTCTGGGCGCAGCTTCAACTGCGGCTAAGGTCGCTGAGGCTAAGCAGAGTGTTGCCGACGGTACCACCGAGATTGATATGGTCATCAATGGTGGTCATCTGGTCGCGGGTGATGACGACTATGTTATCTCTGATATCAAAGCTGTTGTAGAGGCTGCAGGCTCTGTTCCCGTTAAGGTAATCCTTGAGTGCTGCTTGCTTGATGACGAGCAGATTGTTCGTGCCTGCAAGGATTGTATGGCTGCTGGAGCTGCTTTTGTTAAGACGAGCACTGGCTTTAGCACAGGTGGAGCAACTGTTCACGATGTTGCTCTAATGAAGCAAACTGTTGGTGATACCTGCAAGGTCAAAGCTGCCGGTGGTATTCACAATAAAGCTGATGCTGAGGCAATGGTTGCGGCTGGCGCTGATCGTTTGGGATGCTCCAGCGGAATTGCTATTGTCACCGAGTAGTTTGCTGGACCGGAGCTTATCAAACTAGCGTTAACTGACGACAACTTCACCAAAGCCGAGGCTGCGGGCTTGTGATTCGATTTCTCGCATACGCTCGTCGCTTGGAGAAGGAGAGTTCTCCATCGGACCGCGAACGCCAAAGTGCCTGAATTTCATGAGACGAATGCGCGTCTGACCAACCTTCTCGCCAAGCGTTAAGGCAATTCCATCAACTGCGGCTTCGGCGTCGTTCCAACCTTCGGTCACAATGACGCGAACCTCTTCGAGCTTGTTTTGCTCGGCCAAAAAAGCAAGATTTTTGCGGACTATGACGCCATTCTCGCCAGTTAGATGTTCATACCACTGATCATCCCAAGCTTTAACATCAAGCATAACGCCGTCCGAAAGGGCTAGTAAGTCGCGGTATTCAGTGAAGTCGATGGTGCCATTGGAGTCGATGAGGCAGCTTAGGCCTGCTGCATTGCAGTAGGTGAAGAGCTCGTAGAGGAAATCGGGACGGAGCATGCATTCACCGCCTGACGTGGTGATTCCGCGGATGAATGGCATGTTGGAAATGCAGCGATCAGCAACTTCTCGTGCGCTGAGTAGTTCAATTTTTGGTGTGGATTTATGCTGACAAACCTTGATGCAGTTGTCACAGTTGATACAGATAGAGTTGTCCCACACAACTTTTCCATTGGCCATAGACAAAGCGTGAGCTGGGCATGGTTTGACGCATGCCTGGCAAGAAATGCATTCCACCTGAGTCTCAGGGTTATGGCAGTAAGCGCAGCGAATGTTGCAGCCTTGAAGGAAGACGGCAGTTCGGCTTCCTGGGCCATCTACCAGTGAGAAGGGAATAATCTTGTTGACAGGAGCAACACACCCGGTTGGATGTGTTGCTCCTAAAGCGGTTTCTGTTGCAGTGAAGGTCACGATTGCGCAGCTCTTCTCGCTAGTTGCTCATGCGAACCTTGCGGTCGGCAAGGTGGTTGGCGGTGAAGTTGCCTAGGCCGTCGTGAGCGGTGTCCTGAAGAACAACGTTGCCGGACTGGAACTTCTTCATCTCTGAGCGCTTTGCCAAGAAGCCGGTAATACGGACCAGGTCACCCTCGGAGCTATAGAACGAGAGGTACTTGTCGTCGATGGAGAATGCAGCTTTGACCACGTCAATGACGGCGTCTGGGTTGCGCTCAGCGGTTGGCTCAGCTGGGAAGATGTCGGAGACACCACTGTTGAAAAAGCGATGCATACGTGCACTATGGCGAATGTGGTCGTAGAGGTTTGCAGGCTCGTCGCCAACCTTAATGCGGACACCCGGGGTAACGCCCTTCTGGTCGGAGAAACCAGCCTGTGCGTGCAGGGTGAAGCGGCCGCCAAAGACCTCGGAGTAGACGGCATCAAAGCTGTTGACCTGGTCAGCAATCTTGACCATGATCTGGTCTGCCAGCTCGTTGGCCTCGTCATCCTTGCCGTAGGTTCGGCTGCTATCAAGGTGCAGCAGCTCGGCGACACACTCGCTCATGCCAGCAACGCCAAACATGCCGCAGAAGCGATCACGAGAAATGAGACCTTCCTTAGCCAGGAAGCTTGTCTCAAAGAAGTTAGAATCCTCGACGATAAAGCGGACACGCTCGTTCATGAAGTTCAGTACCTCGCTGGTTGCGGTTGGTAGCAGGTTGTTCATGAAGTCGTCAACGTTGGTTGCAAGTTTTGCGAGACCGGGGAGAAGAACGCGGCTTAGGGTGTAAGCGCCGCCGCCCATTGGGAGGACGTTGTAGCAGCTGACAACTGTGTACTCACCAGGATAGGTCTCTTTATGGATGCGGTGATTAGCAAAAGCAGGGTTGGAGCAGACCATGGTGGTCTTTACTGCCAGGCGCATGAACTCGTCTGATGTGATCTCTGGGTCGTATTTAAGAGTGAAGTTTGGAACTGCGTTCATGAGCTCGCGTTCAACTTCAAGCAGCAGTCGACCTGCGCGAGTGTCCTCTGGACCAATGTTTGCGTGGCAGTAACCACTTGCAACGGTGCGGTCGATATGGTTTAAGAAGCGGCGAAGACGAGGCTTAATCTCATCGTCAGTCATGCCTTCCAAAAAAGGATCAATAATCTTGTCCAGCTGGCCAACGTACACAGGGCGGCTGGTGACGGAAGGGACGTTATCGTAGAGAGTGGCAAGGCCCCAGAGCAGGTCATCTAGGTTCTCTGGCTTGTCAAAGCGCAAAAACTCGGAGCCGTTCTGAGCAAACACCTGGTAGTCAGGGCAGATGTAGCGAGGACGGTAAGGAGCGTTGCCTTCACACATGTCATCAATAGCGTGAGCTTTAAAAAGACGGTCAAACTCAGCGGTTGTCTTGATGGGGTGCTCGGAGTTCTCGGCGGCCTGAGCCAGGTGCAGAACCTTCTGCTTGTACGAGAGGTTGTCGGAAGTGATGATGTCCATGAACTCGCTCATTAGTGCTCCTTACGTTTATTCTGAAAAACAGGTTTGTGATTGTGACGGATACGTTGGTCTTTCTAAGTTGAGGCACGGCGTGCAAGGCAAGAAGAACGGTCTTGTCTAAGTGCTGTGCCACATGCAGAGGTTAGTCCAGAATGTGGGTTTCTCCCTCGTGTTTCATTGCGTCATCGAGGCGTTGGAACTGTCTTTCAGTAATAACAATCTTGCCGTGCTGAACAGAAACCATGCCTCTTGCTTTAAGCTCGTCAATACCGCGGGCAACAGTCTTTGTACTGGTACCAATCTTGTCCGCCAACTCTTGTCTAGTTAGTCGTACGGTAAACGGCCACTCAACAACACCGCGGTGAATTTGATCGCGCGTTAGCTCACTGAGCATGTACATCAGGCGTTTGGTGCCGCTCCAGGTAAGTAGACTGCGCTCATAGCCGGACTGACGCGTCAGGTTCTTGATAATCCAGCGCGAGCGGGCGAGAAGAGCTTCGGGGTCCGAACGAATCCACTGCAGGTAGTCCTCGCGTGGAACCGAAATAAACTCGCAGCCAGAAGTAGCGGTGAGCGATCCCAGGTAAAACGAACTCTCACTGATAACTTCCATCTCGCCAAAGGCAACGGGAGCGTGATACTCATCAATAACGTAGGTGCTACCTGCGGAGTTATGCGATGTAGTGCGCACAGTACCGCGACACAGAATGTAGACGTTGTCAACGCGATCTAGCATGTGGACAAGGGTCTGCCCGGAGTTAAGACGAATCTGTCTACAGTGAGAAAGACGATTAGCAGGGACGCGAGAAGCCCATTTAATAATCTTCTTGCGAACATCGGAATCAAGACTATCAAGGTAGGTTAAAACGTTCACACGAACCCTCACTGTTCTTGCTTCGTAAGTCCTCATTGCAGGACGGTTTTGGCTTATGTTTGAGTAATTGTACCTGCTACCCAAAATAAAAATAAGGACTTTTGTCCTCTTTTTGAGACAATTTTCTTGAACGCAGCTAGGTTATGGTCAGGCGGTAACAAGACAGAAAACCCCGCATCATGTGATGCGGGGTTAAAAAGAAATTTTCGTGCTTGCTTGCATGCGTAAAACGCTTGAACTAAGCGCTTATGTGTACGCCTGATTTACCAGTGTTTACTTGCGGCGGCAGACCTCGGAAGCAACCTTTGCGCCAAGAGCAACGTTGTTAAAGACCAGCTGGATGTTGGATTCAAGAGAGTCGTTGCCGGTAATCTCTGCGACCTTTGCTAGCAAAAATGGTGTGGACTCCTTGCCGTGGATACCGTTTGCCTTTGCCTCTGCAAGGGCCTTCTCGATAGCCGCGTCAATAGTGTCCTTATCCATTGCATACTGCTCAGGAATTGGATTGGTGACTAAAAGACCGCTGTTCATACCAATCTGCTGCTGGGTAGTAAAGATCTCTGCCAGCTCAGCAGGTGTGTCAACGCGGTAGTCAACGCTAAAGCCGCTCTTACGGGTGTAAAACGCAGGAAGCTCCTCAGTTTGGTAGCCAAGTACTGGAACACCCTTGGTCTCCAGGTATTCAAGGGTAAGACCGAGGTCAAGAATAGACTTTGCACCAGCGCAAATGACCATAACAGGAGTCTGTGCAAGCTCCTCGAGGTCAGCGGAGATGTCCATGGTGGTCTCAGCGCCACGGTGAACGCCACCGATGCCGCCGGTTGCAAAGACGTCGATGCCTGCCATGTGAGCAATCATCATGGTAGTAGTGACGGTAGTTGCACCATCTTTCTTCTCAGCAATGATGACTGGGAGGTCGCGACGGCTGACCTTAGCAACCTCGCGGCCCTTTTTGCCTAGGTAATCAATCTCGTCAGCGGAAAGACCGGCACGCATCTGGCCGTTAATAATTGCGATGGTTGCAGGAATTGCACCGTTGTCGCGGATAATCTGCTCAACCTTCAGAGCGGTCTCGACGTTTTGTGGGTAAGGCATACCGTGAGAAATGATGGTGGACTCTAGAGCTACAACAGGCTTGTTCTGCTCAAGAGCTTCTTTAACCTCGTCAGATACAACAAGAAAATCCTTCAGGTTAGACATATGTACTCCAATCACAAAAGGCTAATAGAACCGAAAGTAGTGCCGCGCAAACGTTCTGCACGTATATCTTCGCGCTAAATACCTGCGCGCTTGATAACCTCTTCAACGTTGAGCTGACTGTTGATGGTTTCCTCTCCTTCAATGGCTATGCTGGAGGCAGCCATACCTACCAGTCCAGTTTGCTCAAGCGTCATACCCTGGGTATACGCCCAGGTAATTCCTGCCATCATGGCATCTCCCGCGCCTGTCATGTTGATTAGCTTTGCTGGGAGCAGTGGTAAGCGGATGGTCTTCTCGTGATCAGCACAAAGAAGCCCCTTCTCGCCAAGAGAGATAAATACACGCTTAAGACCTGTTGCAAGTAGCTCATGAGCTGCTGCTTCAAGGGAAGCGTCGTCAGTAATCTTGATGCCCGAGAGCATTTCAGCCTCAAGGCGATTTGGTTTGAGCGTGTAAAGTTTGCCTAGGACTTTCTTAAGTTTTTGCGCTTTAATAGAAGAAACGGGATCGCAGAAAATAGGGCAGGTCACGTTCTTGGCAATAAACTCAATGGTCTGTTGAGGCAGGTTAGTGTCAATCACGCAAGCTGCGGCATGCTGGATAACATCTAGGCGCTCTTCGATACGTTCAGGGGTAACATACTCGTAGATCTGCATATCATTGATGGCTTCCTGCATCTCACCGTGCTCGTTCATAATGAAGAGATAGGTAGAAGTGGAAGCGCCTGGAACAGTAATGGATGCATCGATGTCAATACCGCAGTCTAGGCAGCCCTCTTTAAGCTCACGGGCACGATAGTCCTCGCCAAAGGCGGTAAGCAGACGTACGTCGCTGTCGAGAAGGGCCAGGTTGTGTGCGATATTTCTGCCAACGCCACCAAAGGATATGGTGACTTTGCCAGGATTTGAATCTCCTGCCACAAGAGAAGTCTCTGGTCGACCAGCAATATCCATGTTGGCAGCGCCAATCACAATAAAATAGGGACGTTCGCTCAAAATGTAACGACGACCCAAAATAGCGCCCTTTGCGGTGAGGTTAGAGATGTGAACCGAAACAGAAGAACGTGAAATACCTGCGCGTTCTGCAATCTCCTTCTGAGTAATGGAAGGCTGCTCTTTAATCCAGTTGAAAATCATCTGTTCTCGATTGGTAAGCATTGGGCCTCCTAGCAGCAAAAATAGAATTCGACTAAACAGGTGCTTATATAAAAATTTCTAAACAGGTGCTTATCTTGTTTAAGCTAGTGCTTAAATTTGCTTGGGATAACCATAAGACAGCAGCTAGAGCCTGTAAAGAATAAATTCATTAAATTTTTCCAAGGTGAGTTTAAAGTTTTTCTCGGCATACTTATTTTACCTGCTTGATTTTTCTAAGCATTTGCTGTGTACCGTTTACAGAATTTTAGTATCTGCAAACGGTTGTATCGAGAAAATCTCCCTAAATTGGGCATCGGCGTAATGCAACTGTAATAATATATTTAATGAATACTAATAAATAGTAATGAGTCGTCCACATAAGTTGGTTTACGCGTGTATCGTGCGCAAATGCTTGTTCTGGACGTTTTAGGAGGTAGTATGCCTAAACGTGTTTTTGTGGTTGTTCTTGATAGTTTTGGCATTGGTGAAGAACCAGATGCAGCAGCATATGGAGATGAGGGCAGCAATACCCTCTGCGCATGCGCAACTAGCGGAGTTCTTAATATTCCAAATATGACAAAGCTGGGTCTTCTTAATATTGATGGCGCGCTTGATACTGTCTATGACGTTGATTTGAAGCCAATTGAGTCTCCTATGGGCGCATATGCTCGTATGCAGGAGAAATCTGCTGGTAAAGATACCACCGTTGGTCACTGGGAGATGGCAGGCGTCATTTCTCCAAAGAAGTTCCCAACCTATCCTGATGGCTTCCCGCAGGAGGTCATTGAGGAGTTTGAGCAGAAGACCGGTCGCAAGGTTCTGTGCAATAAACCTTACTCTGGAACTGATGTAATTAGAGATTTTGGTAAAGAGCACGTAGAGACTGGTGCTTTGATTGTTTACACTTCAGCAGATTCTGTTTTCCAGATTGCTGCACATGAGGATGTGGTAAGCCCCGAGAAACTCTATGAGTATTGCCGCATTGCACGTGAGATTCTGCAGGGTGAGCATGGTGTTGCTCGCGTTATTGCTCGTCCTTTTGAGGGAGAGTGGCCATATCAGCGCACTTCTCGCCGTCATGACTTCTCGCTTGAGCCAACTGGCACAACTATGCTTGACCGTCTCAAGGAGAACGGCTTTGACGTTCTTTCCATTGGCAAAATTTATGACATCTTTGCTCATCGTGGTATGACTGAGTTTGAGTTTACTACCTGCAATGCAGATGGAATTCAGAAGACTATTGAGGCTACCAGTAAAGACTTTAACGGTCTATGCTTCACTAACCTTGTTGATACTGACATGATTTACGGTCACCGCAACGATCCTGTGGGATATTCCAATGCTCTTTCTTACTTTGATGAGCATATCCCTCAGATTATTAAGGGTCTTCGTGAAGATGATCTGTTTATCATTACCGCAGATCATGGCTGTGATCCTGTGACGCCATCTACTGACCACTCTCGTGAGTATGTACCACTGCTTATCACAGGTCCAAAAGTCAAGCCAAATACTAACCTTGGTACAACCACCACATTTGCCGACATGGCCGAGACAATTCTTGATTATTTTGGCGTTGAGCAACTTGGTGTTGGAACTTCTCATCTATCAGAGATTCTTAAGGAGAATTAATGGCTACTACCCCAACTCCCCATAACGCTGCTGTTGAGGGACAGATTGCTAAGACTGTCCTCATGCCAGGTGATCCTCTGCGCGCAAAACTTCTTGCAGACACCTATCTGGAGAATGTTGAGCAGTTCAACACCGTTCGCAACATGTTTGGTTACACCGGTACCTATAAAGGACAGCCAGTCTCCGTTATGGGTTCTGGTATGGGTATGCCTTCTATTGGTATTTATTCTTACGAGCTTTTTAATTTCTACGGAGTTGACAATATTCTCCGCATTGGCAGCGCTGGTGGCCTTGCTCCTGAGGTAAAGCTTAGAGATATTGTTATTGGTATGTCTTCCAGCACTGATTCTAATTATCCATCACAGTACGGAATGCCTGGAACTATTGCGCCTACTGCAGACTTTGGTCTGTTGAGTAAGGCTGTTGCTGGTGCAGAGAAGCTGGGCTATCCCGTTCGCGTTGGTAATATCCTGGCAAGTGACGTGTTCTACACCGCAGACAACTCACATTCAAAATGGGCAAGCATGGATGTTCTTGCCGTTGAGATGGAGTCGGCAGCTCTGTATCTCAACGCCATGTACGCTCATAAGCATGCGCTTACGCTGCTAACTATCTCTGACCTTCCTCTTACAGGAGAAGCACTTACTGCTGAAGAGCGTCAGACTAGTTTCACACAGATGATGGAAGTTGCTCTTTCTGTTGTTGCTTAAAGTGCGCTCTGTTGCGCAAAGCGTCGTAGATGGGCTGCTTTTTATTGCTGTTTTGTTTTGGAACCATGCGGATTTTCCGCTTAAGCTAGGGGAGTTTGGTCAACTTCTCATAAAGATCCAGCGCTAAAGCTGGACGTTCCCGCCACATGAGGTAAGGAGAGCATGGAATGAACAAGAACGTTTCTCGTCGTAGTTTTGTGACTGGCGCAACCGGCGCTGGCGCACTTGCAGCACTTGCAGGTCTTGCAGGCTGCAACCAGAAGAAGGACGACGGCGGCCAGAAGTCATCAGGTGAGAAGAAAAAGAAGCTCACCATGGTTACTGATACTGGTGGTGTAAACGACCAGTCCTTTAACCAGTCCGCTTGGGAGGGCATGACTGAGCTCAAGGACAAGAACGGCTGGGATGTCAGCTACCTTGAGTCCAAGCAGGATTCCGATTACGCAACCAACCTTGATAAGGCTGTTGACGCTGAGTCTGACCTTGTTTGGGGTATTGGTTTTGCTATGGCAGATGCAGTTGTTAAGGCTGCTAAGGATAACTCCAACACCCAGTTTGCCATTATCGACAACGCTAATGATTCTGAGGTTGCTAACTTGACCGGCGTAATGTTCCGCGCTCAAGAGCCTTCCTTTGTTGTTGGTTATATTGCTGCTCGTACTACAAAGACTGGCAAGGTTGGCTTTGTTGGCGGCATTTCTTCCGCACTTATCGACCAGTTTGAGTATGGTTACCGCGGCGGCGTTGCTTATGCAAACAACGAGAACAACACTAACGTTGAGATTTCTGCACAGTATGCAGAGTCCTTCTCCGATGCTGCAAAGGGCAAGGCTATTGCAAACTCTATGTATTCCGATGGTTGCGACGTTGTCTTCCACGCTGCAGGCGGCGTAGGAACTGGCGTTATTGAGGCAGCTAAGGACGCAAACAAGCTTGCCATTGGTGTTGACCGCGACCAGGCATATCTTGCTCCAGAGAATGTTTTGACCTCCGCTCTTAAGCGCGTCAATGTTGCTATCGTTGAGATTTCCGAGAAGATTTTGAAGAACGGCCAGAAGGGTGGTAGCACCATTTCTCTGGGCGCTTCCGAGGACGCTGTCGGAATTGCTGAGGATCACCACCTCATGGCAGACGATACCTACAAGGCAGCTACTGCCCTTTTAGACAAGATCAAAGCTGGCTCTGTTGTTCCTCCTGCAAGCAAGGACGATTTGGACAAGTACGTTAAGTCTTTGAGCTAGGTTCTGTCTTAGTTTTGTTACGCCTTTGGAGCTTCTTACCAGATGGTTTACGCTCTCTAGCAAGGCTCCAAGGCTAATGAGTTTGGATTTGCTGGTGAGGGGTGCTTCTTAGCACTCCTCACCTCTAGCAAGTGTGTAAAGGAGGTGGCTCGTGGAAGTCAGTTCGGATTACGCTGTTCAGATGCATGGCATTACCAAAGTTTTTGGATCGTTTAAAGCTCTTGACGCCGTAGACCTTAACGTGCGCAAGCAAACTGTCCACGCCATTTTAGGAGAGAACGGCGCAGGTAAAAGTACGCTCATGAACGTACTGTATGGCCTGTATTCTGCTGATGAGGGCGAGGTTTACCTCAACGGAGAGCGTGTATCCATATCTGATCCAAACGATGCTATCGCTCACGGTATTGGTATGGTTCACCAGCACTTTATGTTGGTCGAGAATTTTACTGTTACAGAAAATATTGTTTTGGGTAATGAGGTCACCAAAACCGGTGGCATTCTTGATCCAAAACGAGCTCGCGAGAAGGTCCTTGAAATTGTTGAGGAATACGGCTTTGACGTAGATCCTGACGCTAAGATTGAAGACATTTCTGTTGGTATGCAGCAGCGTGTTGAGATCTTAAAGGCCCTATATCGCGGTGCTGATACGCTGATTCTTGATGAGCCTACGGCAGTGCTTACGCCACAGGAGATTGAGAAGCTTATCCAGATCATGCATGACCTGGTAAGCAAAGGTAAAACCATCATTGTTATTACTCACAAGCTTAAAGAGATTATGTCATCTGCAGATGAATGCACTATTATTCGCCGCGGTAAGTACATGAGCACTGTTGATGTCTCCAAGACATCAGAGACTGAGCTTGCAACACTTATGGTGGGTAGAAACGTTAACCTGCATGTTGAAAAGAAGCCAGCAACTCCTGGTGAGGTTGTGCTTTCTATTAAGGATCTCCACGTCAAGGATGAGCGTGGTATTGAGCAGGTAAACGGCTTTAATTTGGATATTCGTGCCGGCGAGATTGTTGGTCTTGCGGGTATCGACGGCAACGGTCAGAAAGAACTCGCCGATGCCATAAACGCAATGGTCAAGCCCGAGTCGGGCACCATCACCGTCAAAAATGAAGAGATTCAAGGTACAACTCCTAAGACGGTCATTGATCATGCGGTTGCAACCATTCCTTCAGACCGTCATCGTTGGGGCTTGGTCCTGCCATTTACGGTTGCCGAGAACATGATTCTTGAGCGCCACAATGAGGAGATTTTTGGCAAGGGCATTGCGCTTGATTTGGCAAAGATGAAGGAATTCTCTCAGAAGTTGATTGACGAGTTTGATATTCGCCCTGCAGAGTGCTCCGATCATCAAGCAGCAGGACTTTCTGGTGGTAACCAGCAGAAGGTTATTATCGCCCGAGAGGTCTCTTCCAACCCAGACGTTCTTATTGCCATCCAGCCAACTCGCGGCCTTGACGTTGGTGCAATTGAGTTTGTTCACAAAGCGCTGATTCGCGAGAGGGACCGTGGAGCAGCAATTTTGCTGATTTCCTTTGAGCTGGATGAGATTATGGACGTTGCCGATAAGATGGCAATTATTTACGCCGGCAAGAATGTTGGCGAGTTTGACCAAGGTACTATCACTGAAGAGCAGGCTGGCCTGCTGATGGCAGGAGGTGACGCCGAGTGAGTACGCTTACAAAGATAATGAGAAAACCAATTACGTCAGCAATTGTTGCTATTTTTGTTGGTCTGTTGGTTGCTTCTATTATTTTGGTTGTTGCAGGATATGACCCTATCAGTTCGTTTGAGGCTCTTATTAGCGGCATGGTAGGTAAGCCAAAATACATTTCTAACGTCATTATTAAAGCAACGCCTTTGCTTTTTACTGGTATTGCAGTTGCTTTTGCTTTCCGCGTTGGCCTCTTTAACATTGGCGCTGAGGGTCAGTACATTGTAGGTACCATCCTTGCAGTTATTGTCGGCTACAGCCTTGATCTTCCTCCTGTGTTGCAGATTCCTGTAGTTGTTTTGGTTGGAACCGCAGGCGGAGCAGGTATTGGCGCAATTATCGGATGGCTCAAAGCTCAGTTTGGAATCAACGAGGTTATTACCAGCATTATGTTCAACTGGATTAGTCTCTTCCTTTGCAACTTTGTGGTTTCTCTTCCACAGTTCCATCAGCCAAACTCAACTTCTTCGTATCCTATTAATGAGTCCGGCTACACCACTTTGTTCTATGGCATGAAGAATTCCGAGGACGGTGCTGAGGCAATTCGTAATATTCCTGTTATTGGCGATGCTATTATGCGTACCGACGCAAATATTGGTATTGTCGTTGCTATTATTGCAGCTTTCTTTATTGGCTGGCTGCTTATGCGTACCAAAGTTGGTTATGAGATGCGCGCCGTTGGTTTTAACCGTGATGCCGCTCAGTTTACTGGCATTAATGTTAAGAAAAACCTCACGCTTTGTATGGCTATTTCTGGTGCGCTCTGCGGACTTGCAGGTGCTTTGACTATCACTGGTATTGCTCCTCACAGTATTGCAACGCTAGCAGCATTTGAGAACAACGGTTTTAACGGCCTATCTGTTGCGTTTATCGCCAATTGCAATCCTGTGGCATGTATTCCTGCATCATTCCTGTTTGCTGGTCTTCTTTATGGTGGTCAGACAGTTCAGCAGGTTGTTGGTGCACCTTCCGAGATTATCAACATTGTTATTGGTACTATCGTATTCTTTATGGCTTTGGGTGGCGTTATTCCAATGCTTGCCGATCATCTTGATCACAAGCGTGCCCAGAAGGCTAAGGAAGAAGAGGCAAAGCTTGCTGCTCAAGTGAGTGATGCGTCCGACCCATCTCAGGAGGAGGCAAACAATGCTCACTAACCTGATTCTTCTTGTTTCCGTTACCCTCATGTACTCGACACCTCTTATTTTTGGTGCTCTAGGCGGCGTTGTCTCCGAGCGTTCCGGAGTTGTCAACATTGGTATTGAGGGCATGATGGGTGTTGGTGCATTTGCAGGTGTTGCAGGCAGCTACCTCACCGGAAACCCTTGGATTGGCTTCCTTTGCGCAGGTATTGCAGGCGGTCTTATTGCACTTCTACATGCCATTGCGTCCATTACGTTTAATGCTGACCAGACGGTTTCTGGTGTTGCTATTAACTTGCTGGCACCTGGTATTGCGTTGTTTGCTTGCCGTCTTTTGTTTGATGGTGCTGCAATGTCGCCAGCTGTCGACAAGCTTCCAAAGCTTTTTGGCGAGGGTGCCTTTAACAACACACCTTATTCCAGCTTGAACGTAGATATCACCGTTGTACTTGCACTTTTGACTGCACTTCTCGTCTGGTTTGTACTCTATCGCACCAAGTGGGGCCTGCGTATTCGTTCTGTTGGCGAGCATCCACACGCATCCGAGACGCTAGGAATTAGTGTTCGTAAGACTCGCTACCTCTGCGTTATTGTTTCTGGTGTTCTTGCAGGATTTGGTGGTGCTTCCGTAACGCTGGCAATTATTTCTCAGTTTACTCAGACGGCTATTTCTGGTCAGGGTTTTATTGCACTGGCTGCAGTCATCTTTGGTAAGTGGAAACCTCTGAACACCTATGCGGCTTGCCTGCTCTTTGGTTTTACTCAGGCATTGGCAATTCTCCTTGGTGGTGGAGCAACTCCAATTCCAAGCCAGATTATTGCAATGCTTCCTTATTTCATCACCATTATTACGCTGGTTCTCTTTGTTGGTAAATCTGTTGCTCCTAAGGCAGACGGTGTGCCATTCATCAAGGGAAGCCGTGCATAATGGCTGAGGTAAAGGGTTCTTGCCACGTCTCTAACGAGGCTCTTGTTCAGCTTGCTATTGAGGCTCGTAATCACGCTTATGTACCGTACTCTCATTATGCTGTTGGAGCTGCGCTTTTATGCTCTGACGGTACGGTGTACGGTGGCGCCAATCTAGAAAATGCTGCGTATACGCCTTCTAACTGTGCTGAGCGCACGGCGTTTTTCCGCGCAGTGTTTGAGGGTCACAGAGATTTTGTGGCTATTGCAGTTGTCGGCGGTCCTGAGGGAGAAGCTCCAACAGCTTGGTGTACTCCTTGTGGCGTATGCAGACAGGTTATTCGTGAATGGTGCGATCCTGCTACCTTCCGCATTGTGTTGGGTAAGGCAGATGTGGCTCCTCGTGAGTATCTGCTCCAGGATATCTTGCCCATGGGATTTGGTCCAGAGGATTTGGGTGAGTCCAGTCCTGCCGGTGCATCAAGTGACGACGCTGTGAAGGGCACTACAGGTCACGAGCACGGTTGTACTTGCGGGTGTGACAAGCACAGTAAGAGTAACCAGTAAGCAACAGCACCAAGCAGTCTGTGCTTTTGGGTGTAAATAACCTAGTAGGTTACATGAAATTGCGAGCCGGTAGAGTTTCTCGCTACCGGCTCTTTTACTAGAGAGTTAACGCAAACAGCGAAAAGAGGTTCAACTATGCGCATGTACGATGTAATTGAGAAGAAGCGCGATGGAGGCGAGCTTACCGACGCAGAGATTGATTACTTTGTCTCGGGTTATGTAGCTGGTGATATTCCCGATTACCAGGCTTCCGCACTTGCTATGGCCATCTTTTATAAGGGCATGACCGCGCACGAGACGGCTCATCTGACTATGGCGATGGCTGAGTCTGGCGATATGATGGACCTCTCGGCAATTCCTGGTATCAAGGTTGATAAGCACTCTACCGGCGGCGTTGGCGATAAAACCACGCTGGTAGTAGCTCCACTTGTTGCATCTCTGGGTGTGAAAGTTGCTAAGATGAGCGGTCGCGGACTGGGTCACACAGGCGGTACGCTTGACAAGCTTGAGGCAATTCCAGGACTTTCTATTGAGATTTCCGAGCCCGACTTTTTCAAGCAGGTTTCCGAGATTGGTGTTGCTGTTGCAGGTCAGACGGGCAATCTTGTCCCTGCCGATAAGAAACTCTATGCGCTGCGCGACGTTACTGCAACCGTTGACTCGGTGCCTCTGATTGCGTCAAGTATCATGAGTAAGAAGATTGCTTCTGGCTCTGATTGCATTTTGCTGGACGTTAAGTGTGGATCTGGTGCCTTTATGAAGGATGTTGATTCTGCAATTGAGCTGGCAGACGCCATGGTTTCTATTGGTGAACACGTTAACCGTACTACTGCTGCGTTAATTACCGGTATGGATCGTCCTCTGGGCAAAAACGTTGGTAACTCCCTTGAGGTCATTGAGGCAGTGGCAACGCTCAAGGGCGAGGGCCCTAAGGATCTGACCGACGTCTGCATTGAGCTTGCTGCAAACATGCTTAACCTTGCAGGTAAGGGAAGTGTTGATGACTGCCGTAAGCTGGCTCGCCAGCAGATTGCCAACGGCGAGGGTCTGGCCAAGCTAGCTCAGATGGTCAAAGCTCAGGGTGGTACCGACGAGGTTATTTTTGATACCACCAAGTTTGAGGCTGCTCCATTCCGTCGTGATATTGTGTCCGAGACCAGTGGATATATCACTTCCATGAATGCTGAGCTGGTTGGTATTTCCTCCGTTGCTCTGGGAGCCGGTCGCGAGAAAAAGGGTGATCCAATTGACCCATCCGCCGGTATTATCCTCGAGCGCAAGACGGGCGATTATGTCGAGAAGGGCGATGTCATCGCAACGCTTCTGACTGGTGACGAAAGCCGTCTTGATGAGGGCGAGCGCATCTTCCGTGAGGCTCTAGCCTTTGGTGAGAGTGCACCTGAGTTGGAGCCATTGTTCTTTGCACGCGTCTCCAAGGACGGTGTTGAGCGTTTCGCGTAAGCGCAGGTACGGGCGCGGTCGCGTCGGACGCAGCGAGTGCGAGCGCGAGTGCGGGGATCTGCGAGCCGCGAGCGCACGGGGTTCCGAGCTCCACATAACATGCAGATCAGACCGGTGTTCACGCAGGTGGACACCGGTTTTTTGTGCGGCAACAGCGTCGTGTGCAGATAGACTTGCAGGTCAAGAGCGCGAAGCGCCGCTGCGAGTGCACGGGGTTTCTCGCCAGACGTGCGACTGTAGGCGGTTTACGCTTATCGAGTCTGAAAAGCGAGCCTAAAAAGTGCAAAGAATCTGTATTTGAGCCACCGATTTTTTACAAAATCAGGCAAATCCACAGACTCTTTGTTGTTTTTAGGCAAAATCCACCAAATCTTTGAAGAAATTAGGCGCGCACCAAGATCGTTGGACGCCTGGCGAGAAAATCGGTCTTCTCGCGGTTGCAGTTATTGCACATGGTGTGTAATAATACTCAGTATGTGCAATAAGTACGGTGTTGTTGTGCTGCCCGAGCCCGTCGTGCCGCGCTGCGCCGCTCGCACGCACCCAATACGTAGATGTAACCAGGAGAGGCTTTAGAAACGTATGACACAAACAATGTCTGTACCTGCTGTTTTGTCAGTTTGTAAGCTTGATCGACGCACTGCTAGAACGCGTGCGGCACTCAGAAAGGCCCTGGCAGAAGAGATAGACGCTACCGGCGATCTTACCTCTGTGACTGTTACGGGCGTAACGGAGCGCGCCGGCCTTACGCGTCGAACCTTTTATTCCCACTACAAAGACATCCCTGATTTGGTGCTTCACATTGAAAAGGAAGCATTAGCAGAGCTTCGGCCTGCTGTTGAGCAGCTTGCTCGCGTCAACCTTGCCGAACTCAGGGAGGCAATCGACTCCTACAAACCATGCCCTGGCGCAACTGAGATGCTCCGTAGCATTCGTAAGCACGGCTTCTACCTGCGTCCTTTGTTGGGCAACGGTGGAGACCCTGCGTTCCAGGAAAAGCTTAAGCACCTGGTGCACGAGGTTATCGCTCAGCGTGCCTTACACGACCTTGACCCACGCGCACTTGGTTCTTTCTTTGACTACTATCTGACCTTTGCAATTTCTGCTGAGGTTGGCGTCCTTATCCGCTGGTTAATCGGCGGCATGCGCGAGAGCGACGAGCAGATGGCGGGTCTTATGACCGGTCTCATGTTTGTTGCACCTGGCGATTTGTACGGCAAGCCAATTAAGCTGGACGTTCCACGATTTGCGCTTGCAACTCTTGTTCTTGGAGAGGAAAACAATGATTAGTCCAAAGTTTGAGCTGGTAGAAAATGGTGCAGAGCTTGTACCAAACGTTCCACTTGACCTGTCTCAGGCCCACCTTATGCTAGGTATTGATGTTGGCTCCACAACCGTAAAGCTGTCCGTCATCGATGAGGATGGCACGCTGGTTTACGCAAATTACGAGCGTCACCATACTGATGTTCGCGCAACTGCGCGTTCCTTGTTTGTTAAAGCTCAGAAGTACATTGGTGATACACCTATGTATGCCGCAATCACCGGTTCCGGCGGTATGCTGCTGGCACAATGGCTTGACTTGGAGTTTGTCCAGGAGGTTATCGCTTCTAAGCGTGCTGTTGAGACGTTGATTCCTCAGACCGACGTTGCCATTGAGCTGGGCGGCGAGGACGCAAAGATTATTTACTTTGACAACGGCATTGAGCAGCGCATGAATGGTACATGTGCTGGTGGTACTGGCGCATTCATCGACCAGATGGCATCTCTTCTTAAGACTGATGCAACCGGTCTTAACGAGCTGGCAAAAGACGTTAAGCAGATTTACCCAATTGCTTCTCGCTGCGGTGTTTTTGCTAAGTCAGACGTTCAGCCTCTGCTTAATGAGGGAGCTGCTCCCGCTGACATTGCCGCTTCTATCTTCCAGGCTGTTGCAAACCAGACCGTCTCTGGTTTGGCTTGTGGTCACCCTATCCGCGGTTACGTTGCGTTTCTTGGCGGTCCTTTACAGTATCTTTCTGAGCTGCGCCGCCGCTTCTACATTACGCTTAACCTGGATGACGAGCATATCGTTCTGCCAAAGAACGCACACCTCTTTGTTGCAACGGGTGCTGCTCTGGCAGGCGAGTCCGACCGACCAATCACGTTTACCCAGGTCATGGAGGCGCTGGATAATCTCAAGGACCTCCAGGGTTCCGAGGTTGCTCGTTTGGATCCACTCTTTGCTACTCAGCAGGACTATGATGACTTTAAGACTCGTCACGACCAGGAGGTAGTGCCCAAGGGTCAGCTTGCCAACTATCACGGTCGTGTTTTCATCGGTATTGACGCAGGTTCTACCACCATGAAGGCTGCTGTTGTTGGCGAGAAGGGCGAGCTGCTTTACACCTGGTATGACAATAACAACGGCGATATTTTGGGCACTGCCCGCAAGATCATGGACTCTATCTATGATGAGATGCCTTCTGACTGCATTATTGGTCACGTTACTACCACTGGTTATGGTGAAGGTATTCTGATTGAGGCTCTGCGTGCAGACTCCGGAGAGATTGAGACTGTCGCTCATCTGCGTGGTGCAAAAGCGTTTGTCCCAGACGTTGATTTCATTCTTGATATTGGCGGCCAGGACATGAAGTGTCTGCAGGTCAAAGATGGCGTCATTGAGCACATCATGCTCAACGAGGCATGCTCTGCAGGCTGCGGTTCCTTTATTGCATCCTTCGCTGACTCTATGAAGATGGATGTCCGTGAGTTTGCAACTGCTGCGACTAAGGCAAAACTGCCTGTAGACCTGGGCTCTCGTTGTACCGTCTTTATGAACTCCCGCGTCAAGCAGGCGCAGAAGGAGGGTGCAACCATCGGTGACGTTGCTGCTGGTCTTTCGTACTCCGTCATCAAGAACGCCCTGTTCAAGGTCATTAAGCTTCGCGACTTCAGCGAGATTGGTGAGCACTGCATCGTTCAGGGCGGTACCTTTATGTCAGACGCAACGCTTCGCGCCTTTGAGCTGCTTACCGGCAGAGATGTTATCCGACCTGACATTGCAGGCGTTATGGGTGCCTACGGCGCCGCTCTTCTCGCCCGAGACCGCGCAGGTATTGATGGAGTGTCCACCTTGCTTGATCGAGAGTCCATCGACAATCTGCAGGTCAAGCTTACCAATACACACTGCCGCATTTGTCCTAACAGCTGCATGCTTACTATCAACGACTTTGGCGGCGGTCACAGATTTATCACCGGCAACCGTTGCGAGAAAGGCGCTGGTAAGAAGCGTGGTGCAAAGAAGAATCAGGCACCAAACCTCTTTGCGTATAAGAACAAGCTGCTGTTTGATCGCGAGTCGCTTCCTGTAGATGAGGCTTCACGTGGCACTGTCGGCATTCCTCGTGCGTTGAACATGTACGAGAACTATCCGTTCTGGCACACGTTTTTCACTAAGCTGGGCTTCTCGGTCATTTTGTCCGACCAGACCACCGCAAAGACATACGACGCGGGTATTGAATCCATGCCTTCCGAGTCTGCTTGCTATCCTGCAAAGCTTTCCCATGGCCATATCATGAACTTGCTGGCTAAGGACCCAGATTTCATTTGGATGCCATGTATTCGTTGGGAGCGCAAGGAGGACGATTCCGCAACTAACCACTATAACTGCCCAATTGTCATGAGCTACCCTCAGGCGCTGGGCCTCAACGTGGACGAGCTCTCCGATCCGTCCATTCAGTACCTGGCTCCGTTTATTCCATACGACAAGAAAAATGAGCTTAAGCGTCGTTTGTACGAGCTCATCAGCGAACAGCGCGAGAAGGACGCCCAGGCAGGTAAGGGTCGTTTCCGCGGCGAGCACATTACGCGTGCTGAAATTGATGCCGCTGTTGAGGCTGCTTGGCAGGAAGACAGTAACTTTAAGGATCAGATGCACCGTGCGGGTGATGAGGCTCTTGCTTGGATTGAGGAGCATGACGCTCACGGCATTGTTCTTGCAGGTCGCCCTTATCACAACGATCCAGAAATTAATCACGCTATTCCTGAGCTGGTCTCTTCGTTTGGTTTTGCTGTTCTTACCGAGGATTCCATTGCGCATAAGATGCTGCCCGAGCGTCCAATTCGCATTGTTGACCAGTGGATGTATCACTCACGTCTGTATCGTGCGGCTCGCTTTGTTGCATCTCGAAACGATCTTGACCTTATTCAGCTCTTCTCGTTTGGTTGCGGCCTTGATGCACTTACCACCGATCAGGTTCAAGAGATTCTTGAGGCTTCGGGCAAGATTTACACCATGCTTAAGGTTGATCAGGTTTCCAACTTAGGTGCTGCACGAATTCGTATCCGCTCTCTAATGGCAGCCCTGAATGAGCAGCAAGCAGAGCTAGAGCGACTTGCAGCTGCCGGCTTGGTTACCGAGGCCGTTCCACAGGGCGTTCGCATGGCCGATGGTTCTTTGGAAAAGGCTAGGAGTGCAAGTTCTTCTCGCCGTGCGCCAGTGTATCGTGAGGCAGAATCTGCAGCTTACGAGAAGGTCCGCTACACCAAGGAGATGCAGGAAGCGGGTTACACCATTCTGGCTCCACAGATGGCACCGATTCACTTTGAGCTGGTAGAGGAGTTGCTGAAGGGTGCGGGCTATAACGTTGTGCTGTTGCCTTCAGTTGACCAGGGTGCCGTTGACATGGGTCTTCGTTACGTTAACAACGATATTTGCTACCCATCTATTCTGGTTACAGGTCAGATTATGGAGGCGGTGCTTTCGGGCAAGTATGATCTGACTAAGACTGCAGTCCTGATTTCGCAGACTGGTGGTGGCTGCCGTGCAACCAACTACATTGCGCTGATTCGTAAGGCGCTTAAAGATGCAGGCCATCCAGAGATTCCAGTTATTTCTATCTCCGCTGCTTCTGGTCTTGACGAGGACAACCCGGGATTCAAGCTCTTCAAGCCTGATTTGCTGATCAAGGCAGTCTATGCGTTGCTTTACGGCGATCTAATCATGCAGCTACTGTATCGCGTACGTCCATACGAAGCTGTCAAGGGCTCTGCAAACGAGTTATATGACCAGCTCATGGCCGATATGCGTTCCAAGATCAATAGAATTTCTCGCAAGGAATTCTACAAGCAGTGCCAGCGTACCATTGAGTTGTTTGACAGTCTGCCAGTGGTGAACGATCGACAGAAGCCACGTGTTGGCGTTGTCGGTGAGATTCTGGTTAAGTTCCACCCAACAGCCAACAATGAGCTGATCAAGGTCATTGAGTCCGAGGGTTGCGAAGCAAACGTTCCTGGTCTGGTGGACTTCTTCCTGTTTGGTCTCTCTAATGCAATCAATACGCATAAGGAGCTAGGCACCACGTTCAAGAGCCGCATGACGCATATCGCAGGAATTAAGATGGTTCAGGGTCTGCGCGCGCCAATCAATAAGATGCTGGAGAAGTCAGAGCGCTTTGAGCCGTACCCCAACATTGATGAATTGGCCGAGAAGGCTGGTCAGATTCTTTCGCTCTGTAACACGATGGGCGAGGGTTGGCTGCTTACCGCAGAGATGTGCGACCTTATTGAAACGGGTACACCAAACATTGTCTGTGCTCAGCCGTTTGCCTGTCTGCCAAACCACGTTGTTGGTAAGGCGGTTATTAAGCGCTTGCGTCAGATGCATCCTGAGTCCAACATTGTTGCCGTTGACTACGATCCGGGTGCGTCTGAGGTTAACCAGCTTAATCGTATTAAGTTGATGATTTCGGTTGCTAAGGAGAATTACAAAAACGGTGTGAATGGCGAGTTTAAGCTAGAAAACGCTGATGACCCTGTTACTAATGACGCAACTATGCCGTATACCGGCCGAGATAAGTATGGCCTAGATTCCGTTGTTCGCGAAGGCGGACATTCTTGCTCGTCGCATCATGTATCTGCATTGGAAGCAACTGGCGCTAATTTGGGTGATCATGGTCGCACGGCATCTGACCACGGAAAAGATTACGGTTCTATTAGGCTTTCTGAGGAGCAGATAGCTGCAATTGAGCGTGCCAAGAAGAAGGCAGGCGTCAAATAGGTGTGCATCACGTAAGGCGACTTGCGTGTTATAGCTGCTTGACGCTCTTGCGTGAAACCACGGTGGTGTGGAGCTGCGAAATACAAGGTGCGTAATGTGCGTCAGTTGTCTGGTCAATGAGGCGTTTAACTGCAATTTCTCCCATTTCATGCTTGGGAACGTGCACAGAGGTTAGAGAAGGCTGAATCAACTTACAGATGCGGTCGTCGTCAAAACCTACAACCGAGACATCGCTTGGAACTTCAATGTCCAACTCATGCAGAGCACGGACAACGGTAGCTGCCAAGCTATCACTTTCGCAGAAAAATGCGGTGGGTAGCGAGTTACGCTTTTGCTCCAGCCAATCGACCAGTTGGTGATAGGCCTCTTCGGGAGCCGAGTCAACAAGCACGCGATTTTCCTCGGCAAACGGGAATCGCATGTCGTCGAGAACGCGGCGCATACCGTGCTCACGCAGGGGATAATTCTTGCAGCGCTCCACGTGTCCAACGTATCCGATGACTTCATGGCCGTGCTCAACCAATAACGTGCACGCACGATATGCTGCGGTTTCGTTGGCGGTAACCACACAGTCAAACGGCAGTTTGTCACTCCAGCTATCTACGATTACTAGCGGTAGGCTAAATTCTTCCAGTAAGGAGAACTGATCGTCTGAGACAATCTCGGTGGCGAGAAGAACAATGCCAGCCCCCTCGTTTTGTTCCAGTTCCGCGATGTTTTTTCTACTGGTAACAGGGTCGGGGAGGTCTAACGTAACCATCGCCGACGGCAAACCAAGTCTACGAGCAGCTCGTTCAATGCCGGTATAAACTGCCGATTGGAAGGTGCTTTCGTCAACAATGTGGCCGTTGACACGTGCAATCGCAAAAATAATGCGGGAAATTTGAGTCGAGCGACTATAGCCAAGGCGGGTGATTGCCTCAAGGATGATATTAGTTGCCTTAGCTCCGACATTACCTTTTTCGTTGAGGACATTAGAGACAGTTGCAGGAGAATAGCCTGTTTCAGCAGCTATATCTCTAATGCTTACTCTCGTCATGGCGTCCCTCTCAAATATCAAAATAAACAGTTCAACTATTACGTTAAAAATGTTTTACCTGTAAGTTCAATGTAAAACTTATACATTCACTATATAAAAATTGTACATATAAAACAACATGGACAATCTTGTTTAATTTGTTTACAATACCTACATTAAGTGTTTAGACACCGAGAAACCTGGGCAATAAACAGGTAATATCAACCACATATCAGGGCGAGAAAATCTCGTTCTGTCTCAAAGGAGAAGATATGAAAAAGGTAGTCGTAGCTTGTGGTTCCGGTATCGCAACCTCTACTGCTGTTGAGGCAAAGGTCAAGGATCTTCTTGATTCAAACGGTCTTGCTGGAGCTTACACCATTGTTAAGTGCTCCATTGGCGAGGCAGTTAGCCAGTGTGCAGATGCAGATATTCTCATTGCAACTACTGAGGCGCCTGCAAGCATTACGTGCCCATATGTTAGCGGCGTTCCTTTTCTTACCACTATTGGTAAGGCAGCTGCTGAGCAGCAGATTCTTGATATCCTCAAGTAAGTAGTTCGGTAATGTACACCCGCTTGCCAACGGCAGCGGGTGTTTGTGTTTTGTTCGAAAGAAGGTAAGTGTGGAAGTAGTAATTTCATTCTTCTCGTTCCTTCAGGGCCTCGGTGTTGCAGTCATGATGCCAATCATCCTGACCATCATCGGTTGTGCTCTGGGAGCAGGCTTTGGTAAGAGCCTTAAGGCTGGCCTTATGGTAGGTGTTGGCTTTATCGGCCTTAACCTTGTCATCAACCAGCTGTTTGGTACCGCAATTGGACCTGCAGTTCAGGAAATGATTCACCGCTTTGGTCTGACTCTTAACGTCATCGACGTTGGTTGGCCAGCAGGTGCAGCAATTGCACTTGGCACCACCATTGGTCTGGTTATCATTCCTTTGGCACTCATCGTTAACCTGCTTCTTGTTTTGGTTAACTTCACTCAGACTGTCAACGTTGATATCTGGAATTACTGGCACTACGCATTCGTCGGTTCTCTTGTTGCAAATGTTACCAACAACATCATGCTTGGCTTTGCTGCAGCAATCATCGATGAGGTCATCCTGCTTGTTCTTGCTGACGCAACTGCAAAGGATGTCCAGAAGGCGCTCAACATGCCAGGCGTTTCTATCTCTCAGGGCTTCTCGCTTGCTTATGCTCCAGTTGCTATGGGTCTGAACTGGCTGATCGATAAGATCCCTGGTGTTCGTGACATTGACATCGACGTCGAGTCCATGCAGAAGCGCTTTGGCGTCTTCGGCGAGCCACTGTTCATCGGCACCGTCATCGGCCTCATCATCGGCTGCGTTGCATACTTCGACGCTGCTGATATCGCAGGCTCCATCACCAAGATCCTGACCATCGGCGTCACCCTTGGTTCCGTTCTGATTCTTATTCCTCGTATGGCAGCTCTTCTTATGGAAGGCCTCCTGCCAATCTCCGAGGCAGCTTCAAACTTCATCCAGCAGCGCGTTAAGAACCGCGGCAACATCTGGATTGGCCTCGACTCTGCAGTTGCAGTTGGCCACCCAGTAACTCTGTCTCTGGCTCTTATCTGCATTCCTCTGATGGTTCTGTTTGCACTTCTGCTTCAGCCAGTTGGCAATCAGACTCTGCCATTTGTTGACCTTGCCGCTGGCACCTACATGCTCGCAGTCGCAGTACCTGTCTGCAAGGGTAACGGCTTCCGCGGCCTGATCATCGGCATTGTTTCCGTCATCATCGGCCTGCTGATCTCCACCGCTCTTGCTCCACTCATCACACAGTCTGCAACTCAGGCTGGCTTCGACATCGCAGCTGCAGTTGGTAGCACCGGCGTTGCTGGTTCTTCCCTGATCACCGTCCTTTCCGACGGCGGCAGCCCACTGTCCGGCCTGTTTGTTCTGTTCTCCAGCATCAACCCAATCGTTGGCGTTGTAGTAACTGGCGCAATCGCAGTTGCACTTGCAGTGTGGAATCGCAGCCGCATCCTCAAGGAGGCTGCTGCAATGCACGAGGCTCAGGAGGCTTAGTCCCGAGCAGGCCTCGTTGCCTACAAAAAGTCGCAAGGAGGCTCGTCCAGGTTTTGCTTGGCGAGCCTCTCTGTTTACCGCTTAACCCAAAAGGCGAGAAACCATGTCTACTCCAGAGTCCTCTTCAACCAGCAAGCGCTCGTCGGCCGACGCCGCTGCAATCGCCGTTGCGACCGCGACCAAACCGGTCACGTACACATACAACCGACGTCGTTACGTCATTGACGTGCTACTGCCCAACTACGTCTCGATAGTCGTACTTATTGCAGCAATTATTTTGTTTGCGCTCGGATTTATCCGCTGGTTGATGCTCTTTTTGGCTGTGGTTTGCCTGTATTCGATTCTCAACGCGTTTCTCGCACATGCCTATCCTGAACAGGTTATTCTCGCCCCAGATTCAATCACATTTGTAACGGGTAAACATAAATCAACTTACAAGTTGTCTCAAATTACGCAGATTCGCGTGCGAGAGGCCTCGCAAGGACTGCGCTCGTACGTACGCATTAACAAGGCCACTCCGCTGCAAGGTCGCTTCTATTTGACCTGTGCAGATATGACCGATGCGGAGGGTAATGATGCACGAGAGGTCTATAAGTTGCTACTGGACCTCGAGGCAAAACTAGATCCTAACGGATTGCGCGTGCGAGCGCGCAACCAGCAACAGAAAGGGGAGTAGCAATGGCTACAACCGACGCTGAGCTCCTAAAGCCCGAGCTCGTTTTCTTTGACATTGAGGCCAAGGACGCCTTTGAGCTGTTTAATCAGCTGGAGACTCGCTTGAGCAATCTGGGCTATATCAAAGATACCTGGAAAGAGGCAATTTCAACTCGCGAGAAGAACTATCCAACTGGACTTGCTTTTCCTGCAGGTGAGATTGCAATTCCACATACCGATCCTGTCAACCTTGAGAAGCCTTACATCGCAATCGTAAAGCCATCCAGCCCAATTAACTTTGAGCCAATGGGTGGTGACGGTGACACTGTTCCAGCCAAACTTGTCATTAACCTGGGTATTATGCGTGATGGCGGTCAGGTAGAGATGCTTCAGAGCTTGATGGGTATCTTCATGGATGAGGCAAAGTCTGCCGATGTTTTTGGTCAGACCACCGCAGAAGGCATGGTCGCCGCGTTTTCCAAGTATCTCTCCGAGTAGTTTAATTGACCCGAAGTCGTGTACCTGCTGTGATGCTTGATTTAGAGAGGATAACAATGCCTGAAACTATGTCTAACCAGCTCCCTGATGTTGCCGAGCGCTTCATGCGCTACGTGCAGGTTGATTCCCAGTCTAATCCTGAGAACGATACCGTTACGCCTTCCACGCCTGCTCAGCACGAGATGGCTCGCTACTTGGGCGAAGAGCTCAAGGCGTTGGGCTGCACTGATGTCACTGTCGACGAGCATGCTTACGTTACCGGCACTTTCGCCGCATCTAAGGGCGCTGAATCGGCTCCTGCGCTGATGCTTTGCTCGCACCTGGATTCCGTTATTGATGCGCCTGCTTCGGGCATTAAGCCGCACGTCGTCTATTACGAGGGTGGTGACTTGGTTGCTGGCGTTGTTAACGGTAAGACCATCGCTACTACACAGGAACAGGTTCCTGACCTCAAGGATTTTGTGGGCATGGACATCATCTGCTCCGACGGCTCCACGCTGCTTTCCGCTGACGATAAGGCCGGTGTGGCAGAGATTTGCGCCTTGCTCAAACGCCTGGGCGACAACCCTGAGCTTGCGCATCCAACACTTAAGATTGCATTTGTCCCTGACGAGGAAATCGGTCATGGCGCAAGTCTGCTTGACCTAGAAAAACTCGGCGCAGCTTACGGCTACACTGTTGATGGTGAGGCGCTGGGAGAATTTAACTACGAGTGCTTCAATGCAGCTCATGCCGATGTCTATTTCAAGGGTGTTATGGTTCACCCTGGCAGCGCCAAGGATGTCATGGTCAACGCGATCACCGTTGCGTCTGAGTTCCAGCAAATGGTTCCCGCCTTCGAGCGTCCCGAGCACACCGAGGGTTACGAGGGCTTCTACCATCCAATTGCCATCGAGGGTTCCGCATCTGAGGTTAAGCTCAGCTACATTGTCCGCGATCACGATTCCCAGATTTTTGCCAATCGTCAGCAGGTTCTGCAGGATATTGCTGCGTTTCTGAACAAGCGCTATGGCGAGAATACCGTCCGCGTTGAGATTCATCAGGAGTATCGCAACATGGCCGAGAAGTTTGATGGCTATGAGTTTCTGATTGATTATGCTCTTGAGGCAAACCGTGAGGTTGGTATTGAGCCTAAGCCTGTTGCTGCTCGCGGTGGTACCGATGGTGCTCAGCTTACGTTCCGTGGTCTGCCATGCCCCAACATTGCTACCGGTGGATACAATGCTCACTCTGTGCGCGAGTTTATCCCCGTGCCAAGCCTCAAGGTCACCGTTGACCTTTTGGAGAAGCTTGTCGCTAAGTTTGCTACCCGCGGCTAAAAGCTCTGCGTGACCGTACCGCGCTTGCGCTGCACGCGCGTGCGTTGCCTGCGTCCGCGCAATGTACTCGCGTTCATATAGCCGTTTGACGTGCTGCTTTGCCACTCATTGCTTGATTACTACCGTCTACGCTCTCGTTCACCCTTGTCAACAAATGGTGAGTGGGAGCGTAGCATAATTATGAGAGGTCATTGTTCTTTTTTGTGGAGGGAGGCCGCAATGCTCTCAGTATTTTTTGGAATTATTGCCGTTGCGGCGCCCATCACGGCTGCAATTTTGGAGCACTCGGGTAACGTTGGAATTTCCGAGCGACGTCATAGTCACCACGATACATATGTGACTCCCGCTGCACTTACGCGTTCACTCATCATTGATATGGCGTTTGTCAGTGCAATTGCGGTTATTCTGGGATGGCTCTGCTACGTTAACGTATTTACACCAAACCCAGATATTGTTATGGCGTTCTTTGCATCTTTTTCAACTGTTATGTTTATGGCGTGGTACATCTTGAGTCGTTATAAGGTTTCGCTGTTTGATGATGAGATGGTCATAGTTCCTTTTGTGGGTTCAGAGATTAATATCAATTACCAGGACATTAAGCGTATGGAGTGGGCTGGCGATCGCCGCGGTTCTGGATTTAGAGATCTTTTAATTTGGACTTCAGATACGTCAAAGGTACGTCTCTCGGGTATGATTGGACTAGACCAAGTGCTGCTTAAGATTGATCGCTTTGATGTCTTGGCGCATAGCTCAACTAGGTAAAAGTGCAACGCCGTAGTTTGGAGTCGTGCCGGCTCGAGTTGCTTCGGTGTAGAGCTGCGTTCGCTTGGGGTGCGACGCGCGTCGCGTTTGCCCAGCTAC
Organism: Lancefieldella parvula DSM 20469; assembly: GCF_000024225.1. NCBI lineage: Bacteria > Bacillati > Actinomycetota > Coriobacteriia > Coriobacteriales > Atopobiaceae > Lancefieldella > Lancefieldella parvula. The sequence continues at coordinate 181,129 of NC_013203.1, forward strand.
ACAGCATGCAGTAACGGGGGACGTTTGTGATTAAGCTTGTTTTATCTGATATGGACAACACGCTAGTGCCTTTTGGAAATAGGCGTGTGTCGGACTTCACGCGCAAGGCTATTCACACGCTCCTTGAAGAAACGGACATTGCATTTGGCCCGTGTACCGGCCGAGATTACGTTGAGTTGATGCGTCTTTTCAGCCTTGATGAGGCATGCATGCAAACGGGAGTCATGTCAACGGGTAAACGCGTGCTGTACAGAGGTAAGACCATCTCGCTTTCTATCTTTGATCACAAAACGTTGCAGGGTGTCGCAGACGCTCTTGCTGACGAGAAGAACATGTTCTTGGTTTGTTATCCCGAGAAGACCAACCTCTTCAATCCGGCATATGTTGTAGGTCCGCTGGACAAAGACATTCTTGCCGATTACGAGCGCAAATTGGTGTTTGTCTCGGGTATTGTTGATCAGGTTCCGGATGACGTCGATTTTGTCGCCGCAACAATTGCCTGTCCAGGCACGGAGAAGGACATGGAGCGCTGCCAAAAGAAAGTTGCCGCAGCTTGTCCTGACGTGTATACCATGTCGGTAGTTCCACAGTGGTTTGATGTGCTGCCCAAGGGCATATCTAAGCTGACTGGGTTTGAAACACTCCTAGAAAGAACAGGCATTTCTCCTGAAGAAGTACTCGTTTTTGGAGACGGCGAGAATGACGTTGAGATTTTAAGTAAAGTTCCGCACTCAGTGGCGGTGGCAAATGCAATTCCGGAGGTTAAGCAGGTAGCAAAGCATCACGTAGGTGCATCTGCAGACGATGGTGTTGCACATGCTCTGCTTGAGCTGGTGCGCGCGACAAAAGCAGGGGAGACTCCCCGTTTTATGATGGAGAACTAGCATGATTAAACTCATTGCATCGGACATGGACGGTACACTTTTGGACCAGAATTCCGAGGTTCCGCCAGAGACATTTGAACTCATTGAAGAGCTGCACAAACGTGGTGTTCACTTTGTAGCAAGCTCTGGTCGTCGTTACGACACACTGCGTTGGCTGTTTCAGCCGGTTGCAGACAAGATTGACTACGTGGCTTCTCTTGGTACGCAGGTCTATGTAGAGAACGAGGTCATCGACCGCGAGGTTTTCTCGTCAGCCTCTATTCGAGCACTGTTTGAGTTGTCGTCTGAGTTTGACTGCATTCATTTGGTTGTTTATGACCGCACTCATACGTATCTACTGGACGATCAGAGTTCGTTTGTACGTGAGTTGGACAAAGACTTGCCTAACGCCGAGCGTGTATTTGATCCGCCTTCACCTGACGTTAGTATCATCAAGGCTGCTGTTTGTTGCGATTCTAGGGCTCGCTCTATGGATATGGCCATGATTCTTGAGCGTGAGATGGGCGACAGATTGTCGTTCATGCCTTCTGGAGAGACGTGGATTGACGTGGTACCTCGTGGTGTGAACAAGGCTACAGGACTTGAGCAGATTCGCAGGTATTACGGCATTTCTCGTAATGAGATTGCTGTTTTTGGCGATTCTATGAACGATTACGCTATGCTGCGTTATGCGGGCACTGCTTACGTTATGGACAACGCTCGCTACGCACTTAAAACAATTGCTACAAAGGTTATTGCTCCTAATACTGAGCAGGGTGTGCAGAAAGAAATGCGTCGTATTTTGGAAGAGTTGGCGTAGTAAGAGCTGTTGCATAATATGAATTGTCATAACAAGGAAGAATCAGTTGCTGCAGTAAGCGCATGACTTGAAGTAACTTTTGTGAGCAGTTGTTTGCTCAATTGTTCGACGTGACCATTTGGCGATAATTTCATACCGTTGATCCCATTCTTTTCTGAATCTGATGTACTTATTTCGAGAGTCGAAATAAGGTAGTACAGACAGAAATAGAGAGGAGGGGATGCGCATGTCAATCGTCAGTACTAAAGACATTGCATATTCTAATAAACGCGCAGTTATTCAGGCATTATGCGAGAAAAATGCTCTGTCTCGTGTTGAACTAGCGCGTGAATTATCTCTTTCTCCTAGTACCGTTACTACTATTGTTCACGATTTGCTTCAGTCAAAACTGGTTGAGGAAAGTTCAGAACGTGTAGTTACCGCTGGTAGATCAAAGACGCTTCTGCAACTTGCTCCAGAGTTTGGTCTCTTGGGGCTTATTAGGGTTTCTCGCCAAAAACAGGAACTTGTGCTTGTTGACATGGCTCTCAATGAATGGGCTCGTACCACGTTATCAGAGGAATTTCCTTCCGGAGAAACTCTACTTGAAGGTACTAAGGTTGCTCTTACAAACCTTATTGTTGATGGAGCAATTCTTAAAGGAATTGGAGTTTTGCTTGAAGGAGACGTGCAGGAATCAGAACTTTCCGTTATGTATTCGACGGGACATGATTCGGCAACAATTTCTCTGGTACAAGCGTTGGAGAGTACTTTTAGGGTAGTAGTGAAGCAGTTTGAACAGAGTGATTTTGCACTGTCTCAAGTAGAGAGTGCAGACAACATTGATGATATTGCTTCGTATTTTCATCTTTCATTTGGAACTCGAATAGTAGCTCAGGTTGTTTGCAATAATGTCCTCCTTCCTATGAAAGAAGGGTTAAACGCAGATGTTACTCAGCAGCTTGTGACTGCAGATGGTCTGCAGCTTGATAAATTAATGAACCTTGTCCGTACAGTTCAGAGTCTATTTTCCTTTGATGCTGTGGTTGTGTCTGTGCCTGAAGAAGATAGTTCTACTTCTTCGTTTAAGGCAGATGCGCTGAGTAAGGCGTTGTCAACTCCTGCGATTTTGGCACAAAAGTTTGCTCAGTTTGAAAATTTTCCAAAACTGATAGTAACAAGAATGACTTCAAGAAACTTACTAAAGGACGCTGTTTCTGCCCTTAGATTAGTTTGTCTTTGTCCAGAAACTGTTCAGCTTTGGAAACGAGTGCTTGTTTCTGGTTGGCATCCAGTAAGTTCTGCGTAGCAAATCAGCAAGGTATCTGTAGGGAAGTAGTGCGTTATATGCTGCACTGGAACAAAGGTGTTTCTCGACTTTGTCTGCTCATCAAAGTCGTCAACATGGTGCTCATGCATCTATAGAAGTGCGTGTAGGTTATTTTAAGGAGAGATAGCTGCATCTGCTATCAAACAATGTGTTCCTAAGGAGGAAACATGGTTCAGGGTATTTTGATCCTCTTGGTTTTTGTAGCTGTCGCTGCATTAATGATGACCAAGAAGATCCCAACTCTGCTAGCCCTGCCACTGATGGCTATTTTGATTTGTGTCATCGCGGGCGTTCCAATGTTTGGAAAAGATGGCGACGGAAAAGAAATTGGTTGGCTAACATCAGTGTTTGAGGCTGGAACCGTTCGCATGGGCGCCGCAATCATGGCTGTTATTTTTGGCGCATGGTTGGGTCAGCTTATGAACAAGACTGGCGTTACTGAGACAATTATTAAGAAGAGTGCAGAGCTTGGTGGCGATAAGCCCCTGGTAATCACTTTAATTATGTCTGTTGCGGTCGCTGTCCTCTTTACTACACTTTCTGGCTTGGGATCAATCATTATGGTTGGCTCAATTGTTTTGCCAATTTTGATTTCTGTTGGTGTTCCCGCAGCTAGTGCAGCATGTATCTTCTTGATGTCATTCACCACTGGTCTGGCGCTTAATATTGCTAACTGGACAACTTTTGCTAAGCTCTTCAATCTTGATATTGCTCAGGTTCAGGGTTTTGAGGTATATCTGGCTGTTGCAACTGGTATTGCAACTTTAATCATGATTATTGTTGAGTTTAAGCGTAATGGTATTAAGTTTGCCTTCAGTGCTCCAGTTACTGAGCAGAGCAACTCTAAGCAGCTTACTGGTGTTGCAGGCGGTCTTGCAATGCTGACTCCATTGATTCCTATTGTGCTTGTTGCTTTCTTGAAGGTCCCTGTTACCCCAGCATTTACCGTTGGTATTCTGTGGTGCTTGCTGTTTACTTCTAAGAGCTTTAGTAAGGCAATGAATCTTTTGGCAAAGACCTGCTATGACGGTGTTACCGACGCTGGTCCTGCAATTATTTTGATGGTTGGTATTGGTATTCTCTATCTTGCAGTTACCAATCCAACGGTTAAGGCAGTTCTTAATCCATTCCTGCTTGGCATCATGCCACAGAATCTCATTGCATACATTATCTTCTTTGCGGTTCTCTCGCCATTAGCCTTGTATCGTGGACCTATGAACATGTTTGGTCTTGGTTCTGGTATTGCAGCTCTTATCATTGGTCTGAACACCTTGAATCCTCTTGCTGTTATGGGTGCATTCCTGGCTGCAGAGCGTATCCAGGCAGGTGGCGACCCAACCAATACTCAGAACGTTTGGACTGCAAACTTCTGTGAGGTTGACGTCAACACTGTTACTCGTAAGATGCTCCCTTATCTCTGGGTAGTTTCCATCTTTGGTGTAATTCTGTCTGGTGTTCTGTACTTCTAAGCTCTGACCTTGGGACGAGAAGATCCTTTGCGGTCTTCTCGTCTCGTTTTATCTTTGCGGCTGATATGTTGCTGCATATCGAGGAGGAAACGTGAAAGTTCGTATTGGAATTGACGTTGGCGGAACATTTACCGATGCTGTTGCCATCGACAATGATACGTACGAAATTATCGGCACGGTTAAAACGCCTACCACGCATACCGCTGAAGCAGGTGTTGCTGCAGGTATTGTGCAGGTGCTTCATGATGTGATGGAGCAGCATAGCATTAAACCCGAAGATGTTGTCTTCATTGCTCACGGCACCACTCAGGCCACAAATGCTTTACTTGAGGGTGATGTAGCTCAGGTTGGTATTGTGACGCTTGGTAGTGGCCTTCAGGGCGCTAAAAGTAAGAGCGATACTAATGTTGGAGATATTGAACTTGCTGCCGGTAAATTCCTGCGTACCAAAAATGCGTTTGTAGATACGTCTTCTGACGTTGAAGCCGGCATTAAGAGCGCAATTGAACAGCTTTTCTCGGATGGTTCAACTTCTTATGTTGCAGCTGAAGCATTTAGCGTAGACGATCCAACTAACGAGAATGCCGTTATTGCAGAATGCTCTGATAGAGAACTTCCTGCTACAGCCACAAATGACATCTCTAAGCTTTATGGTCTGGCTATTCGTACCCGTACAGCAGTTGTTAATGCATCCATCATGCCAAAGATGCTTGAAGCTGCAAACATGACTGACAAGAGTATTCGTGAGGCTGGTATTGAGTCGCCACTTATGGTTATGCGTTGTGATGGTGGTGTAATGACCGTTGATGAGGTTCGTCATCGTCCAATCCTTACTATTCTCTCTGGTCCCGCAGCTGGTGTAGCTGGTGCTTTGATGTACGAGAAGCTTACCGACGGACTGTTCTTTGAGGTTGGTGGCACTTCCACCGATATTTCTTGCGTTAAAGATGGCAAGGTTATGGTTAAGTATGCGGAAGTTGGTGGCCATAAGACGTATCTCTCGTCATTGGATGTTAGAACCGTTGGTATTGGAGGCGGTTCTATGGTGCAAATTTCTGATGGTAAGGCTGTTGATGTGGGACCTCGTTCTGCCCACATTGCCAACCTGGATTACGAGGTTTACACCAACGCAGAAAAGATTGTGAACCCACGTCTGGTTGCTGTTCGCCCTATGGATGGAGATCCTGAATACGCAGCTATTGAGTGTGATGACGGTCTTCGTGTTTGCTTGACTATGGCCGGCGCAGCAAATCTTGCGGGCTTTGTTCCTGAGGGCGATTATGCTTGCGGTTCTGTTGAAGCTGCTCGTGCGGCATGGGCTCCTCTTGCAGAGAATATGGGTGTGAGTGTTGAAGAGGCAGCAGCTCAGGTTCTTGCATTTGCCGCAAAGAAGAACGGTGCTGTAGCTGAACAACTTATGAAAGACTATGGCATGGACCCTCGTACAACCGTTTACGTTGGCGGTGGCGGTGGCGCTTCCACTGTTGTGTCACACTTGGCAAAGAGCATGGGCCATACCTTCCGTATTGCTAAGAACGCTCCTGTTATCTCAACTATTGGCGTTGCTCTTGCAATGGTCCGTGACATGGTTGAGCGTAGCGTTACCAACCCATCTGACGATGATATCGTTAGCGTCAGGCGTGAGGCAGAAGCTCGCGCTATCAAGATGGGCGCTGCTCCTGGAACCGTTGAGGTTACTGTTGAGGTGGATACACAGCGTCACGTTGTCCGTGCAATTGCTGTTGGTGCTACTGAACTGCGTAGTAAAGATGTTAATGCCACACGTCTGAGTGCAGATGAGCTTAAGAAACTTGTGATAGAGAATCTTGGCGAGGGTGCAGAAAACGTTTCTGAGGTTGCTCATTCTTCCGAGCTCTTTGCCTATACCGCAACCACTACAGAAAAGAAGCTCTTTGGTCTTCTCACCAAGAAACGCACTGCTCTTCGTCTTATTGATTCCGAGGGCGTTATTAGACTTCAGCGTCCTAATGCTGAGGTGCTTCAAGAAACTATTAGTTCATGGCGTAAGGGCGTAACAGCGCTGGTAGAGGACTTAACTGTATACAACGATGGCGGCGCTAATCTGCCAAACGTCTATGTTGTGGTGGGTAAGCGTATCATCGACCTTTCTGGAATGACTTCGCTTGAGCAGATCTTGAGCCTTGCAGCGGTAGAGCTGGGCGGTTATTCATCTGACGAGCCTGTTATTATTGCTGCCACACTTCGTTTGGGCGATTAGACTGACATGCAGAACGCAAAACACACTCTGGCGAGAAAATCGGCAAACCTTGAAGCGGAGTCTATTTCTGATTCTGCTTCACGGTTTCCTTTTCCAACTCGTGAGCTTGCTCTTAAAGAGCTCTCGTGGGATCGCTATGTTATGCGGATTCCTGAGGAGGATAAAAAACGCATAGTTGATTTAGCTTGGTCAAAGGGCGAGTGTGCTGCACATATGGTGTTTGAAGAGTCAAATGGTCAAAGTGACTTCTTTCAAATTTGTAAAGATGCAGGTATGACTATTATCAAAAAAGATATTGATTGCGTATATGGAAACCAGCGCTATTTCAGTGATTACGTTTCTGGTACAAAAGAAATCACACTCTACGAGCAGTCATGCGCGCTGTGGGCAAAACAAAATCAACTTGACTTGCATGAAGCTCAAAATCTTATTTTGATGCATGAGTTTTTTCATGTTTTGGAGACAACTCGACTTGGATTAACGAGCAAAGAATATACCGTTCCACTGTTTACCATTGGTCCTTTTAAGTTGGGAAAAACGGGCATTCATGCACTATCTGAAATTGCAGCGCACGCATTTACTAACACTTACTATGGTTTATTAAATAGCTCTTCTGGCTTAAATAGCGTTTCTGACACAGGAGGAAGCAATGATTCATAAAGAAATTACCTGGAATAACCTACGAATTCCTGTTGTTGGAAGTTTTGATGTAGTTATTATTGGCGGCGGTGTTTCTGGTTCTGCCTGTGGAATTCGCTGTGTTAATGAAGGTCTTTCAACGCTCATTGTGGATAAGTCAAACTTGCTAGGAGGATCTGCTACACGAGCGCTTGTATGCCCGATGATGCCTACGTATGTCCGTCACCTGCCTGTTCTTTCTTCCATTGAGCAAGAGCTTTTGGCTTCAGGTGACGCTACGCGTGATAATTACACTACCATGATTTGGTTTGCTCCTGAGCGCTTGGGAGAAGTATATGAGCAGCTTTACGCTGCTAAGGACGGTCAGATTCTCTACGATACGTCTCTTGTAGCTGTAGTTTTATCTGATTCTGATGGCGAGAAAACCATTACGCATGCAATTCTCGCCTCAACCGAGGGCCTGATTGCAGTAGCTGCTCAAACGTGGATTGATGCATCTGGCGATGCGGTTTTGTCCAGAGCTGCTGGCGTACCAGTTGCAGCTGGTGATAAGGATGGCATTAATCAGGTTTGCAGCCTGCGTTTTACCATGGGTGGTATTGATGTTGAGCGTTATAGGGATTACGTGCTTTCGCTTGATGATCACTTCTCACCATTAGTTGATGGATATTTCTTTGAGTCTGCAATGGTTGCGGGTAAAAATTTTAAGCTGGAGCCAAAGTTCCGCGAGGGAATTGAAGCAGGCATTCTTGAAGAAGAGGACTTGCGCTACTATCAGATTTTCTCGCTTCCCGGAAAACCAGGTTGCATGGCATTAAACTGCCCACATATTGCAAGTATGCGTACAAACACTACGGGAGCTGCACGTTCCAATGCAACGATTGAAGCTCACGCCCGCATTCGCCGGCTTGTTACTTTCCTGCAGCGTATGATGCCTGGATTTGAACAAAGCTATCTTATGGAGCAGGCTTCACTTTTGGGTGTTCGTGAGAGCTGGCGCGTTGAAGGCCAGGTAATGTTGACTGAAGAGGATTACGTTAACCAGGCCCGATTTGATGACGGTCTTGTTCGTGGCGATTGGTACATTGATGTTCACTCCAATAAGGGTGGACTCTTCCATAAAAATACGTACAAACAAGGTGACTATTACGAGATTCCGTTCCGTTCGATGGTCACCAAACATATCAGCAACCTGGGTGTTATTGGTCGTTGTATCTCTACGACTTTTTTGATGCAGGCAAGTGTTCGCATTATTCCAACGGTGACCGATATGGGAGATGCTATGGGTACAGCGTGTGTTCTCGCAAAACGTACGTCAACACCATTGGCCAAATTGGATGGCGCGGCGGTTCGTGCAGAAGTAGAACAAATGAAAGCGTTGAATTTATGATTGCCGCCTGAGAACTACAAAACCTGTGATAAACTTCTACAGTCATGGGCGATTGGCGCAGTGGCTAGCGCAGGTGCTTTACACGCACAAGGCCGGGAGTTCAAATCTCTCATCGCCCACCATAGAATTTCATGCGGCGCCTTCGGGTGCCGCTTTTTTATCGACTGCTTTTTTCTTATAAAATCGTCACCTTTTTGTAAGTTAGTTCGATGGTATCAATTAGGTATGTGGCGCATTATAAAAATGCAGATAAAAATAAAGACGATGTTGTTAAATCCAACAGAGTAAGGGCAACATACTATGAATTTGTTAACAAAAATTGCAGTCGGAAATGTACGCCGTAATCTTAGCGACTTTGGGGTTTATTTTGCTGCATTGGCAACGGGTGCTTGCCTTATGTATTCATATGCAGCGTCTGGGGATTATTTGTTTGCCTTGGTGAATGACGAATCGGTCCGTTCACTTTTTGTTGCGGAGGCAAATTATAGCCTGGCATTTGGTATTTTGCCTTTTTTGGTGTTTTTGAATGTTACGTCATACGCAAATAAATTTTTGATTCGTCGGCGTCTTCCTGAATTTGCTCAATATGAGTTGGCAGGTCTCGAAAAGAAAGATGTCATTAGGATATTGCGATATGAAACTATTCTGGTTTCAGGAAGTGCGCTCATTGGTGGAATTGTAATAGGTATTGCTATTTCGCCATTTGTAGAAATGATTGTAAGCTGGTCGTACGCACTACCAATGAAATTTGTTGTTGTTGCTTCTCCATTGGGTGCCATTGTGACAACAATAATATTTTTTATAACAATGCTCGTGCTCTCTCGGGGTAGTAAACGCATCTTAAAGAAGTCTACGTTATTGCAGATGATGTCTGCAAAAAAAGAAAATGATTCATCAAAACCACTTTCAATTTCACGAGCAATTTTTGACGCATGTATAGGCGTTTTGTTGCTGGCAATTGTTTATGTTGTGTGTGCTCAGGCTCCGTTTGCCTTTATTGGTTTCATGATTCCCTTTGGTGCCTGTGCCATTTTTGGATCATTTTTTGTATTCCGCTCAACACTTGTGTTACTTCCACGTATTCTTAAGAAAATTCCAGGTATATGGTATCGAGGTTTAACCGCATTTTCTGTGCGTCAAGCTGAAGGTGTCGCACGCAACGCTTCCAAAGCTATGACGTGTTCAGCAGCCCTATCTTCTGTAGGTATGTGCATGTTTGTCTTTGCCGTTGTTCTTCGTACTCAAATTTTTGAGGTAATTTCTTCACAGGATATGAGTGCTTCGGATGTTTCTGGACCTTTTGGCGTTATTGTATTTACCTGCTCTTTTTATGCGGTTGTGTTACTTGTATTTTCTTCTGTCATCTTGGCAGTCCAACAGCTTTCACTTGCTGCAGATAATAAAGAGAGGTATTACAAGCTGTATGAATTAGGAGCTTCTCGAGAAATACTTTCAAAAAGTTTGCTCACTGGCGTACTGTGCAATTTTTTGCTCCCGGGTATTTTTACCGTGATCCATGCAATTTTTGGACTTAATGTTATTCGTTTTATGAGCGTAGAAATGTTCCAAACTGCCATTGAGCCAAGTATTTGGCCTGTTGCATTACTCACACTTTTTGGTTTTGTAGTGTATTTCTTTATTACGTATATCGGAGCAAAAAAGAACGCATTATCAATGCATATTTAGTAATTGCATTAAAGGTAGTGGCAACAAATACCAATAAGTAGAACAAAGCAATACCAACAAGAGCAACAATAAAGTGTTTCAGAGGGTGGCGTACAGACAGGTATACTAGAGGCGTTTTAAAAAGAATTGACTGCTTTTTATGCAGATGTGAAAAGGAACGCTATGAAGTCTGACTCTACGCTGCAATCTAACGCTTCTTCGCAACCTTTACGTTCGTATAATCGTGCGTGGGACCAGATACGACCGGTTACGTTAGAACGAAATCTTATGAAGAATGCTGATGGATCTTGTTTGGTTAGCTTTGGTGATACGCGTGTGCTTTGTGCGGCCACCATTGAAGAAGGAGTTCCCGCCTGGCGTCGTGCTTCTCGTGCTGGTTGGGTGACTGCGGAATACGCAATGCTACCAGCATCAACAAATCAGCGTACTAAGCGAGAGCGCGCCAACCGTAAAGGTCGCTCTATGGAGATTGAACGTCTTATCGGGCGCTCCCTGCGTTCTGTTGTGGACCTGAATCGTCTTGGCGAGTACACCATTACGCTTGACTGCGATGTTCTCCAAGCAGACGGTGGCACTCGAACTGCCAGTATAACCGGTGCGTGGGTGGCGCTTCATGATGCGCTTTTTTCGCTTGTCGAGAAGGACGTCTTGTCCAGACTTCCCCTTACAGGTCAAGTAGCGGCAATTTCGATGGGCGTAGTTGATGGACAAGTGTTGCTTGACCTGGACTATCCTGAAGACTCACATGCAGATATTGATATGAATCTTGTAGGTACCGAGTCTGGCCAGATTATTGAGGTTCAAGGTACGGGCGAAGGTGGACCGTTTGATCGCGAGAAACTCAATCAACTTTTAGATGTTGGCCAGGCAGGAATTGCTCATCTTGTTGAGCTGCAAAACCAAGTTACTGGATTTAGGGAGTAAGCATGAGTCAGGATAACGCTACTAACCAGAATACTAAGGCTGTATTTGATCCCAACAAGACCATAGTTGTGGCAACGGGAAACACTCATAAGTTAGTTGAGATTGAGGCAATTCTTTCTAAAGTTATGCCTGGTATAAGTTTTGTTGCCCTTGGTCAACTGGGTGATTTTCCTGATCCAGAAGAAAACGGAAAGACTTTTCGTGATAATGCGTTAATTAAAGCAATGGCTGCACTTGATGAGGTAGATTGTGTAGCAGCTATTGCTGATGACTCTGGTCTTTGCGTAGATGCTCTTGATGGCGCTCCTGGAATTTATTCTGCACGTTATGCAGGAGAGCATGGTAATGACGCCGCTAACAATAAGAAACTGTTGGCTGAGCTTGCTGATGTTGCAGACGCTGAGCGTACTGCACGCTTTCACTCAACTGTTGCCCTCGTATATCGTGACGGTCGCGTACTTGTAGGTGAGGGAGACTGTGAAGGCGTTATTGGTCATGAGCCAAAGGGCTGCAATGGTTTTGGTTACGACCCGCTGTTTTGGCCGAATGATGCACCAGGTAAAGCTATGGCAGAACTTTCTCCCAATCAGAAAAATGCTATTTCCCACCGTTTCCATGCACTGCAAAATCTCTCAGAGCAAATTCTTCATTAAGTCGATGAGCGGTAGTTCAATCAGCTGTTTCACATGATAAACTGAGTGTCATTGAGAATTGCGATACCAAAATTAAGGTATTGAAAATAGAAGCATTGAGTGCTGTTTTGCAATGTTTATGGCAATGCAAAACACTTCATTTATGGAGGTAAGCATGAGGATTGTTCGTACACGTGATTACGAGGACATGAGTAGAAAGGCAGCAAATGTTATTTCCGCTCAAATTATTCTAAAACCAAATTGCATTCTTGGTTTGGCAACTGGTTCCACACCAATTGGAACATATACGCAGCTTGCCGAGTGGAATAAGAAGGGCGATTTGGATTTCTCGCAAGTTTCTACGTACAACCTCGACGAGTATCGTGGGCTTTCTCATGAAGATCCTCAAAGCTATCATTATTTTATGCGTAAGAATCTTTTTGACCTGGTAAATATTGATATTGAGAATACTCATGTGCCTGACGGATCAAATCCTAATGTTGCAGAAGCTTGCTCTGAGTATGACGCTCTTGTTGCTGCGGCAGGATATCCTGATCTTCAGCTTCTTGGTATTGGTCACAATGGTCACATTGGCTTCAATGAACCAGACGATCATTTCTCTAAGGGTACGCATTGCGTTGATCTTACTGAGAGCACTATTCAGGCAAATAGTCGCTTGTTTGACCGCATGGAGGATGTCCCTCGACAGGCGTATACCATGGGAGTACAGACCATTATGTCTGCTCGTAGTATTTTGGTTGTTGCAAACGGTGAGGATAAGGCTCAGGCCGTCTATGACATGTGTTACGGCTCTATCACACCTCAGTGTCCTGCATCCATCTTGCAGCTCCATACCAATTGCACTGTTATTGCTGACGAGGCGGCACTTTCACTCTGTCCTGCTCAGTAGGTGTGCTTTTTTAAAAGGAAATCGCAAATAAAGCTTTATGGCGAGAAACCCACGGTAATGACAACATGCCCGTGTTCTTCTCGTGTCATTTTTTGTACAGCTTGAGATTTTGTTCGCGAGCACGTATAGTGGAAACTTGGCTACTGTGACTATTGTTTGTTGATTGGGACAAAATTCCTATAAGGCTTTTCGTGTGTTGAGTCCAGGAAGTTCCAATTAACTTGGAGGATAGATGGAAAACGAGATTCCGCCAGTTAATCGTGTTGATGAGATTCATCAGAAGCTTCTTGAGCTTCAGGGTCAAAAAATTAAGGTTAAAGCTAATATGGGACGTTCTCGCATTATTGAACGGACCGGCGTTCTGGTGAATGCTCATCCATCTTTATTTATTGTAGAAGTTGGCGAGCGTCGCGGTCGTACTGCACGTCAGTCTTATCAGTACGTTGATGTTTTGACCGGTACGGTTGAACTTTTTGACGTTGAAACTGGCGAGCGTCTGTTTGATTTTGAGTTTGAAGAGTAATTAGTAGCACTATCTAGTGAATAGTACTCTTATGACTGCTTCTACGTCTTATAGTGGACGTCAATCCGCACAAGTTCCTTGCAAGATTAATCTTCATCTGGGTATTCATACTCAGAAAAATCAGCGAGGCTATCATAAAGTTGATTCACTTATGGTTCCCGTGGCCATCTACGACACCGTTACGGTTAACGATGCACCGGAGCTTACGGTAACGCACGATCCTACACTCTGCGTTATACCTGAACGTACAACCACGTGGAAAGCAGCTGTACTTTTAGCGCACAAGCTGGGAATTTCTCCTGATGTCTCTATTGACGTGCATGTACACATTCCCGAGAAAGCCGGTTTAGGTGGATCGTCTGCCGATGCAGCTGCAACGTTGCGCTTGCTTGCTGAGCGTTGGGGGGTTGACTCGTTAGATCCGCTGGTAGTTGATGTGGCAAAGTCTGTTGGAGCCGATGTACCGTTCTTCTTGGATCCGCGTCCTTCTCTTATGCTTGGTGCTGGCGATACGCTGGAAGAGGCTTATACACCTACATGTGACGCACCGCTTGTCATTGTATTACCTGCAGAAAAGGGTATTTTGACACAGGCCGCCTATGATCAGTTTGATGTTGCTCCAGAGCCACCAGCATCGTATGAAGCACTCGCTTCATTGTTTACTTCTGGCGAGAAAACCGTCCAACAGGTAGCTGATTTACTGTTTAATAATCTGGCGCCAGCTGCAAAAATACTTGAACCGCATGTTGCTGAGGTTGAAGCTTGGCTTAAACAGCAGCCAGGTGTTCTTGGGGCTCAAGTCTCGGGTTCTGGTAGTAGTTCGTTTGCACTTTGCGAGTCTCAGGATGCAGCGGACGCTATTGCTGACGCTGCTAAGGCAATGGGATGGCGGGGCTATTCCACTCAATGTGAGTTGTAGTTGCATATTATTCACACAACACATTGGCTACCTATTTCTCGCATTGTCGTGCGATTTCTGCTAAAGTGACGTTTGCGTTATCGTGTGGTAAGCATGTTTGATGCACACATTTTGTGTGCATCATGGCGCGCATATTGCTGTTGTCTTAAAGGCAGCAGGTAAGTGATTCGGGTTGTGGCTCAGCTTGGTAGAGCGCTCGGTTCGGGACCGAGAGGTCGCTGGTTCAAATCCAGTCAACCCGACCATTTTTTCATCAAACTTTTTAACTTTTAATACTTGATGCTTTGCAAAAAATACAGATTTTTGAAGAAATCAGGTGCGATGGCTTATCTCGTATAGGAGCCTTATTTTTTTGAACTTTACTTCAATATCATATGAACAAAATGAATGTTATGAACGTTTTTCTTTAGCAAAACATAAATAATTTTGCACAAAATAAACACAAATAGACTACAATCAGTTATTGGTATTGCTTACATGAAGGGACGAGCACTTAGAGCATAACTGTGGTGTAATCGCGATGAGCACCAGTGGCGTATATCTGTTCGTTCGGAATGCAGTTCCTTCAGGATGCAGCGCGCATTTTGTTGAAAGGGGTTTTATATGCCTGTTGTTGAGTTTTTTGTAAACGTGCTATCAACACCAGCCATCCTAGTTGGCCTAGTTGCCTTGCTAGGTTTGGCACTCCAGAAGAAGCCTGTTGAGGACCTTATTAAAGGTACCCTTAAAACCATCGTTGGCTTCCTTGTTCTTTCTGCAGGTGCAAGTTTCTTGCAGTCCGGCTCTCTCCTTGCCTTTGGCGAAATCTTCAACTTCGCTTTTGACATGCAGGGCGTTGTTCCAAACAATGAAGCCGTTGTTTCCTTGGCACTTGGTGAGTTTGGTCAGGCAACCGCAATCATCATGTGTATCGGTATGGTCCTGAACATTGTTCTCGCACGTTTTTCTCGCTTTAATTACATCTTCCTCACCGGTCATCACACCCTTTACATGGCAGCCATGCTTGCTATCATCCTGCACGTCGGCGGCCTTTCTGGCTGGATGCTCTACATCTCCGGCGCATGCCTGCTTGCTCTGATTATGGTTCTGTCTCCTGCTTACTGCCAGCCAACTATGCGCAAGGTTACTGGTAGTGATTCAGTTGCTCTTGGTCATTTTGGTGGCGTTGGCTATTGGCTTGCTGGTATGGTAGGTAAGCTTTTTGCTTCCGATCGCGAGAATAGCACCGAGAATATCAAGTTCTCCAAGCGTCTTATCTTCCTGCGCGACAACACCGTTTCTATTGGTCTGACCATGATTATTATGTTTATGGTTATTACTGGCGTTGCTGTCAGCCGTGGCCTTTTAACCATGGTACCTGCAGGAACTACTGCGGCAGAGTTTGCTTCTAACCCACAGTATGCTGGTTTCCAGCATCTCGCTGACCTGTTGAACATTGGTACTGAGACCACCACAAATTGGATTGTTTGGGCATTTACTCGCGGTCTCTCCTTTGCTGGCGGTGTTTACATCATTTTGTCTGGTGTCCGCCTGATTATTGGCGAGATTGTTCCTGCATTTAAGGGTATTGCTCAGAAGCTTGTTCCTGGCGCAAAGCCTGCAATTGACTGTCCAATCGCATTTACCTATGCTCCAAACGCCGTTATTATCGGCTTTTTGAGCTCCTTTGTTGGTGGCATCCTTGGCCTGCTTATTCTTGGTGTTATTAACGCACAGATTGCTGCTGTTGCTCTGATTCTCCCAGGCGTTGTTCCTCATTTCTTCTGTGGCGCAACTGCAGGCGTTTTTGGTAACGCAGAGGGCGGCATCAAGGGCTGCATCGCCGGCGCATTTGTTCATGGCTTGCTTATTACCTTCCTGCCTGCACTGTGCATGCCAGTCTTCACCCTCATGGGCTTCACTTCCGCTACCTTCTCAGACGCTGACTTCTCCGTCATGGCTCTGATCTTTGGTAACGTTGCCTTGAACGTTCAGGGTGCAATTCTTACTGGTATTTGCGTTCTTTGCTTCTGTCTTCCAATCATCTTCAACTTTGTTGCTCCTAAGAAGGCAGTAGAGCAGAAGTCCGAGTAGTAATCCGCTCACAGAATTGCAGCTAAACATCGAGGCAACTGCAATGAATGAGGGTAATATTTAGGTATCTAGGTCGGGCCTCGTCCTTGGATGGGGCTCGACTTTTAACTCAGAAAAATCCACGTAAACCCACATATCATGTGTGGTGAATTGAAAGGGGCATGTATGGCTATCCAGAAAATTCTTTGTTGTTGCGGAAGTGGACTTGGCTCCAGCCTTATGGTTGAGATGCAAATCCAGGATGTTTTAAACGAGCTGGGCATAAGTGGAGTTGAGGTTGAGCACTCAACGGTTTCCGACGTTACTCCTGGTGCAGCTGACCTCTTCATTGTTGCTCGCGATCTCGAAGATTTTATCGCTGATATTCCAGATAGCGAGAAAATCATTCTCTCCAACATTCTTGATAAAGACGAAATGAAGGAAAAGCTTACCGAGAAATTTGGCCTGTAAGCGCGGTTCCCTTACGCGGCACCGACTCGCATATGGCGCGCACTCACATGCGGCGCACTTGCACGCCGCGCAGAAGCGCACGTAGCACGTGAAAGGAAATTACATGGACGTCGACCTTAAACAGGTTGCTCGTGAGGTGCGCAAAAGCATCCTCACGCAGGTTTTTACGGCCAAATCCGGACATCCCGGTGGCTCGCTTTCTGCAACAGAAATCTTGACGTATCTCTATTTCAAAGAGATGCATGTAGACCCCACCAAGCCAAATTGCTGCTGCAGGGACCGCTTTGTGCTCTCAAAGGGTCACGTTACGCCAGCGCTTTACGGCGTTTTGGCCGAGCGCGGCTTCTTCCCCAAGGAGGAGCTCAAGACCTTCCGTGCGCTCAATTCGCGCCTTCAAGGTCACCCCAACATGAACGATACCCCCGGCGTTGACATGAGCACCGGCTCTCTGGGCCAGGGTGTCTCCACTGCCGTTGGTATGGCGCTTGCCGGCAAGAAGTTCAACAAGGACTATCGCGTCTATGCACTTCTGGGCGACGGTGAGATTGAGGAGGGTCAGGTCTGGGAGGCCGCAATGTTTGCAGGCAACCACCAGCTTGATAACCTCACGCTTATTGTTGATAACAACAATCTGCAGCTTGATGGCACACTTGAGCAGATTAACACGCCGCAGCCAATTGGCGAGAAGTTCAAGGCGTTTAAATTCCACGTTATTGAAGTGGCGGATGGACACGACTTTGATCAGCTTGCAGCGGCATTTGCTGAGGCTCGTACCATTAAGGGTCAGCCGACCGTTATTATCGCCCACACCGTAAAGGGCAAAGGCGTCTCCTTCATGGAGAACCAGGTAGGCTGGCACGGCAAGGCTCCTAACCAGGAGCAATACGAGCAGGCTATGAAAGAGCTTGAGGGAGAGGTGGCATAACATGGCAGACGTACAGAAGATTGCCACCAGAGAGGCATACGGAAAAGCTCTGATTGAACTTGGTAAAGAGCACGATGACCTTTTGGTCTTCGACGCTGACTTGGCAGAGGCTACTCGCTCCGGAAAGTACGGCGAGGAGTATCCTAATCGTTTTGTGGACTGCGGCATTGCTGAGGCTAATATGATTGGTATGGCAGCCGGTGTTGCAGCTACTGGTCACAAGGTCTTTGCAACTTCGTTTGCAATGTTCACTTCTGGCCGTGCGTTTGAGCAGATTAGAAATTCGGTAGGTTATCCTCACCTGAACGTTAAGATTGGCGCTACTCACGGAGGACTCTCGGTAGGAGAGGACGGCGCCACTCACCAGTGCAACGAGGATATTGCTGTTATGCGTACCATCCCTGGCATGACGGTTATCATCCCATCCGACGCTGTTGAGGCCGAAGCCGCTGTCAAGGCTGCTTACGACCATGACGGTCCTGTCTACATGCGCTTTGGTCGCCTTCCTGTTCCTGTGTTCAACACCAACCCTGATTACCACTTTGAGCTTGGCAAAGGCATTGTCCTTAAGGAGGGTACTGACGTTACGCTGGTAGCCTGTGGCCTTATGGTTCCCGTGGCTCTTGAGGTGGCCGAGCAGCTGGCAGCAGAGGGTGTCAACGCTGAGGTCATCAACATCCACACCATTAAGCCTCTGGATACCAAGCTGATCGCCGCTTCTGCAACAAAGACTGGCAAGGTTGTGACTATTGAGGAGCATTCCGTCATTGGTGGTTTGGGTAGTGCAGTTTGTCAGGCTCTTTCCGAGAATACCCCTGTTCCAGTCAAGGTCATCGGCGTCCAGGATACCTATGGCGAGTCCGGACCAGCACTTCAGGTTCTTGCTAAGTACGGCCTGGATACTCCAAGCGTTCTCGTATCCGTTAAGGAGTTCTTGAAGTAAGCACTTGTGACCTCGGTGTACGTTACCGTGTTCCGAAGAATCGCTGAGGACCATCGTATAAACAAAGCCCTTCTCGTTATCTGGCGAGAAGGGCTTTTTACGTGTAGAGAATTTGTAGTGCCACCAGATTGTCTACTTTTATCCTGCCTTATCCCGCCTGAAATGTGCAAAGAATCTGTATTTGAGTCACCGATTCTTTTGCAAAAACAGGCAAATCCACAGATTCTTTGATGTTTTCAGGCAGAATTTACAGATTCTTTGCAGGAATCAGGCTTGCACTTAACTTCCGCCGTCCATTTGGCGAGAAACCCCGTCTACTAGCAGCGTTTCCGCACAAGAAACCCGGCATCCAAACGAAATGGATGCCGGGTTGAAATTGCTTTGCGATCAGAACTTGCGCTCCAGCACGCAAGCGCCCCGCGCGTGCCCGAGCCTTACTTGTACTCGTAGAAGCCTTTGCCAGCAGCAACGCCCGTCTCGCCCTTGTCAATCTTCTCCTTGAGAAGCGCAACAATACGACCCTGTACAGACTCTGGGTCTTTAGCTGCAGGGTTCATTAGAGCAACGTTGTATGCGGTGACCAAGCCAATGATGTCCAGAATCTGGAATGGACCCTTTGGAGAGCCAGTGCCAATGCGCCAAGCCCTGTCGATGTCCTCGACGTCACCGACGCCGTTAGCCCAGAGCTGTTCAGCGGAAACCAGAAGAGGTACCAGCATGGAGTTCAGTAGGTAACCAGGCTGCTCCTTCAGGACCTTGACTGGAATCATACGAATGCTTGCTGCAAATTTGACGACCATGTCAAAGTTCTCTTGAGCGGTGCCTGCGTGACCCATTACCTCGCCAATTGGGTTACGCCAGATCTCGTTAGCAAAGTGGAGAGCCAGGTACTTCTCGGGACGACCAGTAGCTGCGGCAAACATGCTTGGAATCATGGTTGAGCTGTTGGTTGCAACAATAGTCTTCTCGGGCAGATGCTTGGCTAGCTCGGTGTAGAACTCAATCTTCTGCTCTGGATTCTCTGCGACAGACTCGATGACAAAGTCTGCGTCACCAAAAGCCTCGTCCCAATCGGAGGTGAGCTTGAGGTTGCTGTATGCGCGCTCTACCTGCTCTTTAAGCTGGTCGAGTTTCTCTGGAGTAATCTCGTCCTGAGCAATAAGACCGTAAGCGTAAGCCTTAGGATTGGTCTTCATAGCCTCAAGAGTGTTCAGATATACCTCTCTGAGGTGCTCAATCTTTGGACGAGCGCGCTCAATTGAAGCCTCGGACCTCAGCCAAATGGTGGTTTTGTAGCCGCGATAAGCAGTCTGGAATGCAATCTGGCTGCCCAGCACGCCGCCACCGGCAACAACAACGTTCTTTACCTGCGAAATGTCCATTGGACTATCCTTTCTACAAGCGTGGCGAGAAATGCCACGCGAACTGTCTACCATCCCTATACCCTAGAAAGTTTCTGTCAGACATTCGTTTGAAAAGTTTTCGACTTTTATTTAAATCCTACAAATCACTTCTTGGCGAGAAACCACATCTATCGTTTGCAGTTCTTAGGTAGAATAGAGGCGTGCAACCAGCAATTGGTTTCAATGTAGCTCATCGTCCGGTTTCGACACGGTCACTCGCTTGGCTTCAACGCAGCCGTTCGACTGAGCTTCAGCAAAATCATCGGCTGTAATTTAATAAAACGCCAGGCATAACGCTTGGGAAGAATAGAGGCATCATGATCGACGGAACATACAAGATTCAAATGGATTCTCCTGTTGGAGCCAAAGAGGGCACTGCTGTACTCATCACATCTGGTGAGAAACTTACCGGCTCTCTAACTGCCATGGGTGTTCAGATTGATATTGAGAACGGTAAGGTTACCGACAACTCGTTTACCTTTGGCGGCAAGCTTGAGTCTTTTGTGGGTCCTGTTATCTTTGCTGTTGGCGGCTCTGTTGAGGGTAATACCATTCAAGGCATTGCCCACATCGCTAACCGAGACTTCGTGTTTACAGGCACAAGGGAGTAGTTAAGGTAGCTGCACTTGTATTTGATTGATTACTCTGCAGTAATAAGCGCTATTTATAATTGAAAATGCGTAGCCTAATATAATGTAATTTTTTACAATTAGTTAGTGTTGAATTAGCTAATTAGAGCAATCGTCTGAGAGTGAGCGGAATATGCCTTGTGATAAGAAAGAGCTTCTAGAATTTGTCTCCCGCTGGCAAGGCAGGGGTTATGAAAAAGGAGATACTCAGCAATTCTGGCTACAGCTCTTACGCACTATTGGTTATCTCAAGGTAGATGACGTTCTCTTTGAATTTCACGTCTCATCTGGTGGATTTATTGATGTATGGATTCCTGACGCTGGAGTTTTAATTGAACAAAAGGCTCTTGGTATTGATTTAGACAAAGAAGAACTCCGTCAAGGTAAACAAAAGACACCTTTAACCCAAGCACTTGATTATGTTGACGAGCTTCCTAGGCTAGAGCAGCCTCGCTTCGTCATTACGTGTAATTTCTCTACCTTTAGAGTGTATGATCGTGATGCACACGGAAGGTCGCAACTTCCTAATAATGCATTCGAGTTCACTCTTGATGAGCTTGCAAGCCATCCAGAGTATCTTGCTTTTATCAATGACCCCACTAACAGCCGTCTTGAAAAAGAAAAGACGGTATCCATTAAAGCAGGAGATCTTATTGGAAAGCTCTATGACAAACTGCGTGAAGGATATATTGACCCTGATTCAGAAGAGTCAATGCATGCATTAAACGTACTTTGCGTACGTCTAGTATTTTGTTTATATTGCGAAGATGCAGGACTCTTTGGAAAAGACGCTTTCTATAACTATCTGAAAGATGTTCCAGCAAATAGAATCAGAACGGCACTAAAGAACCTGTTCCATGCATTAGATACTAATTTGTCTGATCGAGATCCGTACGATCTTGAAGTAAAGGCATTTCCTTATGTAAACGGTGGACTTTTTAGAGATGACTCTGAGATTCCTAATTTTACAGATGAAACAAAGAGCTTCTTGTTGGATGAAGTTTCTTCCCATATTAATTGGTCACAGATTAGCCCTACTATCTTTGGTGGAATTTTTGAGTCAACTCTGAATCCAGAGACTAGACGTTCCGGTGGCATGCACTATACCTCACCAGAAAACATTCATAAGGTAATTGATCCACTCTTTTTAGATGACCTTAAAGAAGAGCTTAAGTCCATCTGTACAGAAGAGGGAACAACTCCCCGTAAACGTGAAAATGCTCTTAAGCGTTTCCATGAGAAAATCTGCTCTCTTACTTTCTTTGATCCTGCTTGTGGCTCAGGCAACTTCCTTACCGAGACCTACACTTGCCTTCGTAAGTTGGAAGATACGGTTCTTAATGAGCTTAGAAAAGGCCAGACTGGCTTTAGCCTAGGAGATGAAGAAGAAACAGGAAAACGCGTTTCTTTGAATCAGTTCTATGGCATTGAGATTAATGATTTTGCTGTAACGGTTGCTGAGACTGCACTTTGGATTAGTCGCCTTAAAGCAAACGGTGAAACATCAATGTTCTACGATGCTGGTGGTGATGACTTCCCATTAAGTGAAAAAGCTCATATTGTTGAAGGCAATGCTCTCCGTATTGACTGGAATAGCGTATTGCTAGCAAGTGAATGCAACTACATTATGGGTAATCCTCCTTTTGTTGGTTATTCTAATCACTCTGCGGAACAACAAAAAGATCGAGCAAGCTTATTCGGTAAGGTGAAAACTGTTGATTATGTAGCTTGTTGGTATAAGAAGGCAGCTGATTACATTTCCAATTTTCCGATTCACTGCGCATTTGTATCAACTAACTCAATCTGCCAAGGGCAACAAGTACAGCCTGTATGGGAGCCATTGTTTAACAGTGGTATCCATATTGATTTTGCATGGCAAACGTTTGTATGGAGTTCTGAGGCTTCTATTCAAGCTCATGTTTACGTGGTAATTATTGGTTTCTCACGTTTTGGATATCAAAATAAAACACTATATCTTAGAGATGGTGTTAAAAAATTATGCTCTAACATCAATGGTTACCTAATGGACGGACCTAACATTTTTATAGATAAGAGAAACAAGCCAATTTGTAATATACCTCCCATGATCGGTGGTGGTAAGCCTTCTGATGCCGGAAACCTGATTCTGGAACCTTATGAAAGAGACAAGCTTCTTTTAGAGGAACCTGCGGCAGAGAAATGGATTAAGCCATTCTCGATGGGTAATGAATTTATAAATAATAAAGAGCGCTTCTGTCTTTGGATGGTGGGAATCACACCATCTGAGTTAGCAGGCCTACCTTTGGTATCTAAACGTGTGGAAGCTGTGCGAGAAATGCGTCTTGCATCAAGTAAAGCTGCAACCCGTAAAAAAGCAGAAACTTCATGGTTATTTGATGAGATAAAAGAACCAACCAGTGAAAATTTCATTGTAATCCCCGTAGTTTCATCTGAACGACGTTTTTATGTTCCTACGGGATTTGTAAATAACGGGCTAATTCCTGGCAATAAGTTATTTTTTATCGATGATGCTACGTTGTATGATTTTGGAGTAATTAACAGTCAATTTCAAAATGCATGGATGAGAACTGTAGCAGGTCGACTTAAGAGTGACTATAGCTACTCCAATACTATTGTTTATAACAATTTTGTATGGCCCGAAGCGACTGTTGAACAAAAGGATGCTATTGAAAAGACTGCAAAAGCAATTCTTGACACAAGATCTAAATACTCTAATCAATCATTGGCCGAGTTATATAATCCTGATAAGATGCCGTCTGATTTGCTTGCTGCGCATAAAGCTAATGATGTTGCGGTTGAAGCTGCTTATGGTGTTGATTTCGATGGTGATGAAGAAAAGATAGTTGCACATCTTTTCAAACTTTACGCTGAAAAATTAAGATGTTTGACTTAAGTCAAACATCTCTAGTGTATTAGGATACATTTTCATTAGATTTTAAAAGATTGTATTGAACTGAAATAAATCTCTTTTGTGAATTATTTTAGTTCAATATAATAATTATATTAAAAATTGCTTCCATAGACTAAATCAAATTAAAAGGCTATTGCTGTTGTGTTACTTGGATGTTATTCCTTTTCCAAAGGCCAATCAATCAAATAGTCACCATCAATCCCCCCTTTATGGGTGAAGCGAGATAGCTCATCATTTATTTTAAGTAAAATACTAATTAGCGCCGCTAGCATCATGCAGTAATCATATTGCATTTCTTGATTATTAAAATCAGTTATTGCTCCAGAGCCATGATTGTATTTATTCCTTAAGGCTAGAGAATTGCTGAATTTTGCGTTATTGAATAAGTATGCTAAATAGTCGGCTTCATCAGGTGAAAAAAATCTATCTGTGTACTTAATAATCTTTTTAGACACTAAAGATTCAATTTCATCAAAAGAAAAATCACTAAAATTTGCTGACCCCCGCATCCAAATCACTGCAAGTAAATTTGATTGTGGAGTTGGGCGCAAAAATTTATTTTCATTAAATTGTATGAATTTGTTTTCAACTAAATAGTCGATAGAAGGATAAGAGGTTTTATGAAAGTCTTTTACCGTTAAATCGAATTTATTCATAAGGCTAAATAAATTACGACCTCCTTCTGGATGTGTTGGTGAATAAGCAAGCAGTGATTGGTCACTAAGGAGCAAACTTGCTGGTTGGATAAATTCAATATCCTCTATTAGATATTTTCTATTAAAAAGAGAAGGTATTTCTGTAAAATCTTTTATTGTGATAAAAGGAAAATAATTAGTATCAATTGAATGATATTCTGTGTAAAGAATAAACGCTTTAAGAATACGTTCAATTTCAGGTCCTATTGCTTTGCATTTATCGAGCAAAGATGTCTCGTCGGTTGGTAGGCTGATACTAAAGCCTGTTATATTAAATTCTTTGTTGATGTAGTCGTTGAAGAACCATTCGATTGCACTTTCAAGTCGTATTCCCTGGTCCTTTAATATTTTATGGTAACCAGAAATTTCTCCAATTTTAAGAAAAATATCGAGATATGCCTTAGAGGTTATTTTGTATTGATTATGATAATGTGGTCCAAAGATTTTTAGCAGTGTTGGTATATCCCGAGAGTGTGAAGAAGAACTTATAAGGTTGTCTTTGTCCAAGAAATCAAACACGTAAATAAAGTTATTAAGTATTGAGGCGTAATTAGTATATTTTTGAAGCCACTGCTGACTAAAGGAACAGTTGAGAATATTGTTCTCAAATTTATATTTTTTACAAACTTTTTGTTTTTTACAAAAATAAACTGATGATCCGTAACGTACTCCACCGTTTTTATCTGAGATGATTTCGCTAGTCAAAGATTGATTAATTCTTTTTGCCGTAGTTCTAACTTCGGGAGATGGGTTATATTTACTGTTGGCACAAGCAGGCCAATTAGAAAGAACTTCAGTATAATTAGCATTTATTTCCGACTGTTTATCACCAAGATAGTTCAGCATAATTTGATTAATCCTGTTGTTTGTGAGAGATTTTGGTAAAAAGATTTTTTCATTTTTATAAATAGCGAATGCACTAATTATACATTTTGCTGCAATTTTGAAATTAGTTTCCATAGCTTCCGATAATATTTTGTCGTATTTAGTGGAAACTTGATTATTTTCAATTAGTTTTGGAATTTGGTTGGGGTGATTTTTAAGAAAATTTTGCATATCTTCTTCAAGAGTGATTTCCCAAAACTTTAGTAGGAATATAAAATCCCAAAATTGTTCAATATATTGAATTTCGATTTCATTAAATGTTCTCGAGAGTCCCTGTTCATTAAGAGTAATTGTGGTCGTCCGACACGCTTCACTGAAAATTTTATTAACAGATTTAGATGATATTATTGGACAGGTATCTGAAAAATATGAAGTATTATGCTCGTAGATTAACTTGCATTGATAGATTTCAATAGCATCGTTTATATTTGAAATATCTTCAACAGATGAATCTCTTAATATTTCAACTGCTCGATTAAAATAATAAGATGCCATTAAATCTTCCCGAGGAAAATATATTGCGCGCTTTTCATTAAAATCAGTGGGCATAGGTATCCTTTTTATTTGACCTAGTAAGTTAACTTTACTTTTATGAAACACGAAATCAAAGTAGCACAGAAGCAATTGACTTTCCGAAATTACTTCGTCTTTTTCCACCCACCGATAAAACTTAACCGTTCATGTAAACCCTACCTGTTTTAACGGGTGGGGTTTCTCGTCAGACATATAGTTAAAGTACTGTGCTTTTGACATGCAGAAATAAGAGAAAAGAGGCGAGAAATGCAAAAGTTGCAGAAACGGTTTACTGCGTTTTTGAGTATGTTTATGGCTCTGGTGCTCTCGTTTATGTTGGTAGGGTGCAACGTGGCGCCTTCTCAGCAAGAGAACAAGCCTGCGGAGCAAACGCAGCAGAAAGAGCTTACAACTGGGGCGCTTGCTGCTACGCATGAGACCAAGTTTGGTGGTATCTATCTGGATATTACCATCGAGGACTTTAATAAGATGGGCTTTGAGTTTGGTGATAGCGTAGACGTTACGTTTAGCAACGGCTACAAGCTTATCGATATTCCGTACTATAACGGCTACTATACCAAGACTGGTGAAGCTTTGATTAGCGGATATCCCGGATATCCTCATATTGACGTATGCGTGAACAACGGAGATCCTCTGTGGGAGACCGCTGGTCTTAAAGAGGGCGATACCGGCACCGTAACTCTGCACGAGAAGCAGAAATACGCAACAGTTCAGAAGGCTCTTGGCGCAACATACACTAAAAATCGCTCTGACTATGCAAGTGACGAGGTCTTTGCCAACTTCCGCGCTATGAGGGGCGGAAATATGGCAGAGAACGTAATGTATCGTTCGGCTTCACCTATTGATAACCAGAACAATCGTGCTCCTTATGCTGCCGAGCTTGCTCAAAAATGCGGCGTTCAATACATTTTGGATCTTGCTGATAGCAATGAAGAGATTGAGGGCTATTACCAGAAAGCCGATTACGATGTTTCTTGGCATAAGGGACTATATGAGGCCGGAAACGTTACGGCTCTGGACTTGAATGCAAATTATCGTAGTAAAAAGTATGCTGAGCGTCTGGTTGCAGGCTTGCGCGAGATGATTAAGCATGAGGGACCATATCTTACTCACTGCACGGAAGGCAAGGATCGTACGGGCTTTACCTGCGCTTTGCTTGAAGGCCTTTGCGGTGCATCGTATGAGGAAATGCGCGATGACTATATGGCTACCTATGACAACTATTACGGTATTAGCGAGAAGAACGACAAAGCTCGCTACGATGCTGTCGTAGACGTTAAATTCAACGACATTGCTCTTTGTGTTGGTGGACAGCCTCTGGGTGGCTCGCTTGACGGTTTAGATTATGCAGCTGGTGCTCGTAAGTATCTGACCGACGCTGGAATGACTGATGCCGAAGTCGATCAGCTTATTGCAAAACTGACAAAGAAGTAGTGGTAGCGGGTTGCAGCTACAAAGAACTGACGGATAAGAATCCTGGCGAGAGAAGCGATTTTCTCGCCAGGTTTTTAATAGAATGGGTAAGTACTGTTTTCATTATTCTTTAGTTTGGCGTTTCTAATCAACAAATGAATGGATACATATGGAGTTTACGATTAAAGAAATTGTTGATAAGAAAGAGAAAGCAACAATAGCTCAAGATATTCTGAACGATTTACCAGAATGGTTTGGGATGCCAGAGAGTACTAAGGAATACGTGGATGACTCACAAGATAAACCGTTTCTAGCATGCTTTATTAATGATGAGTCAGTTGGTTTTATTGTTTTGAATGCTACGAGTAAAGACTGTGCGGATATTTTTGTAATGGGAATCAAGAAAAAATATCATCATAAGGGTATTGGAACAAAGTTAAATACTGCTTATGAGGCCCTGGCAAAACGGCTGGGATATACATTTTCTCAGGTAAAAACTGTCGCGATGGGACACTATAAGGAGTACGACATAACTAATCAGTTCTATATTTCTATGGGATATAAAGAGCTGGAATGTTTTCCAACTTTATGGGATGAATGGAATCCTTGTCAGATTTATATAAAGTACCTCGGGGATTAATGAGTGTTTTAAAGGCTGGCAGTAGGGGTGTCTCTTATGAAAATATATTATGATCATGGAAAACTTAAGATAAGGAGCATGCTGGAAGGCGATGCTCAGGCAATCATTGAAGTATTTCAATCGTATGGTTGGAATAACAAAATAGAGACTTATCTTGGATATTTCAGAGATCAAGAGACGGATATTCGTAATGTATATATAGCTGAATATGACGATAAAATCGCTGGATATTGTACCTTGCTGTTTGACGCTCAGAGTGGACCTTGGAAAAAGGAAGGCAAGCCAGAAATATCAGATTTAAGGGTGTTTGATGCATATCAGCAAAAGGGCATTGGTAATATTCTTTTAGACGTTATAGAAAAAGATGTCGCAAGATTTTCTGACGAAATAACTCTTGCAGTTGGTCTCCATTACGGTTATGGAAATGCCCAGCGATTGTATGTTAAAAGAGGTTATGTGCCTGACGGATCTGGAGTATGGTACAACTCTGAGGTGCTTGAACAGTATGCTGAGTGTTGCAATGACGATTCGCTTGTTCTGTATATGAATAAAAAGTTACGTTAGAAGTTTGTTTTGTTAAGATTTATGTTGGATTAGGCACATAGATACTTTGTGCAAATAAGGGATTCTCATTTAGAATTTTAAATGGTTTATCCTAATAAAATGGCCCACCGCATTTCAGGACGCATTGCGTAGCCTTGGGTGGGCGCTGATGTAATAGTTATATTTTAAGTCTTCCACTTGTCTATCGAGAAATAATTAGAAAAACTATACATAATATTTAGTCTTTAAGGCGTTTTTTAGATTTGCGATACAAATGTGGTATCGAATGTTTCGTTGAGCTTTGGTTAGCATCCGGAGACAGTCATCTTTTCTTGGCGTATAGTTATAGAGTTACAAGAAGAAATATTGATGTGATACAAGGCGTTTTGCGCCGAGAAGAGTGTTTATGCTTGCTATAAAAAATGATACGAGCGTGGTGCTTGCGGTTGATACGTCAACGGACATGTTGGCGTGTACGGTCGCGCGTCTGACCAAGCGCAATGCCGACGCGGCGGTTGCGGCTGCGGCAGACGGCGCAAGCGCGGCGGACGGTGGGTTCAACGTTGAGGTACTGGCGTCAACAGATCACCTGTGCCGCAGGCAGGCAAACGTGGAGCTTGTAAGCTCGGTCCAGGAAGCGCTTGTCGCGGCTGACCTAACTATGGCTGACGTCGATGCTGTTATCGCAGGTAGAGGACCTGGTTCGTTCACAGGTGTCCGTATTGGCGTGGCAACTGCAAAGGGCATCTCCTGCGGTTCTGGCCTGCCACTTTATGGCGCAAGCGCTCTTGATGCTATGGCGTTTAGCGCGTGGAAGGTGGGCGTGCGCGGCACCGTGGGTGTTGTTGCAGATGCCATGCGCGGCGAGGTCTATCCGGGCATCTACCTGCTGGATGACGCCGGAGCACATAGAACGTTCCCGGTAGAGACCGTCTTCAAGGCAGACGCCTGTGTGGAGGAGTGGTCGAGCAGGACTGATAAGGACCAATTCACGCTCACAGGCAATGGTTTAGTGAAGTACCGTGAGCGTTTTGAGCGCGCGGGTTTCTCGACATACACCGATGAAGCAACGTGGTTCCCAACAGGAGAAGGCCTGGTACGCGCGGTGTGTATGCCCGAGTATCAGCAGGCGGGCGCGGGCGATCCGGCGCTGGTGCTGCCCATTTACACGCGACTTTCGGATGCGGAGGAGTCGGAGCGCAAGCGTTTGGGTCTGAAGGAGCCTGCAACGGTGGCTCTGACCGGCGTGGATGATGAGCTGGCTAATATTCACCTGCAGCTTCGCCCGATGACAGTGAATGATCTTGATCAGGTGGCGGAGCTTGAGGCAGCAACGTATGCCAAAGCTGCGCATTCTACCTGGTCAAAGCAGATGTTTTATGACGAGCTTTCGGGTGTAGGTCGTAGTTGGTGGTTGGCTCACGACCGCGGAACGGTTATCGGTTTTGCGGGCGGTCGTCTGGCGGGAGCTCAGTTTGAGGTCGAAGAAGTGGTGGTCACGCCCGAACGTCGCCGCCAGGGCATTGCATCCAAGCTGGTAGAACGTGTGGCGTACGATGCTCAGATGCTGGGCGCGTCTGCGATTACCCTTGAGGTGGAGGAAGATAACGCTCCAGCTCAGGGTGCTTATAGCAAGCTGGGATTTACTGAGGTTGGTCGTCGTCCGGGGTATTACGGTTCGGATTGTGCAGCGCTATTGATGACGGCGCAGTTGCCTCTGGCAGTTGGCGCTGGCTTTGAAGCCAGGAATCCTGAGCCTCATACGTCAGTACGTCCATGGCCTATTGTTGCAGGTGAGCGCTCTGAAGAGACGCTTGCGGCACTGCGTGAGGCAGGGGATTTGATCCTCAGTCTGGAGTCCTCCTGCGACGAGACTGCCATGTGCATCATGGATTCACACGGTGTGGTCTGTGCAAACGTTGTCGCAACTCAAATTGACTTCCACGCCCGTTTTGGTGGCGTCGTGCCCGAGATTGCTTCTCGCAAGCATACCGAGGCTATTGTGGGTCTCTTTGAGGAGACCATGGCCCGTGCGGGCGCTCATTTTGGATGCGATACGCTAGTGCCGTCTGACCTGGCTGCCGTTGGTGTTACCGCAGGTCCTGGTCTTGTTGGTGCGCTCGTTGTGGGCGTGGCATTTGCCAAGGGCTTCTGCGTGGCTACTGACCTGCCGCTTATTCCCGTTCATCACCTGGAAGGTCACCTGCTGGCCAACCTGTTTGAGACACCAGACCTGGAGCCACCGTTTGTGGCAAGCTTGGTCTCAGGTGGTAATACTATGCTGGTACACGTGCGTGCCTGGGGAGATTACGTGGTTCTGGGTTCCACTATTGACGACGCCGTGGGTGAGGCCTTTGATAAGGTTGCTAAGGCGCTTGGTCTGGGCTATCCAGGTGGCCCTGTAATCAGTAAACTTGCAGCTCAGGGTAACCCTAAGGCTATTCATTTCCCGCGTGCAATGATGCACAGCGGCGACTATTCCTTTAGTCTCTCGGGCCTAAAGACTGCCGTTATCACCTATATTGAAGGCGAGAATCGCGCTGGTAGAGCTATCAATCTGCCCGACTTGGCCGCTTCGTTTGAGCAGGCTGTTATTGACGTACAGGTTGCAAAGGCTAAAACTGCTGTTGAGGAGACAGGTGTCTCCGATTTTTGCGTGGGTGGTGGCGTTGCTGCAAACCCCGCACTTAGAGCTGCATATAAAGAAACCTTTGGTAAGATGGGCGTTCGAGTGACAGTGCCTCCGATGTCGGTTTGCGGCGACAATGCCGCAATGATTGCCGTGGGTGCTCTTCGCAGTTATCGTACGCAGGGTTTCTCGCCATTGACCTTGGATGCAAACCCCAACGCGCAGCTGGGATTGTGGTCGTCGGATGCGGCACCCGTTATCCCAAGCGGCATGTAAGGAGACCATTGTGCAAGACGGATTTATCAAAGTTGCAAGTATTACGCCGCGCGTCCGCGTTGCCGACGTTGCGTTCAACGTGGAGAGTTGCCTGGCTGCTATTGAAGAAGCTGCAGGTAATCGCGGCGCTAAGGTGGTCGTGCTGCCTGAACTCTGCATTACGGGCTACACCTGCGAGGATCTGTTCTGGCAGGATGCTCTCCTAGACGCTGCCGAGCGCGGACTGGTTTCTATTGCTGCTCGCACGGCTGACGTTGACGCGTTGCTGCTGCTAGGCTTGCCCGTTCGTGTAGCTAGCAAGCTCTACAACTGCGCCGCTGTCCTTTTTAGGGGAGAGCTTTTGGGCCTGGTTCCCAAGCGCTATGTGCCCATGTACAACGAGTTTTACGAGGGTCGTCACTTTGTTTCTGGTCCTAAGACCGTTACTAGCGTGGACTTTGGCCTGTTGGGCGAGGTGCCGTTTGGTACCAATCAGCTGTTTGCATGTGACACTATCCCTGAGCTGGTCGTGGGTGCAGAGATTTGCGAGGACCTTTGGGTGCCCATGCCACCTTCAAACTCACACGCCGTTGCTGGTGCTACGCTAATCTGCAACTTGTCTGCGTCGCCCGCGCTGGCTGGTAAGTCTGCGTACCGTCGTCAGCTGGTTGCACAGCAGAGCGCGCGTCTAATCTGCGGTTACGCTTACGCTAGTGCAGGTGAGGGTGAGTCTACGACTGATTTGGTTTTCTCGGGCCATAATCTTGTTGTCGAGAATGGCCGTGTGCTTGCCGATTCTGGTGTGTTTGGCGAGGGTATTGCAGTATCTGAGATTGACGTGTTGTCGCTTGCGGCTGACCGTAGACGCACCTCGACGTTTGAGGTTGCTCCGACGCCGGAGGATTACAAGCACCTGACCACGTATTTCTCGCTGGAGTTTGACGGCGAGGGTGAGGACAGCGCGCACGATGCTGCAAGTTGCGGCCACGACGGCGAGGGCAGCGAGATTTCGGTGCGCACACCGCTGACCAGATTCGTTGACCCGCATCCGTTTGTGCCTGCGATGGACGATGCACGCGCAACACGCTGCGAGGAGATCCTATCAATTCAGGCTCACGGTTTGGCTTCGAGGCTGGCACACACCGGCTCTGACCACGCGGTTATTGGCATTTCGGGTGGACTTGACTCTACGCTGGCTCTTCTCGTTACCGTGCGAGCTTTTGACCAGCTGGGATACGATCGCTCGGGCATTGTAGCTGTGACGATGCCGGGATTTGGCACCACAGACCGCACGTACACTAACGCTATTGAGTTGGTGCAGTCGCTTGGCGCTGACCTGCGTGAGATTTCCATTGTTGATTCAGTGTTGCAACACTTTGCTGACATTGATCATGACCAGGACATTCACGATGTTGTGTACGAAAACGCACAGGCTCGTGAGCGCACGCAGATTTTGATGGACGTTGCCAATCAGGTGGGCGGCATGGTCATTGGCACGGGCGACCTTTCTGAGCTGGCACTTGGTTGGGCAACGTACAACGGTGACCAGATGTCCATGTACGGCATAAACGCTTCGGTGCCAAAAACGCTGGTCAGATATCTTGTTGATTACTGCGCCGACACGTATGAGGAGCAGGGCGAGGATGAAATTGCTCACGTTTTGCGCGACGTTTTAGATACGCCAGTTTCTCCTGAGTTGCTGCCGTCTGCGGCGGACGGTTCTATTGAGCAGAAGACGGAGGACTTAGTTGGCCCTTACGAGCTGCACGATTTCTTCTTGTTCCATGTGCTTCGTCACGGAAGCGGCCCACTAAAGGTTTTGCGTCTTGCCGAGTGTGCATTTGGTACAGATACTGACCACGAGGTTTACGACCACGAGACCATCGTGCATTGGTTGAAGGTGTTCTATCGTCGCTTCTTCTCGCAGCAGTTCAAGCGCTCGGCAATGCCCGACGGACCAAAAGTTGGCTCGGTTTCACTTTCGCCACGCGGTGATTTACGCATGCCGTCTGACGCTTCCAGCTCGCTTTGGCTCTCTGAACTGGAGAGCTTGGACGCGTAAAGTGCCTGGTATCTAGACGCTTACCTCTTGTGATTGCGCTCTAGCCGCCTGTTTAATGTGTACTAGTTATAGCTTGTTCGTACCCTAGCCGTTCGCACATAACCGCTGACGGTCTATACTGCACGCCCGCAGAAAATCTAAGTCGGTTTTGTAAGATTTTCACAATATTTTGTATAAATTGTTTTTCTGTGTGGAATAACTAATAGCGTTGGAAAAGGGCGCTTGACGCCAATATCGGGCTTGGCCCGAAAG
Organism: Lancefieldella parvula DSM 20469; assembly: GCF_000024225.1. Taxonomy (NCBI): domain Bacteria; kingdom Bacillati; phylum Actinomycetota; class Coriobacteriia; order Coriobacteriales; family Atopobiaceae; genus Lancefieldella; species Lancefieldella parvula. The sequence continues at coordinate 214,694 of NC_013203.1, forward strand.
GGAGGTTTTCATTATGAATTTGAAGCCACTTGGAGATCGTGTTTTGGTAAAGCCTGCTCCAAAAGAGGAGAAGACATCCTCTGGTCTCTACATTGCATCCGCAGCTCAGGAGCTCCCTCAGCGCGGTGAGGTTCTTGCAGTTGGAACTGGCAAGCTTGATCAGAATGGCAATCGCATTGCTCTCGATGTCAAAGTTGGCGACCAGGTATTTTATGGCAAGTTCGGCGGTACCGAGGTCAAGGTAGACGGTGAGGAACTCCTGCTTCTCCGTGCTGATGACATCCTTGCAATCCTTGAGGACTAGTCGCTTGCAGCTTGTTCGCATGTTTTGTTCACGTGTAAATTCAGCTATTTTGGAGGAATACTATGGCTAAAGATATCGATTTTGGCACCGACGCTCGTGCCAAGCTTGCTAAGGGCGTAAACACCCTGGCAGATGCCGTAACCACCACCCTTGGACCTAAGGGTCGCTACGTTGCACTGCAGCGTTCTTATGGTGCACCAACTATTACCAACGACGGCGTTTCCGTTGCTCGCGAGATTGAGCTTAAGGACCCAGTAGAGAACATGGGTGCACAGCTGGTCAAAGAGGTTGCAACCAAGACTAACGATACTGTCGGTGATGGTACCACCACCGCAACCTTGCTTGCACAGGTTATTGTTAACGAGGGTCTTCGTAATGTTGCAGCTGGTGCAAATCCAATTGCAATTCGCCGCGGCATCGACAAGGCTGTTGAGGCTGTTGTCTCCCAGATGAAGGGTATTGCTAAGGAGGTCTCAACCAAGCAGCAGATTGCTTCCGTTGGTACCATTTCTGCAGGTGACCCTGTCATTGGTGGCAAGATTTCAGATGCTATGGACGTTGTCGGCAAGGATGGCGTCATTACTGTTGAGGAGTCTCAGACCTTTGGTATTGACATCGACACCGTTGAGGGTATGCAGTTTGACAAGGGCTATGTTTCCCCTTACTTCGCAACCAACAACGAGACTCTCACCGCTGAGCTGGACAATCCTTACATTCTGATGACCGATAGCAAGATCTCCTCCATCCAGGACATCCTGCCTATCCTTGAGGCTGTCCAGAAGCAGGGCGCACCTCTGCTCATCATGGCTGAGGACGTTGACGGCGAGGCTTTGACCACCCTCATCCTTAACAAGCTTCGTGGCGTTCTGAACGTCTGCGCAATTAAGGCTCCTGCATACGGCGACCGTCGTAAGCGTATGCTTGAGGACATTGCTGTTCTCACTGGTGGTCAGGCAGTCATCAAGGAGCTCGGTGTTAACCTCAATGAGATTACCGCTGACATGCTCGGCCGCGCTAAGTCCGTCAAGGTTACCAAGGAGACCACTACCATCGTTGGTGGCGCTGGTTCCAAGGACGCAATTGACGAGCGTATTGCTCAGATTAAGGCTGAGATTGACAACACCACTTCTGACTTTGATCGCGAGAAGCTCCAGGAGCGTCTTGCTAAGCTTGCTGGCGGCGTTGCCGTTATCAAGGTTGGTGCAGCTACTGAGGTTGAGCTCAAGGAGATTAAGCACCGCATCGAGGACGCACTTCAGGCAACTCGCGCAGCTGTCGAGGAGGGTATTGTTGCAGGCGGCGGCGTTTCCTTCCTGGCTGCATCTTCTGTTTTGGATAGCGTTCAGACCTCTGATGCAGACGAGAAGATTGGTGTTGAAATCATCCGTAAGGCACTTGAGGCTCCAGTTCGCACCATCGCTAACAATGCTGGTTTCGAGGGCAGCGTAGTTGTCGAGAAGATCAAGGCACTCCCAGCAGGTCAGGGTCTTGATTCTGCAACAGGTCAGTATGGCGACATGATTGAGATGGGCGTTCTTGACCCAGTTAAGGTCACCCGCACCACGCTTCAGAATGCAGCTTCCGTTGCATCCCTCATCCTCATCACTGAGGCAACTGTTTCCGAGATGCCAAAGGACACCACCATCGAGGAGTCCATTTCTCGTGCAGCTGCTCAGGGCGGCCAGGGCGGCATGTACTAATCTGAACCTTCGGGTTACTTCAATCGGGTCCAGCCTTTCGCTGGGCCCGATTTTTTCTACCACCACAGTTATCTGGCTAGAAGATGGTTTTGTCACAGAAAAAAGATTGTCTTGCTGCAAATTTAACGCTCACTCGCTTAGCACCTATTAATCGAAATCGTATGAATGTGGCGTCATTTGAGCGGAATTATTAGTCGTCACAGGTTAAAATGTTTATTTGCAATTGCGGTTGCAATTGTGACTGCGACTGCGGCTACATCCACAACTGCTACTGCTCGGTTGGTCCGTCCGAACAGCTCGCACGTTTGAACCATCGCTACGCGCCAAAGGAGAGGAGGCACCATGGCTCAAAATCATAACGAGGATCGAGATTTTCTCGACGACCTTATTGATATCCAGGATTCCCTGCGGGTGCTTTCTAATCCGCTTGACGCGCTGATGGGAAGCTTGTCTGTTGATCCAAACACAGATAAGCCGTTTGAGCCGATGGACTACAAAGAAATCCCTTGGTCAAACGCTAACCGTTGTCTGAGATGTGCCTCCGGAAAACCTGAGGCATGCTCCCGCTGTCTTGATGTTTGTCCAGCTAATTGCATTGATATCCATAATCAGTCTGTCCGCATTGACGATGAGGCTTGTCTCCAGTGCGGTCTTTGTGTTGCCGCATGTCCAACCGAGACGTTCAACACGCGTCGTCACACTTCTCGCATGCTGTATGACCAGGTGGCTCGTGCAGCTTCGGCATACGAGCAGTGCTACATTACCTGCACACGTGCGCTGGGGAGAAAACCTGAGGGCAACGAGATTTGTCTGCCCTGCGTGGGTATGCTCTCCGCTGATATCTGGTTCTCGATCCTTACAGACTTTGACAACGTAAGTGTTTACCTGCCTCTAGGCGTTTGTGACCGCTGCCGCACTACCACTGGCGAGGAAGCATATTCTGAAGCCATCGCCACTGCTGAGGAGTGGACGGGCGCCACGGTTGGCCTTGAGGTCGACGGCAACAACCTCAACCACAATTTCACGCGCGCCTATATTCGTTCGCAGTTTATTTCTAACGCAATGAACGGTGCTGAACGCCTGGTATCTGCATCAACGCCTGTTCTTGCGGGTGCCAAGGCAATCGCTGACCGCATTAACACTCATGCTCGCTCTTTAGATAAACTTCAGACGCAGCTTGATGACGTGATGGGCCTGCGTACTACTGATATGAGGCAGTCTATGCTTACGCAGGATCGCCGTTTGGTTATGGGCGCGCTCCAGCACGATCCAGACCTTGCTCCTTACGTTAAACTTAAGGCTCCTATTTGGGATTCCAGCAAATGTACGGTTTGTGGCGACTGTAAAAATACTTGCACTACCCATGCAATTGATATTGATGAACGCGGTAAGCTGACCATCAAAATGCCGTTCTGTGTTAACTGTGGTGCCTGTGAAATTGTCTGTCCGGAGCCTGGAGCACTTACGATGGTACCGATGAATACCTCTGAGCTGGTCGTTCGCGATCGCAAGGCTGAGGAGACCGAGCGTCTTGAGGCTTTGGCTCGTCGTAAGGCTCGCTTTATTTTTGACACTGGCAAGGAACAGCTCAAACATCTGACAGACTCGCTTGCTGAGGACTCAGATGCGGATCACGCCGCAAACTCCAGTGTAGACCCTGCAGAGGACCCTGCGAAGAATTTAGGCGACGCCGCACAACAGTTGCCAAAAGAGGATAATAGGGAGTAGCAAGCACACACAGCACAACGCTTCTAGCTCCACGTTTTTCTCGCGAGAAACACAAGTAACCGTAACCGTCCACCGACAATAAGAGGACTCACATGTCGCTTTCAATTGGTATCGTTGGTCTGCCAAACGTTGGTAAATCTACGCTGTTCACCGCACTGACCCGCAAAGGTGGTCTGGCTGCAAACTATCCGTTTGCTACCATCGACCCTAATGTGGGAATTGTTGACGTGCCCGACGCAAGGCTCCAGAAACTGGCCGAGATTGTTAATCCTGGTCGTATTATGCCTGCAACCGTTGAATTTGTGGACATCGCTGGCCTGGTCAAAGGTGCAAACGAAGGCGAAGGCCTGGGCAATCAGTTCTTAGCAAACATTCGCAACACCGATGCTATCTGCGAGGTTGTTCGCTACTTCAAAGACCCTGATGTCATTCACGTCGAGGGCCGCGTCAATCCTGACGAGGACGTGGACATCATCCAGACGGAACTTATCCTCGCTGACCTGGGAACTATTGAGCGTGCTCTGCCTAAACTGGAGAAAGAGGCCAAGCGCGATAAGGACCTCCAACCCAAGCTCAACGTGGCAAAGCGCCTTCAAGAGTGGCTGAATGAGGGTAATCGTGCCGCAGACATGGAGATGACTGACGAGGAGCGCCTGGCTGCTAGGGATTTGTTCCTGCTTACTATGAAGCCAATCCTGTACGTTGCGAATGTTGACGAAGACATGCTCACCGAGCCAGCTCCTGTTATTAATGGCGTCCAGTCAATCCCTGTTTGCGCAGGTGTTGAGGCTGAGCTGGCTGACCTTGATCCAGAGGAGGCTGCAGAGTACCTGGAGTCCTTGGGACTTGAGCACTCCGGCTTGGAGACGCTTGCTCAGGCAGCGTACAAGTTGCTTGGTCTGCAGAGCTACTTCACTGCTGGTCCTATGGAGGTTAGGGCATGGACCGTTCGCATTGGCGCCAAGGCTCCCGAGGCTGCTGGCGTCATCCACTCTGACTTTGAGCGCGGCTTCATCAAGGCAGAGGTCGCCAGCTACAACGATTACGTGGAGCTCGGCGGCGAGGCTGGATGCAAAGCTGCAGGCAAGTTGCGCATTGAGGGCAAGGATTACGTGGTCGAGGATGGCGACGTCATGCACTTCCGCTTTAACGTCTAAGCAACAAAAACGCTAACAGTAAACGTAGAACGGGCGAGAAGATCGGTCTTCTCGCCCGTTTTTGTGTGGAGTGTGGTGGCGCTGTTGGTCGCATGTTGTTGCTTCCGACCGCGCATTGCTTGGGATGCGCGATACTGCGAGTCGTTAACGCTTTGGTGCCTGATCGGTGCCTAGGACCACGGTAATGTCCGTGTCAGTGGGGTAGGTACCGTCGTTTGCCTTGATGTTTGCAGTAGGGATGTCTAGCGCCTTTGCAACACCAACAGCCTTAGCCAGGCCTGTGCGTGTGCCGTCGTAGACAATAATCGAGTTGCTTGGATGCTCTTGCGAACTGTCGGCGTAGGCGGTGTAACCCTTTGTCTTCAGGATGCCAGCCTTCTGAGCTGCAAGTCCTTGAACATCGGTACCGTTGAGTACGGCAACTTCTCCGGTGTAGTCCGGCTTAATGTTGTCGGTTGCGGAAGCGTCACCTGCAACGGTACCAGCAATACCTGTGGTTTCATCGGTACTTGCATCTTCCAGAGGAGGCAGCGCCTGGTTTACGCGGTCCATCATGGTCTTCCACGCGTCCTTATCAACAATCTCATACCAGACATCATCGATAAGCTCAGACGTTGTCGGCGTACGTGCGGAATACATATCCTTGGAGGTGTCCAGGCCTCTTAAAGACATAGCTAAGCCTACGATATCGGTAACGTTAAAGTCGGTGGTTACACTTTCAGCCATGGTGGAAACAGCTCCCGACATAGAAACAGGATCCAGCTTTAGGACTTTCTTGGCAATAGCCGTTAAAATCATGCGCTGGTTAGCCGCACGGTAGAAGTCGCCGGCGCCGTAATTGTCGTACGCGTGGCGACTGCGAGAAAGGCCAAGTGCTTGCTGTCCGTTAAGCTGCTGCTCTCCCGCGGGTAGATCGATGCCAGAATATTGCATGTCGGAAACAGCTACGGGCAGGTTGACCGTAATACCGCCAATGGAGTCCACAATTTTGGTGAATGACTCAAAGTCTACCTCGGCATAGTGCGAGATATTAACGTTTGCCAGTTTGGAAACGGCTTCGACCATTCCGGACGCACCGCCGTAGCTGTACGCGGAGTTAATCTTCTGTTTTCCGTGTTCTCCCAGGTCAACCATAGTGTCTCGTGGAATAGAAATCAACGTAATTTTCTTGTTCTTTGGGTCTACGCGGGCAAGAATGATAGTGTCGGCGCGGAAGTTTGCGTTGGAATCACCCCAGTTCTCTGCGCGTCCCTCGTCCTTATCCACGCCAAGAAGCAGCATGTAGAATGGATCAGATGGAGCAACTTGTACCAGCGTAGCCTGCAAGTTTGCGTCCAGACCCTGACGGAGTTTTGAGTTGGTATCTAACATCCACCAGGCAAACGCTATACCTGCTACCAGTAGCAACGTTCCCAGGATGCCCCCAAAAATCTTAAGGCCACGACCGCGAGAAGATCCTTGGCGCTTCTTGGAATACGCACCAACGCCCTCAGCACGTGAAGGAGCATGGCTGACGGCGCCAGCACGATGTGATGCATAGCGGGCGTTTCTTGGCTGCGTAGCAGGGTTATCCTCTGGCCACTCGTCACCCACATTGGTCTGGCCAATCAACGGCTCGCGAGTAAACCTGGATCCGTGAGATTCTGCGTGATTATTGCGAGCAGAGCTAGCACCAGCACTTCGAACACTGCCCAGCGTACGAGGCTGATAGCCACCCTGATCATATGCGTCATAATCGTCCTGTGCGAAGTCCTCTGTATCGTACTCAGGGGTATCTTCGTATCTATCACGGCTGTTGCGACCGCGATTCTGAGATGAATGTGACCTTCTGGCCATTGGGGCTCCTTTGTATTTAATCTGCGATTTGCCCAATGCGTTTTGTCAAACATCTACTATACGCAATTTTGCGTTTTTGTGCTTCATAGAAACAAACCTGCCACAAAAAATCCCCGCTCCAACAAGTGAAGCAGGGATTTATTACGCGAGAAGTTCGTGCAGCTTGTATTACTTACGGTGACGATTCTTTAGAGCATAGCCAAGAGTTGAAGCAACGCTACCAACAGTAGCTACTGCAACAAGAGCAATCTCGGAAACTTCGCCAGTCTCTGGAAGCTTAGATTGCTTCTTTTTAGGTTTCTTTGGAGTCTCTGATGGAGGAGCTGCAGGTGGAGTGTTCGGCGGGGTGGTTGGTGGAACGGTTGGGGTTTTCTCGTTCTCAACAGTCTTGATAACGCCGCTTGTTGCAGAGACGGTTAAGTTGTAGGTATCAGTACTAAGTTCGTAACCGTTAGGAGCGGTAATCTCTTGAACAGTGTAAGTGCCTGCAGGAAGCTTTTCGGTAGTAGCAGTGCCGTCCTCACCTGTGGTGATAGTCCAGGTCTTGGTTGGATCAGCAACGCTGGTTACCTTAAAAACAGCGCCCGCAAGCTTGGTGTTGTGGTCATCCTTATCAACCTTAATGACGCGGATGCGAGCGACGATAGTAGAAGTACCTTCTCCACTGGAAGTTGCATTACGCCAGACCCAGTCAGAGCTGTACTCAGGTTTATCGGAATACATCTTGATGAGGTTACGCAGGGCAACGCCAGGAACGTAGGTGGTTCGATACATAAACTTATAGCTCTGACCATTACTGAAGTCTACGCCGGAAAGATCAAGATCAAACGACTTACCATCAGGAGAAATGGTAATCATGTCGTCGGTAATTGGAACACGGTGAGCGGTACCTGGAATGGTTGAACCGTACTCATCAAAGACACCAGTCCAAAGTTCAAAAGAGCCTGGAACGTAGGTAATCTCTGCAGGAAGGTCTCCGCCACCCCAGTCAAGGAGCTGATCGTGAAGGTGGACATTGTTGAAGTTACCGCGGGAGAAGTTGATACGACCAGTCCACTGAATCTCGTTTGCGTTGCCTTCGATAACCTTTCCCCACTTATAGAGATACTCGGTATCAATAACGCCAAGAGCGGTGACGTCAAACGTTACAGGAACAATGTTGCCAGAAACAGTAAAGTTAAAGGTCTTGCCGGTACCTGTTTGAATACGTTCTGAATTAATGGTAAAGCCAAGACGGACACTACCACGCAGGTCAGTGTGATTGTTAACGTAGTCGGTAAAGACAACACGCATGGTTCCGCCAAAACCATCAGCACCTGGGCTGACGTGAGCAACTGCCATAACCTCACCAGTTGCTGCATCAGTGATGTTGAAGGTAGATGCAGGATGAGCCGCAGTAAACCTCATAGTGTCAGGAAGGGTGACGTCAAAGTAGTCACCAGGCTCAACATGAGCATTAGCAGAGGCGTCCCAGTTCATTGCAATGGCATAAAGATTTGCCTTGTTGACAACAGTGGTTGGGTTACCAAAACGGTCTTCAATTCTAAAGTCTGTAATGGTTGCAACAACCGCCTTAGGGGCGCCCGTTGCGCCTTCAACGCTTGTGGGCTCAGCAAAAGCTAATTTCACTGCAAGAGGAAGCGATAGAGCAAGAACGAGGACAAAACTAAAAAGCTTTAACAGTCGTTTGTTCATCAGGACTCCTTTGCTATTGATGTATTCATTTTGTATCAATACAAGGAGAATTTAGTTGAGAATCTGTGTATATCCTTTTTGTACATATATGAAGACTATTTTGAGCACATGGGGTTTCTTGCCAAGGAAATACGAGTGTCTTTTGTTTGCGTAGAATAAGAAGACTTTTTGGCGTGGGCAATCTCTTGTGGTGCCATCGGCTGGTTGAAGGTATTATTAATAGCAATAAATTCGTGGTAGAGATATGTGCCCATACGTGCGACATTGTGCGCCGGCGCAGAATCCAAGAGTGACCGGGAAACCGGAGAAGCGGAGTTATGCATGAGTGAGTCCAGGCCCAAGCAGTTTGTTGCAGTTCTAGACTTTGGTGCCCAGTACGGCCAGTTAATTGCACGTCGCGTGCGCGATCTTAACGTCTACTCCGAGATTGTTCCTTGTGATATTTCCGCAGATGAGCTTCGTGAGCTTAATCCATCTGCGCTTATTTTGTCCGGCGGCCCTGCTTCCGTTTACGCCGAGGACGCGCCAAAGATTGACCCAGAGATTCTGGAGCTTGGTATTCCTGTCTTTGGTTTCTGCTATGGACAGCAGATTATGGCGGTTACCCTGGGCGGCACTGTTGGACATACCGAGAAGGGCGAGTATGGCCCAGCTCATCTGACTCGTGCAGGGGAGAGTCGTATTTTTGACGGCACCGCTGAGCAGCAGACCGTTTGGATGAGCCACCGCGACGCTGTCTCTGAGGTTCCAGATGGCTTTACCGTTACCGCTTCTACCGACGTTTGCCCTATTGCAGCTATGGAAAACGCTGCTAAGAATCTATATTCAACTCAGTTTCATCCAGAGGTCAACCACACCGAATGTGGTTCCCAGATGCTTTCTAACTTTCTATTTAATATCTGTGGCTTTGAAAAGACTTGGACTATGGACAACATCATTGAGCAGAAAGTGGAGGAGATTCGCCAGAAGGTTGGTAATGGACGTGTCATTTTGGCGCTCTCCGGTGGCGTAGACTCTTCCGTTGTTGCCGCTCTTGTCCATCGTGCTATTGGTGATCAGCTGACCTGCGTGTTTGTCAATCACGGTATGCTTCGTAAGGGCGAACCAGAGATGGTTGAGCAGGTCTTCTGCAAGCAGTTTAACGTGCCTTTGATTCACGTTCACGCGGAGGAGCGCTACGCAGAGCTTTTAGCTGGCGTTACTGAGCCAGAGAAGAAGCGTCGTCTGATTGGTACCGAGTTCTGGAAGGTCTTCTTTGATGAGGCTCAGAAGCTGGATGGCGTTCAGTTCCTGGCACAGGGCACCATTTATCCTGACATTATTGAGTCTGGCGCTCGTAAGACGGGCGGTAAGGCTGCAACCATCAAGAGCCACCACAACCTGATTCCATTCCCAGAAGGCGTTCACTTTGACCTGATTGAGCCTCTGGATCACTTCTTCAAGGACGAGGTCCGCGCGCTGGGCGTTTCTCTTGGTCTGCCAGAGAACCTTGTCTACAGACAGCCTTTCCCAGGTCCTGGTCTTGCTATCCGCATCATTGGTGACGTTACCCCAGAAAAGCTGGAAATTCTTCGCAACGCAGATGCAATTGTCCGAGAAGAGATTGACGCTTACAATGCTCAGCTCTTTGACGAGACAGGCGATCGTAACTCCGAGCACAGTGTTTGGCAGTACTTTGCTGTGCTACCCGACATTAAGTCCGTTGGTGTTATGGGTGATGAGCGCACGTATGCTCGTCCAGTTATCCTGCGCGCCGTTGAGTCCAGTGACGCTATGACCGCTGACTGGGCAAAGCTCCCATATGAGCTGCTAACTCGCATTTCTTCTAGGATTGTTAGCGAGGTTGCTGGTGTTAACCGCGTAGCATACGACATTACTCCTAAGCCACCTGCGACTATTGAGTGGGAGTAGCCTAAGCACTCATCGAAACCATTGATATTATTGATTATTCTAAGGTTTCAAGTGGTTAGCTGAAGTATTTTTGAAGTACTTTTTCATAAGAAAAAAGTGGTAAGCCTCTTTCAAGAGAAAATAATTAAGCCAACAGAGTGTAAATTCTGCTGGCTTTTAATTTTTTATTCATAGTAGATTGCGATAGGATGAATGATTTTAACTTCGTCTTTATTTATAATTTCAGGGAGAATAGCTGAGTTTATTTGGTTTATTATTTCTGCAAATATTGGCAAATTTTGCTTAATATTTCTATGAATAATATTTGTAATATAACCAAATACTTTTATTTTTCCGCCATATTTAAATGATGACATTTGTATATCATCCCGAATAAATTCATCTGACAAAGTAACAATACAATCATTTATACAGAGAACTCTTTGATAAGGTATTATTTTTGTTATGATGTCAATTAATTTTAACGCATTGCTATATTCTGATTCTTGCTCTTTTCTAAATGCTGCAAGTTTATTATCTATCTCTTTAATTATTTGCTTTTTATTTGGTGTTCCAGTTGTTAATTTTGATTTTTCATTTTCGGTTTCTTTAATTAGATTTTCCATAGATGAATCAATTAAAAAATTTATAAAATTTGTATCACTAAATAACTCTTTGTAGTATAAGAAATCGAGAATATAAAATGAGTTGAAAAGTTCTATGAATTTACCTATATTTCCGTCTTTTAAATCTTCATGTTTATTTATGTGATTAATTAATAAATTAAAAGCATTGTCATGTAACATTTTTGTTTCAACTTTGTTAATCAACGTACTGTCTTTATTTGCTTTTAAGCTTTTAAAGATATATTCAACTTTCCCTTCTATTCCTTTACCCAATAGGGTGAAATCAATAGCTGCATTTGGGCTAATTGAGTGGGAAGATTCTTTACTGGATTCGTTAATTTGTTGTGTATTTTCTTCATTCGTTTTTATTAACCCATCATATATTTGAGCAATATATGAATTTAATGTTTCAGTATCAAGATATATAAATCTCCTCATAATTTTCTCCTTATTACCATTCCAAGAAATTCATAATTACATTAATCATAATTTCTTTTTCTCCTGATTTTGATTCTGCTAATAGTAAAGTAATTGCAACTAAGGTGCTGTCAGAAATTATTTTTTCATTATCCTCAAATAGTAAATTATTTTTGTTTAGGAAATGTAGGAAGATACTTGTAGCGATTCTTTTGCATCCATCAATAAAAGGATGATCTTTGACTATAAAATAAAGAAGGTTTGCTGCTTTTTCTTGAACAGATGGATACATATCTTCTCCAAATGTAGTTTGATAAACGGAACCAATAATACCTTCTAATGCACCTTTACTTTTCTCCTTACCAAATATAGTTGATGTAGCACTAAACGCCATATTATCATTAGATAAGATTTCTGATGATGAATTATATGAAGCTACCCTTGAGATATTAAATCAAGGAATTATGGAAGATGTCATCGCAAGAATTATTGAGAAAAAACAAGTGTAGAAAATGGTGCATTAGTTCTTAAGGAATCCACAGTAAATTATTATGTATTAGATGAAGTAATGCCATATGGAGACTTTTTAAAACAAATACAGTCTGATACAGGACTACCTGTGCAAGTAATGCATAGAGCATTATGTGAATATCATAAATCAAATAAGCTTGATAAAGCATTCTTTAATAGGAGAATACACTAACTAACTTTATTAAAGCCTTTCAAACTTGGTTTGAGGAAGCCTTTCTAAAGAGATTTTCATATAAGGCTTTGCGCGTAGATTCTTTAGAAACAGCTCTGATGGATATTAATGGTGAGCCAAAAGATGAGATTGTACAAGGAGCAGTAGGAATTATTAGAGATGATAACCTTTCAGTCCCTGATAACTTCTTGGATGACAAAGTGATTTTTGATAGTCCTAAGGAAAAGATAGCATCAAAGATAGTAATATTGATAAGGTTGTAGTGTTCGGAAAAATTCCAAGAAGAAGTGTTCAGGTGCCTCTGTATTTTGGTGGAACAACTAGCCCAGATTTTATGCATGTCATTAAGAAAAATGAAGATACTGAAATCAATTTGATTGTTGAAACCAAAGATGTGGATAAGGAATCAACATTGCGTGTTACAGAAAAATTGAAAATTGAATCAGCTAAGAAATTCTTTGGAGAACTGAAAAAAAAGAAGGTATTAATGTTTCCTTTGAAAAAGCAACTTAAAGATGATGATGTTGTAAATATGATTAATAAGCTTGTGCGATAACTTAAGATGAAAGATGTATAGTCTATTTTTTGAAGGGGGAATTTTAAAATGGCTATAGCTAAATGGTATAAAATTGATTTTCATACGCATACTCCAGAGAGTAGGTGTTTCCCAGATAAATCTATTACGGCAGCAAGATGGTTACAGGCTGCTAAAGATAGCGGATTGAATGCTGTAGTTGTAACTGATCATAATTCAGTTGGATTTATTAGTGAAATAGAAAAAGTCAAAAATCAATTTGAGGAGCTTAATCCTATTAAGGGTAATCTCTTTAAAGTTTTCTATGGTATAGAATTATGTGTTTCAGCTGAGTTCACACATATACTTATAATTTTTGATGACAAAATGTCAGTGACTGAAATTGAAGATGCAGTCATTGGTTGTTTGGGATTAAAAAGAAATGATTGGGCAAATACGGAGATAAATGTTTCTGAGGATAAATTAAAAAAGTTATGCCAAGAATACGAAAATAAAGTGTTTGTTATACCTGCTCATTTTGCATCAAATAAAGGCTTAGGAACATGTAGAACAAATGCAATAAAAAAATATCAAGAGTTTGTTAAGTTTTCAGCCGTAGAGGTTAGAAATTCTACAGATGTTAAAGAATATAAAAACAAACTAAATAATAAAGTGATTAATGAAGCTGTTTTAGTAACTGGATCCGACAATCCGTCAAATAAAGACGAGACTCAACATTCTATTGAAGGGTTTGGAAAGATATTTACGTGGATTAAAGTTTCAGATTTATCATTCAATGCATTAAGACAAGTTTTTATTGGTCCTGAACATAGATGTATAAATTGGTTGGATTTAGAAGCAATTGGCATAGATTATAATCCAAACAATATATCATTTAATTATATATCAGGGATAAACTTTAAGGGCATATCACATATGACTGATATGAATATAAGATTTTCACCACATCTAAATTGCATTGTTGGTGGAAGGGGAACTGGAAAATCAACACTTGTAGAAGCTATTAATTATGGCGTAGGTAATGAGTCTGATTTAAAAAGATGTAATTTAATGGAAAAAACTTTTGATAAAAGCGGGTCAATTAGTACTTTCTTTAATTTTGGGGAAGTAAAAGCATACAAGGCAAATTGTATTAGGAGTGGAAAGCAAACTGTTTTAACAATAGAAGATGATAATGGTGTTGTAGATAATCCACCAGAATTTAAAATAGACTTCTATGGTCAAAAGGAAATATTTGGATTAATAGAGGATGATAATGATATAAGTAGCAGTGATATAAGCCCATTGATAAAATTGATAGATGATAAAGTGAAAGCGGAGTTGTTTTCATATAAAGATGATATTGAAAATTCTATATCGAGCATGGTATCCTTATCAAATAATTACAAAGCTAATCGCAAAAAAATCCAAGATATGCCTGGAATAAAAGCCGAAATAGAAAAGAGTGAGGCTATTCTAAAAAAATTCCAAGCTAGTGGTATTGAAAGTGCTCGTGCAGAATATGAACAAACTGATAATGTTATTAAAACAATTAATGAGAAAGTTCAAACTGAAAAAGAGGTTATTAACGAATCTATTCAAAGATTTTCAGAACTAAAGGAAGATTTAAACAGAGATATTTTAGTTTTGTTGGAAAAGTTAGGTAGCGATGATGAGAATATCCAAATAGTTACAGAATTAAAAGATATAAACGATGAAATTATAAATCATGCTAATAATAAGATAGATTCTTTAAGCAAATTAGAAGAAAAATTTAATTCTTCAAATATTTACAATAAATTAAAAGTTGATTATGAAAAGTATAAAGAAGCGGTGGAAGAGGTTAATAATACCGGTGGGGAGAACATTGATTATATACAAAATCAATTGCAAAATAATAGAAACCGCTATGATCAATTAAATCAATTGCAGCAACAACAACGGATTCTTAAAGAGAAAATTAGGCAATCTATATGTGATTTTGTGGAAAAAAGGATTAAATTGTCTGACAAAAGAAAACATGTAATCCTTGAGTTAGGACTTGATACTATAAAAATTGAGATTGTTCCTTTGGGGCATATTTCAAGATGGAAAGCAAATTTACAAAAGGAATTTGGTAAAGAAGGAATATTTGATTCTGAGTTTGAAAAACTATCAGAAAATGTTTTATCAAAAACTAATAATTTTGAAAACTATAAAAAATTCCTTGAGTTTTTATTAATTGATGATACTGGAGATATAGAGTGTCTTTATGAAGATATAAAAACCGATCCAAGGTTTAATAAACTATGGTTAGATAAGCATAAGAACGATACATTAAGTTCAATGGTAAAAATAATTCCTGAAGATAAAGTGAATATAAAAATTTTAGAGGATTCTGGTGAAATTGATATAAATGATGGCTCTCCAGGTCAAAAGAGTGCAGCGCTACTTGCTTTTATTCTTAATAGTGGAGATAGCCCGTTAGTGATAGATCAACCAGAGGATGATTTAGATAACAGTTTAATATATAGTTTAGTTGTTACATCCATTAGGCGAATGAAAAAGAAACGTCAAATAATTATAGTAACTCATAATCCCAATATACCGGTATTAGGAGATGCAGAAGGAATATTGATTTTAGATAGAGATTCCTTTGGCAAAGTTACATTTAGAAAAGATAAGAAGGCGGGCTGTATAGAAGAACAAGTAATAAAAGAAGGAATTTGTGAAATAATGGAAGGTGGAGAAGCAGCTTTTAAAAAAAGAGAAGAAAAATATCTAAGCCTTCTGGGTTGATAATTAGTACAATTTATTTTATTGAAGTATTTTGCTTAAAAAGTACCTATAAAAATAAAGGAAACACAAAATGTATGCGAATAAGAATCTTGCAAATGCTTATTTTATAATGGGTAACAGACTTTATATGAAGAGTGGGAGTAGGGAAATAGCCCATTTCATCTAGTCTCATCCTACACGTCTAGTCGTGGTGATTAGCAACTAATAGCCTGTATTAGACAAAGCCACTGGGACTTTTGGGGAGTGGAAAATGCTAGAAAGCCCTGAAATCTTCGAGTTTTGGGGCTTGTTTTATGGGTGTTAACCCGCGGAAATACTCTTCACTCCACTGTGTTGGGGTGACGCGTTGCGACCCGTTGCAAAGAGAAGTGACTAGATGCCAAGACATGCCAAAGCGAGAAGAGTATTTTCATCGCGTTTTTTAGCCGCATGGGCATTTTAGGACGAACCATGTAGTCATTTTGTAGTCACCACGCCTTTTCAGCCCTCCGTTTCGCAAAGCCGCAGGTAGAAGTGAAGAGCGACAAATCGAGAAAATTCTCGTTTTCCGGCGATTCCGGGCCGTTTTCGGGGTATTCGGAAAGCCGTTTGTCACTCTCAACATCGTGTGCAATAGGCGATTTCGGGCCCGTTTTGGCCCCCGAAAACCGGCAATAGTAATGCGAGAGTGACGATTTGCGGCAAAGAAAAGGGGCACTGCAGCGTCCCCGTAAGCGCTCTACGCTCTGCCCTAGCCCATGAAACGGGCCTTCCAGGACTCGTAGTCGCCCTCGTCTATCTCGCCCGATGCAAGCTGGTCCCTCATGCGTTTCCATGCCTTGAGGGTCTGCACGGCCTTCTGCGAGCCTTCCTTCTTGGGATCGGGCGCTATGGCCACCCCGTCTTCGGTGACGACGGGTATGAGGCTCAGCTCCCTCTCGTAGCGGAATAGGACCTCGAGAGTACCCCTCGCGCCGCTTACGCCTATCTTGCGTATGGAGTCGGCGGCGACGTCGTCGACTTCATCGCCCGTGACGAGGACGACCTGGTCTTCGTCCACTGCCAGGTCGCACAGAACGGCGGCGAGGGATTTCCCGAGGAGGACGCGGACCGCGCGGCGCTCGAACGGCTCGCGGCTGCCTACCTCGTCGAGCACCTGGACTCCGAGGAAATCCGGATTAGGTTCGACGTTGTGAGCATGTTCATCGTCGGCGAGAGTCGGGCGCTTCTCCGTCACCACCTCAACGCGCTCGGCACGCTCTAAGCGCAGGGCATCCCTGGGAGCTTCGGCTCCCAGGGCGCTGGCTATGCTCAAAGCATGTCCATCATCTTCAATATGACGCTTATGCGGGCGATTGAAAGCAACGGTCTTGCCCAGATTCAAATCGCAGTTTGTCGGCCTGTTGGACGAAGGCCGCGAACTCTTGCTGAGCATCAAGTGAAGGAAGGGAGACGATAGTGGTACCAACAATTTTTGCGTTAAGGTTCTTCATTGTCTGTCCAACGGCTTTGCTTTCAAGGGCGTCCTTGAAAGACGGAAATGACAGCACACGTTGGAGATAATCAGGGCGACACTGCGCTGATGGACGGACAATCATGCTGCCTGTGCCGCACAAATAGCCCTCTTCACAAACAACCGCACATCTGCCAATTTCACCTCGGCGTCCAAGAACAATATCGCCAGGTTTAAGGTGATAGGTCTCCATTTCGTCATACTTACTGTCACTGATTGTGAGGTCGTTGTCAGGAACTATCTTTCTGCCTGCCATATGAGACGGATTAACAAGCGCGTGCCCGCCAGTGATGTAGTCTTGCTTATGTAGCGAGCTACCAAAAGGCCCAATTCGCAGTTCGCAGAAGTCCTTGATGTAATGTTGCGGCCAAGGCGAGCTTTCATCAATCGGATCCCCGAACATCTCGACAAACCGGGATTTGACGAGGGTGTCAAGGCGAGATGTTTGCTCCTGGGTTATAGCAATCTGTTGGTTGATTTTATTGAGTACGGCTGTTTGCGCAGACAAAGTTTCCTCATTTGGAATGGCTATCTCAATTTCCGAGATCTTACTCAGCTTGATGGAGGGAAAAGAGGGGTTTTCGATTAGTCGATTGGGCTTATTGTATTTGAAGTAGTGCTGAAGAAAAGTCGACATGGAGCCTTTGGGTGTCACGCAAGCCAAGTGCGAAACGACATAACATGGTCGTTCAAGGGTATAGACGTAGCCTTTTAGGCATGACATGCCGCTCTTCGCAAACAACACTGTTCCTGCAGGAAATAACTTGAGCTTGAGCTGCTTTGCCGTCGGCTCATCAACCTTATCAAGCATATCGTAATCGCCGTTCTTGATAAGGCCAGATAAACTACCTGCCCTAACAAAAGGAATCCCCTCTTCAGAAAAATCGCTTGCCTTCGGTGCGACGTTTCCAGTGGTAACGTTTGCGATGTCCCCAAGCCGAACTCGCTCGCCGACAAATTGCGGTTTGGCATGGAATCACCAGTACAGTTCGTTCTTTGCCTAGGCGATAAATTTTCGATGGGCTTGTTTGACATTTTCTTGGTCAACCATCGCGTAACACAGTGTGGTATCTATCTTGCTATGTCCCAACAACACCTGCACCTGCTCTATTGGCATTCCTTTATCGATGGCTCGAGTGGCCATGGTTCTTCTGAATTTATGTGGGTGCACCCTCGGAAGCCCGAGAGATCTGCCCAGCATGCGCAGTCGCAGCTCTACCCCGCTAATTTCAAGGCGCTTCTTTGTTCCATCGAGTGAAATAAACAAAGCAGGGTTCTCATCATGGCGACTATTTAGGTACTCATGCAGGTGCACTTTAGTACGCGCATCAAAATAGACTCTGCGCTCCTTGTCGCCTTTGCCTCTCACTACGCATTGCCTGCCCTCAAAGTCGATGTCTTCTCGATTGAGTCTCACAAGCTCGCCAACGCGCATACCCGATGAAGTGAGAAGGTCTACGAGCGCTAGATCTCGAACGCATGTACATCCATCACGCATGGTTTCAAGTTCGTCATCAGTGATTACGGGCTTGATGTTCCGAGGAGAACGAATCTTCTTAATGCGCCTTACAGGACTCTTCAGGATGTAATCCTCCGCCTCAAGCCAAGAGAAAAGGCTTGAGATAACCCGCCGCACGTTGTCGACCGTGATTTTAGAGACGCCTTTACGTTGCCCGTACTCAATGAGGTAGCTGCGCACTTCCTCAGTTGTTACCTGGCGAAATCCCGTTGTGATGTTCACCATGTAATGATGCAGAACACTTGCGTAGTAGCTTATCGTGCGTTCAGAGCATCCCTCCAGTCGCTTGGCTGCATAAAACGCATCAAGCATCCGCTTATTGCTCATCGATGTCTTTGCGTCTGCCCTGGCCGCATCATCATCCAGGCATTGGCGCAACACTGCGTGAAGGAGGTCCCTCTGACTTCCGCTCAGTGCTCCCTCCATCAAGTGTTCAATCCTGCTGATTGTCTGCTTGTATTCGTTCATAACCCATCCTTTCCAGAATGGGCCAGGCAGGGATGCGGGCGGACGGGCGCGACTAGCGCCAATTTTGCTTGGCCTAGGCGTACGTCCGCCCTCAGTTAAGCGGCAGGCGTGGTAGCGTTGTCGTTTACCGATTGAATAATCTGCACGAGGCGTCGTTGCCTTCTTCCGTCGAAGAGCCTTACGAAGCTCTGCGGTTGATCAAATGGAGGCTTGCCCAAATCGGCCAAATCCATAAAGCCATTGGTCTCTACGTAGTCGACGATCTTGTGAACGAAATCCATCTGCTGGCGCGAAAGAGACTCGTCTCCTAGAAATTCCGCAAAAGCATCCATCGCGGCTTCATGCGAAAGACCTGCAACTTGCCGTACAAGCTTCCCGAATGGAGTGTCACCATAAGCGGCTCGATAGTCCGCTTCATTACCTAGTTCGACCGTGAAAATACGCTCCAGCTCATTGAGCTCGAAGGAAGTCATCTGTTGGTTGTGATGAATCTTGGCGATTACCGTGTGGTTCGCATTCTGAGCGATATAGCGACTTACCTTTAGCTTATAGTCCTCGAAATCCTCTTTAGGGCTAATAGCATCGCCCTCGCAGCGTCCAACAACGGAGTCGGTGACTCGCGTTTCCACCATCAGAGGCCTGCTGTCGCCGATGAGGAACTTCATAAGGTCACGCAGCTCTACGCGTACCTCTTCAAGCGTGATTAGACTTGCACTCTCAAGGAAGCCCTCGGATGTAACGCGTTTCAGGAGATCCATTTTCTCCCGCACCTGGGGAATGCTTGCCTTATTTTGCAGCCTCACGGCAATGCCCACCACGCGTGTGCGATGGTTTTCTGTGTTGGTTCCACTTATGAGCACCACCATATAGGCATACATGAGCGCATCGAAGCGCAATGAGAGCTCTTCTTCACCATCTGCACGCACTAGAGGGGCGACCTTGTTGAGGTCTGCTATATCTACGTCCTCGAGGACTTGATATGAAGGAACTTGCGAGAACTTGTCAACTTCACGGATGTGCAATTTGACCGCAGCAGTAAGCGGTTCCTTAACGCTTTGGACTTTAACCGCCATTTCCTGGACTACTCGGACGCGCCACTCCTGGTAATCATCAGATGCGAAATCTGCTCCCTGCAGGGCTTGGGCAAGCAGAGCCTGACGCTTGAAAACCTTCTCCTGCATGCTTTCCGGGTTAGCACCCTCTGCTAACTTTTGCTCCTGGCGGAAAAACTCGAAGTTACCGCACCAGTCGAAAATGAAGAAGTGCTTCTTGTCTTCGTATTCTCCAGACACTTTGTCTTGGGCATGTATTCCCTCACAAAGCCTGGTTCCACGTCCTATCATCTGCCAGAACTTGACCTTCGACTTCACTTGCTTGAAGAACACGAGGTTAACGACTTCGGGCACGTCGATACCCGTGTCCATCATGTCGACAGACACGGTGATGGTGGGCATTTCCTTCGTCTCGAAGTCAGTAATAACAGTTGGGGCGTAATCGTCCGTGTGCACAACGCGCTTGCAAAAACCTTGTGCGCCAAACTTCGGATAGAGCTCGTTGAAGCGTTTGACGATTATCTCTGCATGCTTGCGGTTCTGGGCGAAGATGATCGTCTTTCCTATGTGCTCGCCGCCCTTGATTTTGATTCCCTCATCCATGAGGGTCGTAAGGACGAGATCGATTGTGTGCTCGTTGAATACAAAGCGGTCTAGCGCGCTTGCCTCGACGTAATCAGGTGCGGAAGTTCCCTGCGCTTCCTCCCAGTCATCGTCGTAGCGCTGGCGATCTTCCTCCGATAGCTCGTCATATGTGATGCCCTTGGAGAGAAAGTTCGTCTGGACCTCGATGTTGTAGTAGGGGACGAGAACCTTGTCTTTCTCAACCGCGGTCGCATACTCGTAGAGGTACGTTGGGATACCGCGTTCGACTTGGAAGAAGTCATAAGTATTGCGATCGACTTCATCTTTGGGGGTTGCCGTGAGCCCAACCACCGGTGAATCGAAGTAATCGAAAATGGCGCGGTATTTTTTGAAAATAGAACGATGGGCTTCGTCAACGATGATGAGGTCGAAATGAGCCGGCGTAAACAGGCGCGCATCCCCATCTCTCTTCACGTCATCTACCGCATTCAATATGGTGGGGTACGTGGAGAATACAATGCGTGCATCGACATTCTTCGCCTTGTCATCGGTCTCACAAAGGTTGCACACGGTCATTGTGGTTAGGTAGTTTTGGAAGGCATTCTTTGCCTGTCGAACCAATGCAACACGGTCTGCAAGGAAAAGAACGTTAGTCACCGCTCCCGCACGGGAGAGCACGTCCACCAAACCTGCTGCGGTTCGCGTCTTTCCAGTTCCCGTGGCCATAACGAGAAGGCTTCTCCGATGCCCTTCTTCCATATTCTGGCACACGGCTTCAATGGCCTCTACCTGGTAGTAGCGGTTTCGCCCGCCGCCAGCAATGTCGCGATTGACGGGCACGGTGGAAAGATTCTTTACCTTACCGCGCCTGTTCATAAGGCGCTCGAGATCTTCTCTGCCAAAGACGCCCGAACAGGCACGAGGTGCAGCAGTTCCGTCATCCATGAAGCGCGTCTCAAAGCCATTGGAGAGGAAGACGAAGGGTCGGTACCCGTACTTCTTTTCCAGGCAGTTTGCATAGAGACGAGCCTGTTGCTCACCTTTCAAGGGATCGTACATGGTGCGCTTGGCCTCGACGATTGCCAAGGGCTTGCCATTCCTGCCCAGAAGTACGTAATCGATAAATCCAGTACCCGTGGGGTTCGGCATACCGCTAACTTCAGCCTCGGTCTTTACACTGTCATCGAGGTTCCAACCTGCATATTCAAGATCAACATCGATATAGCGCTTGCGCGTCTCATATTCGGGAATCTCATCCGGATTGAAATGCGTTTCCTCGGGGCGCTGCTCCTTGGTTTCGCTGAACTGTGCCCGCTGTGCCCTCACCTGCTCTTCCAGTTGGGCTATGCGAGCATCTTTTTCTGCATTCTCCTGCAGGGTCTTTCGCAGTTTCTGCTCGTCAAGCGCCTGTTTCAGGACGGGAATCGCCTTGGGATCAAAATGGCGCTCCTCGTAACTTGGCCCATAGCAGTAGTCAATCCACTCAACGAAGTTAAAAAGTCCTGCTAATGCAGCGAGGGCATCGCGTGCATCAATTTGCCGTTGGGTGTGAGCCGCGTTGTTGCCGAGCTTCCAGATGTAGCGCAGCTGGCCCCAGGTAGTAGTGTCCATGGCATTCTTGAAGCTTGCCTCATGAATGAGGGAGGCGAGGTTGCTACGCCATGGCTCGTTCATTGTTTCGTCGGCCGCATAAACCCATTTGACGGCAAGTTCCATCGCCTTACGGCATGCAAGTGCGCACATAGCGGGACTTGATGCGAAGGTGCGTTCTGCATCTTCGCAAGCGCCAGAGAACATCTCGTACTCTTTAATGTCCTTAAGGAAGCTGAAATTCATGATGTTGTCCTATATCGCGAAGTATTCCTGAGCGAGACTGTCGTACAACGTCTGGAGTTTTTTCTTCTGCTCTTCTGCTACAACTCGCAGTTTGTCGACCTGCCGGACAAAGGTCGCGAACTCTTGCTGAAGAGATGGAGGGGGCACGCAGAACATTTTTCTTGATAGAGCTGTTTTGTTAAGGATGCCTTTGAGCTGCATGTTGATATCAGAGCAAAGATAGTCTTTTGAAAGCGACAGCATCCAGTAAAGATACTCAGTCAAGATTCCATCTGCAGGAATAATCGCATTTATTTGTTGGTTGAATGCTACGGGTCTATCGGCAATCGCCACTTTGCCTATGGATTTAACGCTTCCTGCAATGCATGACATCAGCACGCTTCCTGATGGAGCAATCCTGCCCGCAGATGCCCCGTCCTCAGAAAGCGATTCAGCTGCCTTTGTAAGCACTGGGGTTGATGTGATGTTGTCTGTTTTAATCCATTCAATATAGTCGCCGTAGTACTCAGGTTTTTTTCTTGATGGGGTATTCCCTGTGATTATTTTGGCAAAGCTATCTAGGCGCGACTTCTTATTCGAATTTAGAGCGATTGGGTCCCCGAACATCTCGATAAACCGGGATTTGACGAGGGTGTCGAGCGAAGCAATAAATTCTCCTCTTGCCTCAATCTGCTTTTCAAGTCGCGATAAGACAACAAGTCTTTTTTCCTGTACATCAATACTAGGCAAGGGCATCTCAAGCAAGCTAAGTGCATCGAATTTGAGATTGCTGCGCACGGTACCAGACGACCTAAACGCTATCTGGTTGAGTCCAGGCTTACTCTTGAGAAATCGCAGCAGGTAACCCGGCGCCAGATGTCTCGTATCAACCGAAAAGACTACATAGAGCGGGCTTACAACCACTCTATCGGCAGACTCTTGTAGTGCAATTGAACCTACGTTAATACGAGACGGGTTATAGGCAAGCATTCCTCTTTCGACAAGGCGATATGCTTCCAGTTCCTTGCTAAAGACCTCTTTGGAAAAGTATTCAGTTGATGGTACGAATCCATGTGAGTTCGTAACACTATATACATCCGTGCACTTTGCACCCTTATTTCTTTTGCCCGCAGCGCTAACAAAAGATGTAAGTCTCACTCGCTCGCCGACAAATTGCGGTTTGCTAGTCATCTAGCCCACCGCCAAGCACCTTCTTGAGCTCTGCAAGACCTGTCGCCATTTCCTTATTCAGCTCGTCGAGCTCTGCCACAATCTGTTCCGTAGGAGGATATTCAATGCGCTCGTACTCAGTCTCAACGTACTTGTTGAAGCTGAAGTCGTAGTCGTTGTCGATGATGTCCTGCTTGGAGACGAGGAAGCTCTTCTGCTTGCGGTCGCGTTTCTCTTCACTTTCCAAATGAGCCCAACGCTCCAGAATGTCTGGCACGTCGTTGTGGGCATCATCGATATCTCGCTTGTCATCGAGTGTGTAGCCGTCGCCCTCCATGTTGTAGAGCCACACCTTGTCAGTGCCACCGGCATTGGTTTTCGTGAAGACAAGTACAGCGGTACTTACACCGGAATAGGGTTTGAATACGCCGCTTGGCATGTAGATGATGGCGCGCAGCTGCTGGTTGTCAACGAGCTCTTGGCGCAGCTGACGATACGCCTTGGAATTGGTGCGGAAGAGCACGCCGTTGGGAACGATGCATGCGCAGCGGCCGCCCACTTTGAGCATACGCAAAAAGAGCGCCACAAAGAGCAGTTCGGTCTGCTTGCTGTTACAAATCGCCTTGAGGCTTGGTGCGATGTCTTCTGTGTCGACGCTACCTGTAAAAGGCGGGTTGGCAAGCACGAGGTCGTACTTGTCGCTGGTGGTGTTTTGCTTACTTACCGAATCAACTAGCTTGATGTCTGGCTGGCTAATGCCGTGCAGCATCAGGTTCATAGCGCTGATGCGGAACATGGTCTGGTCGGTCTCGCCTCCAGAGAACTGATGACGACCCTCCGCAACAACATTGCCATCCGCGTCCTTCTCCGCCGCCTCACCGGCAAAGACTGTCCAGTCATCGTCTTTCATAGCTGAGTCATTACGAAGATGGTCGGCGGCACTGATGAGAAAGCCCGCCGTACCCATGGCGGGGTCGCAGATGCGCTCACCGGGACGGGGATCGACCATAGCAACCATCATGTCGCGGATGTGTTTGGGCGTGCGGAACTGACCATTGGTGCCAGCGGTGGAAAGCTTGGAGAGCATGTATTCGTAGAGGTCTCCGAGATCATCCATGTCGTTCTCGAAGTCGTTCATGAGAGAGTCGATGCCCGAGACTGCTTTCTGCAGGGTGCGTGGGTTGTTGATGCCGAAGGTGGCGTCACGCATGCTGCGTGCAAAGGGCGTGTCATCATGCAAGGTTTTGATGAAGGGAAAAACCTTGTCCCGTATGGCTTCGAGCATTTTTTCCGGCGCCATGTTCTTGATGGAGCACCAGCGCATCTCCTGCCCCTCTGACGTCTGAGGGAAAAGGTACTCCTGCGGAATGCCAAGCTCTTCCATGCGCTCTGATTCTAGTTCCTTATCGTCGAGCGAACGGATGAACATAAGGTAGGTAAGCTGGGTGATAACTTCCTGCGGGTTGGTGATGCCGCCTTCCCACATCCTCTGCCAAACGTCGTCTACCTTGCTCTTGGTTGCTCCGGTAATCATGAGTGCTCCTTTTTGGTGGTGTAATCAGAATCGTTCCGTAAATCAGTGCATTGCTATTTGGTCAAACGTGCTGAAGAGCAGCTGGTCGCTCTTCGCTTCCGCCAGGCGATAGAGCTCCTTACGCTTTTGCGTGTTCTCGAAGAGCTCTGCAAGCAGCTGCTGCACGCTTTTCGACGGAGTGAGTACTGGTATGTCCAAGATGTCCTTCTTCTTGAGAAGCTGCAGCGTCACCCCCTTGCTCTCGCTCTGCAAAAGCTGTCGTGTCTGAGGCAAAGTAAGAAATGCAGCTAGGTATCTCATGTCGATGTCTGCATCAGGAAGTGGTCTGATGATGAGCCCAAATGAAGTGACCAACAGACCCTCATGTGCGCAATCGATATAGGCACAGTCATAGGGGGTTGATGTCTTTAGAATTACATCACCACAATGTGTGAGGAGATCTTCTTTTACTGCAGAGACCTTCGCTTCCACGAGTTCCTGATTGATGACTCGTCCGTTTTCTATTGCTTTTGGAACAAGGACCTGCGTTGCGTGAAATGGGACACCTTTTGTCTGCCGCTTCGCACGGCTAACGGGTGCGCCGGTCTTGACCGAACACAGTGCACCCAAGTGTTGATATGCAGCAGGCATCTTCGCTCCTCTCTTGAAGGACGGATTTTTGTTCTTACCATTATGAACATTTTATTCAAAATTATCGTTGGGTCAAGTGATAAACTGTTCTTATCGGTATGAACATCTAGGTGCGTATAGCGAGGAAATACACATGGATGACCTGTCACAGAACTCTTCAGAATCAACCGAGGGCAATAGCCCATTCAGCGGCCTGGCAAAGGCAATCAAGCAAGATGGAAGCTTCCCTGCGAGTTCATTTGGAAACGGAGCGTTTTCCAATGCTATTTTGGAGCATTCGAAGATACCCGAACCAGATTATCCGTACCTTATCGATGCTTCACCTACGGACTATTTACTTAAACCTGACTGGAACCAGCTAATCATCATAGGAAACGGCTTTGACCTAGAGTGCGGACTACACTCGACCTACCGTGATTTCTTCGCGTCGAGGCGGAAGATTCTTCTTTGCGAAACAACCCCGGGTAAACGCAGCGAACAAAGCTGGGGTAAATGCCTGAAGGAAGCTGGGATATCGGCGTGGGAACTGATTCTCCAAGACAAGTACGAGTCGTATTGGTACGACATCGAAAGAGCCATCAAGGACTGGGTTGCATGGGACTATACCAGGATTGGATTCCCTTCGAAAAATACTGCCATTGTCCTGCAGTACATTAAGAGCGGTGCAAAGTCGGACCAGGCCGACCCCGACAGGTTGGTAGGTGCTAAGGTCGCCCGCTATGTCGAGGACACGCATCCTGCGGCTGAGATTAGAGGTTGGGAGGCGGAGGACGTCTATGACTTCCTCCTTGAAGAACTACACGCTTTGGAGCATGAATTTGCATCTTACTTGAAAGGTGAGATTGCGCGTAGCAGCGACTATAAACAAAACGCTATCAGGCTCATGTGGAATCTTCTAAATGACGAGTTTCCAAAAGACAGCGATAAATACGAAATTGAAGAGTCCGTGCTCAGCTTCAATTACACAAGGCCCTTTGGCAGTCAGCTAGGGAGGGCCCCACGCACAAACATTCTCTCTAATGTGCATGGCAGCATCGAAAAGGACAACATCGTATTCGGCATAGACGGTAGTGATTGCATGGGCCTCAACAAAGTTATTGAGTTCACTAAAACCTATCGTCTGATGGCTTTGGGAAGCCCCGATTTCAGCCGAGTCGTCCATGGCGATGGGAAAAGCCCGATGAGTCATTCAACGGATTTAATTAAATTCTACGGGCATTCGCTTGCAGATTCAGACTATTCGTACTTCCAAGCGATATTCGACAGAGTTGGCCTATACAGTGGGAACACGCGCCTTGTCTTCTACTATCGCCCTCACAAGCTAAGAGATGGATCAATGCGCTCCGAGAAGGACGTAAGAGAATCCACAATGAAAAGCGCTATCAAGTTACTCACCGCCTACGGGAGGACAATGGAGAATGTCGATCATGGCAAGAACCTTATTCACAAATTATTGCTTGAAGGGCGTTTATCGGTGAAGTTACTCCCCGATGACGAAGTTGTTCCCATAGGCTAAATCCCTATTCGCTAATCAATGCGTGCTAAGACCATAGCTTAAGTTATCTGTCAAATGTAGCACGAAACCGTGCTGTATCGTAGCACAATCTAAACGATAGCAAGCTTCCTATGTCGTACGCACAAGGCGCACGCATAGGGCTTGGGTCGGTGGCGGCAATAAACCCTTCGTCAGCGTATGCGTTGCCGTGGGGCCGTCTTGCGACCGAGCGTCGCGGCCCTCCGGCCGATGACGCTGCGGGGGGGATGCCCCGCGCCCCTGGGAGGCAGGCGCCCTCCGAGCACCTGCCCTGAAGATGAAGAACAACGATGAACGGACGCTGTGAGTGCGTATACGTGAGGCTCACGCCCGGCGAGAAGGACCGGGCGCTCGACTTCGCGTCGCGAAACGGCCTCACTGTCTCGTAGCTCGTTCGCGCGCTCGTCCAGCTGCCCGCCGACTGCATGGTGGAAGGCACCCGCACCGCCGTGGTGCTCGACCGCGCCTCCGCAGGTAGGCTCGATCGCGAGATGCGTTGCTGGGGAAACCGCTACAACCAGGCCGTGCACGCGCTCAACCGCATCGCCTACTACGCCGCGCGCGACAGCCTCAGGACCCATGAGGCGCAGCGGCTGCTGAGCGTCGTGGTGGGAAACCTGGAGGATTTGAACGTCGCCGTCGTGCAGCTGCGCGAGGAGACGCATGATCTCTGTAGTCACGCAATCGTGAGCGTGTAGCCGTACCCTGAGAGAAGTGCATATCCGGCCATACGAGCGCTCGTGCCGTGTAGCGCTACCTCGAGAGGGATGGACGCGTCCTGGCAATTGACTTCCTGAACATCGACGCCCCGGTCTCCAGGGTGAGGAATGGCTTCGAGGACCACGGGCGCATCGACTGGTGGTGCGAGATGGACCGCACGCGCGCTGCCTTCGGAAACGATGCCGCCTGGAACGGACACCGCGCGCGGCCATGAGGTTCCAGATCAGATGTCGTTGCCCATGGCGCGAAGCGTCTCGTCTAACTCGTCTTTTCTGACACGCAGAAGTCTCCCGATCCTTATGGCGGTGGTCCACTGCCGTTTGATGAGCTTGTAGATCGACGTCTTCGATACGCGCAGGTATTCCGCGACCTGTGGCACGTCTACGAGGTCGTTGGGCAGGTCGTTCGCCTCGGATGTCGAGGAGGCGGCAGATTCCCGTATCTTCGCCCCGACATTCTCGAGGCTTTCGGCATCATTATCCGATATTCCGATAGGCGTCGGGAATGCGTCTCGTGGCATCTGGAGGATGTCGTCGTTCATGGGATGGTCTACCGTCCTTTCTTCTGGCATCTGGTGCGCTTGGGTCGCAACAAGGTCCAAGGAGTCGCGTTTCTTGGACGTGACAAGCAGAGAGATGCCTAATGGGAGGCGCGTGCGCAATGTCCCAGTGCCAATGTTGACCAACCGGCTGAAACAGGACGAGAAATCTTTCTGAGGTGGGATAATACAATAGTGAATAGGAAGAACACAGAAAGGGGTATCTAGTGAAAAAGCAGCTCGTCATTGTCGCAAACGAAAAATATCTAAAGTATGCAACCTACCTGCAGGGTCTCATTAGCTGTATCGACGATGAAGAAGACAGGCAAGTCGGCACCAAGGAC
Organism: Lancefieldella parvula DSM 20469; assembly: GCF_000024225.1. Taxonomy (NCBI): domain Bacteria; kingdom Bacillati; phylum Actinomycetota; class Coriobacteriia; order Coriobacteriales; family Atopobiaceae; genus Lancefieldella; species Lancefieldella parvula. The sequence goes on from NC_013203.1 coordinate 243,443, forward strand.
GGTGCAGTATCTGCCGTTATTTGGGACGAAGAGCACCATAAGGCGAATTCAAAAAGCCTGGCATCTGGCAATAGCGTTGTATTCTTCGGCGACAGCGAGTATGTCCGCAAGAACTGCTCCGAAATCAATACAAAGTTTTCGAAGTTCGGCATGACCTATGGTTGGCTAGGCAACCATGCAAATCTCTGCGTGGCCAATGATACACTGAACGAAGATAATGCTGCTGATTTCTATCAGATGGCCGAAGAATACGGAAAGCGCTTCGAAAAAGAACTTTCGTTCTTGTTCAGTCCCAAGAGGGATAAGGAGATTGGGAACGACGTGGTCGATCACGCAATTGCTGTCGTTGAGTTCGCTTTCCCCCCGGCACGTATCGTCGATCTTGTCATGAACAGGGGTAAATCCTCTAAGCTTTCCAATAGGTTGGCCATGGCGATTGGAAAAGGCGTTGACAAGACAAAGAATGCCGAAGCCGTCGACCAGCAGTACACCTTGCTCACCCTGGTCTTCTACATGGATAGTCTCAGCGAATTCCTGGGCATCTAACATGAACGGTTTTGAGGAGGGTTACTCATTCTATGCCGACTCGAGCGGGGCAAACGTCGCTGCTCAAATGGGTAACCTATGGGTCGGAGAAGTAAATGCAGCAATAGACACACTCAGAAGTGACCTTCTCGAGTTTTCAACAAGTGGAAAGACTATCGATACGTTAAGCGGCGATCTTGCTGAATTCTGGCATGCGGACACTTACAACATCGACGCAATCCTAAACGGATCAGAAAATCGCGCGCACGTTCCAAGATCAACTAGGTTCGCCTCGGCAGATGTGGAGCTTGACACGGGCGAGTCTTTCCAAGTCAAGTACTGCCAAGATGGCGCCCACAGCGCGAAAGCTCACGCCGTTTCCTACAATGAAGCTTCTCGAAATCCTAGTACCTCAAAAGGAGCCACCGAAGCAATCCGAGCTGGAGCAAATCCCAACGATTCTGTTTATAAAGGCATGGGAAGGGTTATTCCCGAGGGACAAAAAGAAGATGCTGTCAGAGAGCTGAAAAGGAGAATTGCAAAAGAGTCCGTAACGAGAAAAGAGCAGGTCAGCCGGCTCGAAGAAACGCGAGAAGCGTTGACGGATACGGTCGGTAATGGGGATGGTGTCAAATCCAAATCACTGTCCAGAGAGGCTTCTAAAGAACTCGCTCGAGAGGTCAAGGAAGGAAGAGTCGACCTTGACGCGAAAGACATCAGCACTGAGCAGCTTGTAAAGCTCGAGCATGTTATGAAGTCGTCTCTAAAAACAGGAATGACTGCTGCGACTATTGCCATGGCCGTTAAGGCAGCACCGATTATTGTATCGACGATTAAAGATGCAGCTATTGAGGGTCGCATCGATGTTGATCAGCTTCTGAATGACGGGGCAGACACTGCAAAAACCGGCGCAGGGGCATTTCTTTCGGGAACCATTACGGCAGCTTTGACAGAGTCTATGAAGTCAGGACTTCTCGGTGAGACCTTCAAAAATGCATCTTCTGAAGCTGTTGCGCTAGCTGTTGTTCTGGCAGGAGAAGGCCTGCGAGAAGGATATCGTCTTGCCAAGGGCGAAATCACGTAGGTGCAGTTTACTGAGATCATTTTCCGCAAGTCTTATTATGCGCTGATTGCCATGGGCGGGGGTCATTTAGGGCAGGCTCTTATTCCTGTTCCTGTTATCGGATACATGCTCGGCAGCTTGGCAGGTTCTCTTGTTGGCGGAATAACCTACGAAATTGGAAGTACTGTGTTTGTTGGCCTGTGCGTCAACAGAGGTATGACGTTTTTCGGATTGGTTGAACAGGATTACACGCTTCCCGAGAATGTACTTAAGAGCATCGGCTTGGAAGTGTTTGAGTATGAGACCTTTGAATTCGAGAAGCCGGCATTCGAAACTTTTGCGCCCGAAACCCTGGCACTCGAATCATCTCGTCTTGATCAATTTGAAATCAGGTATTCGCGCAGGGGTCTTATCGCCTTCAACAAAATTGGTTATATCTAGCAAAAGCTACCTGCGACTATTCTTTGAGCATATGATGCTTCAGCAAGAGAAGATAGACCTCAACTGCACAAAATTTTTTCATATTTTTATTATTTGAGCGAATTATGTTATTTATAAATATTGCCGATATCGGCAATAAATATCCTCTTTTGCTATAATAATCTCATCAGTTTTTGCCGATAGGGAGGTGAAGCTCGATGGGATTTCTTTCTGTAGCAGAGGTTGCTGAGCTCTGGGGCATATCTGAGAGAAGTGTTCGCAATTACTGTGCTAATGGTCGCGTGCCGGATGCTTTTCTCGTGGGAAAAACTTGGAACATTCCAGCCGATGCGGCAAAACCTTCTCGAAAAAATGCTAAAACATCGTCAACAAGTTCGCTGCTTTCACGCTTGATTGAAGAAAAGCCCTCAAAAATAAAGGGCGGCATTTACCATAAGATTCAAGTTGAGCTTACCTACAATTCTAATCACATTGAGGGAAACAAACTCTCCCTTAATCAGACGCGCATGATTTTTGAGACGGCGACTATCGGTGTTGAAGAAAATCCTGTTCACATTGATGACATCGTAGAAACTCAGAACCACTTTCGCGCTATCGATTACGTGATTGACCATGCAAAAGACCCCCTTACAGAGGGCATTATCAAAGAACTTCACCGTATTCTTAAAACAGGAACAACAGATTCTGTAAAAGATTGGTTTGCTGTTGGAGGTTACAAACGCCTACCAAATGAGGTTGGTGGGCGAGAAACCACTCTTCCAGAAAATGTTGCTAAAGAGATGAAATCGCTGTTAAGGGCATATAACTCAAACAGCTCTCATACCTTTGAAGACATTGTTGATTATCACGTTCGTTTTGAACGCATTCATCCATTCCAAGACGGAAATGGACGTGTCGGCAGGTTGATTATGCTTAAAGAATGCCTTACCCATGACGTTGTCCCGTTCGTAATTTCTGATGACATTAAGTCTTTCTACTATCGAGGGCTCTCTAAGTGGAATAAGGAGAACGGCTATCTTCTTGATACGTGTCTTACAGCCCAAGATAGATTTAAAGCCACGCTGGATTACTTCCGAATTGCCTATATAACTCGCTAAAATAGAGTGGATTAATTAAAACTAATCGTTTCTGTGACACTCCCAGAAGCATACGATTGGAGCTTATATATGTGCGGCATCGTTGGTTTCACCGGACACCAAAGTGCAAAAGATATTCTTATTGAAGGTCTTAAACGTCTCGAATATCGTGGGTATGACTCTGTCGGCATCGCTTTGCAAAACGCTACCAATAAAGAACTTACGGTCGTACATCGCGTAGGAAAAGTTGCGGGATTAGCTGAAGCGGTGGAGTACCTCGATAACGTAAGTCCCTGTGGCATTGGACATACCCGCTGGGCAACGCATGGTGCTCCAAGCGAGCGTAATGCTCACCCACATACCTCTTGCGATAATAAAATTGCTGTCGTACATAATGGCATCATCGAGAATTTTGCCGAACTCCGTGAGCAACTTGAAGCTCATGGGCACAAATTCCGCAGCGACACCGATACTGAAGTTGTCGCTCACCTTATTGAAGAAGCCTACAGCGGCAACCTTCGCGATGCTGTTGCCAAGGCATGCTCGCAGATAGTAGGAACCTATGGACTTGCTGTTATATGCTCTCAGGAACCTGGTCGCATCGTAGTTACTCGTAAAGATTCCCCCATCGTCCTTGCACATGGCGAGAAGGGCAGCTACGTTGCATCCGACATCATCGCGGTTATCGAAGCCTCCCGAGACGTTACTGTCCTTGGCGACAACGAGTTTGCCGTTATGGAGCCCGATGGCATCAGCTACACCGATGCTGAAGGCAATCCTATTCAACCTAAAGTTATGCACGTCGATTGGGATGTTGACGTTGCCGAGAAGGGCGGCTACCCCGATTTCATGCTCAAAGAAATCCATGAGCAGCCACGTGTTATCCGCGACACCCTTGCAGGACGTCTGACCAACGGCGTACTTTCCATTGATGAGCTAGGTATGTCCTTGGAGCAGCTCCGTTTAATTGATCGCGTTTATATCATTGCTTGTGGAACCAGCTACCACGCCGGTCTTATCGCCCGTCAGCTTATCGAAGGCTGGGCACGCATACCTGTCGAAGTTGAAGCTGCAAGCGAATTTCGTTATCGCAACCCCATTATTACTCCGTCAACGCTGGTAGTTGCCGTTTCTCAGTCCGGTGAAACTGCTGACACTCTCGCAGCCATCCGCGATGCCCGCATCAAAGGGGCCAAGGTTTTTGGCATTACCAACGTTATTGGTAGTCCCGTGGCCCGTGAATCCGATGGTGTTATTTATACTAAGGCTAACAAGGAGATTGCCGTTGCCTCAACCAAATCTTTCCTCGGCCAGATTGTGAGCCTGACGCTTCTTGCCATGGTTCTTGCGCAGGCAAAAGGAAAGCTCTCAATCGCTCAGATACGCCTGCTCTTTAAGGAACTTGCCGATACCGCCGAGCAGGTCGAGGAGGTCCTCAGCGATACAAAGGCTATCGACATCGCAGCGCAGGCCTGCAAAGATGCTAATGATGCCTTGTTCATTGGCCGCGGCATGGGGGCTGCCATCTGCTACGAAGGCGCCCTCAAACTCAAGGAAATTAGTTATCTTCATGCCGAGGCATACGCGGCCGGAGAGATGAAGCATGGCCCCATTGCACTTCTGTCCAAAGGCTATCCTGTCATTGCCGTAGCAACTAACTCCCCGGTATACGACAAGATGATCTCCAATATCCAGGAATCCCGAGCACGCGGCGCCATGATTATTGCCGTAGCAACCGAAGGTGATCAGGAAATCAAAAAGCATGCCGACTATGTCATCTACGTGCCTAAAGTCAGAGATGCCTTCTCACCAATCATTGCCTCGGTACCTCTCCAGCTTTTTGCGCGCTCCATGGCTCTTGCACGCGGCTGTGACGTTGATAAGCCAAGAAACCTTGCAAAGTCAGTAACGGTCGAATAAGACACTGACGAGCCTGAAGAACGGCGGAACAAAACCTCAAAAAATTTTCTAAAATCTTCTTGACAACTATTACGACTCTCGATATATTATGTATAACGATATAACGTTACTCGATATATCGAGAGTCGTAGTTCTGTTTTTCGTCATAGTTACACAACGAAAGGAGGGGTTATGGCAAAGGCAATCGATTCCGGTACACTCACTGAACCGACGTTTTACATTCTTCTTTCTCTTTATCAACCTATGCACGGATATGCCATTATGCAAAACGTCCAAGAGATTACTGACGGTCGAGTTGCCATCGGAGCGGGCACACTTTACGGTGCCATTAATTCGCTCATTGAAAAAGGTTGGATAGAAGCTCTGCACAACCAACCCAGCGACCGTAAAAAAGAGTACCGAATCACTCAGCAGGGCAAGCAAGCTTTTTTGCAGGAAGTTAATCGACTACAGGCACTTCTCGCTAACGCACAAAACGTCATCAACACAGCCAATACAAAGGAGTCTTGATTATGAGCACCTCAACAACAATCAAAAAATTCTTTACCGACTTTGATGCAGAAGAAGCATGGCTCAATCAAATGAGCGCCCAGGGTAAAGAGCTGGTTAACTATCGCGGCGGAACGTACACATTTACTACAAGCGAGCCTCATATGTGGCAATATGCCATTGAGATCTTGGGTACAACCTCAAAAGAAGGTCGCGATTACCTCAGCTTCCTTGAAGACATGGGTATTGAAACCGTATCCACCTATGCCGGCCGAGCTTATCTGCGCAAGAAGGATGACGGAACCCCCTTTGTTCTCCACAGCGATCTGAAGTCTCGCATCGCCCAAGCTCAAAAGGCCAATTTTTGGCCCCCCATTATAATTACACAACTTTTCATTGTACTGGCACTTTGTGTAAACGGAGTTTTCCAACAGGTATCTCCTGTCGCCTTCGGCATTCTCGCTGGAATAGGTATTGCATTCATAATCGCTGCGGCTATTGAATTCTTTGTTTTTGCAAAACCATATCGCAAGCGCATCCGCCAGCTAAAGCAAGAGCTTGCTATTAAAGAGTAGCGAGAAGAACTTGTCGTAATGTATGTGATAACTGTTCAGTAATTGTCATGTAAACTTAGTCTTAGTTGATACAAAGTGTCATACAAACAGGGCCACATCTTTCGATGCGACCCTGTTTTGTTCTTACCTGTGAGATCTAGCCAATGGGAGTGTTATTCGCGCCGGCCTCTACGACGAAGGTATATTCCGCCACCAATGAGAACCACTGTTGTAGAGGCAAGTGCGATTGCAATACCTGTAGCGTTCGAGTCCCCCGTATAAGGGACAACTCCACCGGATTTCTTAGCAGGTTTTCTGTTGGACTTTTGAGGTGTGTCTTCTTTTGGCTTAGGGGTATCGTGAGGAACTTCTGTATTGGTAATGGTAAAGCCTGTTGTGGCGCGAGCGGATGTCCTTGTTGATAATCTTGCCGACAATTTCCTCAGCAACTGTCTGCATGAGACAAGAATTTCGGATACACGATCAATAGATGGGTTTCTCGCCCCACCAAGTCCCTCTTGTCTTAATGCGTTTCCAAAGCTACTATGGTTTTAACAGTCTGCCGGAGCCTTTGGCAAGCGCCGGTACGAGAAGGGATCAGGTGCATGAAGAACTAGCGATACTCATAAACCCGAATACATGTAACGTCGCCGACGGCTATCACGGGTGTAGCATCGCTTATTCATGTCTTAACACACGCTAAATAACGATATCTTTGCAGTTAGACATATTCAAAGTTAGATACAGTTAAAATTTATAATTTGCATGCTGCTCCGCATAGCCTTCGGCAGAACCGAGGTATCATGCAGCTTAATCTTTCAAATATTGAATATATCTATCCATCAGCGGTAGAGCCTACTTTATGTAAGGTGACTGCTACGCTTCCAGAAGGATGGACAGCTTTTGTTGGCGATAATGGCTCTGGCAAGACAACACTTGCACGTATTGTGTGTGGTTTGTTGCAGCCTGACGTGGGAGTTGTGAGCCCTTCGCTTTTCTCGACATATTGTGCTCAAAGTGCAAATGAACCTCCCAGTAATCTCTTTGATTTTGCGGTTGCTTATGATGACCTGGTAATAAGGTTAAGAAACGAATTGTCTATTGAGGATGATTGGTCTTGGCGCTTTGACACACTTTCTTGCGGGCAACAGAAGCGTCTTCAGATTGCGTGCGCACTGTGGTCTACTCCTGATGTACTTGTTGTTGATGAGCCTACCAACCATGTTGACGCATCCACTCGACATGCTTTGTTTACAGCGTTGTCAAAATTTAAAGGCGTTGGCGTACTCATTTCTCATGATCGAGAATTGCTTGATGCGCTTTGTTCGCAATGTCTGTTTATAACAAACGGTACAGCTACTATGCGGCCTGGTGGGTATTCGCAGGCATCTTCGCAGGTAGCTTTAGAGCGTTCAAGTGCAATTCATGCTCGAGACATAGCGCAAAAAGAGAAGGCACGAACAGAGCGAGAAGTTCAACGTCGTCGAGAAGAAGCATCTCGAGTACAAGCACGTAGGAGTGGAAAGGGTATTGCAAAGAACGATAGTGATGCAAGAGCAAAAAAGCGCCACTACATTGTTTCTGGTCAAGATGGAAAGGCGGGCAAGTTGTCCGCTCATATACAGAGCAGGCTTGAAAAAGCAGAGGATAACGTTGCTAACAGTAAAGTTGAAAAACGGTATGATGCTCACGTGTGGCTTGACGCTGAACCGAGTAGGAGAAAGGTTCTCTTTAGGATGGAACCTGGCCACATTTCCGTTGGTGAGTCTTTGCTTAGTTTTCCAGCACTTTTTATAGGTAATACAGATCATATTGGACTTGTTGGGGACAATGGATCTGGCAAGACTACTCTGGTTAAGAAAATTATCGCGAGCATTTCCGCTGATATGAGCCCTATTGATATGAGTTCTATGGATGCAATCTTTGCAAATATGGGTGGAGCGGATACAAAGGTACTGTATATTCCTCAGGAACCTGATATAGCGCAGAAAGAAAACACGTTGAAGAAAATACGAGAGCTTCCCAGCGCTCAGCGAGGACAAGTGCTTTCTACTGTGGCGCAACTTAACTCAGATCCAGATTGTATTCTTGAGGGAGATACCGTAAGTCCAGGTGAAATGAGAAAGCTTATGCTTGCGCTAGGTATTTTAGATTCTCCAGAACTTGTAATTATGGATGAACCTACTAATTATCTTGATCTTGGATCCACAGAGGCTCTTGAGCAGCTACTGTCCGTATACCCTGGGGCGCTTTTGCTTGTTTCACACGACGCATCGTTGGTAAGTTCGGCTACGTCCTTAACCTGGAGAATACAAAAGTTAGGGGACGGTTATGAGCTTGTAGTAGATTAGTGCATCAATTTTATGTGGCGAATTACTGTGCAGTGACTTGAAGTCTTTAAAAAATTTTATTTTAAGAATTGTTATAAATTTTCAAGCACACTACAGATATTGTCCACAACAGAACAAAGTACATCAAAGCTTTTCCCACTCGCATAGGTACAGACTGAAAGAGTGCATTTGTCTTTGTACGTAGACGCCGCCAGTTGAAAATAGGGCACTGGTTTATCTGCAGTAGCAATGAAAGCATCTGAAATAGAAACTCCTTGGAATACAAGGAGTTTCTCATCCATTTTTCCTAAATTTGTATATGAAGTTATGGGGACAGAAATAGCCCTGGAAAGTAATCCTTTTACAATTGAAAGGGGAAGAATGCGATATAAGATATGCAGCAACATTGGTTCCTTCAGACAGGAACTACTGTTCTTTTGCGTATGCATTTGTGTAGTGATTTCACGACAAATCTCGTCAAAGGTGCTATTGTCATTAAAGTTGATATGACAGTAATAATTCCCCGTTAAATTACAGATAGAGTTACGTGTGTCTGTACTAAATTTACGAAGATCAACTGGGCACGGAATAGTAATGTTATTCCATTGAAACATATCGTGCAGTGTTAACAGATATGCTGCAAGTAAAATATCATTAATGCTTGGTTTGTGTTCATTGGTGCAAGAATGATATTGCTCTAATTTAGATATGCTAATTTGCCTAGTTATGAGATTTGGCGTGCGACTACTCTCATTAAGCGGTAGATGTAGTTTTGTGCTGCTATGTTTTTGCGTCTTTGAGCATAAAATCTTTATTTTTTGCCCCATGGAAAACCTATTAATTACTTGAGAGAAACTTCTATCTCTATTTATTTGTTCTTTTATTTCAGTACCCGAATATAATTCAGCTAAAAGATATAGTAATTGCTCAAATCCTCTTCCGTCACAAAGTAAATGGCTTGCGATTATACAAAGAGAGTCTTTTTCTTCTCCACATAGCCAGTAAATTTTTAGTGGTAGATCAATTCCAATTTTAAGAGACGTTAATAATGAATCATTTTCTAAAGTTGAGAAATCATTTTTAGCAGATATGGTTGTTAATAAATCCTCACATGAAGCATGAGAATCTGTAGCCCATGTTCCTTTTTGAACTTTGTACTTACATAGTAAAATCGGATAAGTTGAAGCTAATTCTTCTATAGCACGTTTTAATTTGCCGCCTTGTAACTTTCCATTAAAACGGATACATCCTCTAATAATGGGATTTTGGACAAAGCTGTACATGTATTGCATGTAATCAAATGGCTGACCTTTTATATCCATAAGACATCTATGTCCTTAAACCGCCACTACATTATCTTTTTATACTGATTAACGTAAAATTCAGGACTTATCATCATGATGAGCTCCTTTCTGTACAAAAATATCTTGTCACTAATCAACCAATTAGACAATGCATCAGATACTTTTATATTGGGTTAAAACCATCTTTTTTGCTGTTTTTCTCTGGCAGAGTTAAAGAAGTGCAGACGGTTACTACAAGAAGTAGTTTTGAATAAGGTTTATACAGTGGAGACCATTGAGAATTGTGAGGTACACTTATAGGTAAATAGTTAGTCATTTCTAACATATTTGTTATCGAATGGAGCTGTTTTGTATGGTTAGTAACAGCAGGAAAAAAGATCATCTTCCCATATTTGGCGCTGGACCAGCATATGTGATTACTATTGTGGCTCTAACGATAGCTGGTATTGTTTTATCTCAGCTGGGGATTTTACCGTATCTACGTATTCGTTCGACTATCATTGTTCTTCATTCTTTAGGTACGATTTGTTTTATTGTGGGTATTTGGCTTTGGGTGTCTGCTGCCATTAAAGAGAAGCTTCAGGATAAAATTGTGGCAAATAAATTGGTAACGACTGGTGTATATTCTGTGGTTCGCCACCCAATTTATTCTGCATTTGCATTTGTTTTGACAGGTATTTTATTGATTTATAGCAATCTTTATTTGCTGTTATTGCCATTTATATATTGGGCCTTTTTAACAGTTCTTATGAAAGCCACAGAAGAAAAATGGCTTGTAGATCAGTTTGGTAAAGAGTATGAGGATTACTGTAGACAGGTTAATCGCTGTATCCCGTGGTTTCCAAAGCGCTAGACTTAAGGCATTAGAGAAGATAGTTAAAAGGAATTATCAGCTTAATTCATGTACTTACACGTATATGAATTAAGCCGATATATGGTATTGGGCAAAATCTATAAGTTTTAATATAAATCTGATGTTTCTAACCAATTTCGTAACTTGTTAAAGTCGTAATCACCCTTGAGGGCAATTCCTTTCTTTATGGTAGATGCGTTACATTCTCTTTCATAGTCTTCAAGCATATGACCAAATCCTCCGCCACCATGTGTGCAGAATGGAATAACTGTCTTTTTGCTTAAATCTGTTGTTCTTAGAAATGAAAGAACAGGTGGAGCAAAGGTTTTGAGCCAGTTTGGAGAACCAATAAAGATTGTTTCAAAATCATCAATGTTTACTGAGCTCTGGCACAGTTGAGGACCATAGCCCTTCTCTATTTGGCTTCTTACTTCTTTTATTGCTGTGTTATATGAAAAGGAATATGGGTCTTGAGGTTTAAGCTCTAGTAACTCTCCGTCTGTAATAAGTGCAATATCTTCTGCAAGTTTTCTTGTTATGCCTGAGTAAGAGTAATAGACAATCAGAGGTTTCATAATTATTTCCATCCTTGAAGAAGGGCGTCAAGCCCTCTTTCAAATTGCGTACTGAAGTTCCATTTGCCCTCCATTATATCTCCAATGAGCATACTGAGTGAATCAAGCTCATCAGCCGGCAGAGATTCAATTGCTTCAGAGAGACTAGGAGCATCTTCTTCGGAGGTGCTTCCCACAGGAGGTACAGCTTCCGAAGCAGAAAAACCCGTGGTATATACCGTAACAGCGGTTGCAATTCCAAGCATATCTAAAGGTGCAGAAAAGCCAGTTTTTGAAAGATTCGCGAGCATCTTAGCAAAAAGCGAGAGCTGTCCAGGAGTAGAAATCGGGTGAGTAAGCACTAACATAATGGCATTTGGATGCTGTAGAAGCGTGTCATGTAGTGACACCGCATAAGCACGTAGGTAGTTTTGCCAGCTCATTTGACCATAAACTTCTGTATTACGCTCAATACCAGAGATAAAACTTTCCAGAGCACGTCTCAGCACCTCCTCAGAGACGCCTTCAAGCAGTGCAGACTTGTTTGGTACGTGCCGATAAAAAGCAGCTTGGGAAACACCAAGGCGTTGTCCAAGCGCTCGAAGAGAAAGAGAGGACAGACCCTTTTCGTCTACAAGAGCAAGTGCTGTCGAGAAAATCTTTTTCTTTGAAAGCGTACGGCTCTTGGATGAAGTTTTAGTCAAGCTTTTTGTAGCGTTCTTTGCGGAACTTCCAGCTGGGCTCTTAAGCGACTTGCTAGGCACCTGTCCTCTTCCTTATTTAACGGGATTGTTGACCTTTCTTAAACGTAAATTGTATCACCACAAGTATTGTAAGAATTACAAAGAATATCCCAAGCATGCCAATTTGAGGCAATACGTCAGTCATACCAGCACCATCTAAACTGACTGCATGAACTGCATTAAGTGCCCAGTAAGCTGGTGAGAATTTTGCCACGGATTGAGCCCAGTCTGGAAAACTTGAAACAGTACAGAAAGATCCACCGATTCCTGCAGCAAGCATACCTACGATGTTAGAAAGAGACAAAGCAATGTCTTCTGTGGGCGTCCAAAGAGCAAGCGCTACACCTAAAGCAGCAAGAACTGCTGAGAATGTAAGGATTACCAAGATAAGTGCCACAACGTTTCCGGTTGGTCGATATCCAAAAATTAGTGCACCAAGACCAAGAACGGTAAGAACTTGAACGGCTTGTATGAGGTAAGCAACAAACGCTTTTCCTGCAAGAATTGTGCCTTGAGGAGTTGAGGACGCTTCCAGACGAGGCCACATACCCCAGGCATATTCACGGAAGAAAGATTGAATGATAGTTTGTACCGAGAGGAAAGAGAAAAATATAGCCATACCAGGTATTGCTTGTTCTACTCCCGTGACGTTGGTATAACCATCGGCTAAAAGCATAGATTTAAAAGCAGGCTCCATAAAAGGAATCATAACAAGAGGGAAGATGCTCAGAATGAGCGTAGGAGTTGGGTCCATTAGTTGGAGGCGAATATTAAGTCGTACGACTGCTGCAAATTGCTTAAGCGTTGTCATGATTTGTCTCCTCTCCAACAATCGATAAATATGCGCTTTGAAGGCTTGCCTGTGATATGTGTACGTTTTCTAGGGTGTTTTCTCTTAGAGCAGGATTGGCGAGAAGATCAGCAATGGCGCTTCCTGCATCGTTTGCATTGTTTTCTCGCAAAAGTTTCACGCCGCTGCTTTGCCAACCGTCAATAGAAGGAACAGGTTGTGAGAATTGCAGACTGACCGAGCTGCGTGCGTAGTTGGTAATAATCTTTTCAAGTGAACCTTCTGCTGCAATGCGACCGTTATGTATGATTGCAATATCAGCACCAAGTTCTTCAAATTCTGCTAGGTAGTGAGAGGTGTAAATGATTGTTGCACCATTTTTGGCAAGTGATTGCATGGTATGCAAAATGCGGCTGCGCGCTTCAACATCAGCTCCTACCGTTGGCTCATCCATAAAGATAACCTTGGGCTCGTGCATGATGGCCATACCTGAGTGTAGCCTTCTTTTTTGTCCACCGGATAGATGACGGGCTCGCTTGGTTTTTTCGCTTGTAAGTCCTAACAGCTCCATTACTTCTTCTGCTCGTGCAAATGAGCGCTTGCGAGAAAGTCCCTCGAGCTGTCCGTAATATGTAAGGTTCTCCATGACGGTAAGGTCAGGGTAGATTCCAAGGTCTTGTGGAGCGTATCCAATAAGATGGCCTACCGATTCTTTTGCAGGATTCATTCCACAGACGGAGATAGATCCTGAATCTGCTTGTCTAAGTCCGCAGAGTATTTCAATTAAGGTTGATTTTCCAGCTCCGTTTTTGCCGAGAAGACCAAGTATTTGACCAGGCATAACTTTGAGGTCTACACCACAAAGTACATGGTGGTCTCCATAGCTCTTTTGCACCGCGCTGAGTTGCAGGGCGGGGGAGCCTTTCTTTATGTCAGACACAAAAACTCCTTTTAGTACTGTTGATAACGGTTTATTGCTTTCGTCATCAGAGATTTCTTTTCAATAAGTTAACACTGTTAACTTATACCGGCGAGTAATATGTTAACAACGTTAACTTAAATGTCAAGAAGATTTTTGAATTGAGATAGTAATGGAGTTAATTACATGCGTGTTTGCAGGTATTTAGACCTATAAGGGCTCTGTCAGTATGGAGAAGTCCTCATTTTCAACAATGACGGCTTGTGAGTTATTTAATGGAATTAAATTGATTTTCTCGCCATAAACTTTGATTGTTTGAGCAGTTGTTTCAACAAAAGGAAACTCGCCATTATGGGGGAGGACATAATAGTCTACAAGTCCCATACCTGAGTAGTTTGTGAGTTCTGTAGCAACCGTCTTGTTATCCATGATTTGATTGTACGAGATATCTGGACAAGCAATTATCGCCCCTGCAGATTCACCAATATAGAGCGTGCCATCTTGGACCTTTTGTTTGATAAGATCGAGAAGACCGTTTCTTTTTAGTTCTTGTAAAAGATAGAAGGTGTTTCCACCGGATATGCATAGGCATCCGGAGTTTTTGATGGTTTGTACACTCTTGTTATGTGGAGTTGTTGCGACGTCAAGGATGGTTACGTTATAGCCGTTTTCTTTCAGTGCTGCTATTCCCTCATCAACATAGCCTCGGTATTCTTCTACATTAGCGGCTGTAGGAATAAATAAGATTTCCTGTATATCATTTTGGGTGAGGAAGTTCTGAACAAGTTCTTTTGTACCTGCTAAGTAGGACGTAAGAAAGAGTTTCATTGCACTCCTTTGCCGTATATTACGTGAGTAAGATTCTTCGATAAAAAGACAAGTTTTATGATATTTATACTATAGTGAGTCAATTTCATTTAAATAAAGTGTCCAACCAATCAAAAACGACATTATGGGCAAGTCTCAAATTGTTAACTTGACAATGAGCGTCTGCACCACTTTCCGCTTCAAATACTTGAATTTTCGTTTGCGGATTTTTGAATCTAAGCGCTTCATAGATTACCTTAGTTTGGTGTTGTAATTCAGCACTTTCGCCTTCTCCCATAATAAACAGGCAAGGACATTGAATCTTTTGATAATCTACAATCTTTGCACGGTCGAACACCTCATCGATAGCGCTCTTAAAATCAGAGGTGCCAAACTGCCAAGAATATTTTTTAAGGTTTAAATTTGCAGATTCGTTTAAATTTCCAGCTAACTTTAAAATAGTATTCATTAACCAACTGGGAGTTTTTAAGCTTGATCCAAATTCTTTTCTGAACACTTCTGCAACGTCGTAAATGGGTGTACTAGCAATCCAAGCATGAATTCTTGGATCTTTTTCAACGGCTTGCGCAGTAAAATACCCTCCTCCACTGACACCATAAATAGCTAGGTAATTCAGTTTAGAATTTCTATTTTCCAACCAGTCTATGCATAGCGAAATTGGAGCAGAGGCGTCCACATCAAAGACTAGCTCTCTACTAGGGTTGCTCCCTTGACCAGGAAGGTCAACCATTAGAACATTATATTTTCGTATCCATCCAGGATATCCTGCAAAGTAAAATAAGTCTTCACGATAAGTATCACCGCCGCCAATCATAATCAGTGTTGGGCAATCGTCGCCGGTGTGAAGATAGTAACCAGGCAAATAGGAATCTTGGTAAGTAATGGTTAGTTTTTCAATTGGTGCACCTAGCGAATGAATTGCGTTAGAAAACGCTTGCTCCATTTGGTGAACGGTAGACAAGTATTCATCAGAAAATGGATTTATAAACTGGATTGCCGAACGAAGGGAATAGGTTTGTGCTAGATAATACTGAGCTTTTGTTTGTTCACTTAAATCTGAATTGCTTGCTTTTTGTTTAAGATAGTTTCCATGTGATAAGAAGATATTTTTCCAGTCATCAGGTTTTGGTGATTTTCCTAGCTTTTGAGTAAGAAAGTAAAGTTCTCCGTGAGAAAAGCCAAAAACTTCACCAATTCCCAACAACCAATTAAAGAAGAAATCCGTATCACCATTTTTAAAATATATCCGAGTAGACTGTCTTTTTAAAATGACTTCGTTCTTCTTCATTATTTTCCTCCTTTTTAGGTTATTTTAATTGCTTATGCTACCGAATCAATAGTCTTTATTAGATAACTAGATGTATTGATTGCAATCCTACGCTTAGCATTTTTGGAAATAATGAAATAGATGTTCTTTAATGAAGTCTCATTAAAGAACTCTTACTTGTTGTTTAGTACTATTTCATATTTGTTCTATCTGTTCTATAACAAATATGGTAAAATAAGCTAACTTGATAAGATATGCAGATTTCTACTCGATTAATATAAAAGGGAAGAGGCGTGCGTGATTATACGTATTGATCAGATGGATCAAATGCCTGTTTATCAGCAGATTCGCAATCAAATCGTTGCAGCCATTGGGCAGGGTGAATTGTGTCCTGCAGATAGACTCCCGAGTGTACGTTCACTTGCAAGTGATCTTGGCATAAATATTCATACGGTAAATAAGGCATATGCCGTACTAAGGGATGAGGGATATCTTTTTATGCGGGGGCGTTCAGGCGCAATTGTGGCAGATTTTAAACAGACTGCTACACCTGAGCGTATTGCGATAAATTCAGACGAACTCGCAGAAAAGCTCCAACAGCTCGCTTTAGAACATCGTGCTCAAGGGGGAACTAAGGAGTCATTTCTAGAGATTGCACATACACAAGCTAAGTACGCGTTCGCCTAAGGGGGCGCATTGGTAATGGACATCATTTCAATTAGTGCACAGACAATAGTAACGTTTGTAGTTGGATTATTTCTTACTTTCATTCCGTATATAACACGCCATAACGAGTGTTTTGCTGTGACGGTACCAGTTTCTGCTCAAAAAGATTCACGTATGATTTCTTTAAAGAAACGCTATGTTGTGGAAATGCTTCTTACAACAATACTAGCAACCATTTCTTCTGTGATAGCAGGGAAGTTACTAACAACTAATCAAACTATAGCCGGCTTAACTCTTCTATATAGTGCTTTAGTGATTCCTGCAATTGTCTCTTTTGTGTTAATGTTGCATGCCCGTTCTAAGGTAATAGCCCTTAAGAAATCTGAAGGTTGGGATTTCGAGCAACATAAGATGACTGCTAGTGTTGTCGAAAAAGACTTCCCGAATCCAATCTCTTTAAGATGGAACCTTATGTATATTCCTATTATTTTGGGAACAGTTTGCTTGGGATTTGTTCTTTATCCGAGTATGCCTGATATGTTGCCTATGCACGCCGATTTCACAGGAACAATTGATAGCTACACGCCAAAAACGTTTGGTAGTGCCCTTGGATTTCCTGTTGCATTTGAAGTCTTCATGGCGGCATGCTTTATCTTTTCTCATTGGATGATTGTGCATTCAAAACATGCGGTTGATCCTAGTGAGCCAGCTACTTCTGCATTTTCATATGGAGTTTTTGCTCGTGCTCAGAGCATATTTCTCTTCATAATAGGCTTACTTATAAGTGGCGGTCTTGGTGTTTTGTTTATTCTTGCATCAGCAGGGCGTATTAGTCTTGGACAAGTGGGATTTATCGCTGAAATTTTTGCTGTGCTTACCGTCGTTGGTATTTTGGTACTTTCAGCTGTCTATGGTCAGTCAGGTTCACGAGTATTTAGGAAGTTAGACCACAACGAGAACTACCTATCAGATGAGGATAGACATTGGAAACTTGGCGTCTTTTATTTTAACCGTGAAGATGCAAGCATCTTTTTACCAAAACGATTTGGTGTTGGATGGACTATGAACTTTGCACGACCAGCTGTTTGGGTAATTATCGTGGGTCTTATTATTTTTCCTATAGTTTTTGTTGTACTTGTTTCTTATTTGGCGGGGTAAGGATATAAGGGTTATTTATAAGGGCTCTGTTAGTGTGGATGAGATTTCATTTTCAACAATGATTGCTTGTGAGTTATTTAATGGAATTAAATTGATCTTCTCGTCATAGGTCTGATTGTTTGTGTGGTTGTATTGTGGCAAGACTTACATTAGAATACATTGTAAGATATTGTTAGCTAATGTAGTAAGGAATTATGATGACTATTGCTGCTACAGAATCAATTTCTGCGAAGCTTCGTAAAGATGAAAAAGATCGTTTTTCTGTTATCTGCGATGAGATTGGGACATCTCCAAGTAATGCCATTCGCATGTTTGTGTCTGCGTTCAATCGTCGTGGCGGTTTTCCTTTTGATCCATCTAATCCTTATGGATTTGATGCTGAGACACTTGCGGCAATGGATGATGCGGTGGTTGGTAGGAATCTTTCTGGTCCTTATCGTTCTGTCAAGGAAGCCATGGATGCTCTTAATAAGGAGTAGACATGCTGGAGCTGAAATTTACAGCTAAATTTAAAAAGGACTATAAAAGGGCACAAAAGCAGGGTAAGGACCTTAAAAAGCTTGAGAAAATTCTTGAGAAGCTTGTATGTAGAGAAGAACTTCCTAAATCAGCGTGTGATCATTCTTTAGGAGGAGTGTATCGAGGACATCGCGAATGTCATATAGAACCTGATTGGCTTCTTATCTATCGTATTAATGAAGATGAATTTATTCTTGCTGCTACACGCTTAGGAAGTCATGGCGACTTGCTAGGGATGTAAATTTTTGAAACTAATAATGTAGTTTGTAACAATGAGGTAAAAGTCTTGCGTTGCGTTTTTCACCAACTATGATGAACAAGCCATTGGATAGTAAGTTTTTGTTGCTCTTTGGTAAATGCGTGGTTGAACACCTCATCGTGGAGCCAGCGTAATGTCTTTTTTGAAAGAAATTTTTTCATTTCTTTTTCTCCCTGGTGCATAACTCCGCTTATAAGACAAGGGCTTTTATCAGCTTTTTGAAGGACGCCGATTTCTTTGAGAGTTGAATTAGATAATCTGATTTCATGACATTGGAACAGAGGATCTTTTCCTTCAATTGCTTCAACAATGTCCCAAAAAGAAATAGACTGAGGAGATTTGGCAAGACGATAGCCACCCTTTATTCCAGGAGACGAAAGAACAATACCGGCTTTAGAAAGTTGGGTAAAAGTCTTGGATAAATAACTTTCAGAAATACCTTGAAATTCAGCAAAATCACGTACACGAATACTTTTATTTTCATTTAAATCAACCATGTATAGTAAACAATGAAGTGCGTATTCTATACCAATAGAGAATTTCATAGGTTATTCCATTTCAGCTAATTATAGATACAACATATCGGCGATACGTTTTTGGTGTTGATTATAACAAAAAGCTACGCATAGACTGAACTATAGAGAGTTTGTATCTGTAATTAGTTTTTAAGGGGTGTAAGACATGTTATCCGAGAAATTTTTTGAATGCTTAGATAAAGACGGCATTGTAGCAATTGCAACTGCAAATGAAGAAGGACAGGCTCATCTCGTTAATACGTGGAATAAATACATTATTGTTACTGAGGACGAGAAAATACTTATACCATGTGCGGGTTTTCATAAGACCGAGAAAAACGTGGCAAATAATTCTTATGTAGAGATGAGCATAGGTAGTCCTGAGGTAATGGGAAGAAATTACATGGGCGCAGGTTTTCATTTAACGGGAACGGCTGAATTTCATTCAGATGGACCACTTTTTGAGCGCATGCATCAGGAACGTAGTTTTTGTAGCCGAATTATGGTGTTTACGCCAGAGACATGCAGGCAGATGGTTTAAATGGAGCTTGATTTCTAGTTCATGAAATGTGTGTAATACCGATAAAGAATAATTAATTTTGATAGTATCATCAAAATTGAATATGACAGGTGGTTTGGAAAGGCGGCGCTATGAAAGCTCTCCTTGTTGTTGATGTACAAACTGATGTTATGAGATTTCGCGATACCAGAGGACTTATTGAGGCATGTAATGACCGGATTAGTCATTATGCACCAGAAAAGGTTATGTATGTCGTGCATAAGATGCCCTGGGAGCGTGCCTCAAAAAAGAAAAAATTTGGTTCTGGACTTTTAGTTGTTTCGGATCGTGTATTTGATAAACGAGTGGGTAATGCTTTTTCAAATTCTCAGCTATTACAGACTCTTAAAGATGAGCAGGTTGATGAAGTTGAGATTATTGGCATTGATGGTAATCATTGTGTCAAGGAAACCGCGCTTGGTGCTTTAGAGAATGGTTTTAAGGCAATAGTTAATGAGCGTGCAGTTGCATCAATGAATAAACGAGAGTTTGAAGGTACAAAACAACAATTGCGTGATGCAGGAGTAGCTGTTATTACTGAGTAGATTTTGTAATTTAATTGTTAACATGGGCGTTTGTTAAAGATTAAGGAAAAAATTGAAAGCGGCAATAGTGTATTATTCCAAGCATCATGGCAATACAAAGAAGCTGCTTGATGCAATAGCACAAGAATATGATGTAGAGCTTATTGATGTGTCAAACACTAAGGTGTTTGATTTATCTGAGTATGAGGTAATAGGTTTTGCATCAGGTATTTATTACGGAAATATGCATAAATTGGTTCTTCAGTATGCTAAGAAAAATCTTCCTTTAAACAAGAAGGTATTTTTCATCTATACCTGCGGAAATATAAATAAAATATATATGAATGCCATTAAGAGCATTGTAAAAGCAAAGCATGCAGAAATTTTAGGAGAGTATGAATGCTTTGGCTTTGATACCTTTGGTCCTCTTAAATTGCTAGGTGGAATAAGAAAAGGCCATCCAACGGTAGAGGAAATGAACAGAGCGGTAGAGTTCTATACGGGAATTGTAAACAAGTAAGGATGTGTATACGTAGGAATGTACATCTGTGCTTTTGCCGTTTAACTACCGTTTACCGCAAATTTATATAAGGTAAAACTTGGGTCAGATATTCTCATATAAGATGTGTACAAGCTAAATAGATTCCGAATAAGCGCAGGTTCGGAGGAGTTATGTTTCATTTTGATCGCAAGCTCCAACAACAAGAGTCTGACACATCATCTGCTTCTGATAACACAACAGATGTTATTTCTCGTATAGGAGTAATAACCCCTACTGAAGATGAAGAAGATGCAGAGGCACGCGAGGCATATGAAAGCCTTATGCGTCATCGCAAGATTCGTCGTAGAAAAAAATTTATAAAAGTAGGCATTGTACTGGGTATTGTTGTGCTAGTCGCAATACTGGTAATACTGCGTTTGTTGCAAGATGCCAATCAAGTCGAGGCTCCTGTTACAAGTACTACATTCATTACGCGTGGAGAATTCATTGACTCCGTATCTGCTTCAGGTTCCATTAAGCCAATTTCTTCAACGGTGGTGACTCCTGAGGTCAATGGAATCATACAGGACGTGCAGGTTACAGAAGGTTCAACGGTTAAAAAGGGCGATAAACTTTTTACCATTAAAAATGATGAGCTTGATAAAGCGGTGCGCAAAGCTGCACAGCAAGTAAAGGCGGCCGAGAACGAGGTCAGCAAGGCTCGTTCTGCTTTGGTTTCTGCACGCAACGGTGTCTCCGAGGTAGGTGAGAATGGTCAGGAGGCAAATGCTGCGTCCGGTGCGGCGGCTGTTGAAGCGGCTGAAGCAAATCTTGAGAGTGCTCAGATTGCACTTGAGGAGGCTCGTTCTGCCTATAACGACGCAGTTGACCAGGCAGATAAACGTGTAGTCACCGCGCCCTGTGATGGTACGGTTATTGTGATGAACGCGGTAAACGGTGCTTCTGTTGGTTCGTCTGCACCAGGCTCTGGTAATAGCGGTCCTCTGATTACTATCGCAGACCTTTCCCAAATGAAGGTAAACGTCCAGATTAACGAGGTAGATATTTCTCGTATCGCTGCTGACCAGAAGGCGCAGGTTACTTTCACTGCCTTGAGAGACCTATATTGCGACGCGGTTGTTACTCACGTTTCTGCTGTTTCATCTAGCGGAGCCGACGCTAGTACAAGCTATGATAGCCCTGGTCGCTCTATTGTTTCCTATACCGTTGATCTTCTCATTAGTAGCCCTGATGCGTCCATCAAGCCAGGCATGACCGCCAACGTGGACATCATGATTCAGCACATGGACAACGTTTTGACTGTGCCTCTTGTTGCCGTCATGGACGATGGTGATGGCGCTTACGTTAACGTTGTTACTTCTCGTGACGAGAAAGGCCATCTGCAGGTTAAGCGCGTACCAGTAACCGTTAAAGCACAAAGCTCCACGACGGCTGTCATTGAGGGCGCCGGCATTGAGGACGGTACTGAGGTAATGATTGGCGGCGGCAGCGGTCCGTCTCAGGGTGCGGATATGGACGCTCCAGAAGGTGCAACAGCTGGCTCGACAGGCTCTAAAGACTCCAAGTAGGCGACGCATATGTCCAAAGTAATTGAGGTACATAAGCTGCATCGCATTTATGAGACAGCTGCGGGTTTGACGCACGCTCTACGAGGTGTTTCACTAACTGTGGAGAAGGGTGAGTTTCTCTGCATTATGGGTCCGTCTGGCTCGGGTAAATCAACCCTGATGAACATCTTAGGCTGCCTAGATACACCTACTGCTGGTTCGTACAAGTTAGAAGGACTTGAAGTTGCGGATCTTTCTGATGATGATCTAGCAGAGATTCGTGCCACGCGTCTGGGCTTTGTTTTCCAGTCGTTTAACTTACTGCCGCGTACTACGGTGCTGCGAAACGTTACGTTGCCGCTCATCTACTCAGACATTCCTGCAAAAGAACGAGAGCTGCGTGCTTGGAAGGCACTACGCTCCGTTGGTCTGCCCGAGGAATACTACGAGCATAAGTCTAATGAGCTTTCCGGTGGTCAGGTGCAGCGTGTTGCAATTGCTCGTGCGCTTGTTAACGACCCGGCGGTTATTTTTGCTGATGAACCAACGGGTAATCTTGATTCCGCGACAAGTGAGATGGTTCTTAACACGTTTAAATCTATGCAGGAGCGTGGCAAGACAATCGTGCTAATTACCCACGACCCTGAGACTGCTCTGTGGGCTGATCGAGTAGTGCATATTCGTGACGGTCGCTTGCTTACTGACGAGCAGGAAAAAGAGTTTGTGAAGCATCACACTGCACAGACTTCAACGGACGTGCAAGCCGCAACGGGTGTGCAGACTGCAGTAGACGTACAGACCGCGACAGGAGGTGCCACGCTATGAGACTGATGGATCTACTGCGAGAAACCCTGTCCGCTCTCAATGCTAACCGCGGCCGCAGTCTTCTGACGGTGCTGGGTATTGTTATTGGCATCAGCGCGGTTATTACTATGACGGCATTGATTGACGGCATCAAATATTCGCTGGTCAGTTCATTGGGTCTCAACCAGTCGCGTATGGTCATGATCTACGCGTGGCCAGACCGTGAGGTTACACAACAAGACCTAGAAATGTTGCAGCTCAGCGTACCTGGTTACGAGCTTGTCACTGGCATTGACTCTACAATGGCCCACATCAGCTCAGCTGAGAAGCAGTTTGACGCGCGAATCATCGGTTGCACGCCTGATTACTTTACTGCCATGGGCCTCAAGGCATCCGTGGGTTCACTTTTCACAAAGTCCGACGTAGATGACAAATCAAGAAACGTTCTTCTCGACAAAAAGTCTGCCGAGAAACTCTTTGGTAGTGCAGATGCATCTATTGGACAGGTTGTTCGTATTGATAACGACAGCTACACCATCGTTGGTGTGACAAACGGTGGTCCAAATGCTGGTGGTCAAGGAGAAACGCTGCTGGCTTATATGCCGTACTCCACGTATTCCGTGCGTCTTACGGGTACCAAAACTATTAGTCAGATCTTTGGGTACGCTCGCGAAAATGTTGACATGAAGGCACTTGCGGATAAAACAAAGTCCTGGTTACTGGATTGGTTTAACATTCCTTCTGCGCAAGCTGAAGATCGCGTGACGGTTATGACGCTCTCGTCCATCATTGAACAGATGAACGCCACGTTGATGTCGTTCCAGATTTTGGTTACCGCTACGGCAAGCATCTCGCTTTTGGTTGGCGGTATTGGCATTATGAACATGATGCTTACCAACGTGACAGAACGCATTAGGGAGATTGGCCTGCGTAAAGCCTTGGGAGCTCGCGCGTCCGATATCACCAAGCAGTTCCTGTGCGAGTCTATCTTGATTTGCATTATGGGTGGTGTGATTGGTATTGCCTTGGGTTACGCCGGAGCATGGGGATTGGCTGGCTCATTTAGCAGGATGATAACGATTGATACGGGTATCACGCCCATTATTACCCCAACCATCGTGATGGTTACCTCGGGGATTTGCATTGGCATTGGATTGATTTTTGGCTACTGGCCTGCTCGTCGTGCCTCAAAGCTCAATCCTGTGGAGTCGCTCCGATATCAATAGCAGTGAGTGTATATAGATTTGAGATGTTTAAGCCTTCTTGATGATCAACCTTTCGGCGCTTTTGCCAAAGAAATGGTAACCGCTACCGCCTTCACTAATGCAGTCAAGTACTTCGTCAGGCTTGGTGACCAAAACGCCACCCATCATAGTGACACCATGTGTAAAGAAGACGTCTGGCAACATACTTGCAGTTGGTCCAGTGACCACTACTTCTGCACCAGGTTTTACAAGTTGTAATAAATCGGGTAGCGTATCATTGAGCACTGTAACACCAGTAATAACCACAAGGTCAGCATCGGGGATGTAGAGATGCGCATCTTCAGGTGGAGCGTAGTGGTCAAGTTCGGCACCTTTAAGCGTACGTTTATCCATTTCAAGTACTGTGAAGTCGGCATGGGACTTGATAAGACGTTTGAGAATAGGAACGAGCGCACCTACAACAACGGTTTTTCCCTCTACAGGAATTTCTACTTCATCAAACGTGTTCTTATCGAGTTCAAGGGCATAGCCGCCTCGTTTTGCCTCACCAGCATTCCAGCAACTTGCAGAGAGCGCATTTAAGGTGGCAATAGCAAGAGTTTTTCGCAAGATATTGTTGCTGTTGAGATCAGCAAGAGTTTCTTCAATGGAGCGTTTGGTTAACCTGCCTGAAAGCGGCATAGCACGAGCACTTGAGGGACAGCAAACTGCTTGTGGTATTTCTTTAACGGGAGTAAAGCACAGTCCACCTTGGCCATCGCTAAGTTTAACGCCGGAGAAAAAGAGACCAAAAACTGCGCGTTCAATGGAAAGGTCGTTGATTTTCTCGCCAAGAATATCCTTTACCTTGGTTGCAGTTTCTTCGAGCAGGAAGTTTCCCATTCTTTCTCCATTCCAATGCATTATTACATGCTGTTATGAAAATACTAACCTTTTAGACTTTATACATTTTGGCATACATGCAAGATAAAGAATTTTTATCAGATTTATCTAAAGTATGAGTTTATTAAGAATCAAATTGTTTTTGTTGTTAGAAATTTCGAGCAAGTACACTTTGTGTTTGGGTATAGTACCTGAGTTCGTATTTTTTTAGGTTCTAATGTCAATAAAGGCATGGCTAAGTAGAAAGCGTTGTATGAAATGGGTATTGTTTCAGTTCATACTAATAAACATCAAAAGTTGAAGCGAATCGATATAATTGGTGGAGTTGTTTTTGCCGTTTTAACGGTAGCCATTATTACAGTTTTCTTTACTAATAGCATGTTCTTTGAGTGGGCATTTGCCCGTCATCACAATACGTTAAGCTGGTATATTAGGCCTCTTTTTATTATTCCAATAGCTCTTGGAGCGTTCAAGAGGTCATACACCATTACTTTTGCGTCAATATTTTGTTTGTTTACAAGTATGTTCTGGTTTCCGGAACCAGCAGTAGTGGATAAGAGCGTAGACGGTTTTTTGAGTTTTGAGAAAACGTATCTTACAAGCGGTTGGTCTCTAGATAAAATTATTGCTCTTATCGCAATTATTCTGTTCTTTATATTCTTGATCTATACAACATGGAACAGAAAATGGAAATGGCTTTTGGTGGTAATTGCTGCTGGTGCGGTGCTAAAAGTAATTCATAGTCTTGTCTTTAGTGGAGAAGATGCTCTATCAATTGTGAAGCCTGCAGTATTGGGGTTAATTCTCTGCGTAGCAGCCGTAGTTTTCTTTGTGAGAAGAAGAAATAATACAGACAATTCAGGCCAGTAGGTAAGTTGTATTGCATAAGATAGTGTCTCTTATAAATCAGTTTAAAAGTCGCATATGGTACTTTTTATCAGTGATTTAAATACACGATATACGCGTGTTAAATCTTCTACAGGAACGTACTCATTTGGTTTATGAGCACGTTCAAGTTCTCCAGGTCCATATGACATACATTCTGTATTTCTGCAGGTGGATGCAATTACAGCGGTATCGGTATATCCAGTAAAAATATCGAGCTTTGCAGGCGTATTGCAAGATTCTGCACACGAGAGAAGCTGTGCGAGAAGTTCTGAATCCTTGGGAAGGACAACGGAAGGCCTATTTCCCGTAATGTCATAGCTGGCGTGAGTACCGCAAATCTCTGTTTGGGCTCGCTTGATTGCTTGTTGCACTATACGCTCTGCAGCTTGCGTTGTTGTAGGGGGTGCTAAGCGCATGTCAACCCAGAGTTCGGCTTTATCAGGAACAACGTACGGTTGATACCCACCCAAAATCTGCCCAAAGGTTACCGTTGATGATCCAAGCTCTGGATGAGTGGGTAGGCTCTGCACTGCAGTTCGTATCTCATTTATAACAATTGCCATTGCAGCGATAGCATCAGCACCTTTCCAAGGGGTGCTTGCGTGAGCTGTGATTCCGGTAACAGTAATTTTGAACCAGGTTCGACCTTTGTGAGATCCACGGATGGCGTTGTTTGTAGGCTCAGCGTCAAGTACCCAGCCTTTCTCGCCAACCCAACCAGCGTCTATAACACGTTCAACGCCGCGCATATTAGCTTCTTCGTCAACTGTGAAGATGACAGAAAGAGATTTTTGTGGAAGTGTCTTTTGTGTCTTGCATGTCTGACAAGCGTCTCTAAAGGCGAGAAGTGCACAGGCAAGCCCCCCTTTCATATCACATGAGCCTCGTCCATACAGCAGCCCATCTTTATATACGGGATTGAATGCAGGTGTTTCAGAGTCCCAGCCATCGCCATCAGTTACGGTATCCATATGGCAGATAAATGTCAGGTCTGATGGGGGGAGTGTAGAGGAATCAAATGATGTGGTAGCACTGGGGATTGTTGCCCTAAGGCAACGTCTATGAGGAAAAACTTCAACTTCTTGGATGATAGGAAACATCTCTTTTTTATTGGGCAGTGAAAAAGAACACGAGTTAACAATCCACGTTTTAATAAATGTTTCAATCTCTTCTTCATAAGAACCAGGATCAGTACTTTTAAGAGCAACAAGTTGTGCTGTCATTTTTGCAACTTCTGGTAGGTTGTTAGGAAGTTTGGATGCGTCAAAATTAGTTCTGCTTGACATGCTGTTCATCTCTCAAATTAACCGATTACCGAAAAAGGGTTGCTACTTGTATAAAAAAGATTACTCTATCTATGTCTAAATAATAGTTAGGTTACAAAACTTTTCATTAGATTTTGTAGTAGCGATGTTTGTTTAAGTAGGTTGTGGTGTGTAGGTTGGCCACAGAATATAAAGAACCACAAGTGAGAGAGGGCACTATGGCGGATTCAAAGAAATCCATTTTGTTTCAATGGGATGGGGTACCGTCTGTTGGCGAGCTTATTCCACTTTCATTACAGCATGTAGTTGCAGCTGTAGTGGGCATCATTACACCTGCAATTATTATTGCGGGTGTTTGCAACCTTGCGCCAGCGGATAAAACACTGCTTATTCAAGTTTCGTTAGTAATGTCTGGATTAGTTACTATTTTGCAGGCATATCCACTCTTCGGCAAGTTTGGTGCAGGGTTACCGATAATTATGGGCACAAGTTTTGCCTACGTACCTACCTTGCAAGCTATTGGCGCCGCTAATGGAATTGGGGCCATTCTTGGAGCTGAACTTATCGGTGGTATCGTTGCTGTTTTGTTTGGTTTCTTCTTTAAGAAGATTCGTGTGTTATTCCCTAATGTTGTAACAGGTACCGTAGTACTTTGCATTGGTCTTTCTCTATATAGCGTTGCTATTGGATATATGGCCGGTGGTAAGAGCTCAGCAAACTTTGGTGCTCCTCAAAACTGGATTGTTGCTCTTATTACTCTTGCTGCATGTATTTACTTCAGTAATTTTGCTAAAGGTGTTTTCAAGCTCGGATCTTTACTTTTTGGCATGCTCGTAGGTTATGTTGTTTCCATTCCTTTTGGCATGATTAACTACGAGTCTGTAGTCAATGCTTCTTGGGTTGAGCTTCCTCACTTTATGCCTTTTGCTCTTGAATTTGTTCCAGCAACAATTGCTTCGGTAACTATTGTCTTTATTGTTGCTGCACTTGAGGCTGTTGGTAACATGACTGGTGCAACGGTAGGCGGTATGGATCGTGAACCCACCGATACAGAGCTTACTGGTGGTCTTGTTTCTCAGGGTGTTATGACTATGGTTGGTGCTTTCTTTGGAGCATTCCCAACTTCAACATATGGTCAAAATGTTGGTATCGTGACACAAACTCGTGTTATTAATCGTCGTGTTTTTGCGGTTGCAGGTGCAATCCTTTTGGTAGCCGGTTTGGCTCCAAAGTTAGCGGCAATTCTTTCAGGCATTCCTCAGCCTGTTATTGGCGGAGCTACTATTAACGTATTCGGTACTATTTCAATGACTGGTATTCGTATTCTTTCTAAAGATGGTCTTACTCCTCGTAGAGCAACTATCGCAGGTTTGTCTCTTGCGTTAGGTATGGGTATTACCATGACGTCTAACTCTCTTGCAGGTCCTGGAATGCCTGCGTTTATTAATGAGGTATTTGGACATTCTGCTATTGTTGTTGCAGCGCTTTCTGCCATTATTCTTAATCTTGTTCTTCCTAAGGGTGGACCTGATAAGGAAGTTGTTGAAGCGGTTGAGGGAGCTGCAGAAGTACAGGAAGAAGCAGTTGGAGCATTGTATAAATCAGCTGCGACAGGTGTACCTGCAGTTGAGCATAAGCCAGGTTCTGTTAAGGCGTATAAAACAGGCTATAAGTCTGAGTAGTGAGGATTTACCTTAGTTTCTCGCCTTCGTTTTAAAGATTACCTCCCATTTCTTAGATAATAGGAAATGGGAGGTTTTATTGTTGGCGATATGTTACCTACAACTATGAATTTTGATTCTTTGCCTCGTCAAGATAGCTATAAAGAGTGTACTTTGAAATGCCAAAATAGGAACAGACTTTTTGACCTGATTTGGTAATAAGAAATGCTCCAGAATCATTAAGAAAACGGATTGCTTTGATTTTGTCATCTTTTGTCATAAGAGCAACGGGGCGCCCAACCATGTGTACGCTTTGATCAATAAGCTCATCGAGAAGATCGGTTACGTTATGTGGAATGGTCTGCGGAGTTTCTTCAGATGAATTACTGGGAGTAATGAGACCACGTAAGGATTCTTCCATTGCAGAGAAAAGTGCAATGTCGTAGTTAATAGCAAAAATTGCGATTGGTTTGTGTTTCTCGTCACGTAGGTAAATAGTTGTTGATTTGAGTATCTTGCCGTCTTCTGTTTTGGTGAGATAAGAGGGAGAGTCATGAAGCTTTTCTGGATTTGAATGGAGTGCTTTGAGTACTACGTTTGAAGGGCCATCTCCGATACTTCTTCCTGTTATATGACCATTCTCAATAGCAACTATGGTATGAGCGGGATCTTTACTCTGAAGATCATGAACAACAACCTCACAGTTTGAGCCAAATTGTAGAGCAATACCCTGTGCAAGACGTTTTAAAAAGTCAATTTGCTGCATGTCCATAGTGATGTACTCCAACTACGCAGATTAGTTTCAAAGATATTTTAAACAGTTCTATCCTAACAGGTTTTGTTTATGCAGAAATAGAACACTGTGTATATGTATTGATTAATGTGGCAAGAAACCGTTTACGCCAAGATTTGACCGTACACCGATAAGTTAGTTACTTTGACAAAATTTATGAGAATATAAACCAAATAAAAAATTAGAATATAAAACAAATTGTTTGTTTTGGTTTTTGCACAAAAGGGAAGTCGGGCTCTCTTTAATATATGTCCGAACGGGGTGTCGGAGAGGGCACATCCGTCATTTTATACGCCGTAGCTGATCTGCGGCACGTGGCAAGGAGTTCCTATGCTGCTTATTGTGAACGGTCGTGTTATTACGCGCGACGAAGCTCATCCGTACATTGAAGATGGTGCCGTAGCAATTGAAGGTCAGAAGATTGTTGCCGTTGATACGCGTGCGAAACTTGAAGCCGCCTATCCCGATGCAGAAAAGCTTGACGCGCATGGCGGCGTCATTATGCCAGGTCTTATCAACTGCCATACTCATATCTATTCTGGCTTGGCACGTGGTCTTGCTATCAAAGACTGTAACCCTCACAACTTCCTTGAAAATCTTGAGCAGCAGTGGTGGAACATCGACCGTCATTTGACGCTTGATGGAACTCGCGCTTGCGCTTACGCAACTATCCTTGATTCACTGCGAGATGGTGTTACTACTATCTTTGACCACCATGCAAGTTTCTGCGAGATTCCTGATTCACTTTTTGCTATCAAAGACGTCGCAAAAGAGCTTGGTATTCGTGCTTGCCTTTGCTATGAGACATCTGATCGTGATGGAGAGGCCAAGCGTGATGAGTCTATCGCTGAAAATGCTGCCTTTGCTAAATGGGCTGCAGATGAAGATGACGATATGATTGCTGCTATGTTTGGTGGACACGCCCTCTTCACACTTTCCGATGAGACGCTTGATAAGATGGTTGAGGCCAACAACGGTCTTACTGGTTTCCATATTCACGTTTGCGAGGGCATGGATGATGTGTATGATTCCGCCCTTAATCACGGAACCACTGCGGTACATCGCCTGCTTGATCATGGTCTTTTGGGCGAGAAAACCATGCTTGGTCACTGCATCCACGTGACTCCTGCTGATATGGACATTCTTGCTCATACTCATACCAGTATTGTCAACAATCCTGAGTCCAATATGGGTAATGCTGTTGGGTGTGCACCGGTGCTTGAGTTCTTCAAGCGCGGTATTGACGTATGCATGGGCACCGATGCATATACGCACGATATGCTTGAATCGCTTAAGGTCTTTTTACCTATGCAGCGTCATAACGCTTGCATGCCAAATGTTGGTTGGGTTGAAGCTATGACCATGCTCTTCAAGAACAATGTCAAGATGGCCGAGAAGTACTTCTCAACAAAGTCCAACGGCAAGCCTTTGGGTAAGCTCGCACCTGGTGCTGCTGCTGACATTGCAATCTTTGATTACAAGCCATTCACGCCGTTCTCTGACGAGAACATCGACGGTCACATGCTTTTTGGTTTTGAGGGCAAGAACTGCCGTACTACTATTGTCAACGGTAAGGTTCTCTATAAGGACCGCGAATTTGTTGCGTTTGATGAGGACAAGATTAATGCTTGGACTATGGTTGAGGCCAAGAAGCTTTGGGGAGAGCTCAACGGCCGCCAGTATTAAGTCGGTATGACGAGAAGAACTTTGAAAGTTCTTCTCGTCTTGCGCATATGCGCAAATAGGGCGTCGCCCGCGGACGCCATAAGTGCGGGGACTATAACTCACATTGGTTAAAAGGAGAGGAACCAAAATGAGCGACATTATGCGTCCCATGAAATTCGACCATCTGATGAATTGGATTTTAGATGAGTACGAAAATCAGAAGACTATCTTTGGAATTCATGCATTTGCCAAGACAGCTGGAGCTGCTCGTCCTATTTTTAACGAGAAAATTGAGACCCCATTTGGTCCTGCAGCGGGCCCCAATACACAGCTTGCACAGAATATCGTAGCATCATATGTTACTGGTGCTCGTTTCTTTGAGCTTAAAACAGTTCAGAAAATGGATGGAGAAGAGCTTTCAGCTTGCGTTAATAAGCCTTGTATTTTGGCATCCGATGAGGGATACAACTGCGAGTGGTCTACGGAGTTAACCGTACCTCAGGCATTTGATGAGTATGTCAAGGCATGGGTTATCTGCCATATTCTTTCTCGAGAGCTTGGCCTGGGAGATGCTGACGGTTTTGTCTTTAATATGTCCGTTGGATATGACCTTGAAGGAATTAAAACTCCTAAGGTAGATAAATATATAAATGACATGAAGGATGCCTCTGAGACTCCTGTATTTAAGGAGGCAATTGCATGGGCAAAAGCTAACATTAATCGCTTCCACAATGTTGACGAGGCATTTATTGATTCCATTCCTTCTCGTATTTCAGATTCTATTACAGAGTCAACTCTGCATGGTTGTCCTCCAGATGAGATTGAGCGAATTGCTTCCTATCTCATTACCGAGAAGCACCTCAATACCTTTATTAAGTGCAATCCAACACTTTTGGGATATGAGTATGCACGTAAAACGCTGGATTCTTTAGGATTTGACTACATTGCCTTTGATGATCATCACTTCCTAGAAGATTTGCAGTGGGCTGATGCAGTTCCTATGCTTGAGCGTCTTATGAAACTGTGTGCAGAAAAGGGTGTTGAGTTTGGTGTCAAACTTACCAATACCTTCCCAGTAGATGTTACTCGTGGCGAGTTGCCAAGCGAAGAAATGTATATGTCTGGTCGTTCTCTTTGGACCTTGTCACTTTCACTTGCTAAGCGTCTTTCTGAGCAGTTTGATGGTAAGCTTCGTATTTCGTACTCTGGCGGCGCAGACTATAACAACATTAAAGATCTTGTTGATACAGGTATTTGGCCTGTTACTATGGCAACTACCATTTTGAAGCCTGGCGGCTATGAGCGCATGACGCAGATTGCTGGACTCTTTGCAGATGAAAATACGGAAGCATTTTCTGGCGTTGATGTGGCAAAGGTATCTGCCTTGCTTGAAAGTTCGCTCAAAAATGCACGTTATCACAAAGAGATTAAGCCACAACCTGATCGTCACGTACGCGGGGCGCTTCCGCTGACTGACTGCTTTATTGCGCCATGTCGTGATTCTTGTCCAATTCATCAGGACATTCCAGGATATCTTAAGGCAGTAGATGAAGGCCGTTATGCTGACGCCTTACACATCATTCTTGAGCGCAATGCCCTTCCTTTTATTACCGGTACTATTTGTCCTCATACCTGCACAAATTCCTGCATGCGTAATTACGTTGATGAGCATGTTCATATTCGTAGCTGCAAACTTACCGCCGCAGAGAACGGCCTTATGGAAGTCCTTCCAACACTTGCCTCTCGTGGTGTGGTTAAGGATAAGAAGGTTGCTATTATTGGCGGTGGTCCCGCTGGTCTTTCGGCGGCATCTTTCTTATCACGCGCAGGTATTGAAGTAGTTGTCTTTGAGCGTACTAATAAACTGGGCGGTATTGTTCGTCACGTTATTCCTGGTTTCCGTATTTCTGAGGAAGCTATCGATAACGATGTCAAGCTGTGCCAGGCATATGGTGCAACCTTTAAGACAGGCGTTGAGGTTACAGATGTAAATACTCTGCTTTCTGAGGGCTATACCGACGTTGTAGTAGCAATTGGTGCATGGGCTCCTGGTCGTAAGACCTTGAAGTCCGGCGAGGCTCTGGATGCTCTTGAGTTCCTCGAGGAGTTTAAGCGTGCACCTGAGTCCGTTAACCTTGGCACTGACGTAGTTGTTATCGGTGCCGGTAATACTGCTATGGATGTGGCTCGTGCAGCAAAGCGTGTTGCTGGTGTACAAAATGTACGTCTGGTATATCGTCGTACCAAGCGCTATATGCCTGCTGATGAGGAAGAGCTCCAGATGGCCATTGATGATGGCGTGGAGTTCATGGAGCTTCTCGCCCCAGGAGATTTGTCCAATAATCATCTTACCTGTGAGGTAATGAAACTTGGCGCTCCTGATGAGTCTGGTCGTCGTCGTCCCGAGGGTACGGGCGAGTTTGTGACGGTTCCTGCAACCGCTGTTATTACAGCAGTTGGTGAGCAGATTGAGTCTAATCTTTATACCACCTCTGGAATTGCCCTTGACGAGAAGGGCCGTCCAGTTGTGGACAATAATCTTCAGACTTCTCTTGCGCACGTCTATGCAGTTGGTGATGGACGTCGTGGTCCAGCAACTGTTGTCAAGGGTATTGCAGACGCTATGACCGTAGCCGTTGCCATTGCAGATTTCAATTTCTCAAGCAAGGAACTTTCCAACCTTGAGGAAGACGTTGCTAAGATTTTTGGTAAGCGTGGACAGCTTTGCGGTGATACTGATGCGTGCGAGCAGTCACGTTGTCTTTCTTGTCCTTCGGTATGTGAAGCATGCGTTGAGGTATGTCCGAACCGTGCTAATGTTGCTATTAAGGTTCCTGGTGTTCAACAGCAGCAGATTATTCACGTTGATGGTATGTGTAATGAGTGCGGTAACTGTGCCGTGTTCTGCCCATACTCTGAAGGTCGTCCTTATAAAGATAAGTTCACTGCATTTTGGAGTCGTGAAGACTTTGACAACTCTGAGAATGAAGGCTTCCTTCCAACTGCAGACGGTTTCTTAGTACGTCTTGATGGCAGCACAGCAATTTATAACGTTGACGATGAAGCTTGTGGTCTTCCAGAAAATATCCGCAAGATGATTGTCACGGTAAGAGATTCTTATAGGTATCTTTTAAATGCATAGCTATGTGACGGTTGGTAAAAGTTTTACCAACCGTCTACGCTAAAAAGAGAGAGGGGAGCAATCTAAAGCTATAGATTAAAGCGATAAAAATTATTGATTTGTAATGCATGACAAAAATGTTCAGTTAGCGGGTTTGGGGTACGACACACAACATTCTCCCAGACACGTAAGGAGTGAAAATGGCCGAAGAAGTAGAAGAGTATACCTTTACGGTAAACGGAGAAACAATTACTACTACAAAAAATAAATCGTTGCTTCGTTTTCTTCGAGATGATTTACATCTTTTATCGGTAAAAGATGGTTGTTCACAAGGCGCTTGTGGAACTTGTACGGTTGTTATTGATGGTGTTGCCACGCGTGGCTGCATTATGAACACTAAGCGTGCACAGGGAAAAGTAATTGAAACTGTAGAAGGCCTTTCTCATGAGGAGCAAGAGGCTTTTGTGTACGCTTTTGGTGCAGTTGGAGCTGTTCAGTGTGGTTTTTGTATCCCTGGCATGGTAATGAGTGGCGCAGCTTTAATCCGTCGAAACCCTAATCCAACTGAAGCAGAAGTTAAAGAAGCAATTAAAAATAATATTTGTCGATGCACTGGATATAAGAAAATTATTGAAGGTATCTTAAAAGCCGCACGTATTCTTCGTGGAGAAGAGCAAATTGATCCAGACCTAGAGCGTGGCGATAATTACGGTGTTGGTTCAAAAGCATTCCGTGTTGATGTTCGTGCAAAGGTACTTGGATATGGTAAATATCCTGACGATGTTACCAATGTTGATTTCCCAGATATGGCGTATGGCTCGTGTGTACGTTCCAAGTATCCTCGTGCACGTGTGGTAAAAATTGATACAACAGAGGCAGAGGCTCTACCAGGTGTTGTTGGAGTCTTAAAAGCTGAAGACGTACCTGTAAATAAAGTTGGTCACATTCAGCAGGATTGGGATGTATTTATCCCTGAGGGTTCAAATACACGTTATTTGGGCGATGCACTTTGCATGGTAGTCGCAGAGGATGAAGAGACTCTTGAGGCTGCAAAAAAACTGGTAAAAGTTGAGTATGAAGAGCTTCCTATTGTGCGTAATATTGAAGAGGCTGCTGCTGAAGGTGCTCCTCTTGTACATACAGAAGCAGAAAGTAATCTTTGCCAGAGCCGTCATATTACACGCGGTAATGTTCAGGATGCACTTAAAAATTCTGCTCACATTATCACTAAGCATTTCTCGACACCTTTTACTGAGCATGCATTCCTTGAGCCTGAGTGTGCTGTTGCATTCCCCTATAAAGACGGTGTAAAGATTCTTTCTACCGATCAAGGCGCCTACGACACTCGTAAAGAAGTTGCCCACATGTTTGGATGGGATGAAACTCCTGATAAGGTAGTTGTAGAAACCATGCTGGTAGGCGGCGGATTTGGTGGAAAAGAGGATGTAACTGTCCAGCATATTTCTGCATTGGCTGCTTACATTTTTAAGCGTACGGTTAAGTGTAAATTTACTCGTAACGAGTCGCTTATCTTCCATCCAAAACGTCATGCTATGGAGGCAGATTTTACACTTGGCTGCGATGCTGAAGGTCACCTTACTGCTCTTGATTGCGATATTTATTTTGATACAGGAGCATATGCGTCACTTTGCGGACCAGTTCTTGAACGTGCTTGTACACACGCTGTTGGTCCGTATAAGTATCAAAATACTGATATCCGTGGTTATGGATACTATACTGATAATCCACCTGCTGGTGCATTCCGTGGCTTTGGAGTTTGCCAAACTGAGTTTGCTCTTGAGGAGCTCATGGATCTTCTCGCCGAGAAGGTCGGTATAAGTCCTTGGGAGATGCGCTGGAGAAATGCAGTTGCTCCTGGAGATGTACTTCCTAATGGTCAGATCTGTGATCAGTCAACGGCACTTAAAGAAACACTTCTTGCAGTTAAAGATGTATATGAAGCCCATAAGGGACGTGCTGGTCTTGCCTGCGCTATGAAAAACTCTGGTGTTGGCGTTGGTCTGCCTGACGCAGGTCGTGCAAACATTCGTATTGAAGACGGCAAGGTTGTTGTCTACTCTGCTACTTCAGATATTGGTCAGGGTTGCAATACAGTCTTTTTGCAGGATGTTGCTGAAGCAATTGGCCTTCCAAAGTCAGTTATCGTTAACGGTGAGTGCTCTACAGAAAATGCACCTGATTCAGGTACTACTTCTGGCTCTCGTCAAACGGTTGTTACCGGAGAGGCTGTTCGTGGCGTGGCGTTTTTGCTGCGTGATGCGCTTTTGGATATTGAAGCCGGCAAGGAAGTATCGTCTGAGCCTGTTGAGGCACACGGTGATGGAAAGACTATTGTGTACTCTGATGGTCGTCCTTACGAGGGTCTTGGATACGCAGATGGTAAAGCATTGGTTGCAGGTGCAGGTATTCATCCAAAGGATCCAGTTGCAGGCTTGAAGAAGCTTGAAGGTCATGAGTTCCGTTATGTTTACTTTGAGCCAACTGACAAGCTTGGCGCCGATAAGCCTAATCCAAAGAGCCACATTTGTTATGCCTTTGCCACAACGTGCGTGGTTTTAGACGATGAGGGCAAGGTTACTGATGTATATGCCGCGCATGATTCCGGCAAGGTCATTAACCCTATTGCAATCCAAGGTCAAATTGAGGGAGGCGTGTTGATGTCGCTTGGCTATGCCACAACAGAAAACTACAAGCTTCAGGATTGTGTGCCAAAGTCAAAGTTTGCTACTCTAGGCCTCTTCCATGCTCCTGATATTCCTCATATTGAGGCAATTTATGTCGAGAAGGAGCATTTACTCCCTGTTGCTTACGGAGGAAAAGGCATTGGTGAGATTTCAACAATCCCAACTGCTCCTGCAGTAGCAAATGCATACTATGCCTATGATCATGTGATGCGTACTAAGCTTCCTATGGAAGATACGTATTACACTAAATCTAAGGCCAAGAAGTAAGGATAGTATGTATTCCTTATGTTAAAGAACAACTGTCAGTAGCAATAAGCTGCTGGCAGTTGTTTTGCTTTTATAGGTAGGTATAAAGTTGGAAAACTTTTTGTTAGGTTTACTAACTTTTAGTCTGATTTAGCAGAAAAGTGGTCTACTATTAAAGATACGTTAGTAAACAAGAACACGTGGAAAAGGGGTCTACAACATGCAGCCAGAAATGAAGTGGGTACTTAATAAGATGCCTCAGAGTGAAGACAGAAATCTTCAGGTCATGTCACTTGAAAATGTTAAGAAGGCTCGCGCATTTCATAAAAGCTTTCCTCAATATGCCGTGACACCTTTGGCAAATCTTGAGGGTATGGCCTCTAATTTAGGTCTTGGTGGATTATACGTAAAAGATGAGTCGTATCGCTTTGGACTTAACGCATTTAAAGTCCTGGGTGGTTCATTTGCTATGGCTCGCTATATTGCTGATGAAACAGGAAAAGATGTTTCTGATTGCGACTTTGAGTATCTGACTTCAGAGCAATTGCAGAAAGACTTTGGACAGGCAACTTTCTTTACTGCAACCGATGGTAACCATGGCCGCGGTGTGGCATGGGCAGCAAATCGTCTTGGTCAAAAAGCTGTTGTTCATATGCCTAAAGGCTCTACAAAAACTCGTTTTGACAATATTGCAAAAGAGGGCGCACAAGTAACCATTGAAGAGCTCAATTACGATGACTGTGTTCGTCTCGCAGCAAAAGAAGCAGAAGAGACTGAGCATGCAGTAATCGTACAGGACACTGCTTGGGATGGTTATGAGAAGATTCCATCTTGGATTATGCAGGGTTACGGTACTATGGCCTATGAGGCAGCAGAACAGCTACGTGAGCTTGAGGTAAACCGTCCAACACATGTATTTATACAAGCAGGCGTTGGATCTTTGGCATCTGCCATGGTAGGCTACTTTACTAATTTATTCCCTTCAAATCCTCCTAAGTTTGTCATTATGGAAGCAGGAGCTGCAGATTGTCTGTATAAGGGAGCACTTGCAGCAGATGGCGAGCCTCGTATTGTTGGTGGAGATTTGATTACTATTATGGCTGGTCTTGCCTGTGGTGAGCCAAATACCATTGGTTGGGATATTTTACGCAATCATGCGACAGCCTTTATTTCTTGTCCTGATTGGGTTTCGGCAAAGGGCATGCGCATGCTCGCTGCTCCTGTTAAGGGAGACCCTTCTGTTGTTTCCGGTGAGTCTGGCGCTGTTGGTATGGGTGTGATTTCTACTCTTATGACAGACCCTGCATACAAAGAGCTTCGTGATGCGCTTGATCTTACAACAGATTCAAAGGTTCTTTTGTTCTCTACAGAAGGAGATACTGATCCTGTGCGTTATGAAGAGATTGTATGGGACGGTGCATGGCAGTCAACAGATGACGTCAAGTAAAAAAGAGAATTAGTAACAATAAACCGCTTGCCGAGAAAATAAAAAAGTAAGCGTTTACTGCTTGCAATGTCTTCTACAAGTGATTTAATAGATAGTACCAAACAAAAAGTTTGGTAAGCAAAAAAATGGTTTGTATTACGAGGGTACTGGTACAGTTTAGGATTTTATTCTCAACTGTTTGTAAGGTTACAAAAGGATAAAGACGTCCAGTTTTATCCTAATAAAGGAGGATGTATGAAAGACTTGGATTACGGCGCAATTAAGGATGCAGCAAACAAGTATTCAAAAGATATGACCGCGTTTCTGCGCGCAATGATTTCACACCCTAGTGAGTCCTCAGAAGAGGGCGAGGTTGTCGCATGCATTAAAGCTGAGATGGAGAAGCTTGGCTTTGATGAGGTAAAAGTTGACGGCCTTGGCAACGTTATGGGCTTTATGGGCACTGGCGATAAAATCATCGCAATCGACGGTCACATTGATACCGTTGGTATTGGTAATCGTGACAACTGGGATTTTGATCCTTATGAGGGCTTTGAGGACGATCAGCTCATTGGTGGTCGTGGTGGCTCTGACCAGGAAGGCGGCGTCTGCTCAGGCGTATATGCTGCAAAGATTATGAAGGATATGAACCTTATTCCTGAGGGCTACAAGGTTATGGTTGTTGGTACTGTCCAGGAAGAGGACTGCGACGGTATGTGCTGGCAGTACATCTACAATGTTGACAAGATTAAGCCAGAGTTTGTAATCTCAACCGAGCCTACTGATGGTGGTATTTATCGCGGTCACCGTGGCCGTATGGAGATCCGTGTTGACGTCAAGGGCGTTTCTTGCCACGGTTCAGCTCCTGAGCGTGGTGACAACGCAATTTATAAGATGGCTGACATCATTAATGACGTTCGTGCACTTAACAATAATGGTGCTGATGAATCCACTGCTATTCGCGGCCTTGTTAAGATGCTTGATCCTAAGTACAACCCTGATCACTATGAGGATGCTCGCTTCCTCGGCCGTGGTACCTGCACCGTTTCTCAGATTTACTTCACAAGCCCTTCTCGCTGCGCTGTTGCAGACTCTTGTGCAATTTCCATTGACCGTCGTATGACCGCTGGTGAGACCTATAAGAGCTGCCTCAAAGAGATTGAGGAGCTTCCTTCCGTCAAAAAGTATGGCGACGACGTCAAGGTCTCCATGTACATGTATGACCGTCCTTCTTGGACTGGCGAGGTTTATGAGACTGAGTCTTACTTCCCAACATGGATCAACAAAGAGTCCGCTCCACACGTTAAGGCACTTGTTGATGCTCACAAGGCACTCTTTGGTGATAAGCGCATTGGTTGCGAGAAGTCCATGGCAACTCGTGAAGGTCGTCCTCTATGCGATAAGTGGACCTTCTCTACAAATTGCGTTTCTATCC
Source organism: Lancefieldella parvula DSM 20469 (assembly GCF_000024225.1). NCBI lineage: Bacteria > Bacillati > Actinomycetota > Coriobacteriia > Coriobacteriales > Atopobiaceae > Lancefieldella > Lancefieldella parvula. The sequence continues at coordinate 283,444 of NC_013203.1, forward strand.
AGGGTCGTTATGGTATTCCTTGCGTTGGCTTTGGACCAGGTGCTGAGTCTCAGGCACATGCTCCAAATGAGATTACCTTCAAGCAGGATCTTCCTACTTGTGCAGCACTGTATGTTGCAGCTCTCAACCTGTATGACGCTTCTGCAGTAACTGATGATGCAACTGAATTCCGTGCAAGTCTTACCGATAACAACATTAAGTAAATGGTTTTGGCAATTAGTATATAAGTGGTTATTTAAACGAGAGGATGTACCATGGCAACTACCATTCAGCCGTATCTTGACAAGCTTGCAAAACTTGATTTCTCCAAGATGTATAACGAGGATTTCCTTTTGACATGGGAGAAGTCAACCGATGAGCTTCAGGCTCTCTATGCAGTAGCAGATGCTCTACGTAACTTACGTGAGCGTAACATTTCTACACGTCTTTTTGAGTCTGGTCTTGCTGTCTCACTTTTCCGTGATAACTCAACTCGTACTCGTTTTTCCTTTGCATCTGGCTCTAACCTTCTTGGTCTTCAGTTGATGGATCTTGATGAGGGTAAGTCTCAGATTGCTCACGGTGAGACCGTCCGTGAGACTGCAACTATGATTTCATTCATGGCTGATGTCATTGGTATTCGTGACGATAAGTTCATTGGTAAGGGCGACGCTTATATGCGTGAGGTTTCTGCTTCTGTTAAGCAGGCTTTTGAGGATGGCGTTTTAGATCATCGTCCAACACTGGTATCTCTTCAGTCTGATATGGATCACCCAACTCAGTCTACTGCTGACATCCTCTATCTTATCAATGAGTTTGGTGGCCTTGAGAATCTCCGCGGTAAGAAAGTTGCTGTTACTTGGGCTTATTCTCCTTCATATGGTAAGCCTTTATCTTGCCCACAGTCTCTTATTACTCTGCTTCCTCGTTTTGGCATGGATGTCACATTAGCTCATCCTGAGGGATACGATCTCATGCCTGAGCTTGTTGATGTTGCTGGTAAGTTTGCAGCTGAGTCTGGAGCAACCTTTAAGAAGACTTACAACATGGCAGAGGCTTTTGAGGGTGCTGACATTGTCATTCCTAAGAGCTGGGCACCTTATGCTGCTATGGAGAAGCGTACTAATCTCTATGCTGCAGGCGATGACGCTGGAATCGACGCTCTGGAGAAAGAGCTTCTTGCTCAGAATGCTACTCATAAGGATTGGTGCTGCACAACTGATCTTATGGCAAAGACTGCTCATGGTATGGATACCATCTATATGCATCCACTGCCTGCAGACATTAATGGTGTATCTTGTGAGCACGGTGAAGTTGAAAATGAGGTCTTTGATTATCACCGCGATGGTCTCTATAAAGAGGCTTCTTATAAGCCATATGCTATTGCAGCAATGATTTTCTTGCAGAAGGCAAAAGATCCAATTGCAACGCTTAAAGCTCTTGAGCAGGGAGATACTCCTCGCTGGTTCCAGGCATAAGTAGTATTTATATACATTGGGTCTGCGTGGAGACAAGCTCTCATGCAGACCCTTTTTTGTTTTTAACAAGTTTAGTAAAGAGTAAGAGAACCTGTTAAAAATGTTCAAGATCGTAATGTAAGCCCTGGGAGGGGACTATGGGAAAGCGTATTGTAATTGCTTTGGGTGGTAATGCCCTTGGCAAAAATTTACCTGAGCAGATGATTGCAGTAAAGCATACTGCTAAGGCAATTGTTGATTTAATTGAGCAAGGTAATGAAGTTATTATCGCCCACGGTAATGGCCCACAAGTTGGCATGATCCAAGAGGCTATGACCCAGCTTAATCGCTCTGATCCAGAGAAATATATTCCTTGCCCACTTTCTGTATGTGTTGCCATGAGCCAGGGATATATTGGCTACGATCTTCAGAATGCGCTTCGTGAAGAGATGCTTAACCGCGGCATTAAGAAAAATGCAGCTACGGTTCTTACTCAAGTTGAAGTTGATAAGAATGATCCAGCATTTAAGAATCCTACTAAGCCCATTGGTTCTTTTATGACAGAAGAAGAAGCCAAAAAGATGGTAGCTGAGCGTGGATATAACATTGTTGAGGACGCTGGTCGAGGATACCGTCGTGTAGTTGCATCTCCTCAGCCTGTTGCTATTGTTGAGCTTGATACCATTCGTTCACTTATTGAGACGGGCAATGTCGTTATTGCTTGTGGTGGTGGCGGTATTCCAGTATTTATTACTGAAGGCAATCATCTTAAGGGTGCTGCAGCTGTTATTGATAAGGATTTTGCAGCAGCTCGTCTTGCAGAGCAGGTTAATGCGGATGCACTCATTATTTTAACGGCTGTCGAGAAGGTCGCTATTCATTTTGGTACCCCTGAACAGGAAGACCTCTCTGAGCTTACACCTGAGAGTGCACAAGCTTATATTGAAGCCGGAGAATTTGCTCCTGGCTCTATGTTACCTAAGGTACAGGCTGCTTTGCAGTTTGCACAGTCTGGCGAAGGACGTACATCACTTATTACTTTGCTGGATAAGGCTGCTGATGGAATTGCTGGAAAAACCGGTACTGTGATACGCGGATAGTAGCTGTCTGTAATACTCTATGGGTATTACTTACTGTAATTTAAGAACTAAGGAAGGAGGTCATGCTATGTCACACATTGGGTGTATAGTCATGGCCTCCGGTGCTTCTACTCGCTTTGGATCCAATAAGCTTATGGCATCGTTTATGGGCAAGCCACTGATTCAACATGTTATAGAAACGGCTCAAACAGCAGGACTAGAGCCTATAGTGGTAACAATTGACAATCCGTTTCATGAACCTATTCTTGTACTGTGTAATAAGCTCAAGGTTCGCGCTGTAACACACTCAGGTACCCTTCAAAGTGACACAGTACGTCGAGCAATGCTTGAGGTACAAAAAGATGGTCTTGGTGAGAACTCATGGGATGGCGCCATGTTTTTACAGGGAGATCAACCGTGTGTACGTGCAGATAGTTTATGTGCTCTTATAGCTAGTTTTGAAGAACATCCAAAAGTGGTTTCTCGCTTATCTTGGCATGGAGTACCAGGTAGCCCCATAGTTTTTCCAAGCGTATTGTTTGATATGTTGTGCAGAGTACAAGGCGATAAGGGCGGTTCTGGAGTATTTTTATTATGTCCTGAGTACCAAGCTTCCGCTGTACTTGTAGAGGCACAATGCGAACAAGAACTTTTAGATGTAGATACTCCGTCTGATTTGAATTACTTACATTCGGTATCTATAAGCGGTTTGACGACCGAGAGATTGGGAGTTGACTGATGAATGTATTAAAGAATGGTTTTCTTGTATTGCCTGAAGGCGTCTTCTGTGGAGACTTAGTGCTCGATGGTACAAAAATCATCCAGGTGGGAGGTACGTACGAGGCACGTATAGATGACAACGTTATCGATGTTACGGGTAAATACGTATTCCCTGGTTTTATTGACGCTCATACGCATATGCAATGCTGGACAGGCATGGACTGGACAGCAGATAGCTTTGAGACGGGAACCCGTGCTGCTGCTTGCGGCGGTACCACCACTATTGTGGATTATGCCACACAAGACAAAGGCATGACGCTACCCGAAGCGCTTGATGAGTGGCATAAACGTGCAGATGGTACCTGTACTGCTAACTATGCATTTCATATGGCCATTGCTGATTGGAATGAACAAACTAAAGCAGATATGCAGGCTATGCGCGATGCAGGCGTTATGTCATTTAAGACCTATTTTGCCTACGATCATCTGCGTTTAGATGACGCTCAGACGCTTGAGGTACTTGAATATATCCGTGATATTGACGGTGTCCTGTGCGTTCACTGCGAGAATGGCACGCTTGTGAATGAGCTACAAAGACGTATGCTCGCAGCTGGTATTACTGGTCCTGAGGGTCATCCTATGAGTCGTCCTGCAGCTTGTGAAGCAGAGGCTATTTCTCGTCTGTGTTATCTTGCGGAGCTTGCCGATGCTCGTATCAACATTGTTCACCTGTCCAGCGCTCTTGGTCTTGAGGCGGTTCGTGCGGCTAAGGCACGCGGCAAGGTAAAGATGGATGTTGAGACCTGTCCTCAGTATCTGTTGCTGGATGATTCCCGCTATCTTGAGAGTGACTTTGAGGGTGCCAAGTACGTTATGAGTCCACCTTTGCGCAAGCCGCACGATATTGAGGTATTGCGTCGGGCCGTATGTGACGGCGAGATTGATACCATTGCTACCGATCACTGCAGTTTCAATCTTCACGGTCAAAAAGATCGCGGCATCGACGATTTCACTCACATTCCCAATGGCGGTCCTGGTGTAGAACATCGACCCGGTCTTATCATGACCTCGTTTGAGAATCGCTTGGGCGTCCAAGACTTTGCTCGTCTCATGAGTGAGGGACCCGCTCGTGTCTTTGGTATGTATCCGCGCAAGGGTGTCCTGCGTGTTGGCTCCGATGCTGACGTGACGGTATGGGATCCAAGTGTGACGTGGACCATCAGCGAGAAGAACCAGCATCAAAACGTTGACTATACGCCATATGAGGGCTTTGAGGTCCACGGACGTCCGGCGTATGTTTTTGTCAACGGAGAGCTGGCAGTGGTTGATGGTGAGCCAACCGGCGTGAAGCCAGGCGCATACGTCAAACGGTAAAGTAAGGGTAATATTCAAAGGCTCTTTAAATAGTCTTTGATTGGTTTTGCTGTTTGTGAAAACAAACACAAATAGGAAAGAAGGAGAATAATATGTCAAAGAAAGCTATCGTTACTGATAAGGCTCCAGCTGCAGTAGGTCCTTACTCTGCTGCTGTTTCTGCAAACGGTTCCATTAACGTGTCTGGTCAGCTTCCTGTTGATCCTGCAACTGGTGAATTTGCAGGTGAGGATATTAAGTCTCAGACCCGTCAGAGTCTAACTAACATTAAAAATATCCTCGAGGCAGCGGGTGCTTCCATGGCTGACGTTGTTGAGACTACGGTTTTGCTTTCCGATATCAATGAGTTTGGTGCAATGAACGAGGTTTATGCTGAGTTCTTTGCAGATCCTTATCCAGCACGTGCGGCATTCCAGGTGGTTGCACTTCCAAAGGGTGCAAAGGTTGAGATTAAGGCCGTTGCTCGTATCTAGTGTTTATTAAAATTTAGTAGGTTAAGATTTTTAGGGCGGATTCAAACGAGAAAATCCGCCCTAAATTTATTTTTTATACAGGTAATGCGCTCTGTTCTTAGAAGTCTTTCGATTGCACAGGAAACGTTATTTGCTGTGTGTTGATAGATAAAACCTATGTGTGTGAAAATAGTATCTATGAAGTTTGACTGATGGGAATAAAGGAGACAGACGTTGAGTGTCCGTGAAAATGACGCTGAAGTACCAGAAAATACTGACGTACAAAAAGCGATGGACTCGCTTGACCATGATTTCCTGACAGGCGAGACGTTAGACATTGGAGATAACGTCACGCATCAACTTCAACAAGAGCAAGCTACTCTACCGCGTCCTGCTGTAAAATCAGCAGATCCTATACAGGATACGCAAGGGGTTACAACAGACGTATCTGACAAGACTGCTAATAATCAGCTATTTATTGTTGCGATAGTAGCAATTTTTTCACTTGTGGTATGCGTAGCACTTTTAGTGTTTCATCCGTGGACATCAAACCAACCAGCACAGTCTGCACAACCTGTTCAGACTGAGACTGTCAAAAAAGAACCTGTGAAAGTAGAAGTTCCTCTCGCTAGTAAAGATGTCTCCGAGTATGACTATGAGGAAGCTCAAAAGAAGTTTGAGCATGCCGGCTTCACGAACGTTACGGTTCAAAAAGACGAAGACCTTAAAATTGGTCTCATCAATCATGAAAATCAGGTTAAAGAAATTACTATCGACGGTGATAAAAAGTTTTCAGTGGGCGAGAAGTACGATGAAAACGTTCCAGTAGTTATTACTTATCACGCATTTCCACAAAAGTCGAATTAAAAAGTGAACCTGCAATAACAGGTGTGTTGTCGCCCTGCAGACGAAGCTCCTGTGTAAAGTCTCTTGCCAGAGTGAGGTCTTTCTCGTTGTCAGTTTGATTGACAAGAATAACGTTTGCCTTTACAGCCCCTGAAGCGTGTTCTGCTGCAATAACAGTGGCAATACGAGTTGGCGTGACAATATCATCGGGCAAACAACTTGCCCATTTGCAGAAAATTTCACTGCGATGAACGGCTTGATGGATAGGTAGTCCAAAGCCAGAAAGCCCTATAACTTGGACAGTGCGCTGGGTACCTTCCGGAATGACGGGCTCATGTGATGCGTGAGCTTTGAGAGGTAACCGCTTAGATCCGTCTGCTTCCACAAATACGTAGTCAGCAACGGGTGCCAGTTCTTGAGCAGAAAGTACAGAGGAACCTAATTTGTGCTTCTCGCTAGAAAAGCTACCAACGCAAATGACACGATGTGTTATTAGAGCATCTGACACCTCAGTAAGCGTGGGATTTTCTAAAAGAAGTATGTTTGGAAATGGCAGAATATGCGTTGACGTAGTTAAAATAACCGTTCCCCGAACTTCCTGAGAAAGTTTTGTGAGCAGGGAAGTCTTGCCACCGCTTCCAATTACTGAAGTAATACCAGGTAATATTCCAAGCAACTCATAACAATTCATTTGTTTGCCTAACTAAATTATTTTTTTAAGCGATATACTTATTTTAGTGTAAAGATATTTGCTTTACACCTAGATAGTGTGAAGTTAAGAGGGGGATAAATGAAGATTGATGCTCGAAATTTAACGTGTCCAAAGCCAGTTATTTTAACGCTTGAGGCTCTCCCTAAGCTTTCTTCTGGAGAAAAACTTGATGTCGTTATTAACGATAATGTTGCTTTTGGAAATCTTACCCGCCTTGCTGATGAGAAGAACTGTGATTTGACTTCTGTAAAGAATGGTTCAGATACAACAATGACTTTTAGCCCTCGTAATAAAGTTGAAGCTAGTGATTCAGCAGTTGTTGAGGCTTCTCAGTTTTGTGATATCCCAGATCGTTCTGCAACCGTTGTTGCGGTTGATGCTGAGTATATGGGTCGCGGTAATGATGAGCTCGGTCATATTTTAATGAAGGGTCTTATCTACGCTCTTGCACATCAGGATACGGTTCCTGAAACTATGTTGTTTTACAACGGTGGTGCTCATCTGACCTGTGAAGGTTCAGAGTCACTCGAAGATATAAAGGAGCTTGAGTCTCGTGGTACCAAGATTTTAACGTGTGGTACCTGCCTTGATTTCTATGGCATTAAAGACAAACTTGCAGTAGGTGATGTCACCAATCTATATGCAATTGCAGAGATTATTTCACAACAGCCGGGCGTGATGGTGCTCTAAGGCGTCTTGCATGATATATCTCAACTGTGCTGCAACGTCATATAAGCGTCCTCAATGTGTTGTAGATGCTGTTTCACGCGCCCTTTGCTCATTTGGAAGTACGGGAAGGGGTGCAGCGTCTGCCGAGCTTGATGCTGCTCGCGCTGTTATGGTTGCACGAGAACGTATCGCTTTGTTGTTAGGTTTTTCACATCCAGAGCGTGTCGTGTTTACCGCAAACGCAACAGATGCCCTAAACAAGGCAATTCTCGGCATTGTTAAGCCCGGAGATCATGTAGTTGCAACAGATTGGGATCACAATTCTGTTTTGCGCCCTCTGAATCGTCTTCAAAAGAAACGCAATGTAAAGGTTGATTATGTTCCTGCTAATTTGCAGGGCTGCCTTGATTGGGATGTTCTTGAACGATTAGTTTCTCCTGGTACAAAGTTAGTGGTAGTAACACATGCATCTAATCTTACAGGTAATGTATGTGATCTTGAACGTGTGGTTACTGTTGCTCACGCTGTAGGTGCACTTGTGCTTGTTGATGCTTCACAAACCGCAGGGTCAATACCCATTAATTTTGATGATTTAGGTGTTGATGTACTTGCGTTTACTGGTCATAAGGCACTTATGGGTCCTCAGGGGACAGGTGGCCTTTTGGTTGCTCCACATGTTGCGATAGAAGCAGTTATTCAAGGAGGAACGGGCGTACTTTCTTTTGAAGAGGAAATGCCTCAAGTATATCCAGAACATCTTGAGGCAGGAACGCTTAATAGTCACGGTATTGCCGGTCTTTCTGCTGCAGTAGATTTTGTATCAACACAAGGAGTATGTGCTGTTCACCGTCATGATTTAGCATTGGTTAGACAGTTTGTAGCTGAGGCTCGTCAGGTGCCTGGGATAGAGTTATATGGATGTTTTCCTGATAACATTTCTGAACTGAATGGGGAGAGTTCGCAAAAAGATCACGCACCCATTGTGACACTTAATTTAGATGGGTGGACTTCTTCAGAACTTGCAAGAGTTTTAAGTGTTGAGTATGACATTTCAGTTCGTGCAGGAGCTCATTGTGCTCCTCGTATGCACAGAGCATTAGGAACGCAAGATACGGGGTCGGTCCGTTTCTCATTTGGATTTTATACGACAGAGGATGAGATACATAAGGCAACCACGGCCCTTAATGAGCTAGCAAAATCGGTGATGTAGTGTGGCAGAACAAAGTCACTCTTTCCATAAACGTTTCTCTCAGATAGTTGTTGCGTTTGATTCAACGCATGAGGCACTTACCTGTGAGCAAATGTGTAAGGAGCAAGATATCTCTGGGCGGCTTATTCCGACTCCGGTAGAAATTAAAGCAGACTGTGGCCTTGCGTGGGCAATGCTACCCGCAGAAAAAGAAGCGTTTGAAATAAAAATTGCAGGAAGTCTTAAGGCAGCGGGAATATATGAGCTTGATTTGTAATATAAAAATATGGCAGTGTAGGTTAAGTGGGGAGAAAAAATGCTGGTAGTCATACGAGGAGCAGGTGATCTTGCCTCAGGCATTGCTCTGAGATTATATCGAGCTGGCTTGAGTATTGTGATGCTGGATGTAGAGGTCCCTACAGCAGTTCGTCGCACAGTAGCATTTTCAGAAGCTATTCGTCTTGGAAAGAAAAAAGTGGAAAATGTGACGGCAGTACGAGCTAAAGACGCAGAAGATGCATTGCGCATTGTTAACGAGAAAAACATCGCTGTTCTCATTGATCCTCAAGGAACAAATATTGCAAAATTGCATCCTGAGGTACTTGTAGACGCTATTCTCGCTAAGAAAAATATAGGCACCACAAAAGATATGGCACCCTTAGTGATTGGTGTTGGACCAGGTTTTACTTCAGGTGAAACCTCCACTGCAGATTGTCATGCGGTCATAGAGACAAAACGTGGTCATTATTTAGGTCGCGTTATTTACGACGGATCGGCTATTCCAAATACGGGCGTTCCAGGAAATATTGGTGGCTTTACAAAGGAGCGTGTATTAAGAGCTCCTCAAGATGGAATTTTTGAGCCCGTTGCCAAGATTGGCGATTTGGTTTCTAAAGGAGACATTGTAGCTACTGTTTCTGGAATGCCTGTTAAAGCAACTATTAATGGAGTACTTCGTGGTCTTTTGCAAGAGGGAGTCCCTGTTTTTAAAGGCATGAAATCAGGGGATATTGATCCTCGTTGTGCTCCGGGACATTGTTTTTCTGCATCTGATAAAGCTCGAGCTGTTGGCGGTGGTGTTCTTGAAGCGCTTTGTCACTTTACTGAAAGACTGGTTGGATAAACATGAGTAATGACGTAAAACTCACAAAACTTGCTGATTGTGCTGGTTGTGGTGCTAAGGTTGGTGCCGGTGAGTTGGCAAAGCTTCTTTCAGATATTAAAGTTCATGAGGATCCTAATTTATTAGTTGGTTTTGATAAAGCGGATGATGCAGCTGTTTACAAAGTGACTGATGAAATAGCGCTTGTCGAAACAATCGATTTCTTTCCTCCAATTGCTGATGACCCATATACGTATGGCGCTATTGCGGCTACCAATGCTTTATCGGATGTATATGCTATGGGTGGAGAGCCAAAGGTTGCTCTTAATGTTATGGCTGTACCCGAAGACATGTCCTCGCATGTAGTGTATGAGATTTTACGTGGTGGTTACGATAAAGTATATGAGGCTGGTGCCAATATTGTTGGCGGTCATAGCATCTATGACAATGAACCAAAATATGGTCTTGCTGTTTCAGGGTTTGTTAATCCAAAAAAGATGTATACCAATTCTGGTGCACGTGCAGATGACGTTTTAATTCTTACAAAGGCTCTTGGTGTAGGTGTTCTGACAACGGCTGCTAAAGCAGATATGCTCTCTATAGAAGAGATGAGTGTTGCTGAGGCGTCTATGATGACTCTTAATCGGTACGCTCGAGACATTATGGTGAACTATGACGTGCATGCTGTTACGGATGTAACGGGATTTTCACTTATGGGACATTTGCTTGAAATGTGTCAGGGTTCGGGGCTTTTGGCAAAGATTACCGTAAATAATATAAAATTTTTATCTACGAGAGTATTTGAATTAGCACGTTTAGGAATTTTACCAGCTGGTATGTATCGTAATCGTCACTATGCAGAGAAGTACGTGCAAGCAGAAGGGGTTTCTCGTGAGATGAGTGACGTGCTCTTCTGTCCTGAAACTTCTGGTGGATTATTGATAAGCGTAGCCCATGATGATGCTCAGCATTTACTTGCGGCTCTTCAAGCAAATGAACATACTGCTAATTCTTGTGTTGTGGGATATATGGAAAAGCAAGACATAAGAAATAAGGATGCAACTTATATTGTGCTTCAGTAAGTATATATATCATGCGTATTGGTATATGTGCAGATAAGGATAGGTGTTTTTAATGGCAGATTTACAAGGAACCTTGTGCGATGAGCATTTTGTGCGTCGTCTGCTAAGTGAACTTGAAGCCGGTCGCAGCTTTGTGCTTTCAACAATTTTTGCTACTAAGGGGTCCATGCCGCGCCATGCAGGGGCACGTATGGTGCATTTTGAAGATGGCAGTTTCTTAGGAACAATCGGAGGCGGTTCTGTAGAACTTATTGCACAGGAACGCTCAAAAGGATTCTTTACAGGAGAAGAAAACAATCAAATCGAGTGGATGACGCGAGAAAAAACAGGTATGGCCTGTGGCGGCGACGCACTTGTTGGTATTCGTAAGGTTACTCCTGATCAAAAGGATTTTTTTGCAAAAGATTTAATGAATCTTATTGATGCAAAAAAGCCTTTTGTGGTTATAGAAAATTGGTCAGATCCTAGTCATGTTCTTGTTGAAGCAAAAGCAGTTGATATGTTTCCTCAAGATGATATTCGCGTTTGTTCCGATGTTCCCATATGGGATGAAGAGGCGGCAACCTATTCTGAACCTTTAGGGCCGGAGCCTGTTGCTTACATCTTTGGCGGCGGCCATGTAGGTCGTGCCCTGACTCCTGTACTTGCAAGTGTAGGTTTTAGAGTGATTGTGCTTGATGACCGCGAGGGAGTTGCGCAGAAGAAAGATTTTCCTTCAGCAGAAGCGGTTTATCATAATGACTTTTCTGATATATCCACAGATGTCACTGTCACGCGTCGCGATTATGCGATAGTTACTACTCATGGCCATGCCTTTGATATTAAGGTGTTGCAACAACTGTATAGCTATAAACCTGCGTATGTAGGTTGTATTGGTAGCAAGAGAAAAGCGGCGTTTGCCAAACATACGCTGGTGGAACGCGGTGTTTCTAAAGGGTGGACTCAAACAATCCATTCGCCAATTGGTGATGACATTAAAGCAATTACACCGTCTGAAATTGCTATTTCTATTGCGGCGGAGATAATCCGTTGTCGTGCAAATTTCCGTCCAGAAAAACTTCATTAGGGGTATATCGGCATACATCGTTGCTCACGTATATGTATGCCGTTAGTTGAGCGTGTATATATGCGCTGCAGTATAAGGTTAGGTTCGTTTGAAAGGGAAGTTTATGAAGTCCGAAAGCAGTGTGACTCGTCGTTCGTTTGTTGCCAGTGCAACAGGGGCTGCCGTGTTTGGCCTTTCCGCTTGCAATGGTAATGAAACAAAAAAGGAAGATACGTCTGGAAGCCAGAAAAAAGCTGATGCTCAAAAACTTATTGTGTTTGCGGCAGCATCTTTGACCGAGAGTTTGACTGAAGCAGGAGAGCTTTTTAAAAATGCCAATCAGGGTGTTGATATTAGTTTTAACTTTGATTCTTCAGGTACGCTTAAGACGCAGATTGAAGAAGGATCTGATTGTGACGTTTTTATTTCTGCTGGTCAGAAACAGATGAATCAGCTTGATGCAAATGCTAAAAAAGATCACGATAAGGACCTTGACTTTATTGCATCTGATACGCGCTTTGACATCCTTGAGAACAAGGTAACGCTTTGTGTTCCACAGGATAATCCTAAGGTTGTTAAGAGCTTTGATGATATGGCAACAAAGCTTACTTCGGGTGAAGTTTTGCTTGGTATGGGAAATTCGGATGTTCCGGTAGGTCAGTACACACAGAAGATTTTGAAATACTACAAGCTTGATGAAGAGAAGCTTGCTAAGGAAGGTCATATTTCATACGGAACTAATGTTAAAGAAGTAACCACGCAGGTTAAAGAAGCTTCCGTTGATTGCGGTGTTATTTATAAGACCGATGCTACTTCTGCAAAACTTCAGATGGTTGATGAAGCAACCGAGGAAATGTGTGGACGTGTGGTATATCCTGCTGCGGCAACTAAGAATGCAAAGCAGGCAGACCTTGCAAAGAAATTCCTTGAGTTCTTGAAAACCTCTGATGCGAGCGCTTGCTTTGAAAAGGTCGGATTTACTCCGCTTTCAAAGGCATAATTTCTCGCTGCTAAATCTGGATTGGTATTTCTATGGATTGGTATCCGCTGTATAACTCATTGAGGATTGCTGCGGCATCAACTGCTCTTGTTTTTTTATTGGGTATTGCTTTAGCAAACCTCGTTGCCAAGACTCCACGAATTATTAAGGGTCTTTTGGATGTCATACTGACGTTACCGTTGGTGTTGCCACCGACGGTTGTGGGCTATCTGCTGTTATTGCTTTTGGGTCCACGTCGTCCCATTGGCTTTTGGGTTATGGATGTGTTTGGTATAAAACTCACGATGGTATGGTATGCAGCAATTTTTGCAACAGTAGTGGTGAGTTTGCCGTTGATGTATCGCACAACCCGAGGTGCATTTGAAAGCTTTGATGAAACGCTTGCAGATGCAGCTCGCACGCTAGGCAAATCAAATACATGGGTGTTTTGGCATGTTAAGATGCCTTGCTGCATGAAAGGCGTGGTAGCAGGAACTGTTTTGGCGTTTGCTCGGGCGCTGGGTGAGTATGGAGCAACTTCAATGATATGCGGATATACTCCAAACACCACAGCAACCGTATCAACAACAGTCTATCAATTGTGGAGAACTGGCGACGATGCAGCGGCTATACAGTGGGTGCTTATCAACCTTGCCATTTCTGCCGTGGTGCTTCTTGCTCTTAACATCTTTGAAAAAGGTAGCCGCCGAGCACGTGTGGCAACACCAGTTCAGGAGGCGTAGTTATGGCGCTTTCTGTTGATATTGCCAAGCATTTAGATGGTTTTGATTTACATGTTTCGTTTGTTGTCGAGAAGGGCAATGAGGTATTGGCTCTTCTTGGTCCTTCCGGCTGCGGTAAATCAATGACGCTCAAGTGTATTGCTGGCATTGTAAAGCCGGATAGCGGGCGCATTGTGCTCAATGATCGAGTTCTGTTTGATTCTGAAGCTCATATTAATTTGCCACCGCAAGAGCGACACGTAGGGTATTTGTTTCAAAGCTATGCTCTCTTTCCGCATATGAGTGTTATGCAAAACGTACTGGTAGGAGCTAAAGGAGAAACACAAGCAGAGCGTGAGGCGTGTGCGCTTGAACAGCTTAAGAAGGTACAACTTGATGGTCTTCTTGATCGTCGCCCTCATGAGCTTTCTGGTGGCCAGCAACAGCGCTGCGCTATGGCTCGTATTCTTGCAAGCAAGCCTGATCTTATTTTGCTTGATGAGCCTTTCTCGGCACTTGATAGTTATCTCCGATGGCAACTTGAACTGGAGTTAAGCGATACTCTCCGTGCGTTTCCGGGAGGAGCAATTTACGTTTCACATAATCGCGATGAGGTGTATCGTCTGTGTGATTCCGTGTGTGTTATCAATCACGGAAACTCTGATGATAAAGTTTCGGTGTATGAGCTTTTCTCGACACCGACTACGCTTGCTGCGGCACGAATTTCAGGATGTAAGAATATTTCTCGTGCACATAAGGTGGGCGAGAAGAGCTTGTTTTGTGATGAATGGGGCTTAAGTCTTACAACCGCTTTGCCAGTAGATGAACAGGTGAAATACGTAGGAATTCGTGCACATTATTTTCAGGTAGTGGACTGTGCAAGTGAATACAAAAATATCATTCCTTGTCAGGTGAATCGCGTGATTGATAATACGTTTTCAACTATTGTGATGGCTCAAACACCGGGAGGGTCACTGCTTCGTTATGAATGCTCCAAAGAGTCGTGGGCACGTTTAGGTGAGCCTCGCCAGGTTTTGCTTCACGTTGCTCCAGAATATGTCATGCCACTTTGTGATGGTGAAGAAAAGCACAGCGTAGTGGAAGAAAAGAAGTCACTGTATGTATGATGAGTTGGGTCGAAACATTCGCTATTTGAGACTTTCAGTAACCGATCGCTGTAATTGTCGTTGTTTGTATTGCATGCCGGCACACGGTATCTCTATGCTTCGACATGAAGATATACTTTCGTTTGAAGAGATGCGCGCTATTGTTGAAGCATCTGCGCAGTTGGGAGTAAGAAAGGTTCGTCTTACAGGTGGAGAGCCATTAGCACGTCGCGGTATTGTAGATCTCGTACGTATGGTTTCTGCTGTTGAAGGTATTGAAGAGGTAGTTATGACTACCAACGCTACGTTACTTGCACCTCTTGCAAAAGATCTCAAAGCAGCAGGGCTTTCTCGTCTCAATATTTCTCTTGATACACTTGATTCTGAACTGTATACAAAGCTCAGTCGTACGGGAACACTTGATGATGCGCTGGCTGGTATTGAGGCAGCAAGAGAAGCAGGGTTTATCTATACAAAGTTCAATACCGTACTTTTAGGAGGACTGAATGAATCTGAGATTCGTCCTCTTGCAGAGCGAGCTAAAAGTGAGCCTGTTGATGTGCGTTTTATTGAGCTGATGCGTATGGGTGAATGCTCAAAATGGCCGGCTGAGCGTTTTATAAGTGCTGATTGCGTATTAAAAGTATTGCCTGAACTTGAAGCTGCTGGCTCTAATGGCGTAACAGAGCTCTTTCAGGCACCGGGATGGCGGGGACGTGTAGGGCTTATCCGCCCAATGACGCATACATTTTGTAGCTCTTGCGACAGAATCCGCGTAACTGCAGATGGTATGTTAAAACCGTGTCTGCATTCTGCACGAGAAATTCCGCTTAGGGGACTTGTGGGAGATGAACTTGTGCAAGTTTTGCGTCAAGGTATTTCTCAAAAGCCTGAAGGTCATATCATGAGTCTTTCTCATGCAAGCGAGTCGCTTCGAGCGATGAATAAAATAGGGGGTTAGCATGGCGTTTACACATTTTAATTCGCAAGGTCATGCGCATATGGTTGATGTGTCTGCAAAGGAAAAAACAGCACGTACCGCTCGCGCAAAAGGTAAGATTTTTATGCGCCACGATATGCTTGAGCTTGTTCGTACAGGTGGTATTCAAAAAGGTGATGTACTTTCTGTGGCGCAAGTTGCAGGCATTATGGCAGCAAAGCGAACTTGGGAAATCATTCCCATGTGTCATCCTATTCAGCTTACCGGAGTAGATATTTCATTTGCATTTGAGGGCGATGGTATTGCGGTAGAGGCATGTTGTCGATGCACCGGAGAAACTGGGGTAGAGATGGAAGCGCTGACTGCAGCATCTACGGCGTGTTTGACTATCTATGACATGTGTAAAGCACATCAGAGGGATATGGTTATTGACCAGATTTGCTTGCTTGAGAAAGACGGAGGAGCATCAGGTCATTTTGTGCGAGAGGAACAGAATAAATGAGTGTTGGAGTGACTGAATCTGCTAAAAGAGGCACGGTACTGTCTTGTTGTATTAGCGTGAAAAAGGGCACACGAAAAGTACCTGTTGATTCTATTGAAGTGTGCGTAGGAGAAGGTATCAAAGGTGATGCCCATGCTGGAAATTGGCATCGTCAGGTGAGCCTTCTTGGTAACGAGTCTGTTGATACTATGCGCGAGAAGGGCGCAGAGTTACATCCAGGAGATTTTGCAGAAAATATACTAACTTCTGGTCTTGCACTGCGCGAGCTCCCTGTTGGTACGGTACTTGCAATAGGAGATACTCTTCTTGGGGTAACTCAGATTGGAAAAGTATGTCATCACGATTGTGAAATTCGCAAACTGGTTGGTACTTGCGTAATGCCTACTGATGGTATTTTTACCGTGGTTTTACGTGGAGGTACTATCAGACCTGGAGATGCCATTTGTGTAGTTGATGCAAAGGAGCTCTTGCATGAAACAGATTAGAACAGAAGATGCAGTAGGACATGTACTGTGTCACGATATGACTCAGATTATTCCTGGCGAGAGCGCTGACGACAAGACGCGCTTTAAGGGCGTGCGCTTTAAGAAGGGTCACGTAGTAGAAAAGGCTGATATTCCTGTATTGCTCAGCATGGGTAAAGAGCATCTTTATGTGTGGGAGTTGGGAGACAACCAACTTCATGAAAACGATGCGGCATATCGCATGGCAGCGCTTTGCCATGGCGAGAATTGCCTTGTATCCAAAGAGCCTCATGAGGGAAAGCTCACTATCACTGCGGCAGTTGACGGTGTCTTTGAGCTTGATGTCCAGCGTCTTAATGCAGTGAATGCAGTAGATGAAGTTATGATTGCTACTCGTCGCGGCAATATTGCAGTTAAGAAGGAAACCCCTCTTGCGGGAACTCGTGTTATTCCTTTGGTAGTAGATACGTCTGTTGTTGAGGCTGCCGAGGCTGCTGCTGATGTTGAGCATAAGGGAGCTCTTATGCGAGTAGTACCGTTTTGCGTTAAGACTGCGGCGCTTATCGCAACAGGGTCTGAAGTGCAAAAGGGACTTATTGAGGATAAGTTTACACCGGTAGTTGAGAAAAAACTTGCAGCTTTTGGCATTGAAACAGTGCATTGTGCAAAGCCTGGCGATGATATGGATGCACTTGTTGCTGCTATTCGCAAAGCACAACATTTGGGTGTAGACATGATTGTCTGTACAGGTGGAATGAGCGTAGACCCAGATGATAATACCCCAGGTGCTATCAAGCGCTCCGGTGCTCATATTGTTACCTATGGTGCTCCGGTTCTACCTGGTGCAATGATGTGTTTAGGATATTTGGATGCAGCCAATAGTTCTACTTCTCAAATTCCTATCTTAGGACTTCCGGGATGTGTCATGTATAGCGCAACAACAGTATTTGACTTAGTTCTTCCCCGTATTGCGGCTGGTATTGAACTGACAAAGCATGATTTTGTAGCCCTTGGCGAGGGTGGCCTCATAGTAAAGGAATAAATATGCCAGAGAGTTCTTGCGATGCCACATCCTTCTCAGCGCGTGTCATTACTGTAAGTGATCGTTCTTCGCGTGGGGAACGACCAGATGCAAGCGGTCCTGCACTTGTTGCTTTTTTAGGCGAGAAGGGCTTCGCAGTTGATGCATATGCAGAGGTTGTACCTGATGAGCGTCAGCAAATTGCCCGTGCGTTACGTAATGCAATTTCGGATGACATTGCGCTTGTGGTAACTACGGGTGGGACGGGTTTCTCGCCACGAGATATTACTCCTGAAGTTACATCTGAAGTATGCGAGCGTATGGTGCCGGGCATTCCTGAGGCTATGCGTGCGGCATCACTACTTATTACACCTAAGGCATGTCTTTCAAGAGAAGTAGCAGGCATTGCCCAGCGTACTTTAATTATAAATTTGCCAGGAAGTCCTAAAGCTGCAATAGAAAATCTTGCAGCTGTTTTGGACGTTTTACCTCATGGACTTGGAATTTTAAGAGGTACCATACTTGATGGTTAACAAACTCCCCAACAAACAAGTTTGTTGGGGAGTTTGCATAAGTACTCTTATGTAAAGTTTTCAATAAGTTAGGCGCTTGCTCCAGAGATTGCATCAACGCTTGAGTTTGATCCATCTGCATTACCACTTGGTGCTCCTGTAGGAGGCATAGGCATTCCAGCACCGCCGACAAGACGCTGACCAGTAGTTTGGAGATACCAATCCAACCATGGCTTAAAGTTGAAGACAATCTCGTTGATGCCTGCATAAGAGCCATCAGGGTAATACATTGCTTGGTAGTTATGGGTATTGATAATGTCGGCTGGTGTACCTGGGACAATGGTGCGAACATACTCTTTGTCGCCGTTGCGAAGTACGCCAATGACATATTCAACGTTTTTCATACGACCTTCAGGAAGAGAGCTGTGAACTGTGGACAGACGGTTGCCTGACTGCTCAGGTACGCGTTTTGCCAGCATGGTATCTGGATTGTCGTGAACGTTGTTGTAGTAAAGGAATTGGTTGTTGTCATCTGCGTAGGTCAGCTCAAATGGCATTGCTTTTAGGAACATATCAATTTGGTTGACTGTTAAAATGCCATGGTTAAGTTTTACGTATGTGTCACCTGAAACTGCACCCACAAGCTCAGCGGCCTTCTCGACCCAATCAGGATCATCGGGATCAATGCCTTGGATAGTAGTGGAAATTGAGTTGGTCACGTCCAGATCCTCTGGTGCAATTGGCTTTGGCTTCTTCAATTTGGAGACCACCTCTACGTATTTAACAAAGTTATCCAAGCAAAAGCCCAGGAAACTAACAGTGCGCTCATCGATAATGTTGCCATCTTCATCAAAGGCCTGCTTAGCCTTTCCAAGAAGGAACTCGTTACCAGGTAAGACGAATGCGTTTACGCCTGGAGCATCCAAAATCTTGCGCAAATGAACTTGTGCGCGAGAAGTTCCTTGGTCGTAGTAAGAAGCTCCGACAATCATGACAGGCTTGTCTTCAAATGGATGTACATCGTAAGAGAGCCATTCGATAACGCTTTTCAGCGCAGGTGAGATGGTATGGTTGTGCTCCGGTGTAGAAATAATGACGCCGTCAGCTCGAGTAATCCTGTTGTACAGTAGGCGAAGCTGGAAGTTTTCATCCCACTTAAGGTCCTGGTTGAACAGGGGAATGTTATCAATCTCAAGAATTTCAAGCTCAAACTGCTTGGCAAAGTGTTTTTTAATGAAGTGTAGAAGTTTTCGGTTATAAGAAATCTCCGCATTTGAACCGACAATTCCGACAAATTTCATAATAGTAGTTCCTTCCAGGCCTACAGGTTTTCCCAGTCAAAGTTTTCGGCCTCTTTGCGGAGAAGTTCGCGCGATGCGGCCATTTTTTCGTTGAGTTTTACAAACAGACGGAAGTCGTCAAATAGCAGATCAAGCTTCTTGACGGTAGCCTTGTCCTTCAAGTTGCCCTTCTCGTCAAATGCTTGCTGAGCGCGACCAAGAAGGAATTCGGAACCTGGCATGATTGCTGCTTTGAGTTCTGGAGCGTCCAGGATTTGGCGGAGCTGCAGCTGCGCGCGAGAAGATCCGAGTGTGCCTAAGGATGCGCCAACAATCATGACTGGCTTGTTGACCATAGGGAAGATGCCATAGGACAGCCAAGCAAGTGCGTTTTGCAGTACAGCTGGAATGGAGTGGTCGTACTCTGGGGTTGCGATAATGACGCCGTCAGCAGCTTCAATTTTCTTTGCAAGCTCAGAGACAACTTTGGGAACCCTCATTTTTGCAGGCTTGTTGAACAGGGGAATGTTGTCGATTTCCACCAGCTCGATGGTGGCCTTGTCGGCAAAATGCTTTTGCATAAATTGTAAAAGCCTTCGGTTATTTGATTCTTTTGAATTGGTGCCAATAAGGCCAACAAAGTTAAGCATCAAAATTCCTTTCTGGGTTACGCAAGGAGCTCAGGTGAGATTCCCGACGAATAATATACGCGATTATCATTAGTTACGATAAGTGCATCGATGTCCTTTTCTTGTTCTACGCGGGCAAGAAGTTGATTGGGTTTCTCGCCATAAAGGCGCGTTGTCCAAATTTCTCCGTCAAGCGAGTTGTCCGAGATAATCGTGATGCTTGCAAGTTGCGTGTCAACTGGATAGCCGGTATCTCGGTCAAGAATGTGGTGGTAAGACTGTCCGCTTACCTGAAGTTTCCTTTCGTAGGTACCGGAGGTCACTACGGACTGGTTGCGAATAGGCAGCACAGCAAGGTTGGTGCCTCTTGGTTGTTGCGGATCCTGGATACCAATCTGCCACGGTCTGCCTGCAAGTAAATTGGTACCAATTGTTTTAATGTTACCGCCAAGGTTAATAAGCGCGGAAGTGACGTGTTGACTTTTCAGATAATCTGCAATTTTGTCGGCAATGTAACCTTTTGCCAGACATCCCAAGTCTAGCTTCATGCCTTCTTTGGCAAGAAATACAGTGTAATTCAGCGGATCTAATTCAATGAGTTGTGGGTCAGTTAACGCTAACGCATGCGCAATCTCGGTTTTGTTTGGAATGCGAGCGTCAGTAAAGCCGATTCGCCAGGCTTGAACCAAAGGGCCAATGGCAATATTTAAATGACTTGCAGGTAGGAGACTTTGTTCTTTTCCAATTTGAATAAGTTCAAACAACTCGGGGTGAACTGGAATAGAATGTTTGCCCGCTGCATGGTTGACCTGCATGAGCTCGGAATTTGCGTCGTTTGCGCTAAATCGCTGGTTATAAATGTGCAGGAGGTCAAAGACGCCATTAAGCAACTGCTCTGCCGAGCATTCCATCTGCATATCATTTTGAGGTGATAATAAAGAGATGGTGATAGTTGCACCCATCAGGTGAGTTGATCTGGAAACGTAGGCTAGTTCTGACACGACTCTCCCATATTGTCCAACAGTGGTTTGTCTAATCTTACCTGTAGATTGCTTGGTAAGTAGCATAATTTTATGCTTGTTCGTTGCATTTGTTTGTTGTATCAACAACATTTTTGGTGAGAAAATCTATAGTCCTTTAGGTTCAAGTGCCGTTGTAAAGGCGGCTGTATATCCATTGATGCGGAAAATTTATTTTGGTGTCCGTAAAATAATTGTCCAGTAACACGATATAATTTTATGAAGTTCCTAGTTATTTCCTGTACTGCAAAAAGTGGAGGTAAAAGGCATATGAGAAGCATCTTTGAAGATCGACAAGTATCAATTAAGTGTGACAACAAGTATTCTTATACCGTTACAAAAGACGGCTTGGCTTATGTCCCAGGTAATGGTAAGCCAGAGGTTAGAATCTTGTTTTCTGAAGTCGGTTCAACTTTTTTGCTGAACTATTGCAGCTCTAACGGTCCTTACGAGATTACCTTTAAGAGCAATGATGGTCATGACATTGCTAGCATCGATACAGATCTTAAGCTCCGCGAATTTGGACATAATATCCTGGATACCAAGACTATTATTCTTGCTTTTGCGGCTCATAAGCTTACTAACGAGTTTCCCAATAACCTTGAGATATTGAACACCACGCTCGGATTCAGCTTCAAAGAGAAAAAGATTACTATCTCAAATGGTGTGATTTCCGGCGCAAAGCATCAGGTTAAGCTTTCTGACATTCGCCGAGTTCAGTGTGTTGCAGGAGGCGCACTCAATAACCTCTTTGTTTTCACTAAGGAGAAGGGTGGCTTCTTTGATAGGGCAGACATTGTTGTTCCCGTCAACGAGCTTACAGTTCCTATTCTTGAAGCTACAATGAGAAGAAATACTGGTCACGGTATTGATTTCAGTAGAGGCAATGGATTTGATCAGCCAAACAGCAACTTCATCATTATTCGTTATTTGGACTCTAGCTTCTTTGAGACTGCCCCTGGCGTCTTCAAGGAGGACTGGCAGAAGGATGCCTACGAGTTCGTTAAGTCCTTTGGTTATGATTTGCAGACCATGCTAGGGGAGTAACCTCTGGCGAGAAAAACGTCTTGTCCAAGAAAAACAGCCGCCCTCAGATAAGAAGGCGGCTGTTTCATTTAGGTACAAAGATTGCTCTGACAGTGTTTTTTTACTTATTTTTACGACGCTTAGTAATGCCAAGTGAAGTCATTACAGTTGTCATACCTGCGAGAAGTACACCAAGAGGTGCTGCAACAGAAGCGTCTCCTGTATATGGAGTCTTCTTTTTCTTAGATGGCTTCTTCTTAGTTGGAGTGGAAGGAGAAGGTGTCTCTGGGGTCTTATCCTCTGCAACAGTAATAGTTAACTGGATGGTGTCGTTATTAGTTGCAACAGCGTCTTTACCATCTGGCCATTGAACACCATTCCAAGTGAACGAGAAGGCTTTGCGGTTGCCGGCTGCGGAATCAGCAATAGCGCTAAAGGAGCCTGTAACTGTACCAACAGCGGTGAGCTGAGTACCTGCAGCAACATTGGAGTCAATGGTGACACCAGGAATGGTGAGCTTCATCCAACCACCGTTTGCACTGGCTTCGTCGACAATACGTTCAAGGTCAGAGTACGTTCTAATGGAAGATGGATCGCTGAGCTCAAACGTGACAGTAACGGTACGGCCGTTAACCTGGACATCGCTGACCTTAAAGCCACTACCAAAGTTAGAAGCCTGGACAGTGCTGGCATCAAGGTTGCTTGGGAGTGTCATTCCTTCAGGAACGGTCAGAGTTGCTGTGAACTTGAACTTAAGATTGCTCAGCGTAATGGTGTCGTGGTTGGTATTAGGATAGGCACGCTCGATGTTGTTCATCTGCTCTTGGATAGAGGAAGCAAGAATTGAACCAGTGAGATTAAAGGTAGAGCCTGCCTTCATGGTGATGACCTGGTCATGCTCGGTATTCTCGTCTGCGAGCATATCTGCAGGGATGTTCATATCAATAGGGTTGTTAACAATCAGAGTCTGCTGAATATCTGTACCACGAGGATCTCTGTTTGCAGTAATCTGAACACCGTTCCAAGAAAGGTTGTACTTCTTGGTAACGTTAGTGACGGTATTCTTTGCATAAGACTCAAAAGTACCAGTAAGAGTACCTGTAGCGGTAAGCTCCTGACCATTGGTAACCTGAGTTGAGTCAAGGGTGAGGCCGTTAACGGTTACGGTAAGGGGTCTTGCGATCTCTGCGGTAGCTGCGTCGTCTTTGCCGACTGTTTCAACAGCATCTTTGAGCTGCTTATAGTTGCTGTAAGTATTC
Source organism: Lancefieldella parvula DSM 20469 (assembly GCF_000024225.1). Lineage (NCBI taxonomy): Bacteria > Bacillati > Actinomycetota > Coriobacteriia > Coriobacteriales > Atopobiaceae > Lancefieldella > Lancefieldella parvula. The sequence continues at coordinate 306,609 of NC_013203.1, forward strand.
TTAAGCTTCAGGGTAACGGTAACTTCTTGGCCGTTAACGGAGACATTTGAAACATCAAAGAGGTCACCAAGACCAGAGGTGGTTACTGTTGGATTAGCTGGGACAACAACGCCAGCAGGAAGAGTAAGTTTTGCAGTAAAGGTAGAAGTTGTGCCTGAAAGCGTAATCTTGGTTAGGTCGTCAAGGCCACCAGCGATGTTATTCTCAAAGTTAGTCATTTGGTTAATGACGGAAGTAGCATCAATGGCGCCCGTAAGACTGAAGCTCTTATCGTTAGAAACTTCTTTAATCTGAGTGGTGTTGTTCTGAGAATCGCTCCACATATCAGCAGGAAGATCACTGGTAAGCTCAACTTTCTGGATGGAAGGATCATCTTTCCACTTGAGGTAGTAAGTGACGTCGTTAGTAAGCGTTGCACCACCGTTGATAGTTGCAGGGGAGTTGCCTGCAGCGTCAGTAAACCAGTAGTGATAGTCGTGGCCAACAACAAAACCAAAGAAGGTCTTTGGTTTATCCTCGCTGTCTAGGATATGGTTTTCAAGAGTTGCAATATTTGTGTATGCAGTATTGGTGTTAGAGTCGGTTGGACTTGCAATTCCAGCAGTTGTAGCGCTTAGGGTATTGCCACTGAGGTTTCTAAGCAGTGCGTTGATGTTAGTCTGCTCAGCAACGGTTGGATGAGTTTTGATAGTAGCAACCTCTCCACCGTTTGCATCGGTAGTGATGTCAAAGACGTTTGGGTTCTGCTTAAATACGCTATTTGCAGAGAAGGTTCCACCATTTGCCGAGAAGGACACGGTAAGGCGCTGCTCCTCCCAGTCTGCATACAAATCAATGGTATCGGTACCAGTAGGAATAGCTAGGTTGGAGTTAGCTGCAACCTCATCGCCAGCGCCGTTTGCCTGGGTAGTCCAGCGCTTGAAGGTCTTACCAGCAATATTGAAGTTATTGTTGAGGTTGTTGACCTCAGTATTAGAGCGAACTGTTACGGTACGGTTTGCGTTAGTAGCAACGCGGTCAATGACAGAGACGCCGTTACCATTGTGATACCTGACGTAGAGCCAAGAGGTGTTAGCTTTCCAGTGTGGATAGACTGTCATGTCAGAGGTGACCTGAGTATCAGCGGTAAATTGATGTTCTGTGCCAGAAGCGTCAGTGTAGTACCAGCCGTCAAACTCCTGGCCGCTTGCATAGGGGTCTGCAGGCAGGGTAGTGGAGCCTTCTGCTACAGAAGAAGCGGTTGCAAGAGAGTTGCCACGCATGGCAAGAGCTGTTTTGTTAGCGGTAGTGCCATCAGCAAATGTTGGATTAATGCCCGTAACGCCTGGGGCGTTAAGATCAAAGGTGACAGTTGCAGCAGGTGCCCAGACGTGCTTCTGACCATCACTTGATGCGTTAGCAACTGGGTAGGTGTATGTTGCACCATTAGCATTAATGAGGCTTAGAGAGTTAGTTGATACGTCAGCAAGTGTAAAAAGCGAGAGTGCTTCGTTTCCGTTAGCTGCACCGTTTGTAGGAATAGTGCTACCAAAGCCGCTGTTGTAGTCAGGTGCATATTTGAGCAGATACGAACCGCCAACAACATTGTAATTTTGACGAGTCTGGCCAGCACCGTTATCAGAGTTCTTGGTCGCAGGGGTCTCTACTAGGCTGTTTCCAGTGAACTGGATGGAGCCATTAGTCTGTGCACCAAAGAGAGCGCCAGAATTACGACCATCTCCTTTAATGGTTGAGTTGTTAATGATGACATTACCAGTGTTGACGTTCAGACCACCAGTTCCACCATTGGTAAAGTTAAGGGTTGAGTTAGTAACGTTTACAGTTCCTCCAGCTACACCAACAGAAATGCCAGAAGTAGAACCAGCATTTGCATTGATGGTGGAGTTAACAATATTGGAAGGACCCTGGATGGTCATACCCGTCTGTCCCCAGTAAGATGGGTTAATGGTCAGGGTAGAATCAGTCATGTTGAGCTGGTTGACATAGAAAGTCTGACCAAAGCCCTTAACCTTAAGATCAGTGTTCTTGAGGGTAAGATTACGAGCATCATTCCAGGTACGTGCCTGTGAAGTGACGTTGATAGTAGCGTTTTCAAAAGTAGAGCCGGACTCAAAGAAGTTTGTATTGCTCTTATCGTCTGCAGTGATGCTAACGCTGTTTTTGTTGGTAGTGCCTTTAACGGTTCCGCCAAGAGAAATACCGCGAGAGCCACTAGAACCTGCGTTGTTTTTAAAGACGTAGGTACCGTCGGTGATAGTTGAACCAGGCTGTGCAGTTAGGGCAGTTTTGAAGCCAGACATAGTAAGGGTACCAGTGCCGGTTAGCGTTGAACCAGACTTCAGAACAAGACCATCAATTCTGTTACCAGTGCCAGTAAGAGTTGCACCTTCATCAGCAATTTTGAGTGTGAGACCAGCAGGAATAGTAACCGTAGAGGTCAAATCAAGATTGCCTTTAAGATGAATGGTATTGATGGATGGAGTTTCTGAACATAGCTCCAGTGCTTTCTGTAGAGTTTTGAGAGCATTTGTATTAGAGCCATCATTGGCGTCGTTACCATTGGTTCCGTCTACCCAGAGCTCAGTTGAGGTAACTGAAAGGCTTCTTGCAACACGGCGAGAAGATCTATCTGTAGGAGTAGTAGTCTGCTCGGAAGTTTGCTGGTTAGTGGAAGTCTGCTGGTTAGTAGTAGCTTCGGTGTTAACGGTAGATTCAGCTGTTGTTTCTGCTGTTGCTTCAGAAGTTGAAGCTGTTGTATCACTTGTTTGGGTTGCCGCAACTTCTTGCGCTTGAGTTGTTTCTTGAGTGTTAGCAATTTCTGCTAATGCTGAAGAAGGAACTAAAGAGAGTGCGAGTACCAAAGACATAGCTGTCTTAGCACCTTTACCTGCAAAGTTCTTATTTTTTCTTTCCATATCTGCCCCAAACAAATAGTAAATACCCCAACAAAATTTGCAATCAAATTTTGTGCTGTATGTGACGAACTACGATAAGCACAAAAGAAATACGTGGCACAAATTTAGAGCATTTTTTGTATAGATGATTATCTATCATTTTTGATAAAGATTGTTGTCTCAAGCAGGCATTTTTATAGTTTGTACATATTTTAAAAGTCACTTTTAACTCGTGTTATATAAGTAATTTAATCAAAATATTTAGCGCGTTTAAGAATGACACTTAAATTGCGCTATTTTTGACAATTTTTTGGTATTTGTCATAAACGTGTAACGAATAGAAATTTCAAAAGAAATGTATTAAATCTTTAAGACAAATACGAGTCATGTGGAAATCGGATAGTTAACAAGTTCATGAAATTCAATTTTTAAATTTTGTTTGTAATACAAGCTTTGTACACTAAGTAAAAGTAAGTTAAGAAAAAGACTACTTTGCGCGTGGATAAAGCGTAGAAGACGTTTTTAATGTATTAAGCGGGGAAGCTATGAACCCAAAAATTATTGATGACGCTTTGGACTTTGTGAAACAGATCTTTTCCACAGATTTTAGTGGTCATGATTATTTTCATACGTTACGCGTGTATAAAATGGCAGTAAAAATTGCGCAAGAAGAAGGAGCAAATCAAGAGATTGTTGCTTTGGCAGCTCTTTTGCATGATGTTGATGATATTAAGCTCTCTCCAGAGACACATGAGCATAAAGAGCGTGCTGTTGCTTTTTTGCGTCAACACGTCGTTGATGAGGTCATTATCCAGGCAATTTGCACTGCAATTGATGAAGTATCGTTTTCTGGAACAGATTCTGTTATTCCTTCAACGCTTGAGGGGATGTGCGTTCAGGATGCAGATCGCTTGGATGCGCTTGGAGCCGTTGGTATTGCACGCACTTTTGCCTATGGCGGAAGTCACGGTCGCGCAATGTATGATCCGGATGAGCCACCAACTCTTAACATGAATGGCGAGGAGTATCACTCACACAAATCAACATCGCTCAATCACTTCTACGAGAAGCTCTTTTTGTTGGCTAATATGATGAACACGCGTAGCGGTAAAAAGCTAGGAAAAACACGCGAGAAATACATGCGTGAGTATGTGGATGAATTCTTAGATGAGTGGAATGGTGAACGCTAACTTATAGTTTTTAGCTATATGAATTAGTTAAGTATTTGTATTTCACAAGTGAAGTTTTGATTGTCATACTGGTTTCTCGTAAGTAGTTCTAAGGGGTTATGATGGCAATCAAAAATGATAAAACTACTCCACATCGCTTTGATGTTGTTGGTAGCTTTCTTCGTCCAGAAAATCTCAAGCAAGCTCGTATTCAGTTTGAAAAAGGTCAGATTGATGCGCATGAGCTCAAGCTAGTAGAGGACAAAGCTATTACAGAGCTCATTCAAAAAGAAAAGCAAGCAGGTCTTAAAGTCATTACTGATGGTGAGTTTAGGCGTGCAACATGGCACCTTGATTTTATGTGGGCGTTCGAAGGTATTGGCCATGCACCAACTAATACTGGCCTGCCTTTCCATGATGAGACTGCAGAGATTGACGACACGTTCTTGGTAGGAAAAGTAGAGCTTACCAAAGAGCACCCGTTTATTGAGCATTTCCGCTTTGTTCAACAGTTTGAGGATGAGACAACCGTTGCAAAACTCACTATTCCTGCTCCTGCACAGTTTATCGAGCAGTTTATTATGCCAATGAATCGTGAGCAGACCAAAAAGTATTATGCCGATGACCAGGAGCTTCTAGAAGACATTGTTGCTGGCTACGGTACGTTTATTGAGCAGGCATATGCTGCAGGCTGTCGTAATCTTCAACTTGATGACTGCTCATGGGGTGTTTTGGTTGACCCTCGCGCCGAGCTCTTCTTTGGTGCTGACCAGGAGGGTCTCAAGAAAATTAAGGCACTACTCTTGGAGATTAACAACCGTGTTCTTGATGCAGCGCCAGCTGATTTAACTATTAACACGCACGTTTGTCGCGGCAACTTCCACAGCACCTGGGCCTGTGAGGGCGGCTATGACGATGTAGCTGATACACTTCTTGCTCAAGAGCACGTAAATGCATTCTTCCTGGAATTTGACGATCATCGCTCCGGTGGCTTTGAACCCTTGGCTTCTGTTCCAGCTGGCAAAAAGGTTGTGCTTGGCCTGATCACCACCAAGCACGCTCAGTTGGAAGAAAAAACCAAAGTTATCGAGCGTATTCATGAGACCGCTCAGTATGTGCCTCTGGAGAACCTCTGTCTTTCTCCTCAGTGTGGTTTTGCAAGCTGCGAGATTGGCAACAAACTCACTGAGGAAGAGCAGTGGGCAAAAATTGCGTTTGTTAAAGAAATTGCTGAAGAGGTTTGGGGTTAAACGCCAGTTGATTCACGGCTAGTTTACGATTAATGCACCGTTTACCGAAGAGTTTCTGACCATACGTTCTTCTTGACTCCTGTCCACTAAAATGGACAGGAGTTTTTATTGGAGCTAGACTTCGGAGGCAGTATGCCAAGCGAGAAGACCCGCTGCTTGCATCTCGTAAAAATATTCGAGGAAGAAACTGACGATGACCACGGTTTGAGTACTCCTCAGCTTATTGAAAGACTTGCTGAGCGTGGTCTGAGCGTAGAGCGTAAAACGTTGTATGACGATATTAAATCGTTGCAGAATTTTGGCTACGACATCCAGTCCTACCAGCGTCATCCCGTTGAATATGGCCTGGCAACTAGGAAGTTTCAGGCTGAAGAACTTATGCTGATGGCAGACGCAGTGCAGTCGTCAAAGTTTTTGACGGAGCGTAAAGCAAACAATCTGGTAAGTCTTATCGGAGATTTAGGTGGCAAGTCCACCTCTGATACGTTGAAGAAGCGCATTCATGTTGAAGGACGTATTAAATCGCAGAATGAGTCTGTGTTTTATGCGCTTAATGCTATTCAGACAGCGCTTTTACAGAAGAAAAAGGTCTCATTCAAGTATCGCAAAAAAGGGTTTAAAGATAAGGTTATTGAAGAGCTGCCTGTAAGAGAAGAAACCCCTGTTCAGCTTACATATATTGATGATTTCTACTATCTTATTGTGTGGAACGATAAGCATCAAAACTTTGTCAATTATCGTGTTGATCGTATGTTTAGACTTGAGGTTTCTGATGCCGATGCCACGGTTAACGAACAAATAAAACGTTTTGATATAGACAAGTATCAAGAACGCGTCTTTGGTATGTATTCAGGTGAGGTTGTTGCGGTAACTCTTCGTGTTAACGAGCGCGTTATGTGCTCGGTGTATGATCGCTTTGGCAAGAACATCATTTTGAATAACTTAAGTTCTGATGGAGCTACAGCTGACGTGCATGTTTCTGTAATGGAAGCTCCTACTTTTTATGGGTGGCTTGCAACATTTGGAACAGATATTGAACTGGTAGCTCCAAAGAAGACCAGACAAAAATATCAAGAGTACTTAAGTGGAATTCTTCAGAGCTATCAGTCACAGAAAGAAGATTAGTCATAACAAGCTAAAACAGACAGGTTTGAGCGCACCAATTATCGAGCATCAATGACGTAGAGACCTGCTTTAACAAGAAGATGACCATGATGATCACTGAGCTGAGTAATTTTGCAAGTAATAATGTTTTGATGTCCGTAGAAAAGCAAGGTGCTCCAGAGAGAATTACTTTCTTTAGGAATAAAACCCAGCTTGTTGTTATTTGAATACAGAGCCAGAGCTTCAGGATCGTAAGGGTTATCGCGCTCAGGAACAATGGTTAGATCTGAGCCAAGTTTTAGCTGATCAAATATAAGAGGAGCGTCGTAGTAGGGAAGACCGGAAATAACAAAGGAATCAACAAGCTTTGTAGGACTGTACATAAGAGCCTCCTTAGAAAATGTTAAGAACAGAGTAAAGAAGATAAAAAGCATGAGTGTCCAACAGACTGGACAGTATAAGAAAGCTGTAAGGTAGTAAAGAACTTCAAAGGGAGTTTGTATGATTACAACTAAGAGATTGTTTCTTATTCCATGGCATGCATCTGACGCCGATGAGCTTTATGAACTGGCAAAAGACCCAGAGATTGGCCCGCTTTGTGGATGGGAACCTCATAAGACTCTGGAAGATTCTAAGCAGGTTCTTGCAAACGTGCTGTCCGATAAGTCCTGTTACGCCGTAAAAGATATGAAGACAGGTCACGTAATTGGTTCAATGTCGTTGAATTTCGAAGAAATTTCTGATTTAAAGGATCCCTCAAAGCAGCTGCATCAGGCAGAAATTGGCTATTGGATTGGTCGTCCTTATTGGGGACAAGGGTTGGCACCTGAGGGTGTTCAAGCTCTTACCTCATATGCATTTGAAGAGCATGGCGTTGACCAGGTGATTATTAGATATCTTGAGCATAATAAGAAGTCTGCTTCAGTGGCTCGTAAGTGTGGCTTTACGGAGGTGGGCATTATTACAGACTTTAATAAGTACACGGGTAAAGAAGAGCAGTTTGGTATATCGATGCTCACAAAAGCAGACTGGGAACGTGTTCAAAAATAGTGGTTCTTCTCGCCATGTTGTGTGTTGCTTTAAAATGTTATATAAGGCAAACTCTTATAATCAAAGACAAAATTACATGCAGTAGTTAAAACTGTTATTGGACTTATAGGTATTCTCGTACCTCAAATTTGGCGCAGAATTGAAATGATATCGTCGTTATTGGATTAAAGATTCTGCTTGTAAGAAGAGCGAGAGAAGTTTTATATGATGATCAACAAACGCCTCATTGCCCTCATTGAGGAGAGTAAAAAATATATTGGCTTAACTGTGCTGTATCAGTGGATTGCGCTGATTGCCAATATTGTATTTATGTATTCTCTGGCAAGAATGATAGAAGCTTTGTTCATGGATTATTTTGTCTTTGAAGAGCAGCTGTTATTTATTGTGTTATGCCTCATTGCTATTGTGATTAGGTATTTCTGTAAACTCGCTCAACACAAAACAAGTTTTTATGCAGCAAAAAGAGTTAAAAAGACCCTTCGCGAGAAAATCTATCAGAAACTCTTAGAGTTTGGTCCTTCGTATAAAAACTCATATGCTACCAGCGAGATTGTTCAACTTGCTGTTGAAGGCGTTGATCAGCTTGAAACGTATTTTGCACAGTATTTACCACAGTTCTTCTATGCTGTTTTAGCTCCACTCACACTTTTTCTTGTTTTGCTTTTTATTAGTCCTGTAGTTGGTATTGTTTTGCTGGTATTTGTTCCACTTATTCCAATGACCATTGTTTTTATCCAGAGGTTTGCGAAGAAGCTTCTGTCTAAGTATTGGGGTCAGTATACGCAGCTCGGCGATACATTTTTGGAGAACTTACAAGGTCTGACTACGGCAAAGATTTACAAGGCTGATGACTTTAAGCACAAGCAGATGAACGAGGAAGCCGAGCACTTCAGACGTATTACCATGAAGGTCCTGACCATGCAGCTAAACTCTATTACTGTGATGGATGTGGTTGCATTTGGTGGAAGTGCTCTTGGTACAATCCTTGCAATTCAGCAGGTGAACGACCAGCTTCTCTTTATGTGGGAGGGCGTCTTTGTTATTTTGATTTCGGCTGAGTTCTTTTTGCCTATGCGTCTTTTGGGCAGCTATTTCCATATTGCCATGAATGGTATGGCAGCATCGGATAAGATCTTTAACTTACTTGATATGCCCGTTCAAGAGCAAGGTGCCAAAACTTTTCCAGCTTCCAGTGATGTATCGTTACGCAATGTTTCTTTTTCCTATGATGGCGAGAAACCCGTTTTGGTGAATGTATCTTTTGGAATGCATGCTAACTCTTTAAATGCACTGGTAGGAGAGTCAGGCTGTGGCAAATCAACAATCGCAGCACTTTTGACTGGAAAGCTTCGTTCGTATTCTGGTGATGTTTTGTTTGGAAATACCAGTTTGGCAGACATTTCCGATCAGAATTTACTTCAAAACGTTACGTATATTGGACATCAAGCGCATCTCTTTATGGGAAGTGTTCGTTCCAACCTTGTCATGGGTAACCCCGAAGCAACTGAAGACCAACTTTGGCATGCTCTTGAGCAGGTCAATCTTGCTGAGTTTATAAGGTCTCTAGGTGGACTTGATGCTCCCGTTGCTGAGAAGGGCTCTAACTTGTCTGGTGGTCAGCGTCAGAGGCTGGCACTTGCTAGAGCGCTGCTTCATAACAGCCAGATGTACATCTTTGACGAAGCAACTTCAAACATTGACGTTGAGAGTGAGGATGTCATCATGCAACAGGTTCACCAGCTTGCTCAGTCAAAGATGGTGCTGGTGATTTCGCATCGTTTGGTGAACGTCAAAAACGCTAATCAGATTGTGGTCATGCAACATGGTCGCGTTGTTGGAAGTGGTACTCATCAAGAGCTGCTTGCAACAAATGACGAGTACAAGCGAATGACACAGGCCCAGACCGAGCTTGAGAATTATGTGAAAGGAGTTGAGGCGTAGTGAAGACAGAAGTTAAAAATAACGCCACAACTGCACGTACTTCTCGCCGTGGTGCATTTACTGTCATGTTGAGGTTGGTAGGACTGGTACGCCCTCTGGCCGGCTATATGATACTTGCAATTTTGATGGGCGTTTTAGGTAACCTTGCTGCTACGTTCATTAGCATTTTTGGAGCGTATGCCCTGCTCAGTGCTACGGGCTTTGCTTCATCATCTCCTATGGTGTTGCTTTTTGGTGGCATGCTTCTGTTTGCATTGGTTCGTGGTTTGCTACGCTATGCCGAGCAGGAGTGCAACCACTTTATTGCGTTTAAACTGCTTGCGCTTATTCGAGACCGCGTGTTTACGGCGTTAAGAAAGCTTGCACCAGCAAAACTTGAGGTTAAAAATAAAGGTAACCTGATGAGTGTTATCACCTCAGACATTGAGCTGCTCGAGGTTTTCTATGCGCATACTATCTCACCCATTTGTATTGCGACTGTTTTCTGCATTGTTATGGTGTGGTTTATTGCGGGTAGCACCAACTGGATTTTAGGTGTTATTGCACTTGTTTCTTATCTGATTGTTGGTGTAGTTATCCCGTTTAACATGTCTAAGCGCTCCGAACAAGACTCTGCTGAAGCAAGAGATCTTGCTGGCAAGCTTTCGACGGTTACCCTTGATAACCTGCGCGGCCTTGACGAGATTCTGCAATATAACACTGGTAAGCAGATGATTGAGCAAACAAGTCAACTAGCCAATCAGTTAAGTGACAGACAGCAGGCAGTTAAGAAAGCATTTGGTGTCAACGATGCCGTTACCTCAACGGTCATTTTGCTTGCTGGTCTTGTCATGTTCTTTAGCTCGTTCTACTTGGCTCATACCCAGCAGATTCTTATGAACGAAGCTTTTATTGTTACTATTGCATTGATGAGTTCATTTGGTCCTGTTGTTGCTTTAGCCTCACTTGGTACAACGCTTACCAGTACTTTTGCTGCCGGTAATCGCGTTTTGGATATTCTGGACGAGAAGCCTCTGGTTGAAGATGTAGTAGACCAAAAAGATGTCTCTTATGAGGGCGTCCGTGTTTCTGAGCTTTCATTTGCGTATGATGATGAGCAGATTCTGGATAATATTTCTGTAGACATTCCTACCGATAAAATTGTAGGAATTGTAGGTAAGAGCGGCTCGGGTAAGTCTACGCTGCTTAAACTTTTGATGCGTTTCTGGCCAGCAACACCTGGTGCCATTGAGATTTCTGGAACTCCTTTAGAGCAGATTAATACCTCTAACCTGCGTGATCTTGAGAGTTATATGACACAGGATACGCATCTGTACCATGATTCCATCAAGAATAATCTGCGCATTGCAAAGCTTGATGCAACAGATGAGGAGATTATTGAGGCATGCAAGAAGGCTTCAATTCACGAGTGCATCTCTACGTTACCTCAGGGCTATGACACGCCTGTTGCAGAACTTGGCGACTCGCTTTCTGGCGGAGAGCGCCAGCGTATTGGTCTTGCTCGTGCTTTCTTGCACGATGCACCTTTGATGCTGCTTGATGAGCCAACCAGTAATCTAGACAGTTTAAATGAGGCTATTATTTTGCGTTCTCTTGATAAAGAGACTGAGCACAAATCCGTGGTTCTTGTTTCTCACAGAGCTTCTACCATGGGAATTGCAGATGTTGTTTACACCGTTGATGGGGGACGAGTGAGCTAATGACACCTGAAGAAATTGAACAGAAACGTCAGAAAGAAAAAGATCTTTTCTCGTTAATGATTCGTTTTTATTGCGAGAAGTACCACCACACTAAAGCTCATGAACATCTGTGTGAAGGGTGCGCTGAGCTTGAAAAGTATGCCCATATGTGTGTACAGCGTTGCCCATTTATAGAGACAAAGACGTTTTGCTCAAAATGTAAATCACACTGCTATAACAAAGAGATGCGCGCTCGTGTTAAAGAGGTCATGAAATCTACGGGACCTCGTCTCTTGTTGCATCATCCAATTCTTGTGATTAAGCATGCGCTACAGTAACGTGGTTCTCTAGTATGTCCTGTAGCATTTTTTGAATCTTTTTCATTTGAAACATAACTGTTAACTCTGAGAATTATGTATTTTTGCCGCGGCGCATTAGGGTTACAGTGACCTCTTGCTTTACAGAAGGAGGTACTGCGTTGATTAAATCAAAGAAAGCGTCATTTATTTTTAAGCTGTTTATTGCTGTGATTGGCACCTTTGTGCTGTGTGATTCGGCGGGTATTTTCCGAATGAACTTCCGCGTTTCTTTCTTGTATTACTTTACTAATATTTCTAATTTGCTTCTTGTTGCCTATTTCTGGGGAGCGTTGTTCCAGGCTTACAAGCATCCTGAGACTGCTCAGAAACCATGGATGCCAACAGTTAAACACACACTTATGTTGGGTATTACTGTAACTGGTCTGGTAGCTTACTTCTTGCTTGACCACGGTGAGGTCTTTGTAAATGGTGTTTTTAAGTTCAACAATTTCATTTTGCACGATATGATTCCTATTTGTGGCGTTCTGGACTGGTTGCTCTTTGACGAGAAGCCAACTATGAGCTTTAAAGAGCCTCTTATCTGGCCTTTGTATCCGCTTACGTATTTTGTGTACATCATCGTCTTGGTACTAGGCTTTGGTGTACAGATCAAAGAGAAATCTCGTTGGCCTTATGGATTTATGGACTTTGACAAGCTGGGAGTTCCTGCGGTTGCTTTGACCATTGTGATTCTGGTTGTTGTCTTTGTTGCTCTGGGTTACCTCTACGTTTTCATTGATAAGAAACTTGGCGAGAAGATCAAGAAGGCTCAAAATTAAGTTATTCAAGTGGGATAACTGTAAGGTCGAAATCTGACTTGTTGCGAAGTAAAATTTAATTCATTGCAAAGCACCTGACACTTCTTGTCAGGTGCTTTTTATGCCGTTTACGGGGCTATATTTGGAACGACGCATATGTACTGGTAAAATATTAAAGAAGTTGATGAAGGAGGTATTATGTCACTATATCGTCATCTACATTCTCGTTTGGGATCAGCCCATAAAATTGTACTTGCGGTCTGTACTTTTGTGATGGCAATTGCGCTTCCAGCTATTGCAAAAGCCGATGTAGTTTCTACGCCAAGAGTTGGCAGATCATCTGTTTTTCTAGTTGCGGCTGCAGTCAGTATTCTTGTAGCAGTAATTGGCGCTATTTTCATCATATGGCGCAACAGGTAAAACTTTGTCAACTCCACAGCAGCTTTTCCCCAAAAAAGAAGTCTCTACTTTTGCATATGCGTTGTGCCATTTTGTAGTTGACTTTGCATGTGTATCCACGATGCTCTGCGCAGTAAGCCGAGTGTTGGGGGAATCTGGTCAAGGTTCGCTTGAATTAGCGACGCTCAGCATTCTGCTCTACGACGTAGTTGCTTTTGCATTCCAGCTACCAGTTGGTATTGCTTTGGATAAGTTAGATAAAAACTCGTTCGCTGCGATGCTTTCATATGCGCTGATTGGCGGCGGAGTGTTACTTTCGCTTGTTCCTGTAGCACTTCTTGAGTGGCCGACAGTTCTGTTGCTTGCTGTTGGAAATGCGCTTTTCCACTGCGCAGGAGGTCTTTGTGTACTCAACATCTCTCAGAAACATGCAGGACCATCGGGAATTTTTATTGCAACGGGTGCAGTAGGAGTATTTTTAGGTACGTTTAGCGCGCGGTATGGAAGACTTCAAGTTGCGTTTGCGCTGCTCGTCTTACTGTTTTTATGTGCGATTATTACCCAAGTGGTACAAAAGGTTAATAAAAAGTACTGGAATATACATAACACTCCGCTTGCTATTCCTGAGCTTTCGTCCCGCACTTTGCTTGCAATTGTTTTGCTCTGTTTTGTTGTTGCGCTTAGAAGTTATGCTGGTATGGTCATGGCGTTTCCTTGGAAGAGCGAGATGCTTTTGTTGGTTCTGAGCATTCTAGGTGTATTTTCAGGTAAAGCTCTTGGCGGAATGATTGCTGACCGTATTGGCTTTAGAACCACGGCGATTTTCTCGCTGATTGCTGCAGCTACTTTATTTATACCTTCATGGGAGATACCTTTTATGGGTCTCTTGGGTGTATTTTTCTTTAATTTTTCGATGGCAATTACGTTGGCTTCTTTGGCTAATATTTTGTCCAGCGCAAAGGGAACCGCATTTGGTTTAGCCAGTTTCTCTTTGGCAATAGGTGCATTACCTGCGCTTTTAGGCCTGCGTCTGGAGCATCCTTTGGCGCTTTTTGCAATGAGTTTGGTCTCGGCGTTTGCTTTGGGTGTGGGTCTGACTTTGGTAAAAGATTCCATAGTCATAGGTCCATTTGGTCACGAACGCTCGGTACAAGTTTTAAATGAAGCACAGGCAGAGCAGGCGTCGCAGATCGAACAAGCAACACAGGAGTCACAGGCCACGCAGGCTGCACATGTCACACCAGAAGCTTCAATCGCACAGACTGAGCATATAGCTCCAGACGACGAGTCTACGAAAACTTTGGGAAACGAGCAGCATGACTAGCTGGATGTTTTTCTCGTCGTATTTTATTTCGACGATTCAAACATTTCTGTTTTGTCTGATTCTTACTATTTTTGTTGAGCTTGTTGTTGCCTATCTGATTGGTATTAAAAATAAACAGGCGCTCTTGATTATTGTTGCAGCTCAAGTATTTACTAATCCAATTGCCGTTTTTATAACAAGTGCATGTATGGAGTGGACTACTGATAGTGCGCAGTATTTTGCCTGTGTTATAGTCGTTGAGCTGGTAGTCATTGCCGTTGAAGGTTTAATTTACAAGTTTAAAGGAGTGAGTAGCGCTCCGTGGAAACTGTCAATTTTATGCAATCTTGCGTCGGTATCTTTAGGTATTCTCATTCAAGTATTTATATAAAAATTTAGCGAGAAACCCTTTGAGTAGGAGGGGTTTCTCTCCAAATATGGGTGATATATAAGATGAAGCTTTAATGAACGATTGCGATAAGAAGAGCTCCCACCATAAGACCAATGGACGTTCTGAGTGCTGCTGTAGCTTGTCTGTGTAAGAGCTTTTGCGCACGAGATGCGCGAGTAAGCTTGGCTTGTGAGGTGTTGAGTGTGTGCATTGGTCCTCCTTTCTTAGTTCTTGTTTAGTATATGCCCAAAAGTAAGTCTAGGTAAACTTTTAAGTATAAAAATGATACAGAAAATCACACCAAGGGTGAGTCCAATCATGCCTCCAGAAGAGGCATCTAAGTAATAACTGCCAGTTATTCCAATCAAAATGCTGAGTGTGGCAATAAGTGGAGAAATCCAGAGCATATGCTTCATTTGGTTAGTGAGGAGTCTTGCGCAGGCGCCCGGAACAATAAGGAGTGAAACGGACAAAATAACACCAACTGCTTGGAGGGATATGACAATTGCTAAGGCTAGGGCAACAAGTAAGAATGAGGTGAGTGTTTTGATGGAGAGACCGATTGCTTGAACCTGTGTTTGATCAAATGAAAGCAAGGTCAGATCCTTGTTTTTAAGTATGAGTAGGATTGCAATAGGAAGGCCAATGCAAAGAACTTGCAGCATGTCGGGCGTGGTGACACCCAAAAGATTTCCAAACAGTATGTGTGACAGGTTAATTTGGCTTGGAACTTTTGATATGAGAACTGTTCCTAGCGCAAAAAACGTTGTAAATACGATACCGATTGCTGTATCAGCACGTACAATTTGACTCTTTTTAACCTGTCCGACCAACACCACGGTAATAAGGGCAAACACTAGCGCTCCCACCAGATAGGGAAACCCGAGTAAATGGGCAATAACTACGCCTGGAAGAATAGAGTGGGAGATAGCATCGCCCATGAGCGACCAACCCATGTGGGTAATCCAGCAACTCAAAAGTCCGCAGACTATTGCAGTTGCAATACCAGTGATGAGGGCTCGCTGCATGAATGCATATTGGAGAATATCAACCTCAGGCATGGAGTACCTCCTCAATATGGGTGTCCTCAGAAATTCCGAGGTTCTGTAGGAGCGCGTCTCCGGAAAGAATTTCTTTTGAAGGTCCCTGCGCGGTGATAGTCCTGTTGATGACCAGGCAAAGCGGGAATTTTTGCTGAGCTAAGTTAATGTCGTGAATTGAAACGAGCAATGTTTTGCCTTCTTTACTGAGATTATTGAGCTGTTCAGTGATGATGGCTTCAGAACGAGCGTCTACTCCTGCAAACGGTTCATCGAGAAACACCAGTTCAGCGGCTTGTGCGATTCCGCGTGCCACAAACACGCGCTTTCTTTGTCCACCAGAAAGCTGGGCAAGCGGACAATTCATAAGGTCGGCCAGGTTAACGCGTTCTAGTGCTTGAGCAACCAGCTCCTTGTCCTGGGCGGAAGCTATGCGCATCCAACCTTGATGAACATATCTACCCTGCATGACAACGTCTTTTACGAGCAGGGGAAAGGTCGCATCAATTGCTTCCGTTTGAGGAACGTAGCTGACTTTGCCCAGCTTACGTGCTTGTGAAAGAGTCTGATTGCCCCAGGTGATGGAGCCCTCGCATGCGATGGTATCCATCAGCGCTTTGAAGAGCGTAGACTTACCGGCACCGTTGACGCCTACAAGTGCGCATAGATCTCCTGTTGAGAGGGAGAAATTCACGTCATGAATGATGGGTTTCTCGCGGTCTTTTTTCTCGTACCAGGCGCAAAGTTGTGAAACGCAAAGATTCATTGAGCAATTACCTTCCCATGAGGCCAGATACGATTGCGTCTGCATCGTGTTGAAGCAGATCAAGATAAGTGGGAACGGGACCGCCGGCTTCCGAAAGAGAGTCAACGTACAAGATGTTTTTCTCGTCAGTTTTGAGGGTTGCGCCTGTCTCGTCAGCTACCTGCTGCATTGCCTTGGGGTTTACCGTGGATTCACAGAATACCGCAGGAATTTGCTGTGATTTTACAGCTTCAACGACCTTGGCAATCTGCTGTGGAGTACCTTCATCAGCGGCGTTAACTGCCCAGAGGTAGAGCTCCTTCATGGTGGTGTCGCGACATAGATATGAGAACGCACCCTCGCAAGTCACAAGCGTGCGCTGGTTTTCCGGTAGGGCACTGAGCTCTTCGATTAGTCGAGAAGAGATGCTGTCGAGTTCTTTTTTGTATGCGTTGCCGTTGGCTTCAAAGTCCTTGGCATGGTCAGGAACAAGGCTGCTTAGCGCGCGGACGATATTCTCGACATAGATCTTGCCGTTTTCAGGCGACA
This sequence comes from Lancefieldella parvula DSM 20469, assembly GCF_000024225.1. Lineage (NCBI taxonomy): Bacteria > Bacillati > Actinomycetota > Coriobacteriia > Coriobacteriales > Atopobiaceae > Lancefieldella > Lancefieldella parvula. The sequence continues at coordinate 323,240 of NC_013203.1, forward strand.
TCCACGCATGTGGATTGGCCTGACCCTGGAAATCGCCCTCGGCAATAGGAATCGCGGTAATACCCTCACTGAGGTCAGCACGTTGGGCAGGTGATTCGTCGACAAAGCGCTCAAACCAACGCTCAAGCCCCAAGCCATTGTTGAGGATAAGCTGGGCTTTCTGCGCTCGCTTGAGGTCGTCGGGAGTGGGCTCGTAGTCATGAATTTCAGCGCCAGCCTTTGTGATGGATTCTACCTGGCAGAACTCGCCTGCTACGCGAGAAGCCATGTCTTGGATGACGGTGAAGGTAGTCAAGACAAGGGGAGCCGATGAGTTCTGGTTTGATGTAGAGCCTGAATTGGTTGCAGAATTGCGTTGCCCGCAAGCAGAGAGCGAAGCGATGGCAATTGTGGAACTTGCGACGATTAGAGACAACGCTGATCTGCGGGTTAGGAGAGGGTTACGGTGAGCGTGTGGCTGCAGGTTTGTATGCGGGCGCAGATTTGCAGCTGTTGAGTGATGTGTGCAGTGATGTTTCATGGTAACTTCCTTCGTAGAGATTAGAGCTGGTAGTCGCGAAATTGGGAACGTGGGACTAGGAGCTCAACGGGTTTCTTGCTATAGTATATTCCTAAAAGTTAGCTATGTCTAACTTTTAATAAATAAGATTCTATTTAGAGGTGATTTGAGGACAAAAATTTGAAAGATTGAGCATGAATTTTAATGTGTCATTTGTGTCACATTTTAAGCAATTTACTTTCTTTTACTTAATTAACCATAGGATTTGTCTCTCAAAAATAATTTTTTTGTAGAAAATTATGTGAATATAGCTAAAATTTATTTTGTTCCCTAATGGTTTTGCTCGTGAGTAATAAGGAGAGAGCATGACGTTCGATTTTACAGGCAAATTGGTTCTGGTTACAGGCGGAAGCGCTGGCATTGGCGCTGAAATCTCCAAGGGTATTGTTGCTGGAGGTGGACATGTAATCGTTTGCTCTCGCCATGAGGACACTGGCCGTAAGTTTGTTGAAGAACTTGGCGAGGGTAACTATTTCTACCCAATGGACATTTCAGATGCAGAGGGTGTTAAGAAGACTGTTGCTCAGATTCTTGAGGAGCGCGGAGACGTTAACGTTCTTATCAACTGTGCTGGTCGCATCAGCTCCGTTCCTTTTGCTGAGGTAGATGACGAGGAGTGGAATAAGACCATCAACACCAATCTCACTGGTACTTACAACGTGACTCACGCTCTCTGGCAGCACTTCATTAAGCGTGGCGGCGCACGTATCGTCAATGTTTCTTCCGTTGCCGGCAAAATTGGTGGCGGCCTCCTTGGTACCGTTGCGTACGCATCTTCCAAGGCTGGCATGAATGGCTTTACCAAGGCTATTGCTAAAGAGGGTGGCAAGTACGGCATTTCTTGTAATGCTGTTTGCCCATCTTTTACCATTACAGATATGACCACTGCACTTTCCAATGATGAGGAGAAGTACAAGAAGGTTGTAGGTATTATTCCTCTTGGTCGTCCTGCTCAGGCATCTGAGCCTGCACAGATGGTACTGTTCTTTGCTTCTGATGCTGCTAGCTTTGTCAACGGTGAGGTTGGCGACTGCGACGGCGGCATTGTTATGGACTAGGTGATTGTTGATGGCTACAAAAGATCCAATTTCTATTCAGCACCCATTTAAGGCATTGGGTCGTATTCCAGGTGCAAATATCCTGATACCATTGCTGCTTGGTGTTTTCATGAACACATTTTTCCCAGAGGTATTTCCAACGCTTGGTAGCTTTACTGCAGCTATGACCGTCAAGGGTACTGCTGCTCTGGTTGGTGCTTTCATGCTGTGTGTTGGTGCAACCATTTCGTTCAAAAGCGCTCCAAAGGCTGCACTTCGTGGTGCAATCATCATCACCTCTAAGGTTGTGTTCTGCGTTGCTCTGGGTCTTGCTGTTTTGTTCTTCCTGAACGACAACCTGCTTGGTCTTTCATCTATGGTTATCCTTGCTGCTTGCTCTGGTGCAAACAACTCTATGTATGCAGGTCTGATGGCTGATTACGGTAACGAGTACGAGCAGGGCGCAGTTGCAATTACCACACTGGTTGTTGGTCCTCCAGTTACTATGCTTGCTCTTGGCGCAACTGGCCAGTCTCCAATTAACTGGTCTTTGCTTGGTGCAGTTCTTCCAATTATCTTAGGTATTTTGCTTGGCAACTTCTTCCCATCTATGAAGAAGATGCTGACTAACGCTCTGCCAGCAATTATTGTTATGACCTTCTTTGCAATGGGTACTACCATGAAATTTGATTCTCTAATCATGGCTGGTCCTGCAGGTATTCTGCTTGGCGTTATATGCTCTGTCTGCGGTGGCTTTATTAACTACTTTGTTGATCGTGCAACTGGCGGATCTGGTATTGCTGGTGTTGCAATTTCTTCCTGCGCAGGGGCAAACGCACTTACACCTGCTGCTATGGCAGAGGCTAATCCAGCTCTGTACGGTGGAGCTGCTCTTGCTACCGCAAATGCACAGGTCGCAGCTGCAGTTATCGTAACTGCAATCTTGACTCCTTTGATTACTGGTTATGTCGCTGAGCATTTTGCTAAAAAGGACAACACCTCAGAGGAAGTTGTTGAAGCTGCTTAACAAGTTTCACAAATCTAAGCGTAAAATCCCAACACCTAAAGGTGCTGGGATTTTTTGTTGCTTGAATAGTTAATTTTGTAACTCAAAAGCTTGTTATTAGTTTTTATTACAAGTAATAACTACTTAATCAGAATATTTCCTTCATAGCGGTCATGAACATCCTGAGGTGTAACGCCCATGTGTTTCTTGTACAGTCTGCTGAAGTAGAACGGATCGTTGTAACCAACTGCCTCGGAAGTCTCTCGTACAGAAAGACCAGACTGAAGTAGCTGTTTAGCATGATCAAGACGCTTTGCAATGATGAACGTCATTGGGCGAACGCCAAATGTTTGGACAAAATTGTTAGAGAAGCGCTGAGTACTCATTCCGCAGCGTTTGGCTAAGTCGGGAATGGTAATTGGATTTGCAAAGTGGAGTTCGATATATGTGCGAGCGTCGGCCATACTCTCCTGGACTTTTTGGCTGTTGGTAAGCAGAAACATTGATTTGATAAGCTCGGTGCCATTGACAATCTGCGCAACACGATTGTCCAGTGATGGGGTGGTATTAAGTTTTTCTAGGTCAAGTGTCTTATTAAGAATGCGATCAAACCCTTGAGGATCGAATGCATATGCATTGAAGATTGGACTAGTGACATCGTCCTGCACGCCGTCATAATAGATATTTACGTGGTCAAAAGAACGCCCGTAAAGTGTGCGATAAGAAACGGTCTGACCTGCGGGAGCGTGTACAACGGTGGTTCCTTCGCAGATAAACTCTTCGCCGCCAATAGTAATTTCAGCTGCTCCAAAAATAGGAATGATGAAAACAGAATGGGCAAGCGAAAAAGTAACTTGGGAGTCAGCAATCTTCTGCTGACGGTTTATTGAAAACACACTATACGTCTGCCGCGAATAGGTCTTTTTTAGTTCTTGCAGATTAGCCTGCATAGAATCTCCTCATTTCACAAGCGTCCTACCATACTGAATATAAAAAATGACATGGAGAGTATTTTAGTCAGCAGAGCAGCGATTGCAACCCAAAATAAAAGAAAAAATACCATTTCAGGGGTTAATTTTTGATTAACGAAAAAGACAATTGGCTACGTACTTTTTATGAAATGATTCAAAAAAGAGCAATTTATGTCTAAATTTTATCCATTCAGTTTAAAGATTTTATCTGTTGTCTATTTGCTTTAAACTGCCGATAAATAGTGTTTTTGATACCATAACTAACTATGCACAAAATGGGTACTACAGGTTTCTTTAGTTTGTTATGAATTCTGTTGGCTTTTGCAGAGATTTCTCGTAGAAAGTTTGTATATGGAGCAGCTTGCACACGTTTTTTCGCTTATTGTTCAACCCGCATATGACTTGACCGGTAGTTGGTGGGCGGCAATTTTCCTTTTTACCTTTGCGACTAAAATTATTCTGATGCCTTTGGCGCTTTGGACGCAGCAAAACTCTATTGTTATGGTACGTCTTATGCCCGAGACCTTCCGCTTGAAGACGCGTTACTTTGGCGATAAAGAGACAATCGAGGAGCGTTCAAATGAGCTCAACAAAAAGGCAGGCTATCACCCACTTCTAAGCCTTATTCCTCTTGCAATTCAGGTAGTCATTCTGTTTGGTCTGGTTGACGTCATTCATGGCATCACAGATTCCGGTGCTCCTGGCACTGAGTTTTTGGGTATGACCCCAATCATTGATGGTGGTATCACTTGGATTATGCCACTAGCAGCAGCTCTTTCTTCAGTAGCCTTAGGTCTTGCCTCCAACAAGCTGAATCCACTTCAGCGCGAGCAGTCCCGTGCTGAGAAGAACACCACAAATGGTCTTTCCATTGCAATGTCGCTTGTGTTAGCAGTTTACGTTGTTTGCGGCATGGCGTTCTACTGGGTTTGCTCAAATCTCCTTTCAATTCTTGTCCAAATCGTATGTAACATTATTATTGACCCTCGTAAACAGGTTGATTACGAGGATTTGAATGCTGCGCGTGATGAGTTTGAGGCAATGGACGCAGCAACCAAGTCCACTCACAAATGGTTCCAGCGCGATCCTCATGCCGCCCGCGAAAAAGAAGATTACAAGCGCTTCTTTGATACTATTGGCAAGCACTTAGTTTTCTACTCCGAATCAAGTGGCTTCTACAAATACTTTCAAGGCGCAATTGAGTGGCTGTTGGCAAATTCTGACATTTGTGTCCACTACGTTACCTCTGACCCTAATGATCAGGTCTTTGAGCTTGCAAAACAGCAGCCTCGTCTGATTCCGTACTACTTGGGTCAGCGTCGCCTTATCACGCTTTTTATGAAGCTTGACGCGGACGTTGTAGTTACTTCCCTCGGTGATCTGGAGAGCTCTTACATGAAGCGCTCCTACGTGCGTAAAGACGCTGAGTACATGTATATGTGCCACCACATGACTTCTATGACGGTCACCTCAACACGCAACGAGTACACCTACTACGATGACGTTCTGTGCGTTGGTCCTCATCAGCAACATGATCTTGAGCTGGTCGAGAAGTACTACGGTACGCCATCAAAGAGAAAGCCTGCCATTGGTTACGATCTTCTCGATAGATCAATCCAGAATTACCAGAAGCAGAATCTGGGCCAGCGTAAACCTGGCGAGAAACCCCTGTTGTTGATTGGTCCTTCGTGGCAGTACGACAACTTGATGGACAGCTGCCTTGACGGAATTCTTAAGCAGCTTATGGGTCGTGGCTGGCGCATTGTGGTTCGTCCGCACCCAGAATATTTGAAGCGTTATCCTGCCCGTATGGAAGAGATTCTTGCTCGCTATGCTGACGCGGATCCCGAGGAGCTTTCCTTTGAGACTGATTTCAGCTCCAACACTTCAGTTCTCTCAGCTGACCTGCTCTTTACTGACTGGTCAAGTGTTGCCGAGGAGTTCTCGTTTACTACGCTCAAGCCGTCGGTCTTCATTGACACTGCAATGAAGGAGAATAATCCCGATTGGAGCAAAATCCACTCGGATCCATGCGATATTACGTTGAGAAATCAGATTGGTCGTAGTTTTGATCCTAAGGATCTCTCGGGTCTTGGCGATGCAGTTGCACAGATGCTTGAAGAGACTGATAGCTGGTCGCATAAGATTGAAGAAATTCGCAACAACATGATCTTCAACCTTGGTCACGGCGGAGAAGCTGCAGGTAAATTTATCCTCGAACGTGTTTTAGCACATCAAGAGGAGGCTGCTGAGCAGGGTGATGCCGCAGGTGCTAACACGACTTCCAAGAAGAGTGATGCTGTTGAGGCTGACGCTGCCGACAAGGGCAACGTTGCCGCCATCGACGAAGTCACAACAACAATTGATGAGGACGGTGTTTCTCGTGATTAAAGCCACAACCTCTACCAAGAGAAACTCCCACAGCTCAGCTGCTCAAAGGCGCGCAACATTCCTCCACGCTGTGTTCTACCTTGCAGTGTTGACCTTTGCGTGGTGGGCGCTTCTGCCTGCAACAGCTCAGGCGTACGTTGACCCATCCGTCATGACCTACACCATCCAGGCGCTGGCAGCCGTGGTGGTTGCGCTGTCGGCCGTACTTGGTGTGGCATTTAGGCGCTCGCGCAAGGTGCTCTTCCGTATGCTCAAGATTGACGAGAACGCAGACAAAATCGTCGAAGGCGCCGTTCACAAGGTGGATGCAAAGGGTGCACAGGCTGCAGACGCTCAGATGCGAGAAACCCTTGCAGCTGAAGCCATCCGCATCAAGGAGCGCAAAGAGGGCACGCTTAAACCTAAGGGGCGTATTGGCGTTGCGTTTACTGTCTCGTTCTTCACCGTCTTTACTATTCTGGTGGTAGCTCCTCTTGAGCTGGTAGCCAATAGCGCGCGTGACCTCTCGTTCAATCTTAATGATGTTGCAGGTCCTGTTATTATTGCCGGTCTTGTGCTTACGCTTATCTTGACGGTATTTCTTTCGCTGCTGCGCAAGCGCCTCTTTAACGTTGCAGTGGCCCTTGTGGGTGCGGTCGGTTTTGCTGCATATATCCAGGTAGTGTTTATGAATGGCGGAATGCCTCTTGCTGACGGTCACGAGGTCATCTGGTCAAACTTCACTAAAAAGATGGTTATCTCGGGCTTTGTCTGGTTGGTAATCATTGCTGGTAGTGCGGTTTTCTCGATCATTCGTGCCCGTCAATTCCGCACCGGTCTTTTGGTAACGTCCGTAGCGCTTGTCATTGTTCAGGCAGTAGGCGTTGCCAGCCTTTGGGGGCCATCTATTGCTGCATCAATTGACGCAAATCCAGAGAATTACCAGGTAGTTGCAACTCGTGAGGGTCTGCATAGTGTTTCTTCTAAGAAAAACGTCGTGGTGTTTGTTCTTGATACTACTGACACCGCTTTTGTCCAGAGGCTCTACGATGAGCAGCCAGAGACATTTGCCGGTTTAACTGGCTTTACGTGGTACAGAAATTCTGCGGGCTCTATGATTCCAACCCGATACGGCGTGCCTTCACTGCTCTTTGGTACACGTCCTCAGCCTGGCGAGAATTTCAACGAGTTTGTTTATAACTGGGCACAAAGTGATCAGTATTTGAGGGATATCCAGAATGCTGGATTTGAGGCCGGGTTGTACACTGACCAGCTCAATTACGACCGTTATAGAGGTACAGCTCAGAAGTACTCTGTGAACTATCATCCACCGGTTGGTAGGGGACTTGATAACCAGCTGGATGTTTTTGGTGCACTGCGTATTCTTTACAAGACGGCTCTGTGTAGGGACATGCCTTGGGTGTTTAAGCCCCGTTTCTGGTATTACACGGAGGACCTCAATGTGCGCATGCGCCGCCAGGTCAATATGGATGAAGTTGATCTCTCCTCTCAGCCATACACCGAAGACGATCTCAAGTATTACCAGGAGTTGCAGCATTACGGACTCTCGATTGATGATACGGGTCAGAACGGTTCGTTCCGTTTCATTCACCTGTTTGGCTCGCATCCACCTTACACTCTTGATCGTAACGTTGAGCGCACTGAGGATCCAAGCAAGCAAAACGTTGACGAGCAAACCATTGCATCTTATCGAATTGTTGAAGCATACATTGCTGAGCTTAAGCGTTTGGGTGTATATGAGAACACGTCTTTTATCATTACTGCTGACCACGGTGATTGGTATTTGACGGACAATGATATTCAAACGCCTTCAAATCCAGTTATTATGTACAAGCCTGCAGGCCAAACTGCTGAAGAAGCTGCTCAGCCTATGCAGATTTCTGACGCACCTGTCTGGCACTATGACATTTTGGCCCAAACTCTGAAGGATATGGGTGTTGACCAGCAGACGCTCTCCAACTACACTACACCTCTCGATGAGGTCCATGAGGGAGATGTTCGTCCTCGCTACTACATCGAGACGCTCTCCAATGGCAAGCGCGATATTTTTGTCAGGGAGTTTGTCATCAACGGCAATGCTAATGACATGAATGACTGGAGTCTTACGGGTAACGAATGGCGCGTTGACCCCTGGCATGATTAATTAGGCTGTCCTCTAGCAATAAGCCCTGGCGAGAAACCCAGCTAATCGCACTATCCATCCACAAGAAAAGCCGTGTCTTTGTGACGCGGCTTTTCTTGTGGGAATTTATGTGAGCGAGCTTGTAAAGCGGAGTTCAACGATAAGTTGGAGCGACTACGGCATAATCCATGCCGGTAAACCATCAGAGAAAATGCGTGCTAGAGGATATGCCTCTTCAATGGTCAATGTAGCAACAACGCGATAAGGACCTTCTGCTTGTATGTCAAAGACTAGTGCAAGGGGTTTCTCGCCATCAGTGGTAGGAAGTGCAAGGTAGATGCAGTGTTTGGAGGGATTGTAGAGCTCAACCGCTATACGCCAGCCACGCTTTGCAGCGCGAAGAGCATTCTGAACCAGAGGTGAGTCGGTATCAAATCCGCGTTCTGAATCAAAGAGTGGGGTAGTGTGAGTTGAGACAGGTAGCGAGAAGTCAGTATCGGCGTGCATGAGCTGCTGCTCGTTCTTTCTGTATACATACGCTGCGGAAAGACAAGCCTGTGCCGCCTGAAGAGATGGTGCGTCACTTAGATAAGCGGTACTGAGTGCATGCCAATCGGAGATAGGAGCCTCGTGCATGACCACGTCAATTGGGTTGATAGGCAGCGCTTTTTCTGCTGCAGGAAGCTTCTCCCAAGAGGCAATGCTGGATTTTGGCAGTCCGCGGTACGCGTCAACCGCTTGATCGTGCAGTTCATCAGCGGAAACACTAAGCTCTAAAAGTATCCAGGGACGCAGAGCTCCGCGTCGAGACTTGCGAATGGTAGCAGTAATAACCTCGTCTGTCTGGGGTTTCTTGTAGCGCGTGTTAAACGTAAAGATCCCACCGGTAGAAATGAGCGAGCGAGAAGCCTTGGCCAGTTCAAAGTCTTCCTCGAGCTGCTGGACGACATTGGCATCGACAGGGGCCATTTGATACAAAATGCCAAGAAGCTCATTGCTGATGTGCAATTCTTCTTCGAAGTTGGAAGGATATGCTGTGGTTGTAACAGGAGTTTCTACCTGTATTGATACTTGATCGGAATTCTTTGGTTCAGGTGCAACTGCTGAAGAGGACTTTGCTGTGGAGTTAAAGGCCTTCTGTACCACAGAAGGTGTCGCTTCGAGCTTCTTCTCTTCGTCAGAGCCGTCGTAGGGGTTGTAGGTAACTGTGAGCGAGATGGTTGGCTCAGGCGCTATGGGTTCCGGAGCTTCAGTTGCAGGCTCAAGTTCAGGCTCTGGGGCTGCGACGAAGTCGGACTCTTCTATCTTTGGATTTGTGGACTCAGGCTCAAGTTCAGGCTCTGGGGCCGCGACGTTGTTGGACTCCTGCTGGGGTACTTCCTTTGTAGAAACTTCAACTTCAGTGACTTCTGGCACAACAACTTCAGGCTCTTCTGCTTCTGTTTGAGTCTCTGCTACCAGGCGCTTAGGCTTGAGGGCGCGAATGGACTTTGCTCCACGGCGACGCTTCCAAGGTTTGCCGTTATTTTGAGCTTCAACGTTTTTCTCGCCAGCAGCAAGAGCAGCTTCAAAGGCATCAAAGGTTAAAAGCGTTGCGTAGATATAACCTTTTTTGAACGCCGTGATTTTGATGAAATCAGGACATGCTTCCATGAGTGTACGAATGTCATCAAAACCAAAATCTTGCGGGGCAAGGTCATCCTCAATAAGGATGCCCTCAACGGTAGAAAGGGGAGTCTGCTTAGAGATGCCGATGGTATTCTTTAGTAGTTTATACAGGTAGAGGGCGTATTCTTGTTTTATAACAGCCATGATGCTCCTGAGATAGTAGTTAATGGACTACATACTACTCGATTTTGAACAGACAAAGATACTGATTACGCACAGAAAGTCGCAATATGTAACGTAAAGAAGCGGCTGGACTGATAGAATAAAGCTAGATTGAGGGGAGGCCATATGATTGGTCGTTTTATTAAAAGAGCTGCGGTTAGAGCTGCAGGTTTAGTAATTACTCAGTATGCCGCAAAGGCAGCGCTTCAATCTGAGGCTGGAAGAAAGTTACTGGCCACAACGGCTTCTAAGGCCGCTAACTTAGCTGGTAATATTGCTAAGGAGCAGATTGCGGCTGGTTTTAATGCTCATGTGAAACCAGCACTTCCAAGTGCTGATTCTATTCAGACGTCAGTTGCTCGTGCTCAATCCGCGCTTCGTTCAGCTCAGACTTCGGTTTTGGCTGCTCAAGCTCAGTTTCAGTCTAATTTAGAGAATCGTTTTTCTCGCTCAAAGAACAAGCTTTCAAAGCAGCTTTCAAGCACTGCTGAGTCGCTTGAAGAGATGGGGAACACTTTAGCTGAGCATCAGGATGCTGTCACAGATATTGCAGTTACAGATGCTGTTGAGGAGATTGCTACTCAAAATGGACAGGATTCAGAGGAACTGCTAGCTCCTGCTCAGAAGGGCAAGACGCTTAGAAACGTAGCAATTGCCGGTGGTGTTGTGGCTGGTGCAGCTCTTGGTTTAGCAGCATATGGTGCCTACTCCATTGCTCCTCGTAAGCAGAACGATCGCCTGCTTCTGGAGCGTTGGCATGAGATTGCTCGTCATCGCTATGCTCATCGTGGTCTTTACAACAACGAGGCTGGTATTCCAGAGAATTCTCTGCTGGCTTTTCGTACAGCTTGCGAGAAGGGCTTTGGCTCCGAGGTTGATGTTCACCTGACCGCAGACAATAGGCTGGTTGTTGTTCACGATTCAGCACTTGATCGTCTTTGTGGTGTACAGAAGATTGTTGAGGAATCCACGCTAGAGGAGCTTCGTGGTCTTAGGCTCCTTGCTACAGATGAGCAGATTCCAACATTTGAGGAAGTTCTTGAGGTCTATGCGTGGAGTGGCTCTGGTGAGTTGCCTGCACCTTTGATTATTGAGGCTAAGACATGCCACAATAATGCTGAGCAGCTTACAGAAAAAATTATGCAGGCTCTTGATCTTCGTCCTGTTCGCGCATGCATTGAGAGCTTTGATCCTCGTGTTTTGCAGTGGCTGCGTCAGAACCGTCCTGAAATGCTCCGCGGCCAGCTTTCGGAGAATTTCTTGATTGATCGTCAGACCAGGCACATGAACATCGCTACACGTGCTGGTGCTACAGCTCTCTTTGGTAATTCTGTTGGTCGTCCTGACTTCATTGCATACAAGTTTGAGGATCGCAAGAATCCCTTTGTTAAGTTGGCTTGTAACACCATGGGCGCACATCTCATCACTTGGACTGTTAGGAGCGAGGAGGACATGATTGCTTCTGAGCTCGAGGGTGCTCCTGTCATCTTTGAGGGATTTATTCCAACTTCTGCATCGCTAATTAATTAGTTTTTCAAGCAGCAAAAATATTGTTGAACTACAGAGGTATTTAGGACTCCACGGGTTTCTCGCCCGTGGAGTTTTTAAATAACAAATTTCTTCAATATTATCGTATGAATATATGTACATATATAAATTTATAGGGTAGACTAGGTATAACAACAACCCAAGGAGGAGCTATGAGCCCAAAGACAAAGGTGAAGATTGTTCGCATTGTCTGTTCTGCTGTTTTGTTAGGTGTTGCTTACGTGGTTGAACATGTATTTAACCTGCAGCTATGGCAGGCGCTTTTGCTCTATCTGTTGCCTTATGCCGTTGCAGGATATGATGTTGTTCTGGAGGCATGGGAGAGCATCACTGAGGGCGAGTGCTTTAACGAGGACTTGCTTATGACCATTGCTACCCTTGGTGCTTTGTTTATTGGTTTTGTGCCTAATGGATCTCCTATGTTTGACGAGGCTGTCTTTGTCATGCTGTTCTTCCAGGTAGGAGAGGTATTTGAGCACCTCGCTTCCGATAACAGCAAGAAGTCTATTGCTAAGCTTATGGATATCCGTCCCGATAGCGCAACGGTTGAGCGCGACGGACAGCTGCTCACTGTCTTACCAGAAGAGGTTGAGCTAGGAGAGATTATCGTAGTAAAACCAGGTGATCGTGTTCCTGTTGATGCAGAGATTGTCGAGGGTTCTACCAGTCTTGATACTGTTGCTCTTACCGGTGAGAGCGTTCCTCGTGACGCGACAGTGGGAGATAATATTATCTCGGGTTGTGTCAATCTTTCTGGCGTGGTGCGCGCTCGTGTTACCCACCTCTTTGAAAACTCTACAGCTACTCGCATTATTAAGCTTGTAGAGAGTTCAAATCAAAACAAGTCTAAGAGCGAGAGCTTTATTCGTCGTTTTTCTCGCGTCTATACCCCAGCTGTTGTTTACAGTGCTATTGCGCTTGCGTTTTTGCCTCCTCTGTTCTCGGGTGATTTTGTAGGCAATGCTTCTACCTGGATTGTAAGAGCGCTTACCTTCCTTATTGCGTCGTGTCCTTGTGCGCTGGTAGTTTCTGTACCACTAACCTTCTTTGGCGGCATTGGCGCTGCTTCAAAGGAGGGTATTTTGATCAAGGGTTCTGCATACATTGATACGCTGTCTACTCTTGATACTGTTGCATTTGATAAGACCGGTACGCTGACTGAGGGTGTCTTTGAGGTTCTCGCTGTTCACCCTCAAACTATTGGCGAGAAGGACCTTCTACACCTAGCTTCTCATGTTGAGATGCACTCTACACATCCAATTGCGGCAGCTCTTCGCGCTGCCTATCCTAGTGAGGATGATGGTTGTGTTATTACGGATATCAAGGAAATTGCAGGTCAAGGTATCTGTGCTAACGTAAATGGTAAGAGTGTTGCTGTTGGCAATTGTGCACTCATGGAGAGCGTTGGAGCTTCTTGGAAGGCATGCAAGAATCATGGAACCATCATTCACGTAGCTGTTGATGGAACCTACATGGGTCATATTGTTATTTCTGACCGTGAACGAGCTGACGCTCCAGCAGCAATCGTTTCTCTTAAAAATGTTGGCGTTTCCAAGGTTGTCATGCTCACGGGCGATAAACGCGATGTTGCAGAAGAAATTGCAGCTCAGATGAGTATTACCGAGGTCCGCGCAGAGCTGCTCCCACAGGATAAGGTATCTGCAGTCGAAGGTCTTCTCGCCCAGAAGGCGGCTGGTAAGTCACTTGCTTTTGTAGGTGACGGCATCAACGATGCTCCTGTTCTTGCTCGTGCAGATGTTGGTGTTGCTATGGGCGTTTTAGGATCTGATGCTGCTATCGAAGCTGCTGACGTAGTGCTTATGGATGACAAGCTCTCCAAGCTCTCAAAGGCTGTAAAGATTGCTCGTTATACCTTGGGCATTGCGAAGCAGAACATTGTGTTTGCTATTGGCATCAAGGTTGCTATTTTGATTCTTGCAGCCTTTGGTTTGGCGCCTATGTGGCTGGCTGTCTTTGGAGACACGGGCGTTATGGTGCTTGCAGTTCTTAATTCCACTAGGGCTTTAAATATTAAGTCAATTAAGTAAGAGAGAGAGGCTAAGACTTACTTGCCAAAAAAAGGACGCTCACAAAGGAGCGCTCCTGCAAATGATCGATTACAGATTACTGCGATTTTTTACGAAGTTTACGGGCACGGTTTGCAAGATTGCGAACCGTGCTTTCCATTCCGTGTGGAACATAGGTAAGCGATTCTAAGTCTTCTGGAAGGTAGTCAACAAGACTAACAGGCTTTGTAGGTGTGAAATCTGCTGGTATAGGACCTGGAGTAATCAGGTAAGCATGCACTTTGGCTCCTTGGGCGCTAAGTTTCTTTTCGTATTCACTAGGAATATCATTAGGAAAATCTGCTTGAGCATCACGCGTTTTCCAAATAAAGTTGTAACCAGCAACTTCAACTTGCTCAAGAGAAAAATCAAAAAGTGGCTGGCTGTCTGTTTTGAGACGAACAACGCCATCTTTAGTTAAAACGTTTCTGTACTGCATAAGACGCTCAGCATCGGTGAGGCGCAGCTTTGCCTGTCTGATTCGAGGAAATGGTGCGGGAAAGTTAAGGTAAATAACAGAGATTTCTTCTGGCGAGAAGTACTCATCAATTTTCATACCAGTACCAGGTACCACGATAGCATTAGGTATTCCTGCTTCATAAATTGTTTTTGCAGCATATGAAATGCAGATAGGCTCTGTATCAATGGCTACAAAGAGGACATCAGGATTTGCTTTAGCTTGAGCAGCAGTAAAAGACCCTTTACCACAGCCAAGGTCTACACGAACTTCAGAATAGAAGGCATGTCCCTCAGCAGTAATTGGCGCACATGCAGAAGCCCATATGCCTTTTAAACTCTCTGGATGAGGCTCAATAACGCTGGAATAGGCCTTTAAGCGCTCCTCAAGAACAAAGTTTTTGGGTAAACGTGCATGTAGTGCGCGCAAAACAACTCCTCAACTAGCGGGTTTAATCAGCGTAATTTACAGAAGCTGATCAAGTGTTTCTCCGTATGAAGGTAGGAATTCTGTCATAAAATCTCGCACTTCTGGAAGAGAATCTGCTAAATCTTCAACAACTCCACGAGTTGAGGCTTCAGCAGTAATAAATTCTGAGTTTCCGGATTGAGCCTCCTCAATGCACTTGATGAGCGCTGCAATTTTATCTGCAGCTTTAACGAGCTTTCTGAGGTATGTTTCATCTTCTGAAGTCTCAGCATTATGAGTGAGTACTTGAGCGTAGGCATCTTGCAAGTCTTCTGGAAGCGTGGAGAGAATGGTTTTCTCGGCACGTGCTTCTACCTGATGGTATGCATCTCTAATCTCCGAATTAGCGTACTTTACTGGGGTAGGCATATCTCCTGTAATAATCTCTGAAGCATCGTGATACATACCAATAAGCGCCGCACGATCTGCGTCAAGATTTCTGTGATAGCGCACATTTGCGATAGTTGCCAGGCAGTGAGAAATAATAGCCACGTCAAGGGCGTGTTCAGCAAGACTTTCTGAGCGAGAATTGCGCATAAGCGACCAGCGCTCAATGTAGCGCATGCGAGAAATAAGTGCGAAAAAGCTAGATTGAGACGAAGAATTCTGAGACATTGCCCCTCCTTAATTTGTTTTCTAAACCTTACCACGTATACCGGACAAAAACTGTTTTGACACAACTATGCAATGTAGTCATAGCAAATATGAAGTAATCAAATACTTTAGATGTATATATGAAATTATCGATATCTGAACATCCGTTCATGGGTATTTTTGCCCCGTTTACCGGCAACCTTGGCTAACTTATTCTCATGAAGTTAGCCAACGCTTACTATTCAAGTAAACCCGTCCGTTTAAAAGAAGTGAGCGGACAGTCAAGGAAGGATGGGAAACATGAGTAAGTATGCTTTTGTAGGCGGCAAGCTCGTTGACGGTACTGGCTCTGCACCAGTTGAGGACTCTCTTGTCCTTATTGATGACGACAAGATTACCTATGCTGGTCCTCGTAAAGAGGTTCCAGAGGGATATGAGGTACGTGACGCATCCGGTTATACCGTAATGCCTGGTCTTGTTGATACACACCTACACTTCTCCGGTAACCTGACCGACAACGATAACGATTGGGTTATTGAGTCCGTTGCTCAGAAGCAGGCATGCGCAGTCAAACAGGCTTATGACGCTCTTACCCACGGTCTTACCACTGTTGTTGAGATTGGTCGTAATGGTATTGCTATCCGTGACCTCGTTAACATGGGCATTATGCAGGGTCCTCGTATCTTTGCTACCGGTCTTGGTCTTTGCCGCGTTGCTGGTCACGGTGACTCTCATCACCTGCCATTGCAGATCTCCAAGGACGGACACCCTTGGGGTGACCAGGTAGACGGTCCATGGGAGCTTCGTAAGGCAATTCGTCGTCGTCTTCGTGAAGATCCTGATGGTATCAAGATTTGGGCAACTGGTGGCGGCATTTGGCGCTGGGACTCTGACCGTTTGCAGCTCTTCTGCACCGAGGAAATTAAGGCAATTGCTGACGAGTGCGCACTGGTAGGTATTCCTCTTTACGCTCACTCTTATAACAACTTTGACGCTGCGTATGACTGCGTCCGCTTTGGCTGCAAGCAGCTCATTCACGGCTTTGAGATTGACGAGCGCACCATGAAGCTTATGGCTGAGCAGGGTACCTTCTTTACCCCAACTATCGGCTTCTTGCCAACTTGGTACGGAACTTATCCACCAGACTGGACTCCAGAGCTTGATGCATTCCCAGGTGAGACTGTTGTCGAGAAGGGTCTTGCACGTACCTATGATAACCTGCGTAAGGCATATGATATGGGCATTACCATTACCATTGGTTCCGACTCCTTCAGTTTTGTTACTCCTTACGGCTATGTCACCATCGACGAGATGTATGACTTTGTCGAGAAGGTTGGCATTTCTATTCTTGATACCGTTGCAGCTGCTACTTACAACGGCGCAAAGATGCTGGGCAAGGAGAACGAGTTTGGTGCTGTCAAGGAAGGCCTCTCTGCTGATATCCTTGTAGTTAAGGGCGACGTTGCTAATAACATCCGCGACCTCACGCCTGAGAACATGGACGTCATCATGAAGGAAGGTAAGATTATCGATCGCGGTAGCTTCTAAGCTTCCTGTTTGATAGTTTGTAACGCGAAGGTTGGGCCCTGACTCACTTAAGCGTCAGGGCCCACTTTTACAAGCAAGAAGTTTATTCTTTGATATAAAAGGTTGACATTTGATAGGAGCTCACTATGTCTGAACCAAAGCAGGTGAAAATTGTGCTGCTTACCGGCTATTTAGGCGCAGGTAAGACCACTATTTTGAACCATATTCTTTCTAACACTGAAGGTATTCACGCAGCAGTTATCGTCAATGATATTGGTGAAATTAACGTTGATGCTGGTCTTATTAAAGACGGCGGCTACGCTAAAGAAGGCGATGTTATACCTCTAACTAATGGTTGTCTCTGCTGCACGCTTTCTAATGACTTGGCACTTCAATTGGGTGATTTGGCAGATACCGAAGAGTTTGATTACATCATTATTGAGGCTTCAGGCATCTGCGAGCCAATCCCCATTACCTATAATATTTCTGCATTCTGCAATCAGAGTCAGCATGCAACTAACCACTCTCATCTCAATCTAGATAACATTGTTGCAGTTGTTGATTGCGCTCGCATGTTTGAGGAATTCCACAACGGCGCCGATCTTCTCGACCCAGATATTGAAGAGGATGACATCGAGAACCTGCTTATTCAGCAGATTGAGTTCTGCTCAACGCTGGTACTGAACAAGACCGATCTAGTTACTCCTGAGCAACTTCACGAGCTCAGGGCGCTTGTACGTGGTCTGCAGAAAGACGCTGTTATTGTTGAGGCAGTCAACGGTGACATTCCTATGAGTGAGCTTATCAATACTGGCCGTTTTGACTTTGACAAAGCATATGCTTCTGCTGCTTGGATGAATGCAATGGAGCATCCTGAGGAGCACGAAGATCCAGAGGTTTTGGAGTATGAGATTACCACCTTTGTGTATCGCCGCCGCCAGCCGTTTGACCTGGATAAACTCAATCAGTTTGTGGCTAGCTGGCCAAAGAACATTATCCGCGTCAAGGGCAGCATCTGGGTTTCGCAAGACCCAGAGATGAGCTACGTATTTGAGCAGGCAGGCAATCAGGTTCAGTTCTATGAGAATGGAATGTTCTATGCTTCGCTGCCAGAGGATGAGCGAGAAAACCTTCTTGACGAGAAACCCGAGCTACGCGCAGAATGGGATGATGAACTGGGTGATCGTCAAACAAAACTGTGCTTCATTGGTCGTCATATGAATCATGAAGAAATTGAAGCCGGTCTGGATGCATGTCTTACTGAGTATGTGTCTGACGAGTTTGACTACTAGCGTTTTCAGCGCCAAGAGCTCCGGCGCTTGAAATCGAGGGACCCAGTTTATCCTGGTCCCTTTTTTAGGTTAGAGGTGCCTAATGACCAAGATTGAACAGCTTAAAGATTGGATTCAGTCGTCAGATAACATTGTTTTCTTTGGCGGTGCTGGCGTATCAACAGAAAGTGGTATTCCAGATTTTAGAGGTACTAACGGCCTGTATCGACAGGGCGGTATCAAGATAGAGAATATGACCATTGGACTGGGGCAAGATGGTTATGATATGGGAAAAGAAACTTGCGACCTGGGAAATGGAATAACGGTAGACCCAGACAATGAGGAATCTTTTGCTTATAGTAAGGCACCGGATTTTACACTTGAAGAGATCTTCTCGCTTGATGTGTTTCTAGATTATCCTGCAGCGTATTATACGTATTTTAGAAACTCTCATCATTTAGGAGAGGCTCAACCAAACATTGCTCATAAGTGGCTGGCAGCCTTGGAAGCAGAGGGAAAGTTGCGCGCGGTGGTGACGCAAAACATCGACGGATTGCATCAAGCTGCTGGTAGTAAGCGTGTGTTTGAGCTCCATGGCAACGAGACACGTTTTTATTGTCCCGAATGCGGTCATGTCTATACGCTTGATCAGATTGAAGAGCAGTCGTCTGTGGTGCCGCTCTGTCAATGTGGCGCAGTTATTAGGCCTGATATTGTCTTTTACGGAGAAGGCCTCAATATGGATACCGTTTATGGGGCTTTAAACGCTATCTCACAAGCGGAAGTCCTTATTGTTGCAGGAAGTTCACTGGTGGTGCAACCTGCCGTCGGTCTTCTCGACTACTACGAGGGCAACAAGATGGTCATTATCAACGACCAACCCACGCCGTACGACGGCCGAGCCAATCTGGTGATTAGAGACAGAATAGGTGCCGTCATAGAACATCTCCTGTAGAAAAACACCTACCCGCAAATATGCAGGTAGGCGTTCTCATTTCAAATAATGGCGAGAAGTTTGTATGAACGGGAGGCTCGCGAGAGGTGCGAGAAACCCGTGCGTTAGTTGGCGGCTTCCTCGGCAAGCGTTTGAAGTGTTGCCATCAGTGATGGAACAACCTGCTTCTTACGGCTAACAACACCAGGAAGAACAGCAATGTTGCCGTCAACCTTTACGTTAAAAGCTCTCTCGATGACATTAGCAGCATTAGCACCATAGAAGAGCATCTCGGTGACCTGGCTCTTAACGTCGGTGAACATATAGAAGACCATTGGAAGTTCTTCTGATTTAGCGGCGGTTTCCAAAAATGGTCCAACAAGTTCCTCTGCAGCCTTACGGCTAGTCTCGGTCATGAAGGAACCTTGACCAACACCAAACTTTACGCCGCCACGGCTGAATACCTTGTAGTCACCATGGAAGACTTCCTCTGCGGTACGGCCAGTAAGGTCTGCACCAGCATCAAACATCTGCTCAGAGTAGGAGTCAATGTCTTCTCCACAGATTTCCGCTAGTTTCTTACCTGCAACAATATCGCGCTCGGTGCATGTAGGGGAGCGGAATGCAAGGGTGTCAGAAAGAATTGCAGAGAGCATAAGACCAGCAATGTTTTTAGGAATATCAATACCGTATTCATGGTAGAGACCATAGATGATGGTACAGGTGCAGCCAACAGGAACATTTCTAAAGGTAATTGGATTAGAAGTCTCAATGGAGCCAATGCGGTGGTGATCAACAATCTCCATAATTTCGGCCTGCTCAAGACCATCGACAGCTTGAGTGCGCTCGTTGTGGTCAACAAGAATGACATGCTTCTTGCGAGGATTTAAAAGACCAGGACCGCTGATTAGGCCAGCAAAGGTACCGTTTTCATTGATAACAGGAAAGAAGCGGTGTCTCGAGTTGGTCATAGCTTTGCGTGCATCATCAATTGCCGTGTTAACGCTGAACTTGAGAATGTCATCGGTGAGCATCTTCTCGCGTACAGGCATAGACATGATGAGTAGACGAGCTACCTCAAAGGTATCACGAGGAGTGCTGATAATAGCGCAATCACGCTTTTTAGCTAGGTCAATGACGTCTTGAGCAATTGGAGCATCGCAAGAGACAATAAGGCAGGAAGCACCGTGCTCAACTGCGATGGTTTGATTTTCATGATTGCCAGCAACAACAATGATATCGCCAGCGTCAACAATCTCTGAAAGGGCTGAAGCACTAGTACCAACGCGAATGTTACCCTGCTTAACAACGCCCTGGGGATCACCAAGAACCATGGTTCCACCAAGCGTTGAAACAATGTTTGCATAGCTTGTCTTTGCCTTGGAAAGTAAGTTTGGCTCGGAAAGGCTCATGTTTGCATTTGCAATGTCTTTAACTGCAATCAGACCAGTAAGTTCTTCTTCTTCATCAGTAACGCAGAGCGTATCAAGCTTGACGTTTTGCATAAGCTGCCAAGCGGAATAGAGACTCATCTCAGCATCAACTTTTGGCTGAGTCTGAATCTCTGCATCTTTAATCTGAGGAGTAACGGTAGTAATAAGTTGTGGCTCTTCAAAGCCAAAGTGATTCAAGACAAAAGCGGTCTCACGATTAAGAGAACCAGCACGACGAGCTTCATAGATAGGATTGTCAATCTGATTTTTGAGATACGCATAAGAAATTGCAGCACAAATGCTGTCTGTATCTGGGTTCAAATGGCCAATGATATTTACTTTACGAATTGCTTCTGCCATCTTCGCCTCCTTGATGATGTCGATGATGTAACTTTCTAATTAGAACACACTTTAGTAAGCACATTTTGTTTCTTTTTTAATACCAACCTGTAGTGTACCCCTCTCTGTTTTTACTTAGAACGGAAAATCACAGAAAAACAGCAGGCGTACCTGTGAATCTGGTAAATGTATGTAGGATAAATGACAATTCAAAAGTTGAAGGAAATTAGTACAATGAGAGATGTAAAAAATCGATTGAATTGGAATATCAAGTGAGTTCTCCTACGCGTTTTTCTGCTAAAAAAAGAAACGCTCGCCATACAAATAAAGAGGCGGATACTCTCGAGCCTTCTTCTGAGGCAAGGGAAGTTGCATCTGTAGAAACACAGCAAGTTCCCACAGAGAAGGCTGATGCTACTGGAAGCCCAGTAGTTTTTCTGCAGACTGTATCTGAGCAACTTTCATCAGCTTTTAAGTTATTTGCTCAGCGTAAGCCTGTAGAAGACTCAAAGTCTAAGGTTGTACCAGAAAAAAAGAAGAGCGAGAAAACATCTCTGTCTTCACGTAAAAACACTCGTGTGGAGATGCACCATCGCGTTCAAGCAGATCCTGAGCCAGAAGAGCGTCATTCTCGCCCCGTGAGTGCGGGTAGGAAAAAGCTCGAGTTGATAAGCGTTGTTGCAATTTTGCTACTTGCGGTGCTCTCGATTGTATTGGTTAACCGACCAAGTACAAAAACGCTGGTATTTGGCAATAATCAGGTTACTTATACCGGCACTACCATTCAGGGAAAGATGAATGGCCAAGGCAAGATGACCTTTGAAAATGGCGATACTTACGAGGGAGAATTTGTTGACGGGTATTTCCAAGGTCAGGGAACGTATACCTCAAAAGACGGCTGGACGTACGAAGGTCAATTTGTAAAAGGCCAGGCAGATGGCCAAGGAAAGCTCACTACGCAAGATAATATTGTGTACGAAGGAACTTTTAAGCAAGGGATTTATCAAAGTGCGAATTAAATGGTTTTCGCTTGTGCGTATAACAGGACTTGTTTTAGTCCTCATATATCACTTTTTTAAGGAAGCACTTCCAGGTGGCTTCATTGGCGTTGACGTATTCTTTACGTTCTCGGGATATCTCATCACAGCTCTTCTGATTGATGAGTTTGCCCGCTTTAGATCCATTGATGTCATAGGATTTTTACGTAGACGTTTCTACAGAATTGTGCCACCGCTTGTATTTATGGTGCTTGTATGTACGCCATTTCTTTTGCTTGTACGAGCCGAGTTTATTGCCGGCATTAAGTATCAGATTGCCGCAGCTCTTGGCTTTGTAACTAACTATTTTGAGATTGTTTTGGGCAACAGTTATGAGAACCAATTTGCTCCACATGTGTATCTTCATACTTGGAGCCTTGCAGTTGAGATGCACTTTTATGTGTTGTGGGGTCTTTGTGCCTGGCTACTTGCTTGCTTAAGCAAAACAATTAGAAGTTATAAGGTAAAGATTGCCGGAGCTTCTCTGGTGCTTTTGGTTGTTACCTATTTGGCAATGGCTACAAGCGCTCCAAGTTCTACTAATCTTTCTATTCAGTATTTTTCTACGCAAACACACGTGTTCCCTTTCTTTATCGGCGCGCTTTTATCGTGCGTTGCAGGAATTGCTCAGACGGGCGCACTTTTTGACCAGCTTGAGCAGAAACTTTCTACTCAGCTGACGCTTGTGGGTCTTGTGGTAAGCCTTGGTGTTCTTGTTTGCTTGAGTGTCTTTATGCACTTTGACAATCTCTTTACGTACACCTTTGGTTTTCTTTTTGCCTCGCTTGCATCTGCAGCAATGATTTTCTTTGCACGCATGCTGCATCAAAAAACTGACGGTATTAAAGAACCTGGCATTGTTTCCTTTGTGGCAGATACCAGCTACAGTGTGTATCTGTTCCACTGGCCTTTGTACATTATTTTTGCCGAGAAGGTCAATCCTGTTCTGGCCGCACTTTTAACCTTGTTGCTTTCGTTTGTGTTTGCAAGCTGCTCGTTCTATGTAATTGAGCCAGCGTTGGCGGGAAAGTCTCCAGAGTTTTTCTCGCATATTAAGCTTGACGGTCATAAGATTTTGCGAGTCACTGGGCTTGCGCTCATTCCGTTTGCGGCAGCAGTTGCTTTTATTGCGCTTACCGCTCCGCAACTGAGCGATTTCCAGAATGATTTGCTGCTCAACGCCTCATTGCAGGAGCAGAGTACTATGACCATGACTCGTAAGCATGCGGATACCTCACAGGCAAGTAATTACAACGTTGTCGAGGGCGTCACTTATATTGGCGATTCTGTTTCGCTTCGTGCTCGTTCTTACCTACAGGACGCTTTGCCCGATGCGCAAATTGACGCTTCGGTTAGTAGAAATGTAGCAATGGGCGTAGATTTGCTGCAGTCGGCAATCAATAACAATACGCTTTACCAGAATGTTGTTGTAGCTTTGGGTACCAACCCTGTTGGTGGTACTGACGCGGTTGACAAGATTGTAGAAATGTTGCCACGTGGTCATCGTTTGATCTTTGTGACTCCGTACGACGGCAGAAATACTGATCCTAATGCTGGTGCAAATGCTATTCGTGCACATGAGCTTGAGCTTGCTCAGAAGTATGACTTCATTACCATTGCAGATTGGGCTCAGGTTGCTCAGGATAATCCTGATATTTGGGCAGGTACTGACTACGTACACTTTGGCTCGGATTCAGATTCCATTAATCGTGGTGGTACCCTGTATGCACAGATGGTCAAAGACGCTGTAGAAAAAGCAAATCAAGGCCACGTAAAACCTTAATTTAGTTGCCATTCTTCTGGTCCGTTTGTAATGACATGGCTGAATGGCAATTTATGGCGTAATTTTGCTAGATAATTTGAAGGCTTGGTGTCTGACTATGAGCTGTCTAGCAATTTGTTGTTTGGTAACAAGTTATGGTCAGTGATTGATTTTTAGCGATTGATGAGCAAATTCATTTCTTTGTATAAATTATACTTAATATTCAGAATCATGAATAACATTATATAAAAGGTTTAACTGTTGCTAATTTCTGCTTCTAAATTCACATCTATGTCGGATATTCTGCAATATACGAGGCAAAAAACACATCTAAGTCCAATAATCTGCATGGTATTGGGGTTTTTAGCGTAATGTATACGTCTTTTTGACAGATTATCCGACATAGGTGTGTTTTCACGTGCCACAAACGCACTCTGGCGTTCTGTAAACATACTCTCACGTTCTGCAAACAGCCCTCGCGTGCTGTTTGCAACGGTAGGCGCACCAAAAACCACATCCATAACAACGTATCCTCTTTTCCAATTTCTTCTGCTGTATAGTCCTTTCAATATTTCATTAGAATGGACTATGTGAATATTTCATCTGACAGCCCCTTAAGGAGGAGCATATGGCAGAGTTTGTCTATCAGATGTACAAAGCTCGTAAAGCAGTTGGCGAGAAGGTCATTCTTGATGACGTTACTGTAGGCGTATATCCAGGTGCAAAAATTGGCGTTGTTGGTCCAAACGGCATGGGTAAGTCCACGCTGCTCAAAGTTATTGCGGGCTTAGAGGATGTCTCTAACGGTGAAGCTAAGCTAACTCCAGGCTATACTGTTGGTCTACTTCAGCAGGAGCCACCTCTAGATGAGACTAAAACGGTCAAGGAAAACATTGAGCTTGCCTTTGGTGACCTGCTTTCCAAGATTGCACGCTTCAATGAAATTGGCGTTGAGATGGGTAATCCAGATGCCGATTTTGATGCGCTTATGGCAGAGATGGGTCAGCTTCAGACCGAGATTGACGCAGCTAATGGCTGGGATTTGGACAGTCAGCTCTCCCAGGCAATGGATGCCCTTCAGTGCCCAGACCCAGACTCTCCTGTTACTCATCTTTCTGGTGGCGAGAAACGCCGTGTAGCCCTGTGTCGCCTGCTACTTGAGGCACCTGATCTGCTTCTTTTGGATGAGCCTACCAACCACCTCGATGCTGAGTCAGTGCTCTGGCTTGAGAAATTCCTGCATGATTATCCTGGTGCTGTTATGGCCGTAACACATGACCGCTACTTCCTCGATGATGTTGCTGAGTGGATCTGCGAGGTTGACCGTGGACAGCTGTATCCTTACGAGGGCAATTACTCAACCTATCTGGAGAATAAGGCAGCACGTCTTGAGGCTCAGAATCAGCAGGATGCCAAGCGTGCAAAGAAAATGCGTGCTGAGCTGGAGTGGGTTCGTTCTTCTCCCAAAGCTCGTCAGGCAAAGAACCGCGCTCGTCTTGATCGCTATGAGCAGATGGAAGCAGAAGCTCGCGCATCCAAGAAGCTTGATTTTACCGAGATTCAAATTCCTGTGGGGCCACGCTTGGGCCAGAAGATCCTAGAGGCTAGTCACATTCACAAAGCTTTTGGGGATCGCGTTCTTATCGATGACCTTTCGTTTAGCTTGCCAAGAAACGGCATTGTTGGCGTAATTGGTCCCAATGGTGTTGGTAAGTCCACACTGTTCAAGGCTATTGTTGGTCAGGAAGAGCTCACTTCTGGCACTCTTGAGATTGGCGAGACAGTTCAAATTTCTTATGTTGACCAGCTCAGACAAGGAATTGACCCAGAAAAAACTATCTGGGAGGTTGTTTCTGACGGAAACGATTTCATTAAGGTGGGAGATACTGAGATTCCAAGTCGTGCTTATGTGGCTAGCTTTGGTTTCAAGGGACCTGATCAGCAGAAACGCGCTGGCGTTCTTTCTGGTGGCGAGAGAAACCGTCTAAACCTTGCTCTTACGCTTAAGCAAGGAGGAAATCTTCTGCTTCTGGACGAACCTACTAACGACCTTGATATTGAGACGCTGGAAAGCCTTGAGGATGCACTTGAGCGCTTCCCGGGATGTTCTGTGGTAACCAGTCACGACCGTTGGTTCTTGGACCGTATTGCTACACATATTCTTGCGTGGGAAGGCGATGATGAGAATCCAGGTAAGTGGTTCTGGTTTGAGGGAAACTTTGAGGCTTATCAGGCTAATCGTATTGAACGACTTGGTCAGGAGGCTGCTCGTCCTCATCGTATTCATCGTAAACTTACACGCGACTAACGCAAACGGAGCGCTTACAAATAGAAGATAAAAATAGTAACTATTTTTATCATTGAGATTTTTGTGTGACCTGTCTAAGAGACTTACAAGTGGGTATTAAAAATGAGAAGCCAAAGGGCTTCTCATTTTTATAAGTAAAGAACATTGTAATGAGAAAAGAGAAGAACATGGCACTTGATGCAAACGTTGGTAACATTCTTAACCAGCAGATTAACAAAGAGTTTTATTCCGCTTATCTGTATCTAACCTTTGCAGATTTCTATGAGGAGCAGGGTCTTAAGGGCTTTGCAAATTGGTATGTCATCCAGTCTCAGGAAGAGCTTGCTCATGCACGTATTCTTCGCCGTTACCTGCTTGATAATGATTGGACTCCAACCATGGAGGCAATCGCAAAGCCAGATCTTACCTTTACTAAGGTAATTGAGCCAATTAAGGCAGCATATGAGCACGAGCAGTTCATTACTGCAAGCATTAACGAGTGCTATGTCGTTGCACAGAAGGCAAACGATTTCCGTACTATGCAGCTTCTTGATTGGTACGTTAAGGAGCAGGGTGAGGAAGAGGCAAATGCTTCTGATCTTCTCAAGGCCGTAGAGCTCTTTGGCGGAGATCCAAAGAACCTGTATGATCTTGACCTCGAGAACGCTGCTCGCGTTTATGTTGCACCTACTATGCCAATGTAAGCAGCAGCTTATACGTTAAAGTGGAGTTTCAATAGCCTCTGATTTGTTAGAAGAGGCGCCTGATAACTCAGCAAAGATGGCACCGCCTATGATACAGGCGGTGCCTATTATTTTAAGAAGACCAAAAGGCTCGCCAAGGATAAGTGCTGAGAAGATAACAGCAGATAGTGGTTCAAGATAACCAAAAACTGCTACACGTTGAACAGGAATTTTGGTAAGTTGTGGGAAATACAAGAATGATCCAAGGCCTGTGTTGAAGAGACCGATGGTCAGAACGGCTAGCCAATTTACTGACGCTGGATCTGCAGGCAACTCAATGCTATGGAACACAATGGTAACCAGAGCAACAACGGCGCAGCCAATGCCCAGTTGAATGCTGGTGCCTTCAATACCAGAAACATTTTTGAGCTGCCTGTTACAAATCACCATAATGGCATATAAAACAGCAGATAGAGCGCCTAAAAGAAGGCCAGTGGGCGAGAGGTTCAGTCCAACTCCATAGCCAATAATTAAAGCAGCTCCAATTACAACTACAAGGAAGCCAAGTATTTTTTTAGTAGTGAATTTCTCGCCAAATAAAAACGGAGTCAGTGCCATTACAATGACGGGACCACAGTAGTACTCAAGCGTTGCAATACCAACGCCTACCAGTTGGTATGCTTCAAAAAGAAAAGTCCACTGAAGTCCTAAGGCAATGCCCGATCCAATAAGCGCTTGGAAGTCTTTAGGATACTTTTGTATGGTGAAAGCTTCTTTTTGTACAAACTTAACAGTAAGCAAAAAGAGCGTGCCTAAGAGCATGCGAAAGAAGACAATTTGATAGCTTGGAAGGTTAATAAGGCTTGCAACGATTCCGTTAGAACCGCAGATAATAAGTGCAATTAAGTAGAGCACGGTAGGCTTAAACGTGGCGTCTTTCATTAGCTACTCGCAAATTTTTGTATCTACGGGCTGTGGAATTCTGTCGTTACAAATTACCTGGTAAAACAATTTTTCTTGCTCGCGTTGATCTGAGGTCTGACCAAGTATCCACATGGTTTTTGCAACCAAGGCTTCGGTGGTCATATCGTCTCCAGAGAGAACACCAGGCATATCTTGATAGGTCCTACCAACCTCGTAAACACCAAGGTCAAGCCCCTCTTCAGGGACCTGTGTAGTAATAACAACCGTGCGACCAGAAGCAATCCAATCGGTGATAGCTTCTTCGTAAGAGCCATCGTATGAGGGGATGCCACCAATACCAAAGGTTTCAAGCACAATGGCATCGTAGTCGTTTTTCAGAAGATAGAAGATAGATGGATTAAGCTCTGGAGTCAGCTTAAGCACAATGACGCGTGTGTTGAGTGTTTTGTAGGTAACAAGACCACCCTCTACCTGCTCGTTATTTGGCGCGCTACGAATAATCTTGTTGCCACGAATGTGAGCAAGTGGTGGATAATTCATGCTGGTAAATGCATTGAAGCTGAGCGTGCGCTGCTTGTGGGCGCGGGTGCCTGCAATAACCTCGTTGCCAAAGACCACAACAACTCCAGCGCTTTTGTTGTCGAGTGCGTAAAGAACGGAGTGGTAGAGGTTGAGTTTGGCATCAGTAAATGGATTTGCCATTGGCTGTTGAGAGCCTGTGAGCACAATGGGTTTCTCGCTATTTTGAATGAGGTAGGAGAGGGCAGCTGCGGTATATGCCATAGTATCGGTGCCGTGAAGAATGATAAAGCCGTCGTAGGTATCGTATGACTCAATAATGGCGTCTCTAATCTGGAGCCAGTTTTGAGGACGCATATTAGTGCTGTCGATATTCATGACTTGCTGGAAATCAAATTTACAGAGGTCATGAACAAGAGGGACGTTGGCCAAAAGTTCTTCTCCTGAAAGTGAAGGAGCCAAGCCCGATTCAGTGGAAACAGAAGCAATAGTGCCTCCTGTTGCCATCAATAAAAGTTTCTTCACACGTCCCCCATGAACTCCAATTGTGCAGACTTTACAGAAAATTAGTCTGTATAGCGCTTTATTGTAACGGGATAGATGCTTTTCAAGGCGAGAAAAGCAAAGTCGGTGTATTCTTTTTTCGGTAAACGAATTATTTAGCAAGGATTGTTGATGGCAGAGAAAAACCTTTTTGGTTTTGGTAAGAAAAAGCGTCCAGCTCAGGTTCCACCTACTGTCTCCCGTGAGGAGGAATCGTCCACTTCTCCACGTGAGGTACGAGGCCGTCATGCGGCTGTTGGAGATCGCGCACAGGCACAGCGTAGAATGAAACAAGATCGCCCAACTAATCCCGTTAACCATGCCCGCGCAGATGCTGCTCGCGCACGTGGTCGGGCAAGGACTGCTTACGGTAATCATTACGGAACGCTCAACCCCAGAGATGAAGTTCAGGCGGCATATGCGGCCAGAAGACGTCGTTCTTCTCGCATGAGACTGGGCCGTGTGGTGCTGGCGGTGTTCCTTGCAGCCATTATTTTGTGGGTAGTGTTTACGTTGGTAAGCTCATGTAGCCCAGGCGGTGCTTTTGCGCACGCTCAGGCGCTTGATCCTACCGTTACCCTGACTGGTTCTGTCAAAGTTGGATAGCCTCATAAGTTGTGCGATTAGTTGTTTATTAGTTGTTGATTAGTTGTTGCAGTGCGCTGAGCGGTTTCAGTGCATAAGTTTCTATTTTTGATTCTTTCTTGTAGAAACGTTAGAGAAGTCCAGATTTAAATCAACTGAACCGGTAATACCATTAACTTGTCCTGTTGAGGTGTATTGCCATATCAAAAAGTTAAAGTTTACGTCAGGCTGATCGACGTATTGTGCCAGCCATATAGGCTCGTCAAGTGAGACAAGATCAAAACGATCCAAATCAACTTTGTTGCCATAGACAATGACACGGTATCCTGCTTCTTGAATGGTGGCACAAAACGCGCGCGCAATAGCGTTAGTTTCTGCAGGGGAAAGGTTATCGGCGCGACCGCTGTAATCGGGAGAAGGTTCCAGGTCAAATGCAACAGGAAGATTAAGTTTTGTAACTCCTGCTTCTTTTAGTTGTTGTAGAACAAAAGCGGCTTCTTCGCGAGCTTCGTCCACGTTAATAGCCTGTGAGAAGAAGTACACGCCCACATCAAGGCCGGCGTTTTGCGCGCTCTTTAGGTTGGTTTCAAAGAGCTCGTCAGCGCGAATGCCACCTTCAGTGGAGCCTCGGTAACCAATGCGAAGCATAGCAAACTGAATGTTATCGGCTGCAACGGACTCCCAGTCAATAGATCCTTGGTGAGAAGAGACGTCTACGCCTGTACGCGTTAGTTCTTCTCCATCTACAATATAATGTGCACGTCCTGTTGCATCGTAGCTGAGGTTTTCCCACTCATACGGGACTTCGTTTTTGACAATCCAGTTGTTATTAAAAGATAGAGAAAAAAGTCCCTGACACGATTGCAGTAATGCCAGTACAAACACAATAGCCAGCATAACGAGTCCCCATGTAACAATGGGGTTGTTCTTGGAATTTTTCCCAAGTGTATGCATTGCCTGCTGCTTACGTTTAAAGGCGTTTGCAGAAACAGGCGTATGTTTAGTTTTAGAACGAGTTGTAGAGTTTCTCGTTTTCTTGCTTTTATGTGAGCTGTTAAAAATCACTGGTGAAAGAAATGTCCTTGTTCAAAAATTGGCTCGCAGCATACGTTAATGCCCAGTTTGTGGTAGATGGACTCGTCATCGATTGGAATAATTGATGAGAAGTACGCATCACATCCGAGGAGCAACTGAGTGGCATCAACCGCTTTTCCAGCTAACGGATTGGTAATTGAGCTAATGGAGAGCGCAATAAGCATTTCGTCAGCATACAGGCTGGTGTGAGCTAGTTTAAAGTTGTTTTCTTTAAGTGCACAGATAGGCCTTAAGACTTCATTCGAGACAATAAACGTTTTCTTCTCAATACCAACTACGTATTTGAGGGCATTGAGCAGTAGCGACGCTGGTGCACCCAAAAGCTCCGAAGTCTTGCCGGTAATAATGGAACCATCAGGCATAACCATAGCACCTGCAAGTTTTCCTGTTTCTTCTGCTTTGTGAAGACAAGCGGCATGAGCTGGCGAGAAGTTCTGGTCAACGTTAACGTCTTTCATTAAGAGATTAATCTTTGTGAGTTCACGTTCGCCCATGCCTGTACGCTCGAGTTTCTCGGCAGCCCTAAACCACCTGCGTACAATCTCTGCCTTTGAAGCTTCTTGGCAAACTTCATCATCAACAATGCAGTTACCAACCATATTGACGCCCATATCAGTTGGGGACTGATAAGGGCTTGTACCTGCGATTTTCTCCATCATAGCCTTGAGCACGGGGAATGCCTCAACGTCGCGGTTGTAGTTAACGGTAACCTCACCGTGCGCTTCAAGGTGATAGGGATCAATGATGTTGTTGTCACCTAAGTCTGCCGTAGCCGCTTCGTAGGCAACGTTTACGGGGTGCTTAAGTGGAAGGTTCCAAACAGGGAAGGTCTCAAACTTTGCATAGCCTGAGCGGATACCACGGACATTCTCGTTGTAGAGCTGCGAGAGGCAGACCGCAAGTTTGCCAGAGCCAGGACCAGGTGCCGTCACTACTACCAGAGGATGTGTAGTCTTTACGTACTCGTTTTTACCGTAGCCCTCCGCTGAAACAATCAAGTCAATGTTGGAAGGGTAGCCCTCAATGGGGTAGTGACGATACACGGCAATGCCCATGTTTTCCAGGCGCGCGCGATAAGCCTTTGCTTTAGGCTGACCAGAGTACTGCGTAATCACAACACCGCCAATAGCAAGGCCACGAGCGCGGAAGATATCCATAAGCCTAAGCACGTCATCAGCATAGGTAACGCCAATATCGCTTCTACGCTTACCGTTTTCAATGTCATTTGCGTTGATCGCAAAGACAACTTCTGCCTCGTGAGCAAGCTGCTGAAGCATTTGGGCTTTTGCATCTGGAGCAAATCCAGGGAGGATACGAGAAGCATGGTTATCGTCGAGTAGCTTGCCACCAAACTCAAGGTAGAGCTTGCCACCAAACTCATTGATACGCTGGTGGATTCGATCTGCCTGCATAGTGATGTACTTCTCGTTATCAAAGCCGATACGCATGCGTCCTCCTGCCAAGATTTACTGTAGAAATTGTATCATCAAGCGAAGAGTTCTTATACGCTATAAGCTATACAGAAAACAAATAAACAACCAAGGAGTTGTGTATGGATAGCAAGTTTTCGCAAACACCTTTTCGTGGCGAGAAGTTCAAAGAGTTGGCCCTGAGCGCCTTGCGTGCATTTGGTTATGGTTGTCTTGCTGCGGCAGGAATGAGTGCTGTTATCTTTGCATTTGCCTACTTCACTAGCGGTATGGACATGTTTACGGGAATAGACTGGGTACGTCGCGTCATGTATGTCATTTCTTCGCTGGGAATTATTGCCTGTGGCGTTGGCTTGCTCTTTAGTGGAAAAGAGTACGAGGATCGTCAGATAGGCTTTACTCGCGATATTGATGATCCTATCAGCCTTAAAGAAGGAAAGCTTGATCCTCGTATTTCAAACATTGAGACCAATCACTTATCTTGGCAGGCTGCAATTCTCTATGCCTCAATTGGTATGTTTGTAGTTACCACTATCTTTGACGAGGTCATGAGCCATATCTTTTTGATGTAGATTTTGATCCACTGTAAAGGTACTTATAAACATATTAAGAACGCACTTAGAAACGCTCTAAAAGAGTGCTTACGCTGTGCACTAGTACAGGGGTAACTCGCCAGTTAACGGATCAATATCTTCTGCAGCAAGCGGTTCAAAAGCAAGACAGGTAAACGTTGGCTCTCCATGGAACTCGGTAAAGCCAGCATCTCTAATAAGAGCCACTACAAAACCACGAGCTTTTCCTTCAGCGGCAAGCTCAAGCAACTCTTCTTCAGAATCAACGTAAACACATACCTTTGCTACACCAGCATCAAACCAGTTGGTGATTGCAGAGGTATCTTCATCAGCATGGTCTAAATAGACCCAATTCTGATCATCTGCGACACGAACTTGATTAAGTCGATGCTCTTTTGCAAGCGCCATTAGCGTAGCTTCAACACACGCATGGCTTGCCTGGGCAGCAATTTTTCCTTTACGCATCTTGAGATCGCGACGAATGACAATCATTTGTTTTGATTTATATGAAGAGCTCGGCATAAAAAACCTTTCTAAAAACTAGATGCTAAGTGTACCATTCACGGCTTTCCAATTTTTGTCACGAGAAAATCCTGGAGGTTTAAAAAAGATTCTCCAAAACTAAGAGCAGCGAAAAGAACCTTGGATAATCAGATTGTTTCATCAATAAGTTAAATAACGGCACATGTGTTAAGAGTTATTTTTTGTACACATTGATAGGGTTGAGTAAGGAGGTGTTTATGAAAGAGTTTGTTATTCTCGTGATGTATATCTGTGCTTCAATATCGGATATGCGAGATCGTACTATTCCAAATAGAATCCCTATCATGCTTGTTTTCCTATGGCCCATTTGGTTAGCGGTAAATAAGAATCGAGCCGAGATGATTATGAGCAGTCTATGGAGTGAACTCTTTGTTATATGCGTATTGATTCTGGTAAGCATAGTTACCAAATTTATAGGTCATATGTCTTCTATAGGAGGAGGAGATATTAAGCTTATTCTCTCAACATGTCTTTATCTTGAAATAAAAGAGACATTTGTCTTTTTATTTTTGGCAAATATTTTAGGTGTTATGTTTTCTTTTCTGTTTACAATATGGAGCAATTTTTCAAAGAGAAGACACAAAAATAGTCAAGAAAATACCAGTTCAAACAATATACTTATGTATACATTTCCTTTTGCACCATTTCTTACTATTGGTGTGGCACTTGCGCTATTTTTACGCTAAAATCGGGAAGTGTTATATGAATTTAAAAAATCTTCTAATTCCCGAATATATAAAAAGTTTTTTCTGCTATCAATAGTTTACACGTTGCATTGAGAGATTGAGTTCCCCCAACACTCAATTTCATTGCTAAATGGCCCCGATCATTTAGATTTCTCGTTATGCGAGGCAACGTATGCCATGGAGGCAGGACGACTTTTAACGTGGTCGCACACATGTCGTACCTGCCTCATGGCAACCATTTAGAGCTATACGCTCTGTCTTTGATATACCCGTTATTTGAGTATTTAAAAGTAATAATACGGGAATTGAGCTATTTTCCTGCGGTTTTATATTTGACCAGAAATCAGTTACGATGATCATCTAAAAATCAAACAACAAGATGATGCAATATCTCTTTATCGCAGCAGAAAACTGCTGATACATTATCTTGCATAGATGAATAGATTTTTGTATATCTTTTGTATTGTTAAGCAATCACAAACAGTAGGGTTACTTATATTTTTGTTTACGTAACAGGTATGCGATTTTCTTAAAGTTTTGCTTGTAAAACAACATAACAAATTGTATCTAAAGATATTTTAGTGTAGTATCATACGGTAACAACACGAGACTATGCATAAAACATACGCGTGTTTTTCAGACATCGTTTGAGCAGATGGGGCTGTGAGATGGCTAAGGCAGGTGTTACCAAAAAGACTGACCCAGGTTTGGGTAGGACAGTAGCAAGGTTGTTGCAAGAAAGTGGCAAGCGCCAGGTAGACCTGTGCGAATTCTCACATTGGTCGCGTGCGTATGTTTCTTATATTTGCACCGAGCGCCGTAAGTGGCCTTCATTTGATAAAGCAAAAGTTATTGCTGACTTCTTCTCTTTAAGTCTTGATCAGCTTTGGGTTGAGCATCTTAAAGATCTTGTTGATGCTGGCGTAGAACTTTCTGAGTCGCAGAAGAAGAATTTAGCTGAAGGTATTAATCTTCCAAATCCTACTGTTATGCATGACGGAAATAACAATAGAGAATACCTCCAACCTGTTGCTCCTTCGGGGAACGGTTCAGATTACACGCTCCCGGAAATTCTTGGCATCGAATAAGTATTTTTGGCTATTTTTATTGTTTACAATGCCATACTTGCTGTATACGCGTATGATTCAGCGTTGTTCAGATTGCATAGGGCTATCTGAAGAGTAGGAGATGTGCAAGATGGCTGGACTACACTGTTCAGATTGCGCTTTTAGTTCGTTCAAGTTTAACGAGGACGCCCAGATGTATCAGGCGTACTGCTCGCGCGGCTATTTGCTGGCTGATCCACATATTCATGAGCTTTTTGCCATGCACTTTGCTAAGTCTCCAGAGGATTTTGTTCCAGTTAAAGATCCGTTTAATCGTGAGTATCTGAGAAAGTCATATATTTGTGGAGAGTTTATTAAGCGCAAGGATGATTTGGGTTAACGGCATGTCTTAAAAACCCTGTTATGTAATATAGCAGGGTTTTATTATGCTTTTGACGTGTTTCTCGGTTATTGATATCAAAGAATTAAGTAAATATTACAAAATTTGTTATGTAACGCTTATAGATTTTTGCATAATTAGTTAACTTTCTGTTATATGTTTTCCTTAAAACAAGGTAGTATTGATTTGGGGGGAATCTCCTTATTACAAGGGGATTTAAAACATTTATAAAGGAGCGGCAGCAATGTCGAGGCGACCACAAACAGAAAGTTGTGACACACGTTACAGACTTCTTAAATCTGCAGAGCAAGAGTTTGCTTTACAGGGATACGACAAAGCTTCACTTAGGCAGATTTGTGCACATGCAGGCGTTACTACAGGCGCTCTCTATTTCTTCTTTGATAATAAAGAGGATCTCTTTAAAAATGTTTTGATTCCTATAACTGAAGGTGCAGTTCGGATTCTAGAGGATTACAAAAATCATCTGCTGGTTTCTGGTGAAAGAAATCTTGAAGATACTCCTTTGGGCGATAAAGAAACTCTTGATAAATTTTTAGACCTTTTATACGGCAATAGGTACGTGGTGCGGATTCTTGTGAACAACCGAGAAAATCAACATGTTGTTCGTTTCTTTGAAGAATTGACCGAGGTCATTTCTTCAACAATTAGAGCTATTCTTTATCCTAATGTTGCGCAGGTTAAGCCCTATGATGAGTTCATTATTACGTGGCTTGCACAAACTGAGATGACCACTATTGTCAATATTCTTAAAAATGATGAGACTCGTGAAGAGGCTGATGGTCACATTAATTCAGCAGTAATGTTCACACAAGGTGGCATTAAGGCCTTAGTTGATGAACATTAAGTGCTCATCTGTGCATAAAAATTGACAAAATCTATTTAATTCGGCTATTCTCAATAAAGGTAAATAAAAACCCAAAGGAGACCTTTATGAAGTTTAATAAGCTCGGCCTCGTAGCAGTTTCCGCTTCCGTTGTTTTTGCTCTTGCAGGCTGCAGTAATCTTATTCCTAACCTTTCTGATACAGGAACTACAACTGGTGATCAGCAGCAACAGCAGCAGACTAAACCTGATGCAAATACTGCAACCAAGCCTTCAGATTCCCGTGCTGGTGACTCTGACTCCAAGGATCTCTATAATTCTCTGATGGACAAGCATAACACTGATGAGATGATTGCTAACGTTCAGAAGTACGTTGATGATGTTAAAAAGACTGACGATAAGACTGAGGTTCTTATTGATACCGACAAGATTACCGTTACCGTTACGGGTATTGGCGTCGACTATGAGAACTCTAATGGCTATCTGGTAGAGGTTGTCAACAAGACCGATTCAAACATCTTCATCCAGGCACACGATACCACTATTGGTAAGAATGAGCTTAGCATGTTTATTAACGCAGCTCCTAATACCACTACCAAGGGCTTCGCATTCTTTGATCCAGGCGTAAAGCTTGATTCGTCTACAACTCTTCGCGGTACCATCTATGCTCTTTATGGTTCTGATTACAGCATGGATTCCTTCGACGTTATGTACTAAGTTTTTCTTAGTTCGTTGACTGTAAAGGCTCAGCTTTTTGGCTGAGCCTTTTTTATTAACAAGAAATCTTGATAAATAGTGGCTAAATGAGTTGATGTTTAAGCAGTTAGAATCCGTTAGACTATAGAGTTGTGATGCATCAAAGAAGCATGTATGCACTAAATATAAGGAGCTACGATGCTGGATTTAGACAAGAATACAGACAGCTTATATAACGACCTTATTTTTTTAAAACCCCTTTTTCACAATAAGATTTGGGGCGGAAGAAGGCTTGCTGAAGAGTATGGCTATGACATTCCTGAGGGTTCAGTAGGCGAGTGCTGGGCAATTAGCGCGCATCCTAATGGAGACTGTGAAGTTGCATCTGGTGCATATGCTGGAAAGACCCTTTCTAAGCTTTGGGAAACTCATCGTGAGCTTTTTGGTAATGCAGAAGGAGACCGTTTTCCACTTCTCATTAAAATTCTTGATGCAAAAGATGACCTTTCTGTTCAGGTACATCCAGATGATGAATATGCTGCAGAGCATGAGAATGGCTCGCTAGGTAAGTCTGAATGCTGGTACATTTTGGAGGCAAAACAGAATGGCGATATTGTTGTTGGCCAAAATGCTTCATCAAAAGAAGAGTTTGCTGAGCTAGTTAAACAGGGTAAGTGGAGTCAGCTGCTAAATTACGTGCCAATCAAGCCTGGAGATTTCTTTAGGATTGATCCTGGTACGGTACATGCCATCAGAACAGGTACGTTGATTCTTGAAACGCAGCAAAGTTCAGATATTACGTATCGTGTGTATGACTATGATCGTTTAGGTGATGATGGTAAGCCTCGTGATTTGCATTTGGCACAGAGTCTTGAGGTTATTGATTACGCACAGGAAGCCCCGACATCCGGAGCAATTACTGCTCCAGAAATTGATGGCAAAACTGAGCTTATGAGCTGTAAGTATTTCTCGGTAGAAAAATATGAGATTCAAAAGATAAAAACTATTGCTCAGCCTTGGCCGTTTATGTGCGTAAGCGTTATTGAGGGAGAAGGAACAGTTTGTGCTGATGGTGGTAAGGGATGTGAGCATAAGCTTTATAAAGGCTCGCATTTTATTGCTCCTGCACTTTCTGGTGACCTTCATTTTGTAGGTACCATGACTTTGATTGTGTCTCATCTTCCTCAACCAAGGAGCACAGCTCTTTGAGACAAATGTTTTAGTTTTTATAACATTTGATACCTTTGAAGTAGAATATAAGAAGTTGAGCCTTTCATACGCTTATAGGAGGAACGTATGAACAAAGAAATAATGAGTCGTCGTGCTTTTGCAGGATTGGCTGCAGGAGGCGTTGCTAGCACGCTTGCTGCATGCAATAACGATGTTATACAGGCATTCTTAAATCCAGATTCTGTTCTTGGTGGAACTGATCAGGCAAACCCCCAAAATGGCGATCAAGGTGGTGACACCTCTAAGTCGAACCTTACTAAGCTTGAAGAGATTCCAGATAATCCAACATTAACCGGCGATCTTACTAAAATAATTACTGGTGTTTGGTGTGTTGACTATGGCGTTGGAATTAAAGGCGGCAAGATGGATGGAAAGACCTTTGACCATAGTGGCATGCTTAATCAGGGCTATAACGATGGAACCGTTCTTAATTATTCCTTCAAAGCAGATGGCACCTTCTATATGCACAATTTTAAGGGTGTAAAGACTGACGGTAAATGGACCGTAAAGGGAGATAACACCATCCAATGCGATTATAAAGATGACTCTGCTTCAATGATTTTTGATAAGGATGACAACAATTATTTGAAGTTCAGTGATACTAATAGTGAGATTACCTTTACCTGCAAAAAGCTTTCTGACAATCCTGATGATACCTCACAGATTGCCTACCTTGATGGCAAGGTAGTCAATTTTGCTGCTACAGTTCCAGGTACTTATTATCTTTTTGGTCTGCATTATGCCGATGGTTCTAAAGATGATCTGACCAGTGATCAGATTGAGTCTATGAATAAAGGTTCAGGAGCAGGCTACACCTTTTCTGCTCACAAGGATGGAAATGCTGCACTGTTTTATCCAGATGGTAGTGTTATTCCTATTCAGATTGTTGCAGAACAGCCTTCTTCAGATGGTCTTTCTTTCCCTATTCTTGCTATGGGTATTTCAGCAACCGAGGAACTTTCTAAGTCAATTCTGTATACTACCGAGGATAATAAGAAGCTTGTCTGCATTGATGTCCCTAAATACACCCTTAAGTTTGCTCGTCTTAATCATCGTGAGGATGATTGGAGCAAATATGAGTATGCGCCAAAGGCTCAGTTCCCATGGCAACCAGATGGCAAAGGTGGTTTTAAGTTAGTAACACCTACTTCTGGTTCTGGTGATGGCTCATCAGGAAATGGTGACAGTTCGTCAGGAAATGGTGACAGTGGCAACGGGGGATCTGGCAAGAAATAACCACAGCTTTTTTCAGGCATTTTTACTGATACAAAAAAGCAGGCATATGATATGCCTGCTTTTTTCTTGCCCAACTTTTACATGTGTAAAAGAACGAGTAATGTAAAACTTAGTGTTAAAACTTACGCAGCGTGTGCGCCGCCCTCAATCTCACCAGTGCAGTGTGGGCAGCGAGTTGCGCCTTCCTTAACCTCTTCGAGGCAATGTGGGCAGTGTGGAGCTGCAACCTCTTCAACAGCCTCTTCTTTATCTTTCTCAAGCTTGGAAGCTTTCATGAACTTGTTGAGGGCTTTAACCATGCAGAAGACAATGAATGCAATAATCAGGAAGTTGATGATTGCGCTGATGAACGCACCAAAGTCAATGCCGTTCTGGGTGCCAGGAACTGGAATAGAAAGACCAGAAACCTCAGTACCGCCACCAGAGATTAACTTAATGAATGGGTTGATGATGTCATTGACAAGGGAGGTAACAATAGCGGTAAATGCTCCACCAATGATGATACCAATAGCCATATCCATGACATTGCCCTGCTGGATAAATTCTTTAAACTCTTCTAAAAACTTTTTCATGTTATCCCTTTCGTTTAATTAGCAGAGGATAGATATTTCTACTTGCGTTTTAAACTAGCGCTTATGCACTGGTTAGACCATAAATGCGAGAATATTTGTCAGTCAGATATTCTGTGTAGTAGTGGACGTCAAAAGGTTCACCGCATGCGTCTAAGATGAGTTCCTTGGAGTCCTTTGCGCGACCCCAGGTCCAAATACGACTACCTAACCACTCTCTGATAGGAGTAAGGTCTCCAGATGCGCAGACGGCATCAAAATCCATGCCTTCAGCAATCATAGCGTGTTTGTATTGTGCACCATAAGCGCTGCCAAGTGCATAGGTTGGGAAGTATCCAAACTCACCCCATGACCAGTGAACATCCTGAAGAGCACCTTCGGTGTTGTTTGAAACCGTAACACCCAGGTACTGCTTGTACTTCTCGGCCCAAAGCGTTGGGACATCTTTTGCGGTAATTTCGCCAGATAGGAGTGCTTGCTCCATCTCATAACGGATAAGGATGTGCAGAGGATAGGTGAGTTCGTCTGCTTCAGTACGAATGAGACTTGGCTGCACCTTGTTAGCTGCCGAGAAAAGCTGGAAGGCAGTGACACGATTAAGCTGACCAGGGAAGTGCTTACGCATAAGCTGAATCAGTGGTTCGGCAAATGCCTCAGAAAGGCCGACGTAGTTCTCAAAGAATCTAGATTGAGACTCGTGCATGCCCATGGAAGTGCCGGTGCTCAGAGAGGTAAAACGGTACTCCCAGTTAATACCTTGTTCGTAAAGGGCATGACCGTTCTCGTGCAGCATGGAATAGACATTGGAGAGAACGTTATTCTCGTAAGCATGACTTGCAACCATAACAAAGCCAATACCAGGACCTCCTGTATAAGGATGCTCGGTTTTGCCAAGCCAGTAGGCATCCTCGTCAAGACCCTGGAGTTTTACCAGGTCTTTTGCAAGGTCCCACTGACGATTGACGTCAAACTTGCCCTCAAGAGGTTTGGTGCTTGGCTGACGCTTAGAAGCCATGCAATCGGCAACAAGTGGTACTACTACTTCTTTAACATTATTGAAGAAAGTGTTGTAAAACTCTCTGTTGGTATCGTGCTCAAAATCGCTGAGCAAGAGATCGTATGGATCTTTTGAAGCATCGCGTGCCTGGCACATTTCTTTGCGGAGCTCAATTAAGCTATCCAGTTTTGGTTCAAAGAGTGACCAGTCATCATTGTTCTTTGCCTGCTCCCAGACCTCGTTAGCTTCTGTAGTTAGACGAACAAAGTTACTTTGAAGTTCAACAGGTACATCTACCAGTTGGCTTCTGTCACGGCGTAGAATTTTTACTTGTGCACGATGAGTCTCATCAAGCAGAGCGCGGTTCCCGTGAAGTCTATCAAGAAGTGCACCAACAGCGGGATCACAGAGGGTCTCCTGGATCTGTTCGCCTAAGATTGCCAGAGCTTCTCCACGCTCTTCAGCAGCTTTTTTTGGGTCAATACATGGTCCAAAAGAGCCAATCTCATTAGCTGCGTAGTTGAGAGCAAAAAGCTTTTTCTCAAGCTCATCAAGTTTAGCGATATCATCGCGGGGATTTGAAAGCGCTGCGTTTAATTCAACAGTGTTATTTGCGCTGTCCATAAAAATCCTCTCTACAAAAATAGGTGCGACCAGTTATTTTACCGGTCAACAGAAACCGTTTAGCGTATGCGCCATATTTTACCCTGTAATTTATTGATATTTGAGCGATACTAAAAAGACTACGTCCTAAAACAATAAGTACATCTTTTCGGCACAATTTTGTCTAAAGATGGCTTGTAAGGAGTATGAGTTCTATGGATGACAGCAGAATCTCGTTTGATCAATGGGGTGATCTGTATGCAGATCGCGTTCAAACCATGCGAAAGAGCGAAGTACGAGATTTGTTTGCGGCTCTGTCTCGTCCAGGCGTTATTGCGCTGTCTGGTGGCCTGCCGGACATTTCTTCGCTGCCGCTTGATCAGGTTGCAGAGTGCGCTCGACGCTGCGTTGCTGTTGAGGGACTCAGGTCTCTTCAGTACGGTAACTCTGATGGCCGTATTGAGTGCAGAAAGACCATCTGCAAGATTTTAGCTGTTCAGGGTATTGAAGCTGACCCTGATGAGATGATTTTGACTTCTGGTTCTCAGCAGGCGCTTGATTTCTTGGGTCGTGTTTTTCTTAATCCGGGTGACGATATTATCTGTGAGGGTCCAAGTTATCTTGGTGCATTCCAGGCATTTTCTGCGTATGAGCCTTCCGTTCATACTATTGATATGGACGAAGAGGGCATCAGAACTGATTTGCTTGAGGCAAAGCTTAAAGAGCTTGCAAGTCAAGGTAGAAAGCCTAAGTTTATCTACGTTATTCCTAACTTTAATAATCCCGCTGGTATCACCATGTCTATGCCAAGGCGCTTGCGCCTTCTTGAGTTGGCCCACCAGTACAATATTCCTGTTGTCGAAGATGATCCGTATGGTCTTATTCGTTTTGAGGGAGAAGATTTGATACGTTTGAAGTCGCTTGATTCAAACGTTATTTACCTAGGGACTACTTCAAAGATTTTTGCCCCTGGTCTGCGTCTAGCATGGATGGTTGCACCTCGTCACTTCCTCGAGCGCATTAATCTTGCTAAGTCTGGTTCTGACCTGTGTACCAGCCCCTTTAATATGATCCTTGCTGAGCACTACTTTAATGAGGTTGATTGGCAAGCAGCACTTGAGGTTTCCAAGTCTCGCTATAAAGAGAGAAAAGATGCCATGCTGGCAGCTCTTGAGGAGTTCTTTCCCCAAGATGTTACCTGGACTAAGCCTGAGGGCGGTCTGTTCCTGTGGGTAACCTTCCCGCCATACCTTAACACTGAGCAGCTGCTTCCTCGTGCCATTGAGGAAGGAGTTGCCTTTGTACCTGGCGTTTATTGCTATCCTGACCAGCGTATTAGCTCAAGTATGCGTCTGTGTTACTCATTTGAAACTCCGGAACGCATTCGTGAGGCAATCCGTAGGTTGTCTTTGTGCGTCCAAGATCGTATGGCGTTGTATCGTGCATTCTTGGAGGCAGGAGCTCTGCCCGAGTCTTCTCGTTCCGAATCTTATTCTTCTGCAAGGGAGTGTTAAGTATGGCTACAAAAGTTGCTGTCATTATGGGTGGAGCCTCATTTGAGAGGAACTTCTCGCTAAAAAGTGGGGCTCTTGTCTCCGAGGCTTTAGAGAAGTGCGGTTATGAGGTTTTGCCACTTGATGCTGATGCTCATCTGGTTGATACCCTTCGTGCCGAGAAGCCCGATGTTGCCTTTGTGTGCCTTCATGGTGCAGGTGGAGAAGATGGTGCGGTACCTGCACTTTTGGAG
Organism: Lancefieldella parvula DSM 20469; assembly: GCF_000024225.1. Classification (NCBI taxonomy): domain Bacteria; kingdom Bacillati; phylum Actinomycetota; class Coriobacteriia; order Coriobacteriales; family Atopobiaceae; genus Lancefieldella; species Lancefieldella parvula. Next base: position 365,826 of record NC_013203.1, read on the forward strand.
TTTCTCAAGATTCCGTATGTGGGCTCGAGGCCAGCGTCGTGTAGGGCTGCGTGGAATAAAGCAGACATGCCATTTATTGTGCGTCAAGCCTGGTCAAAGGAGGAATCCGAGGTCATTTGGCCCCCTCAGATTGTGTTGACCGCCAGTGCATTCAAAGACCTTGGGGCAGCAGCTGCTCTGGACATGGTCCCCGAGCGTCTTGGTGGTGGAGTTGGTTTCCCCTTAGCGGTCAAGCCAGTTCATGGTGGTTCTGCTATGGGTCTTTCTAAGGTTGATAGCGCCGACCAGCTTGGTAAGGCGCTTCTCGGCGCACTTGGCTTTGATGATTCCGTCATTATTCAGCAGTGGGTTGATGGCGTTGAAGTAAGCGTTACCGTGCTCTCTGATGCAGATGGCGAGAAAACCCTGCCACCTGTAGAGATTTCGGTGATTAAAGGCATTTACGACACGGACGCTCGTCTTGATCCAGAGCGCATTGAGCATTTCTGTCCAGTTCGTTCTGAGTCTCTGGCGGCTCTTGGCGCAGATCCAGTTGCTGCTCGTGAGGCTCTTGAGCGTGCGGCTCTTGAGGTATTTACCGCGTACGGCTGCAGAGATCTTGCTCGTATTGACTTTATTTGGGATGGACATCACGTTATGGTCATGGGTTTGAAGACATTCCCAGGACTTACTGAGACCTCCCTTGTTCCAATGGCAATTGAGGCTGCAGGATATGCTGTTGAAGACGTTCTTGCACAGCTTGTTGAGGGCGCGCTTAAGCGCGGTAACTAGGGGGTTTCATGGAATACGTATTGGGCATTGATGTTGGTGGTACCACCATTAAACTGGGACTTTTCTCCACAGAAGGAGAGCTGCTTTCTGAGCAGAAGGTCAAGACGCCTGCACTTGATAACGAGGACGGTTATCAGACGGTAACCGATGCAATTAGGCTTATTGTTCATGGTCAAAAAGCAAGCCGCAATGATGTTATTGCGTGTGGTTTGGATATTCCAGGTCCTGTTGCAGATGATGGAACCGTCGGTTTTCTCGCTAATGTAGACATTGACCCTGAGGGATTGGTACAGGCAATTAATATGTGCTTGCCAAACGCAACCATCGCGTTTGTTAATGACGCAAACGCCGCGGCTTTGGGCGAAGCGTGGGCTGGCGTTGCCGTGGGCGTGCCGTCGTTTGTGCTGATTGCGTTGGGAACAGGTGTTGGCGCAGGCGTTGTAGTAGACGGTAAGCTTGCTGCAGGTGCTTTTGGCGCTGGTGGCGAGATTGGCCACATTATTGTTGAGCCAGAAGAAACTTTGACTTGTGGCTGCGGTCGTCATGGCTGCCTGGAGCAGTACGCTTCCGCTAAGGGAGTTGTTCGCTTGTACCTGGAGGAATGCGCCGCTCGTGGTGTTGTTCCTGTGAACATTGAGCACGAGACTGATACCGTGTCCGTGTTTAGAGCCCATGCTCAAGGAGATGAGTGCGCAACCCTTGCTATCCACAAGATGTGTCACTACCTTGGCCTTGCTATGGCGCAGGTTTCGTGCGTGGTTGATCCTGCTATGTTTTTGATTGGCGGTGGCGTAGCAGGCTCGTTTGCAACATTTGCGTTGGAGCTTCGCGAGACCTTTGAGCAGTATGCTCTACCGGTTAGCAAGGGCGCTCGTATTGAGGCCGCTAGCTTGGGTAATCAGGCTGCAATGTATGGTTGCGCATATGAGGCGTTGCGTCTTAGAAAAGAACGCTTTGGCCAGGAGGAAGCAGAGTAGAAGAGCATGCTCTACGATTAATGAGCGCAACCTACGTTTGAAAGTTTCTGTGCTCTTTATGTTTCTGGATAAGACATAACTCGTGGACTGAATTTTACGTAAAAGTATGGTTATTTAAGCTGCTCAATGCTAATATTGAGCAGCTTTTTGGTTGTGTTTAGAACAATTCTGAACACTAGGATGAAAGGGGAGTGCTGTGGCTGACGAGTCAAAGTATGACATCGTTGCTGCTACTGGTTGTCCAACCGGTATCGCGCACACCTTTATGGCTAAGGAGGCCCTTGAGAAGGCCGCCGCAGCTAAAGGTCTTACCATTAAGGTTGAGACGCACGGTCAGGTCGGTGTAGAGAACGAGCTTACCGCAGCTGAGATTAGGAACGCCAAGGCAGTAGTTGTTGCTGCCGATAAGGACGTTCAGGCTGAGCGTTTTGCCGGAAAACCAATGGTAAATGTTGGCGTTACAGCAGCTATTAAGGATGCGGAAGGTCTCATTGACCGTGCACTTGTTGCTCAGCCTGAGGGTGAGCTTGCAGAAGCAGACGATGCCCCAGTCTCAAGTACCATTGAGAAAGAGTCTGTAGGCCACACTATCTACAAGCACCTTATGAATGGCGTTAGCCACATGCTGGTCTTTGTTGTTGCTGGTGGTGTTTTGACCGCAGTTTCATTCCTCTGGGGCATCACTTCCTTCAGCTCCACTGAAGCTGACTACAACAGCTTTGCTGCCATGCTCAAGATTATTGGTGGCATTGCAATGGGCCTTATGGTTCCAGTCCTTTCTGCTTACATTGCTGAGTCTATTGGCAAGCGTCCTGCCCTGGTTCCTGGTTTTGTTGCAGGTATGATTGCTATCCAAGGTCTTCCAATCAACCCTAATACCGGCATGATTGATGCTGTTGGCGCTGGTGTTGGCTTTGGCTTCCTGGGCGGCATCGTCGGCGGCTTCCTTGCTGGTTATGTTATCGTTGGTCTTGAGAAGCTTCTTTCTGGTCTTCCAAAGAACCTTGATGGCTTGAAGGCAATTTTCCTGTATCCTCTGCTTTCTACCACCATTGTTGGCCTGGTTATGCTGGGCATTTCTGGTCCTATGGCAGCAATCAACACTGGCATGATGAACTTCCTGCGCGGTCTGTCTGCTTCTGGCCCAATTGTCCTCGGCCTTGCAATTGGTTGCATGTGCGCATTTGATATGGGTGGTCCAGTCAACAAGGCAGCTTACGTTACCGGTACAGCACTTCTGACTGAGGCTCTCAATGCTGGCATTGGTACTCCAACCTATGAGTTTGGTACCAACTTTATGGCTGCAGTTTCCGCTGCGTGTATTGTTCCTCCACTGATTACAACCTTTGCTGTTGTCGTTGGTAAGAAGTACTTTACTAAGCCCGATTTCAACGCTGGTTTGGTCAACTTCATTCTTGGCTGCACCCACATTACCGAGGGCGCAATTCCATTCATGACCAAGAACATTTGGCCTGTTATGCCTATTATGATGATCGGTTCTTCCATCGGCTCCATTTTGACCCTGCTCTTTGGTGTTCACGATCCAGCACCTCACGGTGGTTTCTTGGTTCTTCCAGTTGTTGATGGCGGCCTTAAGTGGGTTCTCGCTATTCTTATTGGTGCTGTTGTTGGTGGCATTCTCTTTGTTGCTTTCAAAGCATACGAGTACCGCAAGAACGGCGACAAGATTGTCGAGGACTAAGCGCTTGAACTAAGCGCGAGAATCAATCGAGAAGATTAAGCTTCACGCTTAGCACCATTTGAGTTTCAGCTTAGATTTTATGTACAGATCAGGCGTAGACTCAGATAATCGAAGTAAAATATGGACTCGGCGATTTTGTCGGGTCCATATTTGTTTTTAGAGGGAGCTTTGATGATTTACACACTTACCACTAACCCCGCTATTGACATGAATGTCAACTCGGGAGTTCCTTCTTATACGCACGTCAACCGCACAACTGATGCTGTTTATACGCCAAACGGCAAGGGTCTGAACGTTTCGTTTACGCTTGCCCACTACGGCGTTAAATCCACCATCCTGGGCTTTTTTGGTGGCTTCTCTGGCAACTATATTGTTGAAGAAGCATCTAAGATGTGCCCGGTTAAGCCTGTGTGGATTGATGGTATTACTCGTGTAAACATCTTTGTTACCACGCCAGAGGGCGAGCTCAAGTTTCCTAATGCAGGTGCTCCTGTTGTTCGTTCCAAGCAAGAAGAGATGCTTGAGCTTCTGTGCAACGCTCCCAATCTGGACGTGCTGGTGGTCTCTGGTTCGCTTTCCCTTGAGATGGATCAAACTTTCTACGACGAACTTTTTGATCTTTGTCATGAGCGTGGTGCTGAGCTGGTTCTAGATATCTCTCATAAACACCTTGCAGAACTTGTCGAGAAAAAACCACTGCTCATTAAGCCAAACGATGAAGAAGTAGCGGAGATTTTTGGTGTCAACGTCCATAACGAGGCCGACGTTCTTCTCGCCCTCCACAAGATTCACGAGCGTGGAGCAAAGAACATCCTGCTCACGCTGGGTGGCGAAGGCGCGTACTTCTTTAACGGCAAACACGTTTGGCGCGCAAATGCCTCGCAGGTAGAGGTACTTTCGACGGCATGTGCGGGCGATTCGACGCTTGCGAGCTTCATGTCGATTTGGCTCGATGACCCTTCGGATGTCGAGAAGGCTCTGACGCGCGCAATGGCTACCGGCGGAAATGTTGCTATGAGTGCTGGTCTGGGTGATTTTGCGCTGGTCGAGAAGATCGCAGAGTCCATACACGTTGAGTTGGTGGAGTAGGATGTGTCTGCTGTGTGGATGCCGAGCTTCAGCGTTTGTACGTAGGATGCGTAGCTACTCCAAGTGTCTTTACATGCGTCTTACGAGAAGACCAGGTTTCTCGACGTATGGCTTGTATAAGTCTTCATATCTGCAAAATAAGTCTTTTCTCGCCCCTTGATTTCGTGTAACGTATAGGGGCTAATGTGATAATTAGGTTTTCGAACCTCTAAAGAAGGAGAGTGCAATGTCCGGACACTCTAAGTGGGCCACAACTAAGCACAAGAAAGCAGCTATTGACGCTAAGCGTTCTTCGCTGTTCTCTAAGCTTTCCCGCAACATTACTGTTGCTGCAAAAATGGGTGGCGACCCAAATCCGGACAACAACGCTAGCTTGTCTGCCGCTGTTGCCCGTGCTCGCATGGTTTCCATGCCTAACGCAAAGATTCAGGCCGCTATTGATAAGGCATTTGGTGCTGGTGCTGATGCTGCCGTTTACGAGGAGATTGTTTACGAGGGATACGGTCCTGCAGGCGTCGCAGTTTACGTTGATTGCCTGACCGATAATAAGAACCGTACCGCAGCAGACGTTCGCTCCGCATTTACCCACTCTGGCGGCAACCTTGGTACCGCTGGTTCCGTTGCGTTCCAGTTTGAGCGCAAGGGTTCCATTGCAGTTGACAAGGTCATTGTCTCCGAGGATAAGAAGGTTGCTGACCGCGAGAACGCTGTCGATGAGGACGAGTTCATGATGGCAGTTGCTGAGGCTGGCGGAAACGATTACGAGGATGCTGGTGATCAGTGGATTGTTTGGACTGCATATGACAAGATGCAGGACGTCCAGAAGGGTCTTGAGGCTCAGGGCATTGAGGTTAAGGGTTCCGAGCTCACCATGGTTCCTACTACCCCAACTGATGTTTCTGTTTCTGATGCAAAGAAGGTTCAGCGCCTTATCGATAAGCTTGACGAGCTTGATGACGTCCAGAACGTCTATAGCACTATGAACATTACTGACGAGATTGCTGCTGCTCTTGAGGAAGAGTAAGGATAGCTTTTCTCATCTGGAGTTTACTTTTGCGCATGATTTAAAGCCCCGCCAGTTAGCGGGGCTTTTTGTATTGGATAGCGTTTAATTAGTCTAGGGTAAAAGACGGCGTAAGATATGTTGAGCTGCACTGGACCATACTGTTTCACAGTAAAACGGCTAAATTGCGCGAATCTGAGAAGCCCGACCACAGCAAAGTCGGATAATCTGTATATACAGGGCCGAAAACATAACTTACAGACCTAAAAAACACAGCAAATGACGATATTCTGCCTAAAATAAGGCTTTTGAGGGGAAATTTTGCAGAATAAGTGACATTGCTGTGTTTTTTAAAACGTAAAAATGAGCCTCTAAAAAAATTATGCATGAAAATGAATTAACTTATATGAATATTCATATAGATGAGTATTTTCATATCATGATAGTTAAAGTTTTGATGTTTCATCTTTTGAACAAGAGGAATGACAGCCAGCATCAGCTGAAGCCAGCTTCTAGAGCAAAATTCCGCTGCTTGCCGTCACTTGTCGTCCGTAACCCGCTACTTTTTACTTTTAGATGCGAAGATTCTACAGGCTCACGCGGACAACCTTGCGAACACCGGCAGCTTCAAGAGCCGTTACCTGCGAGATTGACGCAGAATCGTCTGTCATAAGCACGTCGATATCGGAAGGAGATCCATATTGGAAGCTGGAGTTAACACCCAGCTTACTGGAATCGGCTAAAACGATGTGCTGTTCAGAGTGCTTAAGCATGAGCGAGTTTACACGCATCTCGTTTGAAACCAGTGTGGTAAGACCACGTTCAGCAGAAATTCCCGAGCAACCCAAAATACACTTTGCGGCGCGAATCTGGTTGATTGAAGCAAGCGCAAAATCGCCGGTCATAGACTTCTTAGCTGGTCGAACTTCTCCACCTGTAACTAAAACGGTCATTGATGGGGGATAGTCAGCTGCCAGGACGCTCCCGTTATTGGTAACAATTGTGATGTTCTCAGCAGTAATAAATTCCAGAACTTTAATGGCAGTTGAGCTGGTATTAATGAAGACCGTATCGCCATCTTTAATTAGTTTTGCCGCAGCTTGGGCAAGCTTGAACTTTGCGGTCACTTGGTTAGAACTGAGGCCCGTAGAGAGTGGGTCAAGCAACGTAGCCATGCCATAGCTTCGAGAAATGAGACCTTGAGCTTCAAGTTCATCAAGATCGCGACGGATAGTAAGTGAAGAAACTTCGAACCTATCAGCAAGATCGCTTACGGAAACTTGGCGGTATTGTTCAAGAAGACTCATGATAGAACTTCTGCGTGATGTTACAAATGAACGACTTGTGGCCATGAATCCCCCAATAGAACTCAAACTGCTGGTAAACCTATAGAAATAGTTGCAAACTTTTCAAGTACACGTTAGCGAGAAACTCGACTGCTCGTGAGAAACTCGTATGGAGCTCATAAGAAGCTCGTGAAAAAGAACAGTTTGCTGTGATTTGACGTCACCATTTCTACAGCTAGGAGTCTTATGTAACAATATATTATATAAGACTTTTAACTAATTCAGTTTCGCGAAAAACATCGTACAAATTGTTAGTATCTTTTGAATGGTTCATGAACAATTGCACAGAAGCTTTTCGGCGAACCTTAGTGTATCTTACCCTACATGATGAACGTTTTGAATACTTAAACGGATATTTTTTAACGGTCAACGGTTTTTATGACGTAAATCTCTAAAGTGAGCATAAATAAGTATTGATTAACTCCCAACTTTAGCTATACTGACATTATCGATTCGATTGGTAAAACGTTCTAAACGTTCAACAAATAGGGAAATTTGTAATATAGCAAGTCAAATGTCATATAAATTATTTATCTAATTGTTGAAGTGTTCAGAACATTCAGGTTTTTCTCATTAAGCAACGTGTTCTTGTGTGGTCTTGCTATAGTCCAACATAAGAAGAAGATTCACAGTAGTCTACTGGAGAGGAGTGAATCGCATGTTACTTCGCGATATTTATGAGCAGAATCATTATGCATTCGTAAAAACCCCTATGACTTGGGAAGAGTCAATTAGAGAGTGCTGCAAACCACTGGAGGCTGATGGAACAGTTAATCCAGAGTATGCAGACGATATTATCGAGTGTATAAAAAAGTATGGTCCTTACATTGTTATCGTTCCAAACGTTGCAATGCCACATTCTACTGCTCGCATTGGCTCTAATGGTAAGACTGCTATTGGTTTTATGCACTCCGATGTTCCCGTTAATTTTGAGGATGGCGATGAAGAGAAGCAGGTTAAGACCTTCTTTACTCTGAGCGCAACCGATCAAGAAGCACACCTTAAGAATATGCAGATGCTCGTTCAGGTACTTATGAATCAAGAGGTTCTTGAGCGCCTAAAGAATATTCAATCTCCAGAAGAGCTCTTGGAGATTGACAAGCTTATCTCTGAGTAAGCATGTTGTTGTGTACGTTTTTGTGTACACAGTATTGAGGATTTCCTTTTGTAGTGTGGGCTGCAGAAGGTAAGTATGTAGGACCCTTTGAAAGGGGTATCAATGGATATCGTTCTTGGTATTTGGAAATGGTTTGCGAGTAACTTCTTGACTCAGCCAGCCTATTTCATCGGTTTGATTGTTGCTATTGGCTACATTCTTCTTAAGAAGAAGTGGTACGACGTACTCGCTGGTTTCCTTAAGGCAGTCATTGGTTATCAGATTCTCTTGGTTGGTTCTGGTGGTCTGGTAACTGCATTCCGTCCAGTTCTCGTTGGACTTGAAGCTCGTTTCAACCTTTCTGCAATGGTCATTGACCCATACTTTGGCCAGAACGCCGTACAGGCAGGCATGGAGGCAGCTGATGCGCCTGCATTTATTGCAGGTCGTTCTTTCTCCTCTGTTATGCTTCTGCTGCTCTTCGCTTTTATTCTGAACATTGTTCTGGTTGCTTTTAAGAAGCAGACTAAGCTTCGTGCAATCTTTACTACTGGTCATGTCCAGGTTCAACAGGCAGCAACTGCATTTTGGCTCATCCTCTTCTGCTTCCCACAGCTTAACGACGTTGCTATCCTTGCAGTCATGACTATTCTTCTTGGTCTTTACTGGGCAGTTGGTTCTAACCTTTGTATTGGACCTACTCAGGATCTTACTGATGGCGCTGGCCTTACCATTGCTCATCAGCAGATGTTTGGTGTTTATTGTGCATCTAAGGCTTCCGAGTGGCTTGCTAAGCACTCTAAGAAGGAGTCTAAGCGCATCGAGGATATTGAGCTTCCAGGTTTTCTGAAGATTTTCAATGAGAATCTCGTTGCAACTGCAATTCTTATGACAGCATTCTTTGGTGTTATTCTTGCTGTTCTTGGTCAGGATTTCTTGCTTGAAAACAAGTTCATGAAGCCAGGTCAGGATTTCTTCTTCTACATCATGACCACTTCCTTCCAGTTTGCTGTTTACCTTTCTATCCTGCAGCTTGGTGTTCGTACCTTTGTTACCGAGCTCACCAACTCTTTCCAGGGTATTTCTAACAAGCTTCTTAAGGGTTCCGTCCCAGGTGTCGACTGCGCAGTTACCTACGGTTTTGGTTCTCCAAACGCAGTTACTCTTGGCTTCCTCATGGGTGCAGCTGGCCAGTTCCTGGCAATTGCAGCTCTGCTGCTTCTCAAGTCTCCAGTTGTTGTTATTGCAGGCTTTGTTCCATTGTTCTTCGATAACGCTACCATCGGCGTTTATGCAAACAACAAGGGTGGTCTCCGCGCAGTTCTTATCATGCCTTTCATCTCTGGTCTTCTCCAGGTCTTCGGTTCAGCTCTTATCGCTGGCTGGGTTGGCATGGCTGCATACGGTGGATACCTTGGCATGTGGGACTGGGCAGTTGTCTGGCCAATCATGACCGGTGTCATGAAGTTCCTGTCCTACGCAGGTCTCGCAATTGTTGTTATTGCTCTTATCGCAATTCCACAGCTCCAGTACCGTGCAAATAAAGACACGTACTTTATGGAGGTTGAGGATTATCAGAAGTGCAAGGAAATTCGTGCACAGAAGGCCGCCGCAGCTAGTGCGGAAAGTAAGTAGCCCTCTTTCTTCCTACCCTGAGCAGACCCCCATCTGCTCAGGGTTATTAGTAATACTCGGCACATTGTTTGGTGCAGTATTTGCCCTAAAGGCAATCCGCGTGGCGCTCAAATGGGTATATACAAAATGTGTCCGTAATCAGTTTGTTTGATCGAAGGAGTCAATATGAACGCAAAGATTTTGGTCGCATGTGCAAACGGCGCAGGTACTTCTCTGATGATGAAAATGACCGCTGAGCGCGTTACTCAGAAGCTCAACATGGGCGTCGATAAGATTCATCACTGCGCACTTTCTGAGGGCGTAAGCTCCGCTCGTCAGTATGACATCGTTTTTGCACCTCTTAACTTCCTGAACATGTACGACGATGCTGCTAAGGCTGGCGTCACCGTCATTGGTCTGCGCAATGTTCTTTCTGACGCAGAGATGGAGGAGAAGCTTAAGGAAACCGGTGCTGCAGAGAAGTTTTCCGCATAGTTTATGTTTCTCAGGAATCGAGCACTTTAATGACTTTTGAAAAGAAAATTCTTGCCGAGATGCCTAAGTGCTATGCGCTTGGTATGTTTGAGGGAGAAGATACACCAAGCTTTTTAGCTGCTGTCGAGAAGGACGGTCCAATCCGTCGTTTTACGCTTGACGGTGAGCCGCTGGAGACTGTTGTTCCAGGCCCTGGTGGTGTCATGACCATTACACAGGTCCCTGGCAGGAAAGATCAGTTCCTTGCAACCCGCAAGTTCTTCTCGCCAAACTTTGGTGGAGATGACGCGGCAATTGCATCCTATACCAAGCAAGCAGATGGTTCGTGGTCTGAGCAGATTCTCTGCGATCTTCCCTATGTTCACCGTTTTGGCATCCTAAAGGCTGCCGACGGTCAGCTTTGGGTTCTTGCTTGCTCTATCAAGGGTGGAGCTGAGACGGGCGTCAAGGATGATTGGCGCACTCCAGGTGCTGTTTGGGCTGCTCCTTTAAGCGATAACCTTGAGCAGTACACGGTAGACAACCAGCTTAAGCTGACTTGTGTTGCTAACTATCAAGTTCAGAACCATGGTTTCTGGACTGCACCTGATAAATCGTACGCTTTGATCTCAACCGCCGCAGGCGTGTTTAGATATGTGCCACCAACAACCCCCGAGGGTTCTTGGGATGTCACTTGCCTTCTGGTTCAGCCAACAAGCGACATTGTTGCAACAGACTTTGACGGCGACGGCAAGCTGGAGATTCTTACTTTCTCCAAGTTCCATGGTGATACGCTGGCAATTTGGCACGAAGGACAGACTCGCGATCGCTACGAGCAGGTTTGGTGTGACCCACAGAAACGCAGCTTCCTTCATGCGCTTTGGGCAGCAGACCTTAATGGCGAGAAGTGCGCGGTTATTGGTAACCGCAAAGATGGTCGCGATTTGTTACTTGTTAGATACGTTGACGGTCAGTACACCGTAGACGTTATCGACCATGACCTTGGGCCGGCAAACTGCATGGTGTATAAGCATGACGGCAGCAATTACATTGTTGCTGCATATCGTGAGACAGACCAGCTAGCTCTCTACAAAGTAGTGGAGTAAAGCTGCGTTTTGTAGAGAGTGCTCAGGATGAGCTTCTGAGCATGCAGGCGAAGTCCTGAGCACCTCTCAAACTACCTGCACATACACCAAGTACTAGTCTATGTTTTTAGAAAGGAGCGCGTAATGGCAGATTTGAAAGACGTCACACGCGACAGTTGGATTATGAGTACCTTCCCTGAGTGGGGAACGTGGCTTAACGAAGAGATTGATAATGCCGTAGTAGAGCCAGGCCAGGTTGAAATGTGGTGGCTCGGCTGCGTTGGTATTTGGTTTAAGACTCCTGGTGGAGCAAACGTTGCTGTTGATTTCTGGGCAGGCAATGGTAAGCGTACTCACGGTGACGGTCTCATGAAGCCTGGTCACCAGATGGCAAACATGGCGGGCGTTCGTAAGATGCAGCCAAATCTTCGTAACGTTCCATTTGTTATTGATCCATTTGCTATCAAGAACCTTGACGCTGTTGTGGTAACTCACATTCACCAGGATCACATGTCCAAGGAGCTTGCAGCTCATGTTGTTAACAACAACATGACTACCACTGACGAGAATGGCAAAGAGATTCCTGTTCCATTTATTGGTCCTAAGGATGCAGTTGACATTTGGGTTGGCTGGGGTGTTCCACGCGAGCAGTGTATTGTTGTTAAGCCTGGTGACCGTGTCAAGATTAAGGACATGGAGATCGTTGCATACGATTCCTTTGACCGCACTATCATTGTTACCACTACTGATACTTCTGAGAACCGCCCTGACCTCTGGGGTAAGTGCCCAATGGACATGGATGAAAAGGCAGTTAACTATCTCTTTGTCACCCCTGGTGGAAACATCTATCACTCTGGTGACTCTCACTACTCCATTTACTTTGCTAAGCACGGCAAAGACATCGCTAAGGAGTTTGGTGGCGTAGACGTCTGCTTTGGCGCTTATGGTTGCAACCCAATTGGTATCCAGGACAAGATGGAAGCAACCGATATGCTCCGCATGGCTGAGGCCCTTCAGTCCAAGGTTGTTATCCCAATTCATCACGATGTTTGGACAAACTTCCAGGCAGACGTCCAGGAGATCAAGGTTCTTTGGGACATGCGCAAGGATCGTCTTGACTACAAGTTCCACCCATTCTTCTGGGAGGTTGGCGGCCACTACACCTATCCACAGGATAAGGACCGCTTTGCTTACCATCATGACCGTGGCTTCCATGATTGCTTCGATCACGAGCCAAACGTTCCATTCCGCAGTGTTCTCTAAGGAGCAGTCTTTATGATGCTTAAAGAGCTTCGTGATGAAGTATATGAAGCAAATATGGATCTGCCAAAGCATGGCCTGGTAGTTTTTACCTGGGGTAATGCTTCTGGACTTGATCGTGAACGTGGTCTGTTTGTTATCAAGCCATCGGGTGTTTCTTATGAGGAGCTCAGCCCGGAGAACTTGGTTGTCTGTGATCTTGATGGCAATGTTGTTGAGGGTGAGTTGAACCCATCTTCCGATACTCCAACTCATGCTTGTTTGTATCGTGCATGGGGCGATAAGATCGGCGGAATTGTTCACACTCACTCAACCCACGCTGTTTCTTGGGCACAGGCTGGACGCTCTATTCCTTGCTATGGCACCACACACGCAGATTATTTCTATGGAGATATTCCTTGCGTGCGCAGCCTAACTAAGGGCGAGGTAGAGAGTGCATATGAGCTTGAGACCGGAAACGTTATTGTTGAGGGCTTTGCTAACTTGGATCCAATTGCGGTTCCTGGAACGCTCCTTCACAACCACGGTCCTTTCTCTTGGGGTAAAGATGCCATGGCTGCTGTGTACCACGCTGTAGTCATCGAGGAGGTTGCTAAGATGGCAACACTCACCGAGCTCAATAACCCTAAAGTTCAGGAGGCACCACAGTACCTTCAGGACAAGCACTACATGCGCAAGCATGGTCCAAATGCCTACTACGGACAGGGTAATCATTAAAGCCTGTTCAGTGAGTAGAATTTGTTTCAGTCAGGCGGTCTTTTATAAGGCCGTCTGTTTTTAAAAGGAGAAGATATGTCCAAGTATCAGCTAGGACTTTATGAGAAGGCCACTCCAACTGATCTTTCTTGGGAAGAGCGCCTCAGCATAGCAGGAGAGTCTGGCTTTGATTATGTTGAGATCTCCGTTGATGAGTCTGACGCTCGTCTTTCTCGCCTTGAATGGAGCGGTGAGGAGCGTGCAGCAGTTTGTCAGGCAATGGTAAACTCTGGTGTTCGCCTGGGCTCTATGTGCCTTTCTGGTCATCGTAAGTACCCTTTTGGTTCTCGTGATCAGGCAACTCGTGAGCGTAGTCTTGAGATTATGCAGAAGGCACTTGATCTTGCGGGTGACTTGGGACTTCACACCATTCAGCTTGCTGGCTATGATGTGTACTACGAGGACGGTGCAGAGGATACGCGCAAGTATTTTGAGGAGAACCTGGCTAAGGCTGTAGAAATGGCTGCTAAGGCGGGTATTGTTATGGGCTTTGAGACCATGGAAACTCCTTTTATGGATACGGTCGAGAAGGCCATGCACTACGTAAACCTTATCAAGAGCCCTTACCTTGGTGTTTATCCCGACGCTGGCAATCTTACCAATGCATCGTTTATTTACGGCAATACTGTTGCTGATGATATTGCTCTTGGTGCAGGTCATATCTTGGCAGCTCACCTAAAAGAGACTGTTGCTGGCGCTTATCGTGAGATTCCATTCTCTACGGGTACCACTGACTATGAGGGCGCTCTGTCACAGCTTGTTCCTCAGGGTGTTAGACGTTTTGTTGCAGAGATGTGGTACACCGGAAACGAGAACTGGAAAGAAGATCTTGTCTTTGCTTCCACATACGTTCGCAGCAAAATTGATAAGGTGTTTGAAGGGTAAACGGTCTTTTTGCACTTGTTTTGGGTTTCTCACCACAGACGGTACATAAGAATCTGTACAATGTGATTAGCTCTTTCTTAGTACGACGTACGTTTCCAAACTCGTTTAAGTTTGTACAGGGAAGGATTACACATGAAGTTCTTTATTGACACTGCGGATATCGATGAGATTTCTGAGGCTTTAAGCTGGGGCTGCTTGGCAGGCGTTACTACTAACCCATCACTGTATGCAAAGATTGGTGGTAAGCTAGCTGACTTTGAATCTCATATGGTTAAGATTGCCCAGCTCTGCGAAGGTCTTCCTGTTTCTGCAGAATCTACGGCAACAACAACTGAGGGCATGATTGAGGAAGGCCGTCACCTGGCTTCTCTTGCTCCAAATATTGTTGTTAAGCTTCCTATTTGTGCCGAGAGCCTTGCTGCTACTCATCAACTTGCTTCTGAGGGAATCCGTGTCAATATGACGTTGATCTTCTCGGCACCTCAGGCCCTTCTTGCTGCAAATGCAGGTGCTCGTTATATTTCACCATTTGTTGGTCGTTTTGATGATATTGGTGAGGACGGCATTGAGCAGCTTGCAACCGTAGTTTCATGCATTGAGAACTACGCATGGGATAAAAACGTTGACCACACCGTAGAGATTATTACTGCTTCTGTTCGTACACCAAACCACGTAACTCAGGCAGCTCTGCTTGGTGCTGATATTGCAACCGTTCCATTTGGCGCTCTGAAGAAGTGTTTGAAGCATCCTTTGACCGATGCCGGTCTTAAATCTTTTGAGGCTGACTGGGAAAAGGTTAAGGCTCAGCAATAATAGTGATGAAGTACGCCCGGCCTAGGTTGGGCGTACTTATTTTAAGTATTGATTTGGGTGTCTGTTTGGCTACTGTGTTAGAACCATTTAGACACCTGTTTGAGAGGATGAGAATGGGAACATCTGCATTACCCGAGCGCAATCTCACTGATGACGAGCTCAAGTTAGCGGCTAATACGCTAAGACGTGATGTTATTGACATGCTTGAGAAGAGTAAGTCAGGACATCCCGGCGGCTCACTGAGTGCGGCAGATATTGTGGCTACACTGTTTTTCTCGGGAGTGATGAAGTACAACCACAATAACCCAGAGGACCACACCGAGGACAGATTCTTCCTGTCTAAGGGTCACGTAGCTCCTGTGTTGTATGCTGCGTACCACTTGCTTGACTGGCTTCATGACGAGGATATGGTTACCCTTCGCCAGCTTGGCAGTCGCTTGCAGGGTCATCCAGACTGTCACGCATGTCCTGGCATTGAAGTTTGCTCCGGTTCTCTTGGCCAAGGACTCTCAGTAGCCGCAGGATGTGCTCTGGGTCTTTCTATGGACGCTCTGGCAAGCGGCGAGCGTGCCAAGAAGGTTTTTGTCCTTCTGGGCGACGGCGAGCTGCAGGAGGGCTCTAACTGGGAGGCATGCATGTTTGCTGCTCACCAGAAGCTGGATAATCTCATTGCCATTGTGGACCTCAACAACTTGCAGATTGACGGCCACGTAACCGACGTGTGCTCTCTTGGTGATATTGACGAGAAGTTCCGTTCCTTTGGCTGGAACGTGCTGCGCGTTAACGGTCACGAGGTCGTCTCGGTGCGCAAGGCCCTTCTCACCGCACGAGATGGTCGCGAAGCAGGAAATACCGCACCTACTGTGGTTATTTGCCAGACTGTCAAAGGCAAGGGTGTTTCGTTTATGGAAGACAAGGCTTCCTGGCACGGAAACGCTCCTTCGGCAGGTCAAGCTGACATTGCGCGAGAAGAACTTGATGCAGCAAGAGAGCTTCTTTTGATTGATCTTCAGGGTGAAGGTAAGGAGGTTGCCAATGTCTAGAGCAACTCGTGAGGCATATGGTCAGACTCTTGTTGAGCTGGTTAACGAGGGTCACGATATTATTGCCGTTGATGCTGACCTTGCTGGCTCCACTAAACTTGCTGACCTCCAGAAAGCTTTCCCACAGCGCATGGTTGACGTGGGCATTGCCGAGCAAAACATGGTGGGCGTTGCGTCAGGACTTTCGCTCACAGGACGTACTGTGTTTACCGGCTCGTTTGCTGTGTTTGCAACCGGTCGCGCCTATGATCAGATTAGAAACACCGTCTGTGATTCCGGTCTTAACGTAAAGATCTGCCCAACACATGCAGGTATTACGGTAGGAGAGGACGGCGCTACTCACCAGTCTCTTGAGGATATTGGCATGATGCGTGCCCTGCCTCAGATGCGCGTGCTTGTTCCTGCAGATTACAATGCTACTAGGGCAGCGCTCAGGCTTGCTGCCGAGGCTGATGGCCCGTTTTATGTGCGTATGGGTCGTCACAAAGTTGCCGATATTTACGACGAGTCCTTCAAGGGCGGTCTGCCTTTTGCAAATGTCTTGCGAGAGGGTACAGATGTCACAATTGCTGCCTGTGGTGTGGAGGTTGCTCAAGCACTTGCTGCAGCAGACTTGCTGGCAGAGGAGAAGATTTCTGCCGAGGTTATCGATGTGTTTTCCATTAAGCCTTTGGACGAGGAAGTTATTTTGGCTTCTGCCGAGAAGACCCGTCATGTAGTAACTGTTGAGGAGCATAACGTGGCAACAGGTCTTGGAGCTGCAGTTGCTGAGCTTCTTGCTGAGCAGCTGCCAACGCCTATGCGCTTTGCTGGTATGCGCACGTTTGGCACCTCCGCTCCTGGTGACGTACTACTTTCACACTTTGGCTTGGATGCCGAGGGCATTGCTGCTCGCGTCAGGGAGTTTGTGCTCTCGTAGTCTTTGTCATATTTTGATGGCAAATACAATTAAAGGCGGGATGAAATTTGAAAGGGAATTCTTTAGGAGAGACCATTTATTCTCTTCGTCATAGTAAGGGATTGACGCAGGAGCAGCTTGCAGAGGGTATCTGTTCTCCGGTTTCTCTTTCAAGAATTGAAAATGGCCGCCAGATGCCCTCCAAGGTAATTCTCGACGCATTGTTAAGCAGACTTGGAGCGAGTACCTATCAGCTTTGTGATGTTTTTTATCAAAGTGATTGCCAGCGTAGCTTTAATGAGATTACAAGACGAGCAAGTCTGCTTATAGAAACAGGTAAAATCCAACAAGGCCTATCCTTGCTGGAGAGCTTGGATAAAAATGATGCATCTCATGCATTGGAGCGACAGTCAGTTTTGCTTATACAGGCAGCCGCACAACTTAAGCAGAATAAAGATCCCGAAGATTCATATGTCAAATTATATGAGGCTTTGGAGCTTACAAAGCCTCATATTGACCTATCTGATTTTCGACATGAACTTTTATCTCCTATTGAAGCTGAAATAATTGGTTTGATGGTTGTAGCGCTTCAACAAAAGGAAGCCCGTATTAAGGCTATTCGAGTGGGAGAAGAACTTGCAAGAAACCTTTCTGATCAACAATCGAGCAGCAATGACTTTATGGTTGTCCGTATCAACCTTGAGGTTAATATATCTTCCTGTTTAGACCTTGAGGGAAGGTTTGAAGAAGCTGCTCAGCATGCGTATCTGGCAAGAGATTTGAGTATTGAAAGTCATGAACAGATACTTTTACCGGTGATTTTTTATTTGATTGGTCGATCTGAATTTCGTAGTGGAAATATTGAGAAGGCACGTTCAATAATGCAGACGATTATTCCGTATATGGAACTTATCGGCCAACATGATAATGCGGAAATGGTACGCGCTTTTGTTGAAGAGAATCTAAGCGCTTAAAATTAAACTTAGACGCTTAAAACTAAGCCTAAGCGCTCAAAGACAGTGAGTAGGGCAGCTCACAGTTCTCATTACCAAAAGTCGAAGTTTTTACGTGTCATTCTCATTATTTTGATACTTTGCATGGATACTTAACATTTGAGGTAATACAAGAATTGTCACGAGATGTTATGGATGGTCTCCTCCTCTTTCGAGATGATGTACTCGTCAAAGAGAGAGGAGAGAGATACATGAGCGTAAAGTATCTTTTAAAGAATGCCAGTAAACGAAACGTGATCATTTTTGTATTAGTACAAATTATGAGTTCTTGCGTCGTTGCCGGTGTGGCTTTTTTACTGAGTGCACTTCTCAATACGGTTTCTGAAGTCATTATTTCAGGAGATATTGCTCTGTTACTTAAATTTATAGGTTTGTGCTGTATATATGCTATAGCAACTGGCATCCTTCTTATGCTACAGGGATATGTGCGCGCCCGCCTGGTTCGCGACACCGTAATTAAGATGAGAAATTCTGCCGTGAAGGCTTATTTGCGCAGAAATGATATTGTAGACATGAATGAGAACAGTGCTGAGTTTCTTTCTCTTTTAAGTCAGAATATGGATACCATTGAAAAAGATTGGCTTGGCGGACTGCTTGATGCATTTTCTTCATGCTGCGAAATTACTATTGCGAGTCTCTTACTTTTGTATATAAATCCAATAGTGGCAGTAATTTCGATACTTGTGATGGCAATTCCAACAATCATTCCCGGAATGTTTACAAAACAACTTACACATTGCCAAGAGGAGATCGTAAAAAATACGGTTTCGTATAACGGGCAGATTCGTGACATATCGCTTGGAATTGATGTTATTAGGTCATTTCATAAAGAAAGCAATTTTACAAACCGACACTTGATGGTTGCGCAGCAGTTGGAAGGTAAGAAGGCACATTTATCTGAAGTTACGGCTCTTATATCTGGGCTTGTTACAGCAATCTCGGTTTCATCTCAATTTATTATTATGGGCATAACAGGTATTTTTGCGGTGCAAGGATTTGTTTCTCTTGGTAGTGTTGTGGCTGTAACACAGCTGTCAGGTCAGGTAATTACGCCCGCTTCAACATTTGCTTCATTGCTTGGAAAAGTCAAGGCTGCCTACCCGGTTTTAAAGGTGGTTATACGCGACGATGAAGAAACTTCGTTCGACAACGAGGCACGGCACTATGACGTAGAGCGTGAAATTGAGCTAAAAAATGTTACTTATAAATACCCTGATTCAATTTCCGGAGTGTCTAAGATATCTGCGCGTTTTAAGACCGGGAGGAAGTATGCGATTATTGGAAAAAGCGGGAGTGGAAAGAGTACGCTTTTAAAACTGATTTCAGGCCAGATAGAACCTCAGGACGGAGACATTCTGATTGACGGTTCAAGAGATATTTCATGTGATCCGGCAATGATTCACCAGAATGTGTATTTGTTTGACGATACGCTAAAAAATAACATTACGCTGGGAAGTTCGTATTCGAATGAGCAAATCGATGAAGCTATTAAAAAGTCTGGCCTCTCAGAGGTAGTTGCGGCTCTTCCAAAAGGACTTGACACTCCAGTGGAAGAGAACGGAAAGCGCTTCTCAGGAGGTGAAAGACAGAGGATTGCTATTGCGCGAGCCTTACTGTATGGAAAGAAGTTACTGCTTGTTGATGAAGCTACGTCTGCATTGGACACACGCATGGCTACTGAGGTCGAGAATAACCTGCTTGGTCTAAGCGGAGTTACCATGATTGAGGTAACTCATCATCTCAATGTTGCACAACAATCAAAGTTTGATGCCGTATTTGAAATGACTCCAAGTGGGCTTTTGGAGATAAAACAATAGTAGGAGCTCAATAAGTTTGTGATAGCTGTCTTTGAGTTCAATTGCGCTCAATTAGAGATGTTACTGGTGAAGAATATGAGAAAACCCCAGCTGCTTTAACAGCTGGGGTTTATGTTTATTGTAATGAAAACGGGGAATCTAGAGTGGGAACCGTCAATTAACCAATGTGTTTGGTAATGGAAGCGGCTGCTATCTTACCAGCGCCCATTGCCAGAATGACGGTTGCAGCACCAGTCACGATGTCGCCACCAGCCCAGATGCGAGGATCGGAAGTACGGCCCTCTTCGTCGGCCTCAATGTAGCCCCACTTGTTGAGCTTAATGTCACCGATCATCTTTGCGAATGGGTTAGCGTTAGTGCCGATTGCAGAAATTGCAACATCGCAAGGAATGTCCTCGATGGCGCCCTCGATAGGTACTGGACGACGACGTCCATCAGCGTCAGGTTCGCCGAGCTCCATCTTTTGAACGCGAACTGCGCAAACTGTGCCATCTTCGCCAGCGATGAACTCAAGAGGAGAGACAAGAGGAAGTACCTCAACACCCTCAGCCTTTGCGTGGTGAAGCTCTGCACGACGAGCAGGCATCTCGTCCTCAGTACGACGGTAAGCAATAATTGCACGTTCAGCGCCAAGACGCTTAGCAGTACGGACAGCGTCCATAGCAACGTTACCTCCACCAAAGACAACAACGTTTTTGCCGTGCTTGGTTGGAGTATCGTACTCAGGGAACTTGTTAGCCTTCATAAGGTTAACACGGGTGAGGTACTCGTTTGCAAAGAAGACGTTAGGCAGATTCTCGCCAGGGATGTTGAGAAGCTTTGGAAGACCAGCGCCAGTTGCAATGTAGATTGCGTCAAAGCCCTGCTCAAAGAGCTCATCTGCATCGGTGATACGACCGACAACAGAGTTGTACTCAAATTTAACGCCCAGCTCTTGGAGACCGTCAATCTCGCGTTTAACAACAGCCTTTGGAAGACGGAACTCAGGAATACCGTAGACAAGAACACCGCCGCCGGTGAAGAAAGCCTCAAAAACGGTAACGTCAAAGCCGTTACGAGCAAGCTCGCCAGCGCAAGCAATACCAGAAGGACCGGAGCCTACAACTGCAACCTTCTTGCCGTTCTTTGGTGCGATTGCTGGCTTGGAAGCAAGCTCAGGCTGATCGCCAAGGAAGCGCTCGAGCTGACCAATAGCAACTGGTTCACTGCGCTTACCCATGATGCAGACGCCCTCGCACTGGTTCTCCTGTGGGCAAACACGACCACAAACTGCAGGAAGCATAGAAGACTCACGGATGATGTCAAGACCGCGACCAAACTCCTCTGCACGGATAGCCTCGATGAAACGAGGAATGTTGATGTTTACAGGGCAGCCCTGAACACACAGTGGATTCTTACAATCCAAGCAGCGGTTTGCCTCTGCAATTGCCATCTCTTTAGTGAAGCCCTTGTCGACAGGGCGGAAGTCTTGTGCTCGCTCTGCAGCTGGCTCTTCGTTGTCAGCTGTACGAGGTGCCTTGACGTTTGGAATGTAGCGACCGTTTACCTGTGGCATGCGCACCTCGTCTCCTCGTAAGCTTTAATGGACTGACCTTCCTCGGTGAGGTAGGCTGCCTGACGCGCACGAAGATCGTTCCAGTCAACCTTGGTTGCGTCAAAATCAGGGCCGTCAACACAAGCAAATTTGGTCTCGCCACCAACTTCAACACGGCAGCAACCGCACATACCAGTACCGTCGACCATGATTGGGTTCAAAGAAGCGATGATAGGCGTGTTGTACTTCTCAGCAGTGAGAGTGGAGAACTTCATCATAGGAACTGGGCCAACGCAGAATACGCGGTCAACCTGCTTGTCCTGTAGAAGACGCTCGAGAGGTGCGGTTACAACGCCCTTCTCACCAAGAGAACCATCGTCTGTGGTGATGTGGATGTGATCGTCGTCCAAAATGGAACGGAACTGATCCTCAAGCAGCAGCAGCTCTTTGGTACGAGCGCCCATGATTGCGTGAACCTCACGGCCAGCTGCTACAAGTTGACGAGCAACAGGGAAGGCGATAGCAAGGCCAACGCCGCCGCCGATAACTGCCCATTTGCCTTCGCCCATCTCGGTAGGCTCACCCAGAGGACCAGTGACGTCTTGTAGTGAGTCACCAACCTCATAGGTGGAAAGCATCTGGGTAGTCTTGCCAATTACCATAAAGATGAATTCGACCCAACCCTCTTCAGGATTCCAATCCGCAAAGGTAAATGGGACGCGCTCACCACACTCGTTTGCGCGAACCATTAGGAACTGGCCAGCATGGGCATGCTTAGCCATCTGTGGTGCCTCGATGCGGAACTTAAAAACCTTCTCTGAGAACTGAGTCTTTTCGAGGATTTTATACATTCAGTGGTACTCCTCTCCCGAATTAGGTATCCTCGTGCAGCTGATTGAGACTGTGCTCAACTTGCTAACAATTAAATGACCGCCTGGGTAGCGGTCAAAAAACACACAGGTAATATTGTATAACGCCGCTAGAATTTATGTGGCGAGAAAAGCTGTTTGCATTGCAAATTCATGCTTATAATGAAGTTGAAATTGATGATGTGAAACGTTCTTATATAAGTTCTTTTTTCTTGTATTGATGAAAAATTTTATAAATGGATAAGCTCTTCAACTTTATCTGCAGCAGCTTCTGCTTCTATATAAAAATTTGTAAGCGAGACACCTTTAAGCTCTTTTAATACATAATTTGCAACTGTCATGCGACCAGGTGGCCGACTAATACCACACTGTAGACGCATAAAATCACGAGTTCCTAATTTGTCAGCAATGGAGCGTAGGCCATTATGGGCATTGAGTCCACCACCTGTACGAAAACGAATATGTTCGTCTTCGAGATCAATTTCATCATGAATAACAAGTATCTGATCAGCAGTTATGTTATGTGCACGTGCAAGTTTGCAGAGAGGACCTCCACTTGTGTTCATAAAATCCCATGGTTTAGCAAGGATAATTTTTTGTGACTGACCGCTAGCATTTGTGATGTTAATGGTAGACACTTGACAACCCGCTTCATTTTTCCAGTAGTGTACGTTATAGCGGGCAGCAAGTACGTCGATTACTGCAAAGCCAATGTTATGTCTCGTATGAGCATATTTTTCTCCAGGATTACCAAGTCCACAGATAAGCATGGGAATTTTAGGATGCTCACATGATTGCTTCTGTTTGGGAGAGTTGTTGAGCTTATACTGCGATTGTCTTTGCACGTGTATGTATCTTTCTTTGATGATAAGAATGATTCTGTTTACGGAATGTAACATATTATTCAACTTTTTGTATTTGTCTTTGTATCAAATGATTTTACCTGTAGTTTGTACTGTATTTAGCGATGTTGTTTGTTGCTTATCTAACACTGTTTCTGTAGTAATTGATGGAGGTTGTTGTGCCAACAATTCTTGTAACCGGTTTTCAGCCTTTTGGTGGCGAGAAGATAAATCCAGCGTGGGAAGCTATTAGAGTACTTCCGGATAGTATTGTTGGATCTAAAGTTGTTAAGCTTCAAATTCCTGTAGTCTTTGGGGTAGGCGCTGATGTAGTGTCTACAGCAATTGATCATATTAATCCTGATATCGTACTTTGTGTTGGGCAGGCAGGAGGCCGCGCAAAGATTACTCCGGAGTTTGTGGGAATCAATTATCGGGATGCTCGTATTCCTGACAATGATGGCAACCAACCACATGCTCAGAGGATTGTTGAAGATGGTCCCGATGCTTATTTTGCAACGCTTCCCGTTCGCGCTATGACAGAGGCAATGAATGAATCAGGCATTCCTGCTGCTTTGTCGTATACAGCAGGTACGTATGTCTGCAACGATGTGATGTATTCCATGCTGCATGTTCTTGCTACAAAGTATCCTAATGCGCGCGGAGCTTTTATGCATGTTCCTTTTGCAACCGAACAGGCAACAAAGCAGCCAGTAAATACTGCGAGTCTTCCTATTGAGGTTATGGCACGTGGTCTTGAAGTTGCATTATCAGTCGCTGTAAAGCATAAGATTGATGTTACGAGTGAATCAACTGGAACTATTTATTAACCCAGTTATAACTAAGAGCTTTAGAGTGTATTAGTGTTCTTAGTGTATTTCTATTACACTATGTATTGGTGTAGTGCGAGTATGTGAACATAGGAGAAATTTATGCGAAAAGAACTGTTTACTCGTCGCTCTTTTACCGGATTAGCGGCAGCAACTACGGTAGGTCTTCTTACCGGATGTAGTACGTTTATGCAGGTTTTTAATGGACAGAACGCAGATGAAAATCAAGGAGACAATAAGGATAAAGATCAAAGCAAGGGCTTCTCTCAAGAGGATCTCAAGGCTGAATGGAATTCAACACCGCTTGCAGAACAGCCAGATAATCCAACATTAGATGGAGATATCAAAAAGATTATTATTGGTGTATGGCAGGTTGATTCTGCTGCAGGAGCTGGTGATAAAGCAGGTCAGACTTATGACCATGCGGGAATATTAAATCAGGCATATAAAGATGGTACCGTTCCACATTACATTTTTAAGAGTGATGGCACTCATGAATTGCATCATTTCGATGGTAAGGTAGATCAAGGCAAATGGACTATCAAAGAGGGTTCAACCATTTCATGCTTTTATGAAGAAGATAACACGACAGATGAGCTGACTTATGATAAAGATAAGCAGCGTCTTAGGTTCACAGGAAAATCTGCCGTTTCTGATTATCAAAAGTTAACTGATAACCCTGAAGATACTTCTCAAATTGCTTATGACAATGGTAAAGTTGTTAATTTTGCTGCAACACTCCCAGGTGTCTGGGAGGTTATATATGTTGATCATGCCGATAAAAATGAGCCTGATTTAGACTTAAAAGCTATTCAGAAGAATATCAAAGAAACAAATTCGAGTTATTTCTTTTCAGTACATAAAAATGGTTTTTGTGCTCTTTTTTATCCAAGTGGAAGAGTTTTACCTGCAAAAATTTATACAAAAGATTTATCCGATGATGGACTTTCTTATCCGCTGATGGTTGCTTCATCAGATCAATTTGAGAACGTCGAAGATGCTGTACTTACAAGAGAAGCAAATAATCCAAGGACTATTCGCGTTAAATTGAAAGATGTGGAATATTTGTTCCAGCATTACAACCATCGTGAGGATGATTTTGGTGACATTTCTTATGCGCCAAAGGCACCATTTCCTTGGAATTTAGACCATCTGAATGATCAAAATTCTAAATCGGATAGCAGTAGTTCTTCAGGTTCAAAGTAGACATCCAAAAAGAAATAGCATGGATTATAGAGATATGGGCAATGAGTTATTTAGAACAAACTAAGACGATATTTGACTTTGCTCAATAAGAATAAGCTTATATATAATTCCACTCCAAAGTTTTGGAGTGGAATTATTAGTTAGAAAAATTTTATAGATGAAGTTCTCATCGTAAAAGCATACTACGAGGATTAGTCTTTGTAAGAAATGCTCTATAGGTTGAAATCGCCACCAAAGATGTCAGAGACAGGTCTATCGGTGTAGACAGCATAGATTGCCTCGGCAAGCTCGTTTGCAATGGTGATTGTCTTGATCTTGGAGCCTTTCTGGTTTGCTGCTGGACAAGGAATTGCATCAGTAACAATGCACTCCTCGATAGGAGCATTATTGAGACGCTCAATTGCAGGACCAGAGAAGACACCGTGAGTAGCGCAGACATAAATGTCGCCAGCGCCCATTTCCTTTAGCTTTACAACAGATGCGCAAAGGGTGCCTGCGGTATCAATCATGTCATCATTAACAATGCAGGTTTTGCCTTTAATATCACCGATAATGCCCATAACAGCACTCTCGTTGTGGCGTGGACGGCTTTTATGTGCAATAGCAAGTCCGCAATCAAGATAGTCAGAGAGTTTTTTGGCTGCTTTTGCACGACCCATGTCAGGGGAAACAACAACGGTATTCTCCCAGTCAAGTGATTTGCTCTTAAAGTAATCACCCAAAAGATATAGGGCGGTTAGGTGAGAAACGGGGATGTCAAAGAAGCCTTGAATCTGACCTTGGTGAAGATCAAGAGTAATGACACGATCAACACCAGCATTTTCAAGTAAGTTTGCCATAAGACGAGCAGTAATAGGCTCACGTGCAGCAGCTTTACGGTCCTGACGAGCGTATGCGTAGTGAGGGATAACTACAGTAAAGCTGTTAGCAGATGCGCGCTTTGCAGCGTCAGCAACAATCAGCGTTTCCATAACTAGGTCGTTGACGTTGACACCCGCCAAAGACTGAATGAAGAAAACCTCATCGCCGCGGACAGATTCATCAAAGCGAGCGTAGATTTCTCCGTTAGCAAACTTCTCAAGAAGAAGGCCTTGTAGCTCTAGGTGAAGAATGTCTGCAACCTTACGAGCCAGTTCAGGATTACCTGTACCGGTATAGAGCTTGATATTTCTAGCAACTAACAGTGGTTCACTCAGGTTCTCGAACATCTAGTCCTCTTTCTCAAGCTTGTGACGCCTCTGAGCGGCGTATCCCTCAACAATTTTTTGCTCAGAGCGCTCGAGTGCAAGCGCATCTGCTGGTACATCCTTTGTAATGCACGAACTTGCCCCCACAAGTGCGCCATCACCAATTGAAACAGGTGCTACCATCATGGTATCGGATCCAACAAAGACGTTGTTGCCAATGTGGGTCTTAAACTTGTGGTAACCATCGTAATTGCACGTAATTGAGCCTGCACCAATATTGACGCCAGAGCCCATGGTAGTATCACCAATGTAAGAGAGGTGAGGAACCTTGGAGCCTTCGCCGATAGTTGAGTTTTTGATTTCAACATGTGTGCCGGCTTTAGCGTGGGGCATAAGGTGCGTACCTGGACGAAGATAAGCGCGAGGACCACAAGTGGCGTAATCGTCAACTTGTGCGTTAATGGCAACAGTTTCGTCGACAATAGCGTCGTTGCCAACGCAGGTATCGGTTAGACGAGTGTTAGGACCTATCACGCAATTCTCGCCAATTGAGGTTTTGCCATAGAGCATGGTCTGAGGGAGAACCTCGGTATCCATGCCAAGCGTGACCTCGGGGCCAATCCAAACCGAGGTTGGATCCAGCATGGTGACGCCTTGGCTCATCCAGTGCTCGTTGATGCGCTCCTGCATGATACGGGTAGCAACAGCAAGCTCGGAGCGGGAGTTGACTCCCAGCGCTTCTTTGTAGTCGTCAACGTGGACGGCAGCAACAGGCTCACCTTGGCTTACATAGAGGCCCACCATATCGGTGATGTAGTACTCGCCTTGGACGTTATCGTTGCCGAGAAGATCGATGTTTGCGGTCAGTCTTCCGCCACAGAAGCAGTACACACCAACGTTGCATTCACGTTCTTGTTCGCGTTGCTCTGGTGTAGCGTCTTTATGTTCAATAATGGCAGTTACCTGGCCGTTAGAAGAAATAACGCGACCATATCCAGTTGGATCTGGCGGCGTCATCGTAAGTACAGTACACGCGTTGTGATGAGCTTTAGTTTCTGCGACAAGGTCGAGAATAGACTGTGCGCGCAACAAAGATGCGTCACCATTAATGACAACAACGGGTCCCTTGAAGCCACCAAGAGCATCCTTTACAACCTTGACTGCGTGGCCAGTACCAAGACGCTCGGTCTGGGCAACATACTCAAGGTTAGGGAAGCAAGAAAGTGCAGATTTAACCTCGTCGGCGTGGTTACCAACAACTACAATGACGCGGTCAGCGCCAGCAGTAATTGCGGCGTTGACACTCCACCAAACAATAGGTTTATCTAGTAATTTGTGCACAATCTTAGGGTGGTGGGACTTCATGCGCGTTCCCTCGCCTGCGGCGAGGACAATCGCAGTAAGTGGCATACGTAAGCCTCCAAAGTACTTCGTATTATTTAATACGAATACGTCCCTACACAAAAGTTGCGTAAAAAATGGCTGGGGTAGTAGGATTCGAACCCACATTCCAGGCACCAAAAACCCGTGTCCTAACCGTTGGACGATACCCCAATGTAATCACTACGTTGGTTTTGTCCGCAACCCTATTAAGTGTATCAGCTTAGCGAGGCAAATGCTCCACAAATTGCATCAAGAACAAGAACTGCTAAAGTTTGTGCGTCTGCGGTAGTAAATGAACCGTCAACATTTGTTCCTTCTGGAAGCACAATCCTAATAGGAGCTCCTGTTGCATCTGCAGATTCAATAGCAGTGCGAAGTCTTGCGGGCAATGTCTCGTTTTCTTCCATAGAAACAGATCCAATGCCAATTTGTCCGCGAGCGGGTATGTTTGGCTTATCGTCTGTGGTAAGTACCAAAATGGTAGCAGCATCAGTGGGGGAATCGGCGCGATCAATCATGGTCATGCCGCTTGCCTCGGTAGTTGCCTTAGAAAGGTTATAGACGCGAGCAGCTACGTTTCTAGAGATAGGATCTTCTCCTGTAATAGCAATGCAGGTGGTCTCAAGAACATTGGCTGCGCGAGCAAAGCCCATAGGGCCCTGTGGATGTGGACCTTTTGCCTGCTTGCCCGACCAAACGTGGCGCAGACGCTCAATAGCATCGAGGGTGTCCTGGAATGCCATACCGTCTGCAAGCTCACCGACGCTCTCTTGAAAGAGCTTAACGGCAGCTTCGGTGTGAACACCATAGTGACCGTCAACTTTTCCGCACGAGAAACCCAAGATGTTGAGGCGTTCCTGCAGCTGACGCACATCATTGCCATGGAAGTTAGGAAGACGCAAGTAGAGAGTTCTATCGCCAAGTTCATAGCCCTCATCGACCATGATTGCCCAGGTAGAGGCATCTACTTCTTCACCAAGAGAAAGATCATGGTCAAGCCTAAAGCGGGCAACCGCACGAGCAGTAGATTTGTCAAACACGTGGTTCTGGCGCTCATCGTCTTCAATGGTGTAGCCAAGCTTTACAAGTCGTTCTTGAATGTCTTCAACGGCAGCACCGATGCTACCAGGAGTAATTGGATCCATAATTACCTTTCTCGGTTCACAAAGAAGTCTGCCATAGACAAAAGTGTGTCGCGAGCGTCTTCAGTAAGTATCACATTTTTAAGCACAAGCTTTGCTTCTTCAACTAAGGCAAGAGCGCGCGTGCGGACAAATTTTATCGCATTAACGCTTTCCATGAGTTCCACAGCATGCTGAAGCCTCAAAGTATCGGTAGTATGCGCAGAAAGTATGGAGACAAGCTCGGCCTTATCTGCTGAGCCAAGATGTTCAAGTGCGTAGACCACAGCAAGAGTGCGCTTGCCTTCAGTAATGTCCGACCTAAAGTCTTTACCTTGTTCCTTGGCGTCTCCTACCAGGTTGAGAAGATCGTCTTGTAGCTGAAAGGCAAGGCCAACCTTAAGGCCAAAATCTTTGAGTGCGTCAAGTGTTTTCTGGTCAGCGCCACCAATAAGTGCACCCAATACCAAGGGATATGCAGCAGAGTAATAGGCAGTCTTAGAGAGTGCCATAAAAAGATACTGGTCAGAGGTAACATCCCAGCGCTCGTTTTGAGCCCAGCCAAGGTCAAGTGCCTGGCCTTCAAGAGTATGCTCTTCCATGCTGAGAAGAGCGTCGATAACGCGAACTTTAATCTGGTCAGAGAGGTGGTCGGCTACGGTAACGCGTCTGACAACATTTACCAGGGCAGAATCACCAACATTAATGGCAAGTCCGGTGCCAAGTGTCTTGTAGAGGCATTTCTCGCCACGGCGCAGCTCTGATTTGTCTGCAATGTCATCGTGGATAAGAGCTGCCGACTGGAAGTCCTCGATGGCGCAGCCCACAGGCAGAGCAGCTTCTGCTGATCCGCCAACTGCCTCGGCGCCTAGGCAGCACAGAACCGGACGTACGCGCTTGCCGCCGCCTGCACTAAAGTGAGCGAGTGGCTGGTAGAGGTAGGTGTTCAAGTCCGCGTGGGTACGCTCTGAGCTGGCATTAGCCGGTGAGGTGGATGCCGCGGGAAGTCCGCGCATAATTTCCGCCTCAACAGCAGGGAGTTTTTGTTTGAGATAGTCGGCGAAGTTCACGGAAATCCTAGCCGCGATAGCCGTCTGGGTTCATTGACTGCCACTTCCAGGAGTCGCGGCACATGTCGGCAAGATTGTACTGAGCCTTCCAGCCAAGTACCTTAGCAGCCTTCTGGCAGTCGGCGTAGTTGGTTGCAACGTCACCTGCACGACGAGGCTCAATGACATAAGGAATCTCTTTGCCGCAAGCCTTTGAGAATGCCTTGATAACGTCAAGTACTGAGCTACCAGTGCCGGTACCCAGGTTGAAGACCTCAACGCCGGTACGGCCAGCCATCCACTTAAGTGCAGCAACGTGGCCGGAGCCAAGGTCACAGACGTGGATGTAGTCGCGAACGCCCGTGCCATCTGGAGTGTTGTAGTCGTCGCCAAAGACGTGAACTGCCTCGCGCTTGCCCACGGCAACCTGAGCCACGTAAGGGACTAGGTTATTTGGAATACCTGCAGGATCTTCTCCGATGAGGCCAGATTGGTGAGCGCCAATAGGATTGAAGTATCTGAGCAGAACAACGTTCCACTCTGGATCTGCAGTGTGAACGTCGGTGAGAATTTGCTCAATCATCCACTTGGTCCAGCCGTAAGGGTTGGTTGCGTTCTTCTTGGGACTTCGCTCGGTCAGAGGAAGACTATCTGGGTCTCCGTAGACAGTTGCAGAGCTCGAGAAAATAATTGACTTGCAGCCATGGTTCCTCATGACATCAAGAAGGGTGAGGGTGTTACCCAGGTTGTTTGTGTAGTACTCAATAGGCTTGGTAACAGACTCGCCAACAGCTTTGAAACCTGCAAAATGAATAACAAAATTAATAGGATGCTCGTCAAAGATACGGTTCAGTGCGTCTGCATTATTGACGTCTGCCTTATAGAACGAAAGACGCTTGGCGTTCTCTTCTCCCACAATGGTTTTGATGCGATCAATAACCTTTGCCGAGGCATTGGAGAGGTCATCAACAATTACAGCCTCGTAGCCGGAGTTGAGCAGTTCAACAACGGTATGGCTACCAATAAAGCCCGCACCACCAGTAACAAGTACGCAGCCATTTGATGAGGTAGACGTATCTGACATAACAATCCTTTCATGAACACTATGTGTCACAAGTATACGGCTTTTTTATGAAGCGATGCGCGTTGCAAGTGCACGGGTTTCTTGGCAGGCGGGTCAACCCCGTACGTCCTTCTCGCTAAGCACGCAGAAATGAAACGCGCGCCTAAAAAGTTCAAAGAATCTGTGTTTGAGACACCGATTCTTTAAGGAAATCAGGCAAATTCACAGATTCTTTGATGTTTTAAGGCAAAAGTTACAGATTCTTTGAGAAAACAGGCTCACTCCAGAAGCTCTCCGCCTCGTATTACCCACTTGGCGAGAAACCCTGTCCACTAGCGGCGCTTTCGCACAAGAAACCCGGCATCCACACGAAATGATTGCCTGGGTTTTGGATTAATCGATCCTAGGATATCTACGATTCGGGCTCGCACGGTCCCTCATAGATCCTTCTCTAAAAAATTGATCGAGACACTTTCTTTTCTAATGGGTTCTCATAAGCTCATCAATTATTTAATGGTGCTCAATTATTCTTTTTTCTTATAAGAAATATGATTAAAAGGAATAACTTATTTAATAGTTAAATATATTTTCATCTATAAAAAGTAAATATTTAGATATAAAAAATAATCATGCATGCTGTTTACTGATTGTTTTTAGAAAATGAATTTTACAATTTAGAAGTAGAGAAAGATGCGGCCTATTGTCATGATGCAGAAGGGGAGTCTTATGTCTAATTCAGAAGACGGACTGAAAGATATTTGCAGAATAATCAGATTGACACGAGTGAGCTTGAAGAGCTTGAAGAGATGATTGCTCCAACATTTGGATGTGGTTGTGGAGGAATTTGCTGGTAATTCTTTTTGAGATAGGAGTTCTTCCTGTCTTAGATCATGTGTTTTGACTAATTAAAGGCCTACATCTTCCTTTTCTTTGGAGAGTCTTATGGGATTAGGTGATTGTAATTTAGGAGCTGTATCATATCCCCTAAAAGATAAAGGATTAAACATTACTCCTGAAATGTGCTTTGGCATTGGGGAAGGTTATGGCTTTTCTTTCTGGGTTGAGAAAAGCAATCGGTTGCCCATAGTAGCCATAATGGGCAGAACAAGAAGTTGTGAAGAGGACCTATTTAGAAAATGTATTAGTACATTTTCTCTGTTTGATGCCCTGTTCCCTCAAGAAAGTGAAATTGAAAAAGAGATTGTTGCTCTTGGAAGAAGCTTTACAGGAAGCAAGAGTAGGGAGTCAAAGTAAATAAAGGGAGGTAAATTAACATGATACGGTTTGAGAATGTTTCAAAATCTTTTAAAGATGGCGATAAATATCACACAATTTTGAATCGTGCGTCTACGAGTTTTAACGATGGCCAGAAAAACTGTATTGTTGGACGTTCTGGTTTGGGAAAATCAACTGTTCTTAAATTAATCTCATCAATTGAGAATGCAGATGAGGGCTCAATTTATATAAATGATATTAATATTTCAACTGCCTCTCAAGAAGAGATTCGTAGCATTCGTCAGCATCTAATAGGCTACGTATTTCAATCATTTAACCTTATCAAGTCCTTAACCGTAGAAGAAAACATTTTGCTTCCGACATTTTTCCTTGAAAGTCCTAGCGATTTGTTTGACATCTCATATCTGTTAGATGTTTTGAATTTGCCTTCAAGCATACTAAAACAGGATGTCTCTACGATTAGTGGAGGCGAAAAACAGAGAGTAGCAATTGCTCGCGCTCTTATTAATAAGCCTAGAATTCTATTAGCAGATGAGCCGACAGGTAATCTTGATAGTAACAATGAGGAAAACGTTCTAAAGCTGTTTGACCGAATTACCAACGAGTTAGATATGACTTTGGTCATTGTGACCCATTCTTCAAAAGTAGCTGCAAATTGCGACTGTATAGTGACTATTGAAAATGGAGAGTTCCAGCAGGTAAAAGATACTTTTAGTCAAAATCAGTTTGTTTGATTGGAGATTGTAATGCATTCTTCAATGTATTTATTAGTCAAAAGAGCTTATTCAGCAAACAAAAAGAGAAATAGTTTGACGATTCTTGCTGTTGGGATTTCAGTATTTCTTCTAACTGCTATTTTGACTTTTTCGACATCGTTCTATCATAAGATGATAGAAGAGATGAGAGTAGCTGACGCAGACGTTGTAACAGTTGCTTTTGGAGCTGGCGACAACGCCTTAAACTATACGTATTTAAACCTTTACACCGATGATGATATAAAACTTATCAATCAGATTGATGGAGTGACTGACGTTACAGGAGTGAAGGGTTTAAATGTTTCAGCGGTTACTTATGATAACAATAAGAGAATACTTGCAAATTCACTTAGAGGAATTGATAGAAGCTATCTAGACAATTATAAAATTAGTTACACAGGTACATTCCCGGATAAGGATGATGAAATAATCATTGGCGCAAGGATTGCCGATGCCTCTGGTCTTCAAATAGGGGATAGTATTGATATTGATTTTGGCTCGCAAAGAAAAACATTTAAAATTGTTGGGATTTTAGATAAGCAAGAAGAACAGCTTTTCTCGACATTTCCTACCGAAATCAATCAACTAATTGCAACTTATTCAAACAGCTCTTTGTTTGAGACTTCAAATTACATTTATATATCTGCACGAGTTAAAGATCAGGATCAGTTGTCAGAAGTTTCTAAAAAGATTGTTGAAGCGATTAATACAGACTCTAACCTTACTGAAGCTTTAGAAAATACAGGGCTTCATCCACTTGTGGCAACAAGGCAAAATGTATTAGACATGCTTGAT
The DNA here is from genome assembly GCF_000024225.1 of Lancefieldella parvula DSM 20469. Classification (NCBI taxonomy): domain Bacteria; kingdom Bacillati; phylum Actinomycetota; class Coriobacteriia; order Coriobacteriales; family Atopobiaceae; genus Lancefieldella; species Lancefieldella parvula. The sequence goes on from NC_013203.1 coordinate 399,338, forward strand.
ACTTGGTTCAGCTACATCCTACTGTTTGTCTATGTCGTCTCAGTTCTTCTTGGAATAATTTCAACTGTAAATATTTTTAATATTTTTGTTATCACCATCCAAGAGCAATTCAAAGATATTGCCGTTTATAAAATTGTCGGCGCTTCAATTAGACAAATCAGAAATATCTTTATCTATCAGAGCGTTTTTATTGGAACAATGGGTTCAGTTTTAGGAATTCTACTTGGCTATCTCTTATCAGCTATTGTTATTTTGCTGCTTCATTGGCCAATTAGGTTTGATGTCTATACCGTTCTTATTCCTTTTGCTATTGGAATGACTTCTCCTATTTGTGCTGGAGTTTGGTCATCTAAGAAATCTGAAAAAGTTGATATTAATATTTTAACAGGGAATCTATAGGTGGTCAGAATGTTACATACTCTAAAAACAGGACACATTTTTTTATTCGATAACGAAACTCTTTCTATCTATTCTCTTGATAAAGAGCAGGGGCAGCGTTTTTACGATATCGGCGATATTGAGCTGACTAAGGCTTTTCAAAAGAATAAGAGCGGGAATAAAAAAGTGAGCTTGTTGAGGATAATCAGATTGCCTCTAGGTTAGTATTGGTCATCACTTTTTCAGTAATCCATTAAGGGCTATGCAGATTTCTAATATTGAAAAAGAACTAGCTGAAAACTGCTAAGACAAAAAGAGTAATTTTTAAAAGGGTTCCACATTTGTTCGAAATGTGGAACCCTAACTTATCTTGTATTTCCTAAGATTAGCTTACTTGAAGTACTCGACGCCGCCCTCAATGAGAGGCTGGAACTGGTCGCCAGGGGTGAGCTCGGGGATGTTCTTGTAGAGGCCTGCGCCAGAGCGCTCCGTGTGACCCATCTTGCCCAAGATACGACCGTCGGGGCTGGTGATGCCCTCGATAGCCAGGACGGAGCCGTTAGGGTTAACGGAGAAGTCCATGCTTGGAGTACCTGTTGCGTCAACGTACTGCGTTGCAATCTGGCCGTTTGCCTTGAGCGTCTCAAGCAGCTCGTCGGAGGCAACAAAGCGGCCTTCTCCGTGGCTAATTGCAATGGTGTGAATGTCGCCAAGCGCGCATTTGGAGAGCCATGGGGACATCGTTGATGCAACGCTGGTGTGAACAAGCTGGCTCTGGTGACGGCCGATGGTGTTGAACGTTAGCGTTGGACAGGTGTCGTCCATAGGACGAATGTTGCCGTAAGGAACAAGGCCCAGCTTGATGAGTGCTTGGAAGCCATTGCAGATGCCCAGCATAAGTCCATCGCGCTGCTGTAGAAGGTCGCAAACAGCCTCGGTAACCTGAGGAGCACGGAAGAGAGCGCAGATGAACTTAGCAGATCCGTCTGGCTCGTCTCCGCCGGAGAAGCCGCCTGGAATCATGACAATCTGGCTCTTCTTGATAGACTCTGCCAGCGCATTTGCGGACTCAACAATGTCTTGAGGTGTCAGGTTGTTGATGACCAGCGTGGTTGGGTCAGCGCCCGCACGCTCAAAGGCACGCGCAACATCGTACTCGCAGTTGTTACCTGGGAATACGGGGATGATGACGCGTGGGCGAGCAGGTGCGATAAGGGTTGGACCAGCGTAGGAGTGTCGTGTGGATGCACCATCGAAGCTGATTTTCTCCACAGCCTCGTCGGAGCCTCCGCGGTAAGGGAAGACTTCCTCAAGTGGGCGCTCCCACGCTTCCTGAAGCTCGGAGAGATCGATTTTCTCGCCACATGCGCTGAAGGTGTACTCGGACGTGGTGGCGCCTAGCGGAGCTACGCACACGCCGTCGACGTCGTCAACGGATACGCCGTCTGCCAGCTCAACAATGAAGGCACCGTAAGTTGGCGAGAAGAGCGCGTTGGCAGAAATCTCTGGCACAAGCTCAACGCCCAGCTTGTTGCCCAGACAGCTCTTGAAGAGAGCCTCGGCTACGCCGCCGTAACCTGGTGTGGTGATGGCAAGCGCACTCTTGGACTGGACAAGAGTGCTGACCAGCTTGTATGCGGTAAGCAGGGACTCGTTGTTGGGGAGAAGACCGCTCTCGTCGTAGGACGGAACAATAGAGATAAGCCTATGACCTGCGCCCTTGAACTCGTTGGAGACAATCTTGTCTACTTTGGTAAGGCCGGTGGCAAACGAAACCAGTGTTGGTGGAACGTCCAAGTCCTCAAAGGTACCGGACATGGAATCCTTACCACCAACAGCCGCAAGACCAAGGTTGACCTGCGCCATCAGTGCGCCGAGCAGTGCTGAGGTAGGTTTGCCCCAACGGTTTGGATTCTGGCCAAGTTTCTCGAAGTACTCCTGGAAAGTGAGGTAGAGGTCCTGGTACTTAAAGCCGGTAGCAACCAACTTGGAGACGGACTCGACAACAGAGAGGTATGCACCGCGGAACTGGTCAGCCTCCATGAGGTAGGGGTTAAAGCCCCAGGCCATGCCCGAGACGGTGCTGGTTTGGCCCATAACAGGGAGCTTAGCCACCATAGAAAGGGCAGGGGTTAGCTGGCGAGCACCACCAAAGGGCATGAGGACAGTACCTGCGCCAATAGTGGAGTCAAAGCGCTCGGAGAGGCCCTTATTAGAGGCAACGTTTAAATCGCGTACCAGCGAGTGGAGTTTCTCGCCAAGGGTTGAGCCTGCCCAGGTGCGCTGGTAGACAAGAGGTTTGGCCAGGCGTACGGTGATTGATTTAGGCGCGCCGTTTGAGGCGAGAAATGCGCGGCTGATGTTGACAATCTTCTGACCGCGCCAACGCATGACTAAACGAGGGTCTTCAGTGACTGTTGCCACAATGGTTGCCTCGAGATTTTCTTCGCGGGCGTATGCGCAGAACTGCTCAACGTCTTTTGCCTCAAGCGCAACAGCCATGCGCTCCTGAGACTCGGAGATTGCCAGTTCAGTGCCGTCAAGACCGTCGTACTTTTTAGGAACAGCGTCCAGGTTAACGTCAAGGCCGTCGGCAAGCTCGCCAATAGCAACAGAAACGCCACCTGCACCAAAGTCATTGCAGCGCTTGATAAGCTTGCAAGCGTCTTCACGGCGGAAGAGACGCTGAAGCTTGCGCTCAACAGGGGCGTTACCCTTCTGAACCTCGGCGCCGTCGCGCTCAATAGAGCCTGCGTCGTGAGCCTTGGAAGAACCAGTTGCGCCGCCAATGCCATCGCGACCAGTGCGGCCGCCGAGAAGAACAATGACGTCGCCATCTTCTGGGCGTTCGCGACGGACGTGGCTTTGAGGAGTTGCGCCTACAACAGCACCAATCTCCATGCGTTTTGCAACGTAGCCTGGGTGGTAGAGCTCAGAAACTTGACCGGTAGCAAGGCCAATCTGGTTGCCGTAGCTGGAATAACCTGCAGCTGCCGTGCGTACGATGGTGCGCTGGGGAAGCTTTCCAGGAAGTGTCTGGAAAACAGGAACGGTTGGGTCTGCAGCACCAGTGACGCGCATTGCCTGGTAGACGTAGCTGCGGCCAGAAAGAGGGTCGCGGATAGCACCGCCGATGCAGGTTGCTGCGCCACCAAAAGGTTCAATTTCGGTTGGGTGGTTATGAGTCTCGTTCTTGAAGAGGAAGAGCCAGTCTTCGTCTTTGCCGTCAACGTCTACTTTGACCTTTACGGTACAAGCGTTAATCTCTTCTGACTCATCAAGATTGGTGAGGATACCCTTCTTGCGAAGGTACTTTGCACCAATAGTTGCCATATCCCAAAGAGACACGGCACGATCTTCTCGCCCAAGCTCTTTACGCATGGAGAGATACTTTTCAAACGCAGCCTTTACCAGGTCATCATCAATCTGTACGCCGGTAATTCCGGTGTTAAAAGTGGTGTGGCGGCAGTGGTCTGACCAGTAGGTATCAATGACGCGAATCTCGGTGATGGTTGGGTCTCGCTGCTCATCGGTGAAGTACTGTTGGCAGAAGGTGAGGTCAGCCAGGTCCATAGCAAGGCCGTGAGAAGAAATGAACTCTTTGAGACCGTCTTGGTCAAGGGCGTTAAAACCCTCAAGAACCTCTACGTCAGCAGGTTCTGGAATGGAAATCTTGAGAGTCTCGGGTAGCTCAAGGGATGCCTCGCGAGCCTCAACGGGGTTAATCAGGTAGTTCTTAATGGCGGCAACGTTTGCCTCAGTAAGGTTTCCGGTTAGCACATAAAGGCGAGCAGAGCGGACAAGAGGGCGTTCTCCCTGGCTGATGAGCTGTACGCATTCAGCAGCAGAGTCTGCGCGTTGGTCAAACTGTCCAGGCAAAAACTCAACAGCAAACGTATGAACAGCTGCACCTTCAGAAGAAAATTCTGGCATGGTACGGCTGGCAAAATCGGACTGTGGCTCAGAAAAAACGGTGGGGATGCAGGACTCAAAGAGCTCCTCTGAAATTCCTTCAACATCGTAGCGGTTGAACAGGTCAATGCGTTGTAACTCGGTAATACCAAGAAGATCTTTCACTTCTTTGAGCAGGGCTTTTGCCTCGCCCTCGAAACCTGGTTTTCTTTGGACGTAGACGCGCAGGACCATGGGGCCACCTTTCAATGCAAGCCATCAACGCTTTTACTGGCTTTATTGTACGTTACTTAGGTGGACAAATTGACGCTTGTCGAGAAAAGAAAAACGGGTTGTAACAGAGCGTTAAAAATACAGATTATTTAGTTAAAAGTTTTACGCCAGCATGATTTGCGTCGGCAAGTTTACGTCGGAACGTTTTATGCCAGAACAAAGACAAGGGCGATAAAACAGGCAGTTACTCCCAAGGCAATTGCCTCGCGAGCGCCAAAGGTTGGTTGATGCCAACGTGTGCGAGAAGCCCCTGCTACATAGTGACGAGCATCAAGTGCCTTGGAGAGATTGTTGGCGTGTCTGAGTGAACTTGCCAAAAGTGCCACCACAATAGAGAGAGTAGCGCGAAGTCTTTTAGGAAGCGAGCCTGAAACTACGTCTCCTGCGCGAGCGGTTTGAGCCTCGGAAATAGACACGGCGTCGCCTGCAAGCGTTGGAATAAAACGCAGCATAAGCGAGAAAACCATGGCAATTTCTTTACCAGGCAAGCCAATTTTTGAGAGCGGTGCGCAAGCTGCTTCAAAGGCATTGCCCAGATCAGTTTGAGTTGTGGTAAGCAGAAGCAATGCACCAATTAAAATTGCAGATAAAATGCGCATAGGGTAGAGAAAGGCGCTCCATGCTCCCACATCGGTGATAGTGAAGATTGACCAGGAAACAAGTACTGTTCCTTCTCGCGTAAGCAACAGGTCAAAGAGTGAGAGGAAGATTAAAAGCCAGGCAATCGGGATGATTGACATGAGTACTTGTTTGACGGGGATTTTTGCTATGACAAGCAGGCAGAGTGCGCCTACTACAAGCAGCGCGAGCTGTGGTGCAGTGCGGATAAAAAACGTTGTGAGCATCAGTAGGAGCGCAGCCAGACATTTAACGTTGGGGTTAAGCCTGTGGATGGGCGAGTTTGCATGGTAATACTGGCCGACAGAAATTTTAAGCGCCATGATTCTGACCTCCTTGTGTGAGGTCGCTGACCTGTGCGGCACCAGGGGTGGTCATCACCACATCCAACAGCGAATCTGCCAGCTCAGATAGGGTCAAAGGTTCCCCCAGGTTGATTCCCGTAGCTCGTGACAGACGTTGTGCCCACGCAAGTGCATGAGGAATGCCCAGTCCAAGCTTCTGGAATTCTGCCTCTGAGAAATGAGTAAATGTTTGTTGCGGTGAGCCAGAAAAAATCAGGTCACCCTCATGGAGCACGATAATCTGGTCAGTTTCTGCCGCATCCTCCATCGAGTGTGTCAATTCAATAACAGTGCAGCCATCCTTAAGAACAGCGTTAATAATTTTTCTGAGCTTAGAGCGATAGTAGGGATCAAGTCCGTTGGTAGGCTCATCGAGTACAAGCACCTGTGGCTGCATGGCAATAACGCCCGCAAGTGCGCAAAGTCTTTGCTGACCACCAGAAAGCTCAAAAGGGGATGCGTCTGCCTTGCGGGAAAGTCCGACAAGTTCCAGAGCAGCATTCACAGCGCTTGTTACATCGCAGGCAGAAAAGCCCAGGTTAGTGGGGCCAAACGCAACGTCTTCGGCGACCGTTTGCGCGAAAAGCTGGCGTTCTGGTCGCTGCATGACGTAACCAACAATGCCGTGGAGTTTTCTGCGATTTTGCTTCTGTCGAGTATCCAAACCAGTTACGCAAAGGCTGCCGGTGTCAGGTGTATCAAGTGCGCAAATCAAACGCGCCAGGGTAGACTTGCCGGAACCAGTGGAGCCGATAACAGCAACATGCGAGCCTTTTTGCACGTCAACCGAGATGTTTTTGAGCACAGGTTTCTGGTACGAGAACGTCACGTTCCGCACGGAAACCGCCGCTGGCTCGGATGCGCTATCAGTCGCAGTGATGCCGTTGTTCGTGTTGCAACCTGCAGCCGCGCCGTTGCAGTTCTCAGCCATATCTCCGCCCTGCGTCGCCGTGGCGAGAAGCCCTGTCAGCTCGTTGAGAACACGCTCAGCCGAAGGGGATTTGCACACGACAACTCCGCGGTTGTTGAGCGCGTGAGCAACCTGATAGGCAAACGGTTCTTCAAGATGTAGACATTCAACTAGTTCGTGCTGGTCAAAGAGGGCTTCGGGTGTTCCCTCAAACGCAATGCGGCCGTCGTCCAAGGCAATAACGTGATCAGCAGAAACCACTTCGTCCATGAAATGCGTTATATGAACGATAGTCTTTCCAGCTGCACGAAGTTTCTTGACAAGACCCATGACATTATTTCTATGAACAACGTCAAGAGCTGCGGAAGGTTCATCAAGAATTAGAATCTGGGGTTTCATGACCAGCGTACCCGAGATGGCTACACGCTGTTGCTGGCCACCCGAGAGCTTTTGCGGATTTTCAGACGAAAATTTGGTAAGAGAACCAAGCTTAATCTGCTCTTCTACCAGTTGCGTTATGTGGCCACTGGGAACCTGAAGGTTTTCCAGACCAAAAGCAATATCGTCTGCGACCACGCTGCAAATAATCTGATCCTCAGGATTTTGGAAGACCAAACCAAGCTGTGGACGAATGGTTTTGTACGACTCAAAGTCAACCTGGCCATCGTTAACAACGGTTGTTCCCAAAAAGGTAACAGTTCCTTCATCGGGAGCGGTAAGGCCAGAGAGAATCGAGGCAACAGTTGACTTGCCTGAACCATTTGCACCAACAATACAGGTACGTTTACCCGCGGGAATAGAGAACGAGACATGATCTAAGGCAACTACGCCCTTTGCGTGCACAAAGGTCACGTCCGAAAGCGTTGCAGCTACAGGGAGGTCCTGAACTTGTGCGGCGCTTTCAGACGTGTGTGTATCTGGGGAGTTGTCGAGCAGATTACTCACCGTTTTTGATGCTCTCAAAAAGTGAAGTAGCCGAGCGTATGATAACAACAAAAATAATGCTGTTGATAGCAACCTTTACCACGTTGAAGGGGAGAAGAGCGGGGACAATCAGTCCGCTTACTGCCTCTACGCTCATGCCGGTGTAGATTGGAGTAACTAAAAGGTTGCCAAGAATGCAAGCAATAACACTGACAACACTACCCACAATTAGGGCAAGTACCAGCTGTTTGATTTTCTCGGAACGATTGTACACAATCAAGGAAATAGGCAAAACGTAGGTAAGTGTTGCCAAGATTGCCATGATAGTGCCGTAAATTCCGGACTCTGTAGCGAGGTGCAGAAGGTAAGGAAGTACGGAAACAATTGCGCCTGCAGCGGGTCCAAAGGCCACGCCAGCAAGCAGAGCAAAGACGCCCGACGGATCGTACTTTAAAAATGTTACACCTGGAATTAAGGGGAACTGAAGAACCATAGTGCTAATTGCAGCAGCAGCACAAAGCATGGCGAGAATAGCGATTCTCTTGGTAGACCAACCGTTAGAAGATACGGTTGTTGCGTGAGTTGAATGGGACGATGTCATAAAAAACTCCGTTTCTTACATCCGGACTGTACCGTTGGTCCTGGAATTTAACCAGGTTAACCGCTTGTGCGGGTCGCGGACTTGATGGCTCCTTGAGCGAGGTTGTTACAAACCTTGAAGTTCGGCCACCTTACCACCAGTAGGGAATTGCACCCTTTCCTGAAACATACCGGTAAGTACTATAGCAGAGTTAATAGCTGATAACACATAAAACAGGATGGACACGAAAATTGAAGAAGAACAAAAGAAATACGTTTTGCAGTTTTGAGGTGTTTTTCCTTCCTCTATTTGTCTTTTTACCATGCCACGACTCTATGTTTTTCTCGCCCAATCCCACGTTTTTCTCACTTCAACATCACGTTTTTCTTGCTTGCGATAAACTATAAAAAGCAACTTATTAAGGAGCGTGTTACATGTCTGAAAGTGGCTATGACTTACAAAGCCTGGCCGGAAAGCTTTGCTCGATTGTTGGAGAAGAGAACGTCCTGGTAGACGAGCCAATGAGCGAGCACACCACCTTTAAAGTGGGTGGACCTGCGGATCTCTATGTTATCCCTGATGATCCCGATGAGGTTAAAGAGACTCTTCTTGCAGTTAAAGACGCAAAAGCTCCTTATTTTATTCTTGGATACGGCTCTGACCTGCTTGTTTCTGACGCGGGTTATCGCGGCGTCATCATTGCCGTCGCTGACGGCCTAACCGGTGTAAGCATCGACGACACCGAGATGACCTGCCAGGCTGGCGTTGGCCTTAAAGAGGCTTCCGAGATGGCCTGTGAACTGGACCTTTCTGGACTCGAGTTTGCGTGCGGCATCCCAGGTTCTGTGGGCGGCGCATGCTTCATGAACGCAGGAGCTTACGATGGCTGCATCTCTGACGTGCTCAAATCCGTCCGCGTTCTTCTCGCCGATGGCACCTTTGCTACGCTGGACGCTTCCGAGCTTGACCTGGGTTATCGCCACAGCAGAATTGCTGATGAAGGCATGATTGTGCTTTCAGCTACGTTTAATCTTCATCGTGCAGACGGCGAGAAGATCCGCGAAAAGATGGAAGAGTTCACGCGTGCTCGCGAGGAGAAGCAGCCTCTTGAGCTGCCTTCCGCTGGTTCAACTTTCAAGCGTCCCGAGGGTCACTTTGTAGGCAAGCTTGTTACGGATGCTGGTCTTAAGGGTTATCGCTTTGGTGGCGCTGGTGTTTCCGATAAGCATGCTGGTTTTGTGGTCAACTATGACAACGCTACCGCTGCCGAGGTTCATGCAGTTATCGAGCATGTCCAGGCAGAGGTTAAGCGCCAGTTTGACGTCGAACTTTATCCCGAGGTTAGGTTCCTTGGAGAGTAGCGTCAGAGGTTAACACAGCCCGTTATCTTAGCTTTGGGATAAATGGTGGCAGACCGTTATTGTCGGGCAAGATGTTGCTGCTGACAAATCTCCTGGTATCTGCGTCAAAAGCTAGTTCTTCATTAGAGACAAGAGGACGAAGATACGCGAGGGCCTTCTCGGTAATCCAAAGGCCGTCGTCAGAGATCATTTCCGCAGGTACAGACTTCACTCGATTAGCAATATCCGAGATAGGGATGCAGCGGATTTCAGCTTGGTATGGCACATCGCTGAGCCTTTGCAGACCAATCATGCAGCCAGTTTTGTGGGCAAGGAGTGCGTCTACTCCGGCTTTTCCCAGCTCAAACGCCTCGGACAGATCAGTTTTGCTGGACGAATGCATGGCACAGCGCTGCAGTGAGTTGAGGTTGATGCCTCTAATCTTGGCGTCAAAGTGCTTCTGGAAAAGGTCGGCCAGATAAAGGGCGTTTCCGGACTGATCTGCAAGATGGCCGAAGGCATCCATTTTTGTGTGACTTTTGTTCAGAAGCGTTGAGCCATCGGGTCTTCTAACTCCCTCACTGATAACAATTACAACGCTGTTTTTGTGTTCAAATAGCTCTGCCGTCTTGCGAAGTAGCCGTTTCTCGTCGTAAGTAACCTCGGGGAGCAGAATAAAGTCTGGAGCTTCTTCGTTTTTCTCGCGAGCAAGAGCCGAAGCCGCGCCCAACCAGCCTGCATCGCGGCCCATAGTTTCGACGATAGTGATGTTTGGCTTGTTGTAAACCTCGGAGTCGCGGGCTAGTTCGCGGACAATGGTAGCGATGTATCGCGCTGAGCTGCCAAAACCCGGCGAGTGATCGGTGCCTTCGAGGTCGTTATCAATGGTTTTGGGAATGCCGATGACGGAAATGTCATTGTTGTGCTGGGCAAAGTAAGCCGCAAGCTTGTTGACGGTGTCCATAGAATCGTTGCCGCCAATGTAGAGAATGCCGTCGATTTCAAGGGAGGTCAGGCGGCATTCAATGTCTTGGTAAAAGGATGTTTTTTCGGATACTTCGGGAAGCTTGTATCGACAGCTTCCCAGAAAGCTCGAAGGCGTTTTGACGAGAAGTTCTACGGTGTGTTTCTGTTGGTCAGCTCCGCGCTGGTCCACGCCGTGTTCCTGCTGGTCAACACTGCGCTTCTGCTGGTTGACGATATGTTCCTGCTGGTCAACGTTGCGATTCTGCTGGTTTTCTTGTGGAAAGAACAGGTTAGTCAGATTGGTATAGCGACCATTGAGAAATCCTTCAATTCCGTTTTGCATGCCATAAATTTCGATGCCTTCTTCGTGCGCACGCGCGACAATTCCTGCAAGAGAAGAATTGATTGCTACTGTTGGGCCGCCTGATTGACCGATAAGTATTTTTCTAATCTTACGCATGTAACTCCCTGTGATTCATGAACGGATAAGACAGAGAACATTGGTGCGTTTGTATGTCGCAATCGTCTTCAAAATTGCGAGTAATTCAAAATGACATACATAAAAAACTATACAAAGAACGATTTAGACACGTTTTAACTGGAATTATTTGAGTACGTAACCATACCGCTCACAAAAAATTTTAGTAGGTGAGCGGTAGAAAATCTTTATTTGTGATAGAGAATTATTACATTTTTGATGCGCATTGTGCATGATTCGCATGCGCTGTGCGATTTTTGCGTAGAGAGGATGACTTTCTCGCGACTGTCGTATTGGTTTTTATGGCAACTCCGCAAGAAAGCGGGGAAGACCGTCGACGGAAACTGGTTCCTCTATGCCTGCGACAAGAGGACGCAGGTAGGTCAGAGCGGTGTCAGTAACGTTGAAGCCATCTTCGGAGATCATTTCTCGAGGTACAAGCTTTACTTTGTTGGCCACGTCGGCGACAGGGGTAGTACGTATTTCCGTCGTATATGGTTCGTTTGGAATGCGGTGAACGCCAACCATGACGCCTGTTTTACCTTGGAGAACAGCCTTAACTCCTGCGGCGCCAAGCGCTTCTGCCTCGTCCAAGTCAACCTTGCTAGCAGCATGTGATGCACAACGTTGCAGCGTATTGAGTTCGATACCGCGAGACTTTACACCCAGCTGATCTTTGACCAGCTGCGACAAATATTGCGCGGTTCCGGACTGCGCCGCAAGGTGGCCAAACGTGTCAATCGCAACAGACTTTGCATCAAAAAGGAAACTACCATCCGCGTGATGGACGCCTTCGCTGACAACTACAATTACGTTGTTTTTCTCGCGAAGACGCTGTTCAATAGCAGAAAGAAGTGCGTTCACATCAAGAGGAACTTCGGGAAGAAGGACAAAATCTGGAGCAGTTCCGCAAATATCTTGCGCGAGTGCACCGGCTGCCGTGAGCCAACCTGCATCGCGGCCCATGGCCTCGATAAACGTTACATTTTTGGTGTTGTAGACGCCGCCATCGCGGGTGAGCTCGGCAGTTACGGATGCAACGAATCGCGCCGCGCTACCAAAGCCGGGGGTGTGATCCGTGCCCTCTAGATCGTTGTCGATGGTTTTTGGCACGCCAACAACACGAACAGCGCTTTCCACCTGGGCAAAGTATCGAGATAGCTTATCCGCGGTGTCCATGGAATCGTTTCCGCCAATGTAGAGCACGGCGTCTACCTGGTATTTCTTGAGCTGTAAATCAATCTGCTGGTAGATAGGGGAGACGGCTGCGGATTTGGAGTTTGCAGTAGATTCAGAGCTGGCACCAGACGTAGAATTAGCTTCAAGCTCTGGCAGCTTAAAGCGGCAGCTGCCCAGCCAGCTCGATGGCGTTTTTCTGAGAAGCTGAAGGTTTTTCTCGCCAAGATTTGTATCGGCTTGCTTGAGCGCTCCAAGTTTAGGTTTCTCAAGCTCAAGTACTTCAATCAGGTCAACGACATTGCCCTCAAGAAAACCTTGGATTCCATTGCGCATTCCGAGTACGCGAAGTCCCTGGGCATGAGCTGCGCGAATAATACCCGCGAGCGACGCGTTGATAGCCGTGGTTGGCCCGCCCGACTGTCCGACCAGGATTGTGTGAATTGCGTGCTCTGATGTGCTGTGCATGGGCGCCTCGGATTCTTGAGAGTTGACGTATCAAGTATAACTGCAACAGAGTATTGCGCCATTCGCGAGGCTTTTTAATGTGATTTGTACAGTGCAATAGGAGCATGATTTGCTTCAATTCATTTTTATGCATAAACAATATTCAATATACTGAATTATGGATATCGTTGTATAAAAGATTAAACTATCACAAATTTCTGAATTAAAAATCACACCTATGTCGGATAATCTGCTGATTTAGGGACAAATAGCACTTCTAATGACGATATTCTGCATGATGAAAGCAGTTTTAGTGAAATGTATAGTCTTTTTTGGCAGATTATCCGACATAGGTGTGGTTAGACGTCTTGCAGCCGAAACGGATGTGCCAGCGTGACCCGCGTATCCTTCACGTCACTGGTGCAGCTCATGGCGAGAAACCCGCAGGTGCCGTAACCATTTCTGATTCCACACCGCTTCGTTCCCGACGCTCATCCTGCGTCTAGCGCTCAACTTTGCTCGATCGTCCACAAAAAAGCCGCACCTCAAAATTGAGATGCGGCTTCGTAGCTTCTAGCAGACTAAACGGCGTTGCAACTCGGTCGGACCAGATGCATGCAAACCGCCTAGCGCACAACCTGAGGGTTTAGCGAAGGTTGTAGAAAGCGTCCATGCCCAGGTACTCAGCACCGTCAGCGAGGTCATCCTCGATGCGGAGAAGCTGGTTGTACTTAGCAACACGCTCGGTACGAGCAGGTGCACCAGTCTTAATCTGACCAGCGTTTGTTGCAACGACAAGGTCAGCAATGGTGGTGTCCTCGGTCTCACCAGAACGGTGGGAGACAACTGCGGTGTAACCTGCGCGTTTAGCCATCTCGATAGCCTCGAGGGACTCAGTCAGGGTACCAATCTGGTTGACCTTGATGAGGATGGAGTTACCAGCGTGAACCTCAATACCCTTCTTCAGGCGCTGAGTGTTGGTAACAAAGAGGTCGTCGCCGACGAGCTGGATCTTCTTGCCCAGACGCTGGGTAAGAACTTTCCAGCCATCCCAGTCTTCCTCTGCAAGGCCGTCCTCGATGGAGACGATTGGGAACTTCTCGACCATCTCCTCATAGTAAGCAACCATTTCCTCGGAGGTAAGGGAGCGACCCTCGCCCTTGAGGTCATACTTGCCGGTCTCCTTGTTATAGAACTCAGAAGAAGCTGGGTCCATAGCAAAGCGGAAGTCCTTGCCAAGCTCAAAGCCAGCAGCCTTAACAGCCTCGGAAAGAAGCTCAAGTGGCTCCTCGTTGGACTTAAGGTCTGGAGCAAAGCCACCCTCGTCACCAACACCGGTGTTGAGACCCTGGGACTTCAGAGTGTCCTTAAGGGTGTGGTAAACCTGTGCGCACCAGCGAAGAGCGGTGGTAAAGTCAGGAGCACCAACAGGCATAATCATGAACTCCTGGAAGTCAACGTTGTTGTCAGCGTGGACGCCACCGTTCAAGACATTCATCATAGGAACAGGAAGGGTGTGAGCATTTGCGCCACCGAGGTAAGCGTAAAGTGGAAGCTCAGCAGAAGCAGCTGCAGCGTGAGCGACAGCAAGAGAAACGCCGAGAATAGCATTTGCGCCAAGGCGACCCTTGTTTGGAGTACCGTCAAGCTTGATCATAGCAAGGTCAAGACCGCGCTGATCCTCTGCGTCCCAACCAATAACGAGGTCGCGGATCTCAGTGTTGACGTGCTCAACTGCTTTAAGAACGCCCTTGCCCAGGTAACGGCTCTTGTCGCCGTCGCGAAGCTCTACAGCCTCGAACTCACCAGTGGAAGCACCGGAAGGAACGATTGCACGACCAAAGGAGCCGTCGTCAAGAACAACCTCAACCTCAACGGTTGGATTGCCACGGGAATCGAGGACCTCACGTGCGTGAACATCAAAAATCTGGCTCATAGCTCACCTTTCTTTAGGTTTAACATTTTGCCGATTGCATAGACATAACTAGTATACCCATTCTGTTATGAGGTGTGTATTGTAATTACACAGAGTATGAGGCCAGGAAGAGATAGTATTTGGCCAGGCAGACGCGCTGTCCACCTGGCCAAATAGAAAATACCTGCGGAATTGTTAGGTAAATATAAAAATTATTTCTGTGGATAAACAACAACCAGCAGCATCTTGAATTCTTCTGGGGCCTGAAGTGCATGTGGGTGACCCAGAGGCATCACAATAGACTGGCCAGCTTCAAGAGTGTAGACGTCGTCATCAATGGTGATGTTTGCGCGTCCCTCAAGAATGGTGACAAATGCGTCGCCGCCTGCGCGATGGCTTGCGATCTCTTCACCTGAGCCAAAGCCAAAGAGGGTAACGCTGACGGCATCGTTTTGTGCAAGAGTCTTGCTGATGACCTGGCCAGGCAGGCATGCAACCTGGTCTTTGAGGGTTACCACGGTCTTTGCGTCGATGTTCTTCATGACACCAGGAATCAATTCTTCGGACATACTAACCTCCAACGGTAAATGTTATCGATGACTAACATTTACCCGAACCAGCCGTCTTCAATCAGTAAATTTCAAAAAAATCGCAGGTAGAAATTGCTTTTTTTAAAGCAAATTGCTGAGCAGCGGAGTCATCTTTCCTTGAGAGACCACAATCACGTGATGCATCGCGCGCGACAGCGCAGTATAGAGCCTACGGCGAGAAATTCCGTCTGCTTTATACACTTCCTCTTGTGCGTCGGCAACGATGACCTGATCAAACTCAAGGCCTTTTGCTAGCGCAAGGTCAAGAAGTACGACGCCCTTCGCGGGTAGGGAATCGTGGCTGGTGAGCACTTTGACGCCAGTGTTTGACTCGCTTGATTTCATGCCGTCGATCTGCACCGTATCGTCAGTGCCACCGCTCACATCTTCCGCAGCAAACAGCTCTTCCATCTGCTTGGCCAGCCAACGAACGCGAGACTTTTCGGTGCACACAATGGCGGTCAGGCCGTCAAACTCTTGCGCCTGTTCAACAAGAGACTTCATCGTCTTCAGGTACTCAGCGCGCTCAGTCTCTTTATCGTCAGCTACCACCTCAAAGAACTCAGGCTTTTTGCCGCCACGCTGAACAGAGCTTGTCTGGCCGCGTCCTTCTTCACTTAAAAGCGAGGTAAAGAGCGCGGTAATCTCGGGAGAAGATCGGTAGCTTATCAGAAGCTTGCAGGTAGAAACTGCGCCCTCGCCATGTGTTGCGGTAAAGATTTTTTCAATCTGCTCAAATGTTGCGGTGTCTTCCCAAATTGCCTGGTTGGAGTCACCCAAAAGCAGGAAGTGCGCGCGCGAGAAGTACTTTCCAAGCACCATAAGCTGCGTCTCGGTATAGTCCTGGACCTCGTCAATCATGACAAATTTGACGTTTTTCTCGCCAGCCCCTGTGATAAGGAGTCGCAGGTAAACGCATTCGGCGCCACTGAGTGCGGAGGTGTTGAGCATGCGCATACCAATGCGGTCGATGCGGAGCCAGGAAGTGGACTCGATGACCTCGTGAGCGGAGGAGTAGCGCCAGTTAAGGAACTCGCGGGTGCGCGCTAGAACTTCTTCCTCGTCGGAAGGGCTGATGGTGCGGCCAAAGACCTCAAGCTGCTGCTCAACGTCAAGGGAGAGCATCTCTTCTTGGATTTCGTCGTTGTGAGCCATCTGGCCAAGCCTGCGCTCCAGGCGGATGTGGAGCTCGTCTTTGGCAAGCGCAATGAGGCGTGGTCCCACAGGGAATTGCGAAAACTTTGCTACAGAACTAGCCACTTGAGCTGGCTTAATAAGCGTTGTTCCCTCAACAGAGATGGCCTTGAAGTCATCCTCATAGAGCTCAAGCGAGGCAAGTTGCTCCTCAAGCTTCTTCAGAGAATCGGGGTTGTTGTGAGCGCCCGATGCGTGGTCGGCAAGGCCCAATGCTTTGAGGAAAGAATCCCAGGTAAATACCTGCGGATTGTGCTCGCCCATGCTGGGCAAAACGGTATTGATGTAGCGACCAAACATCTCATTGGGAGTGAACAGGTACACCTGATCTGCGGTCAGCGTAGTGCGCTGCTGGTACAGAAGGTACGCGATGCGCTGCAGCAAAACAGACGTTTTACCCGATCCTGCAATACCGTTGACCAGCAGAACTGGCACGTCCTCGTGCCTGACCACAACGTTTTGTTCGCGCTGGATAGTCGCGGTGATGGCCTGCAGCTTCTCGGTGTGCTGGCGCTTCAGGGCGGCAAGCAGCAGAGAATCTTCAATGGCAACCGTTGTATCAAAGTAGAGGTTCAGCTTGTCACGCGTAATGTCAAATTGTCGGCGAAGCTCCAGCTCAACCGTTCTTTTCTTGCCGTCTACCTGGTACGACGTAGTTCCCATTTCTTGGTTGTAATATGTCTCGGCAACGGGGCTGCGCCAGTCAACAATGAGTTGCGAGCGGTCTTTGTCCGTGATGCCTGCTGCTCCAATGTATACATCGCGAGAAGGACGGCCAGGTCGCATCTTGAGCGTGACCTTGGCAAAGTAAGGCTGCCTCAAGAGGATTTCGACTCGACCGAGTTTCTCGACAGTGAAATCGTGGTATTGGTTGTACGTATCAATAACGCTGTTGAGCGTCTCAATAGCCGCAAGGGTCTCAATGGTTTCGTCCGCTCCGCCAAAGTCTGGACGGATTTCTTCACTCATCTGACGAAGGTCTCTAGCTGCATCTTTTTGCGTGGTGTTGAGCGTTGTATCCAAATCCTCACGAATCTCAACAAGTTTTTGATATACGTGGGTGAGGTGCTCTTGTTCTTGCTGGTGGATTGGATCCATGATGCTCCTAGATAGTTGCGTCTTCGATGCGGCGGCGCAACTCATCAATGCCTAGGCCAGTCTCGGATGAGGTAATAATGGTCTGTTCAGGGGTGATGTGGAATGCCTTGCGCAGGGCGGCTGCGGCTTGATTTTGCTTGCCGCGAGCAATCTTGTCTGCCTTGGTAAACGCAACTACAAAAGGCAGCTCAGCCTCTTGGAGAAAGTTGATCATTTGCAGGTCAAGCTTTTGAGCTTCGTGTCTGATATCAACAAGGCTAATGACCAGGTTAAAGCTGCGCTCTTGCTCAAAATAGCCGCCAATGAGGTCTGCCCAACGCTGTTTTTCTTGGCGAGAAACTCGTGCAAATCCGTAGCCAGGCAAGTCTACAAATTTGACACCGTCAACATCAAAGAAGTTGATATTTGCAGTTTTACCTGGGACGCTTGAAACTCGTGCAAGCTGCTTTCGACCAATAAGTTTATTTAAGAGGGAAGACTTACCTACGTTTGAGCGGCCCACAAAGGCTACCTCTGGGGTCTCTGGAGAAGGAAGTTGTGAAATTGTCCCGTATGATGCCTCATATTGTGCGGTTTCATACTTAAGATCCATGATGCCTCCCGTTGCGCTTCAAAAACGTAAGGTATTATTTTAGCGCAAGTTAGGAGGCAGCTAACAATCCATTCATCTGTAGTAGGGGTGACGAAATCTGTAGTAGGAGTGGTAAGAATTGCTACAGAGATACTCGAATTCGTTTTTCTACAGGTAGACGAGAAACAAGCAAATCAAACGTCGTATCAGTAATCGAAGTTCTATAGATTTCTTCTCCAGAAAGATTTACTACATAGGGCACATGAAGAACATATGAAGTGTGCGGTTTGATGGCAATTAGTGAAGTGGTTATATTTGGCTGGACAAGCGGCCAAAGGGAATTTTCATTTCCTAAATCGCAAATGTAATACGTGTTGTTGGCTTGTGGAATTAAAACTGTGCCGAGAAAATCTATTCCCCCTACAGGGTCAGTCTCTTCTCTATCATTTTTAATTTCTATAGTTACATCAATCACACTTGTTTGATTGCTATGAGCATTGGGATGTTGTGGCGTAATCCCATGTTTTTCCAGGTAACCGTCATATGTGGTTAGAGAAATTTCAGTTATTCGCATTGAATATCCATTTGTATTCTCAGAAGACGAATAATGAAAATTTCCGTCAAGAGGAACCCATTCTCCCATTTGATAAATCTCTTCGGGGATAGTTAGTGCATGGGCATTTACCCACCAAACCCTGTAGCCAAGAGCACAAACCAGTACAAGGCTTATGGCAATTGCGAATAATGGTACTTTGCTTTTTAGTTTCATGATGCACGTCTTTGCACGTCGATTTTCTCAACAATTTTACCGAGCTTCATTTTGTAAATTACATCGCAAACAACCTCTAAGAACTCAGCATCATGACTTGAGATGAGAAGCGTTGCACCTCTATCTCTTTGTTCAACAATGAGCTCAGTGAGCATACGGACACCGTTTTCATCAAGAGCATTTGTTGGCTCGTCAAGAATAATTAAATCTGGCTGCTCAAAAAACGCCATGGCAATTCCTAAGCGTTGCTTCATGCCAAGGGAGTATTTTCTGACAGGTCTTTTGTCTTTAGGATCAAGTCCTACTTTTTTAATTGCAGCATCAATAGCTTGCTCAGATACAATTTGTTTTATTGACGAGAGAATCTCTAAGTTCTTATGACCGCTATATGAGCTGAGAAGTGCCGGTTTTTCTAGGAGCAGGCCAACACTTGGTGGAAAATCTATATCATCCCAGAGCTTTTTGTTTTCAATAGAAACATATCCTTGGGTAGGCTTAATGAGGCCACAGACTGCTCGCATAAGCATTGTTTTGCCAGAGCCGTTTTGGCCTTCGAGACCAATTATTTGCTTCTTTTCTAGGGATAATGTGACATCCTTGAGAACAGTATCGTTTCCGATTTCCTTTGTTAGATGCTCAGCTGAAATGTACGACATGTTTACTCACCGCCAAACTGATCAATGTTTTTAAAGCGTGAAAGAGACAGATAAAGAAAAATACCTAGTGAGCCAATACAAAAAACTAGCGTGAGGAGCGGATTGACTCCTGCGCAAAGGTTACCTTCAACGATTTCCCTGCTAGCTGAATCAATATATAGAGAACTTCGAGAAAACATCATGTAGTTGCCAATAAGGATTGGATGTAATTTGAAAATCGAGGAGACTATCCAAGAAATTATTAAAAAGAGAGGAGGCCATTCTTTAATAAATAATCCTGCTGAACATTGAAGCGTTATAAGAGATAGCGAAGTAATGAATAGAGATCCAATCAATGGGACAATACTTACCGTATTTGCGGGTAATGTTGAAGCGTCAAAACCTTCGAGAATTTCTAAGCTTATTGTTGTTGATGGTAAAATTTCTCCACCGTGTAGTAGTGTGAATAAGAGGATTAAAACTCCCGCTATTATCCAATAGAGCCCAGTTGCTGTTACACAACTTACTGTTAAAAGAATTGGATAAAAGCTCTTTGAGGAAGACATAACAAGATACATATCTTTTCTTAGTGACCTGGAGACTGCCAGAAAACACATTAGATGGGGAAGTAAAACAAGTATTAACCAGGCAAAAGGAACTTTAATTTTTGGCATAGCAGCATTTGAAGAAATGCTTTGCGATATCTGTGGCATTCCAGCAAATAGACTTGATACGTTATCTGCAAATGTTGGATTACTTGTTGCCGAGCGATTGAACACTACAAGAGATGTAGTAACGATAAGCACCATTAAGATGGTACAGATACAAAATGGACTACGTAATGAATAGATAAAGGGGCCAAAAGGAATTACTTTAGAGTTTCTCATAATGACCGCCAAACTCTGTATTTTTAGTTCCAATGAGGCCAAAAATGTTTAAGCAAATGATTCCAACAAGAAAATATAAAGTTGTATATACAAGGCTAAATCCTTCTGGATTAAAAGGAAGAAGTCTCGAAAAAGTCATTAATGTAGAGGGGAACGACAGCTTAGGAAAGAACTCTCCTAAAACTAGCAGCGATACGCTTAGTAATACAGCTAGTGAATTGTGAGTATAGAGTTTTATTACTTTGTAAATAGAGCAAAAGAACAAGAGACCAAGATAGTAAATCCCAAGAAGAATCAATACTTCTGGAGCCGTGAGTGATATATCCACACCAGTTTGAACGGTATGGTTAATGAAGATATCTACATTTAGTGTAGCAATATCAGAGCTATTACCTGTACAATTAAGTAAGATAAAATACGTTACTATATAGACGGCAATTAAAACGAGACAAGATACAATTATATTTATATAGCTATAAATCCAATATCTAGTTTTCTTCTCAAATCTCATTATGCGTTGAATAGAAAAATGTTCATTCTTGTCTGAGCTAGAAATAACAATTATGAGAAAAAAAGAGATGCAGAGCGCGGTCCACTCTACAGAGAACGTGTGAGCAGATCCATAGAGTGTTGCGATAATCAAATCACCTAAAGAAAATGAATATCCTCCTTGTGTAATTAAGCTGAATTGTGCAAAAGAAGAAATAAACGCTGTGCAAGATAACAACATCGCAAAAAGCGCTGCCAGAAGATTTTTATGCATATCAAAAAACTGAGTACAGATTTTTGAAATTTTATGCTTCATAGCAGATCACTTCTACAAGTCTTTTTGTAAGAAATGAAGATTACTAGAAATAGCAAAACAAAACAGAAGCAATAAAATCCAAGTTTTGTTGGAGCATATTCGGAACTTGTTAATTGAAAGAAATTCAACTTAATAAAAGAATTTTGCCCGACTTCTCTTAATTGAGCAGAGGAGAGGATTGCTGAAAATTGTGAGCCTAAGAACGCTAATAGGTGAAGCAGAAAATAAGAAACAAAAATTGCTTGGAATGTGGTCTTGGTTAAACTTGCAAAAAGAGAAACAGTGCAGGAAAACAGCCCTCCAATTATGAAGGCTAATGCGGATAGGGTAATGACATAAGCAAGAGGAGAGTTATAAAAAAGTCCTGAGAATAGAGAGTTCATAGGAACAGCGGTATATATCTCATCGTAAATTTTTGGTGTAGATAACGGTAAGAAACAGATTACAGCTAAAAAATTTAGGACAAGAGGTAAGGCAGAGCAAATACCTCCAGAAACAAAGCTTACATATAGTTTTATCCTGATAACACTAGCTTTTTTAATTCTAAGACATTGCTGTTCAAGCACTCCTTCTTTTGAATCGTTGCTTAAAATCCAAGCGGTTGGGATGGTTGCTAAGAGTGGCCATAAGAGATAGTACAGTCCACTGTAAAAATCTCCGATTCGTGTTGGAATCCAAGCAGTATAAGTAGAAATGACAGAAAGCAAAGTGTTATAGGAAAGATGATCTCCCTGTTGAAGAGTTGCCTCTAAGGTATTTAATTCAATTTGTATTTCAATCCAAGCGGCAAGTATTGCAATACAGGCGCCAATTGCAATACATATCCAAAATAATGGATTATTGGTAAGCTGTCGCTTAAATTCAGCCTTGAACAATGAATTCATAGCAAACACCTACTTATCACTTTTTAATGCAGACTGTATATCAACTAACTTTGCGTTTGAATAAATTCCTCCCATATTTGCTAGATGAATAGAAGTAACATCTCTCAGTTCTTCTGGAGATAGCGCAAAAGCAAGTTTGACGTCACATTCATCCCCTGCATTAATCCAAAAATACCCTTTAGTTTTATCAGTATCCGAATTGTCAATTCGGGCATTTTCAGGTGTAATTTGGGACATGAAAATATTATGCCCCTCAGCATTAATTGAGTAACTAGAAAGTAATATATAGTCCGGACCATTTGGGGTGTGTTTTTGAACGGCGTCTATGTTTTTAAAATGAAGCGTATAGACTAGATACAAGCTATCTGCATTTTCTGGTGTTAATGAATTGTTAAGTGTTCCAGAGGTAAAACCTGCTTCGTCTATAGAATGACAAAGGATTACGTCTGTTACCGTTACTTCAATTGTGCCAACCCATGGTAAATCAGCCCCAAAAGGAGTCTCAACTGGATTACCTTCTTCTTGATCAAGTCCAGTTAGTTGTACAACATCGCCAATTTTATAAGTTTCCGAGGCTTCGTTTTGTTTTTGCATAACTTGTTGCGCAAAGAGTTCTTGCTGAGCCTGTTTTTGGGCAAGACTATAAAAATAAAGTAGACCTGCAATGGTGACACAAGCAATCAATACTGCCAAAAAAGGGGCTTTTTGGGGAAGTTTATTTGTTTTTAAGTTTTTAGAATCGTGAGAAAACATAATAAGCCCCAGATGACCTCGATAAATTCACTACACGAGTCGGGACTCCATACGCCCTTCACTATGCTGTTTCTTCGGTCTTTAGCCTATTACTATATTGGAGTAGATGCCGGCTCCCTTTTTTAATTTTATTCTTATAGGTATTGTTGTTATGTGTTTTACTGTGAACGGTATGTTTTTATCGGTTAAATAAATAACATAATTGTTGAATGTTATTTATTGAAATAAATCATTATGAGCAGATAACTTTCAATTGATATAAAAGGTCAGAACATTTCATATAGAAAATTTGATGAGCGCAAGTTGGGAGGCAACTAAATCCTACACCCACGTAACTGCTTGGCAGCAGCGCTTAAGCGCGTCGATGTAAAGTTCACCAAAGAGCGAGAGGCTCTTCTCGTCATGTGTAACGTAGCCAACTTCCATGTAGTCATCAACAGCCAAAGGAACTGCAACAATGTTTGGTCCGTTGAGCTCCTCATTAATAAGGCCGGTGCTGATGGTATAGCCGTTTAGGCCAATAATCAGGTTGAAGATAGTAGCGCGGTCTCGGACCATGATGTCCTTATCGCGATCAAGTGTTGCCAGAAGTTCCTCGGAGAAATAGAACGCGTTATGCTCGCCCTGCTCATAAGAAAGACGAGGGTAGGGGGCAAGATCGTTGAGCGTCACTGATGGACGTTTTGCCAGCGGGTTATCTTTTCCCACAAAAACGCTTGGCTTGCACTTAAACAATGGCGAGAAGACCAGGCCCTGATCCTGCAGTGTTTTTCTAATAACACGCTCGTTGAATGAGTTGAGGTAGAGAACGCCTACCTCACTTCTTAGCTTGGATACGTCTTCAATAATCTCGTAGGTTTGCGTCTCTCTGATACGGAAGTCGTACTTTGAGCCGCCGTGTTCTTTAATCAGGTTGACAAAGGCTTCAACTGCAAAGGAATAGTGCTGGCAAGAAACGCAGAAGCGCTGCTTAGTGGGAGCAGTGCCCAGATAGCGCTCTTCAATGAGATCGGTCTGCATGACAACTTGCCTGGCGTAACTCAAAAACTCCTCGCCATCTGCGGTAGGTTCAACACCCTTGCTGGTCCTGTTAAAAAGGGAGATTCCCAGCTCGGCTTCAAGCTCTTTAACTGCGCTACTTAGAGTAGGCTGCGAGATAAAGAGCTGTTTAGCTGCGGCGTTAATGGTGCCTGCCTTAGCAATGGCAAGAACATATTTGAGTTGAGTCAGAGTCATAAGTCAGATTTCTACGCAGAGGTTTTTCTCGCCTTATTTAACGCCATACTGCTGGTAGTAGGCATCAATGGCACTCTTCAAGGTGTCGTCGATAATAACCTTGCCATCAACCTCTTTGTTATAGAGGGCCTCGGTAACCTCATCCATGGAGACAATGGCTGCGGTTGGCATGCCCCAGCGCTCGGAGACTTCCTGAAGAGCTGCAACTTTTCCACCCTTTCCAACTTCCATACGGTTGAGCGAGACAATAAGGCCAACTACCTCAATATTTGCAATAGAGGTAATCAGAGGATAGGTCTCTTCAATAGACTTACCCGAGGTAGTCACGTCTTCTACCATCACTACGCGTTGGCCATCTTTGAGTTCAGCACCAAGTAACATGCCAGCATCGGCGCCGTGATCTTTGGCTTCTTTTCTGTTGGAGCAGTACTGCACTTGCTTGCCATAGAGTTCATTGATACCCATAGCAGTGATAACGGAAAGTGGAATGCCCTTGTAAGCAGGACCAAAGACTACGTCAAAATTCAAGCCAAAGTTGTCGTGAATGGCACGAGCGTAATAAAGGCCAAGTTTATGCAGTTGCTCGCCTGTGACATAGGCACCTGCGTTCATAAAGAAAGGAGACTTGCGACCACTCTTGAGCGTAAACTCACCAAATTTAAGTACGTTGCTCTGGACCATAAACTCAATAAATTCGCGCTTGTAGTCTTCCATAGTTTCTCCTTTAGCAGGCCTTTTGAAGCGGTAGCAGGTTACAGGTACGTTCCACTGCACTAGTTTAGCTGAATTACGGATATGTGTTTTATGACGCGCTGACTTGGCTGTGTGAGATTAGCGTAAATACCGCCAGATATATAAAAGTGAGCGTTTGCCATGTGGTTATGCGGTATTCTAAATAAATATTTGTTCGTCTCGCAGGATAAGCCTGCAGAGTGAGTTACAAGGAGGGTATGCCCGTGGAGCGCATCACGATTTCTGCATTGTACGCAGATGCAGAGCAACTTGGTGGCCAAAAAGTTACCGCGGCCGGCTGGGTACGTTCAGTAAGGGATATGAAGAATTTTGGCTTCGTCACACTTAATGACGGTAGCTGCTTCAAAGACCTACAGGTTGTTATGAATCGTGAGAACCTTAGCAATTACGAGGAGGTTGCTTCTTGTGGTGTTGGCGCTGCTCTGATTATCGAGGGCGTCCTTGAGCTTACTCCTGATCGCCCACAGCCTATTGAGCTGCAGGCACAGACTATTGTGATTGAGGGACCATCCAGCCCAGATTATCCAATGCAGAAGAAGCGTCAGTCTCTTGAATACCTTCGTACGCAGCAGCACCTTCGTCCTCGCACCAACATGTTCCGCGCCGTCTTCCGCATCCGTTCTGTGGCTGCTTTTGCTATCCACCAGTTCTTCCAGGATCGCGGCTTTGTCTACGTGAACACCCCAATCATCACTGCATCTGATGCTGAGGGTGCAGGCGAGATGTTCCGTGTTACCACGCTTGATTTGAACAACGTTCCACGTACCGAGAAGGGCGATGTCGACTATTCAAAGGATTTCTTTGGTCAGTCTTCTCACCTCACCGTTTCTGGTCAGCTTCAAGCGGAGAACTTCGCCATGGCCTTTGGTGACGTGTACACCTTTGGTCCAACGTTTCGCGCAGAGAATTCCAACACACGTCGCCACGCTGCAGAGTTTTGGATGATTGAGCCAGAGATGGCTTTCTGCGACCTTGCACAGGACATGGACGTTGCAGAAGAGATGCTCCGCTACGTTATTGCATACGTGCTTGAACATTGTCCAGATGAGCTTGAAATGCTCAATAAGTTTGTGGATAAGGGCTTGCTTGAGCGCTTGAATCACGTTGCAAATTCCCAGTTCTCTCGCGTTTCTTACACTGAGGCAATTGAGATTTTGCAGGAGGCAGTAAAGGCTGGTCAGAAGTTTGAGTACCCTGTTGAGTGGGGCATTGACCTTCAGACTGAGCACGAGCGTTACCTCACTGAGCAGCACTTTGGAAAGCCAATTTTTGTTACTGATTATCCAGCAGCAATTAAGGCTTTCTACATGCGTCTTAACGACGACGGTAAGACCGTTGCTGCAGCTGACTGCCTTGTTCCAGGCATCGGCGAGATTATTGGTGGCTCACAGCGAGAAGATCGTCTTGAGCTTCTGGAGAAGCGCATTGTTGAGCTTGGCATGAATCCTGACGATTACAAGTATTACTTGGATCTTCGTCGTTACGGCTCTTGCACACACTCTGGCTTTGGTCTTGGCTTTGAGCGCCTTGTTATGTACCTCACTGGTGTGGATAACATTCGTGACGTTATTCCACATCCTCGTACCGTTGGCAACGCCGACTTCTAAGATTGCAGGTCATAGGTGGTGTAGGAGAGCGTGGTTGATGTGCAACCTCTACTATCACAGATTTGAGCTTTGCTGGGTGGAATTTTGCTTGCATGTTGTGCATAACCGTTATGCAAAAAATGCATAGCAAAGATGTGAGATAAAAGTTTTTCTCGCCATATACCGATATATTTGCCCGTTGGCAGTAAAAATAGGATGTTCGTACAAAATTGCGCGGGCGTCCTATTACGCTATAAGAAGCAGTTTTCTGCAGATGACCAGCGGAGGTAAACATGGTAAAGACTTTGGTTCTTGTTAGACATGGTGTATCTGAACGTGGCTCTGAAGATATGAGTCGAGAGTTAACACGTGCTGGTCAGAGGGCTCTTTCTGCCAATTACCCTCATATCTTTGGTCTGTTGGGAGCAGAGGGTGAAGAGGCTGAGATTTGGACAAGTCCCGCTCTTCGTGCACTGGAGACCGCAGAGATTGTGGCAGAAGCCTTGGATGCAGAGGGCCTAGAGATTCATGACTCCCTTTACGATCAAGATCTTCCTGCACTTCAGGCAGAGCTTGAGCACGCTGATGCAGAGACGCTGGTTCTTGTTGGTCATGCTCCATTTTTGGGCTATGTTGCAGAGACTCTTCTGGGATTTGAGCTTCCGCTGACAAAGGGTGCTGTGTGCGCAATTGACGTACGTGGTTCACTTGGTCATCAACACGAGTGCGTCTGGAAGCAACTTGGAGATGTTCGTGAGCCTCATGGTAAACTTCTTTGGCTGGTAAGCGGTCCTTCTACACAGCCGTGGGAGACACTTGATGCCCTGGATGAGGCGTGCGCTCATGCAGCAACCAATCTGGAAGATGCGTACACAGAGTTTCGTGTCCATCCAGAAGATCCTGCGGTAATCAAAGCATTTAGATTTGCTCTTAGGGGAACCCAGCTGCTTACCAAGTTCTTCTCGCCACTTCTTAACGAGGAGGCGGTTGAGATTGCTGAGCCTGTTTATAGGCTGATGCTTGGAGCAACTACGCGCCTTCGTGAAATTGATGGCTTCTCTGATACCGTTGCAGATTTGATGGAGTCTGGAGAGCTTTCACAGGGCTCTAAGCTAGTCAGCGCTGTAGGGGCAGCTCGCGAGGCTGAGCGTGATCGTGTCTGTGAAGGTTTGCGCAAGAAGGCGGTTCGCCGTAGTCTGCGCTGCGCTTTGGATGAGCTCTTTGAGCCCGCATGGTCAGATACGGTTTTGCAGGACGGTCTCTCATTTGAAGACATTACCAGCCGCTTTGACTATATGCTTGAGACTATTGATGCACGTCTGTTTGGTCTGGATATGACCAGTTTTTCCGAGGTTCATCACGCAAGGCGAGAAGTCCGTGAGGTTGAGCACATTCTGCTCCACCTCAGTGACACGCTAGGTGAAAAGCGCGCTAATTACGCTCAGATTATGCAGGATATTGACTCTGAGCTCAGTACTGTTTGTACAGCTCAGCGAAACATTTCTCTGGTCAAGGAGTGGAAAGACTCCATGGACTTCAGAGATGTTACCTCAGATCTCGCAATTGTTTCAGAACATGAAAAAGTTTTAATTAAGCGTGTTATTGAAGGTAGAGAGACGAGTATCCTTAGATAATCACATAGTCCACGTTTGGAGCACATAGACGTTTGTGTGGCGTGGATGATGATTATGAGGGAGGATGCTATGTCTGAGAGCATCGAGACTCGCTGCGTACAAGGCGGTTATCAGCCTGGTTGTGGCGAGCCTAGGCAAGTGCCTATCATTCAATCAACCACGTTCAAATATGACGAGTCGATGCAGCTTGGAGAGTTGTTCGACCTCAAAGCTGCTGGCTATTTTTATTCTCGTGTTCAGAATCCAACGCTTGATAATGTAGCGTCAAAGATTTGTGCTCTTGAGGGCGGCACTGCTGCAATGCTGACATCCTCTGGTCAAGCAGCAAACTTCTTTGCCGTCTTTAATATTGCTGAGGCTGGAGATCATTTTATTGCGCTTTCCACCATTTATGGCGGCACCTTTAACCTGTTTGCTATCACCCTCAAGAAGATGGGTGTGGAGTGTACGTTTATCTCGCCAGATGCAACTGACGAGGAGATCAATGCTGCCTTTAGGTCAAATACTAAGTGCGTTTTTGGCGAGACTATTGCAAATCCTGCACTGGTTGTTCTTGATATTGAACGCTGGGCAAAGGCTGCTCATGACCATGGTGTGCCGCTGATTGTTGACAATACCTTTGCTACACCTGTGAACTGTCGTCCTCTTGAGTGGGGAGCAGATATTGTGACCCATTCTACTACCAAGTATATGGACGGTCACGGCTGTGCTGTTGGCGGTGCAATTGTTGATGGCGGCAACTTTGATTGGGCTACTCATGCAGACAAGTTCCCAGGTCTGACCCAGCCCGACCCTTCGTATCACAACCTTGTTTATACCGATACCTTTGGCAACGGCGGCGCTTTTATTACGAAGGCAACTGTTCAGCTTATGCGCGACTTTGGCTCCATTCAGTCACCTCAGAGCGCTTTCTATCTCAACCTTGGCCTTGAGTCTCTACACGTTCGTATGGCTCAGCATTGCAAGAATGGCCAAGCAGTTGCCGAGGCACTTGCTAATAACCCTAAGGTTGCCCATGTAAGCTATCCAGATCTTCCGGGTGATACGTACTATGACCTGGCTCAGAAGTACCTTCCTGGTGGGTCCTGTGGTGTTATCACCGTTGATGTTGCGGGTGGTCGCGAGGCTGCCGAGAAATTCCTGGGTAACCTCAAAGTCTTCTCCATTGCAACACATGTTGCAGACGCTCGTTCTTGCTGTCTGCACCCAGCTTCTTCAACGCATCGTCAGCTTACTGACGAGGAGCTTGTAGCAGCAGGTATTACTCCAGGTACCGTTCGCTTAAGCTGTGGTATTGAGGGCACTGAGGACCTTATCAACGACGTCGAGCAGGCACTTGCTGCTCTGTAGTTAGACGTTCTATAACCGTTCATGTTTATGGCGAGAAGATCTTTGAAGCAAAAGATCTTCTCGCCATGTTTTTGAGGAGTTGGTTATGGCACGCGTATACATGTGCGAGTGTGAATGGAGCTACATGGTCACTTGGGCTTATTGAGCTCGGGAGATGGACTCGGGATCTAGGTGATCTTCTGGGCTGGAGAGTTCGGATGTTGCAAGTGCTGCATCGGTGAGTTCGGCATCTTCTTCTTGGCTGGCGTCAGATGCAGCACCTACGTCATCTTTGTCTACACTTGTAAAGTACTTGCGATAGATATGGATGAGACAGCCAACGGAAAGCAGCGCTGAGAGAATGTTGGACACCACCGAGACATACCAGAGTGCATCTAGGCCAAAAGGCTTCAATATCAGAAGTGAGCTGATAGGGAAGATAAGCGCCATGAAGATACTTAAAAGATTAGAAATTTTTGTTTGCTTCAGGGCAATAGCAAGGCTCTCGGTGCACATGGTAATCCAGCTAAAAATGAAGATAAATGCATGGATGCGCATGGCAGGGATAGCTATATTAAGCAGTTCTTGGGTTCCGTCAGGTAGGTATAGCTTAACTAAGAATTCCGAGAAGAAAAACGAGACACAGAAAGCAAAGATGCCAATGATGATGCCTGTGGAGAAAATGTACTTCTCGATAGCAAGAACTCGATTTTTCTTCTTTGCGCCCCAGTTATAGCCAACAGCAGGTTGCATGGCATCAGCCTGTCCATAAATAAGTGGCTGGATCAGGCCGCCAGAATAGAGAAGCACGCCGTAAGAAGCAATGGCAATATCTCCACCAAGGGTGAGCAGGGCAGCGTTCATGAGCAGAGAATAAATCCTACTTGAGATGTTCTGCATAAAGATGGGGAAGCCGTTTACAAAGATCTCTCTTATGTGTGTCCAGTTAAAGTGCGGCTTTACAAATTTGAGAATCTGTTTGTTGCCAATGAAGGGCCAGACACCATAGAGTGATGAGAAGGTAATAGAGATACAGTAGCCCAGCGCTGCGTACTCAACGGAAAGTCCCAAAACACCTAGAAAGTAGTACTCAAGCACGGTTCCCAGAATTGCAGAAATAAAGGCAATGCTGGTAGAGCGCCTAATTTTTCCACAGATTTTAAGAAAGTTATCAACGGCGTATGAGATGCACATAACCGGCAAGAAAAGAGTCCATACGCGCAGGTAGATGGTTCCTTGCTCAGCAATTTTTCCCTGAGCACCCATAAGCGCTAGAACGTTTGGTGCAAAAAAGAAGAAGAAAATACCGCTGATAACACCAGTGGTGATGAGCATGATAAATGCAATGGTAAAGATGTTATTAGCTGTTTGGTGGTTCTTTTTGCCATGTTCAACTGCAATGACAGCAGAGGCACCAACGCCAATAAGGTCAGCAATAGCAAAGCAGAGAATGACCAGAGGAACGGCAATAGTTACTGCGCCAAAAGACTCCTGACCCAAGTAGCGTCCAACAAGAATTCCGTCTGCAGTGTCATAAAGCATCGACGCAAGCATGGCAATGGCGCCTGGGAGCGCTGCTCGTATAAATAATTTAAATGGTGGTGTTTCCGCAAAAAGCTTATTCGATTCCATAGTTCTCCTCGATTAGTGGTGGGACATGTCAGACAGACTCGTGGTGTGGACATGTGACACGATCACGAGAAGATTAAAAAAGCATCGAACAAGCCTCCTTACATACTTGCAGGTACACGGACAGTTGCAAATACTAACACAGCAAAGTGGCTAATGCTATGATTTATTTGAACATTTTGGACAAGTGTGAGGATTTTTTGTGTCAACGGAACAGAAGAAAGATATCGGCACTGAGTTTGCCAAGTTGACTGAGAGCTTGCGAGTAGACGAGTTCTCTAAAAAGATCACTGAGGCATCGTCTGAACTGGTGGAGAACGTTTCTGAAGTAGCAGAACGTGCAGAGAAAATTCTTGTAGTTGACGAAGACGAGCCGCTAGATTTTTCTGCGTCTGATCAAGTTAAGGCTACTATTCCAAGAACTCCTGCTCAACATGTTTTACGCATCGTCTCAATTGTTTTAATTATCTTGGGCGCAGCAGATGTCTTGACTACGTTAACATCTCTTTTTGCAACTATTATGGGCTTACAACCAGCAGTTCCTTTGGAGCAGCTTGAGTTTAGCGGCGTGTATTTTACGTTTAGTAAGAATATTCTTCTAGGCTATATATTTGTATTGCTTATTGGTGTGATGCAGATTGTTACTTCGGTACTTGGATTACGTGCAGCTAAAGATTCATCAAAAGTTGAACCATACAGATTTCTTTGTTATCTGATTGGTCTTATTATTCTGGTGGGAATTTTATGGGCATGGGGTAGAGGAGAATTGCTTATCCTTGATCCATTTGTTCAGTTAAATACCATTGTGTACGTGGTAATTTGTTCTAATCTTGCAGACAAAGTAAAGAAGGAGCACGATCAGGGAGTTGTGGGGACTACGTATTGGCGCTCTCGTCACCAGCGGGTTCTTCATTTGTTTGCACTTGTCTCCATTACATTTAGTGGCATTGTGCTTTTTCAAGTTCTGATTTTACTGGGACTCCATGATCTTTCTGGGGTTGTGAATCAGCCGGTTTTAGAAACTGTTAATCAATTCCTTACACAGCAGGGAATTCTTGCTATTTTCTTGGTGACACTTGGTGCGGTGTTTTCTCTGGTTGTGGGACTTCTGGCTCTTAAAGGCTCAAACGACGCTCGATTTATTAGACCCTACATTCTTGCTGTGACTGTTATTGTTCTGTTTGACATAGCAAGAATTATTTTTACTGCACTAACGCAGGGAATTCCTGCCGTGACTAGTCAAGATATCTTTGAGTTGACCTATAACGTTGCTGGATTGTATTTGGCTATTCGTATTGAGGCGGGATTGCCAAATAGCTATGGACAACGTTTGTGGAAAAAGATTCACTCAAATACGTAGTGTGTTTTGAATTGATTGCTTACAAAAAAACCTCTGTATCCAAATGAGATACAGAGGTTTTGTTTATAGCATTTCAGGTACTCGTAAGCTTTACAGGTCAAGTTGCATAAGGCGAGCAATGCTGACAATGTAAATCTTAAGAGCGCGCTTAAGCCATTCCTCAGAGATTCCCTCGTCAGGACCGTGCTCCATGCCAACCCACTCAGGTAGGTCTTTTGCAGCTTTGCTGTCATAAGGGCCAAAGGCAACAGCACGCTTAAAGTGACGTGCATAGGTGCCGCCACCGATAACAAATGCCTGCTCATTACTACCTGTGTACTCATGGAACGTATCAAGAAGAGTAGTAATCTCAGGAGAGCTTGGGTCAATGTAGAAAGGAACTGCATCAGAGAGCACCTCAAAGGTGCAGTCATGCTCAGCTCCTAGCTTTGTCATACGAGTGGTAATAGCCTCGCCAGTAGTGGAAGTAGGATAGCGAGAGTCAATAGTCTGCACATACCTATCTCCCTTAGTACGGATAGTACCGGAGATGCAGGTCAGAGGACCAAATTTGTCGTCAGCGCTCTGGATGCCCGTGCCAGTGCCGTCAGTGGTTGAGCAAAGCTGTTGTGAGAAGGTTAAAAAGTCGCGTTCTTTTTCTCCGCAGATGTTGTTATCAAGCAGATAGGTTACAAGCAGTCCAATGGCATTGACTGTTCCCTCAGGCATGGAAGCGTGTCCACCCTTACCTGTTGCGTTAATGCGTGCAAGTTTGGTCCCGTCATCCTCAATGCCTGCGTCTTCAACTTTGATGGAATTAGTGTTGGTCAAAGTGGAAGCGTCAGCACGAACAAGTGCGCTCGCAAGTCCTGGAATTGCATTAGGTACGGTGCCACCATCAAGCTCAACGATCTTCTCGCTGTATGCGCCAGCAATCTTTGGAGAAGTGAACTGTGCGTGGTAAACGCCCTTCTCGCCGCAGATAAGTGGGAACTCAGCGTCAGGAGTAAAGCAGAATGCTGGTTCTGGATACTTGGAGAGGTAGTAAGGAACGTCACCCATACCGGTCTCCTCGTTGTTGCCAACGATGGCGCGCAGGGTGTAAGGAAGCTTCTTGCCGGTCTTTTTAACCTGCTCAACAAAGAAGTGAGCTGCCCAAAGGGAGAGGGCAAGAGGACCCTTATCGTCCAGAACACCACGGCCCAGAATGAAACCCTCGCGGCGGGTAACGTCAAGCGGATCTACCGTCCAGCCCTTGCCCAGAGGAACAATATCAGAGTGAGCGATGGTAGCAAGGTACTTCTCAGACTCACCAGGAAGATCACCAAAGCCCAGGTAACCGTCTACATTTGTAGTCTCAAGGCCCAGGCGCTCTGCAATCTCAAGTCCGCGGCGAAGTGCCTCGTAAGACTTTGGACCCCAAGGCTTGCCTGGCTCTGCAAGGGATAAATCTTCTACGGACTCTACCTGCACAAGATAGCGAATATCCTCAATAATCTCTTCCCAGTGCTCGTTAACAAACGCCTCAGCGCTTGTTTTGAGTTCTGCATCAGTCATGAAAACTCCTCTAATTCAAACGTTTGACCCTGAAACATATTAAGAGCAGTGGTTTTAGTAGCATCCTGCGTATGAAATAGTCAAGGTCGGGAACAAGGTACTAGTTACACTATACTTAATACCCCTTCACAAAGGAGTTAACTATGACGAAAAAGACTTTTATTGGAAATGCATTGTTTCTTGGCGTTTTAACAGTTTTGGGAATTGTTTTAATGGTTCTTCGACAAACGTTGGCTCAAGACCCTTACACTCCGCTGTTCTACGCCTACTTTGTTGCGCCAATTGTGCTGTATTTTAGCATTGCTGGCCTGGTGGGCTTGCTCATTGCACGCTATACAAGCTTCTCGTTGACTAAGACAGTGGCGGTTGTGTTGCGCACCCTTGCAGCAATTTTCTTTGTATTACCGTTCTTTTTCTTTCTGATTGTGATGCTCCCTTGGGCTATACTTCGAGGACTTTTTGCCATCTTAATGGTTGTTATGCTCTATGCACCTTGGTTCTGGATGTTCTTTGGCTTGTTCTATGGCTTGAGCTGGGCTCAACAAAAGCTTGTTGAAGACGTCGCTGCTGATCCATTTGCGGAGGACACGACTGCTCAGAAAATTGCTGGCGAGAAGACCAATGCAGCTGATACAGATACAACTGATGAGGGTGCTAAAAACTAGCACTACAATCTTGTACTACAAACAGCACAACAAGAAAGAAGCAACTCGTGCTTGAACTCAAAGGTATTTCAAAACGTTATAACACTGGCGGATTTGAACAAATTGCAATGGATCACATTTCCGTTGCATTTAGAGATAACGAGTTTGTAGCAGTTCTTGGCCCTTCGGGCTCAGGTAAGACTACTATGCTTAATGTTATTGGCGGTCTTGATCGCTTTGATTCTGGAGATTTGCTGGTAGATGGCATTTCTACAAAGGAATTTAAAGAGCGTGACTGGGATACGTATAGAAACAACCGCATTGGTTTTGTATTCCAGAGTTATAACCTTATTCCGCACCAAAGTGTTGTTAGCAATGTTGAGCTTGCGTTGACGCTCTCTGGTGTTTCTAAGGCAGAGCGTCATGAACGTGCGCTTGAAGCGCTTGATAAGGTTGGCCTAAAAGAGCATGCAAATAAGCGTCCAAATCAGCTTTCTGGTGGACAGATGCAGCGTGTGGCTATTGCTCGTGCGTTGGTAAATGATCCAGAGATTCTACTGGCAGATGAGCCAACAGGTGCTCTTGACTCTTCAACGTCTGTACAAGTTATGGATCTGCTCAAAGAGGTAGCACAGGACCGTCTGGTCATCATGGTTACCCATAACCCTGAGTTAGCTCATCAGTATGCAACTCGTATTGTTGAGCTGGCAGATGGTCAGATAACTGCTGACTCAGATCCATTTGATGTTGCAAGCGTTGCTCGTCGAGAAGCTAAGCCTTCTCGTAAAACCTCCATGTCGCTTTTAACTGCATTGGGTCTCTCGTTTAATAACCTTATGACCAAAAAGGGTCGTACGCTTATGACGGCGTTTGCGGGTTCTATTGGCATTATTGGTATTGCGGCAATTCTGGCGCTAGCAAATGGAACAAACGAATATATTAAAAAGATTGAGGAGGATACGCTTTCAATGTATCCTCTGACTATCTCTGAGCAGGCTGTTAATATTTCTTCGTTTATATCGGGAAGTGGAAGTAGTTCTGACTCGGCTGACTCTCAAGGTCAAAGTGTCCAGAGTGAGATGACACAGAATCAGAAAAATGCAGAAGCTGCAAAGTTAGAAAATCAGCCTGCTGAAGGTGCTATCCCTACAAATAACAGACTGGGAATGCGGGCGGAAAGTATTGGTTCTAATGATTTGACCAGCCTGAAGGCATTTCTCGACAAAAATGGTGATGACATTAATACGTATGCCAGCGCTATTACGTATGGTTATTCTGTCAGTCCCTTTATTTACCTGCCCGCAGGTGCTGATTCCAACTCTTCTGATCCTGTTCAGGTTCAGCCAGACGTTACCTTTTCCAAGGTATCTCCTAAGATTCCGTCATATAATCCGCTTGCTTCTTTTGTGAGTACTACACTTTTTAATGAGCTTCCGGATAATCCTTCTATTTACGAAGATAGCTACACTGTTCGTGCTGGTAGATGGCCCACTGCTTGGAATGAAGCTGTTTTGGTATTGCGTCCAAATGGCACCATAGATGACTTTTTGGAGTACACACTTGGCCTACGTGACTATGCTGGTCTGCGCTCTACCGTTGATAAAATTGCAAATGGAGAATCCGGCACTATTGAAGAGTCCAATAGCAGGTACACCTACGAACAGCTGATGTCCCCAACGTTTAAGCTGGTTATGCCCAATCAACGTTATGTATGGGACGGTAATCTTGGTGTCTGGACGGATAAGTCCGACGATCAGACGTACATGAATGATCTCATTTCCAATGCGCCTGACCTGCATATTGTTGGTGTTGTTCAGGCAAAAGATCCAACAACTACAGGAGCGCTTTCTGAAGGTATTTACTACACGCCGCAACTGACTCAGAAGATGATTTCTGACGCAAAAGCTTCTCCTATTGTTCAGGATCAGATGAATCGCCCAGATGTTGATGTTTTCACAGGTAAGACCTTTGAGGACGAGAAGAACGGTCAAACTTCAGAGGGACTTTCAATTGGTTCCCTCATTTCCGTTGATTCAAATGTGCTGTCTTCGGCGTTTAACTTTAATCCACAAGCATTGAGCTTCTCGTCAATTAATCTGTCCGGTTTGGATATGTCCTCGCTTGACCTTTCTGACGTGCAGTTACCTGCTTTTGATCCCTCGCAGCTTAATCTGTCTGATAGCGATGTTCTGTCTTCCGTCACATCTTCACTTGATCCATCTGCGTTAGCCGCAGCTTTCCCAGAGCTCTCCGCAGCAGACATTCAGCAGATTCTTTCTGGCATTACCGTTAACTTCAAACCAGGCGGACAGGCTGCTATTTCTTCTCTCATGGGTACTATTGCTCTTGGTTGGAATTCTTGGAGCGCAGCTAATCCTGGTAAGACCATGGCTGACTATCTTGCCACAGATCAGGTACGCACTCAGATTGTGAACACTGTTTCTTCTGCGATTGATACTGATGATTTGCAGAAACAGTTGGTTACTGCTTTGGCAAATAAGTTGGGCACCAATCCAGACCTTCCAAGTGTCCAAGCTGAGGTTTCTCAGCGACTTATGAGCGCGTATCAATCACAGATTGCAAGTGCACTTTCTGCAGCTATTACGCGTGCTATGAGTGCTTACGTGCAGTCCGCGCTAACCAGTGTAATGACTCAAGTGGCCTCGAGAATGCAAAATCAGATTGCAGGCGCTTTAAATTCAGCTATGCAGGGCGTTATGGCAAATATGTCCAATGCCATGCAGATAGATAAAGCAACGCTGGCAAGTGCTTTTAAGCTCAATGCTGATCCGTCGCAGCTGACAGCCATTGCTGCGTCAATGCTTAGAGCGAAACCTGCTACGTATGAGTCAAATCTTACCAAGATGGGATATGCGGACCTTAATAAGCCCACGTCAATTAATATTTATCCTAAAGATTTTGCAAGCAAAGAGAAGATTGTTGAAATTCTTAACAAGTATAATGCGGATGCAAAAGCTGCTGGCGAAGAGTCTAAGGTGGTTACGTATACCGATCTTGTTGGCGCTCTGATGAGTTCCGTCACGCTGATTGTTGACATGATCTCGGCGATGCTGATTGCATTTGTATCTATCTCGCTTGTTGTTTCTAGCATAATGATTGGCATTATTACGTTTATCTCGGTGCTTGAGCGCAAAAAGGAGATTGGTATCTTGCGTTCTATTGGTGCTTCCAGGCGAGATATTGCCAATGTATTTAACGCAGAGACGTTTATTGAAGGTCTTATTTCTGGTGTTATGGGTATTGCCATTACACAGATGCTTATTTTGCCCGCAAATGCCGTGGTAAAAGCTATGTTTAACGTAGATAATTTGGTTGTTTTGCCACTTAACGGTGCACTCATTTTGATTATGATTAGTGTTGTGCTGACGCTTCTTGCAGGTCTTATTCCTGCAGGTAGAGCAGCTAAGTCTGATCCAGTTCAGGCGCTTAGAAGCGAGTAGTCCATCACTGAAGTGTGTTGCCTGACGAGAAGAACGTCTAGCCGTACGGTATTACCTCACAAGAAAATCCCTGTCATGTATATGCATGACAGGGCTTTTACGTTGCTGGTATTACGAGCGAATTTAATTCACCTGATCGCCAAAGAGGTCAACAACCTTAAGATCAAGCTTGGAAGCTTCAATGGCGTCTTTTGCACCAAAGACAACAACCGAGAGGTCATCATGGCTTTGAGGTATAGTGTTTCCTAGCTCTTTGATGTCTTCAACCTGGGCGTGAAGGATCTTCTCGCGAAGTTTAAGAAGACGCTCTGGATCACGATGGTTGAAGTATTCAATGTCCTGTCTGCGAGCAAGCATACGAGCGGGAACAGGAGCGTCAACGCCAGCAACAGAGGCAACTACGTAGCCCTCAAACTCGTCCTGGTCTGGAGTCCATTTAGAGAGCCAACTACCCGCACCAACATAGCGGTCAAGGGTTGCATCAAGCGAGGGATCTCGATAGGAGACAAAGCTCTGCAAGCCAGCGATGGAGTTTCTGAACATGACGCCATAAGCGCCGCCCTTGACGCGGACCTCGTTCCACAGGTAGTCAAGGCCCAAAACTTTGGTAGCAATAAGCCAGTCACCCTGCTGTTCATTGGTTGCATGGGCAACGTTTGGATAGGAGAGACCAACATAAGAGACATTTGATGGAATGATATATGCCACGCGCTGTAGTTTGCCCTCAGGGACAACAAGCGTTGACCTTGCGCTGTCGGCTTGCGATTCATTACTTTTCTTGAGGTTGAGATCTCCTGCCACTTTCCAGAATGCGTCTCGACTTTGCATGGAGCCAGTAAAGCTGACGGTAACGTTATCTACGCGGAAAATTTTGTGGGTTAGTGCATCTAAGTCTTTTGCAAGCTGAGGAGCACGCTGATTCCAGTTGGAAAGCAGGTTTTTTAGGTACTCGTAGAAGCCAACACCCGCCAGCGCATCATTTACGCGACTAGCGGCAGAATACGAGGTCAAAGCCTTATTTTGCGCAGCTGTATGACCAGCACCTACAAAGTACTGCTCTTGCGCAATACGACGCTGAGTCAGGATGTTTTTTAGACGGTTTAGGTCATCAAAACGCGTGCTGGACCAGACCTCAGAAGGAATGCTTGCAAGTTCTTCGGTTTTCTCGGTGAGTGCACTAGCTGCAACAATAAAAGCAGGGTATGCCTGGTCAAGTGTGTCTTGATCGTAGATATCTGTGAAGAACGAGAGATGACCAAGGTTGCTCTCAATAAGAATATCCAGCTCAGATGCAGTGTGAGCAGCTGTATCAAGCTTGCCCAGTACCTCAGCAAGAACACCAACAAGCGGCAGTTCCTCAAAGGTAACCGCGTGAGTCAAATCAAAATAATGGTAGACGTAGTCAATGCCGTGAGTGTCCAGCTCGTGTGCAACGCAAGGCAGGGGAGCCTTAACTTCAAAGCCAGCAGGGCGCTCTCTACCTGCACCAATATCACTGAGCGAGAGGGACGGAAGCTTGGCAAGATCTTCTGGAGCGTCAGGTGTTTCTTGCTCCAGACGGAGCGCCTCAACTTCTGCACGAATCTTCTCGACGTCTTTATCGGTAAGTGTGGAGCGAAGCTGTTCCAGCTCGGTGGCTTCTTCTTGGGCATCTCCCTCGTCTGTGGGAACAAGCTCGACCTGAGCTGCATGTTTGCTATTGCAGATAAGCTCTAGCAGCAGCTTCTCAAAGCCCCTTTGAGCTGCAAGTTCTTTGACGTAAGCAATGGCGTCCTCGTAGCGGATGTAGTCTAGAGGGCGCGCATCGTCGTAGAGCCAGCTTGAAAGCGAACGCAGCGTGT
Organism: Lancefieldella parvula DSM 20469; assembly: GCF_000024225.1. Lineage (NCBI taxonomy): Bacteria > Bacillati > Actinomycetota > Coriobacteriia > Coriobacteriales > Atopobiaceae > Lancefieldella > Lancefieldella parvula. The sequence continues at coordinate 438,794 of NC_013203.1, forward strand.
ATTCAATACCGTTTGAGTAAGGCTGATCATTTTCGCGCAGGTTAAACTCTGCAAGTGCAATGGAAGCGCTGAGCTTCTTTTGATTAATGCCTTCGGTAGCAATTTTTTGGCAGGTTGATTCTACAAGCTCACGGAACTTTTGAGCTGCACCCTTTTTAAGACCTTTGAGCTGCAAGAAGAGCATAGGTTGTGCAAGATCATCGGAAAGGTAGTAGCTAAAATCATCACCTAGCTCTGCGTCAAGAATTGCGCGTTTGAGCGGAGATTCATTGGAGCCCATGAGGGTATCAAACAGGATATCTGCTGCCATCATTTTGTTGCGCTGGTCTGGTGTTCCAAGTACGTAGCCTAGGCCAACGCTGGAGTTGTCGGCTGTGGTGTTCATGTGGATCTGGCAAGGCTTGGGCAGCACGGGTGTCTGTAGGTTAAGCGGATTTGGAGCACCTGCATCGCGTTTCTCGGCAGCTGCAAACCTCTGGGCAATAAAAGAGAGCTCACGCTCGCAATCAAGATCGCCATAGAGGAAGGTGTAGCTGTTAGAGAGGTCATAGTGGCGAGCGTGGGCGTCCAGGAAGTTCTCGTAGGTGAGCTTAGGGATTGCGCGAGGCTTGCCGCCGGACTCTTTACCGTAGGCAGTGTCAGGGAAGAGAGCTTCGCTGACAGAATCATAGAGCACGCGATCAGGATTAGAGAGTGCGCCTTTCATCTCGTTAAAGACAACACCGTTATAACTCAGATTTCCCTGGTCATCAGCCTCTAGGTGCCAGCCTTCCTGTTCAAAGATGCGCTTGCGTTTATAGATTGCAGGGTGCAAGACGGCGTCTAGGTACACACTCATAAGGTTTTCCAGGTCAGCTACGTTAGTGCTAGCCACAGGGTAAACCGTTTTGTCAGGGTAGGTCATCGCGTTCAAGAATGTCTGCATAGAGGTTTTGAGCAGGTTAACAAAAGGCTCCTTAACAGGATAGGCATCGGATCCGCAGAGAACCGAGTGCTCCAGGATGTGGAAGACGCCCGTGTGATCTACAGGAGGTGTCTTAAACGCAATAGCAAATGAGCGATTGTCGTCGTCACAGGCAAACCACATAAGGCGTCCGCCCGTGGGAACGTGCTTGAAAATGTATGCATAGCCAGAAATCTCGTTAACCCACTCAGCCGAGATTATCTCAAAGCTTTTGTCTTCTGCATGAAGCGTGCCAACAGAAAACGCGCTGTCCATCTGTAAATATTTGGATGTCATAAGCTGCCAATCTATACGAAAACTTACGTGAGCAGTAATGCCGTTTTTGGACCATCTTGTCCCTTCCAGAGCCATTTAAAGACTTGAGACTCTATACGGAGTAGGTCAAGAAGAATTTTTGTTATTGTGATACTACCGTGACATAGAAAAAGTGACGCTTGTATCCGTATTTTGTAATGAAAGATTTATACCCAGATGAATGATTTCATTTCTAGTGAGAGTAGTGTGGAGCCCTCTAAAATCACAGACGGTGCAAAGACTGCAGTAGAAGATGAAGTACTTGGCAGCGATGATGCTGAAATAACACCTGATAACAAAAAGAAAATTTACCGAGGAATGTTGTTTGTCCTGATTGGAGGGGCTTCCTGGGGTGCATTTGGAACAGCTGCAAAATATCTGTTAGATACCTATCACGTTGATCCGATGTGGTTGATTGATATTCGTGAGCTTTGTGCCTGCTGGTTATTCTTGGGAACTGCTTTTGCGTTTGATAGAAAAAATCTCATGACCGTTATTAGGCAGCCAAAAGAGCTGGCAAAGATTTTTGTGGTTAGTTTGTTTGCTATTCTTTTCTCTCAAGTTGCTTATATTTATGCAGTTAATGCTACTAATTCTGGAACTGCAACCATCATGCAGTCGTTGGGCATGTTGGGCGTTTTGGCCTTTGTCTGCGTGGTTGGCAGGCGTTGGCCTCGACGCCGTGAGATTCTTGGCATTGTTTTGGCGCTTATTGGCACCTATCTTTTGGTAACAGGAGGAAATCCTGGCAAGCTCAACCTGCCAACTGCAGGTATTTTCTGGGGTGTTATGTGTGCTTTTGCTCAGGCAGCTCTTTCTATTTTACCCAAGCCTCTGATGGAGAAGTGGGGTAGCTTTACTGTTAACGGATTAGCGTTTCTGTTTTCTGGCATGCTTATTGCCGTGTTTTATCAGCCTTGGAATCATATGCCTCAACTGGACGCCTTTGGCGTCTTGCTCGTAGTTATTGGTGTGTTTGTGGGAACCTTTTTGGCGTACGGCCTCTACCTGCAGGGCGTTAAGGATGCAGGTTCGCTCAGAGCTGTCCTTCTTGGTACTGTCGAGCCCCTTATGGCAACTATTACCACGGTATTGGTGCTTGGAACCACCTTTAGCATCGCCGACCTTATCGGTTTTGCTCTCATTCTTGCGATGGTCGTGCTCACCGCTTAGCCGCGTATGCAACGCTTTTCCGTCTGGCGAGAAACCCGTCCACTCCAAGCTCAACCTAACCTACAAGTTCCTCTGCACCCGACAACAAAACCCCGCAGCTAAACTGCGGGGTTTTAACGTTCTTTAAAGACTATATAGCCAGAAGCTTAAATAAGTTCCATCTGCGTAAGAACTGCAGAGTACCAGCCGTTCGGATTTGCTGGGTTGTACTTTGCAGCGCCAGAAACAGAAAGCCTTCCGCCATAACCAGCAGCAAGACCAGCTGTATGATCCCAAATAGCTTCTTCCCAGCTGCTCCAGCTTTCAGAACCCCAACCCCATGCGTTGTAGGAAAGGAAGTTATACCTTCCCTTTGTACTCTCAACTGCAGAAATAGCAGGTGAAAAACGTGGATCTACACCGTAGGCCCATGCAGCCTCAGCAAAGGTTGAACCATAGCCGGCAAGAGGAGAGCCAGAAAGATATGCATCAATTCGCGCGCCCCAAGAGCTTACAAAGTTGGTCTTATCGCTTGACCAGTCAACATTTTCTGCTGAAGGAGTTGATGGGGTAGTGACCTCAGTGGTGTTACCAGAAGCATTGGTAAAGGTTGATTCAGCAGAAGCTTCTTTGAGTGCTTCTGCAGCAGCGGCTGCTTCTGCTGCTGCTTGTTGAGCTTGCTCTGCCTGTAGTTTCTCTCTTGTTGCAATTGCTTCGTTCATAGCATCCTCAGCAGCCTTCTTCTGTTCTTCTGCCTCTGCCATCTGCGCATTTAAAGATGACTGAGTATTAGAAAGCTCTTTGCTTAGGTCAACCAGATGGTTGATAGCATCTGAATTTTTGTTTTGGATAATTTCAAGATACTGAACAACAGCAATCAAATCATTAAAGTTATCTGCTGATAAAAGTAGATCAATAATTCCCATGGAGCCTTGCTGCATGCGGTACATAGCTCTAATAGACTCTGCAGCTCTAATACGCTGCTCTGGGAGTTGCTGTTCAATTTCTGCAATGCGTGCCTCATTATCTGCAATCTGTTTTTGCAGTTCAGCTACGCGCTGGTTGGCAGCATCGTAATCAGAATTTGTCTGCTCTACCTTGGCCTGGAGCTCTTCAAGAGTCTCTGCTTGAGCCTTTGAGACGCCAAACAAAAAGGTATTAACAACAAGCACTGTTGCGAGAAGTGCTGTCATAAGGCTAGAGCATGAAGGTAAGCGTCTGTGACGCATATGGTTGTTCAAATCGACCTCCGCGATTGGGGGCTTCCAATTAGTACGCATTTAGTACCGTCCGCTTATTATTAGCTTCAAGCATGAGGTCAGATAACACTTGACCTCAAAAATGCGCATAATCGCTTCTCTCCGCTCGTGCAAGGGTGTCAATTCTACCTGTTTTTGGCTTCAAATGCCAACTTTGCAGAAAACAAGGCACTTTTAATGTAGTAAAGTCGTTAAGTAAAATCGTGAACGGTAGAAAAAGAAAGGGCGAACGGATTACGTACAATAGGTTTGTAATCAGTTCCCGAGGAGGTTTTAGTGGAGTCAGCAATTTTATGGATTGAAGCGCTTAAATCAGCGTTGTTTGGCGTAGTTGAGGGTATTACCGAGTGGCTACCTATCTCATCAACAGGTCATATGTTGCTGCTTAATCAGTTTCTACCACTCAACGTCTCTGAAGATTTTTGGAATATGTTTCTGGTAGTTATTCAGCTTGGCGCAATTCTTGCTGTTTGTGTAGGATTCTTCCACAAGCTCAATCCCTTCTCGCCAAAGAAATCTAAGGAAGAGAAGCGTTCTACCTGGAAGCTCTGGGCAAAAGTGGTGGTTAGTTGCGTTCCTGCTGCAGCGATTGGCCTGCCGCTCAACGATTTTATTGAAGAGCACCTTGGAAGTCCTTTTGTTATCGCCGCAACTCTTATCTTTTACGGCATTATTTTTATTTTGCTTGAGCTACATCGCGAGAAGGTCGCCGCAACGGTAAAGGTTGAGGCACCTCGCGGAAAGCACATGCGTCCAGATGCTGGCGCATCCCTTAAGGCTTCTTCTGCCGACGATCTTGCTCGTGTAAAAGATATTGATAATCTGGACTGGAAGACCGCGCTTGGTATCGGCGTTTTCCAGGTACTTGCAATTGTTCCAGGTACTTCGAGGTCTGGCGCAACTATTCTTGGCGGTTTGGCGCTTGGTTGCTCTAGAGCAGTTGCCGCTGAGTTTACGTTCTTCTTGGCCATTCCAACTATGGCTGGCGCTTCTGCTTTAAGGCTTGTGCGCTACTTTATGAAGGGAAATACTTTCACTACTCCTGAGGCACTTATTTTGAGTGTTGGTTGCCTAGTTGCCTTTATCGTGTCTCTTATTATGGTTCGTGCGCTCATGGGATATGTCCGCAAGCACGATTTCAAGCCTTTTGGTGTTTACCGAATTATCTTGGGTATTGCTGTGATTGCATATTTTCTGTTGGTTAAGTAGTTTTTACTGACAAACGCTACAACATATGTGTTCAAGCGCGGTGAGTTTCTCGCCGCGCTTTCTTATTATGGAGCTAATAAAAACTTGCACAATTAATGTCTGGTTATCGGGGTACACTTTTAGTCTAAGAACGATTAACACAAGGATGGCGTAATGCAGATTGATCTTGAAGGTTTGAATCCTGCCCAGCACCAGGCAGTTATGACAACTCAAGGACCACTTTTGGTTCTTGCAGGAGCTGGTTCGGGTAAGACTCGCGTTTTGACATTTAGAATTGCGCATATGATTGCCGATGAAGGCGTTCGTCCTTGGCAGGTTCTTGCTATTACGTTTACTAACAAGGCTGCAGCAGAGATGCGTGAGCGTCTTGAGGCACTGCTACCTAACAATATTCGTGGCATGTGGGTCTGTACGTTCCACGCTATGTGCGTTCGTCTGCTCAGAGAAGATGGCGATCGTCTTGGTTATGGTCCCAATTTTGCTATCTACGATGATGACGATTCAAAGCGCCTGGTAAAGGCCATTTTGTCTGATTTGGATATTGACGTTCGTCAGTTCCCACTCAATTCTATTCGTTCTAAGATTTCTGCTGCTAAAAACGCGCTTTTGTACCCCGATGATGTTGAAGCTCAGGCGGCAAGTCCTATGGATCATGTGGTGGCTCGCGTGTATCGTGCGCTCCAGACGCGCTTGGATAAGGCCAACGCTATGGACTTTGATGACCTTCTCATTAAGGCGTTTGAGCTGCTCTCTAAGTATCCTGACGTGCTTGCCAAGTATCAGGAGCGTTTTCGCTACATTAACGTTGACGAGTATCAAGATACTAACGGTGTCCAATACGCAATTACCAAGCTCTTGGCGTCTAAGTATCGCAACCTTATGGTTGTTGGCGATGATGACCAGTCCATCTATTCATGGCGTGGCGCAGATATTAAAAATATCTTGGCGTTTGAGAAAGACTATGAGGAAGCAGTTGTTGTTAAGTTGGAGCAAAACTATCGCTCAACTGGTCATATTCTAGCTGCTGCTAACGCTGTTGTTGCGCATAATTCTCACCGTAAGCCAAAGCGCCTTTTCACCGATGAAGGTGATGGCGAGAAAATCCAGGTGTATCAAGCATCTGATGAGCGTGATGAGGGTGCATGGATTGGTTCTGAGATAGAAAAACTGCATGATAAGGGCATGTCATACGATAGCATTGCCGTGTTCTATCGTACTAACGCACAGTCTCGTATTCTCGAGGATATGCTGCTGAGAGCCGGTGTTCCTTATAAGATTGTCGGCGGCACTCGATTCTTTGATCGTGCAGAGATTAGAGACGTTATGGCATACCTTAAGGTTGTCGTAAACCCTGATGATGATATGGCTGCGATGCGCGTTATTAATACACCTCGTCGTGGTATTGGTGCAACCAGCATTCAGAAGATTCAGACATACGCACTGCATAATGGCTTGTCGTTTTTCTCGGCATGTGAAGCATGTGTGATGGAGGAAAGTCTTCTTACCGCAAAAGTAAGAAATGCATTGGTAGAGTTTACGTCTGCTATTGAGCATGGTCGTCATATTGACGGAGAGCTTGACGAGGTTGTTGAGGCAATCATTGATCGTTCGGGTCTCATTCGTGCGCTTGAAGCAGAGCATACCATTGAGGCTGATGGACGTATCGAGAACATTCGAGAGTTCTTTGGTGTTGCGGCAGAGTTTGACGAGTCTCACGATGATGTTGAAGAGACGCTTGAGAGTTTACAGCAGCTCAGAGAAGCGGGAGTACTTGACGCACAGGATGCTGCTTCATTGAATGCTACTGGTTTTAATGCTGCTACTGGTACGCTTTCTAGTGTTGCTGTTTCGCCAACTCCTACTTCTCAGGAAGAGAATCTACATCCTCAGGTTGTGGCGGAGAAGCTCCCTGCATTTATGGAATGGCTGGCGCTTCGATCAGACCTGGATAGTATGGATGGTTCTACCTCTGCGGTAACGCTCATGACTATTCATTCTGCAAAGGGTTTGGAATTCCCAGCAGTATTTGTTGCTGGCATGGAAGAAGGTATCTTCCCACACGCAAATTATGAGGCAGAGGCAGCTCAGCTAGAAGAAGAACGTAGGCTTGCGTATGTTGCTATTACGCGTGCGCGCAAACGTCTTTATTTGACGTATGCGTCTACGAGAAGAACGTATGGTTCTGTTCAGGCAAATCCAGTATCGCGTTTTGTCGGAGAAATTCCTCAGGAGCATGTTAAAGCTATTGGTGTTGGTTCTGCAGGCTTTTCTGGTGTTGGCTGGGCAAAGCGTGGAGATCGACATGGTACTTTTGGCTCTGGGCGTGGTTCAGAGGTCTATGGTGGAAACGTTTTTGGTTCCCGTACGCGCTCTACTGGAGGCTCTCAAGCCCCACGTCCAGCTCCTATTCAGAAAGATCCAGTTCGTGCTTCTGCAAGTTTTGCTGTGGGAGATCAGGTCTCTCACAAGACCTTTGGTCCAGGCATTGTTTTAGCAGTTCAGGGCGATACTATTGAGGTTAAATTTACGCGTACTAATAAGACAAAGAAGCTTATGAAGGGCTTTGCTCCGATAGTCAAAATTGAGGGATAGCCATGATGTTGATGCATGACGGTTTGATTTTGGACCTCACTCCACAAGATTTTATTTTCAAGGCAGTTATTTTTGTAGTGGTATTTTTCATTGCATTTTTGATTGAGCATTTTGCTGTAAAGCTTTCAAAAAAGGCCTTGGATTCATCCAAACTGCCGTCGGCTTCTATTTTTGTTAACATAATTCGTGGAATTATCTGGGCATTTGCTATTCTCGCCGTATTGCAGCCTGTTTTTGGCATTCAACCAACAGCGTTTGTAACTGCTTTGGGAGTCACATCCATTGCCTTTTCCTTTGGTCTGCAGGACACTATTTCTAACCTGGTAGGCGGTCTGGGCCTTATGCTGGGAGGTGTGGTCAAGCCAGGAGATCAGGTAAGCATCGGAAACATTTCTGGCGAGGTCATCGACATGAACTGGCGCACTACTATTGTGCGTGACCGTGGCGGTAAAGTGGATATCATTCCTAACTCTGTGCTCAATAAAACAGCACTTGTACATCGTACTAGGTGGGATGTGACTGAGGTTCCCGTAACCATTGTGCTTAAACCATCGGCAGATTTAGACGTAGTAACTCAAGAAATTATCGAAACAATTAAAGAAACCGTTGCGTCTCAGCTTGATAGAACATTTCCTATTGAGGTTGAGGCTGCAAGCATTGCTGACACTGGCATTACCGTTATTATTCACGTACACATTAAAGATGACGCGAATGATATGAGTGTACGAGACAAAATTGTAAGAGCCCTGGCTGGTTCCAGTTGGCTTGCGGGAGTAGGAGCCTAACATGAAAATTGGAATTATTGGAGCCATGGAACCAGAGATTGCATTGCTAAAAGAGCAGATGACTATTGAGCGCACTTATGAGCAGGCTCATATGCAATTTGTTGAAGGTCTTTTGGGAGAAGTTCCTGTAGTTGTTGTTCAGTCGGGGATCGGCAAGGTCAACGCTGCGGCATGTACACAGATTCTGATTGATACGTTTGCTGTAACGCATGTTATAAATACTGGTATTGCAGGACTTCTTAGTCCTGAACTGCAGGTAGGGGATATTGTTATTTCTTCTGATTTAGTTCAACACGACATGAACGTTGGTCCTCTTAATTATGCAGCTGGTCAAATCCCGGGTCTTCCGGTTTTCTCGTTTAAAGCAGATGAGAGTCTTGTTGAGCATGCTCTTACGTCAGTGCAGGAAGTAGCTCCTGAGTTGCAGGTTATTTCTGGTCGTGTTGCCTCAGGAGATCAGTTTGTAAGTTCATCAGAACTTGCTGACCACATTTACACAACGTTTGGTGCTGATTGCTGCGAGATGGAAGGCGCTTCAATTGCTCAGGTTGCTTGGCTTAACCATACGCCTTTTGTAGTAATTAGACTCATGTCTGATAAGCCCGGCACTACTTCAAGTGTTGATTATTTGACGTTTGAGCGTGAGTCGTCTGAGCGTTCTGCTCAAATTACTGCGGCTATCATCAAGAAGCTTTCTTAATAATTTGGATAACTCTTAATTTTCATAAGAGGGATTACTAAGTGTAAGAAATAACTTGCGCTGATTTTGCTATTCAAATGTTTTTAAACATGGTTAAACGATATTTCGATTATCATTGTCCCGTTATGAAAGTGGTTTGAAAGGTACTAAATGATAACCCTCGGACACTTTTTTGAGATGATAGTTGCCAATCCGTTTTTGGCCCTTGTCATTGTCCTTGTTTTTGGATGCATCTTTGTAAATGGTGCAACCGATGCGGCTAATGCTATTGCAGAGGCTGTTGGAACTCGTTCAATCAAAGTTAATAATGCAATTATCATGAGTGTTGTATGCAACTTTATTGGTTTGGTGGCTATGTGCCTCATTTCAACTGCAGTTGCAGATACAATCTTGGGCATGGTTGACTTTGGTAGTAACGATCATGAGGCTCTTGTTGCTCTTGCTGCAGGTTGTGTAGGTATTGTTACCTGGGCAGTGGGAGCCTGGGCTTTAGGTATTCCAACTTCTGAGTCACATGCACTTATTGCTGGTCTTACTGGTGCAGCGCTTGCTATCCATGGTGATTTTGGCGCTGTTAACTGGGGCGAATGGAGCAAGGTTTTAATTGGTCTGTTTTTTTCAACCACACTAGGCTTTGCTGCTGGTTGGATTATTGTTAAAGCAATTAATAAGCTTTGCGTCAATGTTAATCGACAGCATGCTGATGAAATGTTTGGTCATTTGCAGGTTGTTGGCTCAGCCTTTGTTGCAGCCATGCATGGTGCACAGGATGGCCAGAAATTTATGTCTATTGCTATGCTTGCAATTGCGCTTTCCGCTGGGCACGGAGTTGCTGGCGCAGATGCATTCCCGCTTTGGTTACAGGTACTTTGCGCTGCTCTCATGTCTATTGGCACTGCAATTGGCGGAAGAAAGATTATTAAAAAAGTCGGAATGGAAATGGTAAAGCTTGAGCGTTACCAGGGCTTTGCTGCGTCCTTCTCGGCGTCTGCATCTCTGTTGCTTTCCACGCTGACTGGTCTTCCTGTTTCAACAACTCATACAAAAATGACCGCCATGATGGGTGCGGGCGCGGCAAAAAATATTCGTTCAGTTAACTGGGGTGTTGCAAAAGAAATGGTTGCAGCATGGGTATTCACCTTCCCTGGCTGCGGACTTATTGGTTTTCTTTTTGCAAAACTGTTCCTGATGATTTTCTAAGTACGTATAACTATCTTTTACAAGTTCTATTTGAACCACTCAAATTTATTGGAGGATTCATGCTAGGTAAGCCAAAAGAGGACGTCTTCTACACCATGTTTCGTGAGTTTGGCGACAAAATTGTAGAAACCGCTGAAGAGTACGCGGTCATTATGGAAGGCTATCCTGAGACTGCTGCACGTATTCCTCAGATGAAGGTTTATGAGCGTGAGTGTGACGAGAAGGTCCAGCACATTATGAAAGAGCTTTACGCGTCCTTCGTTACTCCCTTTGAGCGTGAAGACATCTCAGATTTGGCACTTCGTCTTGACGACATTGTTGACGGAATGAACTCTGTTGCAGAGCGTCTTGATCTCTTTAACGTTGACGACACTCGTAAAGAGGCCATGCAGCTTGCTGAGCTTACTCTTCGCGCATGCAAAACGGTTCAGGAGATGCTGAGTATTCTGAGCGATTACAAAAAAGATCCTACCGTTATGGAGAAGGCCATTGCTGTTGGACACGTTGAGGACGAGGGTGACCTTATTTACCACAATGCTCTCTCTCGTTTGTTCCGCGATGAGATGCCTGGCCGTCACACTGTTGCTTGGCTTCGTATTTTTGATCGTATGGAGACAGTTTTAGATTCTTGTGACGATGCAGCAGGAGTTGTTCGCTCTGTTGTTATGAAGAATGCCTAAGTTCGTTTCTTGTAGACGATATATAAAGACTAAAAACTGCCTTCCACCGGGAGGCAGTTTTTATATTCTATTTTTGTCTGGTATTGGGGTTAAACTGTTTATATAAAAGAAAGTGGAGGTGCTATGAGCGGCTTCAAGCGTTTTTGCTACATACTCTATGTTTTAGCAAGTGTATTTGTGTTTTTAGCTCTTGCATTGACGTGGTTTGGTTCTTGGACTCATCAGGCAACCAGCCTCTTGTTTACCAAGCCATACCTTATTGCTCTTAACGTTTGTGCAGCTATTAGTATCTTTGGTCTTATTGTGGTTCTGTTTAGAGCTCTATTCATTAGAAAGACTGTAAAACTTATTGTTGCAACTGTTGAGGGCGGAACAATTTCCGTTACTAAAGACGCTATTTCTTCCCAAGCAGCACATATCATTGAAGAAGACGGAACTTGCCTTGCGCACCGTGTTAACGTGAAGATTTCTAAGAATAATTCTGTATCTGTACAGGTTGATATTCTTCCTAAAGAGCCTGTCGATGTCACCGCAAAGGGTTCTGAGTTCTATAGCGCTCTTCAGTCTGGTCTTGCTATTGTGTGTGGACCTTGTGTTTCTGACATTAATCTCTCTTTTATTAAGCCAAGTTCCTTCTCGCCAAAAGATGAAGAAGGTACGTCTCTACTTCAGTCAAAAGATGTTGTAGCAAAATCAGAGATTGTAGAAGAGCAAGCTTGTGACCAACTTTCTGAACAGGCCTCTGCACAGCAGACTGGTAAAGACATTCGGTTGAGCATTTCAGAGCCAGAGGCAAAGGAGGTCAAAGATAATGGATAAAAGCTTTTTTCAAAAGATGCAGGAGCAGTGCAAAAAATACGTCCTTGATCATCCTGGTGCTATTATTGGCGGATTTGCAGGTCTTTTGTTTGCAATTCTTTTGTTTACATTTGGTCTTTTTAAAATGCTAATTGTTGTATTGTTTGTACTGGTAGGAGTTGCTATTGGTCAGATTTTTGACGGAAAAGCAACTATTTTGGCAAAGATTCGTTCTTTATTCACGGATAGAAACTAGATAGGAGAGAGCTGTGGCAGAAGAGCTTACTAATTCACAAGAGACCACCTCTGAAGAAATTATTCCTGCGGAAGAAACAACAGATGTTCTCTCCGATGCAGATCTCGAGGATACAGATTCCCTTACTTTCTCTGGTGGAGTTGTTGAGAAGATTGTCTCACTGGCCTTGCGTGATGTTCCTAATGTAGTGGGTGCTCGTGGGAATTGGCTTAACAGGGTTCAAGACGTACTTGGTGCATCTGATACGGCTAAAGGTGTCACTGTTGAAGTATTGCCTGATAGTTCGCTAAATGTCACCGTTTCTGTTCTTATTAAATATGGCTCTTATGCTCCTCAGATTTTTGAAGACGTTAAGCATACGATTGTTGAGAAAATTACAGGTATGACAGGACTTGAAGTTTCTGGTGTTAGCCTGCGTATAGAAGATGTTTTGACTGACGAGGAATATGACCGCCTAAAACAGCGTCCGGAAGAGCCTGAACAGTTAGATAAAGAAGAGTAAAGCACACTAAAGTTTATACTGTTTTACGCCTTTATATTAATTGTTTGTCAGAAGATCAATTTCTTGTTTTAACTGGGAATGTTTACGTTCGCCGAATTTGCCAACCGTTTATCCAATAAGAGTGTTCTTCTCGCCATGGGATGTAAGAGAAGAACGACAATACTACTAAGTAGATAGTGAGTATCTGCATGAGTACCTTATTGGAGGTTGTTATGGAGCTCAAAGCTGATAAAAAAGTAATCGTCGAGCGTAATAACAAGGTTGTGTATGACAACGGAGACACAGTCGTTAAGGTGTTCAGCGGAAGCAAACCTTCTGCTGATATTTTGAATGAGGCTTTAAACCTCACTCGTGCTGAGCAGGCCGGTATTAACGTTCCATCTCTTGTAGAGATTAGTAAGGTTGGTAATTGCTGGGCCATTTCAACTAGAAAAGTTGAGGGTAAAACAATAAGGCAGCTTATTGAAGAGCATCCAGAAAAAGAGGATGAGTATCTCAATAAGTTTGTTAATATCGAGCTGGCTATTCATGCACATAAAGCACCACTTCTGACTCGTCAAAAAGATAAGTTCACCCGAATGATTAACAGCATTCCAGACATTCTTGATGAGGCTACAAGGTATGAGCTCCTGCTTAAGCTTGATGGCATGAAGCCTCATACTAAGGTCTGTCACGGTGACTTTGTACCTTCTAATGTTATTCTCGCTGAAGATGGCGCTCCCGTAATTCTTGACTGGGCACACGCAACTCAGGGCAATGGTGCTGCAGATTGCGCTACAACGTATCTGCATTTGCTTCTTCATGGTGATGAAGAGCTTGCCGAGAAATACATCAATCTTTATTGCACCAAGCAGGGATGCACGCGTCAGTATGTAAACGAATGGCTTGGCATTATCGCTGCAGCAGAGCTTGCACGCGGTCGTGTGAAAGAAACAGAATTCCTGCTTAAGTGGGTAAATGTTTTTGATGCAATGTAATTGGTTACAAGCACTTTAAACTAGCGTAGAAGAGCCTCGTCAGGGGCTCTTCTTTTATTACACTTCTTGCTTCCAAATAAAGAAATCACTGAGTTAGACAAGTTGGGACTCAAAGAGCTTTTGGGTTAGTGTTTGTCAAATTAAGAGCACACGATTAGAACATGTTCATTTGAGAGATTGTTAAACAATTTATTTGATGTTAGCGATATCCACGCTATAATAATTTTAATGGGGAGCTGGGAAATGGCCCGGCTGAGAGGCAGCACCTAATACTGCGACCCAAGAACCTGATCTGGGTAATGCCAGCGTAGGGAGCAAATGCCGTCCTTACGCACTATAAGAAGGAGGGCATATGAAAAAACTTTCTCAGTTTGCACTACAAGTCATATCCCTTACTTCTTTTCTTGCACTTTGGCAGCTTGTTATTGTTGTGGGAATTATTCCAAATTATCTAGTCCCAACTCCTATTCAGGTTGTATTTGCGCTGGTTAAGGATTTTCAGCTTCTTATGACACACACAGGAATCACGCTTCTAGAATCCTTTGTTGGTCTTGCTATTGGCGTACTTATCGGCTTCTTGCTTGCGGTCTTTATGGACTTCTTCAAAACGCTGGACAAATTACTTTCTCCACTTATCACCATTTCACAGACTATTCCTGTTGTGACCATTGCCCCGCTTCTGGTGCTCTGGTTGGGATACGGTCTTTTGCCCAAGATTGTTCTTGTAGCTATTTCAACGTTTTTCCCTATTACCGTGGCATTGAACTCAGCATTTAAAGCGATTGATCCTGATATGGTTGATCTGATGACCACCATGGGAGCCACTCGTATGCAGGTTTTTTGGCACGTCAAGTTGGCAGCTGCTGCACCACAGTTTTTCTCGGGGCTAAAAATGAGTGTGACTTACGCCGTAATTGGTGCAGTAATCGCAGAATGGCTGGGAGGCGATGCTGGTCTTGGCGTCTACATGACGCGCGTTAGAAAGGCGTTTGCCTACGACAGGATGTTTGCGGCAATCGTGGTGGTTTCTGCATTGTCGCTGGTGTTGATGAAGCTTGTAGAGCTTATTCAAAAGTGTGCGCTTCCTTGGGATACGTCTCAAAACGTCAAAGAATCTGCAAAATAGCCTTAACAAACTTAAAGAAAGAAGTGATTAAACGCATGAATGCATCAAATTGCAAGAGTATGACAAGAAAAGGCTTTCTAGCTGCGATGGGTTTCTCGACAGCAGGATTTTGCGCAGGTTGCTCGCTTGAACAACCATCTGCTCCGTCAAACGGTGGTAACAATGGCACGGGCCAAAATACTGGTGGTACTACAGAGATTACGTTTGCCCTGGACTATACGCCAAATACCAATCACACCGGCATTTATGTAGCTCAGGAAAAGGGCTACTTTGACGAAGTAGGCCTCAAGGTAACCATTCAGCAGCCACCCGCTGACGGTGCTGATGCGTTGATTGGTGCTGGTGGTGCCCAGATGGGTGTTACCTATCAGGACTATATTGCTAATAGTCTCTCGTCATCTAATCCACTACCGTATACTGCGGTTGCCGCTATCATTCAGCACAATCTTTCGGGCATTATGAGCCGTGAAGATGATCATATTGTTCGTCCGCGTGACCTTAATAACCATACTTACGCAACGTGGAATCTTCCTGTTGAACAGGCTACTATCAGGTCTGTTATAGAGTCTGATGGCGGAGATCCTTCAACGCTTAAGATGGTACCTTATGAGGTAGATGATGAGGTATCTGGCTTAAAAGCAAAGATGTTTGATGCTGTTTGGGTGTATGAGCAGTGGGCTGTTCAAAACGCTCGTGTTCAGAATTTTGCATACAATTATTTTGCCTTTTCAGCTATTGATCAAAACTTTGATTACTACACGCCAGTCATTGCGGCAAACGATGACTTTGCAAAAAAGAACCCAGATGCTGTTAAAGCATTTTTGAGCGCTACCAGAAAGGGTTATGAGTTCTGTGTTTCTAATCCTGACGAGGCAGCAGAGATTCTGCTCAAAGCTGTTCCAGAACTTGATGCTGATCTGGTCAAAGCCTCTCAGAAGTTCCTAGCCTCTAAGTATATTGACGACGCTGAGAAGTGGGGCGTTATTGATTCAGCTCGCTGGCAGCGTTTTTATAACTGGCTTAACAACCAAAAGCTACTAGAGAATAAGATTGATCCATCCGCAGGATTTACTAGTGAGTACCTTGGATAAGAAAATTACTGACATAACAGAAGGCGGCGCGATGGGCGCTCTTGGCGAGAAAAGCCCGGAGGCTGCACCTGCACATGAATCGCAGCAGAGCGCACCTGCGCTTGAAGCACAAAATCTTACGCTAGTCTGGGGTAACGGCCAGGTAGTTGCCAAAGATATTTCAATTGAGCTGCAACCAGGTACTATTACCTGCTTGGTTGGACGCTCGGGCTGCGGCAAGACAACATTGCTCCACGCGCTTGCAGGACTTTTGCAGCCGCAAGAGGGAAAAGTTCTGTTGCACGGCGCTGATATTACGGGGCATCCGGGACATATTGGCTACATGCTCCAAAAAGATTTACTTATTCCAAGTAAGCGTATCATTGACAACGTTGCGCTTCCGCTTGAGCTGAAGGGCATCCCACGCTTTGAGGCGCGTCAGAAGGCTCAGGAGATGTTGGAGCGCGGCGGACTTGAGCGTGTGGCTCAAAGCTGGCCTCACGAGCTCTCGGGCGGCATGAGACAGCGTGTCGCGTTTCTTCGTACGGCACTTATTGGTTCAGATATTATGCTGTTGGACGAGCCTTTCTCGGCGCTTGATGCACTCACACGTCGAGAAATGCGTGCATGGCTTATGTCTTCTGTGAAAGAGTTTGGTTTTTCGGTTCTGGTTATTACACACGATGTTGATGAGGCTGTTGCGATGGCTTCTCGCATTTACGTGATGGCGGGAAGTCCCGCACAGGGCGTGGTGACCAAGATTGTGGGTTTTGTTGAGCCTCAGGACTGCGTTGAGACAGTGGATACAGACTCAAGCCAAGATGCTGACCTAGCATCGTTTGATCTGAGCGATGAATTTTTGGCAGCCAAGCGAGAAGTGCTTTTGTTGTTAGGGTAGTTGCTTTGTACTTGTTGTTGGGGGATGTACGAGTTTCTCGCTTTAGTTTTTGATACAAAAAAGACGTGAAAGGTTTAACTCTCACGTCTTTCTTGTTAGCTTGATTTGCGTGCAAGGTTTGTTTATGCGCCGCGCTTACTCATTAAACTCGAGGAATGCGCGATATCCACGATACGCCTCGTAGATGTCGGCCTTGTTTGCAATCTCCCAAGGTGCGTGCATAGAAAGGACGGGAACGCCACAGTCGATGACGTGCATGCCGTATTTTGCCAGCATGTATGCAATGGTTCCACCGCCACCAGCGTCAACGCGACCAAGCTCAGCGGTCTGGAACTGAACGCCAGCATTGTCCATAATGCGACGAATTAAAGCAACGTACTCGGCATCAGCATCGTTGGAGCCGCCCTTACCGCCACTACCAGTAAACTTGTTGAATGCTAGGCCGTGACCCATAATGGCGGAGTTCTTGATTTCAAAGCTACTAGCAAAGTTAGGATCATAGCCAGCAGAAACGTCACTGGAGAGCATGTAGGAGTTAGCCATGCAGCGGCGCAGAGAAAGTGGAGACTCAAAACCGGCAAGAGCCAGAATCTCTGCCATGACATTTTCAAAGAAGAGGGAATTCATGCCAGTGGCTCCTACAGAACCAATCTCTTCTTTGTCAGTCAGGATAGTGACAGAGGTACGAGCAGGAGCATTGCATTCGAGTTGCGCAATTAGTGAAGGGTAGGAGCAGCTGCGGTCGTCGTGTCCATAGCCCAAAATCATGGAGCGGTCAAAGCCCATGTCGCGAGCAGGACCCGCAGGAACAATCTCAAGCTCAGCGGAGAGAAGGTCTGCTTCTTCAATGCCATAGAGGTCTTTCAAGATATTGATGACGTTAGCCTTAACAGCTTCTTTTGGTTCATCGCCTTCTATATCAGCGGGTTTCTCGCCATTTTGGCCCCAAATAAGTGGACGGTTGCCAACAATGAGGTCGAGCATCTCACCCTCGATGACCTTAGAAGCAGGTTTTCCAAGCTGCTCAGCGCTCAAGTGGATGAGAAGATCGGAGATACAGAAAACAGGATCCGTTGGGTCCTCACCAATGCATACGTTTACGACGCTACCGTTTTTAAGTGCAAGAACACCGTGAATTGCCAAAGGAATAGTGACCCACTGGTACTTTTTAACGCCACCGTAGTAGTGAGTGTCAAAGGTGGCAAGCTCATTACGCTCCTCAAGAGGGTTTTGCTTGACGTCTAGGCGAGGGGAATCGATATGAGCGCCAAGGATGTTAAGTCCCTCTTCCAGGGATTTGGTGCCAATCTGGATAAAGATGACGGACTTGCCGCGAATGTCTGCATAGACTTTATCGCCAGCTTTGAGAGTTTTACCCGCGGTAATAGCGTCAGAAAGTTTGACGTAACCTGCTGCCTCGGCAAGCTTAATGGCACTTGCGGCGCACTCACGCTCAGTTTTGTTCTTGGAAATAAAGTTTCTGTAGCCCTCGGTAAAAGACTGGAGTTTATCTAGGTCTTGTGAGGTGTACTTTTTCCAGGCGTTTGTGGTTTCCATACCCATCCTTTCTGTAGCAAACTCAGTGAGAGTTGCTGCTTGTGGTTACTATGTACATGAAAGTTTTGTTAGATGTACCGACCACTTAAATGTACCGTCAACTAGTTACTTCCGGTAGAGCTGCTAGAACCAGAACTGTTAGACCCGCTGTTAGAACTGTTGCCAGAGTTAGAGTTCTGATTTGATTCAGAATTACTGCTAGAGTTGTCTGTTCCAGAATTATTGCTGGAAGAATTATCCGACGAGTTACTAGAGTTACTAGAGTTATTTGAGTCGCTTTTCTTTTCCGAGCTAGACGAGCTGTCTGAACTGGTAGTTTCTGATTTTTTGGAGTCAGAAGTCTCGGAAGAATCCTTGGAATCGGTGGACTTGCTTGATTCATCGGTTTTCTCGCTAGATGAGTTGGAGTCATCTTTTTTATCTGTCGAATTACTTGTGTCCGCAGTTTTTTCTGTCACAACTGAGCTGGTACTAACCTTTGGTCCAAGGCCAGATCCGTTGGTGATAAAGTTCAGGAACATGGCATAAAGAATGACAGCAGTAATGGTAAAAATAATCGAGAGAATGGTTACAACAGTTAGTGCTCTTGTATGCTTACGCGATACTGTTGGCGTGCGATTTACCCGCGATGGCTGTCCCGCATGAGAGGCGGTGTTGGGATAGTAATTGTGAGAAGGTGCATATTGAGGTTGAGGCATGTATTGCGTGTTCTCTAGAGTACTTTGGTTGCTGTTAGGATATACTTGCTGGTCATACTCATTATTATCACTACTGCGGAATTTGTGCGTGGAGCGCCTAATAACGTTCTGGTAAATCTGTGAAGCAAATGCTGATGCGGCAGCACCAACAGCCACGCCGATAATCGAGCCAGCAACACCAATCTGGTTTGACAACATAAATGAAGTTACCGCAGCAAGCGAGGTTGCCAAAATTTGGGTAATTGAAACGCCCTTAAAAAGGCTAGGTTTTTCGTTGCCTGCTTCATTTGTAGGTTGAGCAGGCGAAGCAAATCGAGTTTTGTCTGCATCAAAGTGCTTATAGCTCACAAGATGCTCCTTTCTTTGAACTGATAGCCTACCTCATTTCTGTGAAGATGTAATGTTTCGTCGCTAAATCGCAACATCAGCTGGCAAGAAGCTTTGAAAAGGTAACGTCGATGCGACGAAACCTGTTTTTTACTGTGTAGATTTCTCGTGGAAAGCACGAGGACTTCTCGCCATTTTGACTGTGAGATTTTTTGTCAGAATGTGCGTTGGATTTCTTGCGATGTTTTGTTAAAAACGACCGTATCAAAGGTGATGAAACAAGGTATCATTTATATGTATCAGTTTTCCGTCAAACGGAGGTTTAGCATGCTTGTAAGCGCAAAAGCCATGCTCCAGAGTGCCGAGAAGGGTCACTATGGCATCGGCGCATTCAACGAGAACAACCTTGAGTGGGCCGCAGCAATCCTTGATGCGGCAGAAGAGCTTCAGTCTCCTGTCATCATCCAGTGCACCAGCGGTGCAGCAAAGTGGCAGGTAAGCTACCGCGTTGTTGCAGATATGGTTCGCCGTCTTGTTGAGGACAAGAACATCACTGTTCCAGTTGCTCTCCATCTTGACCACGGTTCATACGAGGATGCGTTCAAGTGCATCGAGGCTGGATTTACTTCTATTATGTATGATGGTTCTCACGAGCCTAATTTTGAGACCAACCTTAAGCGTACCGAAGAGGTTGTAAAGGCAGCTCATGCAAAGGGCATTTCTGTTGAGGCCGAGGTTGGTGGCATCGGCGGCACTGAGGACGGCGTTACCGCTAAGGGTGAGCTCGCTGATCCTGAACAGTGCGCAAAGATTGCTGATCTGGGTGTTGACTTCCTTGCTTGTGGTATTGGCAACATTCACGGTATCTACCCAGCTAACTGGGAAGGTCTCTCCTTCGACCAGCTCAAGGCTATTAAGGAGCGCGTCGGTGATCTTCCACTTGTTCTTCACGGTGGTACCGGCATTCCTGTAGAGCAGGTTCAGAAGGCCATCTCTATGGGCATCTCTAAGATTAACGTCAACACTGATCTTCAGCTTGTCTTTGCTGAAGCAACTAAGAAGTACGTTGAGGCTGGTCTTGTTGATACCGGCAAGGGTTATGATCCTCGTAAGCTCATGAAGCCTGGTCGTGAGGCAATTGTTGAGCGTACCAAAGAGCTTATTCGTGAGTTTGGTTCCGATGGTAAGGCTTGGAACTAATCCTTGTGGCAAGTGCTGAGGACACGTTAGTGTGCTCTGCCTATTAGTTAAAGCGACGGACCTGGATTTTCTCCAGGTCCGTTTTTTGTTGGGGGAACGCTTGGTACACTAGGCATACACCTGGTGCGCATCAAGTGCGCTTTGCAATCAACTGACCGGCGGCACGATTTTCTCGCGAGAAACCCGGTGCACTCCAAGATTTTCTCGACATGCAATCGCCATCGCACAAGACAATAAACGTGCAGCTTAAACGTTTACTCAGCAGTAGGGTTTTCAGTGGGGGAGACGTGCATATTGCCTTCGTTGTGGGCAATGTCTGCGAGCGTCTTGCTGTCTAGGAAACTGGAGGTCATGCGGCCAAGATCTCGCCAGATGTTGATGGTGGTACAGGACTCCATCTGTGGACACAACGTGGTATTTGTACAGTTCAGGCAGCTAGCAGGTGCTAGATTGCCTTCAGCTGCGCGAAGAATTTCACCCAGAGTATAGTCCTCAGGTTTGCGCGTGAGGCGATAGCCGCCGCCCTTTCCGCGCAGACTGTCAACATAGCCAGCCTTGTGCATTAGGGCAATAACCTGCTCAAGGTACTTGCGTGAGATGTTTTGGCGCTCGGAAACGTCGCCCAGCGAGACCCAGCCCTCATGAACGGCTAGGTCAGCCATTGCACGGAGTGCATACATTCCCTTTGTAGAGAACATTCCGGCCATGCTACTCGCCGCCTTTTGCGTACTCGCTGTCAGCGCTGCTATCGTTCGCATTTGCGGAGTTATCCTCGGTGGTAGAAGTACCTGCTGCAGTAGAACCGTTATTGTGAGCCTCGAGCATCTCCTCAAGCGTGTGCCATGCCAGCTCGGCGCACTTAACGCGTGCAGGCATGTGAGCGATGTCGTGCAGAATATTGGCGTCTTCCAGCTTATCAAGCACGGCCTCGTCAGTCTCTTCTCCGCGAATCATACGTCCAAAGAGTTTGCAAAGCTCAATAGCTTCTTCTGGAGTACGGTCAATCATCAGATCGCTCATGATATCAGCTGATGCCTGAGAAATTGCGCAACCACTACCAACAAAGGCAGCTTCTGCAATTTTTCCATCCTCAATGCGCACGGAAAAAGTCAGTTCATCGCCACAAGAAGGATTAACACCTGCGTGGGAGACTGTAGGATTGTCCATCTGATATTTATAATCGGGGTGAGAGACGTGGTCCATGAACTCAGCGTTATACAGGTCGTTTACTGCCACTTATTTCAGCTCCTTGTTTTGCTTAGTGTTGACCGCACTGCCAAAGATCTTCCAAACCTGGTTAAGACCCTCGATAAGCTGATCAATGTCGTGTTTATCGTTGTAGAATGCAACGGATGCGCGGCATGTGCTGGACTCATGCAGTTCAATCAGAAGCGGCTCAGCACAGTGATGACCAGCGCGAATGCAAACATTATTCATGTCAAGAATGCTTGAGACGTCGTGTGGATGAACGCCGCGTACGTTAAATGCCACAGCGCCCACGTGATTTTGTCCCAGCTTAGAGCCAACAATGTCAACAAAGTCCAGCGTGCATAGTTGCTGTACCAAGTACCTGGCGAGAAGTTCTTCTCGCTTCTCAATCTTTGCCATATCCAAGCCGTTGAGGTATTTGATAGCGGCGCCGGTAGCGTAGATACCTGCAGCATCCTGTGTACCAGCCTCAAACTTCTCGGGTACAGGGGCCCAAACAGCGCCGGTCTCGGTGACGGAATCAATCATCTCGCCACCGGTAAGAAATGGTGGCATAGCGTTGAGCAGCTCGGCACGACCCCAAAGCACACCAATGCCCATAGGTCCGCACATCTTATGCGCTGAGAAAGCCAACAAATCACAGTCAAGATCATGCACGTTAACAAGGATGTGAGGTGCAGATTGAGCAGCATCAACAACCATGTAGGCACCCATAGCATGAGTACGCTTAGCAATGGCTTTGATGTCATTGCGAGTTCCCAGCACGTTGGAGACGTGTGTGACAGATACAATTTTTGCGCGCTCGGTAATCTTTGATGCAATTTCTTCGGGCGTAATTTGATACTGCGAGTTCATGCGTAGATACACCAGGTTAGCACCGGTAGCCTTGCAAATTTGCTGCCAAGGAATGATGTTTGAGTGGTGTTCCATGATGGAAATGACCACGTCATCGCCTGGTTTGAGCGCATAGCGACCAAGGCTTGAAGCAACTAGATTAAGTGCCTCAGAAGTGTTGCGCGTAAAGATAATCTGCTGACTTTCTGGCTTGTCGTTTTTATCGACAGCACCAATAAACTTTGCAATCGAAGCGCGAGCGTCCTCGATAGCTGCGGTTGCATCCACGCTCCAACGGTACAATCCGCGCAAAGCATTTGCGTTCATGGTCTCATAGAAGCGTGACTGTGCCTCAATGACTACGCGTGGACGCTGAGAAGTGGCGGCACTGTCCAAGTAAGCTACCTTGGGATTTGCTGCCAGAATTGGAAAATCTGCTTTGTAAGGGTTATCGGTAATCTGAGCAACTTCCGTGTCGGTCATTATGCGACACCGCCTTTGTTGGAATTTGCTTCAGAGCTGGAATTGTCGTTAGCTGCAGCTTCATCATAGTCGTGAGCAATTTCTGCGCCCAGCTCAGCCTCGCAACGCTCAACGGCCACACGGTGAGAAATCTCCTCAGGTGCGTTGATGATGGCGTCTTCAAAGAGGGCGCGTACAAACAACTGCTCTGCAGCTTGGCGAGAAAGTCCTCGAGCTGCAAGATAATCAAGCTGATCAGGAGAGACGGATCCGATAGTAGCACCGTGATTGCCAGCAACATCATCTTCATCGCAGAGAATAACAGGCATGGTCTTGTTGACAACGTCGTCGCCTAGAATCATGACTGTTTCAATCTCGTTACCCTGGGCATCCTTTGCGCCACGAACAAGGTCGATGGTTGCACGAAGAGTCTTCTTAGCTGCTTCGTTAAGGACACCAGACTCGGTGAGCTGCGCGCGAGTAGAGGTACCACGCATACGCACTAGATGGTTGATATCAAGTGTTTCTTTATGGGTAGCGTGATAGCGATTGTTGAGATCGAGACGGGCTCGAGCACCAACCAGGTTAGCAGTAAGGCCAAGACCAATGGTTGATCCTCCCAAAGCGTACTGTTTAACATCAACAGTAGCATCCTGGTGAATTTCGAGTCCAACACTCTCAAGGTGCTGCTGGTCTTCATTTACACCAAGCATCTCAATAAGGTGTAGCTTTGCACCAGCTTCAACAACAATGCGGGTGAGTGCTGCGCTTGTTGGGAGCGCGTTGTTGCTAGCAGCATCTGTGCTTTTCTCACCTGCAAATGCAGCGATAACTACAATTGCTTCAGCGCCTTCACGCACAATAATGCCGGTATTTGCACACTGTTTTTGAGCAGCAGAAACCGCAACAACAATAGGTTCTTCTCGCTTGGTATGAGCGGGAACATTGTAGAAATCAGACTTAAATACCTGAGACTCAACGTAGTCAGTAACCTCTTGACCCATTCCACACTCAATGCGCTCAAAAAGACGAGGTAGAGGCAGATACACTTTGCCTGCATCGGCATGATTGGGGACGGTAACTGACAAAGAGTTGGCGTTTAGACGGTTCCATGTCTGAGCTGCAGGGACGTTGGCGCGATTAATCAAAACGTTATCCATTAGCCAATCGCTCCTTCCATCTCAAGTTTAATAAGGTTATTCATCTCAACGGCGTACTCCATAGGAAGCTCTTTTGAGACAGGGTTTGCAAATCCGTTTACTACCATGGTGCGGGCTTCGGCCTCAGAGCAACCGCGGCTCATCAAATACAAAACGGTGTCGTCAGAAATACGTCCAATAGTTGCCTCATGGCCAATCTGAGCAGTTGAATTGCGGACGTCCATCTCTGGGATGGTATCAGAACGGCTGATGTTGTCTAGCATTAGCGACTGGCACGAGAACGCCACGCGAGCGTTTTCTGCCTTGCGACCAACAGTAACTGCGGAGCGGAAGGTGTTGACGCCGCCATCCTTGGAGATGGATTTAGTGTCAACGTTTGCCGAGTTGTTGGAGCCGTTAATAATCACCTTACAACCTGTATCCAGGTCCTGAGTAGCTCCTGCAAACGTAATACCAGTGAACTCGCAGTTAGAAGAATCTCCGTTCATGATGGTAGAAGGGTAGAGATACGAAACGTGGCTGCCAAAAGAGCCCGAGACCCACTCCATCTTTGCGTTACTGCCAATGATGGCGCGCTTGGTATTGAGGTTGTACATGTTCTTTGACCAGTTTTCGATGGTCGAGTAACGCAGCCGCGCACCGTCCTTAACAAAGAGCTCAACAGCTCCAGCGTGAAGGTTTGCTGCGTAGTACTTAGGTGCAGAACAGCCCTCAATAAAGTGCAGATCAGCGCCTTCCTCAACAATAATAAGCGTGTGCTCAAACTGGCCAGCACCCTGGGCATTCAGCCTAAAGTAGCTCTGAAGAGGATAGTCTAGAGTGACATTTTTAGGAACATAAACAAAAGAACCACCAGACCACACAGCATAGTGCAGTGCCGCAAACTTGTGGTCTGAAGGAGGAATCAGCTTGCCAAAGTATTCTTTAACAACGGGTTCCCACTGTGAATCGTGCAAAGCATCCTCAATGGTGGTGTAAATAACACCCTGTTCAGCAACTTCCTCACGCATGTTGTGATAGACAATCTCAGAATCGTACTGAGCACCAACACCAGCAAGGCTCTCTGCCTCTGCTTGTGGAATGCCCAGACGATCAAAGGTATCCCTAATATCCTCAGGTACATCGTCCCAGCTATTTGCCTGCTGAGTCTTTGGCGAGACATACGTGGAGATATGGTTCAAATCCAAACCTGCAATAGAAGGTCCCCAGTTGGTGGCCATCTGGCGCTGGTGATAGGTTTCCAGGGCCGACAACCTCATCTGGAGCATCCACTCGGGTTCTTCTTTTTTCTCGGAAATAGCACGCACAATTTCTGGTGTGAGGCCATCATCGTAGCGCTCGTAACCCTCTTCAGACTTGGTGAAGTCGTAGAGCGAGCGGTCTACGTCAGCGACCTCAGATCGCTTTTTCTCGCTCACTAGTTAGCACCACCCTCATCTGTTTGGTTCTCAAAATGCTCAAAGCCCTCGTGATCAATTTGGTTGATGAGATCCGCGGGACCGTCAGCTACCAGGTGACCCTTAACCATAACGTGAGTGCGGTCAATCTCAAGGCGCTCAAGAATGCGAGTGTTGTGAGTAATGATGAGCAGCGATCCGTCGCAGGTTTCACGGTATGCCTGGATACCTTTTGAAACAACGGATAGTGCGTCAACATCCAGACCAGAGTCAGTCTCGTCGAGAATGGCAAGTTTAGGCTGAAGCAATAGAAGCTGGAGCATCTCAACCTTTTTCTTCTCGCCACCAGAGAAGCCAACGTTAAGTTCACGCATCAAGAAGCCCTGGTCAAGCTCAAGCTGATCAGAAATTTGACCAACGCGCTGACGGAACTGACGAGCGGTCATCTTAAGCTCGGGGCGCATCTGAGTAATGGTACGCAGGAATGAATAAAGAGGAACACCAGGAACCTCAACAGGTGCCTGATAGGAGAGGAAGATGCCTGCAAGGGAGCGCTTATCTGCAGCAAGTTCAGTTACATCTTCGCCGTTAAAGATAAGGGAACCATCTGTAATCTTATAGGTAGGGTCACCCATAATGACACGGCCAAGTGTCGATTTACCTGCGCCGTTAGGTCCCATCAGAACATGAGCCTGGCCATCACCAATGCTCAAATCAATTGAATGCAGGATGGATTTCTCCTCGGTACCTGCGGAAATTCCGTTTACACGGAGTAGCTCAGTTGCCATAAATCTCTCTCCAAATATCTCTACGTGCAAGCACGTGATACGTTTGTGACTAGCCATTTGGGTAGCTCTGGTGTGAGCTGAACCTTGTGCTAGTGCGGTCTGGTGGCAAAGATAGACATCAATGTCACTGACGACTTTGTCATACCCTAAAATCCGCTAATTCATACTAAATGGTAGGAATTAAAATGCAACCCTCATATGAGTACTTTTTCACGTTTTCTAGAAAATAATCGGATTTTCCATAGGTTTCAAAAGTTATAAAAGCTTTTCTGTACCAGAGTTGTCTCTCACGGGTAAACTAGAAACATCTATGTTGCAACAAGGAGGATTCATGGGTCAGAGAATTCAAGGTACCGAAGATCTTTACGGCGGCTATATGCGCTCGTGGGAGCACATGCAAGATGTTGCTCGCCATTTGTTTGGTACTTACGGTTTTGACCGCATTGAGACTCCTGCACTTGAGCAGGTAGATACTTTTGTTCACGGTATTGGTGAGTCAACTGATGTTGTACGCAAAGAGATGTTTCGCGTCTTTTCAGGCGCTCTGCTTGATGACTTGCTAGCTGCTGGTAATGAGTCCGGTCTTAAGCCTCGTCAGCGCATGGCCATGCGCCCTGAGGGAACTGCTGGTGTGGTTCGCGCTGCTGTTGAGCATAACTTTGTGCCACAGGGCGGAACGCCTGCAAAGCTTTGGTATGCCGAGGCAATGTTTAGAGGGGAACGTCCTCAGAAGGGCCGTCTGCGTCAGTTTCACCAGGTAGGCGTTGAGTGGCTTGGAGCTTCTGATCCAGCTGCTGATGCAGAGTCCATCATCATGTTGATGAAGTTTTACGAGCAGATGGGTTTCTCGCCAGCCAATATGAAGCTCATGATTAACTCTATGGGTGATGCGGAGTGCCGTCCTGCATATCGCGAGAAGGTCAAGCAGTTCATTCTTGATCACAAGGATCAGATGTGTGAGGACTGTCTTGAGCGTGCAGAGATTAATCCGCTGCGTGCGTTTGACTGCAAAAATGAGGGTTGTCACGCGGTCATGAAAGATGCTCCACTGATTTCAGACAACCTGTGCGATGACTGTCGCACTCATTATGAGCAGGTCAAAGCATATTTGGATGCTGCTGGTATTTTGTACATTGAGGATCCAACGCTTGTTCGAGGCCTGGATTACTATACGCGCACTGTCTTTGAGGTAGAAATTCCAAACGCTGGCGTTGGTGCTATCGGCGGTGGCGGTCGTTACGACGGTCTTGTTGAACTTGAAGGTGGAAAGCCAACCCCAGGCGTTGGTTTTGCTGTTGGTTTTGAACGCATCATGCTGGCGCTGGAGGCTCTTGGTGTTTCGGCTGAACCTGCAGCTCCAAGCTGTGTCTATGTTGCTTGTGCAGGTGCTGAGCAGGCTCCTGTTGTATTTGATGCTGTATTGGCGCTGCGTGAGGCAGGTATTAGATGCGAGGCTGATCGTACTGGTCGTTCGTTAAAGGCTCAGTTCAAGCAGGCAGATAAGATGGGCGCGGCACTTTGTGTGGTTATTGGTCCAGATGAGGTTGAAGCTGGTGTTGTAACTCTTCGTGATATGGAGTCTCATGAGCAGGTACAGGTACCTTCTGACCAGCTTGTTGCTGAGGTTAAAGCAAGACAGTAGTAGAAGTAGATAATAGTATTGATTTTTAAATCCTCCTATGTATTTGAACTGCCTCCCATTTCTTGGACATAAGAAATGGGAGGTTTTTTATGCGTATGGATCGTAGGGTAAAGCACGATATAGAAGTGAGAAAGAAGGCAGCCGAGCTCTTTGATGCCGGTATGGGATCTCGTGCAGTTGCAAGTACTCTTTCTGTTCCACTCCCAACTGTGAAAGTATGGCAGCATATATACCACGCGTTTGGAAGCGAGGTGCTACTGACCATGGATGGCAAGCAGGCTAAATACACCTACGAGCAAAAAGTTGCAGCAGCA
Organism: Lancefieldella parvula DSM 20469; assembly: GCF_000024225.1. Taxonomy (NCBI): domain Bacteria; kingdom Bacillati; phylum Actinomycetota; class Coriobacteriia; order Coriobacteriales; family Atopobiaceae; genus Lancefieldella; species Lancefieldella parvula. The sequence continues at coordinate 466,844 of NC_013203.1, forward strand.
AGAGCTGTCATTGAGGGCGGCATGACAAAGACTGAAGCGATGGCCAAGTTTAAGATTATGTCTCTGGCACCACTTGAGCGTTGGTGCAGGCTCTACCGTACAGGTGGTGCAGAGGCTCTTAAGCCAAAGCCAAAAGGAAGACCTAAAGGCTCTAAGTCCAAGCCGCAAAAGCGCACCCGCGAGCAGGAACTTGAGGAGAGGTGCCTAAGGCTCGAGACCGAGGTAGCCTACTTAAAAAAATTGCGCGCCCTGGTCGAGAAAGGCGAGCTCTGACCGGGGTAAAGGCTAAGATTGTGAGTGCTTTGCGGGTCGAGGGATACTCTTTGTGCTATCTACTGGAGTGCTCAGGACTTGCAAGGGCTACCTACTACTACGCACGAGCGCACCCAGTAAAGCCAACACGCCCAGAGCTACACCGCGCGGTTGCAGAGATTTCTCGCGTACTACAAACGGATGCGGTCACAGACAGATAGCCATGTGTCTGCGCGCTGAGCTGGGTGTAAGAATCGCCGACAAGACTGTTCTTAAAATCATGCGTGAGATGGGTGTTCGCTGTAAGATACGACGTGAGACAGACTATCACCGCTATAGCTCCTATAAAGGCGTTGTCGGTAAGACCTTTGAAAACGTCATAGGACGCAACTTTTCTACCGATAGCCCGTGGAAGAAGATGGGCACCGACGTCACGGAGTTCAAGCAGGCGTGGGGTAAGGCGTACTTTGCACCCATCTATGACTTCGGGAGCAAAGAGATTGTCGCATGGAGTACAGCGAAAAATCCAAACATGGTCCAGCAAATAGCTCTTCTCGACCAACTTTTGTCAAAGATACCTGAAGGTAGGACTCCAATTCTGCATAGCGACATGGGCTGGCAGTATCAGCACAGCACATGGTGCAGACGACTAAAAGATGCAGGAGTTGTCCAGAGCATGTCCAGGAAGGGCAACTGCATAGACAACGGTGCTACCGAGCAGGTCTTTGGCCATATGAAAGACGAGTTCTTCCGAGGAAGAACGTGGCCTAACTTTGAGTCTTTCAAGGCAGATTTGGATGCATATGTTATGTACTGGAACACACAAAGGCGTCAGGTTAAACTAAAAGGACTGACCCCGGAGGAGTTCCGGAATCAGTCCTTGGTGGCCTAGCTCTTTATTAAATTCGTCCAAGTTTTGGGACGCAGTTCAATTTGGCATGGGAGGATTTGTTTTAATTTGGATAATGAAATACCGTTTATAGAATAATAAAGTCCGCTTACGATAGTTATCAATAAGATCGGTTAAACGCGAATGTTGTAAGTTCATACTAATAATGTAGAAGTAAATTTATAAGTTAATAACTAATAAGCACCTTCATTTATTTATAAGGCAAAGATACGTTGTAGGTGAAGAAATGAAAAGAGCGTACCGCTTTATTGTTTCTATCATAGTTGTCTTAATTGCACTCTCCTCGTTTTTGGTGGGAAAAGGGTTTTTAGAAATTTTTATTTCTCGAGAATTTGATGCTTGGCTTTCTAATCAGCCACAAATTTATACTTCACAGATGTCCAATGAGACAAAAGAAACGTTCGTGTCAGTTGTTCGATCTTACGCACAAACTCACAAGATGATTCTTATAACAAAAAAGACTGAATCAATTACTGAAGGACCTAGGATACTGACGGTTGGCGTATTGTCCTCTCAAGGTAATAAAGTGAACAGCTTCAATTCTTTTGATGTTCTTGGCACTCAAGTTATAAATGGACAAAAAATTAATGAGCTGCTAGAGCATTCTCCAGAGTCATATCTTGGCTACGGAATGGATACCAACAATAAAGTTGGTGATTTACCGTATGTATTAGGTTCAGTTTATTTCAAATTAGATCAAATTACCCCCGGCTATAATTTGGGTAATTCTTGTGCTGTTCTAGGCCTTTCTCCTGGAGAATTTGATGAGCTAGTCAGTCAGATTTCAGAGGCTACTGGCTTACATAAAGAAAAATTTATTACTAATTATTCAGGATCAGCGGTTGAAATTGGACTGTTCTACTACGTTGCTGGGGTAACTTTTATAATCTTGAGTATTTCGTTTTGTTTACTGACGTATTACAACTCATTACAAGAATTAAAGAAACTTGGTGTCCACGTAATGCTCGGCTGGAGTAAAAGCGATTACGTTGTACATCATTATTTTTTCTATTGCTCTTTGGCAGCTGTTTTACTGCCATTAGCTCTTATTTGGACAATAGTTAATTGTTCCGGATTTAATATTACTGGCAGGTTTTTACTGTTTACGTTTACCACGGCATTGCCATCAATACTTGTAGTTGTGATTTCGGTTCTAATTTCTGCTGCTCCACTTTTAACAATTCGACCCGTGGATGCAATTTTAGGAAGACTGTCGCAAAAGGGTCTGTACATTCTAACGGCGATTATTTATGCGCTTTGTTGTGTGGTGGTTTTTGCTGGCTCAATTTATATGGATGCTCCAATAACTATGTATTCAAATTTACTATCCACTCAAGAAAATTGGTCTATATATAAAGATTGGTATATTGTTCGAAACCACGTGGTACAAGGTAATTTTTTCAACGGTAGACCAATGGATAAAAGTAAAGAATTATTTGATTGGTATAAAGACCATGAGCACGATAAGGGCGTCTATATTGCTCATGTAAATCACATAGGTGAAGCAACACTAAATGCTTATGGAATAAATTCTGCAATTTTGAAGCCATTTGATGCTCTGATTGCATCCCCTTCTTATCTAAAAGAAATTGGGGTAGCGTTAACTGATGAACAAGTTAAAAAAGCAGAGAATGGAACAAGGATTTATTTAGTTCCAAGATCGTACTCAGAAGAACAAAAATCTCTGTTGAGAGAGCTTGTATCTAGAAGCGACAAAATATTTGAGTCGGATATTGTCACGCCTTATATGCAAAATCCTTCATCTGAATTCATTGAATACGATGCTAGTGGAGGATTTTTTACCTGGTCAACAAGTATAGATAGCCCTTCTATAAGCACAAATATAGTAGTTAAAGTAGTAACGTCAAATAATATGATTCCTAGTGAATCGGAGAGCTTAGTGGCCACTGGTCTTGATAATAGTTATATAAAATTGTCACCTGAAGCCGCTTCAAGTTTGCTAGATTCCAGTGGCATTGTAGAGCTATCTGATGACGGTTTTGGAACACAATTTAATTCGATAGAAAGCTTTATAAAGGACTACAGAAAATCGTTACAAGAGCTCTTTCTCTTATTCGGAGTTGTAATTGTGCTTATGTTTGCGGCTATAACAGTTATTCAAATAAGCATGATTTCAATTGTTCAGAGATTAAATGAGAGAAAAATTGCTGTTGAATGCATGTTGGGATTTGGCATTTACAAACAATACATAAATATTTTTCTCCTAGTGAATCTCATTGCATTTGTTGGAACACTTTGCATGATTGTCATAGGCTCAACTCTTGGAATAATAATGGGCTGCTTGATGTTATTGATTTCCAATTTGACTATCAGCATTTCTGCAAATAGAAGCACTATGAAAATTGTTCTAGAGAATCTCTCTAAGGAGTAGTTATGTATACGTTTCTAAAGGTAGATGCTCTTAACAAGTCATTTGGAAGTAACACGGTTCTTCATAACATTTCATTTGAGATACAGAGTGGAGAGTCAGTGGCTCTTGTGGGACCTTCTGGTTGCGGAAAATCAACACTTCTTAATATCATTGGTCTTCTCGAGACTTTAGACTCAGGCATAATTAGCCTTGAAGGCAGAGCATACCCTTCAATCAATAGCAAAAAAGCAACACTTATGAGGCGCACTGAGATCAATTATCTATTTCAATCTTTTGCTCTCATTAATGACTGGAAAGTAAGCAAAAATCTCTTATTAGCGCTTCAATACACTAAACTGTCAAAGCAGGAGCAAGAGCGTCTTATTAGAACTGCTTTGGAAAGCTATGGAATTGGCGAGAAGTACGATGCGGTTGTAAATGAGCTTTCTGGTGGAGAAAAGCAGAGGGTAGCAATTGCTCGAGCAATGATAAAACCAGGTAATTTAATCCTTGCTGATGAACCAACCGGATCGCTTGATAAGGCTATGGCCACTATTGTCATAGATAGTTTGCTAGACTCCGTTCACGCAAACCATAAAACGCTTCTTATGGTCACGCATGATATGAATATTGCTCAACGTTGTGACCGAATTATTGAATTGCCAAAACATCAATAGAAGCATAGGTGTAGAAAGGCGCTTCCAGTTTTAGCAATTCGTATTACAGTCTATTACAGTCGTTAAAAAGCTGATTTAAGCAACTTTTGCAGCAGGAAGGCTCTCGACGGAGTCTGCTGATTCTGTCTCCTGTACGCGTGGCCATGTGCAACTACGGACATCATCAGAGGTAAGGCCAAGCCAACGGGCACGATGACCATCAATCTTTGCTGGACGGCGATGGAGCCACAGAGAAATTCCCAGAGTCCAAAGAGGTAATAAATAGAGGAAACTTGCAGCTAAAAGACTCATAGAAGGTGCACCAATTGCAGAGAGTACCGAGATATTTGAGATGGACCACGGAACCAGTGGAGCAAGGATTACAGCGCTATTCTCGATATCCAGAGCAAGTGCACTGGAGGAGTTTTCTGCGTTCTCGCACAGGTCATTTGTCAGCATAATGGCCAAGGTCTGGTTACAAGAAACCATTGAGGTAAACATGCTGGTAATCAGAACGCCAAAGAAAGGCGTAGAGCTATCGGAGAGATCAGCTACCAGCTGACACATACGGCGAAGCAGGCCAGTTGTCTGGAAAAGACCAGCATAGCTTGAAGAAATGGTGACAATCATCAAAACATTTGTCATAGAGAAAATGCCGCCACCGTTGACCATGTTTGCTACGGTAGCACCTGGAGCACGAAGGCCAAAAAGCAGAATGATAGGCAGGTCGGCAAGAGGGACGCGTTGAATTGTGACGCACAGAATGCAGGCGAGTACCAGGCTGGATGTCATGGTAACAATGACATCAACTTTAAGAAGCGAGAAAACAATAACAAGAAGTGCTGGTGTAAGTGAAATCAAAGAGAGCCTAAAGGAACGGCTTAGAAGACCGGTGACATCAGGAATGGTTCCCGTATTTGCCATGAAGAAGTCCCAGGCTACGTAGATGACGCATGCCACAATAAAAGGCACCACGCTGGTACGAAGCATGCGGTTAATATTCTTAGATAGATTGGTATCGGTAAGCTGTGAAACCAGAATTGCGCTGGTAGACATAGGGGAGCAGCGATCACCAAAGTAGCTGCCTGCAAGAACTGCACCACCAATAAAGAACTCGCTTGCTCCAATTGCTTTACCAATAGACATGCAGATGATTCCCATGGTTGCTGCGGTACCAAATGCGGTACCCAGAAGCATGGACATCATGGTGCAGAGTAAGAATGTTGCCAGAATAAAAATAGATGGAGAAATAAGAGAAGCAGAGATACTGACAATCTCTGGAATAGTTCCAGCTGCACGCCACGCAGCGCTCATAGCACCTACAACAGCAAACAGCGCAATGATTGTTTTGACTTCCCAGACAGATTTAAAGGCAGCCATAAGGAGCTTTTTTGGAGAAATTTTGCGTGAAAGTCCGTAACCAAAAAAGAGGAAGAAACCAGCGGTCAAGATAGATGTTAGGGGGAAGGATAGGACTGTGCCTACGATGAGCATCACCGCAAAGGCACTTAGTACTATTAGTTCTACCATGCATCCACTCCAAACAAACTTCTTATGTAAATAGAGTATGCGACTAAAATGTTGAAGTCCAACTGTTTTCAATGGTTATAATTACAAGTAATTTTTGTAATACAGTGGGAGCAAAAATGAACTTTCAAACCATGGATTATTTTGTTGCCGTTGCGGAAGAAAAGAGTTTCACCAAGGCGGCTGAGCGTTTGAGTGTGACTCAGCAAACGCTCTCGGCAAATATTGCGGCAGCAGAAAAAGAACTTGGCTCTAAGCTGCTGGAACGCACTGTTCCACTGTCTCTAACGTTTGCTGGAGAAGAATTTTTGCGTTATGCCCGTAGGTTCCAAGCTCAGCGTCGTGCAATGGATCAGGAATTTCTTGATATTGCAGGTAATGAACGAGGTCGTTTGCATGTTGGCGTCACCGCAACACGAGGTCATATCATCATGCCACGCTCTATTGCTGCTTTTCAAAAATTGCATCCAAATATCTCTATTGAGCTTGATGAGGGCGAGAACGATGAGTTAGTTGAGTGGCTATCTGAAGGCCAACTCGACTTGATTGTTGCAACGGTTAATTCTGCATCGTATGACCTAGTCATTCAAAAATTGTTTGACGAGAAGATCGTTCTAGTAGTTTCACAAGCACTTCTTGAATCTTTATATGCAGATAAGGTTGACTCGGTTGTCTCGCAAGTCAAGAGAACGGGAAAGCTCACGGCTTTAGAAGCTTGTCCTTTTCTAACGGTTGGTAAGCGAGACATTGCAGGTAGTTTTGCTCGCCATGCATTTGCGGCATCTGGTATTTCTCCCACCATCAAGGTTATGTCTAGGAACTCCGAGACTCTTTTGGCTCTTGCCATGAGAGGGGTTGGCGCGTGCTTCTTACCGTCGGAGCTAGTTGCCTCTTCTTACTACGACTTTGAAACTTCTGGCCTTCATATTATTGAACTGGGAAAAGAGATGTCTTACTCGGTCAGTGTTGCTTGGCGACGCACCGATCACGTTTGGAGTGCTATTGAGTCATTTGCTCAGGTTCTTTCTGAGCATCGCTACGTTGTTAAGCGAAGTGAGTAGCATGGATACTCTTCAAACCAACAGTAATCTTGAGTTTTTGTATCAGGACGATTATCTACTTGCCGTAAATAAACCAGCGGGAATGATTGTTCACTCAGATGGCACTAATGAGCCCTCTTTAACCGATTTAGTTTGCGAGAAACTCTGTGCACTTGAGAGTTCAAACAAGATAGATCTTTCTCAGGTCCAAGCATTGAATCGTCTTGACAAGGAGACAACAGGAATTGTGCTCTTCTCGCTTAAAAAAGAAACGCAGCCACAGTTTGATCAACTCATCGCCTCTAAAGAACTCTCCAAAGAGTATTTGGCAGTTGTTAAAGGAGATTTTGGATTAAATAAACTGCTGATAGATAAGGCAATTGGAAAAGACCGACATGATGCTCAGAAGATGAGAATTTCCGACACAGGAAAACCCTCTCAAACGGAGGTACGTCTCATTAAAGTTGCGTCATCAGCGCAAGGCCAAATTCAAAGCTTGTTATTGGTCAATTTGCTGACAGGAAGAAAGCATCAAATTAGAGTGCATCTCTCGTCACTTGGATTTCCTCTGGTGGGAGATGTGTTGTATGGAGGTATGTCTTCTCTGCAGCGTAAAACAAAAAAGAAGCATAGGCCGCAGCCATTAATGCTGCACGCATATAGAATTGGATTTATTCACCCAGTCACGGGCGCAAAAATTGTGATTAAAACGGATATTCCAGAGCGATTTTCTAATTTTGGTGTCCTTGAGAAGGACTTATAGTCCATACTTTGAGGTAGCAACATATTTTCATTTTGTGCAATTACGTTACCCAGACGCGCATAAAGTGAACGAGGAGGGGGAGAAATGCCTGGCACAATGCGAGGTGTATATACCAACCTGACTGAGATTCGCAGGAAGGTATTTAAAGAGGTTTCGACGCTTGCATACGAAAAAGCAGACAAGAGCGTCGATGAAATTGCTCGCCAGATGGAAGAGCTGCCTTATAAGATTATTCCTGGTGATATTGCAACTTACCGTGAGAGCGTCTTTTTGGAACGCGCTATTGTTGGTGAGCGTATTCGCATGACTATGGGTATGCCTATGCAGGGCGTAGACCAACCCGAGAATATCTCTGATGGTTTAGAAGAAGCTTCTCGACCAGAGGTTTATTATCAGCCCCCTCTGATCAACATTGTTAAGTTTGCCTGCAACGCATGTGAAGACAATGTTTATCGCGTTACTAATGCTTGCCAGGGCTGTCTTGCACACCCTTGTCGAGAAATCTGTCCTAAAGAGGCAATTAGCTTTGTAGACAAAAAAGCATATATTGACCAGGAGAAGTGTATTCAGTGCGGTATGTGCTTTAAGGTTTGTCCTTATCAGGCAATCCATCACCACGTACGTCCTTGCGCCGCTGCTTGTGGCATGGACGCCATTGGCTCCGATGAGCACGGCCGCGCAGACATTGATTACGAGAAGTGCGTATCTTGTGGTCAGTGTCTTGTTAACTGTCCCTTTGGTGCAATTGCCGATAAAAGCCAAATTTTCCAAGTAATTCAGGCTATCAACGAAGGCTACACGGTTGTTCCAATTGTGGCTCCTTCGTTTGTTGGTCAGTTTGGCAAGGGTAGTGTTGGTCGTCTTCGTGAAGCCTTCAAGGAGATGGGTTTTGCTGAGGTAGAAGAGGTTGCAACTGGTGCTGACCTCTGTACCGTTCAGGAAGCAGAAGACTTTGTCAAAGAAGTTCCAGATAAGCTACCATTTATGGGTACAAGTTGCTGCCCTTCTTGGTCTGCAATGGCCAAAAAAGAGTACCCAGAGCATGCTGATGCCATCTCTATGGCACTTACTCCAATGGTTTTGACTGCTCGTTTGGTAAGAAAACAAAATCCAGAGTCTAAGATTGTCTTTATTGGACCATGTACTGCTAAGAAACTTGAGGCACTGCGTCGGTCCGTTAAGTCCGAGGTTGATTTTGTTCTGACTTTTGAAGAGCTTGCAGGAATGATGGAGTCTAAGGGCATTGACTACACCAAGCTTGATGACGACAATTCCGACTTTGAAAATGCTTCTCATGATGGCCGTGCCTTTGCAGTTGCAGGCGGAGTCGCAGGTGCAGTAGTAAACGTCATTCATCAGAAGTACCCTGATAAAGAAGTGCCTATCATGGCTGTTGACGGTCTTGCTGAGTGTCGAGCTATGCTTAAGGATGCCGTTAAAGGTAAATATCCAGGCTATCTTCTTGAGGGTATGGCCTGTCCAGGAGGATGTGTTGGTGGCGCTGGTACTTTAAGTGCAGTTAACCGTGCTGCAGCAGCAGTTAAGCGCTATGCAAAGACCGCTTCTTCCGAATTTGCTTCTGCTAATAAGTACAATAATCTTATTCCAGAACTTGCTGGCACTGTCTCTGCCGAGGTTGAGATTGCCGAGGTTCTTGAGGTTCAGAAACCTGTTGAGTAAAGTCATAGTTTCAAATCAAAAGTAGAAACGCCGGTGCATCGCATCGGCGTTTTTCAAAGCAAAAGTATTTATAAAAAGGGCCTGTATGTAACAGGCCCTTGTAATTTAAATTGTTAAGTAATCAATAAAATATTGATTACTTAGTATTATTCAGATTTTTCATTCTTTAGTGACGCATAGAAAGTTGCATGTGAAAATACGTCTTTAATTGTTTTTCCATTAATAAAAGGAAGGGTGAGAAATTCATCTACTGTTGGAACAAGTTCGGAACAATCTACAAAGTGATTTTTTGAGTTTCTAATGCTAGTGTCTTGAGCTCTCCATGATTCATAGTTAACATCAGTAAGATAGTAAACTTGGTTTCCGACCTGCATATACACGGAGTGATTACTGTGTAGATACTCGGCCAGATCTTCGTAAGAAATCTGCAGAACCTCGGAACTTTTTTTGCCCATGATGCAATCCTTTCCACGTCGCTTGCGCGTAAATTATGGACGCACTTTTATAGACTATACCTCTGAATGAGGCTATATATTCAATTGTTTTTTTGTGCATTGGGTGAACGCGAGATTTTGTGTGGTGTGCGGTAAATGTAAATTGTACATTCTTGTAACTAATGATTTGTAAATATTGGTACAATTTATTTACGAAAGATTTGTTTTTATAAAATAAGTCTTTGATTCTTTAAATAAAAGATATGTAAGAGTGAGCCATAGAAAGGTTAGAAGTATATGAAAAGGGTCTCAACCTCTTCTTTTACGAGAGTAGCTGCAGTGTCATTATCTCTTCTTTTGATATTGACTCTTTTTCCTCTTAATCCTGTAAAAGCTTATGCAACAGATCCTGCAAAAGGTATAGAGGTTCGTGAAGATGCTTCTAAATTAGAGGCGAGTGTTGCAGCAGCAAAGGCAGCTGGTGTAGATGTTCAAAAAGATGATGATGTTGACAAGGGTTCTGTCGAATCGTCATCAGATATTGATGCTAAAAAGTCTGAGATTCAAGATGATTACAACAAACAATCTCAAGATTTAGATGCTATTACAGAAGAAGCTAAACAGAAGCTAGCAGACTATGCTACAAAAAAGGCTGCTTATGATACCGCCAAGGCTAAGTATGACGCAGACAAAGCTCAGTATGATGCAGACAAAGCTCAGTATGATGCAGATATGATTGCTTATAATAAAGCTATGGCTGAGCTTGAACAGAAAAAGAACGAAGATGGCTATATGACTAAGCCATATCCGCAGCTTTTAACATTTAAATCTGAGCCAAATGCAGTACTTACTCTTTCAGGCAGAAAATATACACATGATGAGTTTAGTGCAGAAGTTAGATCTTGGAATCTTGGATCTGAGCCATGGAGATATTCATACTTTGATGCATTAAATAATGGACAGGCTGCTAATGCAGCACGTGTTATGTTAGAAAAAGATAAGCCTTTCACTGCTACATATACAAATTTGACTAATTCTAGCTATAACGGTAAGAAGATTTCTAAAGTTGTATATACCTATACGTATAAGGGTTCTTCGGGAGTAAACGTACCTAATAAGCTTCCAGTTGTCTTGCAAAAGGACCCTACGGTTACTATTTGGTATAACGATTTCTTCGGTGATGCTCGAATTAATGTAACTGTTAAATTTTATGATGAAGACGGTAATGTAATTGACCCAACTGGTTCATTACTGAGTTTTTCTTCATTAAATAGAGGAAATGGATCCGGTGCAGTTGATAAAGATGCAATTGAAAAGGTTGGATACTTTAACGGCGAATATGTGCCTATTTCAGGATCAACAATTAAACCCCATGCTGATGGCAGCGCGTATTCAGATACAAATAATGCTGAAAAAGCTTATGGTTCCAGATTTAATACAGCTGACTGGGATACACCAACTTCTCCTAAAGCATGGTATGGTGCCATTGTTGGCCGAGTAACAAGTCCTGAAATTAGTTTTGATATGGCCTCTCATAAGAGCGGCATTGTTTGGTTTGCTCTCAATTCGGATATTAAGGCAATTAATGTGCCCACCAAACCAGTTGAGCCAACACCACCTACACCTCCAGCAGAAGAGCCTGAGAAGCCAACATTTAGCGCTCGATATCATTTGGACGTATTCTATGTAAAGCCTCAGTTAGAGAAGAAAGCATTAAGTGAGGATGATAAGGATATTAATTCCAATACAGTAAAGACTAATTCTGTTGTCAAATTTGCATTGAATACTACGCCTTTTCCAGCAGGGCATGAAAAAATTGACTCTGTAGTTTTCCATGATGTATTACCCGAGGGTTATGAAGTCAATTTGGAAGACACAAAGAAGGCAAGTCCTGATTATGAAGTAAGTTACGATGAAGGTACGCGTACGCTTGTCTTTACAGCAAATGCTTCTTTGCTCAGTCAGATTAATGCTGATCCAACTAAGGAAGCTGATGTTCCTGCTCCTGTAATCGTTGGTAAAGTTACAAAAGATGGAGCTGTTTACGAAAACGACTTTGATATAGATATTAATAATACCTATACAAGAAGCTCAAATAAGGTAACGGTAAAGACACCTGAGCCTCCTAATCCGCCAAAGAAACGTAAAAAGAAGGCTAAAACTCCATATACAGGAGACGCAGGAGTATTTTCTTCTATTGCTCTTTGTACAGGATCAATAGCAGTATTAGGTGGTTCTTGGTTTATTAAGAAGAAAAAGAAATAGATAAAAAGATTTTGATTGCAGTTTAAAGCCATTCTTCTTTTGAAGAATGGCTTTTTTATATTTGTTACTTAGGCGGAATGATTATTTCTTTATAGATTTTAATTGTTAAGAATCTTCTGTACCATCTCATCTGCAGTATCTACTAGTGTAGTTGCTCCTGCAGCTAGAAGTGTATCTTTATCTCTAAATCCCCAGGTAACACTAATGCATGGCATGTTGCTGTTTTGTGCTGTTTTAACATCAACTTCAGAATCTCCAATATAAACAGCATCTTTAGGGTTAACGCCAATTTGAGCCAGAGTGTAGTGTACGGGTTCTGCATCTGGCTTTCTTTTTAAGTCATTGCGTTGTCCAAGAGCAAAGTCAAATCTTCCGGGAAAGAAATTTTTCATTAAATCTGCAATGGCAAAATTTGGTTTGTTTGAAACAACCGCACATTTGACCCCTGCCGCTTTTAGAATGTCAATAGCATCAAGAATGCCAGGGTAGGGTACAGTATTATCTAGGCTATGGTCAGCGTAATGTTCTTTAAAGCATGCAAGTACTTGCTGATATGTTGCGTCATCTGTATCTTCTGGTACAGCATCGCGAATTAGTTTTGCAACTCCATTTCCAACCATTTGACGTACCTCATCAACAGTATAAGTAGGCATATTAAATTGCTTGAGGGCATAATTTGTTGCCCAAGCAAGATCATCTATAGTGTTGAGTAATGTGCCATCAAGATCAAAAACAGCGGCTTTATAACTCATTTGTACTCCTTTTGTTATAGATAGAATTATACTGAGCTTATATTCAGCTTAAAAGTAATTGGTTAAAGTATTATTCAGTATGACTGTAAGATTTTTTGTGTAAAATTTATGTATTTCTTAAACATTGTTTCATAAACGACAAAATTATTTAAAATTCAGCAAAGGAGCTCATTAGGTTTATGCTTCGAGAATGGAGAAACAAATGAGTGATGATTTTCGTAAATTGGTAACCGCCCTACAATCTGATTATTCTTTAGCGATTGATTTTCTTGATGATCCTTCATGTTTTTTGAAGAATTATCAGCTTAATGAAAATGAATACAAAGCTTTAAGTACATCAGATTTTTCTTTGTTAGCAGAATTATGCGGAAGTGAGCAGGTTGCTGCCGGAGCATTATCAGGTGCGCATTCAAGTCTTTGCACAAAGACTACTCCAGTAATTAAATGAGTGTTATAGAACAGTATAATTTTTATTATCTCGGGACTTGTAAATATTGCATATTTTCAAGTCCCGAAGATATATTAATCAAAGAGATATTGTTTTTTTCTGTTTCAGATAAGAAAGACTCTTATTGTGTTGTGACTGAAATGGAAGGCTGTCGTTTTAATTTAATAGTTTATTTAAATGCATTTGGTTATATTAGTTGGAGTTTTTCTTTTAGGGTTTTGGATGTTTTTTGGGTCGGTTCACGTATTTGTTTAATGCTTGAGAATTACTTTATTATTTTTGATCCAATTTTAAAGAAACGAATGGTGCTTACATTGCCATCATATAGGATTCATAAGATTATATCTTTGGATTCATCGGAATATGTTTATTCAACTTTTTCAAAAAGTATCAATTATTGCTCTATTGTAAAACATGATATTATTATAAATAAAGATATAACTATAAAAGAGATATCATGCTATGGAAAAGAAGTAAAAGAAAATATAGGCAATTTGAATCAAAATCAGCAAAATGCTATTGATAATTTTGTTTCAACCCTTTCAATATATGGTCAAGTAAGCTTTGTAGGAAAAATAAATAATGCGATAGTTCAATTTAAATATAATAGATTAAATACTGAAATTGTTGCTGAAGAAAAAGTTCGGTGGACAATTCCTGGATTTATACAGTCTGGGGGAATATTTAAATCCAAGTTAATTATACTTTGGTCAAATTTTTTGAATGAACCTCAATTGGCTTGTCTAGATGAAAAGCAGTATGATAAATTTCATTTTACGAACACATCGTCAATTTCTTATTGTATTGATTCAAGCACATTACAGCCATATTATTTTGTTGGTAATAAGAAATCAAAAGACTATGTTCTTTTTTTGCACGGGGGTCCGACTGGTCAATTTGTAAATCGTTATGATTTTCTTTATAAATGTCTCTTAGAGACAAATTGCAATCTATTGTTTTTGAATTATATTGGAAGTAGCGGATATACAAGTGAATATCAGAGTTCATTAGTTAATAGGGGAGGAAAGTTAGATGTAAAGTTAATCAAAGAGTTTATTGAAAATTTCATTAAAAATTACGAAATTAATAGATTAGTAGTAGTTGGGATGAGCTATGGAGGCTACCTGTCTATACTCCTTTCAAAGAGATTTAGTACAAGAGAATTTATCAAGTTCGTCTCTATTTCTGGATTTTGTAACGTTATGTTTCAATATTTATTTTCATCTGCTCGGAATGTCATTCTTTTATATTTATTAAATGATTATGAGAAGAATAAGTATAGCATTGACCCAGTATATATAAATTTTTTAGATGTAAAAAATTTATCTTTTATTCATGGTCTGAATGATACTTATTGCCCTCTTGAACAGATAGAACAATTTTGCATTAAAAATAACTTCAAACTATCCATTCTTAAAAATTTGAATCATATATCAATGTCATTATTGGACAAATTGGATGTAGCTCGCATCTTGATGAAAGAGATGGAAAATGATTAGAAAAGTTAAAACACCGTTGATCGACTCGTTAAATCTATTCATTGAATCTTCGCATGAGATAACAGACTACAAACTATACTATGATTTTATTGTTAAGTCTTTTTATGTAAATAGGCAAGAACGGTTCAGTTTATCTGATTTACATAGGTATTTATCAGAAAAAAATGTTAAAGACAAAAAGGAATTACTTTTAATATATATGCATAGTCTATACGTATTGGCAATAAATAAAAACTTATCAATCTATGGGAATGGTTTTAATGTTTAGGGCAGAGGATTACTTAAAAAATATTGAAAAAGATCAACTTGGAATTTGGGCTTATCCAAGTGATAATATTTATGATAATTTACCAACTTCTGGAATAAAAGTACATATTTCTGCAATTCCACAAAATTCTGAGTATATTTTTAAAGCAGTGTATCCTTTTTTACAAGAAAAAAATTTATTATTTAAGGTTCTTGTATCTGATCAAATTTTGATGCGAGAGAATAGTGGTGAGTTTGGTTATTCTCAATTAGGTAAATTTATAACAATTTATCCAAAATCGGAAAATGAGCTCGTTAGTATTGTTCCTGCTCTTCATATTTTAACAATTGGGTTTTCTTCAATTAGAATTCCCTCAGATTGTAGATATACGAATGATTCAATTATATATTATCGATATGGAGAGTTTAAGTCAGATGAAAATTTTATTGATAATCGATTAAGCACTTCAACTACAAAAAATTTAATCCCAGATGACTTGAAATATGTTCAGAAAGAACTTTCTATTATAAAAGAGTTCACCCCGATTAAATGTATCCGAGCGAGAGGAAAGTCATGTGTTTATCTCGGAATAATGAATTGTAATCGCAAAATTGTAATAATAAAAATGTGGAATCATATTGGTGAAGGATTAGATTATTCAGGTTTTGAATTATTTAAGCATGAATATAAGTTGTTGAAGTCATGTGAAAAGCTAAATTCTATTCCAAATATGATAGATTCATTTTATTACAAGGACTGTTATGTAATTGTCGAAGAGAACATGACTGGACATTTGCTTCAAGATTTTTTATTAAAAGAAGTTTCTAGGAAAAAAAGAAAACTTATAATGTGTGGAATAATTTCAGAGTTAGAAAAGATTGTGTGTAATGGATTTATTCCTTTTGATATTGCGCCATCAAATTTGTTATTAAAAGGGAATAAGATAAAATTAATCGATTTCGAGTTTTTTCGTTCAATTGATGAAGACTTACCAACTTACAATTTCGGAACGCCTGGATTTATGCACGATAACGTACAGCCAAGTAGGCAGTTTATTTTTTCATTAGCAATGATAGATTATTATTTACAAAATAGTGTTCAATATAAAACGTTGTTAGAAAATAATGAAGTTAATGAGGATACTAAAGACTATGTCTATAACAAGTTTAGTTTTATTTTGTCTAAAGAAAATACCACTTCGCTAGAAGACTGTCTAAGAATACTTAAAGAGTATATAGAGGAGGAAAGATAGAATGAAATCCATTAAATTTGATGATGTATCGTATCATTATCATAATTCCGATAAAGGAATTCGGAACTTCTCTTTAGAAATCTCCAAAGGTGAATTTATAGCGGTAATTGGTAAGAATGGTGCAGGTAAATCAACTTTTTTGAATTTGGTTGCTGGACTATTAAAGAAGTATGACGGAAAAATTACTGTTGAAGAAGAGATACCCTTTAGAGATGTTGGAGTTTGTCTACAGAAACAATCAATCGATTGGTATTTAAATGTCTTTGACAATGTGTACCTTGGTGCAAGATTAAGTGGACAAACATCTAGCGATGCTAAGATAAGCACTCATAAAATTATAAATTTACTTGGATTGTTCGAGTTTAAAGAATCTTTACCTGATGGTTTATCTGGAGGACAGCAGCAGCTCGTACAGGTTGCAAGAGCGTTAGTCCACAAACCAAATTTTCTCATTCTTGATGAGCCAACCTCCGGGTTGGACGTAATCAAAGGGGATAATTTATTTAAATATTTAAGAAAAGAATGTGATAACAGAAACTGTACAGTACTTGTTTCCTCACATGATCTTGGTTTGTTGGAGGAGTATTGTGATCAGGTTTTATTAATTGAAGATGGTAAATTAAAATTCTTCGGTAGAATTTCCGACTTCTTTTTACAGTACTCTTATGAAAAATTGGCACGAATTACTTTTGATGGATTGTTATCGCCTGATAATCAAAGAGATTTAATGTCTTGCTGTCCTTTTTCAATTGAAGAAAATGAAATGACAATAAGTGAAGATTATTTTCTTAAACTGCCTGTTCTTATCGGTAAGTTACAGAAGTTTGTTTCAATAAAGAATATTACTTTTAATAATTTGACACTGCGACAAATAATTTTGGAAGGATCTGCTAATGAATTTTAAAAAAGAGAGTTTTGGTCTTTCATCATTTGTCATCGTTGTAGAAACAGAGCTTAATGCACTTAAGTCAAATAAACACATAATATACAGCAGCTTATTGACTCCAATTTTGTATTATGTTTTTTATGCAATAGGAATTCAGTCAACATTTGGAGATATATATTTTCATGGACAGTATATGTCCTTTTTATCATTTGCATTTGCTGGCATTTTGATTATGTGCTTATTTCAACAAATGAATCAAAGTGTTTATAGGTTGGTTATAGATAAGCGATGGAATATTTTGCCGATTAAACTTGAGAGTGGCATTAATCCTGAGTGTTATGTGTTGGGCATTTCAACACTTCCTTTTGTAGTAACGCTGCTTCAATTAATAATTCTTTTGGCTATTTCAATGATTACTGGTATGCAGATAAGTCTTTGGCAAGTTATTGGTATGTTTTTGTTTCTGTGTATTTTTATTGTATTCTGGACATCAATTTTTTCTTGTATTGCATTGCTAATTAATGATTATAAACAGCGAGATTTTATTTTGAGTGTAGTAATGACGCCTTTGATTTTTGCCGCACCACTATTTTATTCTCTTGATAATGCTCCTATGATTCTTCAAGTTATATCAAGATGTAATCCATTAACATATCAACTTGAATTAATTCGAGATATTTTGATTGGAAATTTGGATTGGAAGATGACTTTTATTTCCATAGTGATTAGTTTACTATCACTGATTATTGCTGGTAATGTTCTTAAAAAAGTTGACTATGCAAGTGGAGAGCATTAAATCATTTTAGCTTAGAATCAATTAGTATAAGACCAATGGACAATTGTAATATTAGAGATATTTGAGTCGTATAGAGAGTAAAATACATAACCTATGAGCAAGAACGTGCCGTCTACACGTTTTTGCCGTCTTAAAGGTGCTTTCCGATTTGGCACAGGGAAGCAAAGACGAAAGGATTGAAATGGATTGTTCCGCGCAAATTACTCCAAATTATTCTGCTCACGCAGCTGTGGATCAACACAGTATGCATACACATACTTGCGGTGAGCTTCGGGCTGAGCATATCGGTCAGACCGTTACGCTTACCGGTTGGGTTTGGCGTCGTCGTGACTTTGGTGGTCTTATCTTTGTTGATCTTCGTGATCGTGAAGGCTTGACTCAAATTCTGTTTGACCCAGATGTGAATGCAGATGTATTTGCAACGGCAGAAACTATTCGTCCTGAGTGGCCTGTTTTGATTACTGGCACTGTTCAGCATCGTTCTGAGGGGCAAACTAATGAGGCGTTGGTAACCGGTGAGGTAGAGGTACTCGCTTCTAAGATTGATGTTTTGAATACCAGTGCTGTTCCGCCATTTCAAATTGAGAATCATATTGACGTAAATGAGGATCTTCGTCTGAAGTATCGTTATGTTGACCTTCGTCGTCCTCAGATGGCACAGAATCTTCGTTTACGTTCTGACTTTGCGTTTGCACTTCGCGAGGCATTCCATAAACGTGACTTTACCGAGGTAGAAACTCCAGCGCTGTTTAAATCTACCCCTGAGGGAGCTCGTGACTTTCTGGTTCCATCCAGAATGCAGGGTGGAAACTTCTATGCACTACCACAGTCTCCACAGCTGTTGAAGCAGCTGCTGATGATTGGTGGTGTTGAGCGCTACTATCAGATTACTAAATGCTTCCGTGATGAGGACTTACGTGCGGATAGGCAGCCTGAATTTACACAGGTTGATATGGAAATGTCCTTTGTTCGTGAAGATGATGTTATGTCAGAGCTCGAGGATATTCTCGGCGATGCATTTGCAAAGATGGGCATTGAGTTTCCAACTCCACTGCGTAAGATTCAGTACTGGGACGCTATGGATACCTATGGCTCCGATAAGCCAGATACTCGTATTGGCATGGAACTCCATGATGTTTCTGGCGTCTTTGCGCAGTCTGGATTTAAGCTCTTTAGCTCTGCTGCAAATACCGAGGGCCAGTTTGTAAAGGCAATTAACGTTAAGGGAGCGGGTACATGGCCTCGTTCCCAAGTAGATAAACTTGCTGAGGTTGCAGCAGGCTTTGGTGCCAAGGGCCTTGCATGGGTTGCTTTCAAGGAAGACGGCTCCGTTGGTGGTCCAATCACAAAGTTCTTCTCGCCAGAAGAGCTTGAGGCTCTGCGTGCAGAGATGTCTGCTGAACCAAAAGACTTGATTCTGTTTGCAGTTGGCGGACGTCTTGAAACTGATGAGATTCTTGGTGGTATGCGCCTACATATGGCCAGGGTACTTGAGGTACCGCGAGAAGGTCATGATTTCCTCTGGGTTGTTAATTTTCCGCTGTTCCACTGGGATGAAGAGACTCAGTCGTATGCTTCTGAGCACCAGCCTTTTACACTTCCTCGTGAGGAAGAGCTTGACCTTCTGGATACTAATCCTTTGGCTATGGGTTCGTATACGTATGATTTTGTTATGGACGGCTTTGAAGCTGGTGGCGGCGGAATGCGTATCCATAATGCTGACTTGCAGCTTAAAATTCTTGAGAAGCTTGGTTTTACTGAAGAGCGTGCAAAGGCTCAGTTTGGCTTCTTGATGGAGGCTTTAACGTTTGGTGCTCCTCCAATGGGTGGTTTTGCCCTTGGTCTTGACCGAGTATGTATGCTTTTGACAGGATCTGATTCCATCCGTGATGTCATGGCCTTTCCAAAGACTACCTCTGGTTCTGATTTGATGTCTAGTGCTCCTTCGCCTGTTTCTAACGAACAGCTTAAGGAGGTTTCGCTTCAAACGCTTCCAAAGGAGGCATAAGTGAACTAAGCAACGCAAGATAGTAAGGTACATGGTGTTTTAGCAATGAATGATGTTTCTGTAAAAGAAAATAGCCCATCTGCTCGCGCTGAGTTAAAGGTTATCTTGGATCATTTTGGCGCGTATAAAAAGGATTTTGTCATGTCGGGACTCTGTGTATTCACAGAGTCCCTGCTTGAATTGATGATTCCTATACTCATGGCCCAGATTGTTGATCAGGGTATTTTGCAAGGTAACCTTCAGATTGTTTTTGTAAACGGTATTGTGATGGTTGTTTTTGCTCTTCTCGCCATGCTTGCTGGTATTGGTTATGCGCGTTACTCAGCAAAAGCGGCTATGGGACTAGGTGCTCAGCTAAGACAAGATGAATACCGTCGTATGGAAGAGTTTGCTTTTGCAAATCTTGATAGATACGATTCATCCTCTTTGGTCACACGACTTACATCAGACGTTACTATTATTCAGAATGCCTTTGCAATGGGTACGCGCCCGTTTATGCGTGGACCAATTATGCTGGTTATGGGCTTGGTTATGGCGTTTATTATGAGTCCAGAGTTGGCAATAGTGTATTTTGCTGTTTTGCCGTTCTTGGCTATTGCACTCTTTTTTATTGTGAAGCGCGTTAGTCCTCTATACAGGGTTATGCAAGGCGCAATGGATAAGCTTAACGAGGCTCTGCAGGAAGACTTTGCCGCAGTACGCGCGATTAAGGCTTATGTTCGAGAAGGATATGTCTCTGAGCGTTTTGAAAAGGTTAATACACAGTATGCGCAGACTGCCACAAAGACTTTTGGAACTTCCGTTTTAAACCTGCCAATTTTCCAGGCTTCTATGTATGTCACCAACGTGGCCATTCTTTGGTTTGGTGGTCAAATGATTATGGCAGGTAGATTAGGAGTTGGCGAACTCACAGGATTCATGAGTTATGTCTTGCTCATCATGAACTCTCTTATGATGATTTCTGGCGTGTTCTTGCTTACTGCTCGAGCCATTACTAGTGTGCGTCGAATCGGAGAGATTCTCTCTGAAGAGCCTGCTATTGAGTCTCCACAAAATGGTTTGACTCATGTTAAGAATGGTGCAGTTCGCTTTGAAAATGTGTCTTTTAAGTACAGCTCAGATGCAGAAGAAGACGTCCTAGAAGATATTAGCCTCTCGTTTGAGCCAGGTTCTACTATTGGTATTCTTGGCGGAACAGGTTCCGGAAAAACTACGCTTATTCAGCTGATTGCTCGCTTGTACGATGCAACTGAAGGCACCGTTTTTGTTGGCGAGAATGACGTCCGCTCCTACAATCTTGTTTCACTTCGTGACGCGGTATCTGTTGTGCTTCAGAAAAATGTGCTGTTCAGCGGTACCGTCCGCGACAACCTACTTTGGGGAGATCCTAACGCAACTGATGAGGAACTGCTTCACGCTTGCTCTATTGCGTGTGTTGATGAGTTTCTTGACAGGATTGGTGGCTTGGACGGAGACCTTGGTCAAGGTGGCGTCAATGTTTCCGGTGGTCAGAAGCAGCGTCTTTGTATTGCCCGCGCGCTTTTGAAGAAGCCAAAAATTATCATTTTTGATGACTCAACTAGCGCAGTTGATACTGCCACTGATGCAAAGATTCGCGCAGGTCTAGCTGAACTTGCTGACATGACAAAAATCATTATTGCCCAGCGTGTTAACTCAGTTATGGACTCAGATCAGATTGTCGTTCTTGATAATGGCAGGGTTCACATGACGGGAACTCACGCAGAACTTCTCGCCAAGAGTCCTATTTACAGAGAGTTGTATGAGTCTCAGATGGGTGGTAGTCAGCTAGACATTGACGCTGCTGGTAAGGAGGTGTCACATGGCTAATCGCGCAGGAGGAGCACGTCCTCAAAATATCGGACATACCATTAGAGTGTTTGTTTCGTACTTGGGTCATGCTAAGAAACGCCTTATGTTGGTGGCACTTCTTGTTTCTATTAGTGGTTTAGCTGCGCTCCTTGGCACCTATATGATTAAGCCTGTTGTTGCTGCGGTGGGCAGGGGAGACGTAAACGCATTCACCAATCTCATTGTGTTTACGGCTGTTGTGTATGCAATTGGTGCTCTTACTAGTGTGGGTTACACGCAAATCATGGTTCGCGCTGCTCAGAGGATTGTTTTTGACATAAGACGAGACCTCTTTGAGCATATTGAGTCGTTGCCGTTAAGGTTTTTTGACCAGCGTACGCGTGGCGATATCATGAGTTTCTTTACAAATGACGTGGATACTATTTCAGAAGCGCTCAACAATAGTTTTGCCAATCTTGTTCTGGCGTTTATTCAGATGGTTGGTACACTTGTGCTGCTCATTGTTCTTAATTGGCAGTTGACGCTTATTACTATTCTCTTTGATGTGTTGATTGTAGTATATGCGCGTTATGCAAGTAAGCGTTCAGCTAAGCATTATTCAGTGCAACAAAAGAGCCTTGGTGTTCTTAATGGCTTTGCAGAGGAGACCATTTCTGGACTTAAGGTAGTTAAAGTCTTTAATCATGAGGATGCTAATTTTACTGATTTTCAAAAGGTGAATGAGGAGCTAAGAAGCTCTGGAACAAGCGCTCAGTCATACGCAGCCACGATGGTTCCTATTACTGTTTCTTTGACTTACATTAACTACGCAGTAGTTACCGTGGTTGGAGCACTTTTGGCTGTAAATGGACACGCTGATGTTGCAAGTCTTGCATCCTACCTGGTTTTTGTTCGCCAGGCAGCCATGCCGTTCAACCAGTTCACACAGCTCTCCAACTTCCTGCTCACTGCTCTTGCCGGTGCCGAGCGCATCTTTGCTGTTATGGAGATGACTCCCGAGGTTGATGAGGGTAAGGTTAAACTGCTTCGCGTAAGTGGCTACGAGTCAGGTGACGAATCTTGGGCATGGGTTAAACCATCTGGCGAGAAAATCCCTCTTGCTGGAGACGTACGCTTTGATGAGGTAACTTTTGGTTACGACGAGGGACAGACGGTTCTTGCTAACCTTTCTTTGTTTGCAAAACCTGGCCAGAAGATTGCCTTTGTTGGTTCAACAGGTGCTGGTAAAACAACTATTACCAATCTTATTAACCGCTTTTATGATGTTCGCAGTGGCACTATCACTTATGATGGCATTCCTATTAACGATATTAAGAAGTCAGCACTTCGCTCTTCTTTGGGCATTGTATTGCAAGACACGCACCTGTTTACCGGTACCATTGCAGATAATATCCGTTTTGGTAAGTTAGATGCTACCGATGACGAAGTTATTGCTGCAGCAAAGATTGCAAACGCGGACAAGTTTATTCGCCGCATGCCTCGTGGTTACAACACTGTGCTTACTTCCGACGGTGCTAATCTTTCTCAAGGTCAACGACAGCTTCTGGCTATTGCACGTGCTGCTATTGCTGATCCTCCCGTACTTATTCTAGATGAAGCAACTTCCAGCATTGATACGCGTACTGAGGCACTTATCGAGAAGGGCATGGATGCCCTTATGGCAGGTCGTACCGTCTTTGTAATTGCTCATCGCTTATCTACGGTACGTAATGCAAATGCCATTATGGTACTTGAACATGGACGCATTATTGAGCGCGGCACTCATGATGAGTTGATTGCTCAGCATGGTGAGTATTATCAGCTTTATACCGGCTCACGTGAACTTGAGTAGAGGCGTTTATTGTGCTTGAAGCTTTAGCTGTTGCTCTTGGTGGAGCGCTTGGTAGTTTAGGTCGTTGGCAGTTGGGAGTTCTCTTTAAACAGTGGATTCCTAATCTTCCAGTTGGCACGTTTGCTGCAAATGTAGTTGCAGGTTTGATTATTGGTTTTGTGACAGGAATAGATCTTGCAAGTCTTCTTCAGCCGCAGGTAAAGCTTTTCTTAGCTGTTGGTCTTTGCGGAGGACTTTCGACTTTCTCGACCTTCTCAAATGAAACGCTTGCGTTTATTCAGGCAGGTAACTGGACTGCTGCAGGCGTGAACATTGCGGCTAACATTATAACTTGCTTGGTTGCCGTTTTTATTGGATTGAAAGTAGCAGCTGCTGTTTCATAGCATAACCATTTAGACCTTGATATTTTGTACGTTGACTCTAGGGCACAGATTTTTCTGCTTGTTAAGCTAAAGCACGTAGGGGATTAGGGAGGTGGAATGCGTATATGATAGAGTCGTTCAATAATACAATTGACTATATTGATACTGAGCTTGCTAATACTATTGATGAAAAGAAAATTGCCCAACTTTCGGGATATTCATTTCCATTATTTAGCAGAATTTTTTCTATTTTGACTGATATGACGTTATCCGAATACATTCGGAATAGGAAACTGTCTCAGGCAGCCGTCAATCTCAGAAATACCAACGAGAAAGTTATCGATATAGCTATGAAGTATGGCTACGAATCAGCTGATTCATTTACAGCTGCCTTCAAAAGATTCCATGGATTTACCCCTACCGAGGTAAGGAGTGGAAAACCGTTCAAGGTTTTCTCGCGTGTTCAGTTAGCTTTAAGCATACAGGGAGGTAGAACTATGGAGGTTAAGATTCAAAGGAAGCCGGGATTTAAGATTGCTGGCATCAGTGCTCAAGAGATTGAAACTTCATTATGCAATGGCGTATGGAAAAAGTTGTTTTCAAAATGCAGTTTTGAAGAGTTGTCTAAAATTGGGAATGGTCAGAGTTTTGGCATGTGCTATGACGTAGAGAATATTAACAGCATAAACTATCTAGCTGGTTTTGATGTGACTGATGTAGACCGTGCCCAAAAGTATGGGCTCGAAATTGTAGATATTCCCGAGGCAGAATATGCTGTTGTAAAATTGCACGGTCCTATCCCTACGTGCATTCATGATGGATGGAAGTATGTGATGGAAGTTTTCTTCCCGGAGCATGGTTATGTGCATGCTGGAACTCCTGATTTTGAAGTGTATAGCGAAGGCGATATGAATGATTCTGCCTATGAGATGGAGCTTTGGATTCCTGTTGTAAAGGCTTCGAAGGCGTAAGGGTAACTGTAATATCAGAAGTTTTTATCTTACTTTTTTATATTTTCTTTACGAGGAAGTACAAATAATACTATTCCCATAGTAACAAGAGGAATACAAGCTACGCATACGAGTACAAAGAGTGCATTTTGAGCTCCTGCAAGGGTACTTGTTGCTATGTCAGAGGTGCCAAGTTGTGATGCGGCTACAATGCCAGAAATAATACTGGTGCCTAGTGCACCAAAGAGCTGCTGCATAGTATTGATTACAGCATTGCCGTCTGCCTTTAAGTTCTCTGGTAGGTGCTTGAGCGCAACGGTAAAGTTATTTCCTATCTGTAATGCTTGACCTATGGTAAAGATACAAAAAATACAAGCAATTAGTTCTACCGTGAGCAGGGGAGTAAACGCTAAGAAAAGGATCTCGCTAATAAGACAGAAAAGTATGCCTGTCATGATAGGTTTGCGAGCCCCTAGTTTATCGAATATCTGACCAGAAATAGGCGCCATAACTGCACCAATTGCGCATCCTGGAAGCATTTGTGCTCCTGCGACAGTAGCACCTGCTCCTAGAGTGAGTTGAGAAAAATTAGGTAAAAGATAGGATTGACCAAGAATAATAAACTGTAGAGCAATAATGGCAAAAAGTGAAAGTACAAAGGCTTTCTCGCTAAATACGGCAAGGTCAATGAGAGGAATTTTAGGAGATTGTTTAGAGGATTGCATTTTGTTAGGCAATGATTTAGTTAGAGATTTAAGCGAGTTCTCGTGGCGTATAAAGAGCGCGAGTGATCCAGCAAAAATTACCATTGCAAGCAAAACAGGAATGCTAAGAAGACCAAACGCGCCGGACTCGTCAATAACAAAGATAAGCGCAATAAAACTTACGGTAAGAAGTAGCCAGCCAAAGACATCAAAAGAAATAACTTCAGTCTCATGGCTCTGTTGGATTGAACTGATTCCCAGCACAAACGCTACAATCAAGAAGGGAAGAAGACCGGCAAAAATCATTCGCCAACCAAGATGTTCTGCAATCCAGCCACCAGCTGAAGGCCCTACTGCAGGAGCAACGGCGGTAACAAGCATACCAATGCCCATCATGACGCCCATATTTTTAAGTGGAGCCTGCTCGGTAATGATGTTGAACATCAGGGGCAGCGCTAGACCGGTGCCAATTCCTTCTAAAATGCGGCCAAGCAGCAATAACATAAACGTTGGAGCAGCAAATCCGCAGAGAATGCCGCTGATATAGAAGATCATGGCTACGGTAAAAATACTTTTAGTTTTGAACCGTCTATTTAAAAATGATGACATAGGCATGATGATGGCAAGAATCAAAAGGTACGATGTGGTCATCCACTGTACTGTTGAGGTACCAATAGAAAATTCTTCCATCAATGTCGGAAACGTCACGTTCATGGCAGTTTCTACGACAACTCCCGAGAAGGACATAATTCCTGTTGCAATTACAGAAAGAACAAGTTTTGTATTGAGCTTTCGTTCAAACATGAATCCCCTTTATTGCCGCGTAGGCTTACTAATTCGACGGTATATCGTAGCATGAATAGAGCATTATTTTTTGTATACGCACAAAGGCCTATATAACTAAAACTTATAGAAAAAAACAGGGTGGTTTAAAAACCACCCCGTTCTGCTTAGCAATATAGCGTGTTGGCAAACAGTTTATTTAGCTTTGCCCTGGTTAGCAACAGCGTTAATCTTTGCTTCAATAACTGCTGGATCGCCAATATAGTGCTTGTCAACAATGTTCCAGTCCTTATCAAAGGTATATGCGCAAGGAATGCCGGTTGGGATGTTGACCTCAAGAATCTCTTCTGGAGTGAGGTGCTCAAACTGCATAACAAGAGCACGAAGGCTATTGCCGTGTGCAGCAATGAGAACACGCTTGCCAGCCTCAAGTTGTGGCTTAATCTCCTGCTCAAAGTAAGGCCATGCGCGTGCAATGGTGTCCTTCAGGCACTCTGTGTATGGAAGGTCCTCTGCTGGGACATCGCGGAACATCTCTTGAATGTGAGGATCACGCTCGTCACCTGGCTCAAGAGCTGGTGGCTGTACATCAAAGGAGCGACGCCAAATCTTTACCTGATCCTCGCCATGCTCCTTAGCAGCATCAGCCTTGTTAAGACCCTGCAGAGCGCCGTAGTGACGCTCATTGAGACGCCAAGTCTTATGAACAGGAAGCCAATTGCGATCAAGCTCATCAAGAACATGATTCAGAGTGTGAATAGCACGCTTGAGTAGGGAAGTGTAGCAAACATCAAAGTCGTAGCCAGCCTCTTTAAGAGCGCGACCGCCAGCTGTTGCTTCCTCATGACCAGTCTCGGTAAGGTCAACGTCGGTCCAACCGGTGAATAGGTTGAGCTTGTTCCACTCAGACTCACCATGGCGAACAATAACAAGGTGCATGTACTGATCTTCAGCCATAAGGCTTCCTTTCTACGCGTTAAACTTTGTGTACCATGCGTGGTACACAAAGTTTTTGGTAATACTTTGCACACAGCTGCAAGATAAAACGCTTGCGAATAATATTTTACCGCACGCCGAAAAATACGTGCGAATCAATGTCTAAAAGATTTTTCGTAATGCGTGCACTAATTCTGACTCAAAGAGTATTTCAACTTCTTTAGCGAGAGTTTAGATTCTTCAAATAATTTATGATTTAGCGTATGTAAGTATGCAATGAGGGTATAGTATGCCTTGGTTAACAAATTGAGGAGTATCAGTATGAGTCCTATTGATATTTTGATCGTCCTTATCGTCATTGCCCTTGTTGTTCTTTGTGTTCGTTCTCAGCTTAAGAGTGCAAAAGAGGGTTCTTGCTCTGGTTGTTCTTCATCTAGCAGCTGTGGAACTCATCATGGTGGCGATGGACATTGCGGTGTTGCACAGAAAATGATTTCTGATGTCGACAAGGCTTTTGACGCTTAATAAGTCATTTGTCACAATTTCATTAATAATTTTTGCCGTTCACCCGGTTTTGGAGAAGTGGAAACATAGCCGTAACAAGAATGTGTCATGGTAGTTATGATTCCAGTTTTCTGACCCGGGAAGGCCATATGAGTACAGATAAGAAGATTGATTATATTCTTCGTACGGTAGAGGAGCGAGATGTTCGCTACCTGCGCCTTTGCTTTACCGATGTACTCGGCGGATTAAAAGCTCTTTCCATTTCCCCTGAGGAGCTAGAAGAGGCTTTTGTTGAGGGCATTGGTTTTGATGGCTCTAACGTTGATGGTTTTGCCTCTCAGGAGCAGTCAGATCTTCTCGCATTTCCTGATGCAGATACGTTCCAGATTCTTCCATGGAAGACAGATGATGGTGTAGTTGCAAATGTATTTTGTGACATTCAAACTCCTCGACGCGAAGCCTTTGCAGGTGACCCACGACTTGTGCTTAAAAATGCTTTTATTAAAGCAGAAGATCTTGGATATGTTGCAAATGTTGGTCCAAAGCTTGAGTATTTTTACTTTGTGAATGGTATTGAACCAAAGCCTATTGACCAGGCAGGATACCTTGATTTGAATTCCGCTGACCTCAGCCATAGTCTTCGTTATTCCACATCTCGTGCGCTTGAGAATCTTTCAATTCCTGTTCAGTATTCTTTCCACGCAGCTGGTCCTGCACAAAATGGCGTCGAGCTTCGTTATGCAGAGGCACTAACCTGTGCAGATAATATTGTTACTGCTCGTTTGGTTATCAGGCATATTGCAACACTTCACGGTGTATTTGCTTCGTTTATGCCAAAGCCTCTTCAGGGTGTTCCTGGCTCAGCCATGCTTTTGAACCAATCGCTTCTTAACCACGATGGTGAGTCTCTGTTCTGGGCTCCAAAGACTGAAAATGAAGCTCACCTTTCTGAACTTGCACAGCACTACATTGCTGGTCTTATTAAGTACGCCCCTGAGTACATGCTTATTACTAATCCAACGGTTAATTCCTATAAGCGTTTTGATCGCGATGCTATTCCAGCATATGCAACTTGGGGTCGCAAAAATCGTTCTGCCATGGTCCGCATTCCTACGCATAAGCCAGGAAAGCACGTTGCCACCCGCGCTGAACTGCGCATTCCTGATCCAACTGCAAATCCTTATTTGGCCAATGCTGTTACGCTTATGGCTGGACTCAAGGGTATTGAAGAGGGCCTCTCGCTTCCTGAGGAGTTTGTGGGCGGAAATCCTGCCGATTATGGCGAGAAACTCCCAACTAATCTTGGAGAGGCACTTGAACGCTTCAAGCAGTCTGAGCTTCTCAAAGATGCTCTTGGC
Source organism: Lancefieldella parvula DSM 20469 (assembly GCF_000024225.1). Lineage (NCBI taxonomy): Bacteria > Bacillati > Actinomycetota > Coriobacteriia > Coriobacteriales > Atopobiaceae > Lancefieldella > Lancefieldella parvula. Next base: position 495,888 of record NC_013203.1, read on the forward strand.
GAGCATATCTTCTCGTATCTGTGTGAGCGCAAGGCAGAGGAGTGGCGTGAGTTCTGCCTTACAGTTACCGATTGGGATACCCACAAGTACTACGCAGGCTGCTAAGTAAGTATTTCGTTTGCTTTTTATGTTTTTACTTTTGAACCCTGTTCTGATTTATTCAGAGCAGGGTTTTTGTGAGAAAACATTTTGGTAAGAAGAATGTTTTACTTGCTTCTCTAAGCTATTTTTGAGCCGCTTTTTTCAAATTGTTACCGTTTTATGAACTGAAAAAATTACTTTTACCTGGTCTTTATTGGATAGAATGACTAAATAATAGTAATTTATACAAAGAAGTTGTTCTTCTCGCCATTTTTATGCAATAAAAACGAGAATAGTATAGAAAAATATAAGTAGATTTTTCATATTTGCTTTCTATAATTCATTCCAACGAATTTCAGCTCAGATTTATTCAGGAAGAGGCAGATATGAAATCTTCATTTGCAACTACAGTTAAAAAGACTGCTCTGAAGGGCGTTGCAGTTGTTTCTATGGCGTGTGCACTTATGGGCCTTATAGCTTGCTCATCACCTAAACAAGAAACTGCTCAGCAGAGCACAACTTCACAGTCCGAGTCTGGCTATACATTGGTAACTAAGGGTCATCTGACTGTTGTCGCAGAACTTGGTTTCCAACCTTTTGAGTATTTTGAAGGTAATTCAACCACTCCTGTTGGCTTTGACGTTGATCTTATTACTGAGATTGCTAAGAGACTCAACCTCGAAGTTACTTACCTGCCAAATCAGAAGTTTGACACCCTTGTTCCAACTATTAAACAGGGCGGTAAGGCAGATGTTGCTATTGCAGGTATTACCATCACTGATGAGCGTTCCCAGGAAGTAGACTTCACTACTTCTTACCTTGACTCTAATCAGTCCCTTGTTGTTAAGTCTGGCAGTACCGAGACTGAGCAGACGCTCAATGATGCCTCCAAGAAGATTGTTGTTCAGACAGGAACTTCTGGTGAGGATTGGGCTAAAGAGAACCTTCCAAATGCAACTATTGTTTCTGTAGACGACGTTGCTGCAGCAATGGCAGGAGTCCAGACTGGTCTGTATGACGCGATGGTCATTGATCTGCCTGTTGCTTCTAATTTGATTAGCACTTCATATTCTGATCTGACAATTGCAAAAGAGATTCCAACAGGTGAGCAGTACGGCATTGCCGTTTCCAAGGACAATCCTGCACTGACTGAAGCAATTAACAAGGTTCTCGCAGATATGGAAAAAGATGGCACTATGACTGCTCTTAAAACCAAATGGTTTGGCTCTAATATCTAGTTTTATCAGCTCAATAAAAGTGCTTGAAGTCAGATTTGGCTTCAAGCACTGCATTGTTTTAAGCGTCAGGATTTATCGCACCTCAAGCACCAAAGGAGTATCACGTGATTGCACTTTTGCACAAAACTATGTCCGGACAGCAGCTGTCCTTGTGCATATCATCAGCGAGTTTCAAGGCTGAATCTATGCCTCAGAATATGGCTCATGATTCTGCTGAGTCAAAGTGTCCGCATGTACGCGTGTATTCCTCTTTGTTTGTAGTATTTCTCGCCACGTTTCTTTTGAGTGGATTGTTCTTCATGAGCTTGAGCGTGTTTTCTGCTGAGAGTGCGTTTGCTCTCACCACAAACAAGGCAACAGCTAAGTCAAATCAGACGGAAGGTAATGGTGTTATTGGTGGCAAAGAGACACGCTTGACCTGGGAGGGAACAGTTGAGGATGAGCAGATATCTCAGCTGACTTTGCAGCTTCCTGAGGGCTCTGATTTGCAGAGTGCAACTACTAAGGTAACCGTTCTTTCAGGTCTTACGCGCGAGAAGATCGAAGCAACTGCAAGCGTGCAAGGAACGCAGGTTGTCATTTCTTTTGCAACACCTGTAGATGCTCAAAAGCTTATTCGCGTTGAGATTTCCGGTATGAAGTTTCCTTCTGACGGAGGCGCGTACACTGTTGAAGGAACCTATACCACTGAGCAGGGGACTCAAAAGCTTGTCTCTTCTCCTGAAATCACCGTTATTTCTAATACACCTGTTCAGGCCATTGTAAATTGGCTTGATGTTCAGCCTTGGGTTGAAGCATGGAACTCAAACCACTTTTTGGGTATGTTCTTAAAACCTCAGCTGATTGTCTCCTCAGTTGTGATGTTATTCCCGGGATGGCTGGTTTGTCTGGCAATTGTAATTTGCGCCTATCCTGTGGCCATTGTGCTAGGAATGGGATTTGCACTGCTTAAGATTTCTAAGAATCCACTCCTGCGTGCCCTAGCGGTGGTATATATTAACCTTTTGCGTGGTACCCCATTTTTCCTGCAGATTTATATTTTGTTCTTTGGTCTTCCCATGCTGAACATCAATTTGGACACCAATCTGCTTGGCTTTATTGTAGTGGCCATTAATTCTTCTGCCTATCTTTCAGAGATTTTCCGTGCTGGCATTCAGTCAATTCCTCAGGGTCAGTACGAGGCAGCAAGTTCTCTTGGTATGAATCGCTTCCAAACCATGACATTTATCATCATTCCTCAAACTATTCGCCGAGTGATTCCACCTCTAACCAGTGATTTTATTACTTCTTACAAAGATACTTCGCTACTTTCTTCTGTAGGTGTTATGGAGCTGATGATGTTTGCTAAAAACCTCACCACATCAACCGGAAACATGACTCCATACATGACAGCGGCTCTGTTCTATTTGGCAATTACACTGCCACTTATTAAGGTGGTTGGAAGTATCGAGAAACGCATGGAGCAGTCAGAAACAGGTCAAACCGCAAGTACTAAAACTAGTAAAACTCAAGCTATTTCTAAGGAGGAAAACTAATGTCGTTCTTTTCTTTCAATAAGAAATCAAACACAGAATATCCTGCCTTGGACGCTGAGATTGCTGCACAAGAGGCATTTGAGCGCGATAAGCTGCTTACTAACCATGCCTTTGAAGCAGGGGAACATCCTATTGTTCGTATTGAGCATCTTAATAAGTCATTTGGAGCAACGCATGTTTTGAATGACGTTAATCTAACTGTCTGGCCAGGCGAAGTTGTGGTTGTGCTTGGTCCTTCGGGCTCAGGCAAGTCCACTATGCTCCGTTGTATTAATCTGCTGGAGACCCCGTCTGCAGGTCATATTCTTATTGAAGATCAAGAGATTACGGGTACCAATGAAGCTGAGGTTAACGCCCTTCGCAGAGATGTAGGAATGGTTTTCCAGCAGTTCAATCTGTTTGGCCATTTAACTGTCAAAGAAAACGTAATGATTGGTCAAATTAAGGTTTTAGGAAAGTCAAAAGAAGAGGCGGAAGCCGAGGCATTAAAGCAACTTGAGGCTGTTGGTCTTGCTGATAGGGCAGACTTTAAGCCTGGCGCTCTTTCCGGAGGACAGCAGCAGCGTGTAGCAATTGCTCGCGCCGTGGCTATGCATCCAAATGTACTTCTTTTTGACGAGCCTACTTCTGCGCTTGACCCTGAGCTTGTCCGTGGTGTTTTGGATGTTATGCGTGATCTGGCAAAGAATTCTGGTATGACTATGATTGTGGTAACGCATGAGATGGGTTTTGCAAAAGACGTGGCAGATCGCATAGTTTTTATGGAAGGAGGAGTTGTAGTTGAGCAGGGCACTCCCGATGCCATCTTCAACAATCCGCAGAGTTCTCGAACGGCTGAGTTCATTGGCGCTATTGTTTAAAACATATACTTTTTACAATTAATATGTATATTTTAAAAAATAAAATTAGGGCGAGAAATTCTTCTCGTCCTAATTGCAGATAATGAGGTATATCTGCTCTTTATCCGCAGCATGTGGTATGCTTGTTAAGATTAAGCTTATCCTAGGGGGAATCGATGCATCACAAGAATATTCTTCTTGTATCTGCAACGACACGCTTACATGAACGTATGCGTGAACTTTCGCATGTCATTGATGTTTCTATTGCTCTTGCAAATGTAGCTTCATTTGCGCAGGCTACAGTTTCTGGTCATACTTTTGATCTGATTATTCTTGATCAAAAAGATCTTTCTCAAGATGTTGTTAGTACCGTTGAGAATTATTCCGCGCAAAATGGTGGAATTGCTCGACTATTTGTTGCTGACCTTGATAATCTTTCTAAATTTGTTCTACCTGTTCAAGGTAAGAGTGATTTTATTTTGTCTACTGCAACTATCCAGGAGTTTAGTCTAAGGTGTTCGCTGCTTTTGTGGCCAGGTACTGAGAGCACTTCTAGAGATTTGGTTATTGTAGACAATATAAAGATTAATTTGGCAACGTATCAAGTTTACATTGATGAATCTCCAGTTGATCTTACTTATATGGAGTATCTGCTACTGTCATTTTTGGCAACTCATCCATCTCGTGCGTACTCGCGTGAGGCACTTTTACAGCGCGTTTGGGGCTTTGAGTATTGCGGTGGTACCAGAACGGTTGACGTTCACGTGAGACGCGTTCGCTCAAAGATTGGTCCTCAGGCAGCCGCTCATTTGGAGACAGTGCGAGGCGTGGGTTATCTTTTCAGAGCATAATCACAGCTATAGAAGGTTTTATTGCAATTTGCATACGCTGAACTTGTCAGTGCGATGTCTGAGCATGTTCCCAACAATGAGAGACGAATTTTTGTCCGGCGTAACGTGTAGAATACACATATTGAAAAATAATGCTAAGCGTGGAGTTTTTACGTTAGTAGTTTGCATCAAAGTGATGTTAAGGAGGATGTCTATGGAGAACAAAACATATAGTTTAACCACAGATTCCGTTGTTTATAAGCGTTTCTCGCCAGTTAAGCGTGATGGGTTTATGTCTAAGCTTCGTAGCTCAAGCATAAAAAGAACAGCTTGTGCAATTGCCTTTGCTGTTGTATGCGTTCCTACAATTGCTTTGGGAGAGGGAGTTGCTAAACTCCCTGCAGTGTCTGGTCAGGCAACTATTTCTCAAGCAGCGGCTCGTCCTGCTGCAGAACCAACTGACACCAAGACGGCAGAAACGGTAGCTTCTAAGGTTTTGCCTTCGGTCGTTTCTGTTAAAGCTACTAGTGATTCATCTGGTTCAACCGGTTCTGGAGTTGTGTTGAACACAAATGGAGATATTCTTACTAATTACCACGTTATCGAGGGTATGGATACCTTCTCTATTTCAATTAATGATAAAGAATATGACTGCACCGTTGTAGGTACAGATCCTACCTCTGACCTTGCTGTCCTTCATGCTGACCTCAAGGGAGATAGTGTAACCCCAATTGAGATTGGCAATTCCGATAACCTGGCCCCTGGTAGTTGGGTTATGAGTGTTGGTAGTCCGTTTGGCCTTGATCATTCTGTTTCTGCAGGTATTGTATCTGCGCTTTCTCGTGGCGATATGCTTGAAACAGAAGGTGGAGAAACCACTATTTATGCCAACCTCATCCAGGTTGACGCTGCTATTAACCCAGGTAATTCTGGCGGTGCTTTGGTTGACTCTAATGGTCAGCTTGTAGGTATTTGTACGCTGTACTCGTCTGACACTAAGTCGTTTGCTGGTATTGGTTTTGCAATTCCTATTAACTATGCCATTGATATTGCAAATCAGATTCTTTCTGGTCAGCCGGTAAAGCATGCTTATATTGGTCTTTCTATGCAGACTGTTACTCCACGAGCTGCAAAGCGCAATAATCTTTCAGTAGATTATGGTGCCTATGTGGCAGGTCTTCTCGATGATAGTCCTGCAGGAAACGCCGGTATTAAAAAGGGAGATGTCATTATCTCTATTGGTGGAGAGCGCGTAATTTCTGCTGATGCAGCTATCATTGCCGTTCGTTCTCATAAGGTTGGAGAGACAGTTCCTGTAGAAATCATGCGTGGAGAAGACCGTCTTACCATCAATGTCACTCTTGGTTCTGATGAGACGCTTTCTTCTATGAAAGATAAAGAAAAGAATAACAAGAACAATACAAACGACACTGATGATAAACAGGATCGTACTGAGGATGATGATGATTCCTATAGACATTATCGTCAGCAAAATTGGTGGCAGGAATTCTGGGATTACTTCACTAATCCTTATGGAGACAGCGATACTGATTCCGATAATCCATTTGAGAATTTTGTAGAGAGTATTACTAATAGCATTGCAGAAGCAATTTACGGAATTTTTGGTTAATTTATAGGTTGTGTTTGCTTTAAATGGTGCATTTATTTGCCGTGCTGTGAGTTAGGGGAGTCTTGTGGATTTACTCGTGCTATTAGTTTTGACTGTAGTTTTTATTCTACTAATCGTGGGTCTTGTTACACTTTCCTCTAAGCTTTCGCAAGTAAAGACACTGCAAGAACAAAATCAAACATCATCTTCAGAGCTTTTAAGAAACTCTCAAGATTTAGATCGTCGCATTTCAGACAATATGACTGCTATGCATCAACTAATGGATACAAAGCTTGATCAGGTAAGAGAGGTAGTTGATCAGAAGCTCACCACAACACTGCAAGCTCAGACAAAGCAGACTGACCAGCGTATTGCTCAGCTTGATGCTCGCTTTGATGCTTTTCAGCGTCGTGTTGACGAGAACATGAAGACAACTTCTCAGACCTCAACTGAGCAGCTTGGTAAGGTTAGAGAGACTGTTGATAAACAGCTTAGTGATATGCGCAAAGAGAATGAAGCAAAACTTGAGCTGATGCGCCAGACCGTTGACGAGAAACTTCAGAAGACACTTGATGAACGTATGACCCAATCATTCCAGCGTGTGTCCACGCAACTTGAGCAAGTTCATCAAGGCTTAGGAGAAATGCGTGGCCTTGCAGAGGGTGTTGGAGACTTAAAGAAAGTTCTCTCTGGCGTTAAGACTCGTGGAATTGTTGGAGAAATCCAACTAGGAGCAATCCTTAGAGATATTCTTTCTCCTGAGCAGTATGAAGAGAATGTTGCTACTGTTTCTGGCTCTTCTGAGCGCGTTGAGTTTGCTGTTAAGCTACCTGGAGAGTCAGGGGAGAGCGTTTGGCTTCCTATTGATTCTAAGTTTCCTGGTGATACCTATGAGCATTTAGTAGATGCAATCAATACCGGGAATGAAGAGGCTATTATTGCTGCTAAAAAGAGTTTGGAAGCTCGCATTAAGGCAGAGGCAAAAGATATTTCAACAAAGTATATTGCTCCACCAGAGACAACTAACTTTGCTATTTTGTTCCTTCCTTTTGAGGGACTTTATGCAGAAGTAGTAAGTCAAGTAGGTTTACTTGAGCAGTTGCAGAGAGAATATCGTGTTAATGTGTGTGGACCTTCCACTATGGCTGCGCTTCTTAACAGTCTTCAAATGGGATTTCAATCTGTTGCAATCCAAAAACATGCTGATGAGATTCAGCGGGTTTTATCGGCAGTTAAGACTGAATTCGAGACATATAAAGGTCAGCTAGAAAAGGCTCGATCACAAGTGCAAAAAGCAGAAAAAGCTCTGGATACCATTTTGACTACAAGAACAAATGTTATGAGTAGAAAATTGAGAACCGTTACCGCATTAGAAAATCTCGGTGAAGCTCAAAAAACATTGGGGATTAGTGACATGGTAGATGATGGAGATGAGGATGAGAAGTAAGTAGATTTCTCTTTTTTGTTAATTGATAAGTTATTCATGATAAACCAAAGAAGAATATAAATTTAGTACGGTCCGAGAGGAGATGAAAAATGATCCAGCAGGAATCAAATCTTGACCATGATACTTTACTTCCTCTGAATGTAAAAAAGGTAAGTAGATCATACAGGATAAAAGAAGGGAAACGTATAGTTTTAGATAATGTGTCGTTTTCTGTTCATTTGGGGGAAATAGTTTGTGTGCTCGGACCGAATGGTGCTGGAAAGACCACTTTAGTAAAAATTGCTTCATCGCTTTTACTCCCAGATTGTGGAGAAGCAGAAGTATGTGGTGTAGACGTTCTTAAATATCCTCGCAAGGCTTGTAAGAATATTTCTTTAGTTCTTGGTGGAGAAAATGGGTTTTATCTTCACGCTACTGCTATTAATAACTTAAGATATTTTGCGCAAGTGAGTGGTGTTCCTTTTGATGAGCAAGAATCAAGAATTAAAAATGCCCTTCAACAAGTACATTTAGTTGAATTTTCAAATCAAAATGTATCAACTTTTTCTAGGGGAATGAGACAAAGGCTCCATCTTGCAAGAGCTTTAATTTCAGCTCATAGTTTAATTCTTCTTGATGAGCCAACATCTGGTTTAGATCCAAATAATGCCGCAGATGTTAGACAACTTATCGCCGAGTTACGTCACATTCCTAGTGGTATTTTACTTACGTCTCACAGTATGAGAGAGGTTGAATTATTAGCCGATCGAGTGCTTATTCTCAAAAAAGGAAAGTGTATTTTTCTGGGCAGCTTAGAGGAGTTGAGACAGAAAGTAATAATAGAGGGCGTATACACGTTTATTACTAATTGTCTAGATGAATCTAAAGTTAAAATTTTAAAGGAATGTTCTGGGATTGCATCAGTCGAAGTTTTTGAGAAGTTTGATTCAATTTATGTGGATGTGTCAGGAAATAAGAAAATGATTTTTGATTTATGTGTTGATGATTTTGGTTGGAAGAACGTCAATGAAAGACGTGCCTCACTCGAAGAGGTGTACCTTGCTATAATGGGAAAAGATGATGAAAGACAGTATTAATTCAATTTTTGATATACGTTCAGAATTACGGATGCTACGCTTTCATACGAGTATGTTTTTAACGACTTCATTCTTTTTAATAAGTGTTTTAGGATCATGCTTTAGTTTCTCTTTGTTTAAGATTTTTTCAATGATTCAGGGGTCTAATAATCATTCATTTTGGGTTTATTCATCTATTGCAACTATATGGGCTTCTACTATTCTTTCAACAGGTATTATTGGATATCAGCGTTATCAGGGAACTTTGGACTATCTATTTGTAAGTCCGAAAGGAATTGCTAATATTTTTTATCCAATTATTTTTTCTGCAACTACATTAGGTTTAGTTCTTGGGGTACCGTGTTCTATTCTTCTTAGCTTATTTTTTGATGTTCCTATTACTCTTTCCATACATGAGATATTGGCACTATTCTTTTCAACTATTGCATGTGCCTCTTCAGCTTTGGTTTTGTCTTCTTTATATGTTTTAACAAAAAATGCTTCATCATTTGAAAGTCTTATTTTAACTGGTATATGGATAGGGTCTGGTATAGTTTTACCAATAGAAAATTTTCCATTACCAATACGTATAATTGCATACGTACATCCTTTGACTCCAGCAGTAAAGTTAATTACCTCAGTTACTATACAAGATTTTTTCTTGTATTCGGTTGTTTGTTTGATCTTTTCTATTGCCTATGCTTTTTTAGGGTGGTTTTTGATTAAATTAGCCTTTTCAAATCTTCGCAAGAATGGAGATTATTTATAATTATGAAAAGAATTACTTCATATGTTTATCCTGCTATTTGTATAGCATTGACTTCCTTATCTAGTTACGGCTCTATTTTAGCTTTTTGCATCCAATTTTTTATTGAACCTATTTTTTCATATCTATATTTTATTCTGTTCGGTATGCAGCTTTCTGCTTCAAGTATGTCATTGCTTATAGGAATTTTAACCTTATCGTCATGGCTTTCTGCAATGCAATGTTCGGCCAATATTATTGTTCAAGATCGATTTGCAAAAACAATTTTTATGTATTTAATTTCTCAAAATCATGCAATAGTATTCTTTTTAATTAGGTACATAACAATTACCGTTATTTGTTTTATGAGTTCTTTTTTAACTTCAGTTATTGTTCTTTATATTGCAGGTGCTGATGTTCTGGCCCTTCTTTTTCCTTTATGTATATCCCTTATTCTTGCTTCTCTTGGTGGTGCTATATTTGGAGTATTTTCTTCAGTAATTGGTCTATTGTTTACTGATGGATTTGCTGTACTAAATCTATTATCAATAAGTATTCCCATACTTTCTGGAGCTGTCATACCACTTTATTTATTTCCAAGCTCTTTGATTTCTATCTGTAAGTGTATTCCCATTTCATGGATTGTTGATGGTGTCGGATTATTTTTGAGTTCTAATACAAATGATGCGTTTCTATTGTGTGGTTATGCGTTGTTCCTAGAATTTCTATGGATATTGATAACGCTTGCTTTTATCTCTTTTTGCAACAGCAGGCAGAGAATCACTGGGCAAATAGAGGGGATGCATTTGTAAGTATTGTATTGAAATACCCATAGGGGGTATAATTCCTTCAGATATTAATACCCCATAAGGGTATATGAAGGAGGCTATATGGAAACACGGAGCGCAGTAGAAAAAAAATCTTGTCATCACTGCGGATATAAAGCAACTCCTCGTTCGAGTGAACTTAAAAGTGGGGTTTCTCGCCGTATTAATCGTGCAATCGGACAGCTTAACGGCATTAAAACAATGATTAACGAGGATCGTTATTGCGGTGATGTTCTTATTCAGCTTGCAGCTGTTGAGTCGGCGGTTAAGGCCATTTCAAGAGAAGTAATGCAGGATCATCTGGAGTCTTGCGTAGTTGATCGTATCCAGTCGGGCGACACAGAAGTTATTGATGAGGTTATGGACCTCTTTAAGCGTTTTATGTAAGGTGGCGTTATGAATCAGAAAGTTTTTGATGTACAAGGAATGACGTGTGCAAGTTGTTCTGCGCACGTAGAGAAAGCAGCTAACTCTGTTTCTGGCGTCTCTGAGGCTCGTGTTAATTTGCTTAAGAACTCGATGGAAGTTGATTACGACGGTAACCCAGACACCCTTAAGCAGATTTCTGACGCAGTAAGTAAAGCAGGCTATGAGGCAACGCCTCGTAGTGACAAAAAGGATTCTGCTGCAGCTATTAAGGCAGATGCTACCGATGCTTCAGAAAGGGCAGTAAAGCAAAAGAGGGTTGAGCTCATTTCCTCAATGGCCTTTGCAATTCCACTGTTCTATCTTGCCATGGGTGAGATGATGGGAGCACCTGTTCCACCTGCTGTTTCTGGTATGAATGGCATGATGAACTTGGCTCTTACAGAGCTTTTGCTCTGCATTCCTATTCTGTTTATTTGTCGTCACTATTTTATTGGCGGATTCCGCTCATTGTTGCACGGTGCACCTAATATGGACTCACTTATTGCGCTGGGCTCAGCGGCGTCGTTTGCCTACAGCGTTGTCAGCCTGTATCAGATGGCAAACGCTTTTGTTGCAGGAGACGTGACTGCAGCTCACCATGCAATGCACGGTATGTACTTTGAGTCCGCTGGTTTGATTCTTGCTCTGATTACCCTGGGCAAGTTCTTTGAGGCTCGCGCAAAAGGTCATACTACTGGTGCAATTAATGCGCTCATGAATCTTGCTCCAAAGACGGCTATTCTCGTCAAAGACGGTGTTGAGCAGGAAGTTCCTGCAGAGACAGTTGTGGTGGGAGATATGCTTGTTGTAAGGGCGGGACAGTCAATTCCTGTTGATGGCCAAGTCATTGAGGGAGAAGGATCTGTCGATGAGTCCGCTATTACCGGAGAGCCAGTTCCTGTAAGTAAGACTGTTGGTGACTTCGTGACAGGCGCTACGGTGTCTACTGGTGGCTGGTTTAAGATGCGCGCCACTGCCGTTGGTGATGATACAACGCTTGCAGGTATTATTCGCTTGGTTGATGAGGCAACAAGTTCCAAAGCACCTATCGAGCGTCTTGCTGACAGCATCGCCGGAGTCTTTGTCCCTGTTGTCATTGGAATTGCACTGGTGACGTTTGTAGCATGGTTTGGCTTTGTGGCACCGGGTGACTTTGCAGTTGCCCTGTCGCACGCCGTTTCTGTTTTGGTCATCTCTTGCCCTTGTGCACTTGGCCTTGCAACTCCTACCGCTATTATGGTGGGCACTGGTCTGGGGGCTTCAAATGGCATTTTAGTGAAGTCCGCTGAGGCACTTGAGGGAGCGGTACGAGCAACCGTGGTTGTTCTTGATAAGACGGGAACGCTTACTGAGGGCAAGCCAAGTGTAACTGACGTACTTTGTGCAGGTAGCGTTTCTAAGGATCAGCTGCTTGAGTATGCATACGCGCTTGAGCAAAAGAGCGAGCACCCACTTGCACAGGCAATTGTTACGTATGCTCAAGAGAAGCTTGGGAAGTCTGAAGCTGGCTCACTTGATGTCCAAGAGTTCTCACAGGTTGCTGGCGGTGGTCTCACGGCAAAGGTTGGCGAGAAACACCTTGTAGCAGGTAATGCTCGCCTTATGGAGCAGGAGGACATCAACACACAAGAGCTGATTTCCCAAGCTCAGCAGCTGGCTGAGCAGGCAAAGACACCACTGTACTTTGCACTTGAGGGTAAGCTTCTTGGCGTCATTGCTGTGGCTGATAAGGTAAAGCAGACCAGTGCGTCCACCATTGATCGTCTTCGCGCTATGGGCGTTAAGTCTGTCATGCTCACCGGCGATCAGGCAACAACAGCAAACGTCATTGGTAAAGAACTTGGCGTTGACCAGGTCATCTCTGATGTGTTACCAAGTCAAAAAGAGTCCTACATCAGGCAATTCCAGGATGCTGGAGAAAATGTTGTTATGGTTGGCGATGGCATCAATGATGCCCCAGCACTTGCGCGAGCAAATGTAGGAATTGCAATTGGTGCAGGTACTGATGTTGCTATTGAATCCGCTGACATTGTCTTGATGAAGTCTGATCCAGCTGATGTCGCAACCTCAATTGAGCTCTCTCGTGCCACAATGACTAACATTAAAGAGAATCTGTTCTGGGCACTGTTCTATAACACCATTTGTATCCCTGTTGCTATGGGTCTGTTGTATCCATTTGGTATTTCGCTGAACCCTATGATTGGTGCAGCCGCCATGGGCTTCTCGTCAGTCTTTGTTGTATGCAATGCGCTGCGTTTGCGTACCTGGAAGCCAAAGAACGCCAGCTCAGTAACTCACCAAGACGCTCATGACACAAAAGCAGTCATTGACGTTCAATCTAAGTCCACAAACGACACATCCGTGTCACAGAAGGAGGAATCTTATATGAAGAAGAAACTAAACGTAGAGGGTATGTCCTGCCAGCACTGTGTTGCACATGTCACCCATGCCCTTGAGGCTGTCGAGGGTGTCTCTAAGGCAACTGTTTCACTTGACGAGAAGAGCGCAGTAGTTGAGCTGTCTTCTGATGTCCCTGATAGTGCATTGGTTGACGCTGTTGTTCAGGCAGGATACGAGGCTACTATTGCCTAAGGTAGGCAAGTAGACAGTCCTTCTCGCTAGAATCACTAAATACCGCACGTGCAGCATTTTCAGCAAGCTCACGTGCGGTATTTTTGTCTAGACCACAGTACTGCTGCAAAAGCTCAAATTCGTGCGAGAGGGTAGTGTTGGAAGCGGTCATGTTGTCAGTGTTGATGGTGACCGTTAGACCAGCATCAAGCAGCTGTTCAAGAGGGAAGCGCTCTATTGACTCAAAGATGCGTGTCTGAAGGTTGCTGGTAGGACAAATCTCAAGTGTAACATTTGCAGCTTTGAGGTCCTGGATAACACTCACATCTTCCAGGGAGCGTACACCATGACCAATGCGTTGTGCGCCAAGACGAAGTGCGGCCTTGATGCTCTCTGGACCAGCGGCTTCTCCTGCGTGAATAGTAAAAGGAACATCTTTTCTTTGCGCTTCAGCAAAAAGTGACGAGAAATTCTCTGTGGCAAAGAGTGCTTCTGCTCCCGCTAAGTCTGCCGCAACAACACCCTTTCCAAGGTATGCTACAGCCAAATCGATTGATTGTTCATTTTTACGTTTAAGCTCTTCACCTGTGCCACGCATGGCGCAAAGGATGTACGCCGTGTGAAGCTCTGACTGTGGATTCTCTGCAAAGAAATCCGCTCTACCAGCAAGGGCAGCCTCAAGGATTTCTTGCTGAGAAAGACCTTCCGCCGTAAGGCTTCCTGGTGCAAAGCGGGGTTCTGCATAGAGAATACCCTCTGCATCAAGTTGCTTATGAAATGCCTTTGCAACAGCACGTATGCCTTGCTCTGACTGCATGAGCTTTAAGGGCAACTCAAACGTTGCAAGATATTGGTTAAGATCCTGACAATGAGCGGGGACTTGCATCTTTTCTTGGAGTTCATCCAAAGAGAAATTAAGTCCCGCTTCTGCTGCAAGTTGGGCTGCGGCAGGAAGGGGGATTGATCCATCAAGATGGACATGCAAATCGATAAGAGCACAGGAGCTCATGGCGCCTCCTACAAGAAACGTATTCTATGGCGCAAAGAGCGCAAATTAGATAGCTACATCATACGGTAGGGAAGTGGCATTTTCCAAATTGTTTGCAAGTTTTTCAAACTGGTATCCATTAACATGTTCAAGCAAACTTACCTCATCAGGCAAAATGTCATAGTGAATTTGTGAACAAATAGCACAAGCAATAGATCCAATAGTGTCAGTGTCTCCACCCATTTCCGCAGCTATTCTCGCTGCTCTTGAGACTTTGCCTTTAGAAAGCTTTACTACCGCAAGAACTGCAGGTATGGTCTCTATTGTTTCGTAGCCACAGCCACAATAGTCGTAGATATCTCTTGATGCTGCTAGAGGAGCTTCAAGGTTTTTGGCACCCTCGCAAAATTCCAATGCTATGATGCACTTTTGGTACATGCTTGGCATAGGCATTTGTGTGCCAATTTTTGTGTAGAGAGCTCGGTGTCCGTAGCTTAAAGCGGTTTCAAGAGCGTCCTCTACCGTAAAAGAATTTTCGCTAAGTCCTCTGCTTATAGCGGCAACAATCATTGCTGCGCCCATAATGGCCACATTGGTTCCGTGAGTGGGAAGCGCAAGCTCAGTGACACTGTCGATAAGTGCATGCTTGTCTTTCCAGTTAACAATCGAAGCCAATGGAGCACACTTCATTGCGCATCCATTAGTGGTACCAAGACGTCCGCATGTTTTGAGCGAGTGGCCAGAAAGTCGATTAGCTAGTGCAGCTCTTGTGGAAGGACCAACTACTTGAGCGGCATTTGGTTCAGTAGCCACATAATTTTCAAGTGCGTCAAAGTAGCGTGATTGGTTAAAAATGCCCTGATTATCAATGATATTTTTAGTCAAAATAATTGCGTTTGCAGTGTCATCTGTGGTTTGACCTGCAGTAAAAGGTCTTCCAAAAAAGTCATTTTTGGGTGGACTTGAAAGGCTTTGAATTCCATCAGGAAACACAAAATCAATTTGACGCGGTGACATCATCTCTGTTGGCATACCATAGGCATCGCCATAAGCAAGGGCCGTAAGCATCCTATAGAGTTTGATTTTTCTTGCAGCATTCATGTTACTCACGCTTCTTCATGCTAGAAGAACGTGACGTTTTGGCTCTGCAGACAGTAATGTTATCTACAGAAATAAGCTTCTCATAGCAGTGTGCCATGATTGCTCCCCTCAATTAGATATTCTCTGTCTTTACAGATGTTTTTTCTGTGCCGTAAGGAATACCTCACTCCCTAAATCCTTACTTGTTAGCTTATAGTCGCAATACAAGCTAGAAGACTCAGACAGAAAATATCTCCCCCAAGTATGTTTAAAGATATCAAATATTTAAGTATTACTACAGAGGATAAGTTTTATTTTTCGGCAGACGGTAGGTAGCGCGTGCCCAGAGGTACCTTGCTCACAATAGTGACCACATGCCATTTTATATTTCTTTCTGATTTCATATGCCATTGCTGGGTAAAATGGACTGTAGCAATCTGAAAGGAATGGACATGCCCGCAATTTTGACTCACGACTTCTTTGGCAAGGATGCTTTTGATATAGCTGCAGGCAAACTTGGTTTTTCCACGATGGAGGAGCGAGAAGCTTTTCTGTTGGGAAATCAAGGTCCAGATCCGTTGTTTTATTTGGCAGCAGATCCATTGCTACATCGCTATGCCAAATATGCGTCAATTATGCATAAAGAAAAAACGCCTGAACTCCTTCTTTCTATGCGAGACGCAATTGCACCGTTGCCGCTTAAGGATGTAGCAGTTGCTCGCGCCTATATTGCGGGCTTTCTCTGCCACTATATGCTTGATTCCACTGCTCATCCCTTGGTTTATTACTGGCAAAACATGCTTACCTCTCAAGGTGTAGAGGGTCTGGATGAATCTGCTAAAAATCAAGTTCATGCAGAAATCGAGAAGGACCTTGACGAGGCAATTCTTTATGCTCATCTTGGCAAAACAGTAGCAACGTATAGACCTTATAGTGAGGTTTTGAGGGCATCGTTGCATACGCTCTATGTTTTGGATAGGGTGTTTTTCTTTGCGCTGCTATGGACGTACGAAAAACCTACCGATACCAGGATTTTTTCATCAGCAGTTGTTGATTTTAGGATTATTCAGCACCTCGCGTATTCACCAACAGGTAAGAAGAGAAAGCTGCTAGGTCATCTTGAACGTACGTTTGGTACAAACAGGTTTTCTCTTATAGAGGCGCTTTCCCACGGGGTTAGAAAATCCTCTGATTCTGATTTTGATAATAGAGCAGGAAATGAATGGATTGATCCTTTTACAGGAGAAGTACGCAAGGATAGCTTTTGGGATTTGTACGACCATGCCCTTGCCAATGTGCCGTATGCACTTGACGTTTTCTTCTCGCCAGACTTTAATCTTGATACTGCAAGAGAGCTCACGCAAAATCTGAACTTTGCTGGCCAGAAGCTTGCAGATGAAGATTCGACAGAATAGGTTTTTGTGGCAACGTACGTTTTTTCTGATATTCATGGTCATGTGGAACCGCTCAAACGTGCTTTAGAGCGCATTAATCCAACTGAGTCGGATGTTTTTTACTGCTTAGGTGACATGATTGATCGTGGTCCCAGTTCTCTTGATACCATCAAGGTAATTCGCGCACTTCCAAATTGCACCGTTTTAATGGGCAATCATGAGCAGCTTGCGCTGCAAGCATTAGCTCCAGAAGCTAACATTGAAGCTCAGTTTATGTGGCAGATTAACGGTGGAGATGCCACACTTGCTGAGCTCAAGACACTTTCTGAAGAAGAGTATTGTGAGCTTATTGCTTGGCTGCAGACGCTTCCTCTGTACGCCATAGTTGAGGTTCAGGGCAAGGATTTTGTTCTGGTACATGCGGGTGTAAAGTCCAATGGCGTTCCTGTGCCAACCGCTTGGGATAAGGCTTCTCTGGAACAATATTTGAACAAGCAATCAGAAAACGATTTGTTGTGGATTCGCGAGGATTTCTGGCAGCATCCTACGGATTTCCGCACGTCAGATGCATCGTATCCCATTGTTATTTGCGGTCATACGCCCACACCTTTGCTAGAGAGCTTTGGTGCAAAAAACTTGAATCGCAGTGCTACTACTGAGGGCGGACTGGCGCAGTGGGTTCAGTCAGATGACGATAAGTGGGGAATTGATACAGGTACTACGGGCGGAGCTGGCTACGGTCAAGTAACCATATTGCGTCTTGATGATTTGCAGGAGTTTGTTGAGCCACTGCAAGAAGGCGAGTAGTCGTGGCGGTAAAGAAGCCTCAGCCTGCCGCCGATACTGCAAAAACTACACTTACGCATGTAGAAAACACGCTTGACCCCATTATTTTTCCCGACTCTCGCGTATTGCTTTTGGGATCCATGCCTAGTCCCAAGTCCCGAGAAATTGGTTTTTATTTTGGCAACCCTCAGAATAGATTCTGGCGTGTAGTTGCCACGTTGTATGGTGAGAAACCCTTGCAGTCCATACCTGAAAAGATTGACTTCTGTAAAAGACATCATCTTGCTCTTTGTGATGTTCTTAAGGCTTGTGACATTAAGGGTGCAAGTGACGCCTCTATTGCAAATCCAGTTCCGCACAATATTGGCGCTCTTATTCAAGATTCATCAATCTGTGCTATTTTTACGCTTGGTGGGACAGCAACAAAATTTTATAAACGCTATACTGAGCAGCAAACTGGTATTCTTGCACGTCAATTGCCTTCCACGAGTCCTGCTAATGCACGTATGTCAGTTGATGATTTAGTGGAAGAATTTTCCATTATCAAAAAATTTACCAATTGTGAGTTGACAATATCCTAGTTGCGACTAGGATTATACGCATGCGAATTATGGCTACGACATATAATGCACTTTGTGCATGCACCGCGATGTGTCTGGTGCCCGGGTCACATACGACCAGGGTGTAATTGTCGCTGAGTAAAATTTTCCTGGTACAGACTCGGGCGTAAAGCTATTTTGTAATTCTTGTGTGAGCATTCGCACATCCCGAGAGGATTTATTCGCATGGACTGGAGCTTCATAGGGGAACATCTCCCACTGTATGCAGAAGCTGCAAAAATAACACTAACCATCTCTTTCTTTGGAGTTATCTTCTCGCTTATCGTTGGTTTGATAAGTGCTCAGATTTCGCTGTCAAAAATTCCTATTTTGAGTCAGCTTAATTCTGTTTACGTGGAGCTTTCCAGAGGAACACCCCTGCTTATTCAGCTGTTTCTTATCTACTTTGGTCTGACTAAAGTTGGTCTCAAAATGGATGCAGAGGCAGCTGCTGTTGTGGGTCTAACGTTTCTTGGCGGTTCCTATATGGCAGAGGCGTTTCGTGCAGGTTTTGAATCAGTTGCAGCTATTCAGTTTGAATCTGCACAGGTTTTGGGCCTCTCAAAGATTCAAACTCTTCAGCACGTTATTCTTCCACAGGCGCTTTCTGTGGCAGTTCCTGGTTTCGTTGCTAACGTTATTTTCTTGATCAAGGAATCCTCCGTTGTCTCCGGCATTGCCCTTGCAGATTTGATGTATGTAACCAAGGACATTATTGGCATGCAGTACGACACTACAGAAGCTCTCTTTATGCTGGTTATTGCTTATGTGATTATCCTTGTTCCTATTTCTTTAATTGGAAGCTGGCTAGAGAGGAGGCTTGACTATGCCCGTCGATAACATTTTGCTCCAAGAAGGAGTGCTAACGCGCCTTTTTGGAGGCCTTGCAACAACGGTGTACATTGGCCTTATCTCAGTGGTGCTCTCTATTCCTCTTGGTATTCTTGTTGGACTTTTTATGACATCCAACAACAAGATTGTTCGTACACTTCTTCGTGTTTACCTTGAGATTGTTCGAGTTATGCCTCAGCTGGTGCTGCTCTTTGTGGTGTTCTTTGGTACTTCTGAATGGTTTGATGTCAATTTTGATGGTATTGAGGCATCAATTGTGGTCTTTACGTTTTGGGGAGCTGCCGAGCTTGGAGATCTGGTAAGAGGAGCGTTGGAGTCAATTCCGGCATCTCAGTATGACGGCGCGTTTGTGCTTGGTCTTTCTCGCCAGCAGACGTTCTTTCAGGTCATTTTGCCTCAGGCACTTAGGCGCCTTTTACCGCCAGCCATCAATCTGATTACTCGCATGATTAAGACGACGTCGCTTTGTAATTTGATTGGCGTGGTTGAGCTGCTTAGAGTTGGTAGTCAGATCACCGATTTTTATCGCTTTATGTTCCCAACCGACGGAGCACTTTGGATCTATGGAGCTATTTTCTTCCTGTATTTTGCTGCCTGCTTCCCACTTTCGTATCTTTCACGCAGGCTTGAGAGGAGTGCCTCACATGAGTAACACCGTTTTAGCAGTTAAGGACCTCACTAAGGTATATCCCTCAAGCCAGAAACCCGTGCTTGATAAGGTCTCGCTCTCCATCAATAAAGGCGAGGTAGTTGTGGTGTTGGGACCTTCCGGATGTGGTAAGTCTACGCTGCTTCGCGCTATTGTTGGTTTGGAAGATATCCAAGGGGGAGAGGTACTTCTTCACGATCAGGTAACTTCTGGTCAGAAGAGAGAAAGCGCCGCAACAGGTATTGGTATGGTTTTTCAGAGCTATGACTTGTTCCCTAACATGACGGTTTTGAAAAACGTAACTCTGGCTCCTCTGGTAGTGCAGAAGCGCTCAGAGGATGAGGTTTTGGCACAGGCAGAAGAACTGCTGCGTCGTGTGGGACTGTGGGAGAAGAAAGACTCCTACCCATCAGCTCTTTCCGGTGGTCAAAAGCAGCGCGTGGCAATTGTTCGTGCGCTTATGACTAATCCTGAAGTGCTTTTGTTGGACGAGATTACCGCAGCTCTTGACCCTGAGATGGTTCATGAGGTTTTGCAGGTAGTTATGGAGCTAGCAGAGCAGGAAATGACCATGCTGGTGGTAACTCACGAGATGCGCTTTGCTCAAGCAGTTGCTGATCGAGTCATCTTGATTGATCAGGGACACATCGTAGAAGAGTCGTCCGATGCACAAGAGTTTTTCTCGGCACCTAAAACGCAAAGAGCTCAAGAGTTTTTGCGTACCTTTGAATTTGAACGTGTACATAAGTAAACAACGTGTTTTTGCACGTAGATAACGTAGTAATTGATTCAACTTGTTAGGATTTAAAATGAACTTCTTTGAAAATACTTCCACTTCTCTTTCTCGTCGTGCTTTCCTTGGTGCAACCGCACTTTCTGCTGCAACTCTTTTGGCAGCTTGCAAGAAAAAGGATTCCGATGGAGCTCAGGGCGGATCTTCTGATACAGACTCAAAGTTTAGAACTCTTGATGATATCAAGAAGGCAGGCACAGTAAATATCGGCGTCTTCAGCGATAAGGCTCCTTTTGGTTACGTTGATGCAAACGGTAATTACGCTGGTTACGACATTGTTTTTGCTGAGCGTCTTGCAAAGGATATGGGCGTAAAGATTAACTACATTGCCACTGACGGACAAAATCGCGTGCCTTTCTTGCAGTCAAATAAGGCAGATATCATGCTGGCAAACTTTACGGTAACTGATGACCGTAAAGAGAAGGTTGATTTCTCCCTGCCATACATGAAGATCAAGCTGGGTGTTGTTTCTCCAGCTTCTGCGCCAATCACAGACGTTTCTCAGCTTGATGGCAAGAAGCTTATTGTTTCTAAGGGAACCACAGCTGAGGTTTGGTTTGCTAAGAACGCACCTAAGGTTGAGCTGGTGAAATTTGATAGCTACGCTGATGCGTATAACGCGCTGCTCGACGGCCGCGGAGACGCGTTCTCAACTGACAATACCGAGGTACTTGCATGGGTTAAGTCTAACCCTGGCTTTATTGTTGGCATCGATGATCTGGGCGACTCCGATACTATTGCTGCAGCAGTTCACAAAGGCAATTCTTCGCTATTGGAGTTTATCAACAATGAGATTACCGGTCCTCTTGCAGAGGAGAACTTCTTCCACAAGGCCTATGAAGAGACGCTTGCTCCAATTTATGGCGACGAGGTAGATCCAAATACCATGGTTGTCGAGGGCGGCAAAATTTAAGTTCTAGCTCTCAGTTTTACGCGCCGCGTCGTCTTTAACAGCTCAAATACACCCATTTCGCGAGAAGGTCTTGCAGTTTGTAAGGGCTTCTCGCGTTTGTAGCTAAATTGTTAATTTGTGCAGTACTTTTTTAAAAATGTTTCTTTGTGCTGATAGAGTAGGTCAAATATTTTTTAACCAATTAGGGCAAAGGAGCTGATAATGGCAGCTGAACAGCAGAAAGCAACTCGTAAAATTGGTGTCCCCAGGTTCCCCGGCGATATTATGCTTTATCCGCTTTCTGTGGGCCTGTTGCTCCATTCTTTTTTCCCACAGGTTTTAGAAATTGGTAGTTTTACTACGGCTGTTGCTAAGGGCGCTCCTGCTATTGTTGGTATTGTTTTACTGTTTGTTGGCGCTTCTATTGATCTTAAGACTGTTCCCAAGGTTCTGAAAACTGGTCTGACCATCCTGATTCCTAAGCTTGCTATTGCTATTGCCTTTGGTCTCTTTGTTGCTAAATTTATGGACGACAATTTCTTTGGTCTTAATGCACTTTCTATTATTGGTGGCATTACTTTTTGTAATGTTGCCCTGTACATTGGTATTACAGCTGAGTATGGTACTCCTGATGAGCAGGGTGCTGCTGCAGTTTTATCTCTTGTTGCTGGTCCTGCAGTTACCATGATTGCTCTAGGCGCAGCGGGTGTTGCAGCAATTTCTCCTACCGCACTTATTGGCACACTGCTTCCTCTTGTTCTTGGTGTTGTTCTTGGTAACCTTAGTCCATTTATCAGGTCACTTTTGGTTCCAGGCATTAACCCTTGTATTGCTGTTGTTGGTTTTGCCCTTGGCTGCGGCATGAGTGTTGAGAATCTTATTACTGGCGGTCTATCAGGTATTCTTTTAGCAGTTCTTTGTATCATCGCAGGTATTCTTACCATGCTTGTTGAACGTCTTCTTGGCGGTTCTGGTAAGGCAAGTCTTGCTAGTGCAACTATTGCAGGTACCGCAACAACCACACCTGCTGCGGTTGCTGCTGTTGATCCAACCTACACTGCTCAGGTTGTTGCTAACGCAAACGCTCAGCTTGCAGCTGCTGTAGTTATTACTGCACTGGTAGCTCCTGCATTCACTGGTTGGCTTGATAAGAAGTTGGCAAAGAAAAATGATGACGCCGAGATGCAGACTTCAGAAGAAGTACCTGCTACTGAGTAATTAAGCAAGAATCAAATAATCAGCATGAAAACCCCTCTTCTGCACAGGTAGAAGAGGGTTTTATTTACCAGTTAAAAATTATAATACTGTTTAATTAATCTCGTAGTATATAACTATAGTAATTTAACTGGTGATTGGAGGTGTGTATGGAAGTGGGAGAGTGGAGCATCAGTTCTCCAGCATCTAGGTTTTTACTTGGTGCGCCATGGTCAGAAAAACTTGCTCACGGGTGGGTTCATCCGCTGCGTATTTCTCCCAATCAGCTTAGAGTTATTGGCTCTTGTTCTTCCTGGCACCCCGGTCTTTTTAAACAGATGGCAGCGTGCACTTCAGATATTCAAGTTACTTTTACCACGGACAGCTCAGAAGTGGTACTTGATCTAAAAATTGATGAACTTCCTAAAGGCTCCTCTTCTGTTTTACAGTTACTTAAAGCTACGTATCTTAAAAAGCTCAGCTCTGTATTTGTGACGGTTGATGGTAAACCTTACAAGAACTTCTCGCTGGATGATGTAGGTGAACATACACTTTCTATTCATCTAGAAACAGAAACCTCTGAAGATGACCTTGCTAGACTTCCAGGTTTTAACGACACACATCGCGTAAATGTTT
The DNA here is from genome assembly GCF_000024225.1 of Lancefieldella parvula DSM 20469. NCBI lineage: Bacteria > Bacillati > Actinomycetota > Coriobacteriia > Coriobacteriales > Atopobiaceae > Lancefieldella > Lancefieldella parvula. Next base: position 518,936 of record NC_013203.1, read on the forward strand.
ACTTGCCCTGTTTGCAGAGCGCTTCTGTTAAAAATCTCCGTGGCAATGGCACGTTTTTCTCGCCCGGTGAGCCTAAGAAAAAACTGGTGGTGTTTGGCGATTCCATTGCGCAGGGTTTTGTTGTGGAGCGGCCAGACAAAACTTGGCCGCACTGTCTTGCTAAGCGCATGAAGCTTGATGCGGTTAACCAGGGAATCGGTGGACAAGTTTATCAGCCTGGCTCGTATGCGTTCATTGAGGATGCCTCTTTAGTTGTTGTTGCGCTTGGGGCAAATTATCGATACGAGAAATGCTCAAAGTCACAGGTAACATACGATATTCAAAATTCACTCTGGCAGATTTCTCAGATGTATGCAGATACGCGCGTGGTGGTTCTGACGCCCACCCCTTATTTTGAGGATACGTATCCCACGCACCCTTATTCTTGTTTTGCTGAGGTTCCTCAAATAATTGAAGAGGTTGCTGGTAAGTTTGGTTTGCAGTGCATCTCTGGAGAAAAGCTGTTGCCTCAGGAGAAGAAATATTTTGCTGACGATGTGCATCCAAATTCTAAGGGTGCAGCACTTTTAGCAAAGAATCTGTTTGAAGCCTTAAAACAGCCAGTTCAGGATAGTCTTTTTTAGATACCAGGCTTTCACAACAGTTCTCTCAAAATTCAACATGAGTTTTTGTCCGGTGAAACTTCTACACTAGAGTTGAAAAACATCTAGAGAGGATACACATGAACATCACTAATCCTTTTGCACCTCATATGACCGGGCAACTTTCAGAAGAAACGCAGGCTCTTGTGGCTGAGCAAATAGCCAAGGGCACCTTAAGTCCTTACGCGTGCAAAAATGAAGACATCATCCGCCGAGATTCCACCCATGATCAGGCTTCACTTTTGCGTCCCGCTTTTATGCGAGATGTCGAGAAAATCATGCATACCCCTGCGTATAACAGGCTAAACGGTAAAACACAGGTTTTCTCATTCCGTGCGCATGATGACATTACGCGCCGTGGCCTTCATGAACAACTTGTTTGTAGAGTTGCTAAAGATATTGGACGTGCACTGTGTCTTAACCTTGATTTGATTGAGGCAATTGCTCTTGGTCATGACGTGGGTCATACCCCCTTTGGTCATGCAGGGGAGTATTTCCTCAATGATATTTACCATGAGCAAACAGGACGTTGGTTTTTCCACAACGTACAAAGCGTGCGTGTTCTTGACGGTCTCTATGCAAGAAATCTTTCTTTACAGACGCTTGATGGAGTAATTTGCCACAACGGTGAGTTTGAACAGCAGGTACTTCAAATGAGTAATCTTTCAACTTTTGATGAGTTTGACAAGGTGGTGGAAGATTGCTGGGATAGGGGTCCTCAGGCTATTGCACACTTGCGTCCTATGACGCTTGAAGGTTGTGTTATGCGCATCTCGGACATTATTGCGTATGTCGGAAAAGATAGACAGGATGCTCTTCGTGCAGGTGCCGCAACAGAAGAAACGTTTGATGATGGTCTTGGCGGTGCCTATAACGCATGGGCTACCTCTGCTTTTGTTGCAGATATTGTTCAGAACAGCTTTGGTAAGCCTCAGATTTCTCTCTCAGAAGAGGCATTTAAAGAGATGAAACGAGCAAAGCGCGAGAATTACCAGAAGATCTATGGCGCATCAGAGGCCAATGGTGATTTCTCTGAAGACATTAAGCATCTGTTTGAGAAGTTGTACGAATACGAGCTGTCTGCGCTTAAATCTGGTGATCAGAACCTTGCAATCTTTAAGCATCATATTGAGCCCGTGAGTAGACATCTTTCTAGGTACGGTCATACGTATGACTGGAAGAGTGACCTACATCGTACTGTTGTTGATTTTATTTCTGCAATGACTGATGACTACTTTGTGGCTACCTGCGAAGCGCTCTTCCCAGAAGCTCAGGAGCTCTTTCCAAAGAGAAGTTACTTTGCAGAAGGAGTACGCGTGTAAGGTTAGGAAGTTGGTCAGAGCACAACAGACTGGTCACTTAAAGAGCATTTATGTTGAGCGGCTTTCTCGCCAAGCTTTTATGTTTGAGACGGGGTAAAATAGCTGCATGGATACTTTATTTTCTGGCATAGAACGTGCCGCTAAAAAAGCTAATGCACCACTTGCAGCTCGCATGCGTCCTACCACGCTTGATGGATACGTGGGTCAGGAAGATGCGGTTGGTCCAGGTTCGTGGCTGCGTAAAGCCATTGAGCACGATACGCTCTCATCCGTCTTACTGTACGGTCCAGCTGGTACCGGCAAGACCACCCTTGCGCGTATCATTGCTCATACAACGCACGCAGAATTTGTAGAAGTATCTGCAATTACGGGAACTGTTAAAGATCTTCGTAGAGAGATCGAGGCTGCAGAATCAAGGCTTTTAACAGCAGGCAGAAGAACTATTCTATTCATCGACGAGATTCATCGTTTTACGCGCTCTCAGCAAGATGCTCTGCTTCATGCGGTAGAAGACAGAATAGTTGTACTCATTGGAGCTACTACAGAAAACCCTTACTTTGAGGTTAACAGCGCTCTGATTTCTCGCTCTCGTGTAGTGGAACTGCATGCATTGTCAGATAATGCCATTGATGAGCTCATTCAGCGTGCACTTGAGTCAGAAGATGGTTTAGCTGGCGCATTTGTCCTGGAAGAAGATGCTCGCAAAGAGATTGTGACGCTTGCAGGTGGAGATGGCCGCGCAGCCCTTACTTCTCTTGAGCTTGCTTCTCAGATGGTTGATGTTCCAGAATCAGCTGATGGCAAAGCATCTGAGCCACTTGTTATCACCAAGCAGAACGTTCTTGAGGCAAATCCTCGCCGTGGACTTCCATACGATAAAGCGGGAGATATGCACTATGACATTATCTCTGCGTTTATTAAGTCCATGCGAGGTTCAGATCCTGATGCAGCTCTGTATTGGCTTGCCCGTATGATTGATGCAGGTGAAGATCCTAAATTTATTGCGCGTCGCATTATGATTTTGGCTTCAGAAGATATTGGAAACGCTGATCCACAAGCGCTGCTTATTGCTCATGCGGCATTTAGGTCAGCCGAGGTCATCGGATATCCGGAGTGCAGAATTAATCTTGCACAAGCAGTAATTTATATGGCGCTAGCTCCAAAATCGAATGCTGCGGAAGCAGGTATTGACGCTGCGCTTCATGAGGTTAGAACAGGTCCAAGGCGAGAAGTTCCAAGTTACTTAAGAGATCGTACGCGCCCTGGTTCTGAAGAGTACGGTAATTACCTCTATCCTCATAATTATCCTGGCGGATGGATTGAACAGCGCTATCTTCCAGAAGGACTTGAACGTGGAGCGTTCTTCTCGCCATCTCCTAGAGGGTGGGAAGCTTGGAGAATTGCAGCAACAGAGCGTGATCGTCACGAGGAAACTTAGGACTTTGAATTACTCAAGTGGGAGCATTAAGAAGTCGCTCCTCGGGTAAAATAGAATGAACTGTAACCGTTAGCTTTGAGGGATGGCATTGATGAATTACCTACAAATTGCCCTTGTAGTTTTAGCCGTGGTTGGCGTTTGGGCTATTATCGAGGTTGCCCTGACATTAAGAACAACAAGAAAGTCGATTACTGAGATTACACTCTCGGCTAACAATACTATTGAACAGATTCAACCTGTTATTTCAAAGATTGATGGCATGGTTGATGAGTTAGATCCAACTATTAAGCAGCTGCCTGCACTTATGCAGAAAGTTGATGATGCCGCAGAGAATGCTAATACCTCTCTTGAGAGTCTTAACGTAGTTCTTGGTGATGTGGCTACCGTTTCTGGCGCTGCGTCTGCAGTAACTGCGACAGTAAGCAAAGCTGCAAGTGACGCTGTGACAGGCGTTGTTGAGTCAGTATCAAAGCTGGGGACTGGTTTGGGAGGATCTTTGAATCCTTCTAAGCTTGCTGAGGCAGCTCAGGCTCGTTTGAGCGGTGTAACTGCAACAGCACAGCAGGGCGCACAGAGAGCACAGGAGTACCTTGAGGAGCTTCCTTTGCTTTCTCAGGATAAGACAAAGCATTCCAAGCCAGCTCGTTCTGAGCAGTTCTATATTGAGTACGGTTCTGAGTCTTCTCAGAAGACTGAGGAGTAGATTGATATGGCACAAAAAATTGTTGAGCTTTCCGCTCCAGCAGATCCAACGTTTGCTCGTTCAGTCAGAATGATGGCTGCTAACCTTGCTGTTCTATGTAAGATGAATGTTGACGAGCTTGAAGACGTCAAAATGGCCGCTGAAGAAGGTTTTGTTTTTGCATGCGGTACTCAGAGGGACTTCGTAGATATTACGTTTACCCTTGAAGACAATACTATGGAAATTGATTTTGATTTGGGTGACGAGGATCCAGTTGAGTCTGAGACGGATAATTCCCAGCCACTTGAGCTTGTAGAGTTATTGCTTTCCGCTATATGTGACGAGTTTGCGCTTAGTGATGACGGTTATACACTTCATCTTGTAAAGATTTCTGGCGGTGCACATGCCTAAACCTGAAGCAAACGAGGCAGTACAGGCATCTGCAGAAGAGCAGAAAGCCGCAAGAAGAGCTGCTCGTCGTGCTTCTAAAGGTATCCCCGCCTGGGATAAAGATAGAACACGCCAGCTCTTTGCCCAATATAAAGAAACAAAAGATTCTGAGGTAAGAGACCAGCTTATTGTGAGCCACTTAAACCTCGTGCGCTTTTTGGCCTCCAAGTTCAAAAATCGTGGAGAACCCCTTGATGATTTGATTCAGGTGGGAACCATTGGACTTATTAAGGCAATTGATAGGTTTGAGCCTGATCGCGGTCTTGAATTTACTACATATGCAACACCTACTATCATGGGAGAGATTAAGCGTCACTTCCGCGATAAAGGCTGGTCAGTGCGTGTCCCTCGTCGCCTGCAAGAGCTTTCTTCTAAGATTAATCAGGTTACTGATGACTTAACTAAAGAACTACAAAGAAGCCCTTCAATTGAAGAGATTGCTCAGCGCCTTGATACTAACGTTGAAGAGATTCTTGAGGCTATGGAGTCTTCCAGTGCTTATAGCTCTGTTCCTCTTGAGGGAGGCGGCTCTGGCGCTGACGGAGATGAGACACCCTCTATCATTGATCAGTATGTGACCGAAGATGAAGATCTTGCTGGTTCTGATGATCGCATTGTTCTTGATGAGGCCATTAGAGACTTCTCACCACGGGAGCAAGAGATTATTCGTATGCGTTTTGTTGAAGGTCTTACTCAGGTAGAGATTGCAGAGAAACTTAATATTTCCCAGGTACAGGTTTCAAGACTGCTTCGTCGTACTTTAAAGCGTATTCAAGAAAAGATTGACCCAGAAAGCGTGAATCGTTAATGGATCAAAAGCATCAAAACTTTTCCGATTCGATTCAGAGTTGGAAACAGCGTGGCCTGATGGTATGGACAGCCATTGGCTTTGCTGCGTTGTTTGCACTTGCACTGTATGTCCTTGGTATTTTGGGGCAGGCCGTTGAGTTGTTGGCTATTGGCGCTATTGTTGCGTTTGTGTGCAGTCCTGTAACTAACTGGCTTGAAGATAGGGGAATACCTCGCGGTATTTCTGCTTTTGCAGCACTTATTCTTACACTTATTGTGTTTGTAGGATTTTTGATTTTGATTGCTCAACCATTGGTGCTTGAGCTTACCACGCTGCTTAAGAATGCTCCTTCGTATGCAAGCCAGATAGGAGCAATGGCTAGGGAATTTTGGCAGAACTTTGACTCTCAGAGTAACCCAGCTGTTAGACAGACGGTAGAGCTTGTAATTGAGCGGGCATCGAGCATTGGAATATCAGTTGCTTCTGGCATTTTAAGTTGGCTTTCAACATCTGCTTTAGGCAATATTTCATCTATGGCAAACCAGCTTATGGTCTTTTTCTTGGGTCTAGTGCTTGCCTATTGGCTTGCCAAAGATTATCCCGTTATTGTTCGTGAGCTGGCTATTATTGCAGGTCCTCAAAAAGAGGATGAGTTCAGACTTATTCTTGCAATCTTAAGCAGATCTACCAGTGGATATATGCGTGGAACTATCATTACCTCTGCAGTTAACGGCATTCTTGTGTACTTTGGTTGCCTTATTTTAGGTAACCCTTATGCTGCCCTCATTGGTATGGTCACAGGAATCTTCCACATTATTCCTGTGGTTGGACCGGTTTTCTCGGCAGGCATTGCTCTGATTCTGAGTATTTTGGTAGACCCCATCATGACCGTGTGGACCATCGTTATCTTGATGGTTGCTCAAAACGTTGTGGATAATGTGCTTTCACCTTTGGTTATGGCAACTAGCGTCAAAGTCCATCCGGGTCTTTCACTTATAGGCATTGTTATTGGTAGCGCTCTTGGCGGAGTAGTCGGAACCATTCTTGCAATTCCACTGACTGCAGCACTTAGAGGTATTTTTGTGTACTTCTTTGAGAAGTACTCGGGCAGACAGATTGTCTCACCAAATGGTGCGCTCTTTAATTCCACGCAGTATGTGGATGAGAAAGGCGCTATTTTGCCAGAGTATGATGCACTGGACGATCCAAAGTTTTTTGAGGAGTCACGTCTTGTTGATCAAGACACTACGGCTCATATTCGTAGTAAGTCTTCAATTCCTGCGCCAAAGATTCTTGGGCATGATTTTTCTCAGTTACTTTTTAGGAATACTCAAGAAGTTATTAAAGAACCAGATAAACCATCGTCAGATACGGTAGACTCAGACAGTACAAAAGAGTAGTTATTTGAATACGGAGAAGTACTTTATGGCTGACTATAAAACAATGACAACAGCAGAGATTCGTGAGGACTTCCTGAGCTTTTTTGAGAGCAAAGGTTGTAAGCGTTATCCTTCTTCATCTCTGGTGCCTTCTGACCCTTCACTGCTCCTTGCTAACGCTGGTATGAATCAGTTTAAGGAGTATTACCAGGGTATCAAGACTATGAAGGAGATTGGCGCTACATCCTGCCAGAAGTGTCTTCGTACTAACGATATTGATAACATTGGCGACTCCCGTCACCTTTCATTCTTTGAAATGCTGGGCAACTTCTCCTTTGGTGGTTATACCAAGCGCGATGCATGTACCTGGGCAATGGAGTTTATTTCTTCTCCAGAGCACCTTGGTCTGCCACTTGATCGCCTGTACTTTACCGTTTTTACTGATGACGATGAGGCAATTGAGATTTGGAAGTCTCTTGGCATAACAGAAGATCACATCACCCGTCTGGGCGAGGAGGACAACTTCTGGGCAGCTGGTCCAACTGGTCCTTGTGGTCCTTGCTCTGAGATTTATTTTGATCAAGGCCCTGAGTTTGAGGGAGAAGCGCCTGGAGATGATGGTGACCGCTACCTTGAGTTCTGGAACCTCGTCTTCACTCAGTTTGACCGTCAGGAAGATGGCTCTCTGCCTGAGCTTCCTCATCGCAACATCGATACCGGCATGGGTCTTGAGCGTATTGCAGCTATCATGCAGCATGAGGGAACCAACTACGAGGGTGACATTATGCGTACCCTCATCTCTTTGGGCGAGAAACTCTCTGGCAAGAAGTATCACTCAACTGACGAGATTGATCGCAGTCTGCGTATTCTTGCAGACCACTCCCGTGCAGTTACTTTTATGATTGGTGACGGCATTCTTCCTGGTAATGAGGGCAGAAGCTACATTCTTCGCCGTCTGCTTCGTCGTGCTGTCTACCACGGTCGTTTGTTGGGTATTCAGGGTACTTTTATGGCGGAGTACGCGCATGAGGTTGCTGTTTTGCTTGGTGCAGAGTATCCAGAACTTGTCGAGAAGAGCGCTCTTATCGATGGCATTTTAACTGCAGAAGAGGAGCGCTTTGGCGCTACGCTTGACGCTGGCGAGTCCAAGCTCACTGCTGAGCTTGAGCAGCTTGAGGATGGTGCACAACTTTCTGGTGAGGTTGCATTCCTCCTGCACGATACCTACGGATTCCCCATTGATCTTACTCGTGAGATTGCAGCAAATGCAGGTCACGTTGTTGATATGGATGCATTTGATGCTGCAATGACCGAGCAGCGCGAGCGCGCTCGTAAGTCTGCTAACCGCGATGCCTGGGGTAATGCTCAAAGCATCTGGGTGGCACTTTCTGACCGCCTTGATGAGACCGTTTTTGACGGCTACGACAATAATGAGCTTTCCGGTGTTCGTGTTGTTGCTCTTGTTCAGGACGGGCAGGAGGTTGAGTCCGCCACTGTTGGCTCCGAGGTAGAAGTTGTACTTGACCGCACACCTTTCTACGCAGAGATGGGTGGTCAGGTTGGTGACACTGGTAGGCTCAGTGGTCCTGGTCTTTATGTTCACGTCACTGATACCAAGCACCGTGACGGCGGCCTTGAGTCCCACATTGGTGTAGTAGAGGAGGGTACGCTCTCTATTGGTGATTCTGTTACCGCAACTATTGACGCTGGTCGTCGTGAGCTTATTCGTCGCAACCACACAGCAACTCACCTCCTTGATGCAGCGCTTAAGAAGGTTTTGGGAGACCACGTTAACCAAGCTGGTTCTCTTGTTGCCCCAGATCGTATGCGTTTTGACTTTACGCACTTTGAGGCTCTTACTAAAGATGAGCTTGATCGTATTGAGGGCATGGTAAATGCAGAGATCTTTGCCGCTAAGCCTATTGTTACTAAGATTATGAGCATTGAAGACGCAAAGGCAGCTGGTGCTGTTGCACTCTTTGGCGAGAAATACGGTGATGTCGTACGTGTTGTTTCTGCTGGCACAGAAGACACTCCATTCTCTCGCGAGCTTTGCGGTGGTACTCATGCACGCAACACTGCAGACCTTGGCCTCTTCAAGATTATTTCTGAGAGCTCCGTTGGTTCTAACTCAAGGCGTATTGAGGCTGTAACCTCTATGGGCGCTATTGAGTACGTTGATGAGCGCCTGGCTCAGCTTGATGAGGTTGCTGCAGCTCTGAAGGTCCGTCCTTCCGCTGTTGCAGACCGTGTTGAGCAGCTGCAGCAAGATCTTCGCGCTGCTAATCATAAGCTTGAGGCCGCTCTTACTGGAGCAGGTAGCAATCAGGTAGCAGAAGCACTTAAGTCTGCTGTTCAGCTTAACGGTTACAGCTGCGTCATCGCTAAGCTTGAAGGTCTTTCTGGTAAGGAGCTCCGCTCTGCATGGGATGGCATACGTGATGCATCTGACGGTCAGCCTGTTGCTTGCGTTATCGCATCCGCAACTGCTGACGGTAAGGTTTCTCTGCTTGCAGGTGCAACTGATTCTGCAGTTGCAGCGGGATTCTCGGCAGGAGACATTGTAAAAGAGATTGCAGAGTTTGTTGGTGGCCGCGGTGGCGGCAAGCCAGCGATGGCGCAGGCAGGCGGCTCAAATGCCGCTGGAATTGATGCTGCACTTGATGCTGCAAGAACAAAGCTTGGTGCATAACGTTTGCGTGTTTTAGCTTTAGATATTGGTGAAGTTCGCATCGGGGTTGCTGTAAGTGACCCCGATGGTGCTATTGCGTCACCTGTTTGTGTACTTCCTGCACAAGAGGTGCTCTCGCATGCGCGCACGTTTAAAACCGTGCTTGAAGATTGGGAACCAGAGCTTCTTTTGTGCGGTCGTCCTAAGACGCTCGCCGGTGAAGATGGCCCACAGGCCCAAAAAATTACCGTTCAAGCTGAGCAAATTGCGAAGAACTGCCAACTTCCATTAGAATTTACTGATGAAAGACTCTCTTCCGCGGAAGCGAAGAAGATTCTTCGAGCGCAAGGTTTATCTGAGAAAGCTATGCGTGGGAAAGTTGACATGGTTGCTGCTTCGCTCTTTTTGCAATCGTGGCTTGATGCACAGATGAATAAGGGAGACTAAATGCCCACTCCATCTAATGATTCTTCTCCGCGTCGTCAGGGCGCACATTTTTCTTCTTCTGTATCAGAGGGACAGGCCCAGGAAGAACAGATACAGGAAAAACAAACTCAACAAGACTCAGCGCACTATAACGCTGGTTCGCAAGAGGCGCTTCAGCAGCCTCCTGTTGAAGCTACGGGATCGCTGCCTGCACTTACTGGCGGTAAGCTTTCATCAAGAAGTGCTCAAGTTACGCATAAGGCAAAAAATAAGCAGGTCAAGCATAGAGACAGGAAGGCTTCAAAGTGCTCTCGTATTTTTGCAACGCTTATCGCTTTTGTTATGGTTGCAGCTCTTGGCATTTTTGTGTGGAAAGTTGCACTTCCAGAGCTTTCTCGCACTAACTCTGATACACAAGAAATTACCGCTGGTCAGCAAGTTACTGTTACCATTCCAGATGGTGCTGGTGCGCAGGAAGTTGCAAAGATTCTTTTTGAGAACAAGATTATTGCTACTAAGAGCGAGTTCTTAGATCAGGTAAAGCGCCAGGATGCTGAGCAGAAAATCAAGAGTGGTAGTTATGTTATTACCACTGGTACCAAGCCAGCAGACATCGTACACCTTCTTGTTTCTGGTCCAAATGCCCCTGGCAGTGGCTTCGTCGTACCAGAAGGCTATACCGTTTCTCAAGTTGCTGATTTGGCTCAGAACTACTTTGGCATTTCTCGCGATGATTTCTTAAATCAGGCAAAAGCATCCAATTATGTTGCTGACTATCCGTTCCTTGCCGGTGCGGTAGATGCTAACGATTCTCTTGAAGGTTATTTGTTCCCTAAGACGTATACCTTTACGGAAAGCAACGTAACCGCTGATACTGTCATTCGTGCCATGCTTGATCAATTTAAGGCAGAGACGGCCAATCTTAACTTGGACGCTGCTCGTATTACGCTCAACAAACGTTACAACTTGAATCTTACTAACGAGCAAATCATTACCATGGCATCAATTATTGAGCGAGAAGCTCTGACTGATGAGGATCGTCCTAAGGTTGCGTCTGTTTTCTACAACCGCCTGTATGATGATATGTATCTACAAAGTGATGCAACTCTTGCATATTCCTTGGGTAGAGAAGCTACTGCTGAAGAGTTAAGCTCAATGACAAGCGATCCGTATAATACCTACGCGTTCAAGGGCTTGACCCCTACGCCTATTTGCTCTCCAGGTTATGCCTCTATTAAGGCGGCAATGGATCCAGCAGCAACCAATTATTACTACTTCTGGATTACCTCAGATGAACATGTATTCTCTGAGACTTATGACGAGCATCAACAGGCTATTGAAAACGCACGCGAGCGTGAAGCCGCAAGCAAACAGTAATTGGTGCAGGAATGAGTCTGATCAAAGCAACACAATACGTTTCTGCTGTTGAACATATCTCGGTAGAGAGCCTTGTTCAGCGAGGGATTAAGCTTGTGCTCCTAGATCGTGATAATACCTGTGTACCTCGAGATACTAAAGTTGTGCCATCAGAGGTGTCCGCTTGGTTTGAAAAGGCCCATGCAGCTGGTCTTATGCTTTGTCTTGTCTCTAACAACATCCATTTTGATGAGGTCCAGCGCAGCGCTCATGAACTGGGAATTGAAGGAGAGGGCTTTGCTTGCAAGCCGCTTCCTCGTGCATTAAATGCTGCTATGAAGCGTTTTTCGGTAACAAAAGAACAAACAGTAATGGTAGGAGACCAGATTTTTACCGATATTATTGCAGGTAATTTAGCCGGTGTATCAACTATTTTGGTAAAACCGCAGTCTACTGAGGATTTGTGGTACACCAATCTCATTCGTCACGTAGAGCGCCGCATTTTAAAAAATGTAACTTTTACGTCATAACAGGACAGCATTAGTTTACTTGCTCCAACTCGATGATAGAATCATCTTGAAAGGCTGGAGGAGTATGGAGTTTCGCGATTCAAGATACGTCGTACATGAGGGCTGTGATCATATCTTTTTTGTCGGCTTTCTGGGTGCCGGAAAGTCCACACTCGCACGCAATTTAGGAGAGCTATTTCATCGTCGCTATGTCGATACCGATCGCCTAGCAGAACGTATAGCAGGTAAATCACTGGCAGAAATTTATGAAAATGATGGCGAGGAGCTCTTTAGACAGGCAGAAACTGAGGTTTTACACACGCTCAAGTCTAAGAAGTCACTGCTGGTAAGCTGTGGCGGTGGAATTGTCGAGAAGGACATTAATCTTGCGCTTATGCGTGAGATGGGAGTCATTGTGTTTCTCGATGGCGATCTTTCTGATTCGCTTCGTCAAATTCAGCGCACTGATAGACGTCCTGATTTGGGAAGCGTCGAAAACGCTACTCAGCTTTATAGACGCCTGCGTCCACGTTATGAGGCCGCCGCTGATATTACTATTGACATTCGTGAGAAAACATTTGAGCAGGTTGCCATTGACTCTGGCAAGCTACTTTGGGAAAGAGGGCTTTTATGAGTGACACTATCCAGGATGAGCTTGAAGAGGAATTGCCACCTGCTCAGATTAAACAGTGGGTTTCCATTCCCGGGGGCTCTATTGCACTTCGTTCTGGTGTGGGTGTTCTTTCAAACTTTGGCACTGAGTTAAGGACTGCTGTAGGTAGACCTCATAGATGCGCCTTTCTGACAAGTGGTCAGGCAGACGAGGATCTTGTTGAACTTCTTCGTAGAGATCTTACTACCATTGGTTTTTTGGTGACGCTTGTTGAAGTAGAAGATGGTGAAGCAGCAACTACCGTGGCAACTGAGGCGCGAGTGTTGTCTTCTTTGGCAGAAATGCACCTTACAGCTGATGATCTGGTAGTTGCCGTGGGGCACTCGGGAGTTATTTCTCTTGCTAACCACGTGGCAAACAAGTGGTGTGGGGGAGTCTCCCTTGCTACTGTTCCACTTGATTTAGCGGCAGTTATTGTCTCGTCTATTACTCCTCGTGCGCTTGATACTGATGCAGAGCATCAGCGTCTTGTAACTACTAAGCCTTGCGCTCGTTTTTGCTTTGCAGACCTTGAGGTTATGGATCTTTGCGATGACAATGCAAAGGTTGCCCAGGTATGTATGGTTGCAACAGCTATGTCTGATAACGAGGCGGAGTTTGGTCGTATTTGGGATAGGGCAGATAACCTCACCTCTGGAGTTGCTGATATCGTTGCAGAGCAGCTGGCAGAGTCCACTAAGACTCGTGGTCGCCTTTCTGATTCCTCAGCTATTGCTATCCAGCAGTCTGTTCCTTACGGTTGGGTTTTTGTGGAAGCGCTTCGTCCGCTTATTCCAGCTGACCAGCCTCTTTCTGCACTTTATGCGGATGCATTGCGTTTCTCGGCAAGAATTGCAGTGGCCAAAGAGTCACTTTCTTTTGATGATATGCTTGCTCAAGATGAGATTCTTGAGCACTTGAATATTGGTTTTGTTACCTGTGATATCGCTCCTGAGCAGCTTATCGAAGCTCTAAAACAGGAATGTTTCCGTTCTACTAATCGTTTTATGTTGCCGATTCCAATGTCTATTGGAAGGGTAAGATTAGCTTCGGTCGACGAGGAACTTCTCGCCGAACATGCCCGCGCTTGGTGTGAGGCTCACGCTTCACATTAAAGCGACACATCTTGTACCAAGGAGTTTTGTTTGGATAAGTAACTCCACTGGGTGCAACTATTTGTTGTAAACATCTCGAGAAGGGATTTGAAATGGCAGATTTACAGGCGGCCGCAAAGCGCGTTGCGCGTTTTCGCGAGGTAATGGCTCAGAGGGGTTACGACGCTGTTGTCTTGCGTCACAATCCAGACCTTCGTTGGTTGACTGATGCTGAGCGTACCTTTGACTTTGAACAGGCACATACTGCATTTATTACGCAAGATGCACTCTTCTTACACACTGACTCTCGTTACTACAACACATTCCTGGAGCGCCTTGGCACTGACTCTCCATGGAAGTTTGACCAGGAAGCTACTACACCTACCGAGTGGGTTGCTGCACATGTTGCTGAGGCTCGTGCTCGTGTTGTTGCTATTGAGGATACCGTTGACCTTGCTTTCTTTGATGGGCTAGAGCAGGCGCTGCGCAATCGTTCAATTGCTGCTCTGCTTCCACGCATGCATGGTGATATTGCTGAGTTGCGTATTGTCAAAGACCCAGCAGAGATTGAGCTTATGAAGCATGCTCAGTCAATCACTGATAAGGCATTTCTTCACATCTGTGAGTACATCAAGCCAGGCCTCACTGAGCAGCAGATTCGTGCAGAACTTGAGAATTACATGCTCTCTAATGGCGCAGATGCTCTGTCCTTTGATTCCATCATTGCTTCTGGCCCTAACGGTGCTAATCCTCACGCACAGCCAGGCGAGCGTGTGGTTCAGACTGGCGACATGATTGTTATGGACTACGGTGCGGGCTACTTGGATTACCACTCAGACATGACCCGTACGGTTGTTGTTGGTGCACCTTCTGAGGAGCAGCAGCATGTCTACGATGTTGTTCGCAAGGCAAATGAGACTTGCGCTGCAGCTATTCATGCAGGCGTAACCGGTTCTGATATTCATAATCTTGCAGTTAAGGTTATCTCTGAGGCTGGTTACGGTGAGTATTTTGGACATGGCCTTGGTCATGGTGTTGGTGTTGAGATCCATGAGCGTCCATTCTTTAACCCTCGTTGGAATAAGGTTATTGCAGCAGGTTCTGTTGTTACCGATGAGCCTGGTATCTATCTACCTGGTAAGTTTGGTATCCGTCTTGAAGATTTTGGTGTTGTTACCGAGGACGGCTACGATGTCTTTACTCAGTCCACACACGACCTTGTGTCTGTTGGTTGCTAACTAGCTACGATATACAGAATTTTTACGGCCAGAAGCTTTGGGTTTCTGGCCGTATTTTTGCTCGTTTTCCCAAGGTGAGAAGACCTTCTCGCCCTAGAATCAGCTTGTATAACTTAAAAAATTAAAAAGAGTTAAGTTAGTGGGGGCACGTTTTATACATATGTAATAAAATTAGAAAAGTAAATGTTATTTTCATTGTTATGTTTATAGTTTCATTTATTTTATTAAATAGAAAAGAAGGAGGTAAAAGTGGTTAGTATCGTTCTAGCCAGTCATGGTAAGTTTGCCGAGGGTATTAAAGATTCTGGCAGCATGATTTTTGGACCACAGGAAGGCGTTGTAGCTATTACGCTTACTCCTGATATGGGTCCAGATGACCTGCATCAGAAGATTCTCGACGCAATTACCACGCTTGAAGATCAAGAGCACGTTCTGTTCTTGGTTGACCTATGGGGTGGCACTCCCTTTAACCAGATTTCTCGTGTTCTTGAGGAGGAGGGTAAAGAAGATTGGGTTGCTGTTACTGGTCTTAACCTCCCAATGCTTATAGCAGCATATGGTTCTCGCCTTGGCGTAGATACCGCCACCGAGGTAGCAAAAGAGATTTTCTCTGAAGCTCGTATGGGCGTAAAGATTAAGCCAGAAGAGCTTGAGCCACAAGAGGCAACACCTACTGATGTTCCTGCTGTTGCAACACCTAAGGGAGCAATTCCTGTGGGAACCGTAATTGGTGATGGCAAGCTTAAGATTGTTCTTGCTCGTATTGATACCCGTCTTCTGCATGGTCAGGTTGCAACTACCTGGACAAAGATGACCAAGCCAGACCGTATCATTGTTTGTTCTGATGGTGTTGCACAAGATGAGCTTTGCAAGACCATGATTGTTCAAGCAGCTCCTCCAGGAGTGCACGTTCACGTTGTTCCTATTAAGAAGATTATTGAGATTGCTCACGATACTCGTTTTGGTAATACCAAGGCAATGCTCCTGTTCGAGACTCCTCAGGACATGCTTCGTGTCATTGAAGGTGGCGTAGAAATCAAGGAAGCTAATCTTGGTTCTATTGCTCACTCTGTTGGTAAGGTTGTTGTTACCAACGCAGTTGCTATGGACGAAGACGATGTAAAGACCCTTGAGGCTATCCGAGAGTGCGGTACAAAGTTTGATGTCCGTAAGGTTCCTGCAGACAGTGCAGAAAACTTTGATGCAATGCTTAAAAAAGCTAAGTCCGAGCTTGCTAATCGTAAGTAACTAGAAGGAGGTAGAAATGACACCTATCACAATACTGCTTGTCGTAATTGTTGCGCTTCTTGCTGGCATGGAAGGCATCCTTGACCAGTGGGAGTTCCACCAGCCCCTGGTTGCTTGCTCACTGATTGGCCTTGTGACTGGTCACCCTGCTGAGGGAATTATCCTCGGCGGTTCTCTTCAGATGATTGCTCTTGGTTGGGCAAACATTGGAGCTGCAGTTGCACCAGATGCAGCTTTGGCATCTGTCGCATCTGCAATTATTATGGTTCTGGCACTGAACGGTGGAGATACTGATACCACTGCTGCTATTAACACTTCTATTGCACTTGCAATTCCTCTGTCTGTAGCAGGTCTGTTCCTTACCATGATTGCTCGTACTATTGCAACCGGTATTGTTCATGCAATGGATGCAGCTGCCGAGAAGGGCGATTTTGCTGCAATTGAGCGTTGGCACATTGTAGCTATTTTTATGCAGGGTGCTCGTATTGCTGTCCCTGCAGCTGCTCTTTGCTTCATTGACCCAGCTATCGTCACTGATGCTCTAAACGCAATGCCTAAGTGGCTTACTGGCGGCATGGCAGTTGGCGGTGGTATGGTTGCTGCTGTTGGTTATGCAATGGTTATCAACATGATGGCTACTCGTGAGGTTTGGCCATTCTTTGCATTGGGCTTCGTCTTTGCGGCTATTAATCAGCTCACCCTTATTGCTCTTGGTGTTATTGGTGTTTGCCTTGCAATTATTTACCTTGGTCTTAAAGATCTTGCTAAGCAGGGCGGCGGCGCAGGTGGTGGGTCTGGCGATCCACTCGGCGATATTATCGACAACTACTAATTCTGAAGGAGTGTGAAACTAATGGAGAATAAGATTCAGCTTTCTAAGAAAGACCGCATGTCTGTTGCTCTTCGTCACCAGTTCCTTCAGGGTTCTTGGAACTACGAGCGTATGCAGAATGGTGGTTGGGCATTTTCAATGATTCCGGCCATCAAAAAGCTTTATACAAATAAAGAAGATCAGATTGCAGCTCTTAAGCGCCACCTTGAGTTTTATAATACTCACCCTTATGTTTCTGCACCAGTCATGGGTGTTACTCTTGCACTGGAGGAGGGACGTGCTAACGGCGAGCCTATTGATGACGTTGCAATTCAGGGCGTCAAAGTAGGTATGATGGGTCCTCTGGCTGGCGTTGGTGACCCAGTCTTCTGGTTTACCGTTCGCCCCATTTTGGGCGCTCTGGGCGCTTCTTTGGCGCTTGGCGGCTCAATTCTTGGTCCCATTCTCTTCTTCGTGTTGTGGAATGTCATTCGTCTTGTCTTCCTGTGGTACACCCAGGAGTTTGGTTATAAGGCCGGTGCTTCCATTTCCTCCGATCTTTCCGGCGGTATGCTCGGCAAGGTTACCGAGGGCGCTTCTATCTTGGGTATGTTTATCATCGGCGCGTTGGTACAGCGTTGGGTTTCAATTTCATTTACCCCGGTGGTTTCTACCATTCCTCAGCAGGCAGGTGCCTACATTGATTGGACAACCCTTCCTTCAGGAGTAGATGGAATCTATCAAGCATTGAAACTTTACTCTACTCTTGGACCAAACGGTCTTGATCCAGTGAAGGTAACTACGCTTCAGCAGAACCTTGATTCGTTGATTCCTGGTCTTGCTGCGGTTGGCCTGACGCTTTTGTGCTGCTATTTGTTAAAGAAGAAGGTCTCTCCAATTGCCATCATCCTAGCTCTCTTTGCTGTTGGTATTGTTGGTCGACTTCTCGGTTTTATGTAATGAGTAAGAGTACGTACTAGTACTCAAAGTCGCACGAATATGGGTCGCGCTCTATAATGGGTGCGACCCATTTTTGAAAGGATTGTATGGCTCAGTCTCAAAATAGCACCGTTGACCTCAGCATGAAGGCTACTTCGTTTCATGGTTTGGCTACGTATGGCGATATTCTTATTGGCAATAAAGCCTTTGAGTTTTACAACCAGAAAAATCCCGAAGACTACATCCAGATTCCCTGGGATCAGATAGATCACATAGCCGCCTCAGTCATAGGACGTAATAAAAGTATTTCTCGCTTTGCTATTTTTACTAAAAGCAATGGTAATTACTCTTTTTCTACGAGAGACAACAAGGCAACGCTTAGGGCAATTCGTGTCTATGTAGGAGAGGAGAAACTCGTACGTTCTCCAAACTTCTGGTTTGTCTTTAAGCATGGACTTATGACAATTCCACAGATTCCTCGTCTTATTCAAGAGGCTTTTATTAAAAAGAAGTAGGCAAATTTTGCATTTTCACAAGAGCCGCCAGCACGGAAGGCGTGAAACTGATAAAATCCAACATGCATATACGTGTCGCGGGTAGTTTGAAAATTCACGTTCTTCTCGCGACTTTATCGAGTGAAAAGAGTTAGACGTGGCAACTATCAGTACCGCAGACTTCAAGAACGGCCTTGGCCTTAAGATTAACGATAAGTACTACACCATCGTTGAGTTCCAGCATGTAAAGCCAGGTAAGGGCGGTGCTTTTGTCCGCTATAAGATTCGCGATCTTCGTTCTGGCCGCGTTATTGATCAGACCTGTAATGCGGGCACCAAGTTTGAGAACGTACTTTTGCTTACCAAAGAGATGCAGTATCTCTACAACGACGGTGAGTCCTTCTATTTCATGGACAATGAGACTTACGATCAGGTAGCTGTTCCAGCTGATTTTATTGGCGAGAAGAGCGTCTGGTTCAAGGAGAATGATAACGCACAGCTTCTTTATGCAGATACTGAGCTTCTTGGCGTTGAGCCTCCAATGTTTATTGAGGCAGAGATTACCGAGACCGATCCAGGCTTCAAGGGTGACACTGTTCAAGGTGGTACCAAGCCAGCAACTATTGAGACTGGTGCAACTCTTCAGGTCCCAATGTATCTGAACCAGGGTGAGCGCATTAAGGTTGATACGCGTGACGGCAAATTTGTTTCTCGCGTTTAATGCATATTCTTTGGGTGTATAAACACTTAATTGGTATTGAGTAATTATTTCAAAGACAGTTTGTCTTTTTAGGGGGTAGACATGGCTGAAACAGAGCTTCGTATAGCGGGCATCGGCATCTCAAAAGATGTAATTTCAACGGTTGTCTCCGGCGCAGCTGGAAATGTTGAAGGTGTTGCCTCCGTTGGCGGAAACGATACATTAGCATCTAACCTTATCAACGTCTTTACCAGCAGAAGTCTTGCTCCAGAGAAGGCTGTTGAGGCAGGCGTAGAAAACGGTCAGCTTCATCTTGGAGTTCACCTTACCGTGTTTTATGGCTATCCTTTTACAAAGCTTGCCTCTGAGGTAAGACTTGCTGTTGCAACTGCAGTAAATGAGCAGATTGGCGTTAGCATTGCCTCCGTTGATGTTTACATTGACAGCCTGGTTTTTCCTAAGGAGTAGGCTTGAGCGTTAAGTTTTTTGGACGTACTCGCGCCCGTAGCCAAGCACTACAGCTTTTATTCCAGGCTGAAGCCACTAATCGCAGCGTTCTCGAGGTTCTTGGTGGAGACTATACGCTCTCCGAGGGACCTCTTGATGAGTATGCGCGGTTACTGGCAGTAGGAGCAGATGGCATCAGAGATGACCTTGATGATATTATTGCTGCTTACTCAAAGGATTGGTCAATTGATCGCATGCCTTCCGTTGACCGTAATCTCTTAAGAATTTCTCTCTACGAGATTCTGAAGGTTCCCGAGGTTGATGTTGCTGTTGCTATTAATGAAGTGGTAGACCTTGCTCGTGCTTATTGTGGTGACGATTCTCCTCGCTTTATTAATGGCGTTCTTGGCCGTATTGTTGATGATATTGATGCTGGAGAAGACATTTACTCGCTTTGTCATAAGCAGTCTGTTGAGCAAGATAGTTTTGAAGAAGAGCCAATGGGCTCTGTGGAAGATGTAGGGTAGTCATGGCTAAAATCGATACATCTGAATATCAGAGCTTTGACCAAATAACTGCAAGACTTGATTCAATTGTTGATCAAGTTCGCGATAAAAACGTCTCGCTGGAGCACTCTCTTGACCTCTTTGACGAGGCAATTGCTCTAGGTTCAAAAGCTGTCAATATGGTTGATACTACTGAGTTTACGCCGGAAGAGGAAGAACGCTTGGTTCAGGCTCAGGCAGCAGGAGATGCACCTACTTCAGAGCCTGTTGTTGAAGAGCAGGCTTCTTCTGAGCAAGTTGAAGCTTCAACTTTAGATAAAACGTCGTCTGATGACTCAGTTTCAGAGAGTGATGGGCACTAGTGGCTCAACGCATTTCTCGCCAAAGGCTCGACAAAGAGCTGGTTAGGCAAGGATTTTTCAAAGACACTCAGGCTGCTTTGCGCTCAATTCTTGCGGGTGATGTTTCTACTAAGGATAGAAAATTAACCTCAGCAGGAGAGCTTGTTCCTGAAGGTTTATTTCTGCACGTAAAAGGCGCTATTCCGTACGTAAGCCGAGGCGGACTTAAGCTGGAGCGAGCCTTTGAAGTTTTTGATATTACTGTTCAACATAAAAAATGTTTGGATATTGGCTGTTCAACTGGTGGTTTTACTGATTGTCTGCTTCAAAATGGAGCTGCTTCGGTTACCTCAGTTGATGTTGGCTATGCGCAGTTTGATTGGTCGCTTAGAAACGACAGTAGAGTTGAACTGCATGAACGTACAAATATTACTTCGCTGCCAGAAATGGGTTATTCTCACGTTTTTGATGTTGCCGTATGTGACGTATCTTTTACTTCAATTTTGTCAATTCTTCCATCTGTTTTAGATGTTTTAGCTTCTAAGGGAGTATTTGTTACGCTGGTTAAACCACAGTTTGAGGCTAAGAGGGAAGAAGTGGGTGAGGGCGGCATTGTGACAAATGCATCCGTGCATCTGCAAACGTTGCAAAAGGTTGCTGATGCGTTTAAAGAAGCTCATATGGGTCCTCTGGGTGCATGTGAAAGTCCTATTCATGGTGCTAAAGGTAATGTGGAATATTTACTGTTTGGGCAGCTTGGAGTGGGTCCGTATGATTTGAATCTTGCTTCAGTGGTGTCGAATCATTCTGTAGAAATAGTGAAATAGAACTAATGTTCTATTTTGTAGTGTTGTTCGTAGTATTTTAGGTATACTAAGTACATTGAATCAGATTGTTTTAACTGTTTCAGTTGTGCAATCAAGCAAAATCAGGAGAGTGGTTTGCGTGAAGGTACTTCTTGTTCCAAATTATTCAAGAGAAGTTGCTGTTTCTGGTGCACGTGAACTTGAAGAATGGCTTTTTAATCAGGGATGTGATGTCCAGTGGGCACACGATAAAAAGTTGTTTCCAGATAAAGATGTAGACTGCTCTGATTGTCAGCTTGTTATTTCCCTTGGTGGAGACGGAACACTTCTTAGAGCTGCCAGAATTGTTGAGTATTCAGAAATTCCTATTTTGGGTATTTCATATGGTCACCTTGGCTTTTTGACTAGTGCAACTCCCAATCAAATGATTGAGATGGTAGCTGATGCTCTTGCAGGAGAGCTCCATGTTTCTAGAAGAGCAACGCTCGCAATAGAAACAGAATACGAGCTTCCTTCTGAAGAAACCTACGTCAAGAAAACCTTCTCGCTCAATGATTTTGCTGTTTCCAGAGGTGGGGCTGGTGATATGGTTGAGTTTACGGTTTCTGTATCTGGCAACCATATTGATAAGCTTCGTGGAGATGGCTTTGTAGTTAGTACGGCAACAGGATCAACTGGTTATGCATTGGCTGCAGGTGGACCGATTGTTACACCAGAGTTTTCGGGAATGGTTTGTGTACCAATTGCGCCACATACTATTCTGGCTCGTGCATTCCTTACATCTCCTTCTGATGTAGTTGAAATTACCATGTCAAAAGATCGGCCTGCACCGTGTCATTTCTTTTCTGATGGACAAAACATCAAGCATCCAGAGGAAGGTGCGGCTACTAAAGCTCGTATTAGCCGTGGACCGGGAGATATCATTCTGCTTGATAGGAGCGCTGATAGTTTCTATCGTTCAGTTTCTCGCGTATTTTACGGTAAAACTGGTCAGTAAGCAGGTTATGTATGCTTGATGAACTTCGCGTGCAAAATGTTGCACTCATTGATGATGCCTCTTTTGCTCCCGCCTCTGGCTTAACTGTTTTAACGGGAGAGACAGGTGCTGGTAAAACTGCTCTTTTATCCTCTATTAAGCTCTTAGTTGGTGAGCGTGCAGATGCTTCTGCAGTCAGAGAAGGAACGGATGCTCTTCGGGTTGAAGCACGTTTCTTTACCTCTTCAGAAGATCAAGAGGGAATTGTGGTCTCTAGAAAAGTCTCTGCTGATGGTAGAGGTAGAGTAGAGATTGATGGTCACATGGCATCAGTTAAAGAGTTGGCTGGGGGTATTGGAACCTCAATTGATCTTTGCGGACAGCATGAACACCAAAGACTTCTTGATGTAAAAAATCATGTCAGCATGTTGGATGCATGGATTGGGCCAGATATTCAGTCTTACCAGGCAGAGTATAAAGACGCTCTACATGCTTACTATGTTGCAATTGCCGAGCTCCAACGAGTTATTGAAGTAAGCCAGTCAAGTAACGCAAAAATTGATGAAGCATCATTTCTTGTCCAAAAAATTGATGAGGTTTCTCCTAAAGAAGGAGAGTTAGAAGATTTAGAGGAACAACTTCCTCGGTTTGAGCATGCAGAAGCACTCCTTCAAGCTGCGGGAGGAACACATGAGTTACTCTCAAGTGATGAGGGTGTTATTGATTCACTTTCAGAGGCAGTTCAGATTCTTCAAAATGCTTCAACGTTTGATGCTACGTTAGGCTCCTATGCAGAGTCTCTTTCAAGCGCACTTATAGAGATTGAAGATGTTTCCTCAGAGCTTAGAAGCTATGTTGGGTCTCTTGATTTTGACGAAGAAGCCCTTGAAGAGATGCAAAGCCGTATGGCTCGTCTCCAAGGTCTTATGAGAACGTATGGTCCTGGTATGAAAGATGTATTTAAGAAATACCAGGCGGCTCAAAATCTTCTTGAGGTTACAAGAGATACAAAAAAGCTTGTTCGTGAAGCACAGGCAGAGGTTGATAGAGCAAAAGATACTCTTAGCGTAAAGGCTAACGCGCTTAAAAAGGTTCGTGTCGCTGCGGCTCCAAAATTGTGTGATGCAGTTAATCTGCAAATGAGTCATTTGCAGATGGGTTCAGCTCAGATTGAATTGAATTTTGAAGATCTTCCTTTTGAGCAGTGGAATAAAGTCGGCTCTACAAAGATTGAGCTTATGTATAAGCCCTCAGCTCAGATGACAGCTCGCCCTCTTAGAAAGATTGCTTCTGGTGGTGAGGTTTCTCGCGTTATGCTTGCGTGCAAAGTGGTCCTTGGAGAGTCTGATGACTGCGATACGCTTGTATTTGATGAAGTTGATGCTGGCGTTGGCGGAACTACTGCTGTTGCTCTTGCAGAGGTTTTAGCGCAGCTTGCTAAAACACATCAGGTGATTGTGGTAACTCATTTGCCACAAGTTGCTGTTCTGGCTTCAAAACACTATGTAGTGTCTAAGACAGAAGAACATAACGCCCTTCCTATAACCTCGCTTACAGAGGTTTCTGGTACTCAGAGAGAAGAAGAGATTGCACGTATGCTATCAGGCTCAATAACTGAGGCTTCTTTGGCTCACGCGCATGAACTACTCACAGAAACTTACTAGATTTTTCAGAATTACATGGACATAACAATGTATTTGTTTGGAGATTAAATTTCTCGACTCTATGGGCTTTAAAGCGGAATAATATAAAGACCCGTAGAAATGTAATTGGCTAATCTTACCTACGGGAGCAATCCATGACCAAGCACATATTTGTAACAGGCGGCGTTGTTTCTTCTCTTGGAAAAGGAATCACTGCTGCATCTCTCGGCCGACTTCTTAAGGCTCGTGGCTATAAGGTCATGATGCAAAAAGCTGACCCTTATCTCAATGTTGATCCAGGCACCATGAGTCCTTTCCAGCATGGTGAGGTTTTTGTAACTGAGGATGGTAAAGAGACTGACCTTGACCTTGGTCATTATGAGCGTTTTATTGATGAGAACCTTACTAGGGAGTCTAACTTCACCACTGGTCTCATTTATCAGTCTTTGATTCAGCGTGAACGTGCTGGAGACTTTCTTGGTGGTACAGTTCAGGTAATTCCTCATGTAACTGACGCAATTAAAGCTCGTTTTGCTCGCATTGAAGAGGTTACTAATGCTGATGTAGTTATCACGGAGCTGGGTGGCACTATTGGCGATATTGAGTCACAACCTTTTGTTGAGGCAATTCGCCAATTCAGAAAAGAGCGAGGCGCAAGTAACGTTGCTATTATTCACGTCAGTCTTGTTCCTTATATCGCAGCTGCTCATGAGGTCAAGACTAAGCCTACGCAGCACTCCGTAAAAGAGCTTCGTTCCCTTGGTATTCAGCCAGACTTTATCGTATGTCGTTCAAGCCATTCTGTGGATGAATCTATTCGCGAGAAAATCGCTAATTTCTGTGATGTTGATGCAGATTGCGTTTTTGAGAACAATGATTTGCCTTCAATTTACGACGTCCCAGCGCACTTGGCAGCACAGGGATTTGACAAGAAGGTACTTGAGCGTCTTGGTCTTGAAGTTCGTCCAAGTGATCTTGGTGGCTGGGAAGCATTTACTACTGCTATGCATAAGGCAAATGCGCTTG
Organism: Lancefieldella parvula DSM 20469; assembly: GCF_000024225.1. Classification (NCBI taxonomy): domain Bacteria; kingdom Bacillati; phylum Actinomycetota; class Coriobacteriia; order Coriobacteriales; family Atopobiaceae; genus Lancefieldella; species Lancefieldella parvula. The sequence continues at coordinate 543,521 of NC_013203.1, forward strand.
AAGACACAACAAGAATTTATGTTGTTGGTAAGTATACGCAGTTACCTGATGCATATCTTTCCGTTATTGAGGCACTTCACCACTCTGGTATTTTCTACGGCAGACACGTTGATATCCGTCTGGTAAATGGTGAAGAGCTAACAGAAGAAGACGTGGAGCAAGAGCTTGCCGGCGCAGATGGTATTTTGGTTCCCGGCGGCTTTGGTCTTCGTGGTGTAGAAGGCAAGATGGTTGCTATTCGTCGTGCCCGTGAGCTTAAGATTCCTTATCTTGGTGTCTGCCTTGGTATGCAGATGGCTGTTACTGAGTTTGCTCGTGATGTTTGTGGAATGGAGGGCGCAAATTCAGCAGAGTTTGGTCCAGATACTCCATATCCTGTCATCGATCTTATGCCTGATCAGGAGGATATTACCGATAAAGGCGGTACTATGCGCCTTGGTTCTTATCCTTGTAAGGTTGTTGAGGGAACTCTTGCGCATGAGGCTTATGGTGACAACTTGGTTTATGAGCGTCATCGTCACCGCTATGAGGTTAGCAACGTATTCCGTAATCAGCTTGTTGAGGCTGGTTTGGTAGTTTCCGGCATTTCTCCAGACGATCGCCTTGTAGAGATGATTGAGCTTCCAGAGTCTGTTCACCCTTGGTTTGTTGCAAGCCAAGCACACCCAGAGTTCAAGAGCCGTCCAACTCATCCTGCACCTTTGTTCCGTGAGTTTGCACGTGCAGCAATCGCTCATCATGAGGGTGTTGATCGTCATGATGTTAATCAGACTCTCTAAACAGAGTCTTTACTAAGAAAGATTGATTATGGACCTCGCTCAAGCGCGTACAGAATATATAGCGTACGTTGCTGTTGAGCGAGGTCTTTCTGTAAATACGCTTGATGCTTATACCAGAGATTTAGAGGGCTATTTGTTCTGGTTGAGCGGCAAAAAAATTACTTCACCCAATCAGGTGACTCGATCCGACGTAGAAGAGTACATTGGTTCTCTCAGAGATTTAGGTATGGCTCCAGCTTCAGTTGAGCGTCATACTGCAGCAATTAGGAATTTTCACAAGTTTATGGCTGTTGAGCAAATTTGTGAGTCTTCGCCAGCTGAAGATTTACCTACTACAGCAAGAATTCAAAGGCTTCCTGACGTTATTTCTCAAGAGAAGGCAGAAGAACTTCTTGATCAACCGTTTCCTAATTCGCCTCTAGGTATTCGCGATAAAGCAATACTTGAGTTGTTGTATGGATGTGGACTTCGCGTGTCTGAGCTTTGTGATCTTGAAGTACGTGGAGTCCTTTTAGAAGATGAACTCTTACGTGTTTTTGGAAAGGGCTCCAAAGAGCGCGTAGTTCCCGTATTGGGCTCTGCATATCGTGCGCTTAAAACATATCTCTTTGAAGCTCGCTCTTTATTACTTAAGCATGGACAAGTGTCTGAGGTCTTTGTAAACGCTCGAGGTGGACGTATTTCTCGCCAGTCGGTTCATAAATTGGTGGCAAATTACGGCAGGGTAGTGGGAATTGAAGGCTTACATCCTCATACACTGCGTCATAGTTTTGCTACACACCTTTTAGAAGGCGGAGCTGATCTTCGCTCGGTTCAGGAGCTTTTGGGGCATGTAGATATTTCAACTACGCAGCTTTATACGCACGTAGATAGGTCTCACATTAGAGATGTGTATCTTGAAGCTCATCCAAGAGCTCATGTCCATGCGGATAAATAAATCACGTGTGGGGCAAAGTGGTGAATGCATAAAAGCAAATTGACGGTTTCGTCAGAGTAACGTGTGATTTTCGTCACGAGTTCACCACAAATTCCTCAAAAATTATTACTCAATAAAAAATTTAATAAAGCATTCTTATGGCCGAGAAAATCCGTTCTTTTGTAGTTCGGATTTTTTTAAACACTACATATTGTGGTCTTAATCAATCAATTCATGTCTTCGTTAAACTCCAGCTAGACCATTAGAAAAATACTTAGTGTTGGAAAGTGTTTTCTAGTGTGTGTAAGTGTCGAAATGAGTTATATTTATTCCACGTTCAATCGACGGACTATGCCCAAGCATTGCCGCACACACACAACACAAACACAGCCCGCGCGGCAAGGGGCGCCAACGTGAAAGGGGGAGGCATGCTTACTGGTCAGTATCAGCGTTCGCTGGACTCCAAGATTCGTGTGACTCTTCCTGCACCTCAGCGCAAGCAGCTTGGAGATGTTGTCATTTTGCTCCGTCGTCAGGACGCGCTTTACGGCTACTCACCTGAGGCGTATGAGGCTTGGATTGCAAGTCTGAACCTCAACCCAAGGAATCGTGACGACGTCACAGCACTTCGCATGCTGAATGCAGCAGCAACAACCGTCGACATTGACTCGGCCGGCCGCGTTGCTCTGGGAAAGATTGACGAGTCCGATCCACAGGCTAGAGAGAAGCTCCAGCTTGACCGCGACGTCACCATTGTCGGTAACGGTGACCACTTTGAGATTTGGAACACCAACAAGTGGAACAGTCTCTTCTCGGCAGATGATCGCGTTGCAACGCTCGAGGATCTTATCTTTGGCGCCTAGTGAGGCGAGAAGATCGTGAAGGTAGAAGAAGGTAACTTGAAAGTCGAATATCGGCACCAACCAGTAATGCTTGCAGAAGTGCTGCGCGAGTTGGATCCCAAGCCAGGTGAAGTTGTTTGCGACTGCACTTTGGGAGGAGCGGGTCACACCGTAGAGATGGCAAAGCTGATTGCTCCAGACGGTCTTTCCATTGGAATTGACCAGGACGCAATGGCTCATCAAGCAGCAGCTGCTCGCCTGAAGCAAGAAGTACCAAACGCGGAGTTTTTGCCGCTTAAGGGAAACTTTGGTGACCTCGATGAGCTTCTCGTTTCTGCAGAAGTTCCCGGAGTTGATTGTTTCCTCTTTGACATTGGTGTTTCTTCTCCTCAGCTTGATATCCCAGAGCGAGGCTTTTCGTACCATGAAGATGCCCCGTTGGATATGCGAATGGACCCGGGTAAACAAACTCCAACTGCACAAGAGGTCATAAACACCTATAACGAAGCCGACCTCGCCCGAATCCTTCGAATTTATGGGGACGAAAAATTTGCCTCAAGAATTGCACGACGCATTGTGCAAACGAGAGAAAAACGTCCCATCCAAACGACGTTTGAACTTGTTGAGGTAATCAAGGCGGCAATTCCAGCAGCAGCACGTCGTCATGGCGGACATCCTGCCAGAAAGACGTTCCAAGCGCTTCGTATCGAAGTTAATCATGAGCTTGAAGTGCTGGAACGCGGACTTCGTTCTGCTATTGCCTGGGCTAATCCAGGGGGCAGGATTTGTGTTATTTCGTATCACTCGCTTGAAGATCGCATTGTCAAGCACGTGTTCTCCGAGTTAAGCCAAGGTTGTATTTGCCCACCAGACCTTCCGGTTTGTATGTGTGGTCAAGTGCCGATAGTTGACGTGATTACGCGCAAACCTCTTGTGGCAACTCCAGAAGAGATTGAGCGCAACCCAAGGGCGAGAAGTGCCCTGATGAGGGTAGCGGTTAAACGCAACCCAGAGAAATGAAGTACCCCATAGCACTTGTTGCTTTTTGTGAAGAAGTTTTTGAAGGGATTGAAGTTTAATGGCACGTTACGGATCAGAGGCTGTAGCACGCACAATTCAGTTTGAGCATGAGTACGCTCCTGAACAGAGCACTCGCTCATCCTTTGAGGTTGTCCCTGGTGGCGGCCTTGATGCTGATGCTCGTCGTGGTGTAAGCAGCCAGTTTATCCAGCGTGTTAAACTCATTGCCGTTGCTGCAGCACTCTTTTTAACGCTTGGTGTTGTTCGCGTTGGCATCTCTACCGCAACGGTTTCTACACTTCAGTCTAACAACGCCATCAGAAATGAAATGCGCGCAACAACTGCAACTAATGACTCTTTGCGCGTTTCTCGCTCCCTGCTTGCAAGCACTACACGTATTGAGCGTATTGCTACTCAGAATTACGGCATGACTCTTGAAACAAATCGTCCTGTTGTAGATGTAAGCAATAACGCTTAGGCGTAAAATATACGTTGTGAGTACGCAGAATCGACATACTCGCGCATTGCGCAGAAAAACTCCTGAGGCCTCGTACGACGAGGCCTCTCGTGTGCATTTTCGCGGTCATCGAGGTAGTAGTGGTGGCTCGGATGGCGTTGGTCCTGAAGGCAGGCTTCGCCGCGTAGCAGCTGCTATGGCTATTATGGTGGCAATTGTTGTCCTAAGGCTTGCTTGGCTGCAAATCTTTACTGCAGCAGATCTTTCAAAAGGTGCCGAGAATAACCGCACTAACGATATTGTTTTGCACGCTCGTCGTGGCACCATTTACGACCGCAATGGCAACGTTTTAGCTATGAGCGTTGACTGCAAAGACATTTACGCCAATCCTTCAGAAATCAAAGACGCTAGCACCGTAGCACAGGTCATTGCCTCTTTCTTAGGGGGAAGTCCTTCAGACTATCTTGGAGACTTGCAGCAAGACACTACGTTTGTCTACGTTCGTCGTCGTGTTGACACTGATACCGCTTCCAAGATTGAAAAAGCGCTTGGCGAGAAAAAACTCAAGGGCATCTATTTTGTTAATAACACTAAGCGCGTTTATCCATACGGTAATGTTGGCGTTCAGATTCTTGGCTTTGTAAACGCTGATAATGAGGGCGCTTCTGGTCTGGAGTATTACTACAACGATATTCTTGCTGGTACCAATGGTCATATGATTGTAGAGACCGGTGCAGGCGGTACGCCAATTGCAGGCGGTACTTCAAACATCACTGAGGCTCAAAATGGTCAAGACATTGTTCTTTCCATTGACATTGAATTGCAAAAGAAGGCAGAAGAGCAGCTTACTGCTGCAGTAAAGGACTTTGAGGCCAAGCAAGGTGGCTCAATCATGGCAATGAATCCTCGTACCGGAGAGATTTATGCTGCTGCTTCGTATCCTCTGCCAGATTTTGAAAGCGATAACGGTGTTGACTACGAATCCCTCAACCTCAAGCTAGTCTCAAGTATCTATGAGCCAGGCTCGGTATTTAAGGTAATCACCACCTCTATTGGCGTGGATAATAATCTCTTTGGTCCAAATTCAACCTTTAACATTCCAACTGAGCTTCAGGTTGGCGACAACAAGGTTACCGACGATGACTGGCGTACCAGTGCCATGGATATGAGTGTAAGAGAGATGCTCAGGCGTTCCTCTAATGTTGGTATGGCCTTCCTCGAGACGCAACTCATAGGTGATAAGCGCTTTGCAGAAGGAATTGATAAGTTTGGCATAGGACATACCACAGGTATTGACTTCCCAGGTGAGGCTACAGGAATTGTACGTAGCTTGGACCAGTACGAAGGACCAACTGGTGGAAACATGGCGTTTGGTCAGGGTCTTGCAATTCCATTTATCCAGGTTATCCGTGCATATACCGCTGTCGCAAATAAGGGAACCATGGTAACTCCGCACTTTATGGTTTCTAAGGGTGGACAAGAGGTTAGCTGGCCTACTAAAGACGTTATTTCTTCTTCCACTGCTTCTGCCGAACTTGACATGATGACCACAGTTGTCAAAGAAGGCACTGGTGTCCGTGCAGGTATCTATGGTTATACCGTTGCTGGTAAAACAGGTACTGGTCAGCAGGTTGTGGAAGAAACCGGCTCATACGGCGAGAATTCCGGTTTTGTTGCCTCCTTCTGCGGTATCGTAAACCCATCAGAATCTGATTTGATGGTCTACGTTGGACTTAACGATACCCATCAGCTGGCATCTCAATCTGCTGCTGTAGTCTTCTCGCAATTTGCAAAAGACGCAGCTACACGCCTTAATATTCAACCAATAAATCCATAGGAGAGCTCATGGTTAAGCTTTCGGTTGAACAAATAGTCGCAGCTACTCATGCTCAGCTGCTCCATCGCGGAACTCGCGAGGTTGCGGGCTGCGCTGTGATTGACTCTCGCGAGGTTCAGCAAGGCTCGCTCTTCGTGGCCTTCGCTGGCGAGAAGGTCAATGGAAACTCGTATCTTTTATCTGCTGCTCAGGCGGGCGCTGCTGTTGTTGTGGCATCAGAACCTGTAACAGACAATCTGCTTGACAGCCTAGCCGCCACAGGAGCTAGTGTTCTTGAAGCCGCTGATGATGACTGTGAGGCGTTTTTGCTTGCTCTTGCCGCTGCTTGGCGAGAAGCACATCCAAACTGGCTGGTTGTGGGTGTAACTGGATCAGTTGGTAAAACTACCACCAAAGAAATGCTTCGTCGCGGCATTGGCGCTACTCGTCGTGTGCATGCTACCGCCGGCAACCATAACAACCTTATTGGTCTGCCACTTACGGTACTTTCAACTCCTGAAGACACCGAGGTTCTAGTGCTTGAGTTGGGCATGAATCATGCTGGCGAGATTACCAGGCTCACTTCTGTTGCTCGTCCAACTGTGGCGGTCATTACAAATGTTGGTACCAGCCACATTGGTCTTCTCGGCAGCCGTAAAAACATTGCGCGTGCCAAGGCAGAGATTGTCTCTGGCATGCGAGCATTTGGTTCAATTGAACCTACGCTTATTCAGGCCTCGGCAGGGGATTACACCAAGTTCATCGCAGACAAGTTTGCTCGTCCTGCTCGCGTTGTTTGCAAGACCGTGGGTGCTACAGAAGATGATGTCATGAGTGCTCAGAAGGTCATTCTTGACGAGAAAGGCCTTCCAACAGCCACTATTAGTGCATCTTCTGGCTGGTCACGCACAGTAACCCTTGAGGTACCTGGTCGCGTTGTTGTCGACGACCTTCTCTTGGCGCTTGAGGCTGTAGAGACGCTTGGCCTTGATCTTGATGCTGCAGCAGAGGCAATTGAGCAGATGCCAGCTACTCGCATGCGTCTTTCGGTACTTGATGCTACCTGTGGTGCCAAGATTATTGATGACTCTTATAACGCAAGTCCAAACTCAACAGCTGCTGCTCTTGATGTTTTAATGCAGATGCCCGCAGAGGGTCGTCGCATTGCGCTCATTGGAGAGATTGGTGAGCTTGGACCAGAAGAGAAGCGCCTTCATGGATATGTGGGTGCCTATATTGCTGCTAAGAACCCAGATTTTGTTGCTTTTGTAGGCACAGGAGCAGCACGTGAAATGGTTGAAGCAGCGCGCGTTATGGGCTTCTCGGAAGATAAAATTGAACAGTTTAATGATGTTAATGAAGCGCTTGCCGTACTCGGGCCAGTACTGAAACAAGGAGATGTTCTTCTCGCCAAGGCATCTAGGTCTGCCCAGCTTGATATTTTTGTCAAAGGAGTTACCGAGTAATGTTTTTTCAAACTATTTACCCAACATACCAGGTGTTTGTGGCGCTTGGTGTCTCCTGTATTATTACTATGGTTTTAATGCCACTCTTTATCAAATTGATGAAGAAAGAGGGAGTGGGTCAGCAGGTTCGTGCTGACGGTCCTCAGCAGCACCTGATCAAACAGGGTACTCCAACTATGGGTGGCGTCGTAATGTTGGTGAGCATTGTGCTTACCTGTATTGCACTTGCTCAGTGGAACACCGACCTCATTCTTGTCATGGCAGCTATGTTGCTGACGGGTTCGCTGGGTCTTTTGGATGACATTGAGTCTGTTGCTCACGGCAGAAGCCTTGGCCTCACAGCATCTCAGAAGATGGCTGGACTTATTACTATCTCTGTGGCATTTTGCCTGGCAGCAGTTAATATTTGGGGCATTACTCCAATTATTGCATTTCCAGGTGGCCTTGATATCAATCTGGGCATCCTCACCACTACCGTCAATTTAGGTGAAAACTCAATTTCTATTCCTTGGCTTTATCTTTTCTTTGTCTTTTTGCTCATGGCAGGCCTTTCCAACGCCGTCAACCTCACTGATGGTCTTGATGGTTTGGCTGGCGGTTGCGTCATGGTTGTTATGATTTTTATGGCTGCTGTAGCGTTTCGTTATGGCGAGAGTAGCCTTGCTGTCTTTGCTGCATCTATTGCAGGTGCTTGTATTGGTTTTTTGTGGTTTAACAGCTATCCTGCAAGCATTTTTATGGGTGATACCGGCTCTCTTGCCTGGGGCGCTGCTTTTGCAGCCTTAGCTGTTCTTACCAAGACTGAGGTAGTTTCCCTGGTCATGGGCGGTCTTTTTATTATCGAGGCGCTGTCCGTTATCATTCAGGTTGTCAGTTATAAGACAACTAAAAAGCGTGTATTCTTGATGGCCCCTCTGCATCATCACTTTGAAAAACTTGGCTGGAACGAGACAAAAGTAGTATTTAGGTTCTGGATTATTTCCGGAGCATTTGCTGCTTTGGGCTTTGCTCTGTACTTCCAGCTTCATTAAAGGTATTGCCTTAGGAAAGGATCGCTTGCGTGTCGCTTCTAGAAACACTTGGTGATGTGTGTGTTCTTGGTTTTGGTAAGACCGGCGTCTCTGTCTGTGCGTACTTGCTGCAGCAGCCAGAAGGTCGTGTGTCTTCCATAACCCTTGTGGGCGGCGCAGATGCTACTGTTGGCGAGAAGGTCCAAGGGCTTGCAGACTCAGGCGTGCAGGTTCAATGCGGCTCTGATCAGGTTGAGGGCACCTTTGACCTGACCATTGCGTCTCCTGGTATCCCAGATACCTCTGAGCTGTTCCTAAGTGCAAAGGCTGCCTCTAAACAGATATTAGGAGAGCCAGAGTTTGCCTATCAAGAGAGTCCTACTCAATGGATTGGTATTACCGGTACAAATGGTAAAACAACTACTACAAGTTTAACCACGTCTATCCTGCAGTACGCTGGCCTTGATGCATGTGCTGTTGGAAATATTGGGTTTACTATTACTGATCAACTTTCAGAGAGAAAATCTAATAGCTGGTTTGTTGCAGAGCTTTCAAGTTTCCAACTTGCAACTACTCAGAAATTGCATCCTCATGTTGCTATGCTTTTAAACATTACGCCTGACCACCTTGAATGGCATGGTTCGCTCGAGGCATACGCTGCGGCTAAAGAGAAAATTTTTGCCAACCTTGATGTAAATGATTTGGCAATTGTGTCTGATTTAGATGAGTTTTGCCTAGCTGTGTCTTCTCGCCTTGAGGCTCGTGGCATTAGCGTATGTCATCTTGCTCAGACAGATCCTGGTACACAAAATGCTGCCTTTGTACGTAATGGCGCACTGGTAGTAAGGTTGTCTGGTAAGGAGATGGAGCTTGTAGCTACAGATGCACTTCACATTAGAGGAATGCACAATGCACTCAATGCTCTTGCTGCGGCCGCTTGTGGGCTATTTTTGGGCATTGATATTGTGTCGATTAGGCATGCCCTTTTGGATTTTATGCCGCTTGAGCACAGAATTGAGCCTGTAAAAACCATTAATGGCGTGTTGTACGTAAATGATTCCAAGGCAACCAATACCGATTCGGTTGAGAAGTCTCTGACATCGTTTCCAGATAAAGACATAATTTTGCTTCTTGGTGGTCACGATAAGGGCACAGAACTGGATAAATTTGCTCAGAAAGTGTCTGCTACCTGTGCATATGCAATCTGCTTTGGAGAAGCTGGTCCTCGCTTTGCAGAAGCACTTCGCCACGTTTCTGGCGGACGTGCAGAAGTGGTAGAGGAGCCTCATCTACGTGAGGCCTTTGCCCACGCAGTAGAACTTGCTCGCCCAGGTTTTGTAGTACTTCTCTCGCCTGCGTGCTCATCATTTGATGAGTTTTCTGGCATGGCTCAGCGTGGTCATGTCTTTAAACAGCTGGTGGAAGATCTTGCTCAAGAAGAGAGTGGTCGATAATGTCTACCAGCAGAAATAGGAATGCAGAACGCGTGCAGCAATCACGTATTTCTCGCCAGAGATCTTCTGAGCGCTCGCAGGCTAAAGGCCGCTTTGGTGCCATTCCAGAGCGTTTTATGCAGCCTCGTCTAGTGCTTCTGGTGTCAACGGCTATTCTTGTATGCTTTGGCTTGGTAATGATTTATTCTGCATCCTCAATTTCTGCTATGACATCTGAGGATATGGGTTATAACCCCTTCTACTACGTGCAACGTCAGCTTAGTTTTGCTGCGGCTGGCGTAGTGTTGGCGTTTATTGTTTCTCGTATTGATTACCGCGCAGTAGTAAGAAACTTCCAGATACCTATCTGGTTTGTGACCATTGGAATGCTAGCAATTATTTTTACACCTATTGCTGGTGCCGATGCATATGGTGCAACTCGTTGGATTTCAATTGGACCATTTTCTTTCCAGCCATCTGAGTTTGCAAAGATTACTATTTTAGTGTCTGTGTCGTATCTGGCTCAGCAGTACTTTATCGATCAGACCATAGATAAGATGGAGTTTTTTAAGAAGTTTGCCATTGCTGCGCTTGTGCCACTTGTGCTTATTCTGGCTCAGCCAGACAAGGGCTCCACTTTGATTATTGTGGGAACTCTTTTGGTTATTGGCTACCTTGCTGATGTTGATCGAAGAGTTTTGGCAACCATTGCCGTTGCTGGCTTCATTGGTTTTGCTTTTCTTTCACTTAAAGATGATTATTCTCGCGCTCGTGTTATGACCATGCTTAATCCTTGGGCTGATTATTACGGTGCGGGTTATCAGCTTGCCCAGGGCTTTTATGCCTTTGGTTCTGGTGGTATTTTTGGTGTTGGACTAGGCTTTTCAAGGCAGAAGTATTCGTATCTCCCTATGGCTCACAATGACTTTATTTTTGCGGTTATTGGAGAAGAACTGGGATTTATTGGTGTTCTTGGCCTTCTTGTTGTATTTGGTGCGCTAGTGTGGGCAGGCTTTAAGATTGCTCGCTATGCGCCAGATTTGACCGGTAGGCTTATTGCTGCAGGTTGTACTTCTATGTTTATCATTCAGGCCTTTGTTAACATTGGCGGTGTTTTAGGTCTTTTGCCTCTCTCCGGCAAGCCTCTGCCTTTTATCTCGTACGGCGGCTCAACTATTATGTCCAGCATCTTGATGATTGGCCTTCTGATGTCTGTTTCAAGGCAGTCAAGGCTTCCAGAAACCGAGCACGATAGACAGCGCGCTACATGGAGTATGGCTGAAGGGCAAGATGACTTTGATGCTCCAGGCTTTGCGGGTCTTACCATGGTTGATGGTGGGGTAGGAGTAGGCATGCCGCTTCCACGTTCTTCTCGCCCTAAGAGCAGCGCGCAGAGCTCCGCACGTCCGTCACGAGGCGTTTTGCGTTCAAGAAATGACGATGCCCCTCAAGGTCGCATTACTACAGACGCCTCGGGTAGGCGCAGAATTGATTTGGGACCTTCTGCATCAGATAGGCTTCGCGGAAACAATACAAGGCCTCGTCGATAGCTGATTTCTAGGAGATGGAACGCATGGCAGAACAGAAGAAACTCTCTGTTGCAATTGCTGCAGGTGGAACCGCAGGTCACATTAACCCAGCTCTGGCTTTAGCCGAGGAGCTTCGCGAGCGCGGCCACCAGGTTACGTTTTATGGTCAGCCCAACAAACTTGAGGGTACGCTGGTGCCTGAGGCAGGATTTGAGCTGGTGCCTATCCATGTAAACGGCTTTGATCGCAGGCGTCCTTGGACGCTCATGAGCGCAGCATATAATCTTGAGCGTGCAAAATTGCAGTTGCATAAGCGTTTTAAAGAGCAAGGTTCTCCTGATGTTGCTATTGGTTTTGGTGCATATGTTGAGTTGCCCCTGCTTCAGCTCTGCGCAAAACTTCACATTCCGTATTTAATTCATGAGCAGAATTCGGTGACAGGTCTTGCTAACCGTGTTTCTGCTGGTAAAGCCGCTAAGGTATGTATTGCGTTCCCAGAGGCTCGCAAGGCATTTGAAGGACACGTAAAAGCTCAGAACACTATTGTGGTTACAGGCAATCCTGTGCGTAAGAGTGTTCTCTCTGCTGACAGAGCTGCTTCTAGGCAATGTTTGGGTATTGCAGATGATCAGATATTACTGCTTATCTTTGGTGGTAGCCTGGGTGCTCGTAGTATCAATGAGACATTTGCTACTCTTAAACAGGAGCTTCTTGCTCGCCCCAATCTCCGTATTATTCAATCAACAGGTCAGAAGCTCTATGACGAGGTTGTCTCGCTTATGAAGCTCACCGATAAAGAAGCTGCTCGTTGGGAGGTTAAGCCCTATATCTCCAACATGGGTGCTACGCTTGCTGCTGCTGACCTGGTGGTTTCTCGTTCCGGGGCATCTTCTGTAGCTGAGATTGCAGCCCTTGAGCTCCCAAGTATTTTGGTGCCGTACCCTCTGGCAACAGCAGATCACCAGACCACTAACGCGCATTTGTTGTCGGATGCAGGAGCAGCTATTTTGGTACCAGATAACCAGGTAGGCACAACGTCCTTCTCGACAGCTCTCTTTAATCTGGTAGATAACGCAGACCAGCGTAAAAAGCTTTCAGAGGCTGCCGCTACACTTGACCAGCGCAGTGCCGCATCTCTTGTAGCTGACGCTGTGGAAAGTGCCGTTTGTGGCGTATAAAACAACTCGTTTTGCGTTAGAGTAAACATGTCTTGGTATGTCCAAGACTTAAACGATAACAATATTTGGAAAGGCTCTCTTATGGCAGATTCCATGGGCGAGAAGAACATCTCGCGTGCACATTTTATTGGAATTGGTGGCGCAGGTATGAGCGGAATTGCGCTTGTCCTGCACGAGCGCGGCTGCACGGTTACCGGCTCCGATTTGAAGAGCTCGCATTATGTTAGAGAGCTTGAAGACGCAGGTATTCAGGTAAGCATTGGACACACCGCAACCACTATTGACACTGTGATGCCTGATGTCATTGTTACCTCTACTGCAATTCCAGAGACAAACCCAGAGGTCATTCGCGCACGTGAGCTTTCCATTCCTATTTGGCCTCGTGCTAAGATGCTCTCGTATTTATCACGTGGCCGCAAGACTATCGCAGTTGCTGGAACTCATGGCAAGACCACTACATCCTCTATGATTGCTACTATGCTGGATAAGCTTGGTGCCGATCCATCGTTTTTGATTGGCGGCGTTGTTGAGGGCTATGACACCAATGGTAAAAATGGTAACGGTCAGTACTTTGTCTGCGAAGCTGACGAGTCTGACGGTTCGTTTATGTTCCTCAACCCTAGCGTGGTAGTTATTACCAATATTGAGGCAGACCATCTTGACCACTACGGTTCTCTTGAGAATATCGAGAATACCTTCTGCGAGTTCATGAGTTTGCTTGATAAGGAAGAAACCGTTGTTATTAACGGTGATAACCCTCATTACGTCGAACTTGCTCAGTCAACTGGTAGACACGTGGTCACCTATGGCTTTGATCCAAGCTGCGATTTTGTTTGCAAGCAGGAGGAGAGAAAAGCTGGTATTGAGAATCCGCTGACCATCAAGACTCCTTCTGGTCAGACCATTTCTGTGGTGCTTCCTGCTAACCCTGGTAAGCACAATGTTGCTAACGCAACCGCTGCTATTGCTGTTGCCGATACTCTTAACTTTGATCTTGAGGAAGCCGCCGCGGCGCTTTCGCAGTTCAAGGGTGCTCGACGCCGTTTTACGCACGTGGGCGATATCAACGGCATCACCGTTGTAGACGATTACGGCCACCATCCAACTGAGATTGCAGCAACCATGTCTGCAGCTCTTCCTCTTGGCTTCAAGCGCGTTGTTGTGGTCTTCCAGCCACACCGATACAGCAGAACACAAGACTTGGCAGATTCGTTTACACACGCGTTTGACGGCATTGACGTTTTACGAGTCATGGATGTTTTCTCCGCAGGTGAACTGCCTATTCCAGGCGTCTCTGGCAAGACAGTTTCTTCAAGGGTCCAAGCTGCTAATAGTGTCCCTGACGTGCGCTATATTCCTTCTCGCCGTGATCTTATCGCAGACCTTCTTGAAACGGTTCATCCAGGAGACCTGTTGATTACTCAGGGTGCAGGTGACGTTACTCAGATTGGTCCAATGCTTATCCGTGCGCTCAAAGAACGCCTTCAGAACAACTAGGACTTCTGCTGTGAGCTTGTTTAACGCCTATGTAAGCCTTTCTGGGGCTCTCGATGCAACAATTAAGCAAGACGAGCCGCTGGGCCACCATTCTTCCTTTAGAATTGGCGGTAAGGCGTCACTTTTTGCTGCTGTTCATAGTCATGTGGCGCTTGTACGCGTGCTTGAGGTACTTGCAGCTAATCGAGTTGATTGGGTGCTTCTAGGTAAGGGTTCAAACATCCTTGTTTCCGATAAAGGTTATAACGGCTGCGTTATTGTTCTTGATGATGAACTTTCTACTATTTCAGTTGGCGAGAATAACCTCATTACTGCAGGTGCAGGTGCACTTACAGCACGCGTTTGTAACGAGGCTATGAAGGCAGGCCTCTCTGGACTTGAGATGTGTGCTGGTATCCCTGGAACTATCGGCGGCGCCCTTTCTATGAATGCAGGTACCAGACATGATTGGATTGGCAAAGCCGTCCGTGATTGTGTGGTGCTTAAGCCTGGTAAGGGTCTTGTACGCTATGATGCTTCTGAGATTGAATGGGGTTATCGCTATACTACGTTTGCTCCAGATGAGATTATTCTTGAGACGACGTTTGCGCTAACACCGTCTGATCGCTCTAAAGTTGCCTTAGGTATGGATACTCTTTTGCAGCGCAGAAGAAATACCCAGCCAACTGGTCAGCTTTGCTGTGGTTCTGTTTTTAAGAACCCAGGCAGTAGGTCTGCTGGTGCGCTTATTGAAGAGTGTGGTCTTAAAGGCACCACTGAAGGTGGAGCTCAGATTTCTGATATCCATGCAAACTTTATTGTGAATACCGGCAATGCCACTGCTGCAGATGTTATTGCGCTTATGCGCAGGGCACATGATGCGGTGCAAGAAAAGTTTGACATTGATCTTCAACCAGAGGTTAAGCTTCTGGGTTTTGGGGCATAGGGAAGATATGGCAGAAGATACTTCAAAGCAAAAAACACGCCGTAAGGGCACAAAGAGGGAGCCTTTATCGTCTGGCGCTGCTCAGACAGCTGGGGAAGCTAAGCCTTCTTTTATGAGTAAGGCTTTTAAGCCTAAACCAAAGGCTGAGACTACAGCTTCTGATGCCAAGATTTCTACTAAAAAGACTTCTACTAAAAAGACTTCTACTAAAAAGGCTTCTGATAAAAAACCGAATAACGCTACAAAAACTGCGGATCAAGCTCGTGCGGAGCGTATTAAACACAGCAGAAAAGTATCTTTTAAGACTGTACGGACAGTTTTTATTGTTTTGTTGAGTCTAGCCATTTTTGCTGGTATTGCTTTTCTCGTCTTACGCTCTTCTTCGATCTTTGCTATTACTAACATTCAGGTTGAGCCAACAGAGCATGTTACTAATGAGCAGATTCAAAAGCTTATTGCAGTAGAAGAGGGAACAACTCTGCTTAATATGGACGAGTCCCTCATTACTGAGGAGCTCCAGAAAGACCCTTGGGTAGCATCTGCAACGTATGAGAGGCAGTTCCCCAATACGCTGCGCATTACTATTATAGAGCGTAAGGTTACGGCCATAGTGACGCTTTCTTCTGGTCCTGTTGCATGGTATTTGGGTGAGGATAATGTTTGGCTCGAGGCTGATCAGCTTACTGTTCCAGAAGGAAAAACTACCGCGACAGTAGCGCTTGAGAAGGCAACATCAGAGGGAAAGTTGCTTATTACCGATGTTCCTGCAACGGTTTCTCCTGTAGCAGGTACCACGGCAACAGATGCAGAAATTCAAGCGGTTATGCAGTATCAGTCTACGTTCTCGTCAGAGCTTACTTCACAGATTGTGAGCTACTCGGCCAGTAGTGTTGATGCTATTTCCGTCACCCTAACCAATGGCGTACAGGTTGCTTTAGGCTCTCCAACACAGATTACAGATAAAGAAAAAGTGATTCTGGCAATGCTTAAGCAGTTCCCAGGAGAGCTTACTTACTTGAATGTAAGAACGCCTGCAAGCCCAACCTACAGACGAGTTTCTACTGGAAACGTTCAGTCTGGTTCTGGTGTTTCATAGGCAATCGTTGTGGTAATACGTGCCGTTAGGGAATCTTTTCCTACCGTTCACCAGCTTTCTTCACAATTTCTTCATATTATTTGACTTGCATGGGTGAGTTGTGCAAATATACCCCGCTTTGCATGAAGCGTAAGCCTTAACTTGAGGTTTAGGGTTTTATACAGCGGTTCTGCGAGCGCATAAACGTAGCCTAAGCGCAGTCGCGCTCCGGGACAAACGGGCACAAGCGTGCCTCAAGGAGGAAGACATGATTAAGGACACCGATACCCTTAACAACTATCTTGCTGTTATCAAGGTTGTTGGCGTTGGTGGCGGCGGAACTAACGCTGTCAACCGCATGATTGAAGAAGGCATCCGTGGTGTTGAGTTCGTTGCTGTAAACACTGATGCACAAGCTCTTGCAATTTCCGATGCTGACATTAAGGTTCACATTGGTACTGACATTACCAAGGGTCTTGGTGCTGGTGCTAACCCTGAGGTGGGTAAAGAGGCAGCAGAGGATAGCCGTGACGAGATTAAGGCTGCCCTTGCTGGCGCTGATATGGTCTTCATCACTGCTGGTGAAGGTGGCGGTACTGGTACCGGCGCTGCTCCAGTTGTTGCTGACATTGCAAAGAATGATGTTGGCGCACTGACTGTTGGTGTTGTTACCAAGCCATTCTCCTTCGAGGGTCGCCGTCGTTATGGTTCTGCAGCTGACGGAATCAAGACTCTTTCCGAGAATGTCGATACACTCATTGTTATTCCAAACGATCGTCTGCTTGATCTTTCTGAGAAGAAGACCACCATGCTTGAGGCATTCCGCATGGCTGACGACGTTCTATGCCAAGGTACCCAGGGTATTACCGACCTCATCACTGTTCCTGGTCTGATTAACCTCGACTTTGCAGACGTCTGCACCATTATGAAGGGTGCAGGTAGCGCAATGATGGGCATCGGTATTGCTGCTGGCGATAACCGTGCTGCTGATGCTGCAACCGAGGCAATTTCTAGCCGTCTGCTTGAAAGCTCTATTGAGGGCGCAACCCGCGTTCTTCTCTCTATTGCTGGTAATAAAGATCTTGGTATTCAGGAGATTAACGAGGCGGCTGACCTGGTTGCTAAGAACGTTGACGCTGATGCAAACATCATCTTTGGTACTGTTGTTGATGAGTCCCTAGGCGATCAGGTTCGCGTAACCGTTATTGCAACTGGTTTTAATGACGCTAACGTTCAGCAGCAGCTCCCAACTTTGAGCACTCAGAGCACCAGCCGTCCAAGCCGTCCTGCTCAGCCACAGCCAACTCGTCCTGCAAGTGCTCAGCCACAGCCTGCTCGCAGCAATAACTCTTCGAATGAGAAAGAGTTTGATATTCCAGACTTCCTTAAGCGTAGTCGCATCTAAATATGTGCGCGCTGAATAGACAGTGCTTACACGGCGTGACCCTGCTCATGGATCCTGAGGTTCCATGCGGGGTCACGCTCGCATTTACTGAGCGTACGGGTGGTTTTTCAAAAGGGGAGTTTGCTTCCCTTAATTTAGGCGGTAGATGCGGGGACAATCTGCAACATGTGCAGAAGAATCGCCAGCTGGTTCTAGAAGCTCTTGGAGCGGGCGAGCACTTCTCGCGACTCCTTATTCCTCATCAGGTACACGGAAGCACTGTTGTCTGTTTGTCTTCCGATACATCAGAGGCTTTTGAACAGGCTAAGACTGAGGCAGAAGCTGGTGCAGACGCTATAGTGTGCACCGTGCAAAATACACCCGTGCTTTTGGCGTTTGCCGATTGTGTGCCGGTAATTCTAGTGGCTCCTGGTGGATTTGCGGTGGCGCATTCAGGTTGGAAAGGCACAATTGCTCGCATTTCAGCTTGCACAACAGAGACTCTTTGCCAGGCAACTGGCGCCAAACCTTCCGAGGTCAAAGCATATATTGGACCACATATTGGCAGTGCTGACTACGAGGTTTCTTCTGAGCTTATTCAGATGTTTTCGCAAGAGTTTGGCCCCAATGTTGTGGACCGTGCATCTGGCGAGAGGTACCTTGATCTTGGATATGCTGTTAGAGCTGCGCTGATAGATGCTGGTGTACGTGAGTCTGCTATTGAAGAGGTAACTGACTCGACGGCCTCTACAACAGAGCGGTTCTTCTCGTATCGTGCTGAGCATGGCAAGTGCGGAAGGCATGCGGCTGTTGCTTACATGGCTGCAAAGTAGGGTAGAAGACGTTTAGCGTTACGTAAGATAATGATGTATTCACTGCAAGAGATGATGGCTATGACGTACGATTCAGATGAATATCTTGAGTTTATTAAGGCTCGCAAAGCTCAAATTGAGTCGCTCGTAGCAGACGCTGCAAAAAAGTCTGGCAGAAGTGCCTCTGAAATTGAAATTGTGGCCGTCTCTAAAACTGTTCCTGTTGAGGCTGTTCTAGCAGCTTACAAGGCAGGCTATAGGGTTTTTGGCGAGAATCGTCCACAAGAACTGACACATAAACTAACATGTTTATCTGAAACTTCTTTTGGATCTGAAATAACTTTTGACATGATTGGTAATCTTCAGAAGAACAAGATTAACCAAGTAGTTGGTAAGGTTCGTTATATTCATTCAATTTCTTCTGAGCATCTTGCAGAGGCGGTTTCAAAGCGTGCGGAAGCAAAGGGCTCTCAGGAGTCTGTTTTACTTGAGGTAAATGTTTCCGCTGAAGCTTCAAAATCGGGCTTCTCGCCAGAAGAAGTTTCTGAGTCTATTCAAAAGGTTGTGGAACTTTCTCATATTTCTGTTGTAGGACTTATGACTATGGCACCAAGGGATGACCCAGAGCGTGCAAAGAGGACATTTGCAGGATTACGAGAATTGCGTGATCGTTTAAGCCAACAAGTTGGTTTGAAGTTAGATGTTCTTTCTTGTGGTATGAGTGATGACTTTACGTATGCCATTGAAGAAGGTTCTACCACTATTCGTCTGGGCCGGATATTGTTTGATCCAGCCTATACGTTGAGTGAACGCTAAAATAGTTGCAAGTTTTGATACAGTAGTAAGAAGTTACGTGCGTTTTAGAAAGGCACAATGATGAGCATTCTTGATACGCTAAGAGCAAAGCTTCGTGGTGGTCAGGACGACGAGTACTACGACGATGAGTATTATGGTGAAGACGGCTATGACGAGCTAGATGGAACACCTTCTCGCTCGTACGATGACCGCGCACAGCAGGGTTCTTCTAGTAGATTACTGGGTAATCCATCTAGGCCAGAGGCGGAGAGTGTCTCTGTTTACACTCGTTCCGGTAAACCAATTAGTACCAATCCAGCTGCTTCTTACAATCCTCAGCAGGATATGCGCCCTCGTGCTTCTGCGTATGCATCTCGTCAGGAGCCTTCTGGGTACACTCCTTCTTATGAGCATACAGTGAGCCCAAATCTACCAACTCCTGGTGATATTGGTCTTCGTCCTGTGAGCCGTACAAGTTATTCTGGACAGCTACCACCATACATTCTTCGTCCTGTTTCTTATGATGATGTTCAGTCAGTAGTTCGCCGTGTTCGTACTGGTCAGCCAGTTGTCCTTATCTTTAAGAACACTAACATTGAAGTTGCTAAGAGAATTTTGGACTTCAGTTTTGGTCTTTCTTATGGTCTTGATGGAGCTGTTGAAGAAGTTGCTGATCGCGTTTTTGTTGTACTTCCTCATGGCGTTTCTTTGACGCAAGCTGATCTTGATAAGCTTGCTGATGAGGGCGAGATTACCAGGTAACTGGAGGTTTTTGTGTTTTCGTCTTATATCTTGAACGTGCTCTATACTTTGTTAAGGATTTATAGCTTCTGCATTGTGGTATGGTGCCTATCCTCTTGGATTACCGTCTCAAATGACTCGTTTAATCGTATTCTTGAGGGAATTGGCAAAATTGTTGAGCCATACCTTAGTGTGTTTAGGCGTGTAATTCCTCCAATTTCTGGCATTGATCTTTCACCAATTGTTGCACTTTTTGTGCTTAATCTTGTGGGACGTTTTGCCATTTCGACGCTGGGCCTTATACTAATATAGGAAACTAGTTTGTTTTTAATTACAAACTGAGTAGTTATGATGTGTGGTACGTCTACTCGCAGACTGAAAGGGAACAAAGATGGCAATCACACCAGCAGACATTGAGCAGCAGACATTCTCTCCTGCTGAGACCGGCTACAATCCAGAGGAAGTCGACGCATTTCTTGAGCAGCTATCTTCTGAGGTTGATGCAATGCTTCAAAAGATCGCTGATCTTAAGGGCCGTCTGACCAGCACTGAGCGGCAGCTTGCTGCAGCACAGGCACAGGTTGCAAGCCTTGAGGAGAACGCAAGCGTTCCTTCTGTTGAGGAGACAAACGCTGCAGCTGTTGCTGCATCTGAGCACCAGATTTCTCAGGTCCTCATTGTTGCTCAGCAGAGTGCAGATAAGCTTGTTGCAGATGCTCGTGCAAATGCAGAGCGTATTCGCAATGAAGCAGATCAGAAGGCTCGTGAGGTTATCCGCCAGGCTCTTGCAGAGAAGCAGACTGAGCTTGACGAGATTGATCGTCTCAAGCAGTCTCGTGAGGATTTCCGCGCTGAGTACCGCAAGCTTCTCCAGCACTTCCTGGACGATGCAGATTCTGTTTTCCCAGAGACTGTCCTTACCAATAATGCTCCAACTGGTTCCCAGAATGCTGCACAGTCTACAGCTAACCAGACTCAGATTTCTACATCTGCACCTGCAGCTGGTGACTTTAACGATCTTGACTAAGTCTTAGACCATTACATTTGAACTGATAAGCGTCCAGCTTTGCTGGGCGCTTTTTTATTTTGTGCTGAAAATTACCTTAAGTAATCGGCTCCTGAGTAATTGCTTTAGAACTCAGAGATAAGTTCTTTGAGAAATGCTGCTTTTGTTCTATATGAGGAATATCCTTTCTATCTTCTCGGCCTTGATAACGAGTAGGTATACCTTGGCTACGTGCTGCTTCTGCACTTGTGCTTGCGATAAGTTCAGGAAGTTCTTGCCATACGCGCTTTGGCATCAAATGAGCACGTAGGTCATATCCTCTTTCTGTTGGTCCGCGTCCCTTTAGGCTAACTCCATCATAGAAACGTCTCCACATGGCTTGCACGTATTTTTCATCAGTTGCAAGGTCTGTTCTAGAGAGCAGTTCTTTCAAAGACGTGTCATCGAGTTGAATTGTTCCAAATGTCTTCATTTCTGGTGTATAAAAACTGGCTATATGGTGAGCTGGGTCAACAATAAAAAACCGTTCGGTGCTCATCCGTTTAACAAAGTAATTGCAGGTTAGGGGCACTACATTTGCGTTAGGGTGAAATACAGACATAAAAGAGCCATCTGACATGCGAGAAAACCGTATAAATTGACGTGTGTGCTCTCGCTCAGTTTCTACTTGTCGAGCCAGCGCATTAAATTCTGCTACGGTTGGATCAGCAATATCTTCAAGGGCTCCTATCCCGTACAAGAATGCGAGACGGATATACCTATGCACAATCTCTGGCATAGTATGAGCATCTGAAGCACATGCTAGAACAATGCGACGTGTTATCTCTTTTGTGCCTACTTTCTTTTCTAATCCAGTTAGAACTCGTCTAGCTAAGGCTACTACTGAATCATCAGAGGGATCTGGTACGCAGAGCATGTACTCCTCAAGGCCGGGCTGACAAAAGCTCTCTCTAACAAGACGTACGTGTGTTGGGTTAGCATGTGAGAGATAAGTGAGTCCCACAGTTCCTACAACGCCTTCTAAGCTTGGATTGCAGGAGATAACAACCTTCTGAGACTTGGAGAGTCTTGTAAGTCTCTCAACAAGTGAGACAAGGTCTACGCTTTGATTAGAAGAGTCTGAGTTGAGAGGATTCAATGCGACGTCTTGTTTTGTTGTATGAACTTGCTTTAGCATCAGCAATTACTCTCTGTTTAATTAGTTCTTGGTCAAGTGGGGCTGTAGCATCTCTTACTCCGCAGCAGGTGAGAAAGTGATGGGATCGTTTGAGCTGTATTCCCAGCCGTTTAAGATCATCAAAAGTAAGACGAGATCGTCTTCTTGCGGCAATGATTCTTCGTGCACCGGTAGGGCCAATTCCGGGCACTCGTAAAAGTATTTCTAGTGGTGCATCCATAATTTCTATAGGAAATTGATCAAGATGAGCCAATGCCCATCCAAGCTTTGGGTCAACTTCTAAATCAAGCCAAGGCGCTTCTGGAGAAACAAGTTCATCAGGAGAAAATGCATAGTAGCGCATAAGCCAATCAGCTTGGTAAAGGCGATGCTCTCTACGGAGGGGAACAGGGGTATCTAACTCAGGAAGACGATCATCTTCCATAACAGGAATATAGGCAGAAAAAAATACTCGTTTTAACTCAAATTGTTGGTAAAGCGCTTGTGATAAATGCAATATTTGATTATCTGACTCTGGAGAAGCCCCAATAATAATTTGTGTTGACTGCCCAGCAGGCGAGAAAGACCTTTTACTCGAAGACACCCTTGATGAATGCATAAAAGTGTTCTTCAAACAATTAGAACGTAAGGCTAAACCTTCTTTTATAATCTGCTTCTGACTTGGAATAATAATACCTTTAGATTTGCCAGCAGACTTCACAATACTCTTTGACGTATTTTTAGCTTCGAGTAATTGTCTTTCTTCAGAGACGCGTAGGTGGTGAATAAAAGACATGGGTTTAGTAACCGTTTCAGCATTTTTGTGCGGGCAAAGTTTAGTAAGTGAGGTTGAGCTAGGTAATTCCAGGTTGACGGAGAGTCTGTCTGCCAAACGGCCAATAGCGTCAATAAGATCTGAGTCTGTTCCGGGAATTACCTTCGCATGAATATAGCCGTTGAATAGCAGTTCATTTCTAAGGTAGGAGAGACATTCAATCATGAGTTCCGTGGTGTGATCCGGCGACCCTATAACACCTGAGGAAAGAAAAAGTCCTTCTATGTAGTTTCTTTTATAGAAATCTACGGTAAGTTCTGCTAACTCTTGTGGTGTAAAGGTAGCACGTTTAGTTTGAGCAGACGATCTATTGACGCAGTAAGCGCAGTCATAGCAACAAGCATTAGAAAGCAAAACTTTTAGCAGCGTAATGCAGCGGCCGTCAGGAGTAAATGAATGGCAACAACCCGCCGTCGAAGCCATGCCTATCTTTCCTGCCTGCGGATCTCTGTCTACACCAGAGGAGGTACATGCCGCGTCAAATTTGGCCGCATCTGCAAGTATGGTGAGTTTATCAAGAGTATCCATATGGACAACTTTCTACTTGAAAACAGAACGTCTGTTCGTATACTTAGACTATCACGAATAAAAAAGAAGTAAAGAAAAATTTAGAACAAATGTTTGTCATTTTAAAACCGTAGAAAGGATGTGAATGACGTGTGAAGGATGTATACTTTTCTCATTAGTAGTAGCGGAAGGAATGGTCGTGGGCATAGAGAAAAACAGCTCTTCACCATGTCTTTCTCGTCCTGTGGATTTACAAGTTCCCACGTATGCTTTACGCGTATTAGAAGTTCTCGAAAATGCTGGGTTTGAGGCATGGATTGTTGGCGGCTGGGTACGAGACGCCCTGCGGGGTTCATTTGCTCATGATATTGACATCACAACTTTAGCTACTTGGCAGCAGAGTAAGGCGGCCTTTGTAGCTGCAGGTATTCCTGTACATGAGACGGGTATTGCATACGGAACTGTTACTGCTGTTGTTGAGCAACATCCCATTGAAGTTACAACGTATCGCTGTGACGGAGAATATCTGGATGGTCGTCGTCCTGATTCTGTGCAGTTTGTCTCTTGTATAGAGAAAGATCTTGCTCGTAGAGACTTCACCATAAACGCAATGGCATATCATCCTAAGAGGGGACTGCTAGATCTTTATGGCGGTCAAGAAGATTTATCTGCACATGTGATTCGCTCTGTTGGGGAGCCAAAAGCTCGCTTCACTGAGGATGCATTGCGTATGCTACGTGCATTAAGGTTTGCGTGCAGATTCTCGTTTTCAGTTGAGGAGAAAACACATCAAGCGCTCATTGAATGTGCGCCGTTGCTCTCACAAGTTGCTTCTGAGCGTATTGGCTTAGAAGTGGCTCAAATTGTTGAAGGGGGTCATATTGCTCATGCTATCAAGTTGGGTTTCTCTGTTTTAGCAGTAGCAATTCCAGAACTCTTACTGCTACAAAACTTTGATCAAAGGAGCCCTTATCACGCCTATGATGTATTGAAGCACACTGCTCGGGTGTGCTCTGCAACAGAGGCATTTACGGTAGGTTGTGCTACTCCGATACTTAGGTGGGCTGCGCTTCTACACGATATTGCAAAGCCGGAAATGTTTAGCGTTGATGCAGATGGTAGAGGTCATTTTTATGGTCATCCAGAAAAGGGTGCAGATGTAGCAAAAGTCCTGCTTAAACGCTTAGCTTTACCGCAGCGCTTGATTAATGAGATTTGTGCCCTTGTGGCTCTGCATGACTATGACGTGGATGTTACAACGGCGTCGCTTAGGCATATGGTTGCCCTGTTAGCCGAGGTAAGTAAATCAGACGGCATCACCCTTGCGTATGATCTTTTGACGTTAAAGCAGGCAGATGCCTTGGCAAAAGCGGTTCCATATCGCGGATATGCTGTTGCTTTAGAGCGTATGTTTAGCTTATTGAAGAACGAAGCTAAGAAAGGTATCGCTCAAAGACCTCAGGACTTGTGTATTTCGGGAGCCGATATTATGCAGGCACTCTCAATTACTCCTGGTCCTATTGTTGGTGCATATCAACATAAGCTTTTTGAGGCATATCTTATTGGAACGGTAGAAAATAGGCGAGAAGAGCTGCTTGCCCTTCTCGCCCAATTAGCCAAATAAGTATTGCGCTTATAAAGCATATAGATTGAGGAAATTCCTCCGGTTACATAATCTTAGTATCCTCAAGTTTTTCTATAATCCAGGCATTAAGTTTTGCAGTTGGCTTTCTAAGAACAAGGCCAAGCATAAGGGAGGCTGCAAGGAAGATAGATAATGCACCAAGTTCAGAAATCCATACGTTGCTATAGTATCCTGCTATGTTTTCGTGCATTGCTGCAATGGCATGAACAAAGGGAAGAAGTGGATTTATAACTTGGAAAGATTCAGGAAGCATTTGGACGGGGAAGCTTCCGCCTGCACCTGCAACTTGGATAACAAGTAAGAAGACACAAATTGCTTTTCCAATATCACCAAACGCATAGGTAAATGCGTACATGATGTTGACAAATACAAGTGAGGTAAACCAAACACTTATCATAAAACGTACAGGGTCAACACATTGAATCTGCAGATAGAAAAGATCGCCCAGTCCAACTAACGTGGACTGTAAGAAGCCTAGTACGCTAAAGGTAAGCAATCTTCCAAGATATGCATGACGTGGTTTTGCGTCAGTTTTCTTAAGGAGACTCTCAGTAATCCCTGTGTTAAGCATGGCAACTAAAATGATGCCACCTACCCACAAAGAAAGTGTGGTGTAGAAACCCGCCATGGCCGATCCGTTGTTTTCAATAGGGTATACGGCAGTTCGCTTGAGTGTTGTAGGCGCAGCAATAAATTCTGCAAGATCAGATGAACTTGCAGATAGAATCTGCCTGACAGTTTTTATATCTTTGCTGGAAAGTGCCTCAGAGAGTTGAGCGTGTATTAAATCAAGCTTGTCGGCAAGATCAGTAAGCTGATTTTTAGACTTAGAAAGAGTGCTGGAGAATGCTGAGAGGTTGTTTGCTGTTGAATTTGCGATGTTTTGAATGTCTTGAAGTGTTTGAGTTAAAGATTCAGAAAGAGTAGAAGTGGTATTAGAAACATCAGTTAGAGATGTAGAGATTGATGTGAGGCTTGTTTTAAGAGCTGTTTGGAGGTCTGAACGTGTAGTACTCAAGTCAGAAGATGCTTGTGATAGGAGCGCATTGATTTGAGCTCTTTGTGTTGCAGAGACGGATATACCATCATTAATACTTTGGGCAGCATTTGTTAGCTCATCTTGAAGATTTTGGAGGGTGGCAATGCTCCCCTGAAGCCTGGCAATTGGAGCATCAAGAAGTCCTTGTAGGTTTGTTGGAAGGGCTGCTTTAACTGACTGAAGAGAGGTAAGAAGCGATTCATAACCACTCTTTACTTGCTCGATTCTACTTGCAGCATCTTGAATATTAGAAGCGGCATGGCCTGCAGTTGTCGAAGCATTATCAAGCGCATCATTAATAGAAGTATTAAGCGTATCAAAGCTTGCAGAAGTTTGGGCAAGTGCGCTATCTACTGCTTGAGTAGCGCTTGTTGCTGCGTCATTCATGCGTTGCGTTCCATCAGCTGCTTGTAGAAGTGTTTCTTGTGCTGAGGAGAGTGTATTACTTGAGCTTGAGGATAAATCAGATGTGCTCTCAATAATTTGTTGAGCTGAATCAACAAGTCCCTGATATACACCAATATGATTAGCAGCAATTCTGAGCTCATTAGATCCATGAACAAGAGTCTCATCAAGCTTGGTTACTACAGAAGAAAGATTAGAATCATCCGCGTTATTAGTGAGTTCACCAATAAGACCTGCGCCTACTTCAGTAACTGACTCTGCAAAAGATCGTTCAATCTCTGTACGTGCAGATTCTGCAGCTTTATCGGTAACAATAGGTGCGATTGCTCCCAGTTTTTGATTGCTTAGATAGGTAATACTGGCATCATTTTCTTGGCCAGAAAGTGAAGCAAGTAACTCTTGCGAAAAATTCTCTGGAATGAGGAGCGCTGCGTAATATGCGCCGGACTGCACACCGTGTTCAGCGTCTTCTTTTGAAGTAATAACATAGTGAATAGTGGTGCTTTCACTAAGTTTAGATACCATACGTTCACCAATGTTGACGCGTACAGGAATAAGATCGCTTTGATATCCTGCGTCATTGTTAGCAACAGCAATTTTTATTTCATTGGTGTGTCCGTATGGATCCCAACTACCCTCAATATTAAGCCATGCATATAAAGATGGCAGTATTACTAGCCCCACGCATACAACAAGAGCAATGGTGTTGTGTGCAACAGCCTTAAAATCAGCAAGAAAAATAGTCCAAATTTTTTTCATGTTACTCACCTTGCTTTGAAGTAGCTGATGTGTTGGGGCTACTCATAGATGAGTTGTCATCTGCAATAGAAGAATTTATAAAACTTCTTTGAGCACCGTTTTCAGAGCCATATTCTTCCTGCAAGAGTACAAGCATCTCGTTTTTAGAAAGTTCAGACATCGAATTTTTATAATTTATACTCTCGTTGATGTATTCAATAACAATGAGATAGGTAAGGCCAATAACAATTGAAATAACCCAGACAATAAGCCACGAGAGCTTTTGAGAGGCTCCAAACATAATAACAGTCAAGATAAGGGGAAGTGCTAATAGGTATACAATTCCTGCACGTTTAAGCGCGGGATACTTTGTACGGAATTTCTCGCCATTTTTCTGTACTTGGACAGTCGTAATGTCGGACTGAGCAAGCGCTGATGTAATAGTGGATAGAGAAAGATGTCTTTTTGTGAGTGGTTTCTGCTCGTGAATCATAAAGCCAGTTTCAGAGAGTTTCTTGTCAAAGAGTGCATTGATATTAAGCAGGTGTCGACGCAGGACCACTCCAATGATGAGGGCTGGAATAATAAAGCAGGCGAGAAGTGCTAGCTGCGTTGCATAGGTGGTCTCAAAGTATCCACCAACAGACTCGCGCATGGCTGCAATTCCATAGGTGAACGGAAGCCATGGATGAATAGCTTGAAAGAATCCAGGCATCATTTCAATAGGGTAGAGACCGGAAGTGCCAGGAATTTGCAAAATGACAAAAAGCACGCAGAGGCCTTTACCAATGTGCTTAAAAGCGATAGAGAATGCGTAAATAATGTTGACATATACGATGGATTCAATAATTCCTGCAAAGATAAAGCCAGCAGGACTGACACATTGAATTCCCATAGCTAAGTCTCCTATAGTGCAAATAAGTGCTTGGGATATGCCAAGAATCATGAAAAGAATCCAACGTCCAAAGTATGCTTGCCAGGGCGTAACAATACCTATTTCTTTGTCCGCAACCTCAAGCTTATAAATGGCAATGAGAACAAAGCCGCCTACCCATAGAGCAAGATTGGTATAAAACGGAGCAACGCTTGATCCATAGTTGGCAACTGGATAGACAACTTGATTGGTAAGAGTTACTGGTTTTGCCATGTACGCTGCAATATCGCTTGGTTCCAGAGTCATGGTGTTTTGCAAAAGCTTCATAAACTCTGAGCTCTGAATAAGACTTGCATCTGCGGCAAGATTGCTAAACGTCTTCGCGCTATTGGAGAGCGAATTCTGCGTTAGTTGAGAAGCGTCTTGAGCTTGTGCAAGAGCGTTCTCCAGTTGGGAAAGAATAGCTTTTATTTGAAGAAGCGTAGGCTTAATGCTTGCGGTAGTGCTAGAGAGCGTGTTTGCAGCTCCCCAGAATGAGTCATAGGCGGCATTGAGGCCAGGGATGGTTGTTGTAGCAAGAGTATTTTGCGCGTCAGCTGCTGCAGAGACACTTGTAGTAATAGTGTTATTCAGTGAGTTAGAGACAGAAGAGAGTGAGTTGTTGTTTGCTTCAAGATCACTAACTGCAACTTGGACTCGTACAAGAGCGGCTTGTTCATTGGATACTTGCGTTGTGAGGGTAGATATCACGGAATCAAATTGACTTTGTTGAAACGTAGGAACTAGCGGTCTTAAGGCTAAAAGTTCCTGGAGAAGTTGTTGATGTGATTGAACTAGCGACTGAGCTGAGGTAACGCTTCCTTCTGCCGTGCTTAAGGCGGTAGATACACGTCCTGTTATGACACCTACTGCAGTGTTTGCTTTATTTGATGCATCGGTGAGCTGTGTTGAACCAACGGCAAGTGCACTAGAGAGTTTTGATGCAAGGGTAGTAGTGTCATTTCTTGCCTGAGTCAGCTGACTTGTAATGTCATCGAGCGTTTGATGAGAACTGTCAGATGTCTTAATGAGAATATCAAGCGTTGATTGTGTATGTGCAAGGGTTGTTTGAGCATCTGCAAGAGCGGTGCTTGTTTGTGCAAGGTTAGAAGAAATCTCGTTTAAGTTATTGCTTGTCTGAGCAAGATCGCCAGCAAGTCCAGTTTCAGAAGAAATTACTTGTGAAGAGATAGTTCCAGCAAGGTCAACAACATGTTCAGAAATTACTTCAGCAACTTTTGATAAGAATTGCTCATTTATCTGTGTTTCAATAGTCTTTGCTCCCGAGTCCGTGACTTTGGGTGCAACTGGATTGAGTTTCTCGTTTACAAAATATTCAATCTGAGGACGTTCAAGATTTCCAGAAATAACGCTTGCCAGACTTTGCGTAAAGTTTGAAGGAATAACTACTGCTGCATAAAAACGACCTGAATACACTCCATCTAATGCTTCTTCCTTTGAAACAAAAGTCCACTGCAGCTGATTATTGTCTTTAAGCTTGTCTACTACTAAGTCTCCCGCATTAATGTGTCCTTGGCTGCCTACTTCAGCGCCTACATCTTCAGAAACTACAGCAATAGGCATTGTTTGTGTGTTTTTATAGGGGTCCCAGTTTGCGGCAATATTGAACCACGCATAGAGCGAGGGAATTATACAAACACCAATAGTTACAAGGACGGCTATGGGATTTTTTAGGATACGTTTTATGTCGTGTAGGAATATATTCCAAACCACGTTCATGAGTACTCCTTATATAGATCTACAAGCATTCTCTAGGTGTTTGTGCGGACAAGCTTCTTGTTCCCAGATTTTTGAACACTATTCAAAAATCGAGAAAGTAGCATAGTATTTCTTGTATGTAGAAACATAATTAACTTGATATTTTTTGTTTTTCACATAAACGTTATAGTGATACATAGGAATTAAATTATTGTTTTTGCTGGTATCTGATGTAATGGGGGATTTATGAGCGAGAAAAACACAGATGTTGTAGCCGATGTAATGACCTATCTTGCTCACGCGCATAACCACACACAGGAAGTTGTGGGCACAGTAGCTGCATCAGTATCACACATAAGAGCTGAAGCTCGCACTAAAAAGAGTGCTACTACACGTAAGCGTATTATGCATGAAACTACAGAACTTATGCTTGCACGTGGAAATACTAATTTCAAAATGAGTGAAATTTCTCAGCGCGCACATCTCTCTAAAGGGGCGCTCTATTACTATTTTTCTGATAGAGAAGCACTTTTGCAAGCAATCTTTGATGAAAGTGTTGATGAACTTGCAAAAGACATTGCACGTTCAATTGAAAATAAGCCTGCCTCGGTAGAGACACTTCATGCAATTGTCACAGAGCTTGCATCCCATATTTTGCCAGACTCACCTTTGGTATTGGCGCTTATTAATAAGCTTGCTAGTTCAGAACAAGCCCTTATCACTAATATTGAGGGCCCTCTTTCAAGGGTGGTGGTTTTACTTGTGAGTCAGCTTGAGCTTGGAAAAGAGCGAGGATTTGTTCGCAAAGACATTAATTCAAGACTTGCTGCATGTTCTATTACAGGAGCTCTTGTGCTTTCTGCCATTGGTTTAATGGGAGAACGTCGCGGAGCAGAAGATTCTTCTCAACTTTCGCAGGACCTTCTCAGTCTTATGCTTACCGGCATTGGTTTAGATGCCAAGACGCATTAATAGAGGGTATTTTTACTATTTACCACCTTATCCGCGTACGTCTGGGTATAGTAGTACTAATTGCGCGTAGAAAAACGCAAGGTTTATTCCTAGAAGCCATGTGTGAAAGGACAGTTCATGGCACACAAAAACTATTTGTTCACTTCAGAGAGTGTTACTGAGGGACATCCAGACAAGGTTTGCGATCAGATTTCTGATGCAATTCTTGATGCAATCTTGGCAAAAGAGGCAGAGCTTGAAGAGCGTGGATACGTTTCTCCAAGCGGCGTTCCAGCTTGTCTGGATAACGTCCGTTGTGCATGCGAGACTTTTGCTACTACAGGAACTATTGTGGTAGCAGGAGAAATTCGTACTCAATCCTACGTTGATGTTCAAGAGATTGTTCGTAACACCCTCAGAAATATTGGCTACGACCGTGCTAAATATGGTTTTGATTGCGAGACCTGCGGTGTCTTGAGCCTTATCCATGAGCAGAGTCCAGATATTGCTCAAGGTGTTGACCAGTCTTTTGATACTCAGGCGGGACGTACTACTGATCCGCTTGATCTTATCGGTGCAGGCGATCAGGGTATGATGTTTGGTTTTGCATCTGATGAGACCGATGTTCTTATGCCGATGCCTGCTTATCTTGCTCAGCGTCTTGCTCAGCGTCTCTCAGAGGTACGTAAGTCTGGTGAGGTTGAGTACTTGCGTCCAGACGGCAAGACTCAGGTTACCGTTCGCTATGAGGACGAGAAACCCGTCGAGGTTACAGCCATTGTTGTTTCCACGCAGCATGCTCCAGAGATTGAGGACATGTCCATCATCAAGCAGGACATGATCGACTATGTTATTGCTCCTGTAATGGGTGAGGTCAACATTGCTTGGGATAACGCCGATATTTACGTTAATCCAACTGGTCGCTTTGTTGTTGGTGGACCTATGGGAGACACTGGTCTGACCGGTAGAAAAATTATTGTTGATACTTACGGCGGCATGGGTCGTCATGGCGGCGGCGCTTTCTCTGGTAAGGATTGCACCAAGGTTGACCGCTCAGCAGCGTATGCGGCTCGTTGGGTTGCTAAGAATGTTGTTGCAGCTGGTCTCGCAAAGAAGTGCGAAGTTCAACTTGCCTACGCTATTGGTGTTTCTCATCCACTGTCTATTATGGTTGATACCTTTGGTACTGGTATTGTTGACGATGCTGTTATTGAGCAGGCCATCGAGAAGGTCTTTGACCTTCGTCCTGGTGCCATTATTAGAGATCTTAAGTTGCGTCGTCCGATCTTCTTTAAGACAGCAGCATATGGTCACTTTGGCCGTAAAGACCCAGACTTCACTTGGGAAGCAACTGATCGTGTTCAAGAGCTCAAGAACGCAGTTTCTGCACTTCAGGCATAGCGTTCTTACAAGGTAATCTTGTACAACCTCATTGAACCTTCTTCCAGCACCACCTCAAAACCTGGGGTGGTGTTTGTTATTTGTGTGATACCTCTAAAAGTTCCAGGTTTGTAGGTACTGGTAACAGCATTAGAGTAATCAACAACGTTGTTTAGAATAAGGACGTACTGCACATTAAGATCATGCGCCGTCTGAAGTACCTCAGGGTCGCTCGCAATGCGATTAAGGCGCTTACGAAGAATTGCACTTGCGGGACGTTCTGAGGCGTCATAGCCGTTAGGGAAGCGCCAAAGCACATGTATGTTGTTAGTGCCATATGCCCAGAGACTGCCGTCTTGAGGTAGATTTGCAATAACAGCACCTGAAGGAACGGTAAGCTCAACACGGCGTAAAAACTCTAGTTCCTCTGATGTCAAAATGTAATGGTCACCATAGGCCTTCTCGGAAGCCTGCTTAAAGGCAAGAGCTGCAGGAATTGGTTCTTCTGATTTAAGGTTAGGCATAGGAATTACATAGTTGAGTGCAACTACGCACGCAATAACTGCACCTGCAATTAGGGGTTTTGCCCAAATGTTATAAAAGACACAGGTCTGCGTTTTAGCCTGGTTCTTAGCCTGACCTTGACCCTGACTTTGGTACTGAGAGAGCTTTTCTCTACAGGTGCTAAATGTTTCCAGCGCAGCTTCAACAAGGGTCGCAAGACCAAGTGCTGCAAGTGGAATTGCCATAATGATGCAGCTGGCGGCAATGCGGAATGGATCGGTATACCAGAATCCTGAGAGGTATCCTTTCAGCGGAACATCAAACGTAATAATAAAAATGCAGAGGATGGATAGGTACAAAAAGGCAGATACCATCCAGCGAGCTTGTTTATGCTTGAATGTCCATACTGCGCCTACTAGTACGCAGATTGAAAGTATAGGCTGTGGAGAAACAACCTCTCCACCCGCATACGATTGCCCAATAAAGTCCATGCCAAGGGCGTGCAAAATGGCATCTTGTAAGCTTGAGTAAGCACTCCACCAGAAATTGAGCGCGACGCCTCGAATAATTAAAACATAGTAGAAAACAGACCATATAACCAGCGCAAAGATAAAGAATGCATACGCTAGTGTGACAGGCTTGACTCTTTTTCCAAAGAGAACAACTTTGCGCTTGGATTCTCCAATACGTGCAAAACTCCAAGGCAAAAGAACCACAATTGACGAAAAAATCGTGGAAGGATGCAAGACAAAAAGGGTAATGCAACCAAGAATAAATATGATAACAAGCCAGATAAGGTCATGCTTTGGAGTCTTTGAACGAGTCATCTGCATAAAAATCCACCAAATAGAGGGCATTACACAGAAGGCTACAGTGTTAGGGAAAATTGGTCCGTAGATTAAAAGCGACCACGGGAAAACAAAAAATGCTAAACAAACAAAAGCTCCGCTTGTAAGCGCAATGCGGTGTTTGGGAAGAACTTTGGCAATAAGCGAGCAGATTGAGAGTGGAAAGATAATTGCAGCACTAACAAAGTTGAGTGCATTTCCTGCAATAGGAACTGTTGTAGAAACAAGTTGTGTCGTCAAGGCAACAATGATGTTCCAGCCGGAAGGATAAAATCCCGAAGCCCCCGGCTCCCAAGGGGTAATTGAGGCTTCTATGGTGCTGTAGAAGTCATAGTGAATGGATGAGTATTTTTGAGACTCGATCATTGCTTGCGTAACATCTAAGTGATGCACAATATCCCAGCCCTGCACAAAAGAGCTAGCAGATGGCAGGGTGGGTAAGAAAAGAAGTCCCACAGTAAGAAGACCAATTGTTACATACAGAAGAGGAATCCAGAAGGGGAGCTCTTCACAGACAAATGAGGGCATGCGGTAAGTTGGTTGTTTGACCGCTCGCGATGCCTTGGATTTGATGGGTTTCTCGCCCCTGTGATCTTCTTTGTTTTTTGATGCAACGTAATAAACGTAGCCATTGACTAGAGCTGCGATAAGCAGTGGAACAAGAATCATTACAGCTAAGGGAACAGGGATGTTAAGTGCACTAAAGATTTCTCCCTCAATAAAGTAGAGAGCGCAGCTTACTAAAGGAGCAGTAACAAATGCCCAAGGCTTTGACATACCAGAGGCGTGCAGCAAAATGACGCCCGGCACATAGAGTAGGGCAACAATTACAACTGCACTTTGGAAGAACTCAAGCCACATCCTGATCCAATCAAGGTGCCAGTAAAAATTTTTATACTTCATGGTCGCATTAGTGAGTGCGACAACCACTTAAAACAGACTGGTCTATTTTACGATAGAAGTAAAAGTAGCGTTGAGATAAACAAAAAGGACTTCCGAAGAAGTCCTTGAACTTTTGGTAGCCCGTACCAGATTCGAACTGGTGATCTCCGCCTTGAGAGGGCGGCGTCCTGAACCGCTAGACGAACGGGCCATATATGACTGGGAGGACATGGCTGGGATAGAGAGAGTCGAACTCCCGTTGACGGAACCAGAATCCGCTGTCCTACCACTAGACGATATCCCAAGATGTCATCCGTACGCATCAGCGCGAGAAATAACTATAAAGGAGACTTGTCAGAGATGCAAGCAATAATTTCAAGAAATTCAGTTTGCAGCAAAAATAGTATATAGAATGTGTCTTTAAGCACAAGGAACGTCTTTGTTGTTTGCGTTGAGTATGCGCTCTGCATCAAGAAGTGTCTGGTCTAGAGAAACACAACCCGTACAGCTTGCACATGCGGTAGGAGCGCTTGGAGTAGCTGCAAGACCGCCTTTAGCTGTTTCTCTGAGTGAAACGGGGAGTGCGGCACCTACTTCTGCCATAGCATGAGCAACCTCATCAAACGGGATTGGGTTACCAACGCCTGCAAGAGCAAGCTGAGAAGAACTTATAGCTGCGGCTACACCAATGGCGTTTCTATCCTGACAAGGATACTCAACCAATCCTCTGACAGGGTCACAGATTAGTCCTAAAAGGTTAGAGATAGCAATGGAAGCTGCGTCTAAGC
Organism: Lancefieldella parvula DSM 20469; assembly: GCF_000024225.1. Lineage (NCBI taxonomy): Bacteria > Bacillati > Actinomycetota > Coriobacteriia > Coriobacteriales > Atopobiaceae > Lancefieldella > Lancefieldella parvula. The sequence continues at coordinate 578,512 of NC_013203.1, forward strand.
ATTGCTGAGGAGTGCCGCCCAAAAGCTCGGTTAGTGCAGATGCACTCATCGCGGCAGCAGATCCGACCTCTGCTTGACAGCCGCCTTCAGCACCAGAAACACTTGCGTTGGTGGTCAAGATGGCACCAATAGCACTTGCATTCCAAAGCGCAGAGATAACTTGCTCATCTGTGGCGCCAATCTCTTCTGCAACAGAGATGAGCGATCCCGGTACAACACCAGATGCTCCTGCGGTAGGAGCAGCAACAATAACGCCCATGGTTGCCGAGCGCTCAAGAACAGCCATAGCGTATGCAATAGCTCGCGTTTGTGTGGTGCCCATAAGCGTGTTCGAGATTGCAGGCGGGGTATTGGCTACGGTTTTGGCTTGGCCATTGAGCAGGCCACCAATTGACTGACGAGGCGTCTTGATGGTGTCGTGAACCTCATCACGCATAATTTCAAGAACGTGAGTCATCTCTGCGTCTACGTTAGCATTTGGTCGCAAGCCCTTCTCGCGCTGGCGCATAATTTGGCCAATGGAGGCTCCCGTCTTGGAGCACCTGGCGAGAAGATCTGCGCCGTTGTCAAAGGCTCCCGAAAGTACGTCGTTTGTGACCTGTGGAGCTGCTCCTGGAATAGAAACTTGAGCAGCGTACGAAACATGAGGCGCTAGCTGAAAGAGGTCTAAGACTTTCTGCTCAATAGGCTCGTCAATCTCAAAGACGGTGTGAGCAAAGCCGCCGCGCTCTGAGCGGAAGGTGCGCATAGTTGCAACATTGATATTTTGCGTAGCCAAAATAGTAGTGAGAGCTGCAAGAACACCGGGTTTATCGCGATGCGAAACAAAGATAGTGGGCATATCACCGGACATGTGAATACGTGCTCCGTTAACGCCAGAGATGCGAATACGGCCACCACCAACAGACTCACCCATAACGGAGACGTGGGCGTTATCTGCGCCGTAGAGGTGAATTTCTACGGTGTTTGGGTGAAGGGTTTCGTCATCACCCTTTTCAATAACGCTGTAGTTGAGGTGGGCTTCTTCTGCCAAGGCAAGTGCTTCACGGACGCGAGTATCGTCTGGCGCAAGGCCCAAGATGCCTGCAATGAGAGCATAATCGGTGCCGTGGCCAAGATGGGTATGAGAGAAGGAGTTGTAGAGCCAAAACTCAACGTGCTCCAGCTGCTTTGGTGCAAGCGAGCGTGCAACTAGGGCAATGCGTAGGGCTCCTGCTGTGTGCGAGGAAGAAGGACCCACCATAATGGGGCCTAAAACCTCAAACGCAGACATAGAAATCATAGTTACTCCAAAACTGAACAAACGGTAACGATAAAAGAGCTGCAAAACCATCTGTTTTACAGCTCTTGCGTGGTTTTACTTTTGATACCCACTTACGTTTGGAAGAATACGCGGCAAACACGTATTCAGTGTGTTATTTGCAAAGCTCCATGGCGCGGTCAAGGCGAGCAAGGCAAACCTCACGGCCAAGAAGCTCCATAGACTCTCCAAGAGGAGGGGAGACCATGTTGCCACACTCAGCAACGCGAATGGACTGGAAGACAACGCGTTTCTTTAGGTCAAGCTGTTCTGGAAGCACCTCAAGGGCAGCATCAATCGCTGCAGCCTTCCACTCTTCCTCAGAAACGCCCTCAAGAGCAGTCTTTGCAGCAGTAAGAACAGTTGCACTTTGAGCAGCGTCTTTGGTAAGGCCCTTCTCAACACTCTTCTGATCAAAGGTGACGTTTGCACCTTCATACAAAAAGCGTGACTTCTCAATGACGTCTGGGCTTACTGTGGTACGAGGACGAAGAATCTCGGAGAGCAGGTCATACCAACCTGGACGAGTTGCGTAAATCTCATCTGCGTCAGTTGCGTTGCCCTGAACAGGCTCAAGACCTGCGCTAACAAGTTCTGGAATTAGAACAGTCTGTGCAAAGGTCTGATTGTCCATATTGGCAAGATAGGTAGCATTAATCCAGTTCAGACGTTCAGGATCGGACTTTGCAGGGTTTTTGGAAACGTGATCCAAAGAGAACTGAGATGCCAAAACGTCGCGAGGAACAATGGTTGTCTCGCCATCAAGTGACCAGCCGAGAAGAGCCAGGTAGTTGACAAAGGCATCTGCAAGATAGCCCTGGTCACGATACTCTTCAACAGAGGTTGCACCATGTCGCTTGGAGAGTTTCTTGCCGTCAGGACCCAAAATCATGGAGATATGAGCGAAGGTTGGAACAGGTGCGCCAAGAGCTTCGTACACCATAATCTGGCGAGGAGTGTTAGACAGGTGATCGTCGCCACGGATGATGTGGGTAATGCCCATGTCAGCGTCATCAACAACGGTGGCAAAGTTATAGGTTGGGGTGCCATCAGATCGGAAGATGATAAAGTCATCAAGCTCGCGAGCGTTAAAGGTTACGTCACCGTGAACAGCATCGTGGACAATGACGTCGCCGCGGTCCAGAGGAACCTTAATGCGGATAGTATAAGGCTCGCCAGCATCAATGCGGCGTTGTGCCTCTGCAGGATCAATGTTTCTGCAGGTACGCTGATAGCCTTGGAAGGGGTCATGGCGCTCCTCAGCAGCTTTCTTATCTTCAGCAAGCTTCTCTGGTGTGCAGAAGCAAGGGTATGCCTTGCCCTCTGCCAGCAGTTTATTTGCTGCTTCACGATACAGGTCAAGGCGCTCGGTCTGGCTGTAAGGGCCACAATCGCCGCCCTTATCTGGACCCTCGTCCCAATCAAGACCAAGCCACTTCATAGCACGAAGAATAATCTGAGTGTTCTCTTCAGTTGAGCGCGTAGGATCTGTGTCATCAATGCGAAGAATAAACTTGCCACCATTTGCACGAGCAAAAGCCCAGTTATAGATAGCAGTGCGCGCACCTCCAATGTGTAGCTTACCTGTTGGGGATGGTGCAAAACGTACCCTTACCTGCTTCTCTGACAAAACTCCTCCTTGGCAGTTATTTTCTAGCGAGAAAATCTAGTTTATGCACTCTTTAGTATAAACGCTTGACCGTGCGTGACCGACAACGTTGTCTAGTCTTCAAACATATTGTGGTCTGCAAATTCTGCTTGAACGGTACGAATCATAAGGTCTACGTCTTCAAGTCCCAAGTGACGTTCCTTCTCGTCTGCTGCAAGTGTATGTCTACGACGTGCCCAGTTCTCAAGCGCGGCAGGGGAAGACTCGCGTGGAAGAGATCTAATTTCTGGGTCCAAACGACGGCAGATATCGCGGGAATCAATAACAATAATCTTGCCCGCTTTTCTGGCCTCTGCGTAGCCATCAATGTTGAACATGAACCAAGAATCCTCAAAGGCGGCGTTATGGGCCATAAAAGGAATCTTTTTCATAGTTGTCAGCAGGGCTTCTTGGGCTTTTTTATCGTCTCTAAATGATTTTTTGCCTTCAACATCTTTCCAGGTAATTTGGTGAATATCGGCAAGTGGAACGCCTTTTTCTTTGTATATCTCTGGGATACCAAAATAGGCAGTATGAGGCTCTACCGGAACGGTATTGCGACCAAGATTCCAGAACTCAAAGCCAACGTTAACAATGTATCCTAGTTCAGGAAAGCGCGATGTAGTTTCAATATCAATGCCTAAGACCGTGCCAGAAACGCTCTTCTCGACATACGCAATTTGCAAGTCATTAAGAAGCGGGCCTGCGGTTTTGTAGACAGCCTTAGGACGACGACGCTGCATTTTTGCTACAGCAGCTGCAAGGTCATCGTTAGAAAGACCGCGAGAAAGACCAACACCTCGATGGTTTCTGAGCCTCTCAACGCCGTAAGTGTCGCATAGTGAGCGCGTTCTATCAGCAAGCTGTTGAATGACAGAAAACTCTACAGGCTCTTGGCCCAGAGGTGCTTCCTTCCAGGCATCAAACAGCGTTTTAATAGCATCACAGTTTTTGTTGATCTCGCCGATGATGGACTGATCATCAACAAGAAGACCAGGTATGACAAACGCATTAGCGTGCTCAATAGCTTGATTGATATCCATACACTCTCGCTTTGGTGGGTGAGAATTAGTTCAACATATAAGTATCTACCCTGAAGCGCATATTCTTTACGTCATTTTCTAGAAAGTATGGGCGCCTCACTAAAAATGCGTGCTAGGCTGTTGAGTGCAACACAGTTTTATGAAAGGTTTTTAGTCATGTCGGATTTACATGAGTCACTTGCTCTTTCTGAGGAGCTTCTTGCTTTTATTAAGCAGAGTCCTTCCATGTTTCATACTACACAAACTATCAAAGACTACCTGTTAGAGAACGGTTTCACTTACCTCTCTGAGGGTTCTTCTTGGGATGTTCAGCCAGGCGGCTCTTACTTTACAACACGCAACAATTCTTCAATTATTGCCTGGAAAGTTGGCGAGAAATACCGTGAGGCTCAAACCTCAAACGCTGATACTCCTTATCACTTCCAGCTTGCTGTTGCCCATGGCGATTCTCCAACTTACAAGGTAAAAGCCCAGCCAGAGCTTACTGGCGAGGGCAACTCGCTTCGTCTGAACACTGAGGCATACGGCGGCATGCTTGACCACACGTGGTTTGACCGTCCTTTGGGTGTTGCTGGCCGTGTGCTGGTCAAGGTAGGAAACAAGGTAGAGTCCAGGCTGGTCAACATCGAAGATGACGTTGTCATGATTCCAAGCTTGGCTATTCATCTTGAGCACAAAAATGGTCTCTCGCCAGAGTTCAACCGTGCTAAAGATCTGATGCCACTTTTCAGCGTTGGAGAGCTCAATCCCGGCGCCTTTAACGCCCTGGTAGCAGATGCAGCAGGTGCGTCTCAAGAGGACATTCTTTCTCGCGATCTCTTTTTGGTTGATCACACAGGTGGTCGTATTTGGGGCGCAAAGAAGGAGTTTGTTTCCGCTGGTCATCTGGATGACCTGCAGTGTGCCTTTGTAGCACTTAAAGCTTTCCTTGCGTCTTCAAATGAGCAGGACATCTCTGTGTACACCTGCTTTGACAACGAAGAAGTTGGCTCAAACACTAAGCAGGGTGCTAAGTCTACGTTCCTTAAAGACACGCTACAGCGCGTAAACGCTACGCTTGGCTTTACGCAGGAAGATTACTACCGTGCGCTCTCGGCATCTTTGCTAGTAAGCTGCGACAACGCTCATGCGGTGCATCCCAATTATCCTGAGAAGCACGATGCGGCCAACAAACCTTACCTCAACGGAGGTATGGTTATCAAGGAAGCAGCACGTCAGTCATACTGCACGGATGCGTTTAGCCGCGCCATTGTCGAGGCAATTTGGAAGCAGCAAAACGTTCCATATCAGATTTTTGCTAATAGAAGCGATATGCCAGGTGGATCTACTTTGGGCAACCTCTCCAACATTCAGGCCAGCATGCATGCCGTTGACGTGGGTCTGCCTCAGCTTGCTATGCACTCTGTTTACGAAACCGCGGGCACTAAAGATACACTTTTGGGGTACCAGGCACTTAAGGCGTTCTATGACACCTGCGTCTGCATTACTGATGCCGATTCGTTTGAGTTGAGGTAAACGCTTGGCGAGAAACCCTGTGCACTAGGTATACTTAACTACAAAAACACAACACGTGACTTGAAGGAGTTCCATGTCAGAAAAACAGCTTACTGCTCATGATATGGAGCTCCTAATCTGTGCAGGTATTTACGTTGAACCCCAGACGCTGAGTGGTCCTGCGTTGGTATTTCCTATCTCAGATGGTGAAGGTGGAGAAATACGCGTGCTGTGGCAGGGCGGCGCCTATGAGAGTGCAACTTACACGGATTCAAGAAAGAATCAGCTGGTATTTCCTTATCTTGAATTGTATGACTTGCTGTTTGAAGCTGCCTGTCCTGTACACTCAGTTTTGATGATTGGTGCTGGCGGCTGCTCGTATCCTCGTTATTTAGTAGCTCACCATCCAGAGGTTTCTTGCGATGCACTGGAGATTGATCCTAAAATTGCAGCTCTAGCTCGTAGCCACTTCTTTGTGGATGAGGCTATTAGAGAGAGCAACAACAGACTTCAGCTACAGATAGCTGATGGCGTTGAGTATATAAAGAGCCTATCTACATCTAATAACAAGCACTATGACGCTATCCTAAACGACTGTTTTATCGGAGAAGCTCCACCTGCGGCTATGATGACCGTTGAGTGGATGAGCTTGGTAGCACAATGCCTTACTCCTGGCGGAAGATATCTCACAAATGTAGTTTCTGCACAAGTAGGAGAGGATGCGCATCAGCTTGAAGCGCTCATGGATGCTGCTCGCATGGTGTTTGAACAGGTAAAGGTTGTTCCCTTGGATCTAGAAGTAGATCCAACAGAGCCAGATAACCTTATGCTCGTTTGTCAGCGCGCTTAAGTATTAGTATTTGACTATTTATTAGTCAAAAGTTTTAGTGATGTTAATGAATTAACATCGATAGAAAATTAAAAAACAATGAAGTGTAAAATTAAAGTCGCTGATTTTAGTTTTTGAATGATTCTCGTTTGGACACAGCATAAATTGAATTCTTTAGTCCAGTTCAGTGCACTTGATTGGAGATATAAATATATGAAAGAATCGTTTTTATCAATAAAAGAAATCTTTCATATTGGTAATGGAAAAATTAATGTACTAGTTTTTCTTGCTGTTTTAGCGGTTATATCATCATTTCTTGAAATTTATTCGATTCAATATATGCAGTCACTTTCAAAAGTTTTTAGCACAACGGTTTCAAATGATCTTTTTCAAATTGGTTTTATTTGTGCTAAGTTTTTGATGTTAATTGTGCTTTCAACAATAGTTAGAAATTACTTTTGCTTTAGAGTTTCCGTCTTTTCAAACGACATCATTAAAAACGTAAGAGATAAAGCGTATTCGAAACTTACTGATACGGAATATGAATTAGCGATAATTCACGATAATGCGTTTTATATTAATTTGATAGACAATAACGTAAATAAATTGAGCTTAATTTTTTCAACAAGTTTTTTTACTTTGTGCTCAGATATATTCGATACAGTGTGGATTTGCTTTTTTATGATACAAATAAATATTACATCGTTACTTATTTTAATAGTTGGCATATTACCATTAGTTTTAATCGGTAATATATCAGCATCCGAGCAAAAGAAGTTTGCAGAAAATACAATCAAACTCAATGAGGATTTGATTGAAAAGATTAATGAAACTAATGATAACTTTTCATATATTAAATTGTTTAAAGGTAAGGAGAGAGAGGCTAATCGTTTTAACCGTATAAATATTGATATTTTGGAGAATGATAATTTATCGAGTGCAGCACTTAGTATTTTCTTTGTAATAGAAAAAAGTATTCGATACTTATTTGTTGCGATTTCATTATTCTTTTTATGTAAAGATGTACTAGCGCAAGATGGGAATTGGATGATTCTTATCCCATTTTTGCTCTATGTACAAAGATTTTATAATCCATTTTCAAATTTGAATAAATATTCTCAGTTAATTCAAAAATCCGTTTCAAGTGCAGACAAGCTTATAGATTTTATAATCTCAAAGCCAACTGAGGAAATTTCAACTATTCAATTTATTTCTGATTCATCTGAATCAGAAATAGTTTTGTCTGGTATATCAAAGAATTATGAATCTGAAACAATTCTTGAAGATGTTACTTTTAGTTTTAAAGAAGGAATCAACTTAATTGACGGAAAAAGCGGTGTAGGTAAATCCACTTTGTTAAAAATACTTTTAGGCTTAATTAAATCTTCGAGTGGGAAAGTGACTATTTATTCTCGAGCAGATGACTTGAATTTGTATGCATATTCAGGACAATCAAATAAACTGTTTAATTTATCTGTGATAGAAAATTTAATATATCCAAAAACCGTAGACCATCTTTCATCATCGGAAAGAATGAAATTAGAGAGTCTACTAGATGAATTTGGATTCAGAAAAAGCATATTGAATAAAGATATTGCTAAAGAAGGTGAAAATCTTTCTGGAGGTGAAAGAAAAAGACTGTCTATTCTTAGAGCACTGATTCGTCCGTCAAAAGTTGTGATACTTGATGAACCATTTGCAAACTTAGATTCGAACAATATTGAAATTATCGCTCGGAAAATACAGGATCTTTCCAAGAACAGAATTGTTATTATTGTTTCTCACGAAACGTCATTTCCTGATTCTTTAAAATTTAATACGCACTTGACTATTAGCGGCACCTAAAGTTTTCTTTTGTTTTAATCATCCTTCCTCAAAATCCAGAAACAGACCCAACAGAGCCAGATAACCTTATGCTCGTTTGTCAGCGCGCTTAAGTGCGGTGAGCGCAAGCGCAAGGCATGTACTCATAAGTACAATGCCTATGCCAAAGAGAACCAAGAAACCGTGGGCTGAACCGTCAACAATCAAGCTCCAAATAATGAGCGCACAGGCAGAGACAAAGCAGCTTACACCTGCAATTCTTGAGTAGATAAGAGTGGAATCTTTTTTTCCAAAGACTGTGCGTACCAAAAGAGGTGAGCCGACTGTTGTAAGGGCGTAGGCAATTCCAAAAAGGAAGGTTCCTGCCAGCAAGAGCGGCAATATTGGAAGCTTAATTCCCAACATAAGTAAGCTAACAATACCCGAGAAAATTCCTACAAAGCAGGCAAGTTTTACCGAAATATCACTTAACGCGCCTAGAAGTACCTTTCCAATTGCTTGGCCAAGCATAGTTGCTCCGGCAAGAAGGCCCGTAGCCGCAGCAATTGCAGGAGCGGTTTCTGCAAACGTTGCAGCATAGCTAGGGAAGTACTGAGAAATTTGCTGGTTAAGAGTAATGAGTGCATAAAACGCTGCAACCATATAAAACTCTGGATATTTCATTGCGTCATCAGCAGAGATGTCGGTTGAAGTAGTTTCTTCAACTTCAACGTTTTTCTCGCCAATAGAGGAGAAGGTAAGAGGCGTAAGGCCAAGGTCTTGGGGTTTCTCGCGTATTACAAAAAGGGTAAAGGGGAGTGTTCCCACTAGCATGACTAGGGCAAAAATAAGATAACAAGCACGCCAACCTTCAGGACTAGAGGAGATAATGGCAGATCCGATGGGGTTAAAGACAGTGCCGCCGATGCCGGTAAATGCAAAGCAGAGACCCATAAAAGTACCAACGCGCTGGTCAAACCAATCGTTGATAAGGGCAGGGACGCACAAGAACATGAGTGCAGGTACGCCAATACCAAGTCCCACCGCGCAGAGATAGAAATGCCATATCTCTTGAGCGGCTGACATGGCTCCGTATGAAGCTGCGCAGATGATAACGCTTGCAGAAAGCACCAGGCGAGTGTCGTGTGATTTATAGAACTTGCCTATGAACGGCAAAGCTATCGTCATAGCAATGCAGAGTACCGAGAAGACCGCAGAGAAGGCAACGCGGGGAACGCCAAAATAGTTTGAAACAGGTGTAATAAAAATTCCAAAGCAGGTCAAAATAATTGCACAGGGCAAAAACATGATGACAATACAAGTTGCAACGATGGCATATGCATACTTAGTGCCTAGTAAACGTTGTAGCACTGAGGCTCCTCTCTTTTGACCAGAAATAGTGTAGGCGATGTGCCGTAAAAAGGACACATCGCCTACCGAGTCGTACAAAATTTTTAGAGCTAAAAAGCCTTTGTGAGTGCGTTTTGCTTACTTTTTTACGCGCTATTTTGCGAACATGAGACCTTAACTGTCAGAGCCTCTGCGGTTTTCTCCCTCAAGGGCACGGATTGGTCCGATGTCTTGAGTGGTCTCAAGAGCGCCCAGGTAGTTGCCCTTTTCATCGCGGACAGCAAAGTAACGGACATAGAGGAACTTGTCTTTGACTTCAAACCAGAACTCAGAGCAATCACGCTTGCCGCTCTTGAACTCGGTGAGGATACGGCGAACAGCTTCTTGGCTCTTTGGTGGATGACAATCGTAGACGTCGCGACCAAGGCAACTCTTTGGACGAGGGAAGGCGCGGGTGTCGCCGTGGCTGAAGTAACGGGTTTTATCGTCTGCATCAACAAAGGTAATGTCAAGCGGAATGGTTGCAAAAACAGCCTCAAGCTGAGGAATGGTGAACTCACCGGTAGAGAGTTTAACCTTTCCATCAGCAGAAATTGCTTCCTCTTCTGCCTCAGCGTTATTCTCGCCCATAGCACCTGCAGCTTCCATTTCTTTGAGTTTGTCATTTGCAAGCTCAAGAGGATCTGCATGCCATGAAGGTGGATTGACGCCAAATGCGTGGCCAAACTCGTTCTCTTCAGCAGCAATTTGGGTCCACTGGGTGGCAGTTAGGTGCTCAAGGGAAAGTGGAATAAGGACGTTCTCTTCCTTGGAAGCCATGGACTCAGCGCCTTCAATAGCTTCATCCAGATAGTCAGCAACGCCTGCCATAAGACCAGCATCATACTGACCATAAGCAGTCTCAAGCAGAGCCTCTGCGCCGTTAACGGCGTTTCTTACTTCGTCGTCTTTGCCCCACATAACCTTTGAAGGACCGGTAATATCGTGACGCTCCAGGTGAGGGAAGAGCAGCTCTTCCTTGCGTTTGTAGTGAACAAAGACCTCGTCAAAGGCGTCCATATCAGCCTTTAGAATTGCTGCAACACCAGCGCACTCTTCATTGCTGGAAGACTCGTTAAGCGTGCGAGCACGTCTTACATCTGGAGCAACGCGGTCGTGAATAAAGGCAAGAATGCGGTCGTTTTCTTGGCGCATGGTCCAAACAGGATGTCCAGGAGTCTCTTCAGCAGCGCCTGTTGGTGCACAAGAGACCTTTCCTTCAAAGAGAGCAGCGTGAACGTCGCAGAGCTTCAAGACCTTCTCCATAGGAACACCGCCAGCGATAAGCTCCTGCTCAGCGGTAGAGATCTCAGATCCAGAGACATCCTTGAAGTTACGAGCAAAGTCCTCACGAACAGCCTCGATGTCCTCACCGTCGTTGAGGCGCTCAAGATACTGGGCGATAAGAGCTTTGCGCTCCTTAGGGGTTTGTGCAATAGGTGCGTCAGTTGCCTCTGTGTCTGCGGGTTTCTCGTCAGATGGAGTGTCTGCAGCTATAGGCTCCTCATCACCAAGAATAGTAAAGCCGTGAGAGCGGAAAATTGCCTTGAGCTCCTCAAGGTCTACGCCTTTGTGGTCACAGCCTTTAGGAATGGTCATAAAACGGCCCATGGTCTGAAGGCGGCCTGGCTCGGTAATCTCGGCAAAGCCGTTTTCTGCCATAAGGCCTTTAATGACGGGAAACTTAGTGCAAATCTCATAAACGGATTTGCTTAAATCAAGAACCTGTGCCATACGGGCTCCTCTCGGATAAGTTTAGAAAGTCTACTTAGGCTTACTTTATACCCAAAGTGTGACAGGAGTTCCATGTGGCTTTTGTTGTGGTTACAACAAAACAGAAATTATTCTTTAGTTTTAAAAGAGATCAGAATGAGAACCGGTTCTAAAAAGATTTCAAGCATCTAGGACCTCCGACATTGCGTCGGAGAACGAGGCGTAGTGCTTGTAATTTTCTGGGTGCTCTTTCATGTTTGAGTATTCATTAAGAGCCTCTATAGTTTGAGCATTGGGAATTTCTCGTTTAATTTCAAAAGGAATTCCCTGCTCACGAACAGTCTGACGAAGAAAAATGGTAATAGCAGTAGTAAGATCCATGCCTAAATCTCTGAGAAGCTCCTGAGCATTCTTTTTGAGCGTTGGATCCAAATTTATATTTGTGCTTACTTTTGCCATGATTACCCGCCTTTCTTGTAGTTTTGTTATACAAGATATAGGCAACAAAGTCAATTAATATGTGCGTATTATAGGTATAACACGCACATATTGTGGACATGTATTACTAACTTCTATTCTACTCTGCGCTCTTTAATGTGAAAGACAGTAGAACCGGGTTGTGATCAGAGTAGGCAAACTGCGTGTCAACATTTTTAGCGGTTGCAACAACGTTGTCCGAGACAATCCAGCCATCAACAGTGGTGGTGTATGTTTTGTCTTTCTCGTAAGGAATGTCATCTCCGCGGCAGGTAGGAACGTTGTTAAGGTTGTCTGGAGCCACAACAGTAAAGCCTTCTGGCAAATCAGATTTTTTGAGTTCCGCTACCCAGTCAGGTACTTGCTGGATGGAAGGATAAAGAGTAAGCGAGCCTAAAATTGCATGGTTCCAGTCGCCGCCCGCAATAACGTAATTACCCTTAGCGCGCTCTTCGGACATAACTTTGGTGAGAAGTGCAAGCTGCTGAGCTCGGCTGGTGCCACCTTTATCATAAGCAGACATGTGGCTGTTAATAAGTACCAGCTCATGACCATCACTTGTGGGGTAGCGTGTAATCATGAAGCAACGGTCTAGATCAAAGAATTTTGTTGGGAATGACTCGTCAATGGGATAGGTGCGACGAGTAGCGCTTGAAGCAAGTACGTTTGAAAGCGTAAGAATTCCCGAGTTAGAGGTTCCGTGGAATTCAGTGAGTGGATAGGCGAGAAACGCGGTGTGGAAGTTTTGAGCAAAATATGACGCATAAGAACTAAAGCGGTTCTCTGCTTCAGAAACCTGATTAACATGCCAGCTTCTATCAGATGAAGTATCAATTTCTTGGAAGAGAATAAAGTCAGGTGCAGCTCCACCATTGAGAGAAGAAACGGTGGTGAGAGCACCGTTTGTGGTGTATAGAACGGAGTTTCTGCTTACTGCGCGCCCGTGAGTTCCCACGGTACGTGTGCCATCCTGCATGATGCCTTCATCCATAAAGAAGGTGTAATCAGGTGTGTAAGCGCCAAAGCCAATGTTATAGGTTGAGGCTGTGTAAGTTTGGCCTACCTGCACCGTTGTAGCTTCAGGTGAGGCGCCTTGATTGGATATAGAGGTATTGTCAGGAATGCGGTAGTAAGTAAACTGCAGGTAGAGGACATACCCACCAAGAACTAGCAAAGCTAGAATAAATAGTCCGCCTACAAATTTAAAAAGGGGCGCAAGAACCCTTTTTAGTAGGCCAGTAATAAATTTAAGGCTAAGAGACAAAACTCTTTTCATGCAGACCTCATATCAGTTAAGTGTCGTATGATTTAAATGATAACTATTATGGATTGAAATTACGTTGAGGAGTTTGTATGTCGCTATTAAGAAATACAACACTAGAGCTTTTCAAACTCTCTGGCATTAGGCGTTTCTCGGCACTTGCTGCTGCAACACCGGGTTGTATTTCTTTAACCATTGGAGAGCCAGGAGAAGACACTCCATCCTCCATTTGCAATCAAGTAGACAAAGAGCTTGCGGCTGGAAACACTCACTACCCACCTAACATTGGTACTCCTGAGCTTAGAAGTGCGATTGCTGCTTGGGAGTCAGCTCGTGGAATGAAGGTCAGTCCAGACGGCATTGTGGTTACCGTGGGAGCAACAGAGGCTATTTCTGCTGCCATGTTGACGCTTATGAATCCAGATGATGAAGTTATCATCCCTGAACCAGCGTATTTGGTATATAGAACGCTTTGCCAGCTTAATCGTGGTGTTGTTGTGCCGCTTGATACCAGTGGTAATCATTTCCAGATTGATTCAGAGCAGCTTAAGTCAAAGATTTCCGAGAAGACAAAGCTCATGGTGCTGACTTCTCCAAATAATCCTACGGGATGTGTGTATACAAAAGAGTCGCTTGATGCGGTGGCAGAGCTTGCTCGCAAGCACGGCTTTTATGTTTTGTGCGATGACGTTTATAGAGAGCTTACGTACGTTCAGAATGTCCCTCGTTTTGCTGAGCTCTATCCAGATTTGGCTGATAGATGCATTGTGACAAATAGTTTCTCCAAACCATGGGCAATGACAGGTTGGAGACTTGGCTGGGTTGCCACCTCTGATGAGCTTGCGGCAGATATTGGAAAGGTCCACGCTCAGCTGGTCTCTTCCGTTCCTTCTTTTTTACAGCCAGCTGCTTTGTATGCACTTTCCTACGATGTCACGCCTATGCGCACAAATTATCAAAAGCGCAGGAAGATTGTTCTTTCTGCACTTGAAGACATGAAGCTTCCTGTTGAAGAGCCAGAAGGCGCCTTCTATGCATTTCCTTCAATCAAGGAATTTGCCATTGATTCTGAGGCGTTTTGTGAGCGAGCAATTAAAGAGTTTGGTGTTGCATTGGTGCCTGGTGTTTTCTTTGGCGCTGAGGGGTATGTGCGTATCAGTTATGCTGCTTCTGACAAGAATCTGACAGAAGGTCTTTCTCGCCTTAAGATTTTTGTTAATACTTTGCGAGAAGAACAAAACTAACTCAAATACAGAGCTTTCTGTGGTAGGGTTTTACTGTCAATAGAGGAGCGAGCACGATGGGTTCTGGGTTAGCCGGCAGGCAGTGACCCCAGAAGGAGGCGAGGTTCGCCGAACTTGGCAATCAGGCGTGGTTGTCAGGTGGGCTTGTATGAAATACATGCAAGACTGTCCGAGATTTCGGGGGTGCTACTTTGACGGTGTATTGCGCCCCCAATTTGAGGGGGAGCTTTGAGTAAGAAACCGTTTGTTTCTGCAGATGCCCTAGAGGTAATTACTAAGACGTATCCAACGCCATTTCACTTGTATAACAAGGCAGAGATTGTTCGCCGAGCAAAGCTTTTGCAAGAGGCTTTTAGTTGGAATACTGGCTTTAAAGAGTACTTTGCCGTGAAGGCCACGCCAAACCCTTACATTGTGAAGTTGCTGGCAGAGCTTGGTTGCGGCTGTGACTGCGCAAATGCTACAGAGCTTACCCTTGCAAAAGCCTGTGGAGTTACAGGTCAAAACATTATGCTCTCGTCAAACGACACTACGGTGCTTGACTTTGCACGCGCTCATGAGCTGGGAGCCATTATCAACTTAGATGCTGGCGGCGATATGCTTACAACGCTTGAAGATGCGGTGGGAAGTACTATGCCTCAGGTTATGTGCGCACGTCTTAATCCTGGCGGTGTGTTTGAGTCGCAAAACGGCATTATTGGAAATCCCGATGATGCTAAGTTTGGCATGACAGAAGAGCAGCTTTTCCAGACGTTTGCGTACCTTAAGACTAAAGGTGTTACTGAGTTTGGTCTTCATGCATTCCTGGCTAGTAATGCTCAAGAAGAAGATTACTATCCAAACCTTGCGCGCGTTCTCTTTGAGCTGGCTGTTAAGCTGCATAGAGAACTTGATATTCATATTGGATTTATTGATCTTTCTGGTGGCATTGGCGTGGCGTATGAGCCAAATCAGGTTGAGCCTGATGTCTTGGCCATTGGTCAGGGCGTAAAGTGTGCTTTTGAAGAGGTCTTGGTTCCCGCTGGCATGGGCGACGTTTCCATTTACACCGAGCTTGGTCGTTGGCTTTTGGGTCCCGCTGGCGCACTTGTTACCCGCGTTTTGCACCAAAAAGAGACATATCGTCACTACCTTGGCGTGGACGCTTGTGCGGCAAATCTCATGCGTCCTGCAATCTACGACGCCTACCACCACATCACCGTTATGGGCAAAGAGGATGCTCCTGCAACACATACGTACAACGTTGTGGGTGGACTTTGCGAGAATAACGATCAGTTTGCAAAGAATCGCCAGCTCCCAAAGGTGGCTGTGGGTGACCTCTTGTTTATCCACGATACCGGCGCACATGGTTTCTCGATGGGCTATAACTACAACGGTCGTCTTCGCTCCGCTGAGCTGCTGCTTCTAGAAGATGGATCTGTGCAACTCATTCGTCGCGCTGAGACAGAGGCTGATTACTTTGCAACGCTTGCATTTGACGGCTCAGACTTTTCAGATCTTGCACAACAAACATCTATAAACACCACACGTTAGAGGGCGAGAAAAACTATGGATATGAAGAACATAACTGGTGCAATTACCGCATTAGTAACCCCATTTGATGCTCAAGGAAATGTTGATTTTGAGGCACTTGAGCACTTTGTTGACTTCCAGATTGAACAGGGAATTGACGGTATTCTCGCTCTAGGCACTACCGGAGAGTCCTCAACCATGACAGACGAGGAGGACATCGAGGTAGTCAAGACAATTCTTGCACGAGCCCAGGGTAGAGTCCCTGTTATCGGTGGTGCTGGTTCCAACTCTTCTGCTGAGTCTTTGCGCAAAGCAGAAGCTCTTGAGAAGGCAGGTGTTGATGGTCTGCTACTGATTACTCCTTACTACAATAAGAGTAATGAAGAGGGCATCTACCAGCACTTCTCGTATGTACTAGACCGCGTTGATGTCCCTTGTATCTTGTATAATATCCCCGGTAGAACGGGCTGCTCAATTTCTGAACGCAACGTTCAGAGACTTGCAGCACATCCAAATGCATGGGGTATTAAAGAGGCTTCTGGAGACATTGCATATGCAACAAGGGTTGCTCGTTATTTGAGCGATGACTTTACTATGTGGTCAGGAAATGACGACATGATTGTGCCTTTGCTTTCTCTTGGTGCTTCCGGTGTTATTTCTGTTTGGTCTAACCTTGATCCAAAGATGGTTCATGACCTGGTAGCTGCGTGGCATCGCGGAGAGATTTCTCTTGCCCGTGAGCTGCAACTTCAGTATCTTGACCTGGTCCATGCACTTTTCTGCGAGGTTAATCCAATTCCTGTAAAAGCCGCGCTGGCTCGTATGGGACTTATGGAAGAGAATTATCGTCTGCCTCTGTGGAAGATGACGGAAGAGCACGCTGAGGTGCTTGAAAATGCTATGAGAAAGGCTGGTCTTCTTGATGCCTAGTGCAGTAGTTATTGGTACCGGCAAGATGGGAAAGCTCATTGAGCAAACCCTGATTGATCACGGCTTTGAAGTGCTTGGTGCTTTTGGTCACGAGAATATCAATCAGCTGAATACCGTTGTGCAGACGCCTGATGTGGTTGTGGATTTCTCTGGCGTTGCTGCCTTTGATGCTGTTGTCGGCTTTGTACGTGAGCGCGGGTGTGCGTTGGTTTCTGGCACCACGGGTTTCTCGCCAGAGCAACTTTCAGAGCTGAAGCAGCTGGGAGAGAGTGCGCCTGTGATCCACGCGGCAAACTATTCGGTGGGTGTTGCTGTGCTGAGGCGTGCGGTGACCATGGCTGCTGAAGCACTTAACGGCTGGGATACAGAAATTGTGGAGACGCACCACAACCAGAAGGTTGATGCTCCGTCCGGCACAGCAAAACTGCTTTTAGCTGCTATTGACCCAGAGGGAACTCGTCCCGTTGTTTCTGGTCGCGAGGGTTTCTGTGGAGCTCGCACTAAAGACGAGATTGGCGTGTTTGCACTGAGAGGCGGCACAGTGGCTGGCACTCATGAGGTGCACTTCTTTGGACAGGATGAGGAAGTGTGTCTGATGCATCGCGCAACATCTCGTCAGATTTTTGTGAACGGTGCCGTTGCTTGTGCTGAGAAATTGCTTACAAAAGCTCCAGGTTTTTATACCTTCGAAGATTTAATTTTTGGATAAAAGCATGCGCTGGCTTGTAAGAGTCGACGCCTGTTTGTTTAAGAAAGGACGCGCATGGACGCCCAGGAAATTATCAATTACATTGCCACTTCTGAGAAGAAAACTCCCGTTAAGCTGTATGTTAAAGAGCGTGAGGATGCTTCTGTGTCTTATGGATCTTCTCGCGTTTATGGCGAGGGCACTTCAAAGGTTGTCTTTGGCGACTGGTCTGAGCTCAAGAGCGTTGTTGAGCAAAACGCAGACGCATTTGAGTATTTTGACATCGAGAATGACCGTCGAAACTCCAGCGTTCCCCTGCTTAATATGAAAGATGTAAATGCTCGTATTGAACCAGGTGCGTTGATTCGTGAGCGTGTTGAGATTGGCGATAATGCTGTCATTATGATGGGTGCCGTTATTAACATCGGCGCTGTAATTGGCGAAGGCACCATGATTGACATGGGTGCTGTTCTAGGTGGTCGTGCAACTGTTGGTAAGAACTGTCACATTGGCGCTGGTACCGTTCTTGCGGGTGTTGTTGAGCCTGCTTCTGCTACTCCAGTTATTGTTGAGGATAACGTTCTAATTGGCGCAAACGCTGTGGTTATTGAGGGTATTCGTGTTGGAGAGGGTGCTGTTGTAGCAGCAGGCGCCGTGGTAGTTGAGGACGTTCCAGCAAACGCCGTGGTAGCAGGATGCCCTGCACGTGTGATAAAAATGAAGGATCAGAAAACAGAGGGCAAGACAGCACTGGTCGATGCTCTTCGTACGTTGTAATCGAGGTTTCATGCCAGACGGCTCCAAAAAAGCACAGGGTTTTACCACCAAAATTTCTTGCGTATATACAGAAAATTGGGCAGAGAAAAAAGAAGATTCTTGGTTTACTTACGAACTTCTCGCTGAAGATCCTAAGACGCATGCGCGCGCCGGTGTCTTCCACACACCTCATGGTGATATTCCAACGCCTATTTTTATGCCGGTAGGAACTAAGGCAACTGTTAAAGGTTTGATGACTGATACCGTCCGTGACCTTGGCGCTAAGATTATTCTGGCAAATACGTATCATCTGTCTCAGCGCCCGGGTGATGAGCTGGTGGCGCAGATGGGCGGCTTGCATGACTTTATGCAGTGGCATGGTCCTATCTTGACGGATTCTGGCGGATTCCAGGTCTTTAGTCACGAAGAGTTCATGAAGCTCTCTGATGAGGGCGTTAAATTTCGTGCAGTTGATTATGACGGCGCATGGTCGTATTGGACTCCAGAAACTAACATGCAGATTGCCCAGAACCTTGGTGCAGACATTGTTATGCAGCTAGATCAGTGCGTAGGTTATCCTGCAGAGCGTAAAAAAGTTGAGCGCGGTGTTGAGCTTTCAAGTGCATGGGCCGAGAGGTGCTTCAAGGCTCATACCCGTCCTGATCAGGCGCTCTTCGGTATCGTTCAAGGTGGCATGCATCTTGATTTGCGCAAGCGCTCAATTGAGCACCTTGAGTCTATTGGTGATTTCCCTGGTTATGGCATTGGTGGTTATTCTGTTGGTGAGCCTCATGAGCTTATGTTTGAGACACTAGCTCCACTGTGCGCAGATTACATGCCTCGCAATAAGCCCCGTTATCTGATGGGCGTTGGTAATCCGTCTACGCTTATTCGCGGCGTTGCTTGCGGCATTGATATGTTTGACTGCGTACTTCCAACGCGCACCGCCCGTATGGGTACCGCGTTTTCCCATGAGGGCCGTATGAACCTCAAGAACGCTAAGTACTTTGCTGATGCAGGTCCTATTGACGTTAAGTGCACCTGTCCTGTTTGTACGGGCGGTTATTCTCGTGCGTATATCAATCACCTGGTCAAACAGCATGAGATGTTAGGTGGACAGCTGCTCTCTATGCATAATATTTACTTCCTGCTTGAGCTAATGCGTCAGGCACGAGAAGCAATTCTCGCAGGTACTTATAGCGACTTTGTTGAGGAATGGGAAAATTCGGAAGGTGTGGTTGATTTTTAAGTTCTTCTGGCGAGAAACCCGTCCTCTTGATAGATTTTCGCAAGCAACATTGATTTAAATTTTTTATGACTAGCTCACTAATTTGCGAGCTAGTCATTTTTTGTCCGGTGACATGGGTAAAATGAAAGAGATAAACATTCGCGGGTACCCAAGGTGCCCCTGGCTGGCTCTGCCGCCACAGAAAAGAGGACATGATGCCCGGCATCGAGAAAAGCACTCGCTGGAGTGTTCTTACGCAAGACGTATATCTAGAGTCATTGTTTGAAAAAGAATTGCACGTTACCCCACTTGTTGCTCGTGTGTTGGTAGCACGTGGATTTACCGATGTAGCTGAAGCTCAAGAGTTTCTCTCACCATCCCTGCAAAGAGATTGGCTTGATCCACAGTGTATTCCAGGAATGGCTGAGGTTGCCAATCGTGTTCAAAAGGCCATTGTTGAACAGCAAAAGATTGCTGTTTTTGGTGACTTTGACGTTGATGGAATGAGTTCAACTTGTTTGCTCACCTTGGCTTTGCGCCGATTGGGTGCTGATGTTTTGCCGTATATTCCACATCGATTTGGTGAAGGATACGGACTTTCTAAAGAGGCTTTAGCAAGAGTTTTACTAGATAGAAAGCCTGATTTAATTATTACGGTAGACAATGGTATTGCTGCTGCTCAAGAGGTTGCATGGCTTTTGGAACAGGGGATTGATGTTGTTATTACCGATCACCATGAACCCGCAGATTTGGTGCCCCAGGGTGTCCCTGTAACTGATCCAAAACTTATTGAGGATTGTCCTTCCAGAGAGCTTGCTGGTGCAGGCGTTGCCCTTAAGCTAGTACAAGTTTTAGGGCAACTTCAAAATCAGCCTCAGCTTTGGCTTGATTACATTGATGTTGCCATGTTGGGCACGCTGTCTGACATGATGATGCTCAATAAAGAAAATCGTGCACTGGTCTCTGAAGGTGTTAAACGTCTACAGAAAGGCCTTCGTCCTGGTCTGGTGGCTCTTGCTGCTGTTGCCGGTCAAGATATTGCACAAATTTCTGCAGATAATCTGCCATTTTCTATTATTCCACGTCTTAACGCGGCAGGTCGTATGGGTACTACCGATATTGCCCTTGACCTTCTTCTCACAGAAGATGCAGAGGAGGCAACTATTCTGGCTGGCAAGCTGGAAGAGATTAATGCTGAACGTCGTGCTATTGAGGCAAAACTCACTGATGAAGCCCTTGAGCAGGCAAAAGAAATCTACGACGGTGGTCACGCTATTGTGCTTGCCAAAGAGGGTTGGCACGAGGGTGTAAAGGGTATTGTTGCTTCAAGAATTGTTAATCGCTATCACGTACCTTGCATTCTGTTTACCATCCAAGATGGCGTAGCTCGTGGTTCTGGACGCTCAGTTGGCTCCGTTGATTTATTCCATGCGGTAGAGCAGTGTGCAGATCTTACTGTTCGTTTTGGTGGTCACCAGGGTGCTGTTGGCGTAACGGTAGAAACATCAAAGATTGATGCATTTAGAAAGCGCTTATCTGAGGTTATGGCAGAGCTTCCAGAAGAAGAGTTTGAGTCTTCAGGAGAAGTAACTGCCTTGGTAAACCTTGACGAGATTACTATTAACTCTATTGATGCACTTGAGGCGCTGCAGCCTTTTGGTCAGGGTAACAAAAAACCGCTCTTTGGCGTTAAGGGCGTAGTGATGAAGAATCGTTCGCGCGTTGGCGCAGGCGGAGCTCATCTTTGTTTTATGGCTTCAAATGGCATCTCTTCAATTTCATCCATTATGTTCAGAACACCTCATGTAGAGGCGGCAGCTGAGTATGACGGTGCTGTTGATTTGATTTTTGAGGCAGTTAACGAGACTTGGCAAGGTAGAACCAAACCAAAACTCATGGTTAGAGACATTCTCTACAGAGACTTTACCGATGAAGATGATGGTCCCATTGAAGCGGACCTTCTCGGCAGTGCTGTTGACTTGCCACTTGTGGTTACCAAAGAGGCTACAGAGACTGAAGAAGCGTCTCAAGAACAGTCGCAACAAAAACGCCATGAGCTGGAGAGCCTGCCTTATGAGGAGCTCACTCAGACCCTGGTTACATCCATGATTGGTTCAAGAGAACTCTTGCCTCTACAAAAGAAAACATTAGAGGTTCTCTCTCAAGGAGAATCCTGTCTCTCTGTTATGGCAACAGGTAGAGGTAAATCACTCATTTTCCAAGTTTACGCTGCTTGTGTTGCACTTCTGCAACACAAGATGAGCGTATTTGTTTACCCACTGCGTGCCCTCATCAACGACCAGGTTCAAAGTATGAAGAATACCTTTGAGCCTCTGGGAATTTCTGTTGAGGTGCTTAACGGAGAAACAGACCTTACCAGTCGAGAAGACCTGTTTGCTCGCATGGCAAACAATGAGCTTGATATTGTGCTGACTACACCAGAGTTTTTCTCGCTCCATGCTGATCAGTTTGCTGCAGCGCATAACATTTCGTTTGTGGTGTTTGACGAGGCCCATCACGTGGGAATGAATGCTTCTGAGGGCAGACTCGCCTACGCACAGATGCCACAGGTACTTAAGATGCTTGGAAATCCTCAGGTACTTGCCACAACGGCTACGGCTACCACGCAGGTAGCCCAGCGTATCTGTGAACTTCTCTCTATTGATGCAGACCACGTATATAAAGACAAAACTGCTCGTACTAACCTTGAACTTAAGGATCTTCGTAGTGCAAAAGATAGAGAGTGTGCTCTACTTTCTCTTGTGTCTGATGGCACAAAGACGGTTGTCTACGTTAATTCAAGGGAGCAAGCGCAGGCTTTGACGCGCATGCTGCGTCATCGCATTCCAGAAATTGGTCATAAGGTTGCGTTTTATCATGCGGGTTTAACGCCTCAGATACGTAAGAACGTTGAACGTGCATTTAGACGCGGTGACGTTTGCTGCATTATTGCTACAAGTGCGTTTGGCGAGGGCGTTAATATCTCCGATATTCGCCAGGTCATTTTGTATCACCTGCCGTTTGGTCGTGTTGCATTTAATCAGATGAGTGGACGTGCAGGTAGAGATGGCAAGCCTTCTAAGATTTATATGCTTTTTGATGCACATGATATGCGCGTTAACGAGCGTATTCTTTCTTCTCGTGCGCCTCAGCGAGAGGCCCTTGTTGCAGTTTATCGTGCGCTTACTGCATTGCAACCAAAGCTTGTCGCACAGCCAACTAATCCCGCACTTACTGATGAAGATATTGCACAGATGGCGCTTGAAATTGATCCAAGATCTAAGGCCGATGAACAAATCGTTCGTGTTGCACTTGACGTTTTTGTTGAGCTAGGGTTTATTAGCATTGAGGGATTTGATCAAACACGAGTAATTTCCGTCAATAGTCAAGCTTCGCACATGGACTTGTTGGAGTCTGCTCGCTACGCTGAAGGACTTAAAGCGCACACTGAGTTTGAATCATTTGCTCAGTGGGTCTTTTCTGCTTCACTAGATGAGCTGGCAGATGCTATAACAAAACCCATCGTTCCAGAGATTGGTCCAATATTTGATGGGGGGAGGGAGTCCTCTAATGAGTGACGAGAGGACCAAAAAAGAGGTTAAGGCACCAGGAGCAGATAATTACCGTCTGCTTGAGGGCGCCGTGCGCTCATATTTGCCTGAGGAGGCTCAGACTAAGATTGCTGCTGCGTATACCTTTGCCGCTGACTACCACAAAGACCAGCGCCGCCGTTCCGGCGAGCCCTATATCAACCATCCAGTTGAAGTAGCTCTTATTCTTGCACACGATCTTCACATGGACGAGGACACCATCTGCGCTGCTCTTATGCATGATACCGTAGAAGATACATCTGCCTCACTCGATGAAATTTCTTCTCGCTTTGGTAAGTCAGTTGCTGAGCTTGTTGACGGCGTTACCAAGCTTACGTCTATTGAGGTTAGCTCAATGGACGAGAAGCAAGCACTTAACTTGCGCAAAATGTTTCTTGCTATGTCAAAGGACATCCGTGTTGTTATTATCAAGCTTGCTGACCGTCTTCATAATATGCGTACGCTTGCGGCACTTCCACCGGATCGTCGCCTGTTTAAGGCGCGAGAAACCATGGATGTGTATGCACCACTTGCTGATCGCCTAGGTATCTCTTCGGTTAAGTGGGAGCTTGAAGACTTGTCCTTCTTTTGGCTTGAGCCAGAGGAATACCAGCGTGTTGCTCGTATGGTCTCTGACTCTCGTGCGCAAAGAGAGAATGATCTCAACAACGCTAAGAAGACTTTGACTGACGAGCTCAACGCTGCAGGAATTACTGACTTTCAGATTACGGGTCGTCCTAAGCACCTGTGGTCCATCTACCAAAAGATGGTCCGTAAGGGCAGGGAGTTCTCCAACATCTACGATCTTATCGCCCTGCGCGTTATTACCAAGAACGTAGGCGATTGTTACTCAGCGCTTGGTGCTATCCATGCACTTTGGCATCCAATGCCTGGTCGTTTTAAGGACTACATTGCAACGCCTAAGGCAAACCTTTATCAGTCTCTACATACAACGGTCATTGGCCCTGATGGTCGTCCTATTGAGATTCAGATTAGAACAGCTGAGATGCATGAAGCATCTGAGTACGGTATTGCTGCCCACTGGCTCTACAAGGAAGAGGGCAATTCAAAGGGCAAGATGTCCTCTGAGGATAAGCTTATTGACTCTACTATCAACTGGATTCGTCGCAGTCTTGACTGGGCTGTCGAAGACGATATTGATGATCCTCATGAGTTCTTGGACAACCTGCGTGTAGACCTCTTTGAGCATGAGATTTTTGTCTTTACTCCAAAGGGTGAGGTCATGAGCTTGCGTGTTAACTCGACACCTTTAGACTTTGCCTATGCCGTTCACACTGAGGTAGGTAATCACTGCGTTGGCGCGCGTGTTAACGGCTCCGTTGTTCCGCTGACGCATACGCTTCAGATGGGCGATCGCATTGAGATCTTAACTAACAAGAACGCCCGTCCTTCTCGCGACTGGATGACGCTGGTAAAGACTCCGTCTGCTCGTGCAAAGATTCGTAAGTATTTCTCGCAAGAGAACAAGTCTGATGATGCAGAGCGCGGTCGTTCTGAACTTGCAAAAGAGTTGCGTAAGCATGGCTATGGTATCAGCGCCACGCGCACCATTAAGGCGCTTGATCAGCTCATTGAACAGTTTGATTATCGCAGCGTAGATGACCTGTTTGCGGGTATTGGTGCGGGTAATCAATCTGTCAAACAGGTTGTTAATCGTGTGAGCGAGATTTTGGAAGAGAAGAATCCTGAGATAGTTACTGAGCAAGAGCGCAACGCAGCACGCCTTCAGGAGAAGAACAAGGCCATTGCAAACGATCAGCCCTTGGTTCGCTCGTACGTTATTTCTCGTACTGCTAAGGGAAGTCGTCCTAAGAAGTCTAACTGCGGCGTTGTGGTAAACGGCGATCCAGATTTACTTGTTCATCTTGCACATTGCTGCAATCCTGTTGCAGGAGACGATATTGTGGGCTTTATCACACGTGGCCGCGGTGTTTCAGTTCACCGTGCCAACTGCCCTAATGTTAAAGACCTGTCCAACGATCCAAAACGTATCATTCCTGTTTCTTGGGATGCGAGCGGCGCTACTGAATTTAGAGTTGAGATTGTCGTTGAGGCAACAGACCGCATGGGTCTTCTTAAAGACGTTACGGTTGCTTTGTCTGATGCTGGCGCAAATATTCTTTCTGCTGCTACACAAGTTGGCGAGCAGGGCGTGGTGCGTATGCGTTTTCTTGTTTCAATCTCCGATACTAGCTTACTTGACACCTTATTTGCATTTGTGACTCGCGTGCCTTCTGTCTACGACGCTCGTCGTATTATGCCAGGTGAAGGCGCTAATCAGATGAGAAGGAGACTTTATGGCTAATCAGAACGAAGGCTGCTCTTGCGGTCATAACCACGAGGAAGAGCATGGCAGACACGGCGGTTGCTGTGGTCATCATGGCGAGCACGGCCATGGTGAGCATGGACACGAAGGCTGCTGCGGTCATCACGGTCACGGCGGATGTCATCACGCAAAAGACCAGATTGGTATTTTTAAGGTAGGCCCTCTTGAAACTAACTGCTACATCTATGTTTCTGGCAATGAGTGCATGATTATAGACCCCGGTGCATCGGGCGCAGAGATTGCTGCACAGTTATTAAATCTTGAACTTAAGTATATTGTCGCCACTCACGGTCATGCAGACCATGTTGGCGGCGTTAAGGCTTTGAAGCTTGCAGTTTCAAGTGCTCAATATCTGATTAACGAGGCAGACAATGAGCTTGCACAGAGGGCTCACAACTCAAACGACATTTATGATGATGCTCCAGAGCCAGATGGTATTCTCCATGAGGGAGATGTTCTTTCCGTTGGAACAGCACAGTTCAAGATTATGGAAACTCCTGGTCATACTCCTGGTGGCATTATTTTGGTGGGAGAGGGAACAGCTTCCGGCGCCGTTTTTGTAGGTGACACACTCTTCCAGGGTTCTGCTGGAAGAACAGATCTCCCAGGCGGCGATTTTGACACGCTCAAAGTATCTTTAAATCGCATTAAGACAGAGCTTGATCCAACCTCTATCATTTTATCAGGGCACGGAAATCAAACGTCTTTAGAGGCAGAGCTTGCAACCAATCCGTTCTTGCAGGATTAAATTAGCTACAACTTTGATGATTTAGCAAGACAGATTTGCATAGGTGCGGTATAGTACCTATGCAAACTTTTTTGCCCGAGTGGCGGAATGGCAGACGCGGAGGTCTCAAAAACCTTTGAGGAAACTCGTGTGGGTTCAAGTCCCACCTCGGGCACCAGTTAAAAGTTTAAGCTAGATGTGAATTTCTCGTCATATCTAACTTGGCACTTGTAATGTTTTCTCGTTGGAGGTAACCTTACAAGGTATTTTTGAAGTGGGATTGAACGTGAGTCCCCACCTACACAGCGCAAAAGCAGCTGTCTGGTCAGACAATTTAATTATCGCACGCTATATGTGCGTATTGTCTCCCAGTTGCTTATGCACTGGGTTTTTTATTGGCGGACAAGCAATTGTCCAAGAGGGAAGGTGTACAAGATAGCCAAGAACGATGGTCCTCGCATTAATGAGGAAATCACTGCTCGCACGTGCCGTCTTATTGACGCTGATGGTAGTCAGCTTGGTCTTTTTGGCGTCAATGATGCAATGAAGAGAGCTCGTGAGCATGGTCTTGATCTCGTAGAGATTGCTCCAAATGCCGAGCCTCCTGTATGCAAGATTCTTGATTACAGTAAGTTCAAGTATGAGCAGGCTCGCAAAGCCAAGGCAGCTCGTAAGAACCAGGTCAAGATTGAAGTCAAAGAGATGAAGTTCCGCCCAAAGATTGATGTGGGCGATTACGAGACCAAGAAGGGTCACGTGCTTCGTTTTCTTAAGAAGGGAGCACGCGTCAAGATTACCATCATGTTCCGTGGACGCGAGATGGCTCACCCAGAGCAGGGTCGTATTGTACTTGATCGCCTTGCTGAAGATTTGAAGCCTTATGCCACAATTGAGCAAAAACCGCTCATTGAAGGCCGTAACATGCACATGCTCGTTGCTCCAATCAAGGGAGCGTTTGACGAGAAGCCCGAGGGTGCTGAGGATAGCACCACACAGGAGGAGAAGTAGTATGCCTAAGATGAAGACGCACAAGGGTTCGGCTAAGCGTTTCCGCCGCACCGGTACTGGCAAGATTATGCGTGCTAAGGCTTTTAAGAGCCACATTCTTACTAAGAAGTCTCAGAAGCGTATCCGCGGCTTCCGTAAAGAAGCTGTTCTTTCCGCTGGCGATGCAGCAGTAGTTTCTCAGCGTATGGGCGCTAAGAATTAAGCGCGCCACCCACCAGATCAAATAACAAGGAGTGATTAGATATGGCAAGAGTTAAGCGCGCAGTTGCTGGCCGCAAGAAGCGTCAGACGCTCGTCGAGCGCACAAAGGGTTATTACGGAACTTCTTCTCGTACTTTCCGTGGTATGAAGGAGCAGTCACAGCATTCTGGTCAGTATGCTTACCGCGACCGTCGCAACAAGAAGCGTGATTTCCGCGCACTATGGATTCAGCGTATCAACGCTGCAGCACGCATCAATGACCTTTCTTACAGCAAGTTTATGCACGGCCTTAAGCTTGCTGGCGTCGAGCTTGATCGCAAGGTTCTCGCAGAGATTGCTTACTCTGACGAGCAGGGCTTTGCAGATCTTGCAGAGATTGCTAAGAAGGCACTTGCTGAGTAGTTTCAGTATACGCTGAGCGATTTCATCGCAGTTTTACTTTGGACTGCGTATCTCGTGCATATGAACCCCGTACATCTTGCATGTACGGGGTTTTCTTTTGGCAAGAAACCCGGATGGAATGCGTCGCGCGGTTGATCTTCCGGCGTGCTTGCTAGCGTCCACCCGGCTCCCGACGGACCCCGGTCTGGCCCTGGTGAGCCTGATTTTTCTCGCCATGTCTAAGTAAATTTACTCAGATGTGACGCACGTTTCAAGCTCAGAAAATATGTTTCAGCTAAGGTCGGTTGCTTTAGCTACTACGCGCCTGATTTCATTAAAGAATCGGTAGATTTTGCCTAATAACATCAAAGAATCTGTGGATTTGCCTGATTTTGTTAGAGAATCGGTGTCTCAAATACAGAATCTTTGCACTTTTCAGGCGCACTTAGCGAGAGAAGCGCGCTGGAGTCTGCGCACTTGGCGAGAAGAACGCGTTACTGCAAGGTATCTGCCGAGAAATCCATGCAGCTGTATCTGTGTGGCGAGGACCGTAGGTCGCACAGAAAGCTGATTTTGAGCAGCTAGTTGCCCTAGTTATTCGTTCTTGTAATCTCCATGGATGAGCTCTTCGAAATGCTCGTGCTCTTCTTCGTGGAACTGTTTAATTTCTTTATCGAAGTCCGGGTCTTTTGGATCAATGAGCTCGTCTTCGCCAGTCTTTGGGTCAGTGTGGTGCAGCAAAACGGGCTCAAATAAATGTAGATATTTTGCAAAGAGCGCAGACATGGTAAGCAGTAGAACAAAAATTGCAATACGAGGTATCGTGTTGACCTGCGTCATAATGAGCGAGCCAACGCACAAGAGGGAAGTCCAGCCATACATCAAAAGAACTGCTTGGCGCTGGTTGTATCCGTGCGCCATCAGGCGATGATGGATGTGTCCGCGGTCGGCGGTGGCAAAACTGACGTGTGCGCGTGTACGGCGGACGATTGCCGAGAAGGTATCAATGATTGGAATACCTGCAACGACGAGAGGAACAATGATGGTTGTGAGTCCTGCCCAGCGGGTGACGGACAAAAGCGAAATTGTTCCTAAAGCAAATCCTAAGGTCAGGGAACCAGAATCGCCCATGAAGATAGTTGCAGGGTACGAGTTATGAACCAAAAATCCTAGCGTAGTGCCTGCGATCGCTGCACTTAAAAGTGCAGCATCAAATCGTCCTGCCCAAATAGAAAGTACAAACATTGTGGTAGAGGCAATGCAAGTAATTCCTGAAGAAAGTCCATCAAGACCATCGATAAGATTAATGATATTAGCGTAAGCAACCAAGTAGATGACAGTTGCTGGATAGGCAAGCCAGCCAAGATCTACAAAGCCATACGCGGTAAATGGATCAACGACATTACCGATAATCAGACCGTCTGCTGCTGCAATGCTTGCGGCAATAAACTGACCAGCAAGTTTTTGGATAGGCTTGAGAGAAAAAATGTCGTCAAGTAAGCCGGTTAAGAAAATGACAACAAACGCAGCACCAACAATCCAGAAGTTGACGTTGAGATAGTAGTGGGAAGAGAAGGTAATCTCGGCATGTCCAAGAATTGCTTCAACGCCATAACGTACCAGCATAGCAACGGCTAGTCCAAAGAAAATGGCTACGCCACCCATGCGAGGGACAGGTTTTTTATTAACTCGACGTGCAGAGGGTTTATCGACAACTCCAAGTTTCCAGGCCAGCTGACGAACGGCAGGGGTAATCAGCGCTGAACCAAGACCAGCTGAGAGGAAAACACAAAACATGGTTACCCAGAGGTTCAAGCCGTATACCCTCCAATAAAACAGTATTTAACTGCTAAAATCCATACCGTTTAATTGTGCTGCTCATTAAAAAACAAGTCAAGACTTTAATCTTTTTATAATTTCTTTATAGTAAGAATTGTCCTTTCCCGCAGTCTAAACTGGGTGAACCGACAAGTTTTTTCAGGGAGCCTAATCTCGTGTTCAGTACAGGCATCCTTCGTTGTTAAGGAAGCTGGAACGCCCGAGTGCGGCACCCACCTTATGAAGGTGGGTTCATAGATGACTGCGGGGGAGGATATTTTCTGCTGCAAGGTTCTGTAGAAGAGTCACAGAAGAGCCGCGGAGGGTCAGCAGAAGGCTGCAGGTCGTCTCGTTTCACCCGCATAATCATTGACATACCTGCCCCTGATTGCCACAATAAGTACCGCAACGGGGATATAGCTCAGTTGGGAGAGCGCTGCCTTCGCAAGGCAGAGGCCGAGGGTTCGAATCCCTTTATCTCCACCATGACTTTGACGCGCGCAGAGATCCTGCGCGTTTTTTATACGTACATCTGCTTGGGCAGATATGACGGGAGGCGAGAAACCCTTGGGTAGTGCACCATCACCTAATGCCCTTACGTTTTCTGCCTACGACGTCTGTGAATTGTGTCCAAGGCGTTGCCGCGCTCAAAGAAACGCTGGCAAAGCAGGTCTTTGTGGGGCTTCAAACACCATTCGTGTAGCTCGTTCTGCACTTCACTTCTGGGAGGAGCCTCCCATCTCGGGCGAGGCTGGATCAGGTGCTATTTTTTTCACAGGCTGTCCACTTAGATGTGTATTTTGCCAGAACCATCAGATCTCGCAGGAGGGCTTTGGCAAGCCAGTTACAACCGAGCGCCTTGCTCAGATGATGCTTGAACTACAAGCTCAAGGTGCACTCAACATTAACCTTGTAACCCCACTGCACTTCTCGCCACATATTATTGAAGCGGTAACGCTAGCAAAAGAGGCGGGTCTTACGCTCCCGGTTGTGTGCAATACCTCGGGATATGAGTTGCCAGAGGTGGTTCAGAAAGTTTCGAGCGTCATTGACATTTGGCTGACGGACGTTAAGTATGCAGATCCCAAGCTGGCAAAAGAGCTCTCGTATGCAGCGGATTATCCAGAGATGTCCATGGCTGCACTTGAGGTTATGTACAATTCGGTTATGAGTCGTGGTGGCCGCAAGTTTGACGATGACGGTCGCATGCTACAGGGTATTATCGTGCGTCACTTGGTCATGCCCACGCACGCGGATGATTCCTGCGAGGTG
This sequence comes from Lancefieldella parvula DSM 20469, assembly GCF_000024225.1. NCBI lineage: Bacteria > Bacillati > Actinomycetota > Coriobacteriia > Coriobacteriales > Atopobiaceae > Lancefieldella > Lancefieldella parvula. The sequence continues at coordinate 609,171 of NC_013203.1, forward strand.
CTTAACCGCGTTTGGAATCTTTGTCATAATGATGTAGACGTATCAATCATGAATCAGTACACACCTAACGAGCGCATGCGTGCGACTGGCGGACCGCTTTCTAAAACGCTTTCTGACGAGGAGTACGAGTTGGTGCTCTGTCATGCGGATGATTTGGGCTTTGAAAACCTGTGGTGGCAGGAGGGCGGAACCGTCTCTGAGAGTTTTGTTCCAGCCTTTGATGCAACGGGAGTTGAAGGTCCTGCGCTCAAGCCTCGTGCTGCTTACGGTAGCAATGCTGACGACGGCTACATTGCTACAAGCATCTCCAATACACAAACTGAGGAGTAACCATGTCTGTCGAGAAACCCGAAGAGCTCAAAACTACCCCAGTGCTACAGACAGCCGCTCTAACGGACGCAGAGCGCGCTGAGCTTGAGGCGTTGCGTGCAGAGAAGGAACGCAGGGAGCTCGAGGCATTGCGTGCCGAGAAGACCCGTACAACTCAAGTAAAAACTGCAGCTCAAGTAGAGGCGCCTGCCGTTGCCGAAGATGCTCAGCTTCGAGCGGCTCAGCAGCGTGCTGCACACCAAGCAGCTCAGCAGGAAGCTGAGCAAATTCGTCGCATTCAGGAGCAACGCGCAAAAGGCCGCGCTCTCATGGAGCCAGATGAGGACGATGAAGATATTAAGATGCCTCTGGGGCAAAAAATTGTTATTGGAACTGTGGTAATTCTCGCAGTTATTTTTGTTGTAAGCCAATTTATTTTGTAGGACTGCTACTCTAGATATATCGTCTCACTGTCAGTTTTTGACCAATCGAAAAGAGCAAACATGTCACTCACTGATCGTACCAAGCCTTCGGATGTAAGTCTTAATACAGATTTGTATGAGCTCACGATGGCTCAGGGTTATTGGGAAGCCGGTCTTGTTGATACTGAAGCATGCTTTACCGCATTCTTCCGCGAGAATCCCTTTAATGGTGGATTTGCTATTTCCTGTGGTACCGGTCAGATTGCTGATTTAGTTGAGAACTTTATCTTTGAAGATGATGATATCGACTATCTAGCAAGCATTAACTCTCCTGGTGGTGGCCGTCTTTTTAAGCCAGCGTTTCTCGAGTTTTTGCGTAATCACAAGCTTAATGTAACCATTGATGCAATCCCAGAAGGAGAGCTTGTATTCCCACGTGAGCCTATGGTTCGAGTTGAAGGCTCTATTGTTGACTGTCAGCTCATCGAGACTGCTCTGCTTAACTTGGTTAACTTCCAAACGCTGGCTGCAACTAAGTGTGCTCGCGTTATCAAGGCAGCTCAGGGCAATCCTGTTTCTGACTTCGGTCTGCGCCGAGCACAGGGTCCAGATGGTGGATTGGCGGTTGCTCGCGCCTCTTATATTGCAGGTGCTTCAAGCACTTCAAATGTCCTTGCTGGCAAAATCTACAGCATTCCTGTCTTTGGTACCCACGCACACTCTTGGGTTATGTCCTTTGATACTGAGCTTGATGCATTTAGGGCATTTGCAAAATCCAGCCCAACCAACTGCTCACTTCTGCTTGACACCTACGATGTTCATGAGGGCATTAAGAACGCTATCATTGTGGCAAAAGAGATGGAAGAGCGTGGCGAGCGTTTAAGTGCCATTCGCATTGACTCTGGAGATTTGGCACGTCTTTCCAAGGAAGCGCGCAAGGCGTTTGATGAAGCTGGTCTTCCATACATAAAGATTTCTGTTTCAAATGATCTTGACGAGTACACTATTCAGTCGCTCTTTGCTCAAGGCGCACCTATAGATGCTTTTGGTGTAGGTACTAAGCTTGCTACCTGCGATCCTCAGCCTTCTCTTGGTGGTGTCTATAAGCTGACCGCTCGTCGTCAGTCTGCAAATGAGCCTTGGACTCCTGTTATCAAGCTGTCTGAGATGGCATACAAGCGCACCGTTCCTGGCATTCAACACATCCGTCGTTTTTATGATGCAAACGGCTGCCCTGCGGGTGATATGATTTTTGATCCAGATTACCTGGTCACCAAGAATCCAGAATCTAAGGCAACTGTTGTAGATATCATTGATCCATACTCAACTCACAAACTTGAGGGAACTTCTCGCGAATTGATGATTCGACTGGTAGAAGATGGCAAGCGCGTAGGGGAGAGCGAGTCCATTGAGGTTGCTCGCGATCGTTGTCATGCGGCGCTCATGCGTCTGGACGCGGCGTATACACGCTTCCTAAACCCTCAAATTTATCCTGTGGGTCTTGAGCGTGGTTTGGCTCATTTGCGTCACGAACTTGCTGCTCAACATCAGGTAAAATCTTCCGAGGAAACTGAGTAGCGTCTCTTAGGAACTACACAACTTCACTACGTAATTGCGCTGCACATGTGCACTGAATTTAAAGGAGAACAATGCGCGAGAAGATCGAGGAACTTGTACGTCAAGCCTTGGCGGAAGCCCAGGCTGCGGGTGAGTTACCTGAATTCCAGATTGATGACGTGGGACTGGAGCGCCCACAGGATTCATCAAATGGCGATTGGTCTTCTACAGTTGCAATGCGTTCTGCAAAGTTGGCACACAAGGCTCCTCGTGATATTGCTGCAGCTCTTGTAGCTCATATTGTCAAGGATGCTCAGATTGAGCGCGTTGAGGTTGCGGGTCCTGGTTTTGTAAACTTCTACCTGTCTACTGCTGCAGGCAATGAGATTTTTAACACCGTACGTAAGCAGGGCGCAGACTTTGGACGCTCTTCTTTTGGCTCTGGTCAGAAAGTTCAGGTTGAGTACGTTTCTGCAAACCCTGTTGGACCTCTCCATATTGGTCATGGTCGTTGGGCGGCACTCGGAGATTCTCTGAGCCGCATTCTTGCGTTTGCGGGTTATGAGGTTGAGCGCGAGTACTACGTAAACGATCACGGCTCTCAGATGGACGTATTTGGCCACTCTATCTCTAAGCGCTACCTGCAGCTTATTGACATTATGCAGAAGCGCGGCATTGACGCCGATACAGCTGCACAGGTGCTTGCTGAAGACCGCAATGCTTACGTTGCAGATGAAGATGATGCTCATCCAGAGGAGCATCCGTTTACTGACGAGTTTATTAACTCTCTTGGCGGTAATGCATACGCTGGAGATTATATTGTTGACCTGGGACTTTTCTTCCTCAAAAATGATGGAGAGCTCTGGGCAAATAAGTCTGAAGACGAGCGTATGGTTGAGTTCCGCGAGCGCGGCTACAAGATGATGCTTGAATCCATTAAAAAAACCTGCCATAACGCTCGTGCTGATTTTGACGTTTGGTTCTCCGAGCGTTCTCTGTACGTTAAGGATAGCCAGGGTAAAGATGCTGTTGATCGTGCACTTGATGCTCTTGATAAGCTTGGCTACCTCTATCGTTCTGACGAGGGCGCACTGTTCTTCCGTTCTACTGATTTTGGTGACGATAAAGACCGCGTACTTATTAAGACAAACGGCGAGTATACCTATTTTGCTTCTGATGTTGCGTACCACTGGAATAAGTTCCAGCGCGTAGATCACGTTATTGATATTTGGGGAGCAGATCATCACGGATATATTCAACGTGTTCGCTCTGCTGCGACTGCGCTTGGTTACCCAACCCAGTTTGAGGTTTTGCTTGGTCAGCTGGTTAACCTCCTGAGAAACGGTGTTGCTGTTAGAATGTCTAAGCGCAAGGGAACTGGTATCCACTTTGACGAGCTTCTCGCTGAGGTTGGTGTTGATGCAACGCGCTACACTCTTGTTTCAAAGTCTTCCAACCAGATGATTGACTTTGATATTGAGCAAGTAAAGCGTCAGGACAGTTCTAATCCTGTGTATTACGTTCAGTATGCTCACGCTCGTATTTGTTCTATTTTGCGCCGCGCTGCTGGCATTGACCTTGAAGAAGCAAAGACGCTTGGCATGGATGCTGTTGCAAGTAAGGCTATTGGCTCTGTAGTTGATCTTGGACTTCTTTCTGATGCAGCCGAGCAAGCACTTGCCCGTAAGCTTTTTGAGTTTCCAGGACTTATTGAGAGCTGTGCTCGTGATAGGGCGCCATTCCGCATTACGCACTATATTGAAGAACTTGCTGGTCAGTTCCATGCGTTTTATACAGTTTGCCAGGTACTTCCTTCTGAAGGACGTCCATTAGACACAGAGCTTTCTAAGGCTCGTCTTGCGGCTTGTGACGCAACTCGTCGCGTGCTTGCAATTGCCCTCAACTTAATTGGTGTTTCTGCTCCTGAGGTAATGTAAATTGTTATCTAACTATGTTGTTTTGTCATGATACCGTGCAAGTATTGAATACCTGCACGGTATCTTTAGTGAATTTCTCCAGATAATTTACACATTTTTTCGTTGTGTAAAAAATTTTTTAATGTATAAAAGAGATAATAAAATTAATTTTTATTTCTTAAATTTTATATTACAGCATATAAATGGCTATATTGATGTCATATATTCGCTATTTTCTAACATATTATTGACTAACTATTGTTTTTTCTCCACGTTAATACGTATTTTTTAAGGGTATACTCACTGTGCGAGCAAATAGTAAACGGTTCGGGCATAAGAGTGGAGGTCTCTATGGAACTTCGCGAGTACATGTCCATTCGCAGGTCTTACAACTTGGTTAGAAGAGTGGTGCCTGCTAACAGACGACTCACATTTGAAGAGTTTGCTATTTTGTGTCGTCTTAATGTGAAGGGTGCTTCTGTTAAGACTTCAGAAATTGCCGAGTATCAGAGTGCTCTTCGTCCTACGATTACTCATCGTACCTCGCACTTGGCAAGGCTTGGTTTCATCAAGAGAGATGAAGGCACTATTGATCGACGCAACGTAGTGTGCATTATTACAGAAAAAGGTGTAGAAGCAGTAGAGGAGCTTTCTAAACTCACTTGTGCTCGTATTGCACCCGGTCAGGCACTTTCCCGCACTTCGTTTGAACGTATTGTTATGTATGTTAACGCTATGGGAGCTCTGTATTGCCGAGCTGCAGATATGGTGCTTCTTGCAATTTTAGATTCTCCTAAAGACGCTCTTTCAATTACAGAGATTGTCGATGCGCTTGGACTACTACAACCAACTGTCTCTATGTCTCTTACTGCTTTGGCAGAAAGTGGTTTGGTACAGCGCAAACATGACGATGTCCTTTCAAGAAGGGTAACCATGGTTGAGCTCACACCTGCAGGTAAAACGTATACCAAAGAAATTGTTCAGCAAATTGAAGATATCATTGTTAAAAGAAAGAGTCGTACAGCTGTTTAAATGATTTATGTAGATTATAGAGCTATAGAAGATGGGTCTTTGACGTATAAGATTTAACGGCTATAAATCCCCATTTGCTCGTTTTATGGTGAATTTTATTATTTTTTCATCATAAGGCGAGCATTTTCGTGGTATATTCCTTTTTGGATTTGCACCTATTTGATTTTGTTTGTTATCTCTTCATCATATTTCTCATATTTTTTTCAGATTATTTTGATGAGCAAACAGAGAGGTTTGTACATGTCGGACGAAACATCTTCGGTCCAAAATGATTCTTTAAACGATGTAGAAATTACTCCAGCACCACGTAGACGTGGTAGACCTCGCAAGAGTAAAAATATTAATTCGGAAAATACTACTTCTGAAAATAACAATTCTGATACAACTGAAGAAAAGACATCTAATTCGTCAGCTGTGAAGCGTCGTCGTGGTCGTCCTACTAAAAAGGAGACTGAAGCTCGTCGTGCAGTAGAGGCAGTTATGGTTGAAGCTTTAAATGCAGCTGGCGTTGCAGAGCCTCCTAAGCGTCGTCGCGGTCGTCCAAGCAAAGAAGAGATGGAGGAGCGCGCTTTACGGGAGCAGACTCTTGAGGCTCTTCAAGCGGAAGTTTTGGCTCAGGTCCAGGCAGGCGGCAAGGTCTCTTCTGACGTTGTAGATACTGATCGACTTACCAAGATTGTTCAGGATGCAACTCAGCCTTCTGTAGAGGTAACCCCTGTTCCAGCTTTTACCAAAGCAGAGGCAGAAAGTACAGCGGACCAGAATGACAATGCATTCCAGAAGAGCATTGTTGAACATCAAGACAGTGCTGAGCAGCAGGAAAGTCCAGTTCAAGAGCAGACTTCTGGCGCAGAGGCAGATGCTGAGGTAGCTCCAACAGGGCGTCTAGGACGTTCACGTACGGGAGTGGCACGTCGCCGGCACCGTAATGCTGAGCCAAAAGAAGCAGCTCAGGAGGGCGAGAAGACACAGGAAAACGCACACGCTAGCAATCAAGAGCATTCTTCTCGCGATCGTAGGCAGAACAACCAACGCAACAAGAATCGTAAGCAAGGTCAGGCAAGCAAACCTTCACTTTCCAAAGAAATGCTTCAAGAGATGAAGCTTTCGGAGCTTCGTGCTAAAGCAACTGAGTTGGGTATTGAGTATGCGGGCGTTCACAAGTCTGATTTGATTGAGCTTGTGTATGCTGCATCTGCAGCCGCTGAAGGCTTCAAGACTGTTGAGGGTATTCTTCAGATTAGCAATGAAGGCTACGGCTGGATTCGTACAGGTAATTATATGGAAGGCGATAACGACGCCTTTGTTCACCAGCAGATTATTAGAAATCTTGGTCTGCGTCCTGGCGATAGCGTTTTGGGTATGGTTGGACCTGCTCGCGTAAATAGTAAGTATCCACCACTACTTCAAGTTACCCAGGTTAATGGTGGGGAAGTTGAGGGTCTTAAGGATCGTCCTCGTTTTAAAGACCTGACACCTATTTTCCCAAATCAACCTCTCACTATGGAGCACGGCAAAGACTCCATTACGGGGCGTGCAATTGATTTAGTAGCTCCTATCGGTAAGGGTCAGCGTGGTTTGATTGTCTCGCCTCCAAAGGCAGGTAAGACCACTATTTTGAAGCGTATCTGCCAGTCCATTACCATCAACAATCCCGAAGTTCATCTCTTCTGCCTTTTGGTAGACGAGCGTCCTGAGGAAGTCACGGACATGGAGCGTTCCATTAAGGGTACTGTCGTTGCTTCAACTTTTGATATGCCAGCAGAGAATCACACTGTTGTTTCTGAGCTTGTCATTGAGCGAGCAAAGCGTCTGGTTGAGATGGGTCAAGACGTTGTAGTTATTCTAGACTCCATCACACGTCTTGCTCGTGCGTATAACCTTGCCATCCCTGCATCTGGTCGTATTCTGTCTGGCGGTGTTGACTCCGCTGCTCTGTATCCACCAAAGAAGTTCTTAGGTGCAGCTCGAAATATCGAAAGCGGTGGCTCACTCACCATCATTGCTTCTGCTCTCGTAGATACGGGCTCCAAGATGGACGAGGTTATCTTCGAGGAGTTTAAGGGCACCGGTAATATGGAGCTCAAGCTTGACCGTGATCTGGCAGACCGCCGAATCTTTCCAGCTATTGATCCCGTTTCTTCTGGTACCCGTAATGAGGATTTGCTTATTAAGCCAGAGCTTCAGCCTATGGTTTGGGGCGTTCGTCGTATTCTTGCAGGCTTTAACAACACTGAGCGAGCTACTACTGCTCTTATCAGTGGTCTTAAGCAGACCGACAATAACCAGGACTTCTTGATTAGATCTGCAAAGAAGGCCGCACAGTCTGACTATCTACAGAACTAGTTAGATTGAGGATTGTTACTGGTGTCATATAAGATTGAGTAATGTTGCATAAGGCATTGCGAGTGCTGAACTAAGATTATTAAAAGTGTCTTCCAGCCATTGTTGGAAGGCACTTCTTTTTTCATATTAATTTTTTGTTGAATAACTGCCAAAGAATTATGAAAAAGTTTTAAAGACGCTGTAAAAAATAATAAATTACGCTATAGTCATTTCTAACAGCACAATTGTGTGTTGCAGCGGATTACACAAAGATGAAATGAAGCCCACCCGTTGCTCACGTCACCCGTATTGGGTCTAGTAGCATATGCAAATTTAGCGTGTGTCTTCATACATCTTCTTAGCGTTTGTAGGGGGAGTTTGTATGACAGAAGGTAGGAATCCGGCAGTAGTCGCCGGCCTGCTCAGTGGACTGGTTCTTGTAGCAGAGCCAGCGTCTGCGCATGCCCTTACAACTAATGTAATTCGCCAAACTCCACTTGGAGCAATTTTCACAGGCATCGGTATCGTACTTGCTGCGGTTGCTGTCATTTCTGGTACTGCATTCGTTGTTTCTCGTGTTGTAAATCGTGGCGAGAAAACCGATGGGACAGGAGAAGAGGTTCAGTCAGGTACGTCTTTCCAGAGTACAGACGAGGTTACATCTTCAAAGCAGATTCCAGCAGCATCAGACTTCTCGCCAGAGCAGAGCGTTGTGATTCCGCTGGATTCTTCAAGGCGCTCAATTGCTGCATATAAGCCAAAGCACATGAGAGTTTCTCAGTGGGATATGACTGGCTCTATCCGTGTTCAGTCTGCTAAGCCAGTTGTAAGAAAACCGCAGGTTGTAAGCGCAGATGCAGAAGGCGTTCTTCCAGTTCGCGCTAAGAAAGCACCTGCACACTCTACAAACGACTACGCGCAGATTGCAGAGAACTATACCAAGCTTATAAGTTGGCGTGAGCGCACTGTTGCTCGTGCAAAGGGCGCTGCTGCTGTACTTCTTGAGCGCCTAGGACAAGACCCTATGGATGGTCTGCCTATTATCGAGCGCGCTGATGGAACTGTTGGTGATGTTGGCACTGCTTGGTGGACTAAGGCCGTGGGCGAAGAGTCTATTACGCGCGATTTTGGCATTGCTGAGATTGGTGCTGAGGCTATTCCTGAAGACTTTACCAATCATGCTGCGGATATTTCTAGTCGTATCTCTTACGTTGATCAGGGAGTTTTCCCAGAGAAGCGCACGATTGATGAGCTTGAACACACTGATGATTGGGCGCTTGCGCTGGCTGCTATGGATGAACATTTAGCTCGCCATGATAATTTGCAGATGCGCAAGTATCATCCAGTGCAGTTGCCAATTATTGGTCAGGCTGCTGCTGAGGCGGAAGTTACAAGTCCAGCGGAGTCGTCGGGTGCAAAACTCGCCGCATCTCACAAAGTTTCTACAGCTCAAGTACGTTCTTCTCGCGAGCCGAACTACGCTGGTGTTGTTGCGCAATCAACCGCAATGCCGCTGGTAAAGGCGACAAACGATACATCTTCGCATGTTCAGGACATCTTTGACGCGGTTGAGCGCGAAATGGCAGCTGAGCTTCAGGCGGCTGACGAAAGGCCAACGCGTGAGTTGCTACGCCTTATTGAGGGTGGCACCAGCAAGATGAAGAAGATCTCTTCACTTGATCTGGGCGAGAAGACCGCTTCAGATAAGGCTTCTTATAAGCCTCGTCACTTTGCAGGTGAGCTTCCTCTGGTACGCGAGGCGTAAGCAGAAGCGTACAGGGTAGCTTGTAAGTCAAAGGCGCAATCGTCACGTCAGGCTGGAACTAGCAGAAACATCCGATATCTCTAAAATTATTTCAAGTTAGATAACATTTTTTGGCTGTGGTTCTTTTTTAAGAGCTGCAGCCATATTGTGTTATGTCACATATTCAACGCTATGGAGAAAAGGAGATGAATATGGCACACAAGCTAACGCGACGACGCTTTTTGGAGGTGGCCGGGACCATTGCGGGGTCGTTTGCTTTAGCAGGCTGTTCGCCAAAGAACCAAGACCCTAACTCCATTTACGTTGGCGTGATGGGTCCATTTACCGGCGACGTTGCTCAGTATGGACTCGCTGTGCGAAGTGGCGTTCTTTTGTATCTTAAGGAGTTTAACAAGAAGGGCGGCGTTAACGGTCGTCAGATTGTTCCTGTTGTTGAGGACGAGAAGGGCGATTCAACTGAGGCTATTCTTGTTTACAACAAGCTTCTTGACGAGAATGTTTGTGCAATCCTTGGGGACGTTACCTCAACGCCAACCATTGCATTAGCACAGAAATCGGTACTGGACAACATTCCTTGTGTTACTGCATCTGCTACAGCAGAAGATGTTGTAACACACGGTAATAACATGTTTCGTGCTACTGTTACGGACCCTTTTCAGGGCGTTGTTCTTGCAGAGTTTGCTAAAAAGCAGGGCTATCAGCGTGTGGGAACTATCTTTAACTCCGGTGGCGATTATGAGATTGGTGTAAATAACGCCTTTGTTCAGAAGGCTCGTGAGCTGGGCATTGAGGTTGTATCCCAGCAGGGCTATCCAACGGGAGCTGTTGACTTTAATGCCCAGCTTACCAGCATTATTGGTTTAGATCCTGATGTTATCTTGGCTCCCAACTATTATCAGGATAACGGTAAGATTGTGACACAGGCTCGCCAGCTTGGCTGCAAGAAGCCTTTTATGGGTGCAGATGGTTGGGCAGGCATTATTGGCGGTGAGCAGGATTATGCTTCTGCTACTGATCTTGAAGGATGCTTCTATTGCTCCGCATTTGTTGCTTCAAATCCTGATGAAAAGGTGCAGCATTTTGTTACTGCTTACACCGAGGAATACGGTGAGGCTCCAACTAATTTCTGTTCTTTGGGGTATGACGCTGCAATGATTCTCTGCTCCGCTCTTGAGGTTGTCGAGAAACATGGCTATACCTATAACTCTGATGCGTATAGACAGGCAATTATTGACGCTATTGCATCTGGTGTGGTCGAAGGTGTTACTGGAGCCCTTTCATATCAGGGAACAGGTGACCCAGTGAAGTCCACCTTGATTATTACCTTTAAAGATGGCAAAGAGTCCATCTATGACACAATCAATCCTTCATAGAAAAGAGAGCCTCAGATGTTTTTAACTCAGGTGCTCAATGGACTTCAATTGGGCAGTATTTATGCACTGGTGGCGCTTGGTTACACAATGGTGTACGGCATCATCTTGCTTCTTAACTTTGCACATGGTGACATCATCATGTTTGGTTCCTACGTTGCATGGATTGCTCTTGTTCAGCTAGGACTTAATCCAGCAATCGCTGTTCTTCTCGCCATTTTTGGTTGTGTTGTATTGGGTGTCCTTATTGATAAGGTTGCATACGCACCACTCAGAGAAGCTCCAAGGCTTTCTATTCTGATTACTGCAATTGGTGTTTCTTATTTGCTCGAGAATGGCGTTCAGTTGCTTCTTGGCGCTGATGCTAAGGTTATTCCAAACATCATCGACCTGGGAACCGTTCAGGTATTTGGCTCAACGCTTTCTGGTACTGCACTTTTAACAGTTGCTGTCACTACTTTAGCAACCGTTGCCCTGACCGTTTTGGTTCAGAAGACTCGTCTTGGTAAGGCAATGCGCGCCGTTTCGGAGGACATGGGTGCTGCTCGCCTGATGGGCGTTAATGTCAACAGTACTATCAGCTTTACCTTTGCGGTTGGTTCTGCGCTTGCAGGTATTGCTGCAATCTTGTATTCAATGGCATATCAGCAGGTTTCTCCAACCATGGGCGTTATGTTGGGAACTAAGGCATTTGTTGCAGCGGTTCTCGGCGGTATTGGCTCTATTCCAGGTGCTGTTATTGGTGGTCTTATTGTTGGCTTTTCCGAGGTCTTTGTTGCTGCCTTTGGCTTGTCTGTTTGGCAGGACGCAGTAGTCTTCTTACTCTTGATTCTTGTTCTTGTTGTCAAACCAACTGGCTTGCTTGGTCGACCAGTTACTGAGAAAGTGTAAGGAGGCTCACATGACTAAAATGTATCCACGCGATAATAACCACAACCCAGTAATTGTCACTGGTTTTGGTGGAAAAGATGGTCAGCGTCGTGAGCTTACTATGCCTGCTCGCTATGCTATCAATGCAATTCTTGTTGCACTTTTTGTTTTTGGTGGAAACTTCCTGGTAGGAGAGGGCCTTATTTCTCGCTATCAGACTGTTGTTTTTGAACAAATCGGCGTATATGTACTGATGACCGTTTCTCTGAATATTGTTACTGGATATTTGGGACAGCTTCCTTTAGGTCACGCTGGCTTCATGTCCATTGGTGGTTACGCCTGCGCAATTTTTATTATTCGCATGATGCCGCTCTTTGGACTGGATGCTCAATCCATGGCTTCAGGCTCTACACCAGCAGTGATCCTCTTTGTTGTTGGTCTTTTGTTTGGTGGTATTTGCGCTGCTCTCATGGGTATGGTTATTGGTATTCCAGCACTTCGTCTTCGTGGCGATTATCTGGCCATCATTACCTTGGGCTTTGCAGAAATTATTCGTGTTGTCTTGGTGAACATTGACTCTGCTCTTGGCTTTAAACTTACTGGCGGTGCATCTGGTCTGACAGGTATTCCTGCCTATACGGGTTACCTGAATACTGCGATTGTTGTTTCACTTGCCATTTTTGCTATTCATACTCTCATGAAGTCCAGACACGGCCGCGCTATTCTCGCTATCCGCGATAACGAGATTGCAGCAGAGGCATCTGGCGTTAATACTACGTATTACAAGACTCTTGCCTTTGTTTTCTCAGCGTTCATTGCTGGTATTGCTGGCGGTCTTTACGCAGGCTGCATTGGCGTCATGGCACCAGCAAAGTTTGGCTTCATGAAGTCTGTTGAAATTCTAGTTATGGTTGTTTTGGGTGGCATGGGTTCTATGTTTGGCTCCGTTGTGTCCGCAACTGTCCTGACCGTACTTCCAGAGGCTTTACGTGCCTTTGCAGACTACCGCATGGTTGCTTACGCAATCGTGTTGATTCTGGTCATGATTTTTAGGCCAGAGGGCCTGTTTGGCTCATATGACTTCTCGCTGTCTCGCATCATAGAGCGAATCATGAACAGGGATTTCCCTTGGAATAAAGATGACTCGGATGAGCAGGCGGGCGTACAGGTCAACGCGCAGGCGGGTGTCCAGGCAGATACGCAGGCAGAGGTCTCAACTGATTCGAAGGAGGTGTAAGAGCGATGGCCACTAAAAATCCTACAAAACTTATTAGACAAGAATCGCCCAACCTCATTCCTGAGCGAGACCTTGGCGCAATTCCAGTTCTTCAGGCTGAGCACTTAGGCATTGACTTTGGCGGCTTGACTGCTGTTAATGACTTCAATATTGCTCTTGGTCCTACTGAGATTTCTGGCATCATTGGTCCTAACGGTGCAGGTAAAACGACTGTCTTTAACTTGCTTACGAGCGTCTACAAGCCAACGCGTGGTTCTGTCATGATTGATGGTTATGACCTTGCTGGTAAGAGTGTTGTTGAAACAAACCATATGGGTATTGCTCGAACCTTCCAGAATATTCGTCTGTTCAATAACATGACTGTTATGGAGAACATCCAGGTTGGTCAGGGAAGTCACATGACATCTCACTTCTTCGAGGACGTTTTTCGTCTTCCAGCTCACTGGAAACAGGAGAAGGAGAGCGCTGATAACGCTTGTGAGTTACTACGTATTTTTGGCATGGAGAATCTTGCAAATACGCTTGCAGGCAACCTGCCATATGGCGCTCAGCGCAAGCTTGAGATTCTTCGTGCTCTGGCAACTCAGCCAAAGATTCTGCTTCTTGACGAGCCAGCTGCAGGTATGAACCCAGCAGAGACTGATGAGCTTATGGAGAACGTCCTTAAGATTCGTGACGACTTCAAGATTGCCGTTCTTCTCATTGAGCATGACATGAAATTTGTTATGGGTATCTGTGAGGGACTGGCTGTTCTGGACCACGGCAATATCATCGCAAAAGGTACCCCAGAAGAGGTTCAGAACAATCCTCGTGTTATTGAGGCCTATCTTGGAAAGCAGGAGGTGCGTTAATGGCCACTGAAAATATAAATACTCAGGCAGCTGGTGTTGAAAAAGCTCTGCTGTCTGTTAAGGATCTTAATGTTTCTTATGGTGCCATTCACGCAGTTCAGGGTATCTCTTTTGATATCCACGAGGGTGAGATTGTCACCCTTATTGGTGCTAATGGTGCAGGAAAATCAACTACACTGAATACCATTGCTGGCCTGGTAAAGCCTGATTCTGGCACCATTACTCTTGACGAGAAAAACCTTGTAGGTCAACGCGCCCACAAGATTGTTGAGGCTGGCCTGGCGCTGTGCCCTGAGGGTCGCCGTGTGTTTTCTCGCATGAGTGTTGCTGAAAATCTTGAGATGGGTGGCTATACACAGCCCGATTCCAAGAATGCCAAGACCGTCAAAATGGTTTACGAGCACTTTCCACGCCTTCGTGAGCGTAAGAATCAGCTGGCAGGAACGCTCTCTGGTGGCGAGCAACAGATGCTTGCTATGGGTCGTGCTTTGATGAGCAGACCTAAGCTACTGATGCTCGACGAGCCTTCCATGGGCCTAGCGCCCATTCTGATTGAGGAGATCTTCCAGATCATTCGTCAGCTTGGTGATGCAGGGACCACTATTTTACTGGTCGAGCAGAACGCTAACATGGCACTTAAGGTTGCTGATCGTGCGTATGTTCTTGAGCTTGGTAAGGTAGCTAAGCATGGAACTGGCCAAGAGCTCCTGCATGACGATGACGTACGCAAGGCTTATCTCGGTGCGTAACGTTTTATTTCATAGCATATTAAACGTGTCTTAAATATCAGCCCCGGTTCCTATGCAACATAGAAGCCGGGGCTTTGTCATATCTGAGTAAAGTGCCTAATAAAAGATATGTTAGATTTCGTCGAAAGTACTGTGGTGTTGTTGGCCGTCATCCAGAGTAAGGACGGTACCCAGAAGCGCCGGCTCAAGAATCTGAATCCAGAGATCGCCTCTGACTTGCTTGGCGTTTTCTGCAACAGCACGAGCGGTAACAGGGGAGTCGCAGATGGCAATCATGGTGGCACCCGATCCGGAAATGACAAATGCGCATGCTCTAGCAAGCTTAGACACTTGTTTGAGTTCTTCGTAATCGGGAATGAGCTCTTTGCGATACGGCTCATGGAGCTTGTCATTACAAGCGGCCATTAAAAGACCACCGTTGCCTGTTTCAAGGGCATGAGTAACGGCAACGGTGCGTCCCATCTGATAAACAGCCGTTTCAAGAGAGACTTCTTGTGGAACTACTTTACGAGCGTCTTCGGTGTTGACTGTATAAGGCGGTGCAATCGCGACAAAAGAAAGTCCACGCGCCACAAGTCTTCTGGTGCATACGGTATGACCGCCGTCAACAAATGACGAGGTCAAGCCACCATAGATGGCAGGAGCAACATTATCGGGATGACCCTCAAAATTGCAGGCAAAATCAAGCGCACGTTCAGGATCCCAGCCGCCATGAGATTCAGTCATTGCAGCCGCAATACCCGCAACAACACAGGTTGAACTTGAGCCAAGTCCGCCAGAAAGCGGAATTGGCGAGTTGATGGTGATGTGCTTAGGTGTAGGTTCTTCACCCAGCTTTTCGCAGGCACGAACATATGACGTCCATACAAGGTTGTTTTCGTTTCTGAATTGCTCGGGACAGCCATCAATGATAAGCGCAGGAGATTCTCTAAACGCAATTTTTGCTCGCAGGTTAAATGCAAGACCTAGCGTATCGTAACCGACGCCGATATTTGCTGAGGTAGCAGGTACAGAAATGGTTAAGATGGTGTTGTCGAGCATGTAGAACCTGCTTTCTCAGAGTCTAACAAGCAAAAATACGTTCGCATGCCTCAAAAACGTACGAAGCAAGTTCTTCCTTCTCGCGAACGTCAGTATGAATGATAACGTTATCATTCAGCGATGAAAGCTGGATTGGCGGATTAGTGCCTGTGATTTCGGCGAGCGTATGCATGCACGCAAAGTCATTCAGGTCAGCGGTCGAGTGACCCAGCGCGGCAAGCACGTCGGACGAAAACTTGTATGGACTTGCAGTGGACAGACATATGCGCACGTCGTTTGTTTGGCGAGAAACCCTGTCAAGTACGTGTTTTGCAACAGCTGTGTGAGGATCAATCAGCATACGACAATTCTCCCAGGTAGAACGAATGGTTTCTCGCGTCTGGTCGTCGGTGGCAAAGCCAGCGTCAAAGGTTTCACGGATGGTGTCCATCACCTGAGCAGGCACTGTGTAGATACCCTTAGTTACCAGCTGGTTCATCAGATAGCTGACAAGCTCGGTGTCTTTGCCGGATGCAAGATAGAGAAGTCGTTCAAGATTTGATGAAACTAGAATATCCATTGATGGAGAGATGGTTTTTTCAAATGCACGTCTACGGTCATAGGTGCCTGTTGTTAAGAAATCAGTTAGCACTTTATTGCTGTTAGAAGCCACGATAAGGCGATCAACAGGTAATCCCATCTCTTTTGCAAAGTATCCAGCAAGGACATCGCCAAAGTTGCCAGTTGGAACGCAGAAGGTAATCTTTTGACCCAGCGTAATAGTGCCCTTGGCAACTAGTTGAGCATATGCGTCAAAGTAGTAGGTTACCTGTGGAGCTAAACGACCAATATTAATTGAGTTTGCGCTGGAAAGTACAGTATTTTTGCCGGCTAATTCCTGAGCTAATTTTTTGTTAGCAAAGATTGCTTTAGCGGCATTTTGTGCATCATCAAAGTTGCCATTAACAGCACAAACAGCAATGTTTGAGCCTTTTTGGGTCACCATCTGTAGGCGTTGAATATCCGAGACTTTACCCTCTGGATAAAAAACGGTAATACCCATACCTGGTACATCTTTGAAGCCTTCAAGTGCAGCTTTACCAGTGTCTCCAGAAGTAGCGGTGACAATCATAATATTCTGACCGCTAGTACTAGCTGCATTTGTGTCTTCGCGAGCAACGCTCATCAAGCGAGGGAGCATCTGAAGTGCAACGTCTTTGAAGGCAGATGTCGGACCATGGAAGAGCTCAAGCAGCCAATCATCTCCGATAGCAGAAACAGGAGTAATGGTCTTGGTGTCCCACTGAGTGCCATATGCACCTTCAATACAGCGATTCAACTCCTCAGGCAAGTAGTCATCAAGCAGAGTAGAAAGTACGTCATAAGCTGTAGACTTAAAGTCCTGGGAGCAAACCTTTACAAGATCAAGGGGTTTCTCGCCAATAGAATCTTGGATGTAGAGGCCGCTATCGGGAGCAATTCCCTGCAAAATGGCCTGTTTAGCCGAGACGGTATGATCAAAGCTTCTTGTGCTGTGATATGCGACGGCCATGAAACCACCAATCTTTAGAATGTGCGGCATGTTGCGTTTCTATTATTTTAACAGTGAGAAGTAAATGTCGCTTGTAGCATAGAATTGTTCATAGCATTATGAAGACGAGAAAAACTGTCAATAAGATCTTGCCATGTTTTTGGTAGTTTTTGTCTATGAGATTGTGACCAGTGTGGTCATCTTTGCGAGCAATCGACCTTGTTGCACAAAGATGACTGCTAGATTTGGAGCTATATGCAAAACGTTGCCCTACTTGGATTTGGAACGGTTGGTGCTTCAGTCGCGCGCATTCTTGATGAGCGTATTTCTGACGTTAACCTGACCTCCATCTTAGTTAGAGCTGGTAAAGAGCACGTTGACCCTCGTGCAACGTCTAATTTTGATGCGATATTGTCTGATTCTGCACTCGATACTGTTGTTGAGTGTATGGGTGGTCTCTCGCCAGCTTATGAGTACATTAAGGCAGCACTGATTGCTAAGAAAAATGTAGTCACTTCAAATAAAGCTGTGGTATCAGCTCATTTTGAGGAATTCATGACCCTTGCTGCTGAAGCAGGCGTCAACTTAAAGATTGAAGCATGCGTGTGTGGCGGTATTCCTTGGATTGCAGGAATTCAAAAAGTACGTCGTATTGATGAGATTTCTGCGTTCTGGGGAATCATGAATGGAACCACCAACTACATTGTTTATTCTATGCTCAAAGACGGAACGGATTTTGCCGAGGTTTTGAGCAAGGCTCAGGAGTTGGGTTATGCCGAGCGAGACCCGTCAAGTGATATCGACGGTATTGACGTTCGTTCCAAAACTATGATTTCTGCATCTATTGCTTTTGATGTGATTTGCACTAATCAGATCCCTATGTCCGGTATCAGAAACTTAACTAAGCGTGATCTTGCCATGTTTGGTAGCCACGATATGACTATCAAGCTTTTTGGACGAGGTGTTTCCAACGGCTCATCCTACGCTGTTGTTGTTGAGCCGGTTGCTGTTCCACTTTCAGCTATTGAGGCTCACGTTCCTACCAACTTTAATGTTGCTACTGTGGTAGGAGATACCATTGGGGAGCTAAAGTTCTATGGTCAAGGTGCCGGTGGTAATCCAACGGCAAACGCTGTTGTACAAGATATTATTGACTGTGCAGATGCTCCTATTGAGGGCCAGCAGAACTTCTCGGCAAATCTTTTATATAATCCTGAGCTGTTTGTTTCCGATTATGTGTTTAGGACGCAAGCTGATATTCCGGGCGGCTCGTTCTGGGAGCCAGGCGCTCAATTGGTCAAGAATTTGAGTGCCGAGAAGGCCCGTGAGCTTCTTACTAGCGCGCTTACGCAAGACCCTACAACCTTTATGGCTGCACTTGAAAAGAGGAATTAGAAATGATTAAAATTGCAAAATTTGGTGGCTCAAGTGTTGCCTCCGCAGAGCAGTTTAAAAAAGTTAAGGCTATTGTTGAGGCTGACCCTGATAGATGCTTTATTGTTTCGTCTGCAGCAGGAAAGCGTCATTCAACTGATAATAAGATTACTGACCTTTTATTGCTGGTAAATGCTCATATTGAGTATCACGTTGACTGCACTTCTTTGCTTGCAGATATTGAGGCTCGCTTTGTAGAGATTGCTGACGAATTGGGAGTTACATGGCCTGTTGCTAAGGAATTTAAGAAGTTTGCTACAAACATCAAGTCCTTCTCGCCAGAGTATGTAGTGAGTAGGGGTGAGTGGTTTACCTGCCAGATTCTTGCTGAGTATCTGGGATTGCCATTTGTTGATGCTGCCGACGTCATGCTGTTTCATCATGATGGCACCATCGATATGGAGCGCACTGCTTCTAGAATTAAAGGAGTAGTTGCTCGTAGTGGTTCTTTTGTACTGCCTGGTTTCTACGGCGCTACAGTTGACGGTGCAATTAAGCTGTTCCAGCGCGGTGGCGGCGATATTACCGGTGCCATTGTGGCTCGCTGCTTAGACGCGGACTTGTACGAGAACTGGACTGACGTGTCCGGCTTCCTTTCTGCTGATCCTCGCATTGTGCAGAATCCGCGTGCCATCGGCCGTATTACCTTTGACGAGATGCGCGAGCTTTCTTACATGGGTGCTTCCGTTCTTCAGGAGGAGGCAATTTTCCCTGTTCGAGAGGCAAACATTCCAATCCAGATTAAGAATACGAACCGTCCAGAAGATACAGGTACTGTGATTCGTGAAACCGCTGATGGTGATGTGAGCGAGCATCTTATTACCGGCATTGCAGGTAAAAAAGACTTTTTAGCAATTCATGTTAAAAAAGCACACATGTCCAACGAGGTTGGCGTAATTAGTCGTGCACTCAATATTGTTGAACGCTATGGTGTTTCTGTTGAGCATATTCCAACAGGCGTTGATTCATTTGGTATTGTGGTCAATGCTTCTGACGTAAAAGATACGGTTTATTCCATCATCAGCGATATTCGTCGCGAGATTGAACCTGATGATATTACGATGGTAGACCGTCTAGCTCTCGTCTCTGTTGTTGGCCGTAATATGTCTAGGCGCTCCGGTACCTCTGGCAAGATTTTTGGTGCGCTGGGTAATGCGGGCGTCAACATTCGTATGATTACGCAGAGTTCTGAAGAGATTAGCATTATCGTGGGAGTCGATAATACCGACTTTGATCGCACAATTGGCGTCATTTACAACGGATTTGTTCGTGACGAAATGGTTTCGAGGTAATTATGGCTTTTGATCCCAACGGTAAGGTTGTTGCAATTCTTGGTGCTACTGGTGTTGTTGGCGCTCAGATGATGCAGTGCCTTGAAGAGCGTAATTTTCCTATTAAGGAGCTGGTGCTCTTAGCGTCTGCTCGAAGTGCAGGCAAAACTATCAACTTTATTGGTCAGCAGATTGTTATCCGTGAGGCAACTCCCGAGGCTTTTGAGGGAGTTGACATTGTTCTTGGAGCGGCCGGTGACGAGCAGGCAAAAGAGTTGCTCCCTGAAGCAGTTAAGCGCGGGTGCGTCTGTGTTGACAATTCCCATGCGTTCAGAATGGATCCCGATGTTCCGCTGGTAATTCCAGAGATTAATGCCGAAGACATCAAGGGACATAACGGCATCATTTCTAATCCAAATTGTGCAACCATTATTGGCCTGGTACCTCTGTATCCTCTACATAAAGTAGCAGGTGCTAAACGTATTATTGCTTCTACATATCAAGCTGCATCAGGTGCCGGTCTTCCTGGTCTTACTAGCTTGAAGAACCAGATGGCTGACGTTGTTGCAGGCAGGAAAGTAACCGAGACCACTCCTTTTGCATACCAGCTGGCAGTCAACCTGATTCCACAGATTGGTGGCTTTGATGAGGTTGGCTACACCTCCGAGGAAATGAAGATGCAAAACGAGGGACGTAAGATTATGCATCTTCCTGAACTGCGCGTTAATTGTACTTGCGTCCGCGTTCCAATAATGCGCTCTCACTCCGAATCCATCACTGTTGAGTTTGAGCGTCCTTTGAGCCCAAATGAAGCTCGAGCTATTCTTGAGGATGCACCGGGTATCAAGGTTGTGGACAATCCTGCAGAGCTTCAGTACCCGATGCCTCTTGATACCTCCGATCAAGATCTTATTTATGTTGGACGTATTCGAGAGGACCTCTCTGCTGATAAGAACACCAATGCATTGACGTTTTTCTGCTGCGGTGACCAGATTAGAAAGGGCGCCGCAACTAATGCTGTCCAGATTGCAGAGTATCTGCTGTAATACGTGGCATATAAGGATGTGTTAAACGTAAGTGCGCTTAGGTTTTTGTTGATCCAGTACCCGTTCAATCCCATTTTGTGGAATTGAACGGGTATTTTGTGCTTATGTTGGATTTTGTTTAATTGGTCATTTATAAAACTGATTTTAATCCCTCTATTTTCTATGGTATTTCAATACGGTTAAAAATGGAAATCAGAACTTGCCACTATGAAGAAAGAGAAAAAGAGCCTTTACAATCAAATATTAGAGATAAGAGAAGAAGTAGAACAGGCAGAAAAAGTTAAGACCTGTATAGAGCAGTTACAGGAACAAAAAAAGCAACTATTACAGGTAAAGCGGAACGAGTTAGACCTATAAAACTAAGCGAAAAAATGGTATAAATATAAATAATTATTTGATTTTGGAGGAGCTTAAATTTATGAATGAAAGAGAGAAAATCATTCGTTTATGGTTTGATATGTGGCTTACACAACAAGACTTAGGGATAGATGAAATTTTTTCTGATGATGTAATTTATATTGAGAGTTGGTGTCCTAAGTATGAAAACCGTCAAACAGTAAAGCACTGGTTTAACGAGTGGAATACAAGAGGAATAGTGCTTGCGTGGGATATAAAGCAATTTTTTCATAAGGATAATCAAACTATTGTAGAATGGCACTTCAAAAATAAAATGAATGAGGGGGAAGTT
Organism: Lancefieldella parvula DSM 20469; assembly: GCF_000024225.1. NCBI lineage: Bacteria > Bacillati > Actinomycetota > Coriobacteriia > Coriobacteriales > Atopobiaceae > Lancefieldella > Lancefieldella parvula. Next base: position 630,564 of record NC_013203.1, read on the forward strand.
GAAGAATTTGACGGTATTTCTTTGATTGTTTGGACAGCCGATAATAAGATAAAAGCATTAAAAGAGTTTGGCTGTAATTGCAATAACTACAATCCTTATAAAGAGAGTGAAACACCCTTATTTAGAGATGAAAAAGCAAATTGGTTTTGAGGAGATAAAATATTGATAGAAAGTAGACCTGAGTTTGATAAAATTACATCGTTTGATGAATTTAGTAAATACTATTGGTATCGTGAAGAACTTTCACAGATATGCAAGTCATTAGGATTAGAATATAGAGGTATAAAACAAGAACTCAATTATATTATTGAGCAGTATTTTAAGGGTAATTTGATTAAAAAGTCATCAATAAAAAATGAAAAGAAAAAAGTGGAAACTATTACCTTAGATATGCCATTACTTGAATGTGGGTTCTCCTTTAACACACAATTTAGAGAATATTTCTCAATTTTAACAGATGTTTCACCATTTAAATTTACTGCTGATATGGCTACTGCTTGGAGAAAAGTAAAAAGCGAAAATGATTTGAGTTTTACAATTCAAGATATGCTGAAAGTTTATTATGGAAAATCAGATTATGCCAAGTATGATAATTCGGTTTGTCAATGGAATCAATTTTTAAAGGATTTCTGTGCAGATGAAAATAGTTGCAACTATTCAAATAAATTAAAAGTAGCTTCCATTCTTTGGAAAGAAGTTAGAAATTCAAGAAATGAAAAAATTTATTCAAAGAATCTTTTGACTGAATATGCTTATAAAATAAAAGAGTATTGCAAGTAGGATATTTTCAGTTTGCTAAACTAACAATTTAATAAAAGCTAACACGAAAACAGCAAATCAAAAAAGGTTTACTGTTTTTTCTTTGCTTAAAAACGGAAAGGAGGACACATGGAAGAAGAAAAAAGAGAAATAAAAGCACCACCTAATAAACAGTTAATTATGGATATTGGAAAGACAAAATACACTGTAAACCTACATTTCAAGCAAGGAACAGTCGAAACATACAAAGATAAAATACTAAAGCTAATTAAGAGAGAAACAGAGAAGATATAAATTTGTCAAAGAAATTTTGTTTATGTCCTTGACAAATCTTCCCAAATGACTCTGTAAGCATCGATATTTGTTTTTAGATTTATCGAGGTAAATGGCCTATCTAAATAGTTAAAACTTTTATTCGAACAGGTATTCTACTTTTACAGTAGCCATACAGTTTGGAGGCAAAATGGAGGCAGAAAATAAAAAATTTAACAAAAAAGGTAGACGGCAAGCCGCCTACCTGGTGTTTTTGGTGCCTCCTGCGCGATTCGAACGCGCGACCTGCGGTTTAGAAGATATATCATCAACCGCTCATTAAATTCCGTTACGCTCAATAAATGCCGTTACGACCTGCTAAAACGAGTTTTTGTCCGGTGTGTATAGTAAAACTGTCCATACAGTTTGGGTGCAAAAAGGGTGCACTGCACCCCTTTAAGCGTTTGCACGTTAAGGAGAACGGCATGAATATTGCAGTCAAAAGACATGGAACTTTCTGGCAAGCTCGTGTACGTTTTCGTGGAGCTGATGGAACCATCCAAGAAAAAAGTAAATCTCTCGGAATTCCCTGTGCGGCTGGAAGGGGCAAAAAAGTTGCTCGAGCAGCTGCTGAGAAATGGGTTCAAGATGCAGGGTTTGTTGAGGTTGTCGAACAGAATCAAGCAACAAGGCTTGATTGTTCGGCATATACGTATTGTCTTAATTACTTTAAGAGCCTTGTTGCCACACAACAAATTGAACGTCGTACTTATACGTCTTATAAGAATAACGTCCGATATATTGATTTGTTCTTTGGAGAAAAGCGACTACAAGAGATTACTGTCACGGATGTCGAGTTATATGTGTCTTGGCTTTATGATTCTGGCTATGCAGCTAATACGGTTAAGAAAGCATTTAACTCCTTCCGTGCTTGTACGCGCCATGCTGTAGCAATTAGAGATCTGCAATACGATCCATGTGCGGCAATTAAAGCGCCAAAAGGTTATCTTGCACCGCCAAATCCGCTAAACGAACCTTCACGCAAGAAGCTTCAAGTCATGCTTTCTGCTCTTGAGCTTTCTCCGATGGTACTTGCGACATACCTGGCATATTACACAGGTATGAGACGTGAGGAGTGTTGTGGACTTCAATGGAAGGACGTGAAGTTTAAAGCTGAAGATGTCACAGCACATCTCTGTCGAGCCATCTCATACGATGGCGGCAAAACCTACATTAAGGGTTTAAAAAATGGTAAAGATAGAACGGTACCTATTCCAGCTCCGCTTGTAGACATTCTTAAGCAGTGGCGTTCTAAATACATTGAAGATTGTATGTTGATGGGAATTGCGTTTAGTGAAGAGATGTACGTTCTAGGTGACTTCTCTGGCGAATATCTTAGACCAGAGCGAGCGACTGCATGGTGGAAGAGTCACTCTGAGGAGTGGGGTCTTCTTGGAACGCAGGGGAGAAGACCAGTCTTTCATGATCTGCGACACACATATGCAACGATTGCAGTTAGAACTATGGACATTAAGAGCGCACAAGACATTCTTGGACACAGCGATATTAATATGACAATGCGTTATGCAGATACAGACTTGGAGCAAATTCAAAAGGCAGGGAAAATTATTGGAGAGGCTCTTAACGATGCTCACAAAGACGGTGCAGAAGTACTACAACTTAGGCGAGCGATATAAAAAGAGGAGCTTATTGCTCCTCTTTTTTACTCCAACGTTTTGAAATTACCTCGTAGGTTATTCCAATTCGTTTTATTGTCATACAAGTTACAAGAACAAGATTTAATGAAAAGGCAATTGCTAAACCTGCAAATAGATTTCCTATCAATGTGCTGTATGTTGCTACAAGTGGTTTTACAACTATAAATGCCGCTGAAGTAAAACCTGCGACGACAGCCCAAAGAGTACAATAAAAAATCTCATCGATTACTCTTAGTTCATTTCCTTCATGCTTAATGTCTTTCTGAGAGATTAGTTGCATCCTAAGCTGGTAAATCATAACAACAACGGCAAAAATTAACGAAGAGGTAATTGCTACCCATGTTAGGAGTCCCTGAAGAGCTTCATCGAGAGAGTCATGGAATTTATCTGCGTTGATGATAATTACAACAGCAATGATAAGCGGTGTAATAATCTGACAAAAAACGTCAAATTTAGATATCTTCTTTTCGTAACCTTGGTGGAGTGATGCAATATAGTTTTTGACCACATAACATAAACTAATTTTGCTCATTTCTCCTCCTTATGTCGAACATTCGTTCTTTGTTGTTATTATTCTACAATATTGAGCGTCCTAATCTGTTTGAAATGTCTTCTACCTTTTCTGCACATCTTTTAACAAACTCATTATCGCTTAAAGGTTTGTCTCCATTACAGTTTAATAACTCTACAATTCTCATATCAAAATCATCATTCAGTTTGAACTTCTTTGTTCGTCCAACGTTATTTTTCATTTGAACTTCGACAACAGCGTCATCGCCGTCAAAAATACTCTTTTCATATCCGACTAAGGTTTTTCTTCTCGCGTCTTTAGATCTAATTGCATCGAGTATCTTCGTTGGAAATGGTCTGTTCTTTTTATGCCCATACGTCAACATGACATAGTCGCTTTCTTTAATTAGGCTTTCAGATATGTCATTTTGTTTGATGTAGTGTTTGATAGAAATTTGCTCGACAGATTTAAATGTGTCTTCTGCTTCTTTTTCTGTAACTGCTTCATATTTCATAGTTACGTGTGGAGCGGCTTGTCTCAGGTAGTTTGCAAATTCTTTTGGAACAATAGTATCTCCAGCAAATGATAAAGCATGCTCAACGCAAAGGATTGCATATGTATCGCCTGTGTTTTCAACAGATAAATAAACGCGTGTTCCAACTAATGCAGCTTGTTCTGCATTAATATTTCCTACATTTTTATTAGTAGATGGCTCATAGATAACACGGTCTTCACCGGCTAGACCAGATTCAATTGATGCGAGAATACTTTTTTCTGAGATGGTATCAATCTTGTGAAATCTTAGAATTTTGACGTTTTCATTTTCTAATTTTGGGATGACCCTAGAATTGAGAAATTTCGAGAAGTGTGTAAGTATGCTTTCTCCATCTAAATCATATATGCTACACACTTCATCAGGGTGTCTTCTTTTGTTGAACATGAATTTGTAAACAACAAGAGTTCTTTCAGCATAAACAACCATCTCTCAAACCCTTTCACAATTCTTTCAAGCTTTTATAAATCGGATTTACTTTTTATTCATTGCTACCACTAAGAGGAAACGTACGCTTTAAGAAACAAATAATTAGCAATAAAGCGACATCTTAGCTTTGTTTTAACATTTCGAGCATTTGTTGCTCACTTATAATTTTGATGCCAGTTCGGTCGGCATACTTCCTAGCTGTTTTAATTTTTGTGGTTTCGTCTCCAGAGCAATCAATCAAATAATTAGTTTTGAGAGTTACTCTTTCGCTCAAGGTTGCCCCATTTGTAATTAGCATTTTTAGAAAATCGCTTTTAGGCATACAGCACGGAACACCTGTCAAGCAAAAGACGGTTCCAGAAAGCTTTGTGCTTTCAGTGTTTTTATCGGTGTATTTCTCAATACATTTTACGTTTTCCGTTGTTGCTATAGAAATTTCTCTCATCTTTTCGTAGATGCCATAAGTCATATAACAGTCCGCGAGAGCCCTGTGAGCTTTGCCATGTTGTTTAACGTTAAGTCTTTTGGCAATATTTATCAGTTTGTATGGTGGCTCTAAGATTTGTCTAGCCAATTTGTATGTGTCATACCAAACATAATCGCATAAAAAGTCGCGTCTAAAGAAATTCTCCTCGAGAACAATCGCGTCATATCTAAGAGAGTTATGACCGATTAGAGGAAATCCTTTAACGAACGTATCAAATTGCGGGATAACTTTATCGAGCGTTGGCGCATTCTTTACCATGTGATTAGTTATATGGTTGATTGCAGTTGCGCCAGATGGTATCTCTCTTGGAGGATGAATGAGCGAACTAAATTCTTCTGTAATTTTTCCGTCTACTACTTTAAGAGCGGCAATTTCAATGATTTCGCAGTAATGGACGTCTAGCCCTGTTGTTTCAAGATCTACTACTACATATGATTCAGGATATTTTGAGACATCAAAATCTGCCCAGCGCGTTCTTTTTAAAGGAACATTACTTGGTTTAGTTTTAACTTTTGGTGCTTGAGGGGATACAGGCAATGGGATATTTTGTGCACCAGCAGGAGGTGTTGGGTAAAAACCATTTGTCGAATTTTGTTTTTTATTGCGCCGCTTTTTGAAAAGTAGGAACACAACTACGAGAAACACTAGATACCAGAAAGCCATACATTCTCCTAAATGGTTTACCGCTAACTCTCGTAATGACTAGTTTTACTTGAATAAATCGAAGATACTAAATGTAAGTTTGTTATAAGCCTTGTTGTAGAGAGCTTTTTTAGGGTCTTTGAAAATACCTGTACCTTTCTTCTCATATCCAGGAATAATGGCTTTTTTGATACTTCGTTTTAGCTTTCCTGTTGTACGAGCTGATATAGAGCGCTTAAGACTTGGCTTTCGCATTCCGAACTTCATGTTCTTTACCCTTTCACAATTCCTTCAAGCTTTTATAAATCGGACTCAATTTTTGTCCGGTGTTACCACTAGAGTAGAACGCATGTTCTTTGAGAATTAAACATTTCTTTAGATTTCAAATCCGAATGGAACTAAATACCAAATAACTTCACCAATAATCGAAATTGGCTGCGTGTCAATCTCATTAAAGTCAAATATTTGTGGTCTAAATGTAGGATCTATGCTGTCTGGGATTAGCTCATAGCCATTCGATAGAGGCTTTACTCGTTTAATAGTTGCATCAAAGCCATTCACACACACTGCATATGCCTTCATAGGCTTAATTTCTTCTTTACATGGGTTAATAAGTGCATAACAACCATTAGGAAGAACACGGTTCATGGACTCACCGACAACTTTTAAAAGAAAAGCTTGCGGATATCTCTCATGAATGTCTGCTGGGATGTCATAAGTCTCATCAACGCTAATCATTTCAATAGGGGTGCCCGCAGCTATTGAGCCTAAGAGTGGAACAGGTGCCATATCAGAAACTTCTGATATCTCTGGACTACTAGACATTCCAAGAAGGTATGCCAGGCTCACATTCAAGATTTCGGACATTTCAATCATCTTATCCATGCGGATGTTAACTTGGTTAGTCTCATATCTTTGAACTGTCTGCTGAGTGGTTCCCATTTTCTCAGCTAATTCAGCTTGCGTAATATTTCTAAGCTTACGTGCTTCAGCAATTTGGTATTTCATTACCGCTCACCTTCAGTTACACGCATTATATTGTCTTCATAATAATTACACACTTTTTGTGTTGTATCAAACACATTTTGTGTGTATTATCAACATCGTTAACACACAGAATATGTGTATTTGAAAGGAGGTGCTTACTATGAGAATGAACATGAAAGCTGAAAGAGCAAGGTGTGGACTGTCTGCAAGTGAAGCTGCTAAAAGAATTGGCGTTTCAACGAACACACTTTTACGCTGGGAGTCTGGCAAGAATACCCCTCTTTCAGAAAATCTTATGAAGCTGGCAAGGCTTTATAACTGCACTCCTGATTACTTACTTGGCATAGGTAATTACCGTACACGAATCACATGTTAAGTAACTAAGCACTTTCACGCACTATGTACCTTGTAAACAAGATAGACGCAAAACGTCCTAGGGAAACTTACAAAAGCTTACTCAAACTTTAAGTTTTACGAGTACCTGGAGAAATAAAGCTTAGCCGTGAATAGTAGCGGTAAAAACGTTGCATGGTCATCGCGTTAACCATGTAGAGTCTTGTGACTCGCTACGTCAAGGGACTTCAGACGTACAGAGCGGGCGTAGACGCTTTGATTCTATGTAAAGTCCTGCAGAAGTTTTGCTCTTTCGTTATTAAAACAAAGAGCTCTATTTTCTATGGAGATCTGAGAAAAAATGCCAATTCCTCAAAATACTGGCTCAGCGTGGTCATACTACTGGGAGCCTAAAGCCACGCATAAGCTCGAACCAGAAAAGGCTAAACCGCCTCACACAACAATATCGCGCATTAAGAAAGCATCACTTATAAAGAGTTGTTTTAACGATGCTTATTACGCCAGGGAAGACAGTGGAAATCTTTGGTTTCTTGGTAGTTTTGAAACGGATCAAGAAGCAAATGAAGCCTTAAAAAGGTGGGCAAAATGTCATTAGAAAAAGTAGCTGCTTTTTGTATAGAACTTAAGTTATCAATTAGAAAACATCCAATCCGTATGCTTTCGTGTTTGGTATCTGTTCTATCACTTATGTTTTCAGTTTATTGTATTTTTGCCTGCTCAAAGATGACAAGCGTCGTTGGCTTGTGCATCGCAGTGTTTGCCCTTTGTTTCGCAGGTCTTATTTATTAACAAGATAAAAGTGCCCTCCTCACGGGGCAACGTGGGAGAGCGTGTCCAAAAAACTTTAAGGAGTTGAAATGGACGATACAAGTATACAGGTTTTTAGTTCGCAACAATTTGGTGAGCTAAGAGCCCTCAAAGATCTTGACGGTGAACCATGGTTTATTGCTCAAGATGTGTGTAGAGCTCTTGGGACTGATGTTAAAGATGTTCGGTCAGTTCTTGAATGTGATGAAGTTTCAAACCTCGATACTATCGAGGTTTATAAAAAGCCTGGACGATCTCCGCTCATTGTGTCTGAAGCTGGTTTATATAATCTTGTGCTCAGAAGTCGTAAGCCAGAAGCAAAGCCTTTTCGGCGCTGGGTCACGCATGAAGTACTTCCGTCAATTCGGCGCTCTGGCGGCTACATCGCCACAGATGGATCAGAAAGCAATGAAGACCTTCTCGCTCGTGCGGTTCTAGTCGCAAATGAAGCAATCCAGCGCAAGGATGCACAACTTAAAGAGCAGCAACGTCAGCTCTATGAGAAGGATACAACCATCATCGAGCAAGGCGCCAAGATTGACGAGCTCGCTCCAAAAGCTGGTATGTATGACACAGTTATTAACGTCAAAGGCACGATGACGATTACAGATGCTGCTCGCTATCTTTCGCAGTATGACCCTCAAATAACCCGCAAACGCCTCTTTGCCCTTCTTCGCGCTGATGGTTTGATTTGCCGTGTTGGCAAAGCTCCAACAAAGAAGGGAATTGAGACGGGAAGATTCGTACAGATCATGAGCACCCGTCGAGATGGTAAGTCTAATGAGCCTTATGCCAGGATGACGCAAAAAGGCTTTGACTGGTGCGTTACCGCTTACTGTACAGCTCCGCTCATTAATTAGCTCTTATGGAGAGCTTGCGAAACACCGAGCTTATAACCGTTGAACAGGCTTCTCAACTATTAGGCATACCAGTTTCCACGATGCGCAAGATGTGCGCAAGAGGGGAGGTGTATGCCAAGAAAGCCGGTAAACGGTGGCTCATTAATAAACGGATTCTCTTAAGCCTCTACGGCTTGCATTCTAAGGAATAACAAATGGACAAAAGAATATTTTTTGTGGCTTTACTGCCTTTGCTTGTGTATTTCACAGCGGACTGCTTGGGCATTTTTGAGCCACATAACGTGGCATATTTAATGGCTTTTAGATATGCCATAGCTGCGTATGGACTTGTTGGAGCTTTAGTCGCATGGCTCAAAGACAAAGAGAAAGAGGTGTGTGATGCTAACTAAACAGGAACGCCGAGAGATTGCAGAGAGAGCTAAAGAGTATAAGAAAGAAGAAGAACAGCTTAGCTGGGACCAATTTTCATACGTTCTTCTAGGCATTCAGAGCTGGAGAAGTGACGATGAGCTTTTAGACCGCATTGTTGAGCTTTGTGAGGCAGTTAATGTTGACGAGCTGGCATTTAGGCCATCAGCGGACGAAATGTACCTGCAGGCTTTGAACGTCAAGCATGAGCGTATTGCTGCATATGTCGAAGCTGATTCGTACGTAAACATAAAACACATTATTAGCTGTATCGAAGACTTTGACGCAGCGATTTCTCACTACAAGCGACTGGTCGAAAGGAGTAACAATGCTAACTAAAGAAGAACGCGAGAAAATCGCTGAAAGGTTTAAGAACCACGATGAAAAATACATTGTTGATTTTTATAGATGCTTATTTGGCACAAACCCTCCAAATGGCGTACCACTTGAGAAAAGTCGTAGAAATACCATAAGCCGTCTAATCGACCTTTGCGACACGTCAAACATGATTGAACTACCGCTCGATAAAGACGGTGAGGTTACCCATATCGGCGATATCGTATATGACGAAAACAACAAAAGATATGAGGTCCGACAACTTACCTTAGACGGCAACAAATGGTTCGTTCTGGCTTTTAGTGGAGATTCATGTGGCGATGGTTATTCTTTCCCAGTAAAATTTACCCACAAAAAACCAGCAACAGTTGCGTTGCTTGCTAGGCAGATTAAAGATGTCTTATACGCTGACGATGATATATCTTACTGTACTTCTTCTGAATTGTTAGATATCGCCGACCAGCTCGAGAGCTTAGGTGATAGCGATGACTAATCGTGAAGAGGTAGCGAAGAAGTGGCGAAAAGTCGGCGAGAGGTTAGACAAAGAACCTCCGATAAGTCTTACGGGTACAGCATGTATAACGCTTTTTGAGCTTTTGGAATCTGCTGGCATACGTGATAACAATTCTTACAGTGATGTGTTTAACCGTCTAGCCAACCTTATCGACCCTACATGTCACGATTTCGGCAGTGAAGAAGGCACTAATGGCGAGAGCTACGACTTTGCATGCTCTGCCTGTGGCTGGTGCGGAGATGTGACTAAGCCTAATTACTGCCCTCACTGTGGCGCAAGGGTGGTGAGTGAGAATGCCTAGCTTAAGCGATCGCAAAGAGACAGCTGCGAGGTTGCGCAGTAAGTTCGCATGTGGTCTAGGTATAACGCCTGGCTCGATAGCATATGTCCTTGGGTATACCGCACCAAAAGGAGCCACATATGACGACGCCGTTCGCGAACTTTTTGAACTTCTCGCCGACCTTGTAAACCCGACATGCGAGCTAAAAATTCAAGATGGTCATGCCTGCTGTGGCAACTGCGGCCATATACTCGCAGGTGAGTACGAGGCGGAAGAAGATTACTGGTATTTCCGCCCGTACTGCCCCGACTGTGGTGCAAAGGTGGTGGGTGAAGATGACTAGCCTACCACCAGCCCTAGACGTGGCCTGCGGGGCACGGAGCTTTTACTTCGACAAGCAAGACGAGCGAGTACTTAAGTGCGACGCAAACCCAAGACATCTCACGCTGTGTGATGGACGCACGCTCGATGTCAGCCCCGATAAGGTTGCCGACTTCCGGAAGCTACCTTTCTCGGATAAAAGCTTCAACCTCGTCATCTTTGATCCGCCGCATTTAGACGTTGGAGCAGGTTGGCAAGTCGATAAGTACGGCAAACTTGATTCCGACAGCTGGCATGAGGACTTAGCCAAAGGCTTTAGCGAGTGTCTACGTGTACTCAAACCATACGGTGTCCTTGTTTTTAAGTGGTACGAGTATCACATTCCGCTCAAGGATGTACTGGCACTTTGTCCGGCAAAGCCAATTATCGGCAACCGCCGCCCTAAAGCGTCTAAGACGCATTGGGTGTTGTTTATGAGAGAACCAGAGACGCAAAAGCAAGCCGCTCTACCGGCAGATGACTATATCGACAATCAAACACTTGCCCTGGCAACGTAAAGGAGGAGTGATGAAAGAGAACGAATACGTCGGTGGTACTAACGGTATCAGTAAGTTTTGGCTCACAAATAAGCCAATCGTTAGATGTCGAGATTGCAAGTTTTGGGCAACAGAACATCACTTTTTCGGCGGTTGCGTTGGCAAAGAATTTAACCCAGACGGCTTTTGTTCATGGGGTGAGAGGAAGAAAGACGATGCGTAGATGTGAAAACTGCGTACATGCAAGATGTCTTATTGCACCCGCTCCAAACATGCCAGATGTATGGGAGTGCAAGGTACGGAATGGCTATATACCGTTGCACCCCGTCTTGCATGCGCTTACATGTCGAGCATATGAAAACAGATACAAACTAAGAATTAAGGAGTAGTAGTGGACAGTGTAGATACAGCTCTTAACCTTATTGAACGTTATGCAAAGTTGGCATATCTGAGTAATGGCGAATTTCTCGGTACTGACATTAGAGATAAGCAAGTGTACTTATCCGGTCCAATTACAGGCGAAAAGAATTATAAAGGCTTGTTCTCATTTGCTAGAGATCTTGTTGAATTTGGTGGTGCTGCGAAGATTTATAGCCCCGCTGTACGGATTCCAGCAAGATTTAGCTGGGAACAGGCAATGAAGCACTGCTTGTCAGAAATTACTGGTTATGACACGGTGGTAATGTTGCCTGAGTGGGAAGCTTCAGATGGTGCTCGACTTGAACATGATGTTGCGCTTGCCTGTGGAATACACGTTGTTGATTTTACCAACAACAAGATTATTTACGGTTTGTACTACGCACTTAAAGAGACCCTTGAAAAATGCTTATAGAAGCTTTGTTAACAGGAAGGAGGCTCATATGAGCACGGTAGATATTATTGTTCTAGTTTTCTGCATTCTCGCTGGTATAGCTTTTGTAATTAGCGATTAAATTACTTATTTATTTTTTAATTCCCTGTTTTTAACAACCAAATAGAAAGGCTTTAACCATGAAGAAGATTCTTCAATGGCTGGGTGTTGCTGTCTTTGCAGTGCTGGTCTTTGTTCCAGGCATCGCACAAGCGCAACCAACCTCAACGCCAGCAACAGATTATTACGGCGCACTGGACAGGTTCCTTGGAGTACTTATTGGCGGTTTTCTTGCGTTCAGCGGAATGTATCTAAACAGAAAGAGGGACTAATGACAACCGAAGCAGAAGATAGAAAGCGTCTCGAAAAGATGACGATGAAGGAAATCAAGGCAGTCGCAAAAGACGAGGGTATTACTCTCGGATACGACGGTTCAAGAAAGGCTAATGCGATTGGCTTAATCCTTGAGTGGAGACGCTTCAAAGGCGTGTATATGAAGAGGTACTAATGAAAAATCGACTACGTATTGCAGACATAAAATTTATTCGTGGCCTGGTTTGTGAGGTATGGCACAGTCAGAGCGATATGCAGCGAGCTCTCATGAACAACGATTTAGCTGCCGTTCTAAAAGAAATTAGCTTTTCAGATAAGCAATTAATAACATTGGTATGCACTCTTAACAAGCTAGTCGAAGACTTCAAAAATGACGAAGAACTGCAAGGCGGTAAACAATGAACCGCTCAATAAAAGTTCGATTGAATTCGAACGGCATTTGGTGCTGTAGGCTTTACTTAGGAAGAAATCTTAACGGCAAAATCATTCAGCCTTATGCAAGCTTTCCTACGGCAAAGACGCAGAAAGAAGCTGAAGAATTAGCCACTATGTGGGCGTCTCATATTACGTCTGACGGCAAAGTTAAAAGCACACAGCTTACCGATTTACTTCTCGAGTATGTTTCTATTAAACGCAGGAATGGCGCGAGCCCTAACACTACAAGGCAGCATGAAGGCTTCATTAGAAACCATATCAATGGAAGGCTTGGTAAAGAGGATGTAAGAAGTATTACATCCTCTTTATTCACTTCATTTGAGCAGGATTTATTGAAGAAGGGTTTGTCTCGAAACAGTGTAATTAACCTGCATCAATTCTTGAGAGGTGCATACAATTACTTTGTTTCAGCTGGCATATGCGACTATAACCCGCTTATTAACGTGGCTAAGCCGTCCAGGGAAGTCCATGAAGCTGTATCCATTGAAGAATGGGGTTTTGCTGGGATAAGTACCCTTATTAATTCCAGGATTACTACAGCCATTCAAGAGGATGAGTTTAATTCCCGTGTTGTTTGTGCCTTTGCTGCTTGGCTGTCTTTAGTAACTGGTATGCGCTGCGGTGAAGTTTGTGCTATTAGATACAGTGATGTAAACATGCTATATAAGCATATCCACGTATCTGGTACCGTCATTGAAGAGTCTTACAGAAAGCCTTATAGACGAGAATCAACCAAGGGTAAGAGATCTAGAAACATAGCCATTACAGACTCGGACATCAGTTTTATTAGTGACTACATGAAGCTTCAGCAAGCTCATATTGCCTTTGTGGAGTCTTCTACACCGTTAATTAGCCTTGATGGCTCTTACATGCGTCCAACGAGCGTTTCGAGGTCATTTACACGCATGAGACGCACTCTCCAGCTACCTCAAGGCATTACCTTCCACTCACTCAGACATACTCACGCGTCTTGGTGTTTGGCAAGTGGCGTTGACTTAAAGACTCTTTCAGAGCGTCTTGGCCACGCAGACCCAGCAACAACTTTGAGGATTTATTCTCATTTGCTGCCTGGACGTGACCGGGGAGCGGCAGAAGCGTTTGGAGACGCGCTTAGGACCATTGAACAAGGAGCGTTCTAAGCGTTCCATGCCTTAAATGCTTGTTGCAATTTGTTGCAATTAGCAATTTTCAATCAAGTTGAATTCGACAAAAAACGTTCATTCAACTTGGAAATTCTTTTTATCCCTTAGTGAGTGCTAGATAAGAAGTAATTATCAGACAATTAGAGAAAGGAAGACCTTAGCATGGCTATTTCTAAAGTCACAAAGGATCTACGCAGGCTTCTTGATGCTCAAAATATTTCTTGGGAAGACCATTCTGGGTTTAGCACTGAACGGACTTGGATTCCGCTAGATAATGGCTTAGTGCTTTGTTGTATGTGCTCTTACTACATCACATCAGATGGTGTTGAACATGGCGTCACATCAGGATTCCCGTTAAAGCTTGAGGTTTCTATTATTTATTCGATAGATGACTATGCGTTCGGTCCTGGAGCGGCTAAAACACCTGAAGAGATTTTGGAGGTGTTGGGCAGATATGGAGAGAAGTAAGTACTGCCAAGAACTGTGTGACGCTTTAGAGCGTTATGGTAAGACCTGGACTGACCGCAGCAACGCTTGTGTTGAGCACATTTATTTCAAGTCTCGTGGTAACTGGGTTTCAGTTCTATACGGTGACGATATTAGAGGCTTCCCGCAGAAGTTTCTTGTATGGGAAATGTCTAATTACTCGTATTCACCTCGTGTGATGGACGTTGAAAAAATCATCGATAAGTATTTTTAGGAGTTCAATATGTCAATTAATCACGTTAATATCTCTGGAAACCTTACAAGAGATCCGGAGCTCCGTTCTACAGCAGGAGGAACAAATATCCTTTCGTTTGGTGTAGCTGTTAATGACCGACGCAAGAATCCGCAAACAGGCAAATGGCAAGATGTTCCTAACTTCATTGACTGCATTGTCTTTGGTCAACGTGCTGAAGCTCTCTCACGCTTTATTTCTAAGGGCGCAAAGGTCTCTATTGATGGCAAACTGCATTACAGCTCTTGGGAAACAAAGGACGGCCAGCATCGTAGCAAACTAGAGGTTGTTGTAGGGGAGATTGAGTTTCTATCCAAGACTCAAACAACAGCTGCCACAGCGCAGGGCCAACCTTCATTCACAGCACCACAGGCGCCAGAAGAAGAGTTTTACGATGCTGACATTCCGTTCTAAAGAATAATTTAATTATTTATTAGTTGAGTAGAGCCTATGCAAAGGGGTCTTGGAGTCATCTGAGACCCCTAAATTAAGAAAACTAGGCTAAAAATTATGTAGATTTTGTTGGTAGCGCTCATTAAAGTTCGTTACGCTCGATACGCTCATTATGAGATTTTCGATGTGCTATACTTACTTCGCTTTTCTATCTAAAAGCGTAACGGTATAGCAGAAAGCAGCTTGCGAATTGCACGCAAAGCAATTTCGCAAAGCGGCGGAGAAAGGCTCGCAAGCGTACCGGTTGCGCACCCTCCTATAAAAATTTAGAGGTTATTCCGCTCAACAATACAATAATGTTTATAAGTTGTAGAAAACTTGTATACATAATGTTGAAAACTCTCTATCAAGCCAGCTAAATCATATAATTTAAATAACTACTCTAACTAAACGTATCTACGTTTGGAGAATTATGGATTACAGTGGTTTGACCGCGTCAGAGTTCTTTCATGGTGTAGCAGAAGCATCAAGAGAAAATACCAGGGCATTACAGCAAATTATGAGCCTTCAAGAGACAGAGGGGGCAAAAGCTCAGTCATATTCAGCTGGTGGAAGTAAAGGCTCTAATCAAGACACGATGGCAAAAGTGGATAAGCGCATAGATCTAGAAGCTCTACTGTCTAAAAGAATGAATGACAATTATGACTATATCAATGATGCTTATACGTTGCTTTATGGTGCGAGCCAGCTTGGTGATGGTGGAATTTGTCAGTTAATGAGTAGCTCTATTTATGCTGACTTACTTCAATGGCGTTATCTTCAATGCCTTACTTGGAGCGATGTCTCTGAAAGACTTCTTACTCCTGTGCGAACGCTACAACAGTTAGAACGTGAAGTCTTTGAGACAATTGATGAGGAGAATTACATCGAGAAATTCTTGAAAAATAAATAATATTTTTTGCCTATTATGCTTGCAATATATATAGTATGTACTATAATAATAGATAGCAACAAGGGGAAAGGAGGTAAGTTGTTTGAAGCATTCCTTGTTACTGTCTTAGCAAACGTAATAAGTCATTTTATTATTCAAAGTTTGCAAAGAAAAAGGACTTCTCAAAGGCCAGGTAAGCATTTTAAGAAGTCCTAGACAGTCTCAAAGGGGGTTACGAAAGTAATCCCCTGCGAGAGATGTATCTAGTATAGAGGGAGGTCAAGATGATTACAATTAGTTTTGTTGGTCTTCTTGTAGCGATTGTTGCTGGTACGATTGTCGGTCAGTTAATAATCTCTTTAATTGAAAAGAGACAGCATGGCAGTAAGTAAAGCTCAAAAGAAAGCTACTGCTGCATACATCAAGCGCTCAGTAAAGATTAAACAGCTTAGGTTTTATCCTGGTGAGTATGAGCTTTATGAGTGGGTTAATAAGCAAGAGAAACAAAATGCTTACATCAAAGAACTCATTCGTAAAGATATGGAGAACTCAAGAAAATAAGTTCTGCATACTCTTGCGTACTCTTGCGCGGTGTTTTGTGATATTATGTACAGTAGCGATTTACGCAACAAAGGAACTAATAAGCGTTCTGGTTATGAGCCAGGGCGCTTTTTTGTTAGGCAGGTGAGCTAATGAGCTACAACATCAGACGCTCATATGCTAGAGATCAGTTGCGAAAGCAGATGATTGCACGAGAAGAACCGTGTCATATTTGCGGTATGCCAATTGATTACTCGCTTCCTGCTGGTGACCCGATGAGCTTTGAGATGGATGAGGTCGTACCTGTCTCAAGGCTGCCTCTTGAACAAAGACGAGCTGCCGCATGCGACCCAGAGAATGTCAAAGCGGCGCACCGCATATGCAACCAGAAGCGCGGTAATCGAATGATGGACGAGCTTAAGGGTAATGCACTACCTATTGTAAGAACGCGTCTGTGGTAGGGGGGTATACCCTCCCACAGCCCCAAAAAGACGCCCCTTGGCATAGTCAGAATATAGCGAACCCTCAAATTTTCCACAGTGAAATAAGCCTGAAAGGAGGTCTCGATGGCCAAAAAACTAGTCACTGTTTGCAGAAAAGGTAGCCGATACGATATCTACAAAGCACTACAGATATCTATGGCAAAGAAGTTAGATGATTGTGAATCTGGTCGTGATTTTGCAGCCATTGTAAAGACATTCGTACAGGTAGTTGACGAAGTCGACGCAATGGAAAAAGAGAAATTATTTGCTGTTAAAAAACCGAGCCCCGTTAAACGAGCTAGAAAGACTTACCTCAAAGAGGTCTCTTAATGCCAAGGCGTAAAAAACGTGTTGGAAATCAAAAACCGACCTTTGAGCGCATTGGAAAATATCATCATTCTGATGCAAAAGCTTGCATAAATATGTTTTCGCATTATGGTTTCAAGCTTGATGAGGCTCAAAAACATGAACTTGAGCTGTATATGGCCAAGGACGCTAAAGGTTCTCCAGCCGCTGAAACTATTGGTGCAGCCAAGCCGCGTCAAAATGGCAAATCGTTTGCTGCCCGACTCTATGGCATTTGGTGTGCGGCCATTTGTGGAATGGATGTTGTCTATTCCGCTCACAACGCTGATACCGTTGATGAGTTCTTTGATATGATCGTGAACCTTTTTACGGACGATGAGACATATCCAGACTTGGCGGAACTTCTCCTCAAGGCTTATAGACAACCTGGAAAGCAGTACTTGCTTTTTGATTGCGGATGTTATAAAAGTGGCAAACGCGCAATTGGAAGGCTAAAGTTTTCAACCCGCACGACCTCAAAGGCACGAGGAGGTACACGCTCACTCATTATTATTGACGAGGCACAGGAGCTTACAGATGCTCAGCTTAATGCAATTTTGCCAACAGTTTCTGCATCTAAAGACGGCTCTCCTCAAGTCATTTACATTGGAACGCCACCAGACCCAACCTGCAGGGGAACAGTATTTAAGCGAATGCATGATACAGCGCATTCTGATGACCCAGGTGAGGCTTGGTGGCTTGAGTGGGCCGCAAAATCGGTTCCGAAAGAGGATACCAGCGATGAAGAAGCACTCGACTTTGCTTATGAGACCAACCCGGCTCTTGGCTCTCGTATTACAGAGCGAGCAGTACTTAATGAATGGCATCAGATGACAAGAGACGGCTTTGCGCGTGAGCGTCTTGGCTGGTGGTCAACACTTGATACATCAGTTGAGTACATCGTTAACGCGAATGACTGGAATGAGTGCATAACAGAAGAGCCTTATGACGATGGTCTTCTCGCTTTTGGAATCAAATATTCACTTGATGGAAAGAAAGTGGCTGTTTCTGCAGCTCTTAAACAGCAAGATATTCCAACGGCTTATGTTGAGCTTGTTGACATTGCAGACGCATACGGCGCTGGTCAAAACCTCGCTCAATGGATCAAGGAACGAGAGAGTCGCATTGCGTGTGTGGTTATTGATGGTCGCTCTGGTGCAACTCAGCTAGCTGAACGCTTGCAAGAGTTGCATTTTCCAAAGCGTGGCATTGTTCTTTGCGATACAAAACAAGCTGTAGCTGCAGCTTCGAGATTTGTTGATGAAGTTGGAGCACATAGCATATGTCACGTCTCCTCTCCAGCACTGGACGAGTCTGTTACGGGCTCGTCCAGGCGTGCAATTGGAAATAACGGTGGTTTTGGATTTGGGGATTCTCCAAAAGCGACGTGTACCGCTGCTGAATCTGCCGCTCTTGCGCTTTATGGCGTTAGGACCACTAAACGAAACCCAGCTAGAAAGCAGGTAGTCTGGTGACGATTGGAATTATTCCTGTCTCAACCGCAACGGCGGTTGGACTGAGAAAAGAAGATAGACAGATAATTTTAGATCTCTGTACTGTTTATTCGAACACTCTTGCACGTAATCGTCTTCGCGATGGATATTACAAGATGCATACCAAGCTAAAACAGCTTGGTATTTCTGTACCGGATAGTTTAAGAAATCTTAAGCAAGCGATTTCATGGCCAGCAAAGGCAGTTGATACACTTGCAAATCGCTCACAGTTTGACGGTTTTACTTGTACAGATGAAGAGGTTTCTAAAGAACTTCAGACCATTGTTCGACAGAATTCTCTTAAGCGTTGTTATCGTAAGGCAGTTAAAGAGCAACTTAAAAGTTCATGTGCCTTTTTGACGGTCACTGCTGGAGATGTTGACGCTGGAGAACCTGCGGTTATCATTTCAGCGTATTCTGCAGTGTCCGCTGCGGCTCTTTGGGACGAACGACTGCATAGAATTCAAGCTGGCATTGTCGTAGTTGATCGTGATAATCGACCGAATCACAGAAATGCTCCAACTTGGATTAATGTCTTTACCGATACCGATATTATTCGTATCCGTAGACCGCTCGACTCAACTCGCTGGGTTGCTGAGTATATCCCACACGGAATGGGTCGCTGTCTTATGGAGCCTTTGGTTTATGAGGCTACGCTTGACCGTCCATTTGGCAAGTCACGTATTACACAAGCTGTTATGGATCTGACTGATGATGCCATGCGCTCGAGTGTACGAGCTGAAGTTGCAGCTGAGTTTATGACGGCACCACAAAAGTATCTCGTTGGTGCTGACCCAGACGCTCTTAATAAGCTTTCAAAATGGGATGCTTATATTGGCTCGATTTTTGCGGTTTCAAAAGACGCTGACGGTGATACTCCAACATTTGGACAGTTGCAACAAGGTTCAATGCAGCCACATATTGACTATATGCGCTCGCTTGCCGCTCGTTTTTCTGCTGAGACAAACGTTCCTATTTCTGAACTCGGAATCATTTCTGATAATCCTAGTTCCGCAGAAGCTATTTATGTAGCAAAGGAACCCTTGGTTATTGACGCACAAAATCTCAATGCCGATAACGGGGATGCTCTTTGTAATGTTGCTCTCATGTCACTTGCAGTAAAGAGAAACGTTTCGTTTGCAGAAGTGTTGACGATTGAGTCAGCGGTTACGGCAAAATGGCACAATCCCGCAATGCCTTCTATTGTTTCCCAAGCTGATTCAATGCTTAAGATTGTCCAAGCGGCCCCTTGGATTGCTAACTCTGACATCTTGCTTGAGGAGCTTGGTTTTACTGATGATCAGATACAGAGGCTTGAAAGTGATAGGGATAGAGCAACAGCTCAAGAGCTTCTTAAGGCACGTTTCGCGGCAAAAGCTACAAAGACTCCAGTTGATAATCAAGACTTACTGGACGGTGTAATTGATGAGGGTAAACAAGGATAGGCTTACTCGATACAGAAAAGAACTTGATTCAGCCGCAGATGATGCGGCTGAATTTATGTATGACTATTACGATGCGCTGAGAGCTGCTAACCCAAACTCTTCGGTTGCAGAGCTTCGCAACATGGCCATTAAGTCAATCAAACAAGCTCTCAATGCGTTCTCGCCTCAAGCGGGAGAGCTGGCAGGAGAGCTTTTTGATGAGATAGTCAGAGCAGAAGGTGTTAAGGCAAAGTTTCGCTATCAACAAACTATTGAGTGTGGTTTAGTTGAGAAAAAAGTTCACTACCTTGCGAAAGATTTAGTTGACGGTAACAACCAGAAGTTTATCGACGCCTGCACTGCACTTACTCGTTTTTATGTTAAGCGTGAAGCGAACATCAATATGCATAGAAGCGCGCTTAGGTCAAAAATTTGGTGGGCGAGAGTTCCATCTGGCGCGGAAACCTGTGGTTTTTGTTTCATGCTTTCAACACGTGGTTTTGATTATGAATCTGAGTTTAGCGCAGGCGGAGCTGGTCATAAGTTTCATCTGCATTGCGATTGCATAATCGTTCCAGGCACAAAGAAAACCACCATCGAAGGATATGATCCTGATGAGATGTACGCTCGCTGGGTTGAGTGTGCTAATACAGTTGGTCTTGAGCCTATTTGGAAGAATCGCTCAGCGATTATTGCTGAATGTGAGACACGAGATTTTAGGTGGCTAAATAGTGGCACAAAGCCAGATATCCACTATATTGAGAATTATGGAGAGAAAAACGAGGTAGTTAGGGATTATAAATTTGCACGAAATAAAGTGGCTTCCCATGAGTACGTAACTGCTCAAAGAATGAGACAGCTTGGGCTTACAGTGGATTTTATCAAGGACCATTATTCAGTGGATTTACCTGATGGGTCACGGGTTATAGTCGGCAGGTGTGATATGACAAACGGGTATGAATTAAAAGCACCAAGAGAGTCTATCTCAGCAAAAAATCTAGTTAGCAACTCTATTGAAAATTCAAGAAACAAAGAAGGTATAAAAAGACTCATTATTGATGTGACTGATAACCCACACGTGTCTATTAATGAAGTCATTCCAATAGCTGTTGATTATTGTAATAAGCACAAAGTGAAATTTACAGTATCAGTACTCGAAGGAAGTACGTTAAAAAATGCTAATTAAAAACTCGCTTAATCCATATCAAATAGAATAAGCGAGTTTTCTTAGTTCAATTATACCCAATTTTATTGATTTAAGCCGCTGAAAAGTGGCTTTTTTCATATACGCAGCCGTTGCGGTAAAGCGGTATTTACCTCGTGACAAGGGAAATGTCACTCGTACACATCCGAGCGGATGGAATCTGTTGAAAGGAAAGAAATGGATTTGAAGGAACCTGTAACCACTCAAGAGCAGCTCGACAAGATCGTAAAAGACAGGCTAGAAAGAGAGCGTGAAAAAGTACGCTCTGAGTTCTCTGATTATGAGGACTTGAAAGCCAGGTCTTTGAAGCTTGATGAGCTCGAAAAGAATGGCTCCGAGGAGCTTAAAAAGGCGCTCGCTGAGGTTGACAACCTTAAAGGTGAATTGCAGACACGCGATAAGGACGCTGAATTGCAGAAGATGCGCAAGCAAGTCGCTAAAGACACAGGGGTACCAGAGGACCTCATTCAAGGCGCAGATGAAGAGAGCATGAAAACGTTTGCAGAAGCAGTAGCTGCGTTCGCCAAAAAGCCTTCTGCTCCAATTATTCCTGAATCAGGTAAACACACACAAGCTGGAGAAACTTCAGCACAGAAATTTGGGCAATTTATGTCTGAAACATTTAACTAATCGAAAGGATTCAATATGGCAAACGGTATTTTAACTACTTCTGCAACGCTCCCAGGAGACCTCTCTTCAGAGATTTTTGCAAATGTCCAGGAGCAGTCTGCTGTTATGCAGCTTGCAACTCCAATTGAGCTTCCTGGACGAGGCATGACAGTTCCAGTTGTAACTGGTGACCCAGAGGCATCTTTTGTCAATGAGGGCGAAGAGATTAAAGTCTCTAATTCCACTCTCGCAGTTAAGGAAATGAAGCCTTATAAGCTCTCTGTTATTGAGCTCTTCTCTAATGAGTTCAAGGACAATTATGAGGCTATCTTCGCAGAGCTTCAGAACCGTCTTCCAGGTGCTATTGGTCGTAAAGTTGACT
Organism: Lancefieldella parvula DSM 20469; assembly: GCF_000024225.1. Lineage (NCBI taxonomy): Bacteria > Bacillati > Actinomycetota > Coriobacteriia > Coriobacteriales > Atopobiaceae > Lancefieldella > Lancefieldella parvula. The sequence goes on from NC_013203.1 coordinate 652,599, forward strand.
CCACTATCCTCTATGGCACTACTCCAGGCACTGGCTTTGATACTCTTGCAGATACTGATTCAGTAGACCTTTCTGCTAAGGCTTACGACGGCTTTGTAGATGCACTTGAGAAAGTAGCAACAGCCAACGGCGATCTTAACGGTTGGATTTTGTCCCCTAAGGCACGCACTCTGCTCCTTAAGGCAAAAGACAACCAACAGCGTCCTCTCTTTATTACTAACCCTGCTGTAGAGGGTAAGGATGGCGGTTCTTCTGTTCTCGCTATTCCATCTCTCTTCTCTCGTGCGGCTTACCAGGCAAAGAACCAGGGTAAGACACCTGAGCTTGTCGGTGCTGGTGGAGACTGGACTGGTGCTCGTTTTGGTCTTGTCAAAGACATTACTGTTTCTTTGGCTGATCAGGCGACTATCAATGCTGGTGGTACTCAGATGAACCTCTATCAGCGTGATATGTTTGCTCTGAAGTGCACCTTTATGTTTGGCTTTGTCGTACGTGATAAAAAGCAATTCGTCCGTCTTGCAAACGGTACAGCTGCTTAAGCATAGGAGGCTTATATGGCAGAGACACAAACCTTTGCCACTAAGGCAGACTATGAGGATCGCTATGGGTCTGGTGCTCCAGAGAGGGTTGAGGTTCTTTTGCAAGATGCCTCAGCCCTCTTGCGCTCTAATTTCATTGCATACCACCAGACAGCTTATAAGGCGGGTCTAAACCCTCGCTTTGATGAAAATGTCTGTGCTGTTACTTGCGCCATTGTTGCTCGAGCTATAAATGTTCCTTCTGGTTTTGAGGGAGCTTCTCAGTACAGCCAACAAGCTGGTGTTTATCAATCAACGCTTACCTTTGCTAACCCAACCGCTGACCTCTACATTACACGCTCAGAGCGAGCTCGACTTGGTCTAAGTGGTATCCGTATTGGTTCAATTCAGCCTATGGGTAAGCAGGAGCACGAGGTGGCAGATGGCTCTTATTAAAGGTATTCAAGTTAAGGTTATAAGAACTTCTGTAATTACCGATGACCATGGCAATGAGATTCCTGGTGTTGAAACTTATGAGCAGGTAGACAATGTGCTTCCTGCTCCTGTCTCAACCGCTGACCTCTCAGAGAGCCGTCCAAACGGTGACAAAGTGGATATGATGTTTCATTTCCCAAAGACCTATAAACGTAGTCTTAGAGGAGCGTTTATTGAGCATAGCGGCGTGCGTTTTTCAGTTATTGGAGACCCTCAACCTTATCTTGATAGCTTGACGCCTCTTGATTGGGATAGACCTGTTGAAGCGGTGGTAGTCGATGGCTAATGATTTTGTGGTTACTGATTTAAAGCCTGACTTGGTAGGCATCCGTGAAGTGTTACATACAGCTCCTGTAGCTGAAATGTGTCGTGAAGCGGCTCATATTTGTGCAGCAAAATGTAATGCTTTACTGCCAGAAAAATACCTTAAGCATGGTGCTCGCTTTGACGCTAAATGGGTTAATCGCGAGTACACAGCAGCTGGTCTTGTGTACTGTTCTGGTTCTGAGAATGGTAAATGGGCAGGTCGAGCAAATGCAAAACTTAATATTCTTAAGAAAGGATGTAATGGATGAATTACGACGTCCTTTCTGAGCTTACTAAGTATATAAGTCAAAAGCTCAACGTTCCCGCTTCAACAAGAGTTCCTGCTCGTGAGCCGAAAGAGTTTGTTACCGTTACACGAACTGGAGGAAGCGCGACGATTGGTTGGGATACGGCTAATCTTGCAGTGCAAGCTTGGAGTACCACAGACGCTGCTGCTTATAAGCTCGCTTTGGCAGTGAGGCTTCTTTTGTTTGAGTGTTGGCAAGAGCTTGATAAGGTTATCAAGGTTGAGATTCAAAGTATTTATGACTTCCCAGACCCGGATTCAAAGAAATATCGATACCAATTAGACGTGTATGTGACTACACGTCTTTAGGAGGAATTATGGCTGATACAAATGCTATTTATAATTCAAACTACGTTGGCGCTGCAAAAGGCCGCCCTGGTGGCTATGCAGCTGTAGTTGATGCAAGTGTTGACATTAAATCTCTTCTTGATGTCAAGAAAACCATTAAGGATTTGATTGCTGCTAATCCTGGCAAGATTAAGTCTTTAGGCTATATCTCAGAAGACGGCGTTGAGTTCTCTCTCGACCTCTCTTCAGAGGATAAGAACGACTGGGGCGGAAATGCCATTAGCTCCTCAATTTCAAAGTATTCAGAGGCAGCAAAGGTTACATTCCTTGAGTCTGCTGAGACTGTTTTGAGGGTTATTTACGGTGATGACAACGTCAAGGTTGAGACAGACGGTTCTATTACCGTTCGTCATAATCCACGCTTTACCGCTCCTCGCATCTACATTTTTGACGCTGTCATTAATGAGACTACGGTAAAGCGTTCAATTATTCCTATTGGACGCATTTTTGAGCGCGATACCGTAAAGCAGAACAGCTCTGACTTCCTTGGATACACTCCAACTATTAAGTGCATGCCAGCTGAAGTCTTTGACGGTGATACCTACCGCGATGTCTTCTATGACACTACTAAGGCTGCTGTAACTCCTGCAGCACCAAGTCAACAGCACTAATTAGGTCTTGAAAGGATTCAATATGGATGTATCTAATATGTCTGCTGAACAGCTTAGAGAGCTGGCTGAACAAAAGGAAAAATCACGTGCAAATCTTGAGGCGAAGTATCTTGACTTTGTTCCTGGAAAAATAGAACGCGCTCCTTATGAACGTGTAATTGAATTTGAGGATGAAGAGTATGTCGTTGATATGCGTCGTACTAAGTCTCGTGAGTTTATGCGCCACATGGCTCGTGTTAGTGACGCAGAGCAAAATAGCCCAGAAGCACTTTCTCCTGTACTTGCTCTCTACGACTATCTTTTTGGTGGTGATTGTGACAATCATGTTGTTGATGTTGTAACTAAAAAGCTTGGTTACGATGACGCAGAAGAGATCTTGCGTATTGAGTCCGCTTTATTGGAGAAACTTGACGCAAAAAACTAGCACCGCTTGCCCCCATTCTTTGTGATGACGAAAAGAGGGGCAAGCTAGAGGCTGATTTCCAACAGTACTATCAACTTAAGGTACAGACGCTCATTGATTCTTACGAGTTTGAGCGTCTGTATTTCTTAGTCATGAACCTTCCTAGAGGTTCAAGGACAGTTCGTGATACAGATCCAAGAAACGACTGGTCTAATAGCGATTATTTACTTGCTTTGGCAGTCGACAATCTCTCATATCTAAGGTATGAGCAAGCTGGTGGCAAAGGAAGAAAGCCTGACGCAGTTAAGCGTCCAGAACCTAAGACAGAAGTACATAAAAAGCACCTCAATGTCTCTGAAAAGCGCATTGAGGAGCTTTTATTTAATTCACGTTAGGAGGTGAGAAATGGCTGGAACAGTAGTAAGAGGCTCTGTTCTGCTTACTCCTAAGTTCGACAACCTCGGAGCTAATGTAAAGCGTGCTTTAGGTAGTGGCTATAAGTCAGCGGTATCTGTGCATACAAATGCTGGACGGCAAGCGGCGCAAAACTATGCAGGCGGCTTTGGTGGTGCAACCGGAGCCATTATGGGAGTCGTTTCGAGCATTACTACACGCGCCCTAGATGCTATTTCTGGCTCAATTGCATCAGCAGTAAATCGTGTAGATACGATTGCAAACTTTCCAAAAATTATGTCATCTATTGGCTACTCAGCTGATGATGCGCGAGCAACTATTCAGCGTCTTTCAGACGGTATTGATGGACTTCCGACATCTCTTGATGCCATTGTTGGCTCTGTACAGAAGATTGCTCCTGTATCTGGCTCGCTTGCTACGGCAACAGATGTTGCTTTGGCATTTAACAACGCTCTTTTGGCTGGTGGCAAGAGTCAAGAGGTAATGAATTCTGCTTTTGAGCAGTATTCTCAGATGCTTTCAACTGGCAGAGTTGACATGCAGTCATGGAAGATTCTCGCGCAAGCCATGCCAGGACAGCTGAATCAAATTGCCAAAGCTCTATTAGGCGCTAATGCAAATCAAGCAGACCTCTACAAGGCTATGCAAAGCGGCACAATTACATTTGACCAATTCAACGCTGCAATTGTAAGCCTTAACAATGAGGGTCTTCCTGGGTATGCCTCATTTGCGGAACAAGCAAAAATCTCAACAGAATCAATTGGCACTGCCTGGACAAATGTACAGAACCGCATTAATAAGGCAGTTGCAAAAATCATTGATCACATTGGTCAAGCTAACATTGCCGGCGCAATCAACAACTTCTCAAGTAGTTTTTCTGGCATCGCTGATACGATAATTACCTATCTTGATCCTGTCATTTCCACTGTTGGTTCGTTTATGAACCAGCTTCAAAATAACGGGGCAATCACATCGTTTGGCAATACTTTAAATGCTCTAAAAGACGTATTTGATAGCACTATCGGACTTATTGGCGACCTCGTAACAACGTTTACTGGTCTCGATAACTCAGAGAATGCTTCACGTAGCGCAGCAGATTTGCTTAAGGCCGCTGTTGATGGTGTTAAATCTGCCATAGAGTTTGCACGAGACGCAGTTCAAGGCTTAAGAGACAATCTTACGGTTGTGGCGCCTGTCATCGTTGCTGTAGCCACCGCCTTGATTGCTTATGAGACGATTAAAGCGGTACGCTCAATAGCAGATGACTTTGGACTTTTAAAAAGTGCTGCTTCACTTGCCTTTGATGCTATCAAGGGCGGAGAAGGCGCCCTATCAACGCTTTCTATTTTTGGTGAACTTGCCGGCGAAGGCGGAGTACTTGCAAGTATCTTCGGAACGATTTCAACAGCTATTAGTGGTGTTGGAACAAGCCTTCTTGCACTCGTAGGATCTATCCCTGTTATTGGTTGGATTGTTATTGCAATTACCGCGGTTGTTGCGGTTATAACGTGGCTTTGGAATACAAATGAGGACTTCAGAAACGCTGTAATCAACATCTGGAACACTATTTGTAGTGCTGTTAGTGGTGCTGTAAGTGCTATTGGAGAGTTCTTAGGTGGTGTTTTAGGCGGCATTGTTGAGGGAGCTAAGGCTGTTTGGAGCGGTCTTTCTGGTGCCGTTATAAGTGCCTGGGATGGCATAGTTACTTTCTTTACTGTCGACTTACCTAATACGTTTAATCAGTTTGTGTCATTTTTATCTGGTATTCCTGCTGCAATCGGAGCATTTTTTGAGGCATTGCCAGGACGTATTTTGTATGGATTGACGTTTGCGATTGTTTTTGTTGTTGCGTTTTTTGCGAGTGTCGGCGCCAAGATTAGTGAATTTGGAGCAACTGTTATTCAGCGGCTTATTTCATTCTTTACCGTTGATATTCCAAACGCAATTTTAAGCTTTGTACAGTCTGTTACAACGTTTTTTACGGTCGATGTACCTAATGCCTTTAATCAATTTGTGACATTTGTGCAAGAGTTACCTGGAAGAATTCAAGAAGCACTCGCCGAAATGCTCGTTAATGTTGTCTTATGGGCGCTCGACGTGTATACGCAAGCTTGTGAGGCTGGCTCTAATTTCTTAAGTGGTGTTAGTCAATTCTTCTCGCAACTACCAGGTCAGATTTGGTCGTGGCTTATGGGAGCTATAGCGTCTGTTTCAAGCTTTGTCTCAAATATTGCTTCACAGGCGGTATCAGCTGGTAATGGCTTTTTAAATGGAATCTCTAGTGGCTTTAATTCAGCAATAAGCTTTATCAGTAGTATTCCAGGACAAATTACTAGCTTTTTTGCTGGCTGTGGAAGCTGGCTTATTAACTCTGGTCGTGCACTTCTAGATGGTTTTGCACAAGGTATTAGAAACGCTGTAAGTACTGTTACAAACGCTGCGTCCGATGCACTTAGTGCCGTTCGTAAGCTTTTTCCATTCTCGCCTGCGAAGAAGGGACCATTCTCAGGTCATGGCTACACGACATATTCTGGTCGTGCTCTTATGCGTGACTTCGCAAAGGGAATCAAGGGAAGTTCATCGCTTGCTGAGACAGAGGCAATGAGTGCACTGTCAAGTGTGCATGACGTCTTTAACAACGCTCGTCCTTTGAGCTTTTCAGCAGTTGCTGACGCTAATACAAACGGTATTTATCGTGCGGCTTTTGAGCTTGACTCAAGGCAGCAACGTGCTAATGCAACAACACTTGCAGACATCTATGACTTTATGCGCAACGGTGAGCTTGGACAGGTTATTGATGAGAATTCTAATAACATCGGTGACCGAGACTTTGCGAGAGCGGTTCAAAAGGCGGTGAGAACAAATGCATAAGCTGAAATACGTTTCTTCCCGCGGTAATATCTTTGAGCTTGATGTGCCAGAAGCCTCAATTGGTACTGGCACATCTCTTCGAGGTTATAAACCTGGTTACACACTAGGGACGCGTTCTGTCTCTGGCATTTCGTCAAATGCTCAAGAAGTTCCGTTAGACCTCTTTGTAGAGGGTTTTGAGCTAGCAGAAAAAATGTCTCAAGAGTTTGAGTTTGACTTCAATAAACAGCAACCTGGTGAGCTTGTATTCAACAATGAATGGCGGCAAAGAGCTTACATTGCTAAGAGTGATGTTCAATCAGTCTTTCATGATCAAGCAAGCGTTGCTCTAACCGCTATATTGCTCGATGGAGCCTGGCATAAAAGCCATGTAAAAAGTTTTGACATTGTGCGAGATGAGGCTCAAAGCGACTGGCTTAACCTGCCAACAAATACACCTTATAACTTAGGTATCACAAGACCTCCTAAGCAACTTGAGATACAGGCACTCTCAGAGTGTCCCGTCAAGTTGGTTATCTACGGTGCAGCACTTCAGCCACGTATTGTGATTGGTGATAATACCTATTCATTTACGCTTACTGTTCCTGCTGGAGGCCGTCTTGTTGTTGACGGAACAAAAGCGAGAAAAGCAATCACACTTGTAACCGAAACGGGAGATGTCTCAGACCGCTTTGACGTGGGAAATCGCGGAAGCGGTAAAGGTAGCGGTAATTATTGCTTTGAACCACTTAAAACTGGCTATCAAAACATCTCATGGGACGGCACTTTTGGCTTTGATATTGAGTGGTGGGAAACAAGAGGAGGTCTTCCATGGAACTCCTAACCGTTTCTCAACCAGATGGCACAGATATTGGCGGTACGGAAGACTACGTACTTGATTTGTCGTTCGGTGATACAGGCAACACGCTTGAAGTGTTTGCTCCTTCAATGCCAATTAAAGATGGTTGTTTAGTGTCTATTGATGGCACTGAATATGGCGGCATTATTGATATTGCCTCTGATTCTTTAGACGGTGGCATTGCAACGACTACCTGGAGCGGGCGTACCTGGCACGGTATGCTCGCTTCTAAAATTTTGGTACCGAGCACTGATTACATCAATATCTCAGATAAAGCACAAACGGCAATTGAGAGCATTATTGCTTTAGCAGATCTAGCGACAGTATTTGAAGCTAAATCTGGTCAGTCAGAGGCAATTATTAAGTGCCAGCTACCTCGTTTTTGTGACGCTTACACAGCACTAAGACATCTTGCGAGTGCCGCTGGCTCACGTCTTAGAGTTCAACGTACAGACGGAAAAACGCTCATTTGGTTAGAGCCTCTTACAGACAATAGACTCGATTCTGACGCTCTGGATTACAAATCTAAGACGTCATATCATCCTGTAAACCACTTAGTGTGTGCTGGTAAAGGTGAGCTTGCAAACCGTACGGTAATTCATCTTTATGCTGACAAAGCTGGTCGCATTTCAAAGACACAAAGTTTGTTTGGCCAAGATGAAGTGTCAATGCTCTATAACTATAACAATATTGAAGATGACGAACTTGAGAAAGAGGGAACGAAGAAGCTTAAAGAGCTGCAAGATCAATCATCTATTGATGTAACTGTTCATGATGGATTGAATCTCTTTATTGATGATGTAGTCGTTGCTGAAAATCAAGACACGGGAAGGCGAACACAAGCAACCATTGGTAAAAAGATTGTCAAGGCTGCAAGTGGAGTTTTAAGTGTTAGCTATGAGGTAACCGATCCAAATCAAACAAACGGCTCTCAAGGCGTTTCTTTTGAATCTTCTGGCGTTTCACAAAGCGGCGGTACTACTTATGTTGCTGGCTCTGGCATTCGCATTGTTGGCAATCGCATTTCGGCGGTTATGTCCGATGAGAAAATTGTCGATATGGAAGCGCATATTGCAGTTGCTCAAACTGCTGCAGTCACCGCTCAAGGTGAGGCTCACGAGGCACGAGCAATTGGCAATGATGCTCTTACTTCTGCTAATTCGAGCGTTAAATACGTTACTTCTACTAGTCCAATTGTGGTGTCTAAGACAGGATCTAATGTTTCTTTAAGTCTACAGGACTCTGGCGCTAAGGCTGGCTCATATGGTCTATCTGAATCAATTATGGCTGGTAATAACGCTAATTTTGCAATTCCATATTTTACTGTTGATGAATTTGGACGCATTACCTCGATTTCTCAATCAGTGGTGACACTTCAAATTAGCGGTGGCGGAGCAAATCAAGGTGGAGGATTCTTAGCGGCCCACCCAATCGGCACAATCTATGAAACAACTAAATCATTTAATCCCTCGAGCCTTGGCGGTACATGGAAACGTTTGCCGTCACTTGACGGTTTTAAGTGGGAAAGGACGGCGTAATGGCTAAAGAACAAGGTGCTAGATATACCTGTGATAGATGCGGCAAATCTGAGTTTGTCATTCCAAGTAATACTTACTCAACCTCTCAATGGCATGACATTAAGAGGCAATCACAGCGAGGAGAGGAAAGCCGTACGTATTGTGATACGTGCTACAAAGCTTATTTAGAGCTCCTTGCAAAGCATGATGCCTCATTCAAAGAGTTTGAAAGCAAGGTGAGCTGATATGGCAGTTACATGTGTTGATGGTCAAGGTACAGCACCTCACATTACTGGTGCAGATAAAGGACGTTTGCACGCTGGTGTTTTTGGTGAGAAGAGTGTCGTTCTTGCGGTTGGTAAGCGCTTAGAAGCAACACAAGAAGGCGCCAACCGAGTAACTATTGCGACAGGTGATGCCATTATTCATGGAAGACAGGTAAGTGTAACTGCTCCAGAGCAAATCACGATCACTTCAGGTACACAAGGACAGAATCGTAACGATTTTATTTGTCTTAAGTATGAACGTGATTTACATGGTATTGAGTCAGCAAAACTTGAGGTGTTACGAGGTATTCCAACAACAGGTGAAGCCAAAGACCCGCTTGTACCCGCTGGAAACGTTTTAAGTGGTGACGCTCAAGATTACTTTCCAATCTACCGAGTAAAGCTAAATGGTGTTGTAGCGTCTAAGCCAGAACAACTTTTTATAGTTGCTGACACGCTTTATCAAGAGAATAGCGATCTTAAGCATTGGACTACTTTGCAGGATGACGGAACGTGTCGTGTTCGTTACTGCATCCGCAGCGGAGTGATGTATCTCGATTGTTACCTTGTAGCGGGCATGGCTACATATAAATCCACGGAACAAATGCCAGACAATCTTTTACCTGCAATCGAGGGGTATTACCCTCTAGGCACACAGACAGGCAATAACACGGCAAAGATTTGGGTCGGTGCGGCTGGTGGCGGTGACGGTCATATTTACTTCTATAACTGGTCTAGCGGTTATGCGACTGGAATAATTCCACTTTTACCCAAGAGCATGGAGTAGAAGGTGACAGCATGAACCCACTAACATTCGAGCAAATAATCGCTATTGTCTCATTTCTTGGAATGATGGTTTCGCTCATCAATGGTGCACGTGCAATGACCAGAGCAAGCAACGAAGACGCTATGCGACTTGTGCGCATTGAAGAAGGCATCAAGCAGCTCAAGGGGGACGCAGAAGACAATCAGAAAGCGTTCGCTGCGTACATGGCTCGCACCGATGAAGTCATCTCTAGTGTCAAAGATACGATCGCTCAACATGATACCCGTCTAGCCGTGGTTGAGGATGTGACCCGCACACAGGCGGGGAGGCTCGAGCGTCTGGAGAAGGCGCATACCCATTAGGTAATTATTGGAAGTTAAAAATCGTTTAAGGAGAAAAGCAATGATTAACTGGAAAGTACGTCTACACAATCCCGCTTGGTGGTTGGGAATGGCAGGTATTGTTATGAGTCCAATCCTGGCATATCTTGGACTGGCTTATTCTGACTTGACTACATGGGGCAGTCTTGCTGATGTGTTCGTGAAGTTCATCAGCAACCCTTATCTCATCGGTACTGTGGTTGTAGCGGTCCTTGGTGCTATCGGCGTCACGGTTGACCCAACAACCAAGGGACTAAGCGATTCTGCACGTGCAATGACATACGAAAAACCAAGCACGAGCCCTTTAGACACCGAGGAGAAATAACAATGGCTGACTTTTCAGGCGAGATTACCGCTGACGCGTATATTCCAACGTCAGCTTATTCAGCTGGGCGAGACGGTCATTTCGTGCAGTATATCGTGGTACATCATGAAGCTGCCATAGGCTTAGACGGTGCGGCCATTACTGCCATGTGGGACAGGATGCAGGCACAGTCTGCGCACTATTCTGTGGATGGTGCAGGCACTATCACTCAGCACGTACTGGAGAGCAATACCGCATGGGCGTGTGGTCGTTGGACTGCTAATTGCGAGAGCATCTCGATTGAGCACGCGAACAACTCCTCATCGCCCTGGACTGTCTCTGAAGCTACCTTAGAGAGCGGTGCGCACCTTGTTGCTGCGTTGCTCATTAAGTACGGGCTCGGATACCCGCGTTGGGGTGGCAATGTTCGTCCACACAAACAGATCGTGGCAACCGCTTGTCCTGGCGAGCTTGCTGGCTCTCAGAACACTCACTATATGGAGCGTGTATGTTACTGGTACGAGGTCATGACAGGCAAACGATCAACTTCTGAGATTGGTTGGCATACCGACGGCAAGGGCAGCTGGTGGTATCAGACGGGCGAGTCATCGAGTGAATACGCGGTCGGCTGGTACCGTGTGGGTATGAAGTGGTATTACTTCAATGAGAAAGGCTGGATGTTAACCGGTTGGGTTCACACCGATGACGGACACGGTTCAGACAAGCTTTGGTGGTACTTCAATGACGACGGTTCGCTTTTTTCCGATGACTGGTTGGAGTACAACGGCAACTGGTATTTGCTAGCGTCTGATGGTCACATGGCTACCGGCTGGGTAGAAGATAAAGATAGAGATAAGTGGTACTATCTTGACGAAACAGGGCGCATGATTACTGGCTGGTTGAAGCTCGACAATGACTGGTTCTATCTGCGTTCCGATGGCTCACGAGTTGAGGACTGCTTGTATGAAGTCGGAGCAGATAACATCTGTGCCTTCGATAAGAAAGGTAAGCTTCTCACAGGCGACATTACAGTCACAACCAACGACGACGGTTACATCGCAGGAATTAAGGCTTAGTGTTATACTGTAACTGTTGATTTTTGGGAGCAAGCTCTCCTTCCTCAAACAAACCCCTCTCGCTGCAACGAGAGGGGTTCTTTTTTATGTGTATCGAATTGTGATGGAATTATGAAGAGGTATTTCTATCTTGCATTAGTCCTATAACAGGACTATGTTATATATCAACAGAGGGGGACACAAGGTCGAACCTCAACCCAGAAAGGGGAATGAAATGAAATTCACTAAGACTTCCGCAAAGCAGCTTACCGAATTCATGGCAATCATGGACAAGGATGGATGCGTTCCATCCAGTGAGTGGGTCAGCGGCAACTATGCAACCAAGCACGCAAAGGCACTCCCACCATTTGTTACAAGGTTTGAGCGCAAAGAGTATAGCAAGACCAACCTTCCAAAGAATGGCACACCAGAGCGTACCGCTTACTGGTACTTCAAAGAGAACACTCGCCGTCGTGTGGTTCTTGTACTCGATAAAGAAGCAGCGATGAACTTCTTCTTTGAAGCAGCAAAGGGCAAGGAGTTCTAAGAAAGCAAGACAGCCCCTCGAAAGAGGGGCTTACTCTTAGAGAGGATACACATGAGAACAAAGCAAGAATTCAAGGCTTTACGAGAACAGACAGGAATCACGCAGGACTATCTGGCACAAGCTCTTGGAGTTCGTGAGAGGTCTGTAAGACGCTGGGAAAGCATCACAGAGGAAGGTTACAACGCTCCACAAGACGCGTGGGACATTCTTGATGATGCTTTGAAGTTGCAGCGTCAAGTAGTCTCTGCAGCCTTAGGGCAGGTTGAGGAAGCTGCTCAAGAGGTTGGCAGCTATCCAGCCAGTGTGAAGCTGGTCTACTGGTCTACCCAAGTAGAATACGATGAGCACCATTGCATAGACGATGGCGGAGACTGGCGACAGGCTAACGCAACCGCACGCATTGTCTCGTATGCGCTCCATGAACGAGGAATCGAGACTGATTGGATCAGCGGAGCGGACAACTTAGTTCCAAAGCAATAAATGCAACAATTCGCCCTCATCTAGTGGTAGATGAGGGCGTTTTTTATGGGTAAATACTCCAGCTTGCAATTTGCGTGGCTTAAAACGCCTTACAACAAGCCGTTTAACTGGTTATTTGTAAAGCTGATTTTTACCGGTTTAATCTTTGAAGTATTTCAATACGGTTAAATGTACCGTTTTTCTATCTAATATCATTATTTGAATATATCGAGGTAAATGGCCTGTCTAAATAGTTAAAACTTTTATTCGAACAGGTATTCGTTTTTTAATTTGGTTTGCAGAGGGGGTGCAAAAAGGGTGCACTTGTAAAAAAATTTAACAAAAAAGGTAGACGGCAAGCCATCTACCTTGGGTTTTTGGTGCCTCCTGCGCGATTCGAACGCGCGACCTGCGGTTTAGAAGACCGACGCTCTATCCAGCTGAGCTAAGGAGACGTATTGCGTCGTTCATTATAGCAATAAGGATTGCAAATTCATTGCGCTATCAAAGATTTTCTCGTCAGAGAATAACAAATGAAATGAAAAGTAGTTACACTAAAAGCGGCTACACTGATTATGGGCTTACGGAAACGGAGACAGTATGTCTTACGATTTTGAATCTCGCGTTAATCGAGCTGGTACTGGTTCTAGAAAATGGAACGTCATGTATGACGTTAATCCAGATGTAGCTCCTGGTATTCCACCTTTTTCTGTTGCTGATATGGAATACCATACAGCTCCAGAGATTGTTGAGGGCCTTAAGGAATATATCAACGATGCAATTCTTGGTTATTCCACGCCAACTAATCAGATGAAGCAGGCTGTGTGCAAGTGGATGAAGACTCGTCATGACTGGGATGTAAAGCCAGAGTGGCTGCTCAACTCTTCTGGCGTGGTGCCTGCGCTTTTTGCATCTGTTACTGAGTTTACCAAGCCAGATGAGGGTGTCATTTTGTTCACGCCTGTCTATCGTCCATTCTACATGGCAGTAGAGGAGAATAACCGTGCGCTGGTAGAGTGTCCGCTCGTCTTGTCAGAGGGTCCTCACTACGATATTGACTTTGATTTGTTTGAGAAGCTTGCTGCTGAGCCAAAGAATACCATGGTCATTTTGTGTTCACCTCACAATCCAAGTGGCCGTGTGTGGACCAAAGAGGAGCTTACGCGTATTGCAGAGATTGCGGTTAAGCATAACCTCATTGTGGTTGCCGACGAGATCCATCATGACCTTATCATGCCAGGCTCCTCGCATAGCGTTTTTGAAACGCTCTCTGATGCGGTTGCAGCACGTACTATTACCTGCACGTCTCCATCAAAGAGTTTCAACCTGGCCGGCACACAGTTCAGCAACATTATTGTGAGCAACCCAGAACTGCGTGAGCGCCTTGAGAAGCGCTTGCAGGCCCGAGAGACTACTTCATGCAATCCAATCAGCTTCAAGGCCTGTGAGCTGGCTTACAGTAAGGGCGGAGCATGGCTGGACGCATGTATCAAGGCCGTTGATGCCAACCAGAGGCTGCTCCTGGACTTCTTTACCACTAAGCATCCTCGCGTGAAGCTTGCGCCAATCACGGGAACCTACCTTCAGTGGCTCGACTTCAGAGATCTTGGCCTTACGTCAGAAGAGCTTAATCACCTCTTGCAGTTTGAGGCCCAGGTATTTTTCACCGACGGCGTCTTCTTCGGCGAGGCCGCCCAGGGTTTCAAGCGCTGGAATTTGGCAGCCCCTCGCGTCGAGATTGAAGAGGCGTTGGATCGCCTGGACGTAGCGCTCACGGCTCACGGATTCTAAGTGAGGTCTGCGCTTTCTGACTCTTCATATCTTCATATAGCTGACCTTATGGCACATATACTCAGGTGTCGAGAAGCTCGTTTTTCTCCGCATTTTGTTTGGCGAGAAGTCCGTCGAGCTGGAAAATTTCAAAGAAAATCAAAAAAAGAGTTTGAAAATCTGCGTTTCTCACTTGCATCTTTTTCTGATTCTGTAATAATGATTTAGCCGCGTTTCATGAGGTGGCTAAATGGTGGGAGTAGCTCAGTTGGCAGAGCGACGGACTGTGGCTCCGTAGGTCGAGGGTTCGAGCCCCTTTTCCCACCCCATTTGAAACGTTAATTGGATCGTTAGCTCAGCTGGTAGAGCAGGGGACTCTTAATCCCAAGGTCCAGGGTTCGAACCCCTGACGATCCACCATTTGAATTTCAGACCTCGACTCGTGTCGGGGTTTTTATTTTTTGTGTGTCGCTAGTTTCTAATTGTTTGTTGTGAGTGATTGCGTCATACTAAAGTCTCCATGATTATATTGTAGTTCGGAGGACTTGCCGTGATTTACACAATGACGCTTAATCCCGCGCTTGACTATGTCATGCATCCAAACACATTGGACATGGGCTTTACCAACCGTTCTTCGTCAGAAGAGTTGCACTGCGGTGGTAATGGAATTAACGTCTCTACACTCTTAAAAGAGCTTGACAAGGTCACCGTTGCCATGGGCATTGTTGGTGGCTTTACTGGTGAATACCTGCTAAGCGATTTGCAGAGACAGGGAATTCCAAGTAACTTTGTTAAGTTGGATTCTGGTTTTACTCGTATTAATGTCAAACTTAACGGCATTGTTATGACTATGGTCAACGGCAATGGTCCACGCATTCCAGAAAAAAAGGTTGATGAGCTTCTGGAGCGTATGGATGTTGTTGGCTCAGGTGACACTCTAGTTCTTACCGGATCTATTCCAAGCTCGCTTCCAGAAGATATCTATACTCGTCTTATGGCTCAGCTTGCAGGTCGCGGTATTCAGTTTGTTGTTGACGCTCCTGGTCAGCTGCTTATGGAGGCCATTAAGGCTCAGCCATTCTTGATTAAGCCTAACAATCATGAGGTTGGCCGTATCTTTGACGCTAATCCAGAGACTCCAGAAGAGTGCATTCCATTTGCTAAGAAGCTTCAGGATGGCGGTGCTCGTAACGTTATCGTTTCTTGTGGTGGTGCAGGTTCTTTGCTTCTGGACGAGTACGGTGCTGAGCATATTGTTCCAACTGCTAAGATTCGCCTTGTTAACGCAACTGGTGCTGGTGACTCTATGGTAGCTGGCTTCTTGGCAAAGACCACTGCTGGCTACGATTATGACACTGCGCTTATTTACGCTTCTGCCTGCGGTACTGCAACTGCTGCAAGTAAGGGAATTGCAAAACGCGCAACCATCGATCGTGTTGTCACTGCTCTCTACAAGAAGATGGGTCGAGAAATGCCTGCATCTATTGCTGAAGAGATTCAGCTTGCTCGTCATAAAGAGGAGGCTCGCGAAGGTAAGTCTTCTTGGCTTGCAGATTCTGACCAGTAATCACAGATAGAACGTGTAGTTTTCTTGATAAGAAAACCTCAGATGATGCACTCGTACTGCGAGAAACGTACATAATATTTTTACTATTGTGAACCTATAAACACTTGGCAGAAAAGATTTTTTTGCCAAGTGTTTTTTATTGAAATTTATTTAAAGATACTCGTAACGTAACAGGTTAAAAAAATGTTACTCTGTAAAAAGATAGTTTGTTTCTGTGACTGTTGTCCTATTTGGATAGGCTTGCAGAATTTATACACCGCTAAGCGGACAATGATAGGAGCAAGTATGTTTGAGGGAGTCAATGCGTCTAACGGAATCGGCATCGGTGCTGCTCAGGTTGCTGTAGATCCAGATCTTACTTTTACTCCGCACACTGTTGAAGACACTGCTGCAGAGAAGGCTCGTTACGCAGAGGCTGTAACTAAGTTCATCGCACAGACTAATGCGCAAATTGAGCGTATGACTAAGACGGTGGGTGAGGAAGCTGCTGCAATTATGGGTGCTCACATTGAGTTTGCAGAGGATGAGGGCATCAAAGAGGCCGTTAACAGCGCTATTGACGGTGGTACCTGTGTTGAGCAGGCTGTAAGCGACGCATATGACATGTATTACAACATGTTCCTTGGCATGGAGGATGAACTCTTCCGTGAGCGCGCAGCAGACGTTGCAGACGTAAAGACTGGTCTTCTCGCTGATCTTCTTGGCAAAGAGGTTGTTGACCTCTCTACGCTTCCAGAGAACTCCGTCATTGTCTGCCGTGAGCTGACTCCTTCAATGACCGCAGATATTGATAAGGACCACGTTGCAGGTATTGTTACCGAGACTGGTGGTCGTACTTCTCACTCCGCAATCATTGCTCGTGCTCTTGAGATCCCTGCAGTTCTTTCTGTTCCTAACATCACTTCTGAGGTTGCAACTGGCAACGCTATTGTTGTCGACGGCACTAACGGCAAGGTTGTTGTTAATCCTTCTGAGGCTGAGCTTGCTGAGTACAAGGCTCAGGCTGAGGCTTACGCTGCAGAGAAGGCTGCTCTTGAGGCTTATCGCGGTAAGGAGACCGTAACTGCTGACGGCATTAAGGTTCTGCTTGTTGCTAATATCGGTAATCCAGATGACGCTAACGGCGCAGTTGACGCTGATGCTGAGGGTATCGGTCTTTTCCGCTCCGAGTTCCTGTTCATGGATGCAAAGGAGCTGCCAAGCGAGGAAGAGCAGTTTGCTGCTTATCAGAAGGTTGCTCTGCGCATGAAGGATAAGCCAGTCATCATCCGTACTCTTGATGTCGGTGGTGATAAAGAGATTCCTTATCTCAACATGAAGGCTGAGGAGAATCCATTCATGGGCTTCCGCGCTATTCGCTACTGCCTTAACAATGCTGAGCAGTACAAGGTTCAGCTCCGCGCCCTTCTCCGTGCATCTGCATTTGGTGACATCAAGATTATGCTTCCTCTTGTCACTACTGTTGACGAGGTTCGTCAGGCAAAAGCTCTTGTTGAGGAGTGCAAGGGTGAGCTTGACGCTAAGGGTGTAGCATACAACAAAGATATTGAGGTAGGCACCATGATCGAGACTCCATCTGCATCTCTGATTGCAGATAAGCTGGCTCGTGAGTGCGATTTCTTCTCCATTGGTACCAATGACCTTATTGGCTACACCATGTGCGCCGACCGTGGCAATGATCGCGTTGCATATCTCTACGAGGTCTATCAGCCATCCGTCCTCCGTTCCCTCAAGTACCTCATTGGTGAGGGTAACAAAAAGAAGATTATGGTTGGCATGTGCGGTGAGGCAGCTGCAGATCCACTGCTCATCCCAGTCCTTCTTTCCTTTGGCCTGGATGAGTTCTCCGTCTCTGCTCCATCTGTCCTGCGTACCCGCAAGACCATTGCAGCTTGGACAAAGGCTGAGGCAGACGAGCTTACTGCTCGTGTCATGGAGCTTGATACCGCAGCTGAGGTTAAGGCTCTGCTTGAGCGTGAAGCTCGCTAAGTTTTTAGTTCATATAATACAAATTCAAGGGCATCTACATTGGCAGGTGCCCTTGTTTTATGTGCGTTAAACCTTTTGTCGAGAAGATCGGTCTTCTCGCAATATAACGCGCGTCATGCGAGCACGTTACGCACTAGGGAACAACCACGGAAAGCGCGTCGGGGATGACCTCAATGACAAATTGCTCTGCAAAAGGAAGTTCTTCGCCATCAACCTGAACAGGAACCGGCTTGTGGAAAGTTACCACTGCTTGTTTGAGATGACGTTCTTCAATGATACGGGAGTTGATGTGTTTGCCAGACTTTGCTAGACCAAACAAGGCTAGCAGGTGGGGGATATTAGGGACTTTGGTGTTATAACAAACGGTGAGCAGACCATCATCTGGCTGGGCATGTGGGCAAACTTTAAAGCCACCGCCGTATGTAGGTCCAACTTGGAAGGCCATGATAAGAGCTTGGAGGTCAATGTCCTTCTCGCCATCAAACGAGACGGTGCAGGGATAACCCTTGCTACCTGCAGACATGAACTTAAGGCCCGAGGTAAAGAAGAGTGCTTCGCCTTCAGTTGATGAGTTGTTTGCACGTCGCTTTGTGGTATCGATTGCAATAGCTGCGTCAAGTCCAAATGACATAGTTTCCATAAAGTAGACGTCGTTGATGCGACCAATCTCTAGTTGCTTAATCTTGCCGCGAACTAGCTGCGCAAAAGCGCCTTCTGGATCGTTGATTTTCATGCCCAGTGTGCGCGCATAATCGTTTCCAGAGCCCATAGGGATAATGCCAAGCGCTGGGCGTGTTTCTGGCGATAAGGTCATGAGACCATTAACCACCTCATGGATAACGCCATCTCCGCCAAGTGTGACAACCGTGTCAAAATCTGCAGCTTCTGAGGCCATAACACGAGCGTCTCCCATAGCTGTGGTGAGCTTGAGCTCGTATCCATCCGTTGCGGCTGAATAGCTGGTAAGGAAGTGTCGAGCAAATTCCGCACCTGCAGCGCCTTTACCACTATGAGCAGCGGGATTAGCTATGATAAGTGTGCGTCCAAGAGGGGATTGAGACATTTTGCACCATTTCTATAAGTACTGCCGTTGAGCGGTTGTTACTAAGTAGTTCTGCCACTATACATATAAACAAAATAGTGGAGAAAACAGTTCAACAACGTTTCAAGTTTAAACGGCTTTGTCTGTCTGTGCTAGGATAAACCATACAGAAATTGGTAGAAAAGGATAGCGCGTGAGCGAGTCTTCAACACAAACTAATAATGCGCAGGGTGCAAGTACAAGTCTCGTGGCTGTTTCTGCTCGAGATGCATGGTACCCAACGCATCAGCGTGATCAGTTCATTTTGCGTCAGCTGGTAAGTAAAGACTTCAAACTCAAGTATCGCCGTTCTATCTTGGGTGTTGTATGGTCGGTTTTAAACCCACTTTTGATGATGGCAGTTATGGCAGTTGTCTTTTCTACTTTTTTGGGAAACCGCGCTGAAGATGTTGTGAACTATCCTCTGTATCTAATTCTTGGTAATACGGCATTTCAGCTGATGAATGATGCGACTACTATGGGAATGCGCTCAATTATTGATGCATCCAGCCTGCTGAAGAAAGTTCGCATCAATCGCGTTGTTTTTCCTGTTCAGAAAGTACTTTTTGCAGTTGTAAACTATCTTTTCTCGCTTATTGCTGTTGGCATTGTTATGCTTGTCTTCCGTATCCCACTGACGATCTACGCACTGCTGACACCTGTTGCTTTGCTGCTCTTGACTGGTTTTTGTATTGGCCTTGCAATGCTTCTTTCGGCTCTTGCGGTCTTTTTTAGAGATGTCATTCATTTGTGGAGTGTTGTGACTACCGCATGGATGTATGGCACACCATTGTTTTACTCCGTTAACATTATGTCACCTTGGATGCTTCAGATTGAGCGCTTTAATCCAATGTTCCACTTTGTGACATTTATTAGAGACTGTCTCCTTTTTCAGAAGTTCCCTGCAACAAGCACAATTTTAGGTTGTCTTGTTTCTGCAGTTCTTGCCTTAGTTATCGGCTACACTGTTTTCCACAAACTAGAGAAGAAATTTATTCTGCACATTTAACGCCAGGTTATCTTTTTGAAATAACCTTATAGCAGAATGTTTCTGGGTGACTGCGAGTTTGCGTAAAGCCAAACATAACGCCTCTTGAGTTAAAAGAATGACTTTCTACCACTGCAACGCAATTAAAAGATCCAAGTTCCAAATGTTGGCGGTCTTCTTCAGTTGCCAGCTCAACACTGATTGTTCTTTTGCTTTTTAAAATTTTCATATGAAGTGTGTTTTCTAGATAAGCAAAAATAGATGTTGCTGCATCTTCAATGGTTAAATTCCCTGCAGCAGACGCCAAAAGGTAGTCGTTATCTATCTGGCGAGAAGATCCATTGAGCTTGCGGATTCGAACTATATGTATAAGTTCTTCGCCCGCTTTAAAACCAGTTTGATGAGAAATATCGTCTGTACACGGTATATGCTCAAAGACAATGACGTTTGTATCAGGTACAAGATTATTTCTATGGGCATATTCTTGAAAGGACTCGAGTCCTTCTAGTGAGCCAATAACCTCACTTGGTTTTTTCTGCCAAATAACGCGGACACCTCTACCATGAATTGGTTGAAGGAAGGCTTCGTCTGATAGGAGAGTAAGCGCCCGTCGGACGGTGTTTCTAGAGCAGGAATATATTTTGGTGAGCTCCATTTCAGTAGGTAAAAAGGACTCATATGCGTATGTTCCGTCTAAGATCTTATTTTTCAAATTTTGATAAATCGTATCAAACCGTACACTTGGCATATTTTTCCTTAACAAACTACTGAAGGTTAGAGTTATGTGTTCAAATCACTCTTGATTAGATAGTATCTTTATAAAAATGGAACGAACATAAAATAGTTCCCTTCATACCATTTACCGATATTTTTATACCGTTCAGAAGTGAGTTGTTCAAACAACTTGATAGTACAAATATACTTTTCTTTGTTAGACATAAGCTAAATTGTTTTGACAGTGTATCAAAGCAGAGCTTATGAGAATCATGAGAAGAGACGTCAACCTAGCAAAGAGTTAGGAGCGCTCTCTAAGGAGGAGTCTTATGTCCGGTATCAATCGTAGGCAGTTTGTCACCTTAAGTGCATCAGCTCTTTGCTCACTGGGTCTTGTTGCTTGTGGAGGAAATAACAACCAAAAGCAGGGAGGATCTGATTCAGCAAAAGGTTCAGTTTATTTTCTAAACTTCAAGCCTGAGGCTGATCAGCAGTGGAAAGATCTTGCAGCTAAGTATACTGAGGAAACTAAGGTTCCAGTAAAGGTAGTAACTGCTGCTTCTGATACCTATGCACAGACATTCCAGTCTGAGATTAACAAGGACGCTTCTGTAGCACCAACACTGTTCCAGACAAATGGACCTTCCGGTCTTATTGGTGTAAAGGATTACTGTATTGATCTTAAGGGCGCCAAGATTCTAGATGAGCTCACAAATGATGCTCTTAAGCTTCAGGAGGATGGCGTTGTCTATGGCGTTGACTATGTAGAGGAAGACTACGGCATTATCTACAACAAGAAGTTGCTTGAGAAGGCAGGCTATAAGGGAGATGACATCAAGGACTTTGCTTCTCTGAAGAAGGTTGTTGAGGATATTCAGTCTCGCAAAGCAGAACTTGGTGTAAAGGGAGCATTTACCAGTGCTGGTCTTGATTCAAGTTCCGACTGGCGCTTTACCACTCACTTGGCTAACCTCCCTCTTTACTATGAGTTCAAAGACACTGGAAAGCCAGATGCTAAAGAGATTAAAGGAACCTATTTGCCTAACTACAAGCAAATTTTTGATCTCTATATTAACAATGCTACTTGTAGTCCTACTGAGCTTGCTGGTAAAACGGGCGATGACGCTGTTGCAGAGTTTGTTAACGGCGAGGCTGTCTTCTATCAGAATGGTACTTGGGCATACAATGACATCAAGGGACTTGGTGACGATGCTCTTGGCATGATTCCAATTTATATTGGTGTTAAGGGTGAAGAGAAGCAGGGTATGTGCTCTGGCGGTGAGAATTATTGGTGCGTTAGCTCAAAGGCGGACGACGCTTCCCAGAAGGCAACACTTGATTTTATGTACTGGTGTGTAACTTCTGATACTGCTACTACAGCAATTGCAGAAGATATGGGCCTTACTATTCCATTCAAGAATGCAAAAGCAACTAAGAATGCTCTTGCAAACATTGCAGCTGAGTACGCAAAGAAGGGCAATGAGTCCGTAGCTTGGGACTTCATTTACATTCCTTCACAGGAGTGGAAGAACAACGTTTCCAGCGCACTTAAGGGTTATGCAGCAGGAACAGAGGACTGGGATGCCGTAAAGTCTGCATTCGTTGATGGTTGGAAGACTGAAAAAGAGGCCAACGCATAGTGGCCCTTCTAGTAATGCTTTGATTGGTGAGAGACGAGAAGAGAGATCTCTCTTCTCGTCTCTTGTTATAGGAGGGTATTTCTATGGCAAAGATGTTGAAGCGGTGGTGGCCATTATTTGTTCTGCCTACAGCGCTATCTTTTTTGTTTGGCTTTCTGATTCCGTTTGTACAGGGATTTTATCTTTCATTTTGTAAATTTATTACCATTAGCGATGCTAAACCAGTTGGTCTAGATAATTATGTGGCAGCTTTTTCTGATCCACAGTTTGCCCATGCTTTTTTGTATACCGCATTATTTGCACTAGTCTCAACAGTTCTTATTAATGTGTTGGCGCTTGCAATTGCACTTGCCTTAACTAGAAAGAATCTTAAGGGCACCAATTCATTTAGGACTGTCTTTTTTATGCCAAACCTTATTGGCGGCATTGTCTTGGGTTATATCTGGAATATTTTGATTAACTGTATACTCTCTATTGTAGGTGAGCAGCTTCTTGCACTTAATAGTACTGCTGGATTCTGGGGAATGATTATTCTTACCCTGTGGCAGCAAGTTGGTTACATGATGATTATTTATATTGCTGGCTTGCAGTCTATTCCAAGTGATTATCTTGAAGCAGCACGAGTTGATGGAGCAAATGCTTGGCAGACGCTTTGGAAGGTAAAAATTCCAAACCTTATGTCTACCATTACTATTTGTCTTTTTTTGACGGTAACAAATGGCTTTAAATTATTTGATCAGAACTTGGCGCTTACTGCAGGTGAGCCTAAGCATACAACTGAAATGCTTGCCCTTAATATTTACAATACCTTCTATGCTCGACAGGGAGCAAAGTGGATGGGTATTGGTCAGGCTAAAGCTGTTATTTTCTGCATTTTAGTTATTTGTATAGTCATGATTCAGCTGAGAGCCACCAGGTCAAAGGAGGTGCAGCAATAATGAAACGCGAAAAAATTATTAATAGAGTTTTAGCCGTATTTTTTACCATTCTTTCTCTTGCATGGATTTATCCAATGGTTATGATTTTGATGAATTCATTTAAGCAAGAAACAACTATTACTACATCTACAGCGTTTGATTTAGTAACTTCAGAAAACTCTGCAGGTTTTGCTAACTACATTGCTGCTTTAGAGAAGCAAGGCTTTTTAGCGGCCTTTGGCTATTCCTTGGTAATTACCGTTACATCTGTAGTACTGATTTTGGTTTGCTGCTCAATGTGTGCATGGTTTATTGTTCGTGTAAAAGATCGCATGAGCAACATTCTGTATTACCTGTTTGTTTTCTCGATGGTAGTGCCTTTCCAGATGCTTATGTTTACGCTATCCAATATGGCAAATACGCTTGGATTTAATACTCCTTTCAATATTTGCTTCATTTACTTGGGTTTTGGTGCTGGATTAGCAGTATTTATGTTTGCTGGATTTGTTAAGACTATTCCGCTTGAGATTGAGGAAGCCGCTACTATTGATGGCTGTAATCCACTCCAGACGTTCTTCCATGTTGTCTTGCCTATTATGAAACCAACATACATTTCTGTTGGTATTCTCGAAACCATGTGGGTTTGGAATGACTATTTGCTTCCATATCTTGTATTGGATAGAACCAAATATCAAACCATTCCAATTTTGATTCAGTACTTTAGAGGTGGATATGGACACGTAGAGATGGGTCCAATGTTTGCCTGCATCATGATGGTTATTATCCCAATCGTCATTATGTATTTGTTGTGCCAGCGTTACATCATTAATGGTGTTATTTCTGGTGCTGTAAAAGGCTAAATCTCAATTTATTGCACAAGCTATAGGCATTTCTGAAAGGTTTTATCATGGCAGAAATCGTTTTAAAGAATATAAAAAAGATTTACCCAAATGAGAAAAAGCGCAAGTCTCTCTTTGGTAAGAAAACTGAGCAGAAAAAGAGCAATCTTGAGGTGACTGAAGAAGGCGTTGTTGCCGTTCAAGATTTCAATCTCACTATTAAGGAGCACGAGTTTGTAGTGCTCGTTGGCCCTTCAGGTTGTGGCAAATCTACTACGTTGCGTATGATTGCAGGTCTAGAAGATATTTCTGCCGGTGAGCTTTATATTGATGGAAAGCTTGTTAATGACGTTGCGCCAAAAGATCGAGATATTGCAATGGTCTTCCAAAGCTATGCTTTGTATCCAAATATGACCGTTTATGACAACATGGCGTTTACTCTTAAGCTTAAAAAGGTTGACCCACAAGTTATTGACGAGAAGGTCCGTGCAGCTGCAGAGACATTAGGCATTACGGCATATCTTGATCGTAAGCCAAAGGCTCTTTCTGGTGGTCAGCGTCAGCGTGTTGCAATTGGTCGCGCAATTGTCCGCGATCCAAAAGTCTTTTTGATGGATGAGCCGCTCTCAAATCTTGACGCAAAACTGAGAAATCAGATGCGTACAGAGATTATTAAGCTTCGTCAGAAAGTTAATGGAACCTTTGTCTATGTTACACACGATCAAACAGAGGCAATGACCTTAGGTGACCGTATTGTTATCATGAAGGATGGTTTTGTCCAGCAAATCGGAACTCCACAAGAAGTGTTTAACAGACCTGCAAATCTGTTTGTTGCTGGTTTTATTGGTATGCCGCAAATGAATTTCTTTGACGCGCACCTTATTCGCGTGGACAATGAGTTCCATGTAGAGACTGAAAACATGTCATTTGAAATTTCTCCTGAGATGGCCAATTTGTTAGCACAGTCTTGGGTTGCTTCACCAGCAACAGACGTTATTGTTGGCATCAGACCTGAGCAGATTTATCTGACTGAACCAAATCAAATTGGTGCCTTTAAGGGAAATCTTGAGGTAAGCGAACTTATGGGCTCTACAGTTCACCTTCATGTTCACACTGATGATGGTAACTTTGTCCTTATCGTGCCAGCAACTGAACTTGCAAAACGTAACCTCAAAATTGGTGATGAGATGTGGTTTAAATTTGAAGATAATGCTGTTCATCTCTTTGACAAGAATACGCAAGATAATCTAGTTAAGTATTAAAGTTTGTTGTACTGGCTTATCTTGAAAGAGATAAGCCAGTACTCTTTTTTGTGAAAGAGGCAATTATGGGACGAGCAAGCGGAGTACTTATGGCCGTTTCTTCTCTTCCAAATTCATATGGGATTGGTACGTTTGGCAAAGAAGCTTACGATTTTATTGATTTTCTCGTTAGGACAAAACAAAGGTATTGGCAAGTTTTACCTCTTACCACTACAAGTTATGGTGACTCTCCTTATCAGTCTTTCTCTGCAGCAGCAGGAAGCCCTTACTATATTGATTTAAAAGATCTTGAGAGACTTGGCTATTTAAAGTCGGATGACTTTGAAGATATTTTCTTTGGAACAAGCAAGACTTGTGTTGATTATGGAGCACTTTTTGTAAACCATCGTCGCTTACTTAATCGTGCGTTTGATAGGTTTATGCAGGATATACCTAATGATTTTGAAAAGTTCTGTCGTGATCAGGCGGAGTGGCTTGATCCTTATGCGGAGTTCATGTCATTAAAGGAAGAATTTGGACACAAAGCTTATTGGGAGTGGCCAAATCTTTACCAACAAAGAAATGAAACTACTGCAAAAGAAATTAAGAAACTTCAGAAGTCAGTTTTGTACCACAAGATGACTCAGTATTTCTTTTTTACTCAATGGGCAAAGGTTAAGTCTTACGCCAATAAAAGGGGAGTGCTCATAATTGGTGATCTTCCCATTTATGTTTCACGAGATTCTGTTGAGATGTGGGCACAGCCAGAACTGTTTAAGATAAATGAAACAGGACGACCTATTGCAGTCGCAGGGACTCCTCCTGATCACTTTTCTTCTACCGGTCAATATTGGGGAAATCCCATTTATAACTGGGAGTATATGAAGAAGTCTCACTATTCATGGTGGGTTTGGCGAGTGAAGACAAATCTTGAAATGTTTGATGTACTTCGAATCGATCATTTTAGAGGCTTTGAGGCGTATTGGGAAATTCCTTACGGAGCTACAGATGCTCGAGAAGGCAAATGGATGAAAGGTCCAGATTTGGAGCTGTTTAAGGAGCTAGAAAAGCAGCTTGGGAAGCTTCCGATTATTGCGGAGGATCTGGGTCTGTTTACACCAGAGCTTATTGCCATGCGAGAAAAAACTGGTTTCCCAGGAATGAAAATCCTGCAATACGGATTTGACGGAAAGTATGATTCTAGAGATCTTCCTCATAACTACACCGCAAATACCATTGCTTACGTGGGAACGCATGATAATCCAACTGCTCGCGGTTGGTACGAGACGCTGGCTACCGATAGAGAGCGTGAACAGGCAGATATCTACCTTCACCGTTCAAAAGATGAGCCGATTGGAGAGGCGCTTTCACGTGGAATTGCAGCTTCTGTGAGCGATACTTGTATTCACACCATGCAAGATCTTCTTGGCTTAGATGATTCGGCACGTATGAATGTCCCGGCTACGGTCGGTGGTAACTGGTGCTGGCGCATGAAGCAGGGGGCAATTACGCGTCATACAGAGGATTTCTTAAGAACTATTACTGAGATGTATTTCAGGGTGTATATAGAGGAGAAGTAATGAACTTAGACACCTTATCTCTTCAACAATTTGGTCAACCACTGTCTGATATTACTGACAGTCAAGTTTTTGAATTACTGCTTCAAGTGGTTAAGAGTAAGTCAGACGCTCTACCGTTAAACAATGGTAAGAAGAGACTTTATTACATTTCTGCAGAGTTTCTCATTGGAAAACTGCTTTCAAACAATCTCATTAATTTGGGTATTTATAACGACGTAAAAGAGCAGCTTTCTAAAGCTGGTCATTCGCTAGAAGACGTCGAAGAGCTTGAAGTTGAGCCTTCACTCGGAAACGGCGGCCTTGGTCGATTGGCAGCATGTTTCATTGACTCTATGTCAACACTTGGTTTACCAGGTGATGGTGTAGGGCTTATGTATCATTTTGGCCTCTTTCATCAGAAGTTTTTAAATAGGCAACAAACTACTGTTCCGGATGCTTGGGTTTCTGATGATAAATGGCTTGAAGATGAAAAAACGTCATTTACCGTGGAATTTAGGGATTTTTCAGTAACGTCTGAACTTTATTCCATTGATGTATTGGGATATTGTCGAGAAAAGAAAAACAGACTTCGTTTGTTTGATCTGCAAACTATTGATGAATCATTAGTTTCTGATGACGCAATTGATTTTGATAAGACTGCCTTAAAAAAGAATCTAACGTTATTTTTGTATCCTGACGACTCAGATGAAGATGGTCAGCTTCTTCGCGTGTATCAGCAATATTTTATGGTTTCTAATGCTGCGCAGCTGATTGTTAAAGAGGCAGTTGAGCGCGGTAGCAATGTTCATGATCTGGCTGATTATGTTGTTATTCAGATTAACGACACGCATCCTACAATGGTAATTCCAGAGCTCATTCGTATTTTGACCGAGAAATACGGGATTTCGTTTGAAGAGTCTGTAGATATTGTTTCTTCACTTGTCGCATACACAAATCATACGATTTTGGCTGAGGCTCTTGAGAAGTGGCCTCTTAAATTTATCGAGAAAGTTTCTCCAAAGATTGCTTCGATTATTAAAAAGCTTGATGAACATATTCGTAGTACTATCTCTGATCCAAGTGTACAAATCATCATTGATAATAAAGTTCACATGGCTAACCTTGCCATTCATTACGGTTTTAGTATCAATGGTGTTGCGGCACTTCATACTAAGATTTTGGAGGAGACAGAGCTTAAACCGTTCTTTGATTTGTATCCAGAAAAGTTCTCTAATAAGACCAATGGAATTACCTTCCGTCGCTGGTTAATGGGTTGTAACCCTGAACTTGCCGAGTATCTTGATGTGTTGTTAGGTGATAGTTGGAGAGCATCTGCTCATCTTGAAGAACTTTTAGCATATCGAGATAACGATGAGGTCCTTAATAAACTTCAGGAGATAAAACAAGCGGCTAAAGATAGAATGAGCAGGTTTTTGCAGGATAATCAAAATGCAAAAGTTATCAATGATTCCATTATTGATGTTCAGGTAAAGCGTTTCCACGAATATAAACGTCAGCAAATGCTATTGCTTTATTTGATTTGGAAATATTTCGATATCAAGTCCGGCCATTTACCAAAGCATCCTATTACTGTCATTTTTGGTGGAAAGGCTGCACCGGCATACGTAGCCGCTCAAGATATCATTCATGCGATTCTTGTTCTTTCATCTTTGATTGCTAACGATGCAGATGTTTCACCATATCTTCAGGTGATAATGATTGAAAACTACAACGTTACTGCCGCTGAACACGTTATTCCGGCAGCTGAAATTTCAGAGCAGATTTCACTGGCTTCTAAGGAAGCTTCTGGAACTTCCAACATGAAGTTCATGCTTAACGGTGCTGTTACCGTTTGTACAGTTGACGGCGCCAATGTAGAGATTGCCGATTTGGTAGGCGAGAAAAACATTTACACGTTTGGTGCATCAAGTGATGAGGTTGTAAATCTCTACGAGTGCAAGGGTTACAAAGTACAAGAGTTTTATGAGAAACCTGAGATTAAACCGCTTGTTGATTTCTTAATAAGTCCAGAGTTTATTTCTCTTGGAAATGAGGAACGCCTAGAGCGTCTTCACAAAAATTTGTGTTCAGAAGACTGGTTTATGACGCTTCTTGATTTGGAAGTATATATTGCAACAAAAGAGCGCGTGTTCGATGATTACGAGGATAGAAGAAGCTGGCTTCAGAAATCTCTTGTAAATATTGCCATGGCGGGAACGTTCTCGTCGGATAGAACCATTGCTGAATACAATGATGAGATTTGGCATCTCACTCCTGACAAGTAAAACAAGTAATCTAAATGCGTTTTAATTTGTTTTGGCGCCACGGTTTGTGTTTCGTTTGATAGAACACAGACCGTGGCAATTCGTTTTTTGATTTCATTTTTGATGTTGAAATTTAGATTCAGATTACCGCTTAGGTAGTAAAGCCACGAGAAAATCGTACGTGTATCATCGCACGTTATATGAAAATAGAAAAGTAATGAAACTAGGGAATTAATGGAGCGGCGGACGGGACTCGAACCCGCAACAGTCAGCTTGGAAGGCTGATGCTCTACCAATTGAACTACCGCCGCAAGGGTAAAGCAAAAAGAAAAAATGGTCGGGGTGACTGGATTCGAACCAGCGACCCACTGCTCCCAAAGCAGTTGCGCTACCAAGCTGCGCTACACCCCGAGCCGAAAGAAAAGTATAGGTGACAAATAGCCTAAGAGCAAGAAGAAATTGTAATCTTTTTGAACTAATTTTTCGGTGATTATATTTTTCTATTTTGTTATGTAATCGAAACAATAGATGACTATGCTATTCGTAACCACTTCGAAAGGGGTTTCATGAGCTATTCATCTAAAGTAATCGCGCAGCTCGAAGAGCGTTATGCAGATCAGCCTGAGTTTATCCAGGCAGCAAAAGAAGTTCTTACAACTATTCAGCCTGCACTTGACGCACACCCAGAGTTTGAGAAGGCTGCTCTGCTTGAGCGTCTTGTTGAGCCTGAGCGTACTGTTATGTTCCGTGTTCCATGGATTGATGACGCTGGCAACGTTCAAGTTAATCGTGGATATCGTATTGAGTTCAACTCTGCAATTGGACCTTACAAGGGTGGGCTTCGTCTCCATCCAACAGTTAACCTCTCAATCTTGAAGTTTCTTGGTTTTGAGCAGATTTTTAAGAACTCACTAACTACACTTCCAATGGGTGGTGGCAAGGGCGGCTCTGACTTTAACCCAAAGGGCAAGTCCGACCGCGAGATTATGGCGTTCTGCCAGTCATTCATGACCGAGCTTGCTCGCCACATTGGTCCTAACACCGATGTTCCAGCTGGTGACATTGGTACTGGCGCACGTGAGATTGGCTACATGTTTGGTCAGTACAAGCGCCTCCGCAATGAGTGGACTGGCGTCTTGACCGGCAAGGGCCTAACCTTTGGTGGGTCTCTTGCTCGCACCGAGGCTACCGGCTACGGCGCGGTTTACTTCCTCACTCATATGCTTGCCGAGAAGAACGATT
Organism: Lancefieldella parvula DSM 20469; assembly: GCF_000024225.1. Classification (NCBI taxonomy): domain Bacteria; kingdom Bacillati; phylum Actinomycetota; class Coriobacteriia; order Coriobacteriales; family Atopobiaceae; genus Lancefieldella; species Lancefieldella parvula. Next base: position 682,815 of record NC_013203.1, read on the forward strand.
CTCTTGCAGGTAAAACGGTTTGCATCTCTGGCTCTGGAAACGTTGCTACCTACGCTGCTCAGAAGGCGCAGCAACTGGGAGCAACCGTAGTAACTGTTTCTGACTCCTCAGGTTATGTCTATGACCCAGATGGTATTGATGTTGAGCTATTGAAAGACGTCAAGGAGGTCCGTCGCGCACGTATCATGGAGTACGCTGATGCACGTTCTTCCGCAACCTTCTTCCCAGGTGAGCGTCCTTGGGGCCAGAAGTGTGACATCGCCATGCCATGCGCAACTCAGAACGAGCTTGAGCTCGCTGATGTGCAGAAGCTTGTCGCCAACGGCACTAAGTACGTTGTTGAGGGTGCTAACATGCCTACTACTCTTGAGGCAACCAACTACCTTATTGAGAAGGGCGTCTTCTTCGCACCTGGTAAGGCTGCCAACGCGGGTGGCGTTGCTGTCTCCGGCCTTGAGATGTCTCAGAACGCCGAACATCTTTCCTGGACGTTTGAGGAGGTAGACTCCAAGTTGCAAGGAATCATGGAGAGCATCTACACCGCTGCTTCAGAGGCCGCTGCGACGTATGGACATCCTGGCAACCTAGTCTTTGGTGCAAACATTGCAGGCTTCCTCAAGGTCGCAAATGCAATGATGGCTCAGGGCGTTTGCTAGTTCATATATCACTTGGCGAGAAACCCGATGTTGCAGCACTCGATTGAGTCAACTGCACTGTCGGTTTAGTTTCACCTTAAGATTCAAAAGGGTCTTGGTCTCCCAAGGCCCTTTTTGGTCGTTTATTGTGTTGCCTATTAATTGCGCTTTTCTGTGCGCCCTGTGTATCCTACGTGCTTTACGTGTCTGTCACATCTGATGCGCTTTACGTACTTGACGCAATTGTGCTTTACGACTTTGAAACAAACGTATTGCCCTCGATGAAAAAGCGCTTCAGAGCATCAGCGTTTTTGCTGATGCCTACGCGAGGTGAGCGATCAATTGTTTCACCTGGTAACAGGGGAGCAAAGTCCAGAATAAGCGGCTCAACCTTTAGGTCATGCCTGTATAACCCCTTGTCAACGCCAAGCGCCGCACATACTTTACCTGGTCCGTTAGTGAGGTCGCGCAGCTTGAGCGGGTGCTTATGCGCATGACCCGCTTCGCGGAGTATGCGCATAACCTCAATACCCTCAAGAGGCTCAACAGCACGCACTAGACATCCGCTGCCAAAACCTTCAGATCCGCACACCACATTGCAGCAGTGATGCATACCGTATGAAACGTACACATACAGATGACCTGCAGGTCCAAACATAGCAGCGTTGCGCTCGCTGAATCCTCCAAACGCATGACTTGCAGGATCGTCTTGGTCGTAGGCTTCGGTCTCCACAATTCTTGCCACAAGTTTGTGTTTCTCGCCATTAAGCGTAATTGTCCTCGTTAGAGTGCATCCCAGCAGAAGTGGCGCAACTACATCTGAGGGATTCTCTAGAAAATCTGGAAACATGCCATCTCCTTTATTGGTTATGCGTTACAATACTACCAACCTTTAAGGACGGTGCGAGACACCGGCAAGGCCCCATAGCGTTGAGCGCGCATGTTCGCTGTTGAGCCTCCACAAGGAGTGCTCTTTTTTTATGGCTCGGCATGCTCGTACGCAGATCGGAGGATATATGAATCCACTGGCAAGTGCTACCTCGCAGCCTCGAGCGCTGCTTGTTCTCGAAGATGGAACAACCTTTGAGGGGAGGTGCTGCGGTGCTAGCGGAGAGACCTTCGGCGAGATTGTTTTTAACACGTCTATGACGGGCTATCAGGAGATTATCTCCGATCCAAGTTACGCCGGCCAGATTGTCACGCTGACCTATCCTCAGGTAGGCAACTACGGCATTGATCCTGCGGTTATGCAGCGAGACACCCTGCACCTACGCGGTTTTGTGGTGCACGATATGTGCTATGAACCAAGCAACTGGACTTCCAAGCAGAGTCTGCCTGAGTTCCTACAGGAAAACGGCATTGTTACCATTGAGGGTATTGACACTCGCGCGTTGACCATGCACTTGCGTGACTTCGGTGCACAAAAGGCAGCCATTTCCACCGAGGACTTGGATTCCGCCCACCTGCTTGCACGTGTCCAGGCGTCGCCTCATATCTCCGAGCACAACTTTGTCCCCGACGTTTCCGTTACCGCTCCTTACGTGGTCCCTGCTACCTCCAAGAAGCGCTTCAACGTTGTCGCTTACGACTGTGGCGAGAAGAACGGTATTCTCCAGGGTCTTGCGGCAAACGGCTGCGAGGTCACGGTTGTACCGTGGAATACACCTGCAGAGGACGCCTTGGCTTACAACCCAGACGGCATCTTCTTCTCCAATGGTCCTGGTGATCCAGAGCAGGTTGATGCTACGCAGGAGGCTGCTCGCGGCGTTCTGGGTAAGGTTCCTGTCTTTGGTATCTGCTTGGGTAATCAGATGCTCTCTATTGTTGCAGGTGCAGATATCGAGAAACTCAAATTTGGACACCACGGTGGCAATGAACCAGTTATGAATCTTCTGACAGGCAAGGTTGAGATTACTGCTCAGAATCACAACTACGGGCTGGTGTTCCCAAGTTTGGGCAAGCTTATTGCAGAGGAGTCCGGTGGAATCTCCGAGCATTTTGACAACCTCTGTGAGTGGTCTGCAAGGCACATTGCTCCTGTTGTGCAGACAAAGGAGTTTGGCCGCGTCCGACTCACACACGTTAACCTTAATGACGGAACTCCAGAGGGCATTCAGTTCCTGGATATCCCTGCATTCTCCGTCCAGTATCATCCTGAGGCAAACCCAGGACCTCACGATTCATCCTACTTGTTCAAGGCATTTGCACGTTTGATGGAAAGACAGTCTGACTATCTTGCCATCGACGTTCGTGAGGGGAGGCGCTTCTAATGCCAAAGCGTACTGATATCAAAAAGATTTTGGTTATCGGTTCTGGTCCAATTGTTATTGGTCAGGCTTGTGAGTTTGACTATTCCGGCACACAGGCTTGCCGCGCCCTTCGCAAAGAGGGTTTTGAGGTTGTTTTGGTCAACTCAAATCCAGCAACCATCATGACTGACCCAGAAACTGCAGATAGAACGTACGTTGAGCCAATCACTGTTGAGTCCGTTACTCGTGTCATCGAGCGCGAGCGTCCCGATGCACTTTTGCCAAATATGGGCGGTCAGACTGCTTTGAACTGCACCATTGGTCTTGGCGAGGCAGGTGTTCTTGACAAGTACAATATCGAGGTTATCGGCTGCAACCTGGATTCTATCCGTACCGGTGAAGACCGCGAGCTCTTTAGCGAGGCGGTCCAGGACATTGGCCTGGAGGTTGCTCGCGCAGACATTGCTCATTCTATGGAAGACGCTCAGCGCATTGTTGCCGATTTGGGATATCCTGTGGTCATTCGTCCAAGCTTTACTCTTGGTGGCGCTGGCGGCGGTATCGCGCACACTCCAGAAGAGCTCGTAGAGATTGTGGAGCAAGGCCTCTTGCTTTCTCCTGAGCACGAGGTGCTGGTAGAGGAGTCCATCGAGGGCTGGAAAGAGATTGAGATGGAGGTTATGCGCGATACCACAGGTAACGGTATTGTTGTTTGCTCCATCGAAAATCTTGATCCTATGGGTGTCCACACCGGAGACTCTATCACCGTTGCTCCAGCTCAGACGCTTACCGATAAGGAGCTCCAGAACCTCCGTGATTACTCCATTGCTATTCTCGAGCGTGTAGGTGTTGCCTGCGGTGGTTCCAACGTTCAGTTTGCGGTCAATCCAACTAATGGCCGCGTCATCGTTATTGAGATGAATCCTCGCGTTAGCCGTTCTTCCGCGCTTGCTTCCAAGGCAACCGGTTTCCCAATTGCAAAGATGGCTGCGCTGCTCTCTGTTGGTTATACGCTTGATGAGATTACCAACGACATCACCAAGGCAACTCCAGCAGCTTTTGAGCCTTCTATAGACTACTGCGTGGTTAAGGTCCCTCGCTTTGCCTTCGTCAAGTTCAAGGGCACCAGCCGCGTTCTGACAACCCGTATGAAGTCGGTTGGCGAGGTCATGGCTATGGGCAGAACCTTTGAGGAGGCCCTGCAGAAGGCGCTTCGTTCTTTGGAGCAAGATCGCGCCGGTCTGGGTGCTGATGGTCACGATGCCTTTGACGAGAAGAACTTTGATGAGCTGGTCAGCAGACCAACACCAGAGCGTATTTTCTATGTTGCTGAAGCTCTGCGTAGAAACTGGAGCGTTGAGCGCATCCACGATATGACCGGTATTGATCCTTGGTACCTGCATCGTATGGCTGGCATCATTAACGCCGAGAAACACATCAAGAAACTGGGGCTTTCTGGTCTGACTACCCAAAATATGCTTGCTGCAAAACAGCTGGGCTTTTCGGATGAGCAGCTTGCGTACCTTACTGGTACCAAGGCAGACGTTGTCCGTGCCGTTAGGGAAGTGCTGGGTGTGCGCCCACAGATTAAGACTGTAGATACCTGCGCAGGTGAGTTTGGTGCAACTACGCAGTACCACTATGTCACTTACGAGAAGGGCAACGCTACAGAGTACGTTAAGGCTGAAAAGCCACGCGTCATGATCCTCTCCGCAGGTCCTAATCGCATTGGTCAAGGTATTGAGTTTGACTACTGCTGCGTACATGCTTCGTATGCTCTTCGTGAGCAGGGCTATGAGACTGTCATGGTCAATTGCAATCCAGAAACCGTATCCACAGACTACGACACCTCTGACCGTCTGTATTTCCAGCCTTTGACTTTTGAAGATGTCATGGACGTCATTGAGGTTGAGAAGCCAGAAGGCGTTATTGTCACCCTTGGTGGACAGACCCCAATTAAGCTTGCGCGCGCTCTGAAGGATGCCGGCGTTCCTATCATGGGTACCCAGCCAGAGGCTATTGACCTGGCAGAGGACCGAGACCGCTTCGCAGCCCTTCTAGACCGCCTCAACATTGCCTGCCCGCCATCGGCAGTTGCATCAACTATGGACGAGGCAAGAGATGCCGCTCGCCGCATTGGTTACCCATTGATAGTCCGCCCAAGCTATGTTCTTGGTGGTCGTGGTATGGCTATTGTCTACGATGACTCTGACTTGGTTACTTACATGAAGTCCGCTACACACGTCACACCAGATCGTCCGGTCTACTTGGATGCCTTCCTTGAGGACGCTATTGAGCTGGACGTTGATGCTCTTTGCGACACCGAAGAGTGCTACGTAGGTTCTGTCCTGGAGCACATTGAGGAGTGTGGCATTCACTCTGGCGACTCTGCTTGCTGCTGGCCGCCCTTCTCGCTCTCTGAAAAGATTGTTGGCCAGATTAGAGCTATCACCAAAAAATTGGCGCTTGCCTGCGACATCCGAGGTTTGCTGAATATCCAGTACGCTGTTCGTGACGAACATGTCTTTGTCATCGAGCTCAATCCTCGAGCTTCTAGAACTGTGCCTTTCTCGTCTAAGGCAACTGGCGTCTCCCTGGCTAAGTTTGCATCTCGTATCATGGCTGGCGAGAAAATCAGTGAGCTTAAAGCACAAGGTCTGCTCCCTGATGAGAATCGTAGCGTTGACTACTATGCGGTTAAAGAGGCGGTTATGCCTTGGTCCAGGTTTCCTGGCGCCGACTCAATCCTTGGTCCTGAGATGAAGTCTACTGGTGAGGTCATGGGCATTGCTCGTACCTTCCCAGCAGCGTATGCAAAGACTCGTGAGGCAGTTGAAAATAAGCTTCCTGAGCAGGGCTCAGTCTTTATCAGTGTGTGCGACCGCGATAAGCGTGCCATTGCTCCTGTTGCTATGGCTCTAGAGAACCTTGGTTACGGCATCTACACTACGGGTGGTACAGCAAAAACGCTGCGTGCGGCTGGTATCAACTGTACTACTGTCAATCGTATTTCCGATGGTCATCCAAACGTCGTTGACCTTATGCGCGATAAGACCGTCAGCTTTATTATCAATACGCCTCACGGTCACGAGGCCCACAGTGATGGCACCAAGATGCGTGCAGAGGCTGTCAGCCAGGGTATTACCTGCGTTACTGCAATGTCTGCAGCAACTGCTCTTATCCAAGCACTCGCGGCAGCAAGAAAGAGTAAGCCAGAGACCTTTGCTCTGCAAGATCTTTAAAGCGAGCTTGGAGTATTAGCGTTTTATCTGAACTAAGACCGGTCTTAAAAAAGGCCGGTTTTTTCGTGAGAGAAGTGTTTAGAATGCGAAGTTCTCCTAGTGAAGAGCGCAAAAGTTTGTTATTATTGCAAGGCTGCATAAATATGCGGGCGTGGCGGAACTGGCAGACGCGCTAGATTTAGGTTCTAGTGGACTAAGTCCGTGGGGGTTCGATTCCCTCCGCCCGCACCATGCAGAAATTTGGTTAAGAGCTGGTACGCCAGCATTTTTTACGAGACACTGGAGGAACGTTGAACATCACCGTTACCGCAGATAAGCCAGTTGACGAGAAACTCACCGTCAAGGTTACAGTTCCTGCTGCAGAGGTAGACGCTGCCATTAAGCAGGCTTACAAGGACATTGCAAACAAGTATTCCTTCCAGGGTTTCCGCAAGGGTCGCGCACCTCGTCCTGTTATTGATGGCATTGTTGGCCGCGAGGCAGTTCTTGCTCAGGCAACCAATGATCTTCTCGGCGCAGCAGAGCCACAGCTCCTTGAGGAGCTTGATCTTGTTCCAGTTGGTCGTGGTGATTACAACCAGGATGCAGACCTTCCTGTTGAGGGTCAGGATTACTCTTATGAGGTAGTCTTTAACGTTCGTCCTGAGGCTAAGCTTGACTCTTACGATGCACCTGCAATTAACATGCCACCAAATGAGGCAACTGAGGCAGAGATTGATCATCAGATTAAGCAACTTCTCTCTTATCAGGCTAAGTTTGAGAACACCAAGGAGAAGCGCGCTGTTAAAGAGGGCGACACCATTGGTGTAGACATCAAGAACATTGAGGGTGCTGCTCACATGGAGGGCGAGGACCGCGTTCTTACCCTTAATGGCACCCAGGCTCCAAAGGAGCTTGAGGAGGCACTCATCGGCATGAAGCCAGGTGAGGAGAAAGAGGTTAAGTGGACTCACAGCCATACTCACGGCGATGAGGTTCACTCTCACGATTACGATATCAACGTCAAAGTTGTTGCTCACAAGAAGTCCGTCACCCCAGAGTTGACTGACGAGCTTGCAAAGAACACCTTTGGTTATGACACTGTCGAGAAACTCCGTGAGGCTGTTAAGTCTGAGATTGAGTCCGATAAGAAGAACTCTCTTCCAACCCTTAAAGAGGACCGCGTTGTTGAGGCAGTTGGTAAACGCCTTCAGCTTGACGAGGTTCCAGAAGAGTACAAGAACGAGGTCTTCAACGAGATTGCTCAGGAGTTCCTGAATGGTCTTCAGCAGCAGGGTATGAGCCTTGATATGTTCCTGTCTGCACGCGGTATTAAGACCGACGATTTTATTGCTGACCTTCGTGTTCAGGCAGAGGAGCGTGCTCGCCAGTCCCTGTCTCTTGACGCAATGGCTGCAGAGCTCAAACTTGAGGCAACTGAGGAGGATATCCGCGCAGAGTTTGAGCGTGCTGGTGTTCCTAACGTTGAGACTGCAATTGAGGAGTGGCGCAAGGCTGGCCGTCTTCCTGCAATTCGTGAGTCCATTCGTCGTTCCAAGGCTCTTGATTGGCTGCGTGACAACGCAACCGTCACCATTGTCGACGAGATTGCTGAGGCTGCTAAGGAAGAGAAAAAGGCAGAGAAGAAGCCTGCTAAGAAGACTTCTGCCAAGAAGGCTCCTGCTAAGAAGAAGGCAGCTAAGAAGAGCGAGGACGCTAAAAAGGACGCTGAGTAGTCCGCAACTGGTTGGGTTTCTCGCCAGAAAGACTGCGTTAAAGGTTGCAGTTACTTTGAATTTTTCATACCCCGGGTTAGAGACATGCTTCCCGGGGTATGTTTCTAGGGAAAGATATTTGAAGGAGGATTATGCATTATCCAACAAACATTCCAACCATTCCGTATGTTATTGAACAGACTCCTCGTGGTGAGCGTAGCTATGATATTTACTCTAGGTTGCTCAATGATCGTATTGTTTTCTTGGGTGAACCTGTAACTCGTGACTCCGCAAACCTGGTCATTGCACAGCTTTTGCACCTTGAGAGTCAGGATCCAGATAAGGATATTTCTCTTTACATTGACTCTCCTGGTGGAGACGTTTATGCAGGTCTGGGCATTCTTGATACTATGAATTTTATCAAGCCTGATGTTTCTACTATCTGCGTTGGTATGGCAGCATCAATGAGCGCTGTTCTTCTTGCAGCTGGTGCAAAGGGTAAGCGTCTTGCACTTCCTAACTCTATGGTTATGATTCATCAGCCATCCAGTGGCGTTCAAGGCCAGCAGACTGACATTCAGATTGTTGCAGATGAGACAAAGTGGATTCGCGAGCATATTAATGAGTTGCTTTCGGATTATACTGGACAGTCTATCGAGAAGGTCAATGTAGACACAGAGCGCGATAATTATCTTCGTGCACAGGAGGCTTGTGACTACGGTCTGGTTGATCGCGTTATCTCTTCTCGTAACGATCAATAATTGTTCTCGTATTGAGGATTTACGTAATGGCTAATGACCAGAATTTTTCGCCTTTTGGCGGATTAGATGAGATGCACTGTTCTTTCTGCGGAAAGAGTAGGTCGCAGGTAAATAAGCTTATTCAGGGTCCTGGTGGTGTCTGCATTTGTGATGAATGTGTCACTACCTGCTCTGACATGATTGATGAGTCCCTTGGCTTTGATGAAGAGTCAGAAATTGAGACTCACTCTGATGAGCCTGTTATTAAAGACTTGCCAACTCCACATGAGATTTACGATGAACTGTCTCAGTACGTAATGGGTCAGGAAGACGCTAAGCGTGCTATGTCGGTTGCGGTATACAACCACTATCGTCGTATTCTTTCAGGCAATGATGAGCCTCAGGAGGGCAAAGAGGACGTTGAGATTGCAAAGTCCAACATCTTGCTGTTGGGTCCTACTGGTACAGGTAAAACACTGCTTGCCCAGACACTTGCTCGTTTTCTTGAGGTCCCGTTTGCTATTGCTGACGCAACAACTCTTACCGAGGCTGGTTATGTTGGTGAAGATGTCGAGAATATCTTGCTTAAGCTCATCACTGCAGCTGACGGCGATGTTGAGCGCGCTCAGGTAGGTATTGTCTACATCGACGAGATTGATAAGATTGCCCGCAAAGCTGAGAATCTCTCAATTACTCGTGACGTTTCTGGCGAAGGTGTTCAGCAGGCACTTCTGAAGATTCTTGAGGGTACGGTTGCAAACGTTCCGCCAACAGGCGGTCGTAAGCATCCTCAGCAGGAGCTTATTCACATTGATACCACCAACATCTTGTTTATCTGTGGTGGCGCTTTTGTTGGACTGGATAAGATTGTTGCTGACCGTATTGGTAAAAAGGGAATTGGCTTTAATTCTGATGTTGCCAAGAATGTTAAAGAAGATGAGTCTGAGCTTATTGCAAAGGTAATGCCTCAGGATTTGCACAAGTTTGGCATGATTCCAGAGCTTTTGGGTCGTATTCCTGTTATCACTTCTACTCGTGAGCTTGGCGAAGAAGATTTGATGAGTATTCTCACAGATCCAAAGAATGCTCTTACCAAGCAGTACAGGCGCATGTTTGAGCTTGAGGGAGTAGATTTAGAGTTTACTGAGGATTCACTCAGAGAGATTGCCAAGAAGGCTTTGGCTCGTGGTACTGGCGCCCGTGGTCTTCGTGCAATTTGTGAGTCTACGTTGCAAGAGATCATGTTTGACCTGCCTTCAGATCTGGATATCACCAAGGTTGTGGTTACTCCAGAAAGTGTTGGCGGAGACAATGCTCCAGAAATCATTAGGGGCAAAAAGGGTTAATTTAAAGCCATAAAAAAGGAGGTCGAAAGACCTCCTTTTACGTTACAGATTGCCGCCACCAAGTTTGTTGTATGACGTAATAACTTTGGTGCGTGTTTTGGTACCTGGTGGAAAAACGGTATCAAACAAAGGCATCAAGCCACGGAAAAGTACACCGCTTTGCACGCGATGAGAAAGACCTCTTACAGTGCGTCTTGACTCTTCAAGCTGTGAACGAAGTTCCTCAAGGTAAGGGGAGCGGCGAGCATAGAACCAGAAAAGACCTGCAAGATCTGAGTTTGGATAGAGCCAAGGTCTGTTGTCAGGTCCCGCAAAATGCGCAATGCAAATATTCTTACGAGCTTCTTCGTATTCTTCTCGTATATCTTTTGGTGCCTGAGCAACAATGTGATCACGACGGAGAAACTGCCAATCTACCAGGTAATTCCACTTCATATTAATACGAAGATAGTGACCGTTTACAAACCTATTGAGGACATCTTGATCAAGCCAGCGCCATGTACGCATGGTTGAGACCTTGAGAAACTCTTCAGGAGAAATCTGCTTTCTAATCTCTTCTAGGTTCATTAAAATGACGCCTGCTTGGAAGTAATCGTGAGGATCATCCATGCCCAGTTCATTTTTTAGGTAGGGTCCAACTGTGGCGTCATAGCCATCAATCTGGCCAATAGTATCTGCGTCGCGCGTAGCACCCACCAAATATCCAGTGATATCAATATCGTAGAGCTCTGCAATGTCGGTATTAACTACCAGGTCAGAATCAAGATAGATGGCTTTATTAACGTTAGGAAGCAGTGAGGGAGCAAGAAGTCTGTAGTAGGTTTCTGGTCTAAAGTGACCATGATGAGGAAGCTCAATGTCACCAAGGGCGGCGTCAACATCCAAAAAACCAACATGCACGTTGTTAACAAGCTGCGCCTGACGAGTAAGCGTAATCATGTTGGTAGGAGAGAGGTCACGAGTCAGAACAATGATGTCGTAGCGACGCTCTGGATTGACGTTCTCAATAATGGACTGAATTGCTACAGATAAATATGGTACAAAGTTGTCACTACAGGCAAAAACAAGCACAACGTCGTTAAGAGCAAGACCTAGCTCATCAGATGAGCTTGCAAGCATTGCCCCAGAAAGTTGCGCTCTGCCTGATCCAACAAGGCGTTGCGTAGGTATTTTACGTAGTCTTCTCATACGTAAGACTTTAACACTTAGACGCCAAAAACGCCTGCCGCGTTTGCCATTACTTCAGTTTGCACAGAGTATCCACGAGCCTCGCTGAGCCCACAAAGAGCACGTTTGAGACTGCCCACAATGTCTTTTGTATCGATATCCGTATGATTGCTTGCAGGAAGGTCAGTCTCTGTAAGTAGCTTGTCTTTTGGATAAACCTTAGCATACTCACGGCCTCGCTTGGTTTTAAGGCTCATCTCACCAACAGAGAACCAACAACCAAGCTTAATGGCCCTCTGGAGCTCGTTTGAGCTGCCGCTAAACCAATGAATGATAGGAATACACGCTTGAGCGGCTCCTGTCTGCTCAAGAATATCCAGCACCGTATCAGCGCTTCTAACGGTGTGCATTGAGAGCACCCGAGGCTGGCCGTTGCGCGAAAGCTCTGCAGCGCGAGTGCAGATTTTCGTAAAAGCCTTAACCTGCAGCTCTTGCATTCCATCAACACAATAGCGAGAAGAAAAATCTAGTCCAATCTCACCAACGTAAGGTATCTGCTCCATGAGCTCTAGCAGAAGCTTTATATCTTTTTCAGTGACGCGTCCGTCAGAGATATACCAGGGGTGCGCTCCAAGTCCCACACGAATATTGTCTTCCGAAAGCTGAGGAGAAAGTTCTAGGTAGTCGTGAGGAGTAACGCCGCAGGAAAATAAACCTAATCCAGCTTCATGGGAACTTCTCGCTACATTGAGTGGGGAGTCCATAAGATTTGCGTGAACATGAGCATCAAAGTATGTGAGGCTACTCATAAGCAAGCCCTGACAAATGTAAGATGACGTCTGAAGCAATCATCTGTCCCATAATAGGAGGGTAGTAGGACATGGTGCCCAGCTTGGCGGATTTGCCCGTTGCGCCCTCTGGTGCAAAAACTGGTCGCGCTGGCTCGGGAGAATAGAGAACACGGAAGTCGGCAAGACCGCGCTTCTTGGACTCTTTTCTCATGACTCTTGCCAGAGCATCAGTATGCGTTTTTGAGAGCATAGTAATTTCCAGGAGTTCTGGGTGGATTTTATTACCACCGCCCATGCTGGAGATAAGATATATGTTATTTTTCTGGCACCAGGCTACAACAGCCAATTTGGCAGAAATGGTATCGATAGCATCAACTACAACGTCCGGTTTTGGAAGAGCAGAGAGTTGCTCATCAACGTTATCTTTGAGCAGAAAGGTGTCAAGAGTTACTACGTGAGCGTCTGGATTAATGTCCAGAATCATTTCTTTGGTAACATCAACTTTTCTTTTTCCAATGGTACTCACGTAGGCAATAGCTTGCCTGTTAAGGTTACTTGCTTCTACTGCGTCAGCATCCACTAAAACAAATGAGCCCACACCACCCCTTGCTAGTGCCTGAACACAGTTTGAGCCAACACCACCAAGTCCTAAGATCATGACGCAGGAATTTTGAATCTGTCCAAGGCGGTCTTTTCCCAGGACAAGTTCAAGTCGAGCAGTGGCTTCAGGAATTGTGGCAGACATAGAGCTCCTCATAAAATGTATCTGCAGATAGTATAGCTTGATACCTCAATTTAGCTTCAAGAAGTGTAGACCGATAGTAATTTTAACTAATGGTAAGAAAGCGGCCCATAAGTCGTCTTTTATTAGTAGAATAAATGAAGCAAATTTTGACGATGTTGTCAGCACATGAAAGGCAAGATTACCGTGGAAGAAATGCCCAAGAATTATGATCCTCAGGCAGCTGAGCCCGAGCTCATTGAAAAGTGGATGAAGGCAGATTGTTATGGTCGTAGTAAGGGAACAGAAGACCGTACGGTAGTTATCCCTCCACCAAACGTTACTGGCATCCTTCACATGGGTCACGCCATGGATGACACCATCCAGGACACCTATATTCGTTATTCTCGCATGCGTGGTTATTCAACTCGTTGGATTCTTGGAACTGACCACGCAGGCATTGCAACCCAGACTAAGGTTGATAAGAAGCTCAAATCAGAGGGTATTTCTCGCCTTGAGATTGGTCGCGAGAAGTTCGTGGATGCCTGCTGGGATTGGACGCGTGAGTACGGCGGAACCATTGTTTCTCAGATTAAGCGCATGGGCTGCTCCATTGATTTTAATGATGAGAAGTTCACCATGTCTCCTGAGTACACTCAGGCTGTTCGTAAGGTCTTTGTTGATTGGTATCATGACCAGCTCATTTATCGCGGTAAGCGCATTGTAAACTGGTGTCCTCATTGCGAGACTTCCATCTCTGATGATGAGGCAGAGTACGCTGACGAGAAGGGCCATCTTTGGTACCTGCGTTATCCACTCAAAGAGCCTGTTAATGGTATTGAGTACATTACTGTAGCAACTACTCGTCCAGAAACTATGTTGGGCGATACTGGCGTAGCTGTTTCTCCTCAAGATCCAGAAAAGGCTGATCTTGTTGGAAAGACTGTCATTTTGCCAATTGTTAATAGAGAGATTCCAATTTTCTCTGACTGGCATGTTGATGCAGGTTTTGGTACTGGTTTTGTTAAGGTAACTCCAGCTCATGATCCTAACGACTTTGCTATGGGTCAGACTCACAATCTTGAGCAGATTAATATTTTTGACGAGCATGCTGTTGTTGTTGATGGCTACGGTGAGTTCTCTGGCCTTGATAGAGATCAAGCTCGTGAGGCCATTGTTGCTTGGTTTGAAGAGCACGGTCTACTTGATCACATTGAAGACCTTGATCACTCTGTTATGCATTGTTATCGCTGCGGTACTACGCTTGAGCCATGGCTTTCTGAGCAGTGGTTTGTTGCTGTCGATAAACTCAAAGAGCCTGCAGCACAGGTAGTAAAAGATGGTCAGGTTGCCTTCCATCCTAAGCGTTGGACTCAGACATACCTCACTTGGATGGAGAATCTTCGTGACTGGAACATTTCCAGACAGCTTTGGTGGGGACACCGCATTCCTGTGTTCTATTGCGATGATTGTGGCTGGCAGGATGCACTTATGGAGGACACAGATGTCTGTCCAAAGTGTGGCGGACATCATGTTCACCAGGATGAAGATGTTTTGGACACTTGGTTCTCTTCTCAGCTGTGGACCTTTGCTACACAGGGCTGGCCAAATCATCCTGACCAGCTTGAGGGTCACCACCCAACGCAGGTCCTGGTAACCGCTCGAGACATTATTGCTCTTTGGGTTGCTCGCATGATCATGAGTTCGCTCTACTTCACCAAAGAGATTCCATTCCATGATGTCTATATCTACGCAACTATTTTGGCTAAGGACGGCAGCCGTATGTCCAAGTCAAAGGGTAACGGCGTAGATCCTATGGACCTGATTGCTAAGTATGGCGCTGACGCAATGCGTTATAACCTGCTTACGCTTATTACTAACAACCAGGACGTCAAGTTTGATGCTGTTCTTGATAAGAAGACTCGTGAGCTTGTTGAGTCACCAAGAACTGATCAGGCACGTTCATTTGTTACTAAGATTTGGAACGCAAGCCGTTTTGTTCAGATGAACCTTGACGGTTACACCGCTGGTATGCCAAAAGCAGAAACGCCAGAAGATGCATGGATGTTCTCGCGTCTTGCAAAGGTTGTTGCAGAGACAACTGAGCAGCTTGAGACCTATGGCTTTGGCGAGTATGCCCGCAACATTCAGTCCTTCTTCTGGAATGATGTCTGTGACTGGTATATTGAGCTCTGCAAGGGTCGTCTTCTGGATGGAACTCCTGAGGAGCGCTTGCAGGTTCAGCGTAACCTTGTTTTTGTGCTGGACGTCAGCATGAGGCTGCTGCATCCAGCAATGCCGTTTGTTACCGAGAGCGTTTGGGATGCTCTTCCTGCTTCTGGTCTTTTGAGCCACGACGCAGAGTTTTTGATGATTTCTGAGTGGCCAGACCCACAGAAGCTTGCCAACTTTGTTGACGAGGCAGCTGAGCATAACTTCTCGCTTGCTAAGACCGTTGTTTCTGCTGTTCGTTCTTCTCGCGCTCGTTATAGGTTGTCTCCAAAGACAGATCTTGCGGTTATGGTTAAAGCTCCAGCACAGGATGTTGCAGCGTTGAAGGAGCAAGCAGCATTCATCCAGAATGTTGGTCGCGTAAGCTCACTTGAGGTTGCTGAGGAGCCCCAGAAGCCTGCTGGTTCTGTTTCTGTCGCCGATGCTGGCCTTGAGATGTACGTTGTTCTTGGTGAGCTTGTTGATCTTACTGCAGAGACCAAGCGTCTTCAGAAAGATCTTGAGTCTGCAAAGAAGGAACTCTCTGGCGTGGAGCGTACCCTTGCTAACGAGGGATTTGTTGCTAAGGCAGCACCTGAAGTTATCGAGAAAAAACGTGCACGCGCAGAAGAACTTACTACACTTGTTGCCCAGCTAGAGCAGCAGATTGCTGACTTCTCATAAGTAAAACTTGATGCGGCGTAACAAGTTGCATCTTGTGTTTAGTACGTGCAAACAGCCTACTTTAGGTTAGGAATAACATGTCTGAGGTTAAATCCGATATTGAGATTGCTCAATCATCCGAGATGCTTCCCATCTTTGAGGTGGCAAAGCGCGCGGGTATTTCAGAGGATCTTCTCGAGCCTTATGGTCGCTATAAGGCAAAGCTTGATGCACGTGCTCTGGCAGATAAGCCTCTTCGCGGAAAGCTTGTGTTGGTAACAGCCATTAATCCAACTCCAGCAGGTGAGGGAAAGACCACCACTTCAGTTGGCTTAGCAGATGCTTTGACTAGCCTTGGTCAGTCTGCCATGTTAGCGCTTAGGGAGCCTTCCTTGGGTCCTGTCTTTGGCGTCAAAGGTGGTGCTGCGGGCGGTGGATATGCCCAGGTAGTTCCTATGGAAGATATTAATCTCCACTTTACTGGTGACTTCCATGCTATTGGTGCTGCAAACAACCTTTGTGCAGCTATGTTGGATAATCATATCAAACAGGGCAACAGCCTTAACATTGATCCACGACGCATTGTGTGGAAGCGCTGCGTTGACATGAACGATCGCCAGCTCAGAAACGTTGTTGATGGTCTTGGTGGCATTGCAGATGGTATGCCAAGACAAGACGGCTTTGATATTACCGTTGCTTCTGAGGTTATGGCGGTATTCTGCCTTGCTTCGGGTATCAAAGACCTTAAAGAGCGCCTGGGTAGAATGGTTATTGCTTACACCTATGACCGCAAGCCTGTTACTGTAAGTGATATCCACGCAGAGGGTGCTATGACAGCGCTGCTCAAAGACGCTATTCAGCCTAACCTGGTTCAGACGCTTGAGCATACACCTGCGCTTGTCCACGGTGGTCCTTTTGCCAATATTGCTCATGGCTGCAATACCGTTGAGGCAACAAAGACCGCTTTGCGTCTTGCTGATTACGTTGTTACTGAGGCCGGCTTTGGTGCAGATCTTGGTGCCGAGAAGTTCTTGGACATCAAGTGCAGAGCTACAGGCCTTGCTCCATCAGCTGTTGTTCTGGTGGCAACAGTTCGTGCTCTTAAGTACAACGGAGGCGTTGCCAAGGCAGACCTTAATCAACAAAACGTTGAGGCGCTTAAAGAGGGCATTCCTAATTTGCTTCGCCATGTTGACAACATCCAGACGGTCTATGGACTTCCTGTAGTTGTTGCTATCAATGCATTCCCAACTGATACCGCTGAAGAGCTTGCTCTGGTAGAGGAGGAGTGCAAGAAGCGCGGTGTTAACGTAGTGTTGTCTGAGGTTTGGGCAAAGGGTGGAAAGGGTGGTCAGGCTTTAGCAGAAGAGGTCATGCGTCTTTGTCAGACTGAGTCTAAGCTCACTTTTGCTTACGACGTCAAAGAGTCTTTGAAGCAGAAGATTACTGACATTGCTACTAAGATTTACCACGCCGATGGCGTTGAATTTACTCCAAGCGCCGCTAAGCAGCTTCAGCAGCTTGAAGAGCTTGGCTTTGGCGAGCTTCCTATTTGTATGGCAAAAACACAGTACTCATTTACTGATGACCAGACCAAATTGGGTGCTCCAGAAAACTTTAGGATTACTGTGCGAGAAGTTCGTGTTTCTGCAGGCGCTGGCTTTGTGGTCTGTCTTACTGGTTCTATTATGACCATGCCAGGACTTCCAAAGGTTCCTGCTGCAGAACACATTGATGTTCTTGATGATGGAAGAATAGTGGGTCTTTTCTAATGTCTTATCCCTCTTCACCTGAAGAAGTAGCGTTTACAACGTATAGTGCAGAATCTTACGCTCAGCACCTTGCTGCTAAAGAGCCTATCCCTGGCGGTGGTAGTGCCGCTGCCTATGTAGGAGCGCTCGCAGTATCTTTGGCGTCAATGGCTGGAGTGTATGCACAAGGAAAACCCGCCTATGCTCAACATGAAAACGATCTTGCAAAATACATTGCCCGAGCTGGTGCGCTTCGCCAAGACTTCATGGAGCTGATGGACGAGGACTCTCGTCAGTTCTTGCTGGTTTCAAGTGCGTTTAGCGTGCCTAAGGATAACCCAAAGCGTGCAGAGGTTGTTGAGGATGCTCTTAAAGAAGCAGCCCAACCTCCACTGAAGGTTATGAGAAAAGTGTGCGAGTCCATTGAGCTTCTGGAAGAGATGCTTATTAAGGGATCCCGTATGCTTCTATCTGATGTAGGCTGTGGCGCCGCACTCGCACGCGGCGCTTTGATTGCAGCTTCTCATACGCTGTTTGTTAATACGCGCTCTATGCATGATACAGCGTATGCTCAAACGTTACTTGATGAGGCAGATAAGCTTCTGAACACGTATGTTTCACGAGCTGACGCCGTAAGTGACGCGGTGAGCGCACAGCTTAGACAGGAGGCATAACATGAGCTCAGAGACTATTTCACAGGAGCTTCGTGGCGCTCCCGTTGCTAAGGCGATAACTGAAGAGCTTGCTGTCCAGGTTGAGGAACTCCGTGCAGAAGGCATTATCCCTAGGCTGGTTATTGTTCGTATTGGGCAGAAAAGCGATGACCTAACCTATGAACGCGCGGCATATATGCGTGCAGAGAAGGTAGGTTTTGAAGTTGAAACCATCGAACTTCCAGAAGATGCTACACAAAAGCAAGTAAATACTACGTTTGACCAGGTTTCCGCCGATGCATCGGTGCATGGTTGTCTGCCTATGCGTCCATTCCCTGCTGGAATTGATGAGCATGAAGCGCTTCAACATTTAACTCCAGAAAAGGATGTTGACTGTGCCACTGATTCAATGCTGCTGGCAACGCTTTGTGGAACACCTGGTGCACTAGGACCTTGTACTGCAGAGGCAGTTCTTGCCCTTCTCGATTTCTATCAGGTACCTCTTGAGGGAGCCTCTATTGCAGTTGTTGGTCGTTCTAATGTTATTGGCCGTCCAGTAGCTGCGCTTTTAAGTGCAAGAAACGCTACAGTGACAGTGTGCCACAGCAAGACCAAAGATCTTGCTGCTACGCTTAAGCAGGCAGATGTTGTGGTTGTGGCTGCAGGTCGTGCGCACCTTATTGGAGCTGACTATGTAAGAGCTGGTCAAACCATCATTGACGTGGGCATTAACTGGGATGAAGCAGCCCAAAAGCTTGTCGGTGACGTCGATACAGAGCAGGTAGCACCACTGGTAAGCGCCTATACCCCTGTTCCTGGTGGTGTAGGTAGTGTGACTACGGCAATTCTTGCTCGACATGTTGTTGCTGCAGCTCAAAGAATGCTTGCATAAGAATGAAAGGTAGGTTGCCTCGTGGCAGCAGAAAATAACTATAAAGAGCTTGATCAAGAGCGTGTAAAAGCTGCGGTCACTGAATTTTTGCTTGCTATTGGTGAGGATCCAGAGCGAGAAGGTCTGCTTGATACGCCAGACCGTGTTGCTCGCGCTTGTGTGGAGCTCTTTGGCGGTATGCAGGAAGACCCTGCAGTTCACCTTCGCAAACAGTTCCACGAAGAAGGCAATAAAGAGATGGTTATTGTCCGCGACATTCCTTTCTCATCTACTTGTGAACATCACATTTTGCCATTTGTAGGTAAGGCACATGTCTGCTACATCCCACAAAATGGTCGTATTACCGGCCTTTCCAAGATTGCTCGCTGCGTCAGCGGATATTCTCGTCGTCTGCAGGTACAGGAGCGCTTAACGGGCCAGATTGCAGATGCCATGGTAGAAGAGCTAGATCCCTTGGGTGTTTTGGTGGTTATGGAGGCCGAGCATACGTGCATGAGCATGCGCGGCATTAGGGCATCGGGTGCTTTGACCACTACTTCTGCAGTTCGTGGCATTTTTAAGACTAACGAGAAAACCCGTGCAGAAGCTATGCGTCTGCTTGGTCTATAAGAGGAACGTGTGCTATGGGTTATTCTGTTCCATTTTCTGTGCCTGAGCTGAGCTATAAGCAGTCTTTAAAGGTACTTCATGACACAAAGAAGTTTGGTATTCAGCCTTTGCTGGAGAGCGTGGAAGACATGCTCAAAGAGCTGGGCAATCCTGATCTCTGCTTCAAGAGTGTCCAGATTGCAGGTACTAACGGCAAAACGTCTACTTCCAGATATACTGCAGCATTGCTCAAGGGAGAGGGTCTCAAGACTGCTCTCTATACATCTCCCGAGCTTATCAGCTATACCGAGCGTATGGAGGTCAACGGTACACCCGTTTCTGAGGCTGTATTTGCTCACGGCATCTCTGCAGCTCAAGTAGCAGGGGAGCGCGTCAATGCTCAGCGTACAGCCTTGGGCAAGCGCTCTTATGACATCACTGAGTTTGACCTCTTGACCGTTGCGGCCTTGGTTATCTTTGCCGAGGAAGCGATTGACGTCTGTGTGCTTGAGTGTGGCATGGGCGGCAGATGGGATGCAACAAGTGCTGCTCAAAATATCACCTCCGTTGCTATCACAGGCGTTGGTCTGGATCACACACGCATTTTAGGCGATACTCTTGAAGCTATTGCTGGCGAGAAGGCCGCCATTATCAAACCTGGTCGCACCTGCGTGCTTGGTGTGGGAACGACAACTCCTCAGAGTGTCCAGGACGTATTCTTGTCCCAAGCAGCTTCTGCGGGCGTTGTCCCAACACTTCTTGTTGCTGATAAGCAAGAAGACGTCGAGGGAGAGGTTTCTGCTGGTCAGTCATCTGACCATCCAGAGCTGCCTCATGCACATTTCTTTATTACCAAAAAGCCTAAGAGCATTGGTTTTCCGCTTGAGCTCACGGTTGTTACGCCACGCGCAACCTACGAAGATCTTGCTGCGCTTAAACCAAGCTACCAGGCAGCAAATATTGCTCTAGCAACCTGCTTAGCTGAGGATTTTCTGGGTCATCCACTTGATGCAGAGAAGGCGTTTTTCTCCACAACAAGATGTCCTACGCCTGGCAGGTTTCAGTTGCTCCAGCCTAAGCCTTTGGTGCTTATTGACGCAGCTCATAATCCACAATCAATTGAGACTTTCTTAACTGCAATCCGCTCAATTGAGCCAGAGGTTGCTAACCGTCCTATGCTTTTGACCGCAGTTTTTGCAGATAAAGACGTTACGGGCATTGCGGAACTTCTCGCCAAAGAGTTTCCTGAGGTAGCGGTAACTCAGACGGACAACAATCGTGCTATGGACGCGGAAGAGCTTGCAGAGGTGTACAAAGCCTGCAGCGCTCATGTGGTAGCTGTTTATAAGAGTGTTCCTGAGGCAGTAGCTGCCTTGCGCGAGAAGGGTTTTGTGGCATGTGGAACAATTTCACTTGCTGGCGAGGTTGCTGCACAATTTAGTAATGCTTTGGTAAAATAAATGTATCTGCGATTTTTCGCTTCTTTTTGAGGTGGTTTGTCGTAGGATAAAACAAAAAGTAAGCACCAGCAGAAGGGGCTGTCAGATGCAGGAAATTCTTGATCAGATTATTACACCTGAGGTACGTATGGTCATTTACCTCATGGTAATTTGCGTCGTAATGCTTTATATCCTTTCCATCATCTATGTTATTCGTGACGCTCAGCGTCGTGGTGCAGAGCCTTGGTGGATGTGGGCAGTCATTTCTGTTGTTCCTGTTGTCGGCTTGCTTGCCTACGTTATTTTGCGTCCAAGCAGCTACCTCATTGACCGTGAGGAGCAGGACCTTGACATTGCCCTTCGTGAGCATCAGCTGTCTCACTACGGCATTTGCCCAAAGTGCTCCGCTCCAATCGACCGCGATTTCATCGTGTGTCCAATCTGCAATACGCAGGTTAGAAACGTTTGCCCAACATGCCATCGTCCACTGAACGCAGACTGGAAGGTTTGCCCTTACTGCCGCACTCGCATTCAATAACGTTTGGTTTTGTTCTTTATGATGGCAATCTGGTGTTTTACAACAGAGACTATGTAGGCGTCTGCTCCTAAGCTCCCGTGTGAGCAGAGTAGGCGCCGTGCCTGTTTCTATGAGTATCTACCTCTGAGAGGTTTTACATGAAGGTTTTATATAACGACGGTCATGTTGGCGAGATTAACGATGCAGCTGAAGAGCTTGAGGTTATTCGCCATGATGCAGCTCATCTGCTTGCCCAAGCCCTGAAGCGTCTATATCCACATGCACAGTTTGCCTATGGTCCAGCAACCGAAAATGGTTTTTACTATGATGTTGATCTTGGAGACACCAAGGTTAACGAGGATGATTTCCCAGCAATTGAAGCTGAGATGAAGAAAATTGTTAAAGAGAACCTTAAGATTGAGACCTTTGAGCTTCCTCGCGATGAGGCCGTTGCCTATATGAAGGAGCGCGGCGAATCTTACAAGGTTGAGCACATTGGTGACCTTGCTCCAGACGCACACATTACTTTCTATAAGCAGGGTGAATACGTTGACATGTGCGTTGGTCCTCACATGCTCTACACCAAGGGTGTTAAGGCATTTAAGCTGACGAGTATTTCTGGTGCTTATTGGAAGGCCGATAAGAACAACAAGATGCTCACCAGAATTTATGGTGTTGCTTTTGGCTCTAAAGATGAGCTTGCTCAGTACCTCAAGATGATTGAAGAAGCCGAGAAGCGCGACCACAGGAAGATTGGTCGTGAGATGGAGCTCTTCATGATGTCTGACTTTGGACCAGGTTCTCCTTTCTGGCTTCCAAACGGTATGGCTTTGCGCAATGCTCTGACCGAGTACTGGCATGAGATGCAGGCTCGCTTTGGTTACCAGGAGGTTCAGACTCCATTGATCCTCTCGCGTTCTCTTTGGGAGACTTCTGGTCACTGGGATCACTACAAAGAGAATATGTACACTACCACGGTAGATGAAGAAGACTTTGCCATTAAGCCTATGAACTGCCCTGGTGCTTGTTTGATTTATAAGTCTAAGCCACGTTCTTATAGGGATCTTCCTATGAAGTTGGCTGAGGCTGGACTTGACCATCGTTACGAGATGAAGGGTGCTCTGCACGGTCTGTTCCGTGTTCGTGAGTTTACCCAGGATGATGCACACCTCTTTATTCGCCCTGATCAGATTACTGAGCAGGTCACGGATGCTTCTCATCTCATTACCGCGTACTATGCACAGTTTGGCTTCCCATATCGTGTTGAGCTTTCTACGCGTCCAGAGGATTCTATGGGTTCTGACGAGGATTGGGAGCGTGCTGAGCAGGGTTTGCGCGATGCGCTTGATGCTATGGGCATTGACTACGTTGTTAATGAGGGTGACGGTGCTTTCTACGGACCAAAGATTGACTTCCATCTGACCGATTGCCTTGGTCGCTCTTGGCAGTGCGGCACCATCCAGCTTGACTTCCAGCTTCCTCATAACTTCCAGCTTGAGTACATCGACTCCGATGGCACCAAGAAGCAGCCAATCATGATTCACCGTGCTGGCTTTGGTTCCTTCGAGCGTTTTATTGGTATTTTGACCGAGAACTACGAAGGCAAGTTCCCTGTCTGGTTGAGCCCTTGCCAGGTCAAGATCCTTCCTGTCTCCGAGAAGTCTCGCTCTTATGCTCATGAGGTTGCAGATAAGCTTGCAGCTGCTGGTATTCGTGTTAAGGTCGATGACCGTGACGAGAAGATCGGCTATAAGATTCGTGAGGCTCGTTCTCTTGATCGCGTGCCTTATATGCTTATCCTTGGTGAGCAGGAGGTTGAGGCAGGAAACATTTCTGTTCGCGATCGCTCCAATGAGACTCACGCAGCAGAGCTTGACGAGTTTATTGCTCAGGTTGTCAAAGAGAATTCTGAGCGTATTGGTTAATCAGGTTTCAGACAAAGTACCAGTTGCCGGTGGCGTCGCGCAGGACGTTACGGCTGGCACGAGCAACACTGTCGGAGCTGTTGATGTGATGCAAACCGCAACTGACGTTGTAGCTGAATACGTAAAATTGACAGGGGCAGGACGTGCACGGCTTGTCCCTGTTTCATATGTAGATGAACTTCTCGCTACTCTTGTTGCGGGCGGAGCGAGCGTTGTAGAGCCGCTTTCTGGTGTACCTGTTGAAGTGTGCGACATCAAAGGCAGGGCTGCAGCTGGGGAGCTGTTAGTAGCAGACGTGCGTATGATTGGTGCCGAGTTTAGTCCCGCGTGCCGTCTGGGGGCAGAGCTTGCAGTAGCCGAGGACGTTCGGGTGCCGGGATATGTTGTCGTGTGCATGCGGAAGTGCTGCATACCGTGGGTTGCAGAGGTGGTTGAAGCCAAGGCTTGCTCTGCAGAGAACGTGATAGTTACTGCCACGGGAGTGGAAGAGCAGGCGAGTGCACGGGCTTCTCGCCATGCGGCGAGCGACGCAGCGCAGGTGGTTGCTGCATACCTGGCGTGCCATCCGCGCGTTGGGGCGGTGCGCTATCCGGGTCTCAAAACGGATCCGAGCTTTGCGCGCGCTACGTCGCAGCTGGTGGGCGGATTTGGCCCGTACGTGGATTACATCTGGAAAGAATTACCAGGTGAATGGCATAGATTTGTTGCAGGGGATGAAGATGCGAGAACGCAAATTATAAATTTTGAGAGACTCGGTTAACGGTAAGCATTTGTTTAACAGACCTTGGTATAATTTGAATTAATGTTCCTAAACAGAAGGGGATTTTATGGCAAAGAAGGCTACTCAAATTGAGGATGTTGATACTTTGCTCAAGCGCCTCGAAGAAATGCGCGAGGCACAGGCAGAGTTTGCAACATTCACTCAGGAGCAGGTCGATAAGATTTTCTATGAAGCTGCTCTTGCGGCCGAGAAAAATCGTATCTCTCTTGCTCGCATGGCAGTTGAAGAGACTGGCATGGGTGTAATGGAAGATAAGGTTATCAAGAACCATTACGCAGCAGAGTATATTTACAACAAGTACAAGGACATGAAGACCTGTGGTGTTGTAGAGGATGATCCAGCTGCAGGTTATCGAGTTGTAGCCGAGCCAATGGGCATTGTAGCTGCAGTTATTCCAACTACTAACCCAACTTCTACCGCAATCTTTAAGACACTTCTTGCTCTGAAGACAAGAAACGCCATTATTATTTCCCCACACCCTCGTGCAAAAGAGTGCACTATTGCTGCTGCTCGTATTGTTCGTGATGCTGCCGAGAAGGCCGGCTGCCCCAAGGGTATTATCGACTGGGTACCAGCTCCTACCATTGATATGACTGCAGCAGTCATGAGCAACGCTGATATCATCTTGGCAACCGGTGGTCCAGGTATGGTCAACGCAGCATATTCTTCTGGTAAGCCAGCTTTGGGTGTTGGTCCTGGTAACACTCCTGCTATCATCGACGATACCGCAGATATCAAGCTTGCAGTTAGCTCCATCATTCACTCTAAGACGTTTGACAACGGTATGATTTGTGCTTCTGAGCAGTCCGTTACTGTTCTTGACGGCGTGTATGACCAGGTCAAGAAGGAGTTCGCTGATCGCGGTTGCTACTTCCTTCAGGGTAAAGAGCTTGACGCTGTTCGTAAGACCGTCATTGTTAACGGTGCTGTTAACGCAGCTATTGTTGGTAAGTCTGCTCACTTCATTGCAAAGACCGCTGGCGTCGATGTCCCAGAGAAGACCAAGATTCTTATTGGTGAGGTAACCTCTGTTGAGCCTTCAGAAGAGATGGCTCACGAGAAACTTTCTCCAGTTCTTGGTATGTATCGCGCAAAGAACTTTGACGAGGCAATTGCTAAGGCTGAGCGTCTTGTTGCTGATGGCGGCTACGGTCACACCAGCTCTCTTTACGTCAACATCAACGAGAAAGAGAAGATTGCTAAGCATCAGGAGGCAATGAAGACCTGTCGTATTCTGATCAATACACCTTCCTCTCAAGGCGGTATTGGAGACCTCTACAACTTCAAGATGGCTCCATCCCTAACCCTTGGCTGCGGAACCTGGGGCGGCAATTCCGTCTCCGGCAACGTTGGCCCACAGCACCTGCTTAACTACAAGTCTGTTGCAGAGAGGCAAGAGAATATGCTTTGGCTTCGTGTACCTGAGAAGGTCTACTTCAAGAGGGGCTGCATGCCTGTTGCTCTTCGTGAACTCAAAGAGGTCTATAACAAGAAGCGCGTCTTCATTGTCACTGACCAGTTCCTTTATAAGAGTGGCTTCACTAAGACTATCGAGGAAACCCTGGATTCCCTGGGCATCGTTCACTCTTCATTCTGGGACGTTGCTCCAGATCCAACCCTTCAGTGTGCTCTTGAGGGCGTAGCTCGCATTCGCTCCTTTGAGCCAGACTGCATCATTGCAATCGGTGGCGGTTCTGCTATGGACGCAGGTAAGATTATGTGGTCCATGTACGAGAACCCAGAAGAGAAGTTTGAAGACATGGCAGCAGACTTCTTGGATATTCGTAAGCGTGTTTACAACTATCCTAAGATGGGCAACAAGGCATTCTTTGTTGCAATTCCAACCTCTTCTGGTACCGGTTCTGAGGTAACTCCATTTGCTATCATCACCGATGCCGACAATGGTGTTAAGTACCCACTTGCAGACTATGAGCTGCTGCCTAACATGGCAATTGTTGATACTGATAACATGATGAGCCAGCCTAAGGGTCTGACCTCTGCTTCTGGTATCGATGTTCTTACTCACTGTCTTGAGGCATTTGTCTCCATGATGGCATCTGATTACACAGACGGTATGGCCCTTCGCGGTATGAAATTGGTCTTTGAGTACCTGCCACGTGCTTATGACAATCCAAACGATGTTGAAGCGCGCGATCACATGGCAAACGCTTCTTGCCTGGGTGGTCTTGCATTTGCTAACGCATTCTTGGGTGTCAACCACTCCATGGCTCACAAGCTGGGTGCTTTCCACCACATCCCACATGGTTGGGCTAACGCAGTTATCCTTACTCGCGTTATGCGTTATAACGCAGCTGAGCGCCCAACAAAAATGGGTACCTTCCCACAGTATGATCATCCACACACTCTTGCTCGTTATGCTGAGGCAGGTCGTTTCTGCGGCGTTACCGGCAAGGATGATCGTGAGGTCTTTGAGAACTTCGTCAAGAAGATTGAGGAGCTCAAGGCATACATTGGTGTTAAGGAAACTATCAAGGATTACGGCGTAGATGAAAAGTACTTCCTCGACACTCTTGACCAGATGTCTGAGCAGGCATTTGATGACCAGTGCACTGGTGCAAACCCACGCTACCCACTTGTCTCCGAGCTTCGCGAGCTCTACTTGGATGCTTACTACGGTCGCGAGCCAAGCTTCTACGAGGATTAATTCTTTCACCTGTAGTTTTGTGTTGTATTAATCGTGTCGTTTCCGTGGTGTATTATTTTTGGCACGCAGTACATCCGTTATGTAGCACGTAATACATAAAGCAAGAGCCGGTTACCTAAAATCCTAGGTAACTGGCTCTTTTCTAATTAGCCAACTTCATCACTCATTCGACTGATGAGTAAATTTGCTTGAAACGGCGATCCTAGAATTACAAAACACATCAATGTCACTTATTCTGTTAAAAATGGCTATACATTGCTTCAATAATGCGTGTTCGGTGCAGAATATCGTCATTTGGTGTGTTATTCGCAGTGAAATTAGCAGATTATCCGACATTGCTGTGTTGTCTTGTTGGGTAATTCAAGGATAGTTAAATTTTATATATTAGTTCATTCATAAATCTGTATATTGAATCAAGTTTATTCATCAAAACGAATTGCTCGTTAGAATATTGACGTAACGTCCGTCTTATCCGATAGAGATTACTATCACCTAAGTCTTTCTTAATGTTTAGGAATATATTTTGCATTGCTAGCTGTTTTCTATAGATATCTGCATTAATAAAGTATTCTTTAATACTTACCGAGTTCAGCTCATTTGTTCTTTGACTATCTTTTCTTTGCTGGTAGAAGTCATCGTGATATGAGCCATTGTATTCAATAGCTACTAAATTTAATCCAGACAAATTTGATTTAGACATCTTACCAAATAGTAAATCAAGTTTTCGTTCTTTAGCTTGTGCCTCTGGGTTTATTTGGTTTTTTATTACATATGATTTATTTAGCGCAAGAGGTAACTGATTAAAGCCACCCTCCCGATACGGAAGTGAAGATCTGATTGCCATTTTAACTTCCATGGGAGAAGCAGCATCAGGAAAGAAGTAGCGCATGTTTCTTTGCGTTGTCCGCAGACCAGGCGAATATGGCTCAAGCGCACATAGTAGGGAGGCGAGTTCTTCCTTATCTACTAATGGCATGTCAAATT
Organism: Lancefieldella parvula DSM 20469; assembly: GCF_000024225.1. Taxonomy (NCBI): domain Bacteria; kingdom Bacillati; phylum Actinomycetota; class Coriobacteriia; order Coriobacteriales; family Atopobiaceae; genus Lancefieldella; species Lancefieldella parvula. The sequence goes on from NC_013203.1 coordinate 710,469, forward strand.
CGCAAAGGTCGCCATTTGGGAGATGTCCATACCTGGCCATCAATAGATTTGCAAGGACAATTTGATGAAGGGAGCTTTTATTCCTAGAGAGCATACAAACAGCTAAAGCAGGCGAGACGCAATACACATTCCGACCAAGATCAATCAATGAACCCATGGGCAAAAGACACTTGAACTGATGAGACACTCGCGTATCACAAAACCTTGTTCTTGTATTGTTCCTGAGTATCTCATGAGTAGTTTCTGCTAAGACAATGCCATATTCTTTCTTCAAAAACAGGAGCTTTTCTTCATGCGCTTCAGTTGAACATGCAGAGTACGTCGTATGAAAATCTTTAGATGACCGCCGTAATAACGCCTCGCCATTTCCGCCTGTCTTAAGTTGCACACAGATTTGCAGCGCAGTTTCATGCGAGAAAACAATATCCATTCGTTCCTCCTTAGAATGAGAAACGAATATAACAGCATGATTTTTCAGTAGTCTGACAGTTGTTTGTTAGCTTTCTGACTTGGCACTATCAAAATAAAATAACCCTCTCATACCAGCAGGTAAAAGAGGGGGTAATGACAAACTAAATTGGAATGGTAATAAATTAAATCTGTTCAATCAACATGAAATTCATACGATTGAACTCACGCAACAGCTAAACGTGCTGGTAGGTTACAAACTTAAAAGCAACACCTTCTGGAGTCACTCCACCGTCTTCCTCGTTACAAACTTTCCACGCAGGGTCTTCATCTAGATTGGGGAAGTACGTATCCGCATCAACCACCGTATCATGTTTTGTAACGTATGCGTAAGAGCACCTGTCGAGAAGGGCACGGTAAATCGAAGCGCCACCAATAAGCCAGACTTTTTCTGGAGCTTCATCCTTAACTAAACGAAGTGCTTCCTCAGCCGACGACACAATCTCAACACCTTCGACCTGGTAGTTGGTATTTCTAGAGATGACAATGTTGCGGCGGCCCTTGAGTGGTCCTCCAGGAAAACTCTCCAGCGTTTTTCTGCCCATGATAACCGTGCAGCTGCGCGTGTGCTCAACAAAGTACTTCATATCGGCTTTGTTGGGAATAAGAAGGTCCCCATCGCATCCGATACCCCAATCGCGTGTTACAGAAACAATTGCGTTCATGTGGTTCTCCTGGTGAGTTTTTATGTGAAATTACTGCTTGTGGGGGCAGGGGATGAGTAGCATCCGTTGCACTTAAACAGCAATCGGAATGTTTTTAACCTGTGGACCGTGCTGATAATCTTCAACGATAAGATCGTCAGTAGTGAAGTCGTAGAAGTTGGTGATGTTAGGGTTCAGGCTCACCTTTGGTGCATCAAAGGTTGGACGAGAAATCAATTCTTTAACAATATCTACGTGACGATCATAAATGTGAGCGTCGGCAATCATGTGAACTAGCTCGCCAGCTTCCATTCCGCTGACCTGTGCAACCATCATCAGCAAGATGGCATACTGGCAAACATTCCAGTTGTTAGCTGCAAGAATATCCTGACTACGTTGAACAAGCAACAGGTTAAGCGTAGGTCTATTCTTTCCTGCCCCCTGGGTAACGTTATAGATTGCGTTGAATGCGCATGGATAGAGGTTCATCTCTGAGAGATCAGCAAAGGTGTACAGGTTGGTCATAATACGACGGCTGAATGGATTCTCTTTGAGATCCTTGAGCACACGATCCATTTGATCGTAATCGCCATCAGCATAGTGAGAAACCTGTCCAACCTGGTAACCGTAGGCTTTTCCGATGGAGCCGGACTCGTCAGCCCAAGAATCCCAAATGTGGGAGTTGAGGTCGTTAACGTTGTTTGATTTCTTCTGGTAAATCCATAAAACTTCGTCCATGGCACTCTTGAGTGCGGTACGACGAAGCGTCAGCGCAGGAAACTCCTCACGCAAATCGTAGCGATTGCAGACGCCAAATTTTTTGATTGTGTACGCAGAAGTTCCGTCTTCCCAGGTAGGACGGACCTTCTCACCCTCGGTGGTGGTACCGTTTTCAATAATGTCGGAGCACATATCAATAAAAATACGGTCTGCTTTGCTCATATTTAATCCTTCAAATCATTATCGAACAAAAATACAAGATAAAACTGCACGTAGAGTTGTTAGCAATAACGTTAGCTAGCAATCGTGCTGCTACCAATTACTATCGGAATAAGCACTGTAAGGATCCCCAAAAAGCGAATTTGAGTTAGTTTGATTATTCGCAGCACAAGAACGTCCTAGTCCTGAGAGCAGCATAATAACTATAAAAAATAGTAAGCCTACAGGAAAAGGAGAGCCATCAGGCATCTGCGGCGGATCATTTGGGTCAAAGTCAGGTCCTTCACCGCTAAATCCATGCCTTTTATGCTTGGTATCTTGGTTGTTGTCTTTCTTTGCCATCAATCCTCAATCAAACGCTTATATTTTGATGATACCCGTCGTTGCCTAAGGATTTCATGGCGAGAAATCCCTCTCGCTGTCACTTCACATTCTCTGCAAAGTATTTTGTACACGACAACTTGTTTGCGCTTGCAACGCCGTGTTACCTGTAGCCTTTGGCAAGGTTGCATGTATGCGTCGTGTACAGGCAGCCTGCAGTTTCTATAGATGCTGTGACGCAAAGATATCGTTCCAGAACGTGCCAAGTTGCTTGATTAGCTCAATGTCCGCAGGCAACCATTGCACGTCGAGCAGCTCGTTCTGAGCAAGCCAGTGAAGCTCTGAGTGAACCTTTGGATCTACAATAGGACTCTCGGACTCATTTAACGTGCAGATATAACAATCCATGTGCAGGTCAAAAGTGGGGTAGGAGTAGGTTACTGTGTCGTAAAAGAATGCCGCTTGCACAGTGCAGTGCAACTCTTCTTGAATTTCTCGACGCAGGGCCTGCTCCGAGGTTTCTCCTGCCTCAACTTTTCCGCCAGGAAACTCCCATAAGCCAGTATTTTCTTTATCAGCTCTGCAAGCTGCAAGGATCTTATTATCCCTATAGAATATAGCTGCAGCTACATTGATTGTTTTTGTCTCGGACATGTTAGCCTTCCAGTCTAACCGTTGCAAACACAGTAGAACTCTCGGCATCTTTAAGCACTACCGAGAAACCCGTCTCATCGGTATATACCTCGGGGGCAATGGTGTCGCCCAAGTGCGCTTGGCTTCTGTACTGAACCACAATGCGGCGCAACTTGTGAGAATAACCAAGAGCTACAAGCGTGTCGACAGCCATGAGCACATATTGAGCGTTGTTGACGTGCTTGTTTGTATCCAGGTGTTGCTGAGAAACAAAAATGGCTGGGCCGTCAACAGCAGTTCCCTCAAGTGCAATTTTGCGCGGAGTAGGTGGTAAATCTACACGAGGCTCGCCAGTAATGTACACGCTCTCACTTTCTGGAACGCGAGCTGCTTTACCTTCTTTAATGTTCATTAAATACCAGGTAGAATCAGCCTTTACGATGGTTGTGCCACTCTCATCATTGATAATAAATGACCTAGATGCTTGAAGGCCTTTCATCTGATATGACCAGGTACCAACAAAGATCTTCTCGCCAAACTGAGGAAGTCGGTCAACTTGAATCTGCCAAGTTGCTAGAACCCATGCGTATCCTTCGCTGGCTAGTTGCTTAAAGCCGCGGCCGATATCTTCTGAGTGGAACGTTGAGCAGTCCTGCAGGTAATTCATAACACCTACTAAGGAAAGCTTTCCCGTTTCATCGCACTCGCTGTATCTAACCCTACTTTCAATGGTGTACATACAAATCCAAACTCGAAATCAGTAGTTTGCTGAGGTATTACCGTATGTCAAGAAGCTCGTTTAGTTATCCCAAGGAAATGAGCCCGGTAAGCGATCTTTGACTTTCTGTGTGGTGTTATCAAGCTTCTGCTTGGTTACCTGGACTTTTTGTGAAACTTCTTGAGCTTTTTGGGATGCAATGAGAGTTGCAGTTTGAGCGGCTGCATTTGCTTTTTGCGATGCACTTTGTGCCGCAGCACTAACTTTTTGCGACGCATTCTGTGTAGCTTCTTCAATCCTCAAAGATGCATCTTGTGCGGCAGCTTCAACTTTGTGATGGGTGGTTGGTCCATTCCAAAGAAGGCTGGCAACAGTGTCTAAAAAATAGAGGGTGGCCACAATAAACGCCACAACTGAGATGGTATGCTTGGAAAAAATCATCAAAATATCAAGCATCGATGGAACTAGTATAAAAACTGATGTAACAGAAAAAGCACCAAATACAGCGCTGGCCTGCGGACAAATACGACCATGTAAGTTGAACTTAAACATGGAGTAGTCCCACCACTTCTTTTTAAAGCGACGCTCTAAAAATAGGCCGGTCGAGTACTCAATAACTGTGGCCAAGAATCCACCAATGATAAAGACAACAAATGGATTGGAAATCTGACCAAGAACCAACCATACCGCAAGTGCCCCAATACCGTAAATTGGGCAAGAGGGTCCAAAAAGAAAGCCACGTTTGGTAAATTCGCCTTCGACAATAGAGCAATAGATGGTCTCGTACACCCAGCCGCCAAAAGAAATCAACGCAAAGATTATGACCATCTGAGGAAAATGAAGTACAAATAATTCAATATTTCTATCGAGGGCAAAAAGTGTGCACAGTGTCTCGGTCATGGTACTCATGAGAGGTTTCCGTAATCCGTGTAGTTATTGAGTGCATCTGACTTGCTGTCGGTTGTGCCCTGAAAATCACTTTCAGGTGTCGAGAAACCTTTTGGGTTGAAACCATCTTTTTTGTATGGATTGCCTGTCAGTGTTTCTGCAGTTGAACAAGCTTTATCACAAGTTGTAACAATCCAAGCTTCTTTGGTGTGAGGTGGAATAGGAACCAGTGGAAACATGTGATGCAGGATGATGTCTTCCTCAACAGGTGTTAGATCAGGAAAATCTTCGCGGGCATTATTAAGTGCGTGGCGAGGGTGAGTAAATCCATGCCAGTTGTCTGGTGCGGCATTGTGATCATGCCAATCATAGAGGTAGTAGTCATGCAGGAGCGCGCCACGTACAAGTGCACGTTCATCAACTTTGATACCAGTATTCATAGCAAAGGCAAGGCTACTGTAAGCAACTGCGATAACGTGGTCGAGTGTGCTGGTAGTTCCATGCTGCGTAAAAGATGCAAGTTGATAGAGTCTTCCAGACTTCAGAATGGGAGTCGAAAGCTCATCAAACCTCTTACGAATTTTAGAAACGTCAACCAAAAAATATCCTATCGACTGCATGCGAATATCAGAAAATCGCATGTGTACCTTAGTAATGTATCTACAAAAGATTAGTTAATCTCGCGGTTAGGTGCAATCTTTTTGGCTGAATGTTACGAAAATGAAAGAATAGGAATCGCGGGTTAGAACAGTGTTTACCTGCGTTATACCTTCTTGCTGTAAGGACTCATGTAATCTACTACAACGTTTACCGCGCTAGGAAGACAGCGAGCAGAGTATGCGTAGATGTCGTGGCAGGTGACTTCACCATTTACCTCTAGTGGCATGGGGGTTTTCGATTCAACGTAAATTTCTTTACCACTAAAACTATTAAGGTAAGGTCTGCCAAGTGACTCTCCCGTGCGATCAAAGAAGCCAGAAAGTAGCGGTCGAACTAGCTTTGCTGTCATGTGAGTTTCGATAACAATAACCTCAAGTAAACCGTCATTCATACGATTACCAGGCGCAAGTTCAATTCCAGCTTGCATCATGGAGCTGTTTGCAATAAGGCATCCGATGCCCTGAAGCTCATGTGTCTTTCCATCAACGGTAATTTTGAAGTCGTGGACCGGTGGCATGAGGTTTGCAAGGGCAGCAGTAAAGTATGCTGCTTCTCCAAAGGTCCGTTTGTGAGGGATAGCTGAACGCATAATCTCTGCATCAAGACCAGTTCCAGCCATTAAAGGCACGCCAGCAACATGGGTTTCTCCCGATACAGTGGTCCAGGTAATTTCACCCAAGTCTAGCTTGGCAGTCTGAAGGTTTCTACAGGCTAGCGCTAATGCGTTAGGCTCAGGAGCGTTTCCAATACTTGCGGCCAGAAGATTAGCGGTGCCAGAGGGGAAAACTAAAATAGGCGTCTGACATCCTCTAAGGCCGTAGAGTAGGCTAGATACGGTTCCGTCACCACCCGAGAGCACTACTACGTCAAAGTCTTCAGGTTGAACAGAGCTTAACACTTCATTTGTGTGCCAATGGCTTTCAACAAGCTTTACCAGACATTTGTCGCCACACTTCAGAAGAGCACGCTCAAATTCAAAGATTGCATCAGAGCTAAAACCCGAGCAAGGATTGTGAATGATGAGGGTTCTCATATATCCTCCGAAGATTTGCAACAAGCTGATATATCATTTTAATACGTATGAGTGTATCGCTTTAAGTTAGGTACTTAATCGGCAATTGGATGGACGCATTGTATATAGCAACCTCAGAAGAACTTTTCGCATTTTGTGAGCGAGCAAAGACTTCACATATCCTTGCAGTTGATACGGAGTTTCTTCGCGAGAAAACCTACTTCCCCAAGCTTTGCCTGGTACAGGTTTCCACGGGTTCTGAGATTGCCGCGATTGATCCGCTGCTGATTGATGACCTCACTCCACTTAAAGAACTCTTGGAGAATCCAGAAATTGTCAAGATTTTACATGCCTGCTCACAAGACCTTGAGGTCTTGCTAGAAAAAATGGATTGCGCATGTGCTCCTGTATTTGACACGCAGGTTGCAGCTGCATTTTTGGGTATGCGACAGCAGGTGAGCTATGCCGGGTTGGTAGAAAATTTTGCCAACGTTAAACTTGCTAAGGCTGAGTCATTAACGGACTGGTCAAAGCGACCTCTTGATAAAGAACAGTTGGTATATGCTGAGGATGATGTTAGATATCTTCCCGCAATTTACAATCAAATGGTCGAGAAGCTCATCAAACTTGACCGTTTAAGTTGGCTTAAGCCGGAAATGGACCAGCATACAAATATTGATCAGTACCGTCGAGATCCCTATCAGGCATATCTTCGTTTGAAGCGTTCTGGTTCACTTACGCGCAGGCAGCTTGCTATTGCTCGAGAGGTTTGCGCCTGGCGAGAAGAGATTGCTGCTAAAAGAGATGTTCCACGTAAATGGGTGCTTTCTGATGAACTTATTATCGAGATTTGTCGCCGTGTCCCTACAACATCAGATAGACTACGCAAGATTCGTGGCACTGAGCAGATTTCTCAAGGTGGGGTAGTACATCTTCTGGATGCAATTAAACGCGGACAAAAGACACCTGCTGGTCAGTGCCCAAAAATTGAGCATCATGCTCATCCTTCTGCTGGCTCAGAAGGTGTCGTTGAGTTAATGTATGCCCTTATTAGAATTGTTTCAGAAAAAGAGGGAATTGCATCTCCTTTAATTGCTAATAAAGACGATCTTACTGATCTGCTTTTGGACAAGGATGATGCAAGACTTAAAACTGGATGGCGCTACCAATTAGTAGGTAAACAACTTGTTGGACTACTCAATGGCGAGGTAGGGCTTACGGTTAAAAATGGTCGAGTAGAGCTGCTGTAGTAGCAATACTTAAATTCAGGAACAAGCAGTCATCTTAGCTTATTTTCAGTGTGTTTAAATGTACATACAAGACACGGTTCTTCATAAGCTTATAGTAAGAAGCAAGTTTTCTTTTCTTATTTTCTTTGAGTGTGATTACTCTTGTAAACCCGAGTTTTTGTCCGGTAAGTTGGGTATACTCATCTTTAAACATAGATAGGAGAAAAAATATGTATTACTCTGGTGCATTTATCCCATACATTGTTTTAGTGGTTGTCTCTTTGGTACTCGGATTAGGTACTCAGTGGTACATCAAGCATGAATTTAAAAAGTATTCTTTAGTTCCTTCAGGGTTTAATGCTAGTGGCGCTTCTGTTGCTCGCGCCATGATGGATGCTAATGGAGCAGCTAACGTTGGCATTAAGAGAATTTCTGGCGAACTCACAGATAACTTTGATCCACGTGATAATTGCCTACATCTTTCTGATGCAAACTTCTCGGAGGGTAGCGTAGCTTCGCTTGCTGTCTCTTGCCATGAGGCAGGTCATGCTGTTCAGACAGCTAAGATGTTTATGCCAGCACGCGTCCGTTCTGCTCTTGTTCCTGTTGTTAATTTTGCGGCTGCATCGTGGATTTATGTCTTTATCGCTGGTATTTGGCTAAATATTTCAGGTATGACCATGCTAGCAATATGGCTGTACGCATTTACCTTCCTGTTCCATGTAGTTACACTTCCAGTAGAGATTGATGCCTCAAGGCGTGGATTAGCTTTTTTGAAGGCAAACGCCCCTGCGGGTTTTGATTACGCTGGTGCTAGAAAGGTGCTTATCGCTGCTGCCCTTACTTACGTAGCTGCTGCAATGGTTTCTGCGCTTCAACTTTTGTATTTACTTGGTTCTTCTAGAAACAGGAACTAGTAATGAATCAGATTCAAGAGAAAGAAGATTCTGTTCTTTCAGTATCTGATGCAGTGCTTTTTGCAAAAAATGAAGTTGCCTCAATGCCGTCTATGACGGTAGTTGGAGAGGTTTCTGGATTTAGAGGTCCAAACTACAAATCTGGTCATTGCTATTTTGACGTAAAAGACCCAGTTAGCTCTATGTCGGTTATTGTTTGGTCAAAGATTTATGCTGCTAGTGGTATTACGTTGCAAGACGGCATGAAGATTCAGATGAAGGGAAAGTTTGATATTTACGCTTCAAGCGGCAAGCTTTCTTTTCATGCTCGCACTATCCAGATTGCTGGAGAAGGAGACCTCCGTCAGAAGGTGGCACAGCTTGCTAAAAAGCTAGAAAAAGAAGGTCTTACTGATATTTCTAGAAAGCGCTCTATTCCAGAGTTTTGTACGCGCATTGGTGTGGTTACGTCACTTTCTGGTAGCGTAATTGATGACGTTAAACGTACGCTTGCACGTAGAAACCCCCTTGTAGAGCTTGAGGTTTCCGGATGTGCTGTTCAGGGCACTCATGCGCCCGCAACTATCATCAGAGCGCTTCAGGTGGCTGCAACCACGCGTCCAGACGCAATCTTGCTGGTACGTGGTGGTGGCTCATTTGAAGACCTTATGTGTTTCAATGATGAGGGAGTAGCGCGTGCTATTGCTGCATGCCCTATTCCTGTTATTACAGGTATTGGACATGAGCCAGATACTACAATTGCAGATATGGTTTCTGATAGAAGAACTTCAACGCCAACGGCTGCTGCAGAGTCTGTGGCTCCCGCAATTAGCGAGTTACAGACTACGTTTAATAACAGAATTTCTCGCCTTGGAAACGCTACAAGAAAGATTTTGCAGTTCTATAAAACGGGTCTTATTACTGTTGAACAGCGTTCTAACTTGGCAATGAAGAATGTTTTATCAAGTAAAAAATATCAGCTAGATAAGTTGTCTGATCGTCCTTGTTTGAAGGATCCTATTTATATTATTTCTACAAGAACAGAAGATCTCAATCAGACTGAGCAAAGGTTAATGGATGCTTTTCCTGCACTTCTTTCAAGAAAAAAAGAGATGCTTTTTGTTGAGTCACAAAGACTTACCAGAGCTAGTGCCGCCATGTTTCATCCACATCAGGCTTTGCTGTCTTCGCTTGCAGGAAGGCTAGATGCACTTTCTCCTTTAAAAGTTCTTACAAGGGGATATGCATACGTTCAAGATGAAAGAGGATCTGTTATTAAAACGGCCAAAGAGGCCTCTGTTGGAGATTCCTTGCTGGTCAAAATGAGGGATGGAACAATTAAGGCAACTGTTTCTGACATTGAACTTTCATAAATAAGAGGAATGATATGGATACTAAGAAGACTGAAGAGCTAACTTTTAAAGATGCTTCTATTGAACTTGAGCAGATTGTTCGTAAGCTTGAAGGTACTGACTTGGAGCTTGAGGAGTCTTTGGCTCTGTATGCTCGTGGTGTTGAGCTGGTAAAAGACTTGCGTAGTAGGCTTGATACTGCTGAGCAAAAGGTAAAAGTTTTGCTTGATGAGTCTCAGGCTGGGGCGGCAATTACTGATACAACTGCAGCACCCTCCACTGCATATTTAGATGAATAGAGGAGAAGCTATGTCTGATTGTATTTTTTGTAAGCTGGCAAACAAAGAGATTCCTACAGACTTTCTTTATGAGGATGAAAATGTTGTAGCTTTTAATGACTTGCATCCTCTAACTCCTGTCCATGTTCTTGTTGTTCCTAAGAAACATTATGACAACATCATTGATGGTATTCCTGCTAACACTCTTGAAAGTGTCACTAAAGCTATTGCTGCAGTAACAGAAAAAACAGGAATCAAAGAATCTGGTTTCCGCGTAATAACTAATACCGGCGAGCATGGCGGGCAGTCAATTAATCATGTGCACTTCCATGTTTTGGGTGGCAGGCAACTTGATGATGCAATGGGTGAAGAATAAAAATATTTAAGTTTTTTGCTCGTCTATTTAGTCTCAAGACATCTTGGGGTTTATTATGTCATGCGGTTATGTTTGTTTGAAGTAGGAGAGAAGAAGACTAACCAGTCTTACACAGCTTCACAGAAAGAGGAGTTACATGAACGTACTGGTTATTAACGCTGGCAGCTCATCTCTTAAGTATCAGCTTCTGGACGTTGACACTCGCGAGGTTTATGCAAAGGGAAACTGCGAGCGTATTGGCATCGAAGGTTCTTTTGTTGGCCATGAGGAGCTTGGTGGAGAGAAACAAAAACTTGAGGTTGCTCTTCCTGACCACAAGACAGCTATTAAGCATGTCTTTGACATCCTTAAGACTATTGATAAGCCAATTGATGGTATTGGTCACCGCGTTGTTCAGGGTGGTTGGTACTTCCCAGAGTCTGCAGTTGTAGATGATAAGGTCTTGGCTCAGGTCCGTGAGGTTGCCCCACTTGCTCCTCTTCATAACTACGCAGAGGCTGACGTTATTGAGATTTGTCGCGAGCTTTTCCCAGAGGTTGGCAATGTAATCGTCTGTGATACCTCCTTCCACTTCAATATGCCAGAGAAGGCACATCGCTATGCTCTTCCTCGCGATGTTGTTGATAAGTATCACGTCCGTAAGTACGGCGCACACGGTACCTCTCACCGTTATATTTGGCGTGCAACTAATGAGTTTACCAACGGTCAGACTCACAAGCTGGTAAGCTGCCACCTTGGTTCTGGTGCTTCTCTTTCCGCTATTGAGGATGGACGCGATCTTGAGACCACTATGGGTCTCACTCCACTTGATGGTCTTATCATGGGCACCCGTTGCGGTACTATTGACCCTGCTACAGTGTTTTATCTCTCTCGCGTTGGCGGTTACTCTATCGATGAGATTGACACTATGATGAACAAACAGTCCGGTCTTCTCGCTCTGTCCGGTCACTCTGATTCTCGTGATATTGAGGACGGCGCTCACGCAGGGGATAAAGACTGCCAGCTTGCACTTGAGATGTTCTACTATCGCACTTCTCAGCTCATCATGGAGATGGCTCAGGCTATGCACGGCTTTGATACCATGGCATTTTCTGCTGGTATTGGTGAGAACTCCGATGAGATGCGTCTTGGCGTTGTTAAAGAGCTTGAGTGGATGGGTGTCAAGATTGATGAGGAGAAGAACAAGGTTCGCTCCGGTGAAATCCGTGACATCTCTGCTCCAGATTCAAAGGTACGCGTTTTGATTGTTCCTACCAATGAGGAGTACATGATCGCTCTTGACGTTCAGGAGCTTCTAGGTAAGTAAGCTTTACTTATAATCTGAAGAATTTTATCAACTCCCGCTTTATGCGGGAGTTTTTTATAAAGATATGCATTAGAAGACCGTGATGCTCAATGTTTTAGTAATGCTTTGCTTAGGTTCAAGGCTTATGATACCTGGCTTGTGCTCAAAGATACCATCGGTGTCAATGGTATCTGCAATGCCGCACCATGGCTCAAGGGCAACAAAAGGACAACCAGGAGCTGCGCTCCAAATACCCAGATAATCAAAGCCTTCAAAATCCATCTGAATGCCATGAGTTTCGTAGACATCATTTGTGATTGCGTCTTCAGTATCACTTTCAATGCTATTCGCAGTAACGTTGGATGTCAGTACAATGCGTCTATCAGGAACATTTTCAAGCGTGATGGTCTTCTCGCGATCAATAAGTTCCCAAGACAGAGGAAGTGTATCAGAGTTCACAATAAGCCTCTGAGGAGTTGCGTAGTCACAAAGCCCTTCGTCGGTAATAGAAGGACCATAGCTGGTCCAGGAGCGCGTAAACGTGAGGCAATACTGGTCTAAAGAGGTTGACTCAACGCCCGGAACAGGAATGTTAAATGCAGGGTGTGCACCAAGGGTGAACGGCAATACAACATTTGCAGGATTGGTGACTTCATAGGTTTGTGTCAGCGTATTGTTTGCTACCGAGAAGATCAGTCTGAGCTCAAAGCTGTAAGGATAAGACTTGCGAGTCTCCTCTGTGCTTTTTAGCTGGAGCGTTACAGAAGAATTGCTCTTCTCGACAACTTCAAATTGGTTGAGACGAGCAAGTCCATGGCGAGAAAGGGAAACGGTACCCTCTGCAGACTTTGCCTTACCATCTTTGAGAACACCAACAATGGGGAAGAGGATGGGTGCACGTCTTGGCCACCAGTTGGAATCTCCCTGCCAGAGGTATTCAGACTCACCCTTACGTAAGCTCATGAGCTGTGCACCCATGGTGTCAATTGAAGCGGTAAGAGAGTCGCTAGAAATAGAAATAATTTCAGACATTGATGCCTCCAGCTAAAGAATAAGCCAGCCTCTTATAAGACTGGCTTAGTATATCAAGTTAGAATGAGCAAAGAGCTTCTTCTAGTTAAACGTATGATGTAGGAGCACCCGTCCGCTAGTTTAGAAAGACTAGTTATTGTCTGCCATTTGAGCCTGAACAGCAGTAATTGCAACAACACCAACAATATCGTCAGCAGAGCAACCACGGGAGAGATCGTTGACAGGACGAGCAATACCCTGAAGGATTGGTCCGTATGCATCAGCACCACTGAAACGCTGAACAAGCTTGTAGCCAATGTTGCCAGCCTCAAGGTTGGGGAAGACAAGGATGTTAGCGTTTCCAGCAACTTTGGAGAATGGAGCCTTGAGCTTACCAACCTCAGGAACAAGAGCTGCGTCAAGCTGAAGGTCGCCGTCAAGTGCAAGCTCAGCGTTTTTCTCGTGAGCAAGCTTTGTGGCCTCCTGGACCTTCTCGGCAGTTGCGCCACCAGCAGAGCCCATGGTGGAGTAGGAGAGCATAGCAACGCGAGGCTCGTCGCTCATGAACGCGCGCCAAGAATCAGCGGAAGCAAGAGCAATCTCGGAGAGTTCCTCTGCGGATGGATCAATGTTGAGGCCACAGTCAGCAAAGAGCAAGGTGCCATCCTCACCAAAGCCAGTAGAGGTGCTCATGATAAAGAATGCAGAAACCAGTTTAGTACCAGGAGCAGTCTTGATGATTTGCAGCGCAGGCCTCAAAGTGTTTGCAGTTGAGTGGCAAGCACCAGAAACCAGACCATCAGCGTCACCCATCTTGACCATCATGGTTGCAAAGTAGGTAGCATCGTTCATCTGCTTGCGAGCTTCCTCAATGGTGACGCCCTTGCGAGCACGTAGTTCAGCAAACTTCTGAGCATATGCCTCATGGCGCTCATCAGTGGCAGGGTCTACTACAGTTGCGCCCGGAACATTAATCTGCTCAGGATTGCCAAGAATAATGACCTTTGCAATACCCTCTGCAACAATCTTCTTAGCAGCATCGATGGTACGCTGATCCTCGCCTTCTGGAAGAACAATGGTCTTTACGTCAGACTTAGCGGTTTCTTTCATACGGTCAAGAAACTTGCTCATGTGTCATGCTCCAATCATATTTTGATATCTGTACCTTGTTGAGTTTTGCACTTCTCAACTTGTAGTTTGTATAAAAGCCAGATACAAAATGTTAAGAAATGCATTTTCACACTAGTTGCATATTTTACGCCTAACGGTAGAGCTTTGTGCTCCGCATAACTCACTTTATGGTCACGTGTTAAAATGGGTAAAGTTTTTGTATACAAATCCTGCGCACTTAGGCGCACATGGAGGTTTTATATGTCAATCAATCATGGTCTTCCTGCCGGTTTTAACCCCGACAACTACAATGTTATTGTTGTTGGAGCTGGCTATGCGGGTGCAGTTGTTGCGCGCCGTATGGCAGAAAACTGCAATTCAAAGGTAGCAATCTTTGAGCGCAGAAATCACATTGCCGGCAACGCTTACGATCGCCTTGATAACGCGGGTGTTCTTGTTCACGAGTACGGTCCGCATATCTACCACACCATGAGTGACCGCGTTCACCAGTTCCTCTCGCGCTTTACTGAGTGGACTAACTACCAGCATAAGGTTTTGGCTAACATTAACGGCCAGCTAATGCCCGTTCCTTTTAACCACCAGTCTTTGAAGCTTGCCTTTGGAGAAGAGCGTGGCGAGAAGCTCTATCAGAAGCTGGTTCTTACGTTTGGTGAGAATGTCAAAGTTCCTATCATGGAGCTTCGCGAGAAGAACGATCCAGATCTGGAAGAGATTGCTGATTACGTTTACGAGAACGTTTTCCTGCATTACACCATGAAGCAGTGGGGAAAGACTCCAGACCAGATTGACAAGTCCATCACGGGTCGTGTTCCAATTTTTGTTGGCGATGATGACCGTTATTTCCCAGGCGCAACATATCAGGGTATGCCAAAAGAGGGCTACACTAAGCTCTTTGAGAATATGCTTGACCATGATTTGATTGACGTCTTCTTAGATGTTGATGTCCGCGACATTATGAAGCTCAGTGCGTCTAACATTAGTGTTTGCGAGAAGCCATTTGTGGGTGAGGTAATTTATACCGGTCCTCTGGATGAGCTTTTCAATCTCGACCAGGGTGCTCTGCCATATCGTACGCTTGATATGCAGTTTGAGACGCTTGATCAAGATCAATTCCAGCCTGTTGGTACCGTAAATTACACCACTAGCGAGGACTTTACTCGTATCACTGAGTTTAAGAATATGACTGGTCAGGTTGTTCCAGGTAAAACAACTATCATGCGTGAGTACTCACATGCATATGTTCCAGAGAGTGGTCAGACCCCTTATTACGCCATTCTTGAGCCAGAAAATCAGAAGCTCTATCGCTCTTACAAGGAGCGTACTTCTGGCATCTTGAACTTCCATGCAGTTGGTCGTCTTGCTGAGTATCGTTACTACGACATGGATGGCGTTGTTGCTTCTGCGCTGGAACTCTCTGACGAGCTTATTGCTCATCAGGCATAGGGAGAGCTTGCATGAATAAGACAATCACTTTTGGTATTCCATGCTATAACTCTTCGGAGTACATGGATCACTGCATAGAGTCTATTCTTGAGGGTTCTGATTATGCCGATGACGTGCAGATTGTTATTGTTGATGATGGTTCTATAAAAGATGATACTGCCGCTAAGGCCGATGCTTGGCAGGATCGTTATCCAAACATTATTAAAGCCGTTCATCAAAAGAATGGCGGTCACGGCATTGCTGTTATGAAGGCTGTTTCTCACGCTGATGGTGTGTACTTTAAAAACATTGATTCAGATGACTGGGTAGATGGCGATGCCTTAAAGACTTTCCTCCAGCAGCTCCGCACTTTTATTGCTTCTGATAATCCTGTTGACTTGGTTCTTTCTAACTATGTCTACGAGCACGTTGAGGACAATACTCAGAACTTTGTAGATTATCGCGATGCTATTCCCACCAATAAGATTATTGGATGGGATGAGATTGGCCGTTTCAAGCTGTCTCAGTACCTTCTGATGCACTCAATTACGTACCGAGTTGAAGTTCTGCGCTCTGCAAACATTCAGATGCCTGAACATACCTTCTATGTGGATAACGTCTACGCTTATGTTCCATTCCCTAAGGTAAAGACTATCTATTACGTTGACGTTGATTTGTATCGTTACTTCATTGGTCGAGACGATCAATCAGTTAACGAGAAAGTCTTAACAAGCCGCGTGGATCACTACTGGCGTGTTGCTCGAAATATGATGCATGCATATCACATCTACGACGACGTTTCATCTCCACGTCTTCAAACGTACATGATGAGTTACTTCACTATCATCATGGCTATCTGCTCGGTTTTCTCTAAGATGAGTGACCGCGAGGACGCTATGGACCAACTGGAGGAGCTCTGGGATGAGCTTCGTGCTTACGACAAGAAGATGTACCGCAAGGCTCGTTACGGTCTTGTAGGCACTGCTACAAACCTTCCTGGTAAGATTGGTAAGACGGTTACCATTGGTGGCTATCGTGTAGCTCAGAAGGTTGTTAAGTTCAACTAAATGTTTGAGCATATCTAAAAAGCAAAAACCCTCGTATTCAAGATGATACGAGGGTTTTCTTTATTTACAGAGGTGCTTTAGTGCTTACGACCCGCAAGGGCATGCTCTAGATAGTCATGATTGCCGGTAAATTTAACCAGCTCTCGAGAAAGTAAAGAGATGGGGAGTCCCACGACATTCTCGTAATCTCCTTGAATGCTCTGAACTAGATAGCGGCCATTTCCCTGAATGCCGTAAGCGCCAGCCTTGTCCATTGGCTCACCTGAGGCAACGTAGGCAGCAATCTCATCTTCAGAGAGTTCAAAGAACGTGACGTCAGTAGTCTCCACAAACGCTACTGCAACAACAGATGGTGCTCCATCAGGAGAAGGGGACTTGAAAGCCTTAAAGCGTCGCAGAGCAACACCAGTGGATACGTGGTGAGTCTGGCCAGAAAGCTTAGAGAGCATACGTTTTGCATCTTCAGCATCTGCAGGCTTGCCAAAAACCTTACCATCGACTGTCCAGACAATAGTATCTGCCGCAAGAACAATCTCATTGTTGAGCTTCTCAAAGTTGGGCTGCTCCATGAGCTTATAGCATACTGCAATGGCTTTTTCTTGAGCTAGGCGCTTTACAAGCGCAAGGGGTTTCTCGTCATCTTTACGAGTTTCATCAATATCAGCAGGCATAACCTGTGGATCTATTCCCATGGACTGTATAAGCTCAAGACGCCTAGGGGATTGTGATGCAAGAATCATGTAAATTCCTATCAATTGTGGTTTTGCTGATACTGTACCCAAAAAAGAAGCCTGATAGGCGAGAAACCCATCAGGCTTACATGCTAAGAAAGAAAAGCTAAGCTAAAAACTAGTCAAGCTCAATAGCGGTGACTGGGCAGCCGTCGCAAGCCTCCTGTGCTGCGTCCTCTGCAGCCTCAGGAACCTCTTCCTCAATAGCGTGAGCAAGACCGTCGTCGCCGATTGCAAATACCTCAGGAGCAGTGCTCTCGCAGAGACCGCAACCGATGCAATCCTCATTAACTGTTGCCTTCATAATACATTCCTCTCCGTATCTCGAGCCCCTTACTCGAGTAATACTTATCTTGCATTCAAGAATACTTGATTGCAATGTATTTTTTACACGTTTCTTTGCTGTTATGCAACAACAAAGGCGTAGATAATTTGAAAGAACATTACTTGTAGTAGCAAGTACACATCTGACCTGCATATGAAGTTGCATTTAAAATAATGATGAAGATACATGCCAAAAGGCATGAGCATCAAAACGTTAAAAGCAGGAACGTAAAATGTTGGGTTTAGTTTTGAGTTAGTTGATAGAACCGTATTTGCGATAGTTGACAATCATATAGGGCAAAGTGATGAAAAGTGCCAAAACAGGAAAGACAAGCATGGCAATTTTGATGGAATTTATATATCCCATTGAACCTCCGAGCTTAAATTCGTTTAAGCAGGCAAACGTTTTCTACATGGAAGGTCTGTGGGAATAGGTCTACTGGGGTGACGCTCACAGGTTTGTATGAGCCAATTTCAACAAAGCGCTTAAGATCACGCGCTAGTGTTGCAGGATCACAAGAAACGTATGCAATAGCACGTGCAGGCTGCTTAGAAAGCTGCTGAATTACATCAGGAGCAAGTCCCGCACGAGGAGGGTCAACAATAATAACGTCAGCATCTGTATCGGGGAATTCTCTTCCTGCGTCTCCGCCTACTGCGTCAACGTTATCAAGCTTGGCCAGTTCAAGGTTGCGGCGTAGATCTCTAACTGCTGGGCCGTAAGCTTCAACAGCAGAAACAAATCCTGCACGCTTTGCCAGAGGAAGCGTAAAGGTTCCTGCTCCACAATAAAGATCCATTGCCTCGTCATCTGGTTGAACATCCAAACCAGAAAGTACAAGCTCAACGAGTTTCTCGGCGCCCTTGGTATTGACCTGAAAAAAAGAAGGAGCAGAAAGCTGCATCTTCTGACCATCAATCAGCTCGCTCCACGAGCCGGAGCCACTCAGGCGCTCTACACCTACAACACGGCGAGCTTTACTGGGACCTTTGGTCATCACGCGGACAACACTTGTTGCTTTTACCGCGTCACTCAAAACGCGTGCCACTTGCGCGCGTGGGAAGCCGCTCGGAGCGGTCCAGAGCGCCACTTCAAGCTCTTTAGTGCGTCTAGATACTCTGATGCCAATACGCTCTACATCAAGCTCGTGAGAGCCTGAGAGGTAGGAGAGCGCACCGCTTACAGCGCCGACTGCCTTTTGGTTGCTTTTATCCAACAGCGGACAGTCTTTAATGCGAACAATATCTTGTCCGTTAGGCGCATACATTCCTACCAGTGTTTTATTGCCATTACGCTTAAACGCAAGTTCAATTTTGTTGCGGTATCCCCACGGCTCGCCAGGGGAAACAATATCTTTTACCAGTTCCGAAACATCGTCGGGTGAAAAATGCCCAATGCGTTCAAGAGCAGAGACTACACTGTTGCGTTTCTCGACAAGTTGCTGCTCGTAGACAATGTTGCCCCAAGGAGTGGCGCCCGTAAGTGCCACAAAAGGATTGGGACGAGGCTCTCTGAATTCCGATGCCTCCAAAACCTTTACAAGCTGACCGCGAGAAAACCTATCTGAGTTCTCGGTAACCTGTACGCTGACAGTATCTCCAGGGACGGCGCCGCCAGAGATGAAGACCGTTTTGCCTTCTGATGTATGAGCGATGGCGTCTGGACCATAGCTCATGCGTTCTACATGTAAGGTGAGTTCAGACACTTAGTAGACCATTCCCATTGCTTCACGAACCTCGTCAAGCGTTGCATTAGCAATAACGTTTGCACGAGCATTTCCGTCGTGGAGGATATCGCGAATAAGATCTGGCTGAGCTGCAAACTCTGCGCGCCTCTGACGAATTGGCTCAAAGTAGGAGTTAACAGCATCAATGACGTAAGCCTTGAGTGCTCCGCCACCACCCATGCCAATCTCGTCAGCAATTTCTTTTGGATCACGGCCAGTACAAATGCCAGCAGTGGTGAGCAGCGCTGAGACGCCAGGACGGTTCTCTGGGTCAAAGGTAATCATGCGCTCGGAGTCAGTCTTTGACTTCTTGATAAGCTTGGCAGTTTCCTCAGCTGTCATAGAAAGCGAGATAGCATTTCCGTAAGACTTGCTCATCTTGCGACCATCAAGACCAGGAATAAGTGGGGTGGAGGTGAGAAGGCCAGAAACCTCTGGGAATACCTTTCCGTAGCGCTCATTAAAGCGACGAGCAATTTTAGAAGTAATCTCAATGTGAGGCAGCTGATCGCGACCAACAGGAACAACATTTCCTTTACAGAAGAGAATGTCGCATGCCTGGTGAACAGGATAGGTTAGGAGAAGACCTGTGAGAGCATGTCCAGATGCCTCTTGCTCTGCCTTAACGGTTGGATTTCTATGCAGTTCAGACTCACTAACAAGCGAGAGGAACGGAAGCATAAGCTGATTAAGAGCTGGAACTGCAGAATGTGTGAAAATCATGGTCTTTTCTGGATCAATTCCGCAGGCCAGATAATCAATAACCATATTGTAGACATTGTCTGCAATATGCTCAGTAGTGTCTCTGTCTGTAATAACCTGATAGTCAGCAATAATAATATTGGTATGAACACCAAGATTTTGGAGTCTTACGCGCTCAACAATAGTGCCAAAGTAATGGCCAAGGTGAAGTCTTCCAGTAGGACGGTCACCAGTAAGCATGTTGTACTTTCCTGCATGCTCAGCTAAATCCGCCTGGATTTCATCAGAACGGCGTACAGCTGCTTCATAACTGCCTTCGTTTGGCATAGTGACTCCTTGAAGTAAATTAATGCGTGAACTAAGTTAGTTTACCGCATTCCAAGCTTTTTGCGTTCAAGGGTGCGAGCAATAAGGATTTGTTTGCGCAGCTCTGGAATCTTTTTTGCATCCATAGCAGGAGTATCAGAAAGCTTGTAAGGAATGCCAATCTCTTCATACTTTTTTACGCCCATTACGTGGTAAGGAAGAACATCTAATCCAATAACATTATCCCAGTGAGCAATAATCCTACCAACACCAGCAAGTTCTTCTGCTGAATCAGTGATACCTGGTACTACAACATGTCTGATAAGAACTTTAATACCCCTACGGTTGAGCTCATCGCCAAATGCAAGTGGTCTTTCTGAACCAACTTCACAGAGATTTATGTGTCCCTTTGGATCAGAGTGCTTGATATCAAGGAGCACCAAATCCGTGTTATCAAGAATGCGCTCAAATTTCTCTGGAGTTTCTGGATTGTATGCAATGCCAGAAGAGTCAAGACAGGTATGAATACGTCCACGTGGGTCGTTATGAGCTGCTTCAAAAAGAGCTCCAACAAACTCTGGTTGAGCAAGTGGTTCGCCACCAGTAGCCGTAATTCCACCGTTTCTATAAAAAGCTCTATTGCGGTTAAAGGTGGCAAGAATTTCTTTTACCGATGTTTCTGTTCCAATACCAAATTGCCATGTATCTGGATTATGACAATAGGCACAACGCATTGGACACCCCTGGGTAAATACAACCAGGCGAGTTCCAGGGCCATCTACGGTGCCAAAGGTCTCAATAGAGTGAACCCGCCCACAAACTGTGAGCGGGTCATTGAGATCCATGTGAGTATCAGAACAAGACATGGACAAGAAATCCTTAGAGAGCGTCGTGGAAGGTACGAGAAATAACGTCGTCCTGCTGCTCTTTGGTAAGGGAGTTGAACTTAACAGCATAACCAGAAACGCGAATAGTCAGCTGAGGATACTTCTCTGGGTGTGCTTGAGCATCAAGAAGAGTGTCCTTAGTAAAAACGTTAACGTTAAGGTGATGACCGCCCTCCTCAGCATAGCCATCAATCATGTTTACAAGGTTATCAATCTGCTCGGAAGCTACTTCGTTTGACTTCATGTGGTTCTCCTTACGAGTTTGTTGGCGAGAAGAGACGTGTAGAGAGATCTTCTCGCCAGGGCTTGTTATTTACGATCCTCAGCACCTTCAGCTGCGGATGGATCTGCCTCACAGGCGCAATCAATCTTGTTCTCAATCTGAATGTCAAGATTCATGTCAGAGAAGTCGATGTGGTCAAGGTTAAGCTCACTGCCGTGGAAGTAGACATCAGAGCCCTTACCAAGAGCATTAGGAATGATTGAGAAGGTATTGGATATACCGTCCTGTGCGTCGTTGAATGGAAGCTTAGCAACGGAGGCTAGAGATGCAACCGCGCCATAAGTGTCACGTCGGTGCATTGGGTTAGCACCAGGAGCAAAAGGAACACCAGCGCGACGACCATCAGGGGTGTTGCCGGTAGCTTTACCATACACAACGTTAGAGGTAATGGTCAGGATAGAAGTGGTTGGAACGGAATCGCGGTAGGTGTGGTTCTGACGAATCATCTTCATGAAGATCTCAACGATGTCATGAGCAATAGTGTCAACGCGGTCATCATCGTTACCGTATTTAGGGAAGTTTCCCTCAATAATGTAATCGGTGACAAGACCAGTCTCATCGCGGACAACCCTTACCTTTGCGTACTTGATTGCAGAGAGGGAGTCAGCAACAACAGAAAGTCCTGCAATGCCTGTTGCAAACCAGCGATGAACGTGCTCATCGTGTAGAGCCATTTGAATGCGCTCGTAGCTGTACTTATCGTGCATGTAGTGGATTGCATTAAGAGCGTTGACGTAAACGCCTGCAAGCCAGCGCATCATGTCCATATACTTAGAGAAGACATCGTCGTAATCAAGATACTCGCCTTCAACTGCACGATACTTAGGACCAATCTGCTCGCCGGTCTTCTCGTCACGACCACCATTGATTGCGTAAAGAAGACATTTAGCAAGGTTTGCACGAGCGCCAAAGAACTGCATCTCTTTACCAATGCGCATGGAGCTGACGCAGCAAGCAATTGCGTAGTCATCGCCATGATAAACGCGCATAAGATCATCGTTCTCATACTGGATGGAGCTGGTGGTAATAGAAATCTTTGCGCAGTAGCGTTTGAAGCCAACTGGAAGCTTGGTGGACCACAGAACAGTCAGATTAGGCTCTGGGCTGGTACCCATGTTTTCAAGAGTGTGGAGCCAGCGGAAGCTGGACTTGGTAACCATAGAGCGGCCATCAATGCCAATGCCACCAATGGACTCAGTGACCCACTGAGGGTCTCCGGAGAAGAGCTCGTTGTACTCAGGGGTACGGGCAAACTTGACCATGCGAAGCTTCATAACCAGGTGATCAACAATCTCCTGAATCTCAGATTCAGTGAAGGTACCACGAGCAAGATCGCGCTCTGCATAGATGTCCAAGAAGGTGGTGTTGCGACCAATGGACATTGCAGCGCCATTCTGCTCTTTTACAGCGGCAAGATAACCCAGGTAGAGCCACTGAACAGCCTCTTTGAAGTTCTCAGCAGGACGGCCCAAATCAAAGCCGTAAATCTCACCAAGCTGCTTAAGTTCTTTGAGCGCACGAATCTGCTCAGAGAGCTCTTCGCGATGACGAATGGTCTTCTCGTCCATGATGGAGCCGGTGCCATTTTTCTGATTTGTCTTGTCTGCAATAAGAGCATCAACGCCGTAAAGTGCAACACGACGATAATCGCCGATGATGCGGCCACGGCCATATGCGTCAGGCAGACCAGTGATGATGTGGGAGTGACGGCATTTACGCATTTCCTCGGTATAGACATCAAAAACGCCAGCGTTGTGAGTCTTGCGACGATAGGTGTAGAAGTTAACAATCTCTGGGTCAACCTCGTATCCATATGCCTTGCAGGCAGCCATTGCCATACGAATGCCACCGTCTACCATAAGGGCGCGCTTAAGTGGCTTGTCCGTTTGAAGGCCGACAATCTGCTCAAGTGGCTTCTCAATGTAGCCAGCCTCGTGGGAAGTGATAGTGGAAACCAGCTTGGTATCCATATCAAGTACGCCACCATTTGCGGTTTCTTGAGCAAAAAGATCCATAACATCCGCCCAAAGCTTTGTAGTAGCTTCAGTTGGACCAGCGAGGAAGGAATCATCACCATCGTAAGGGGTGTAATTCCTCTGGATGAAGTCTCGGACGTCAATTGCTTTTTGCCAGTTACCACCGACAAAGCCGTCCCAAGCCTCCTGTGCTGGTGTTTCCTGCATAACACACTCCTTTTTACATGGATTTTTGAGTCCATGTTCACGCTGAGCGTAATGAGTGGAGCATGACCGCTCAGCAGTTTATAAATAGCAATCTTGAGACTAATTTTGACAGCGAGCATGTCTTTGGACAAATGGCGTCAAATATTAGTCGCGACTTCTAACTTTACTCAATATGTAGTGTTAAACAAGTGAGAAATACGCAATATTTTGACAAGTTAGAAATGACTTACATTTCTGCAGGTCAGAAAATTGTTAAATAATAAGCTATATAAAAAATGTTGAGAATTAGTCACATTTATTTTTGATAGGTATCTGTTTTTCTTAAAATGTCTACAGAAATGTTGCTATTCTTAGCCACAGGGGAGGTGCAATGGATACTGTGGTAACAGAAAAACAACGCTTGCGAGAAGAACGTCTGGCAGCAAGAAAAGCTCTTACTGAGCAAGAGAGAACTGAGCTTGATGATTGTATTACTCAGAAACTTCTTGCGCTCTCTGAATACGCAGACGCTGCTACTGTCTTAACGTATGTTTCTGTTTCATTTGAGATTTCTACCAGGAAACTTATTGAATGCGCATTGCGTGATGGCAAGACTATTGCGGTGCCTCGTTGTCTGCCTGGACATTGTTTAGAGTTTGTAGCTATCACGTCACTAGATCAGCTTGTGGCAGCACCTTTTAACTTGCTTGAACCTGCAAAAGAACTGTCTGCTTTAAAAGAAGATCACATGGAAGCTTCGATTTGTGTTGTTCCAACGCTTCTTGTTGATACAAAAGGATATCGCCTGGGTTATGGTGCAGGATTTTACGATCGGTTTCTGTCTACGTATTCTGGCAAGAAAATATGCTTGGCCTATCAGCAAAATTTGAGTAAGACAACGCTTCCGTATACAGAATTTGATGTTCCTGTAGATATAGTGATAACCGACTCAGGCGTGCTTACGTGTGCATAAAAGCCTGCTGCAATTTTGGCATTACAGCAGGCTTTTATTTCTCGCTAGATAGTTACAAACGGCAAGTTATGCTTCAGCTTTGAGGTGAGTTGCCATCAGCTGGATTGCTTCTCTATAGCTATCAATACCTTTACCAGCAACTGTGGCAAAACAGGCGTCTTTTATATAAGAAATGTGTCTAAAGTCTTCTCGAGTAGAGATGTCTGTAAGGTGAACCTCAATCATAGGAAGCTGCACGGCAAGTGCGGTATCAAGCAGAGCAACTGAAGTGTGCGTATAGGCCGCAGGATTGATGATGATGCCGTCATAGCTTCCTAGAGCATCCTGGATTGCATCAATAAGATCGCCCTCGTGATTTGATTGATAGCAGACACAATCAGAAAATCCTTGAGACTGAGCTTCTGTCTTACAAGCCTCTATAAGGGTTCTGTAGTCAGCTTTTCCGTAAATTTCTGGTTCACGAATACCCAGCATATTGATGTTTGGACCGTTAATAATCAGAAGGCGAGGGGCTTCGAGGTCATCCTCATAGTTGTCTTCGAAGTCGTCTGTGTCTAAGTCAGAGGTAAGGCTGTCAAAGTCTTCTTTGTTTTGGTCAATGGTATTTTTCTGAGCAAGCAGCGAGATGAGGTCGTCTACCTCTTCATTGTGTGTGGGTAAAGAGGTGGAGTGTTTCTCGTTCAGAGAACAGGAAGTTATCTCTGGTTTTCCAAGAATCTGATCAAGGGAGTTATTTACTTGGTTAACAAGGTTAGGGCCAAAAACTACTTCAAGTCCGTTAGCACCTTTTCCAACAATGCCAAGAACACCAGTAGCGGTGGATAACTGTTCGTAGTCAATAAGCGTCATATCACTAATTGAAAGACGAAGTCGCGTCATGCAGACTTCATTGTGAGTTAGATTTTTTGACCCTCCAATAGCGTTAAGAATTTCATGAGCAATTGCATTGCTATCCATCAGATATCTCTCCAAGCTTAGTCGTATATCAAATGGTTATCTGTTTGAACAGGCTTACCTTTCTTGAAGTTTCAGTAAAGGTAAACGTACGAGGCATAAGTATAGGGGCTTTAACGTGCAAAAATACCAAGTCTTTTGTTCATCCGGTGAACGGTTAAAAAATAACTGTAAACGTTTCCTGTTATTTAAGTACTGTGGCGAGAAGCCCTTTGGCATCTGCATCGGGGCTACCAAGACAGGGAAAAGTTAGATTTGCCCATGCTTCATAGATAGGTAGCCTTTCTTTAGCAAGCTCTTGTATACCAATGCTTTGTGAGAGAGGTCTTCCTGCAATAGCTAGATTTTCAAGCGGACGAGTTAGATAGATAAGTTTTCCATTTTGACGAAGCAGTTGGTAGTTTGAAGGTGTAACAACGGCGCCACCTCCGCAAGAAATTACCACGCCGGTCATACTAGAAATTTCTTGAATTATTTCATGCTCTAGACTCCTAAATGCTGCTTCACCATATGTTTGTAGATAAGTTGCTGCGTTGCAGTGGACCTTTTGTTCAATGAGAAAATCAGTGTCTATCCAAGGCCGATTTAAGAGCTTTGCAAGTGCTTCTCCTGTAGAAGTCTTTCCTACTCCGGGCATACCAATGAGCACAATGTTCTCTTTTGAAGAATGAATCTCTTGCGAGATTTTTTCTATCTGGAGGTCTGATACTTCTTGACCTAAAAATAGCGAGCTAGCCTTGGCTGCTTGCGCTACCAGCATTTTTAGACCGTTTACATTGAGTAGTCCAAGGCTTTCTGCATCTAAAAGAAGCTGTGAGCGTAGCGGATTATAGATAAGATCAATCACGCACTGTAAAGAAGCAAAAGAAGTTAGTTCCTCTTTTGAAAGAGGGGAGATGCCAGCATGAGGAGACATTCCTACTGGTGTTGCGTTGACGAGAAGAACCGCATCATAGTGAAATTTAAGCAGGTCATATGTGATTGTACAGTCAACAAATGATGAGCTTACTTGAGAGTTTCTAGAGACGCCCACAACATACGCACCATGTTTTTTGAGTGCATAGCAAATTGCCTGACCAGCACCGCCAAAGGCCCCTAAAACAAGCGTCTTCTTTTGGTTCAAACTGATCTTGAGGCTTTTAATAAGGTATTCAAAGCCATACACATCAGTGTTGTCTGCAGTTATGTAGTCACTCTCGTCTTTTACCAGTGTATTTGCAGCACCTATAGCTCGGGCATCCTCAGAAGCTGAGTCTGCAAGAGCACAGGCTTCCTTTTTGTAAGGGATGGTAACGTTTAAACCTCTCCAGGGTTGGTCTTTGAGGAAAGCCTTCAGCTCTGAAGTGGAGAGCTCATGGAGTTCGTAAGGAAATGATCCTAATTTTTTATGAATTTCTGCTGACCAGCTGTGAGAGAGTTTCTCGCCAATAAGTCCAAAAGGGGCAAGGGGAGTTGTAGAGTTATGTGAGATTTGCTGCTCAGCTTTAAAGCTCATCAGATGTCTCCTGAACTGCTTTTGCAGCCTTCATTAAAACCTCAAGTAACTCTAAAGCATAAGGTTCAAGTTCATTTGAAACAGAGACTTTAACCTGGTCTCTTTTGTGATTCTCTCTTGAGGAATCAAGAACAGAGAGCTCATGCTCCTTTTTGTAAGCACCAATTTGTTTGGCTACCGTGAGTCTTTGCTCAAAGAGGTCAAAGATTTGCGCATCAATCGAATCGATTTCCTGGCGAAGCAACTCTAGCTGATTAGTCATTGTGATATCCGTTCTGCTCAGAGGGCCAGGAATACAAAGTGTCGAGAAGTGCTAGTGCAAACGCGCTCTCAACGCAAGGCACAGCACGTAAGACTGCAGTTACGTCATGTCTGCCCTGGACCACAAGCTGCTCTGATTCCATAGTTTGAAGGTTAACTGAATGTTGAGAAAGCCCAATGCTTGATATAGGCTTAAGTGCGCATCTGAACCAGATGGGAGCGCCCGTTGAGATGCCGCCCAGAATGCCTCCAGCGTGATTGGTGGTTGGTACAACAGAGCCGTCGCGTACCTCGTAGGCATCGTTGTTTTCAGAGCCAAGTAAATTTGCAACGTTCATACCGCTGCCAAATTCTATGGCTTTAACAGCGGGAACACCAAAGACTGCGGCGGAGATTGTATTTTCAAGTCCTTGAAAATGAGGGCAACCAATGCCTGCAGGAACTCCTGTTGCTACGCACTCTATGATGCCACCAACAGTATTTTTCTCGGAGCGCAGTTGTGTGAGGAGTGCACGGGTTTTCTCGCCAGTCTGAGCATCGAGGAAAGGAAGTTCTTGAGGAGCGGCTTGTAGCAGCTGATTCATTTGGAGAGCAAGCAGCTTATTGGCTTCAACGGAGTTGTCTATGAGCTTAAAAGGAGTATCATTTATGTTCTTTATTTTGAGCACGTGAGCTGCAATAGTGATGCCCTGAGCGTGTAAAATCTGGAGCGCTATGCCTCCCGCAATGCAGAGAGGGGCTGTGAGGCGAGCAGAAAAATGTCCTCCACCCGTTTGTTTGTAGGAGTTTCCCCATTTTGCCCAGGCAGAAAAATCGGCATGTCCTGGACGTGGAACAAGCTTTGTAGCTGTGTAATCTTTTTGCCGAACATTGTTGTTAGGCAACTCCGCTGTGAGTGGGAAACCATCCAGAATACCCTTTGCTGAAATTCCAGAGACGAACTTCGGATTGTCAATTTCTTTACGCGGAGTATCCCACGGATGCGACGGAGATCTTCTTTGAAGAAATGTCTTAAGCTCATGCAAGTCAACCGTAAACCCTGCAGGTAAACCTTCAATTGTGCAGCCGATTTTTGGAGCATGAGACTCACCAAAAATAGATACTTTTACTGTTGTCCCAAAAGTTGAGGTCATCATTTATGACTCCATACTGTGACAGATGCCACCAAGCTGCTTAAAGTGCTCAAAGAAAAGTGGATACGATTTATTGATTGCCTCGGCATGGGTGATGACAACAGGACCAGTTGCATACGAAGCCAAAATAGCGGACATCATGACAATGCGATGATCATTATATGAGTCTACGATACAGCTCGTGGGCTGTTTTCCTCCAGTGATAACAAGCTCCGTTTGATCTTCAGAGAGCTCAACAGTCACACCAAATGCTTTAAGTGTGGTGCAGATACTTTGAACACGATTGGACTCTTTAAGACGCAGGCGCTGAATATCAGTGAGCTTGCTTGTTCCAGGGATAAACGCTGCTAGCGCAGCAAGTACCGGAGCGAGGTCGCATACTTCAGAGATAGAGATGGAAAATGGCCTTAAGTGATCCATCATGCTTGCAGCACCTTTTTGCTGGCGAGAAACACGTGCGCCCACAAGAGAGAGCGCGGCTAAAATAGCTTTGTCTCCTTGGGTACTTTGCATGGAGAGTCCTGTGACCTCTACACCTTGACCAATGGCTCCCGCAACAAGCCAAGGAGCAGCATTTGACCAATCTCCTTCAATTGAATAAACGCCTGGACAGACATAGTGTTGAGCCTCAATGGTATAGGTGGCACTGTTTACTTCAAACGGGGTAGTAATGTCAAAGTCTGTCATAACATGCTCAGTAATAGCTAGATAGTCTTTTGATTGAATGGGTCCTGTAATTTGGATAGTTGAAGGTTTATTCAATAAGGGTAATGACAGCAAGAGTCCAGAAATAAACTGGGAAGAAATATTTCCCGGCATCTCAAACGAACCACCATCAAGCTGGCCAGAAACCTCAAGGAATTTTTCGTCTAACCAAGTAAAAGACATACCATGGGAAGAGAGCTCTGAGATAAGAGGTTCAAGAGGTCTTGAGAAGAGTCTTCCTTCTGCAGAAATTGTGGCACTTATATTAAGCGCTCCAAGAAGGGGGAGTATAAACCTGAACGTGGTACCAGATTCTTTGCAGTTAAGCTGAATATTTTGAGGACGGTTTGCCTCTTTTGCAGGGACAACTCTAAATCCCTGTTTAGTTCTAGCAATAGTTGTGCCCAAAGCTTTAAGACAATCAACAGTTACTTGAATGTCCTCTGAGATGTAGGGACATGTAATGTTAGTGGTGCCGTTTGCTAACGAAGCGCAGATGAGCGCGCGATGAGCGTATGATTTGGAAGAAATGGCCTCTACCGTTCCAAACAAATCATGAGGAGTTATTGAAATATCCATTTTTTCACACGCTCCGTAACTAATCGCTTGATTTAAGAATACCGCAGTTGAGTGTTAGAGATGGATATGGTTAAAATTGTTTGATGATCAAAGGAGGAACCAAGTGAATAAGCCTTTTAGCTCCGTAACTCAGGTTTTACGTGGCTATACATATAATCAGGTTAAGGCTGTAGTTGAGGTTCTTGTTGATTCTCCTGTACATAACGTTGAAGTAACCATGAACACGCCAGAAGCCGCTTTGTTGATTCAGAAACTGTCGAGTGAATATGGTTCTAACATCAATATTGGCGCTGGTACCGTACTTACCCTTGAAGAATTGAAGGTTGCCTACAGAGCAGGTGCTACTTTTGTTTTAGCGCCAACGCTGCTTTCTGAAGAAATGTTTGACTACTGCAAGGAGCATGAGATCTTGAGTGTTCCTGGAGCGTTTACACCAACAGAGATTGCTCATGCATTTGCCCTTGGCGCAGACGTTGTCAAAGTGTTTCCAGCTAATGAGGTTAGCTACAGCTATGCTAAGAAGGTATGTGAGCCCCTAGGAAACTTGCCACTTATGGCAGTTGGCGGCGTCACAACAGAGAATATTGCCGAAGTATTTGCTGGTGGATATTCCTATGTGGGAACCGCTAATGGCATTTTCAACAAAAACGATATTCTGGCTGAAGATAAGACTGCATTGAGACAGTCGGTACGCAAACTCACAGAAGAGCTGGAGCGCCTTGTACGTTAGTCTTCCTTTGCAAGCTCAATAAGTTGTTTAAGTTCTGCAAATGACTTGCGTTTAATGCGTACATCACCAATACCGTAGATAAGCGCTACATCAATTGAATCCGCGTGGCTTTTCTTATCATAAAGTGCTGCGTTATAAAGCTCTTCTACATCAAATAAGGTGCTGGTAGGAAGCGCATAAGACTGCGTAAGCTTAGCGATACTCTCAGCATCTTCATAAGAACAAAGATTAAGTTTGGCGCAGGCCTTTGCCATCATAACGGTTCCTGCGGCAACACAAGAGCCATGTCCAAGCTCAAAGTTGCTGAGCGTTTCAACAGCATGACCAAGTGTGTGGCCAAGGTTAAGTAATTTTCTTAATCCTGTTTCTTTAAAGTCTGTTTCAATAGTTGATTTCTTTATTTCTATGCACGCTTGAATGAGTTCTTTTCTGTAGGCTTCATCGATGACCTGCATTGGGTTTCTCGCCAAAGCGATTTTATTGAAGAGCTCCCGTCCAGAAAGAACACCGTATTTAATAAGTTCGCCGCAGCTATCCTGCAAAAGAGATACTGGAATGGAGTTCAGTAGCTCAAGGTCAACAATGACCGCCCTCGGGTTATAGAAGGCTCCAACTAGGTTTTTGCCAAATGGTAGGTTAATGGCGGTTTTTCCACCAATCGAGGAGTCGATCATCGCCAAAAGTGAGGTGGGAATGTGGATGAGCGAGCAGCCGCGCATGTAGGTAGCTGCAACAAATCCTGCGAGGTCGCCAATAACACCTCCGCCAAGAGCTATAACAATGTCTTCTCGCGTAAAATGATTTTCTGCAAGGGTATTAATCAGTTTTTGATATAACTCAAATGATTTTGCGTGTTCACCTGCGGGTACTGTTGCAGTTGTGACAGAGTAACCGGCTGTCTCTAAAGAGGCGAGAAGCTTTGCGCCGTAGAGGTCTTGCAAATCTGAATGAGTGATAACGATAATTTTTGAACCTGATGTGCATGAATGAATGAGCTTGCCGGTTTGTGAAAGTAGGCAATCTCCTACATAGATTTGATATGAGTCAGATGTAAGGTCAACAGAAATAGTATTCATGAGCTCCTCAATTGCTAGTTAGTTTCATTTTAGCATGGAAAAATACCAGAAAAAATTATGCAAACCGTTACAAAAGGCAGTAAGTAGGCTGGGGTATACTTATGCACTATGACTCCGTAGCTCAGTGGATTAGAGCGTTTGCCTCCGGAGCAAAAGGTCGTGGGTTCGAAACCCACCGGGGTCACCAAATGCAAAAAACCGGCCATTACTGACTGGAGATTGTTTATATGTCATTGCAAGGTACTGAGGGTAAGATAGGCGCGCGTTCTGATGAAGCGTACGTAGGTCTGACATCAAAAGAAGTTGCTGAAAGAGTTTCTGCAGGTAAAGTCAATACTAATACAGACGTAAAAACCAAATCTATTGCTCAGATTATTGCGGAGCATAGTTTTACGCTCTTCAATATAGTTAATGTTTTGATGGCTCTGCTTGTTGTTGTTACAGGACAGTACAGAAATGCACTGTTCATGAGCGTAGTCCTTGCAAATCTGGTCATTGGCATTGTGCAAGAGATTCGCGCAAAACGCATGATTGACCGACTGTCTCTTATGACAGCTCAGAGTGTTTGTGTAATTCGTGACGGAAAAGACGCGTTTATTAAACCAGATGAGCTTGTTGTTGATGATTTTGTCCGCTTAAAAACGGGTGATCAAATTCCTGCCGACAGTATTCTTGTGTCAGAGCACGTAAGCGTTGATGAAAGTTTACTTACCGGCGAGGCAGAGCCAGTACAAAAGATTACAGGAGACGAGCTTCTTTCTGGCAGTTTTGTCGAGAGAGGCAGTCTTGTTTGTAAAGTTTACCGTGTAGGTCAAGAAGGCTATGCGGCGCGTATTAACGCAGAAGCAAAATTTGTTAAAGAAATTAACTCAGAGATTCTTTCTACAATTAAGTCAATTATCCGTGCGGGTTCCATTGCGCTGATTCCGTTGGGAATTGGTCTTTTTGTCCGCACATATTTCATTGGGCACGCTGATTTAAACGAAGCGCTTCTTTCTATGATTGCTGCTGTTATTGGCATGATTCCACAAGGACTCGTCCTTCTCACCAGCTCGGTACTTGCTATTGCAACTATTAGGCTCGGTCAGAAAAACGTTCTGGTTCAGCAGCAATACTGTATTGAGACGTTGGCGCGTGTAGATACTCTCTGCTTGGACAAGACGGGCACTATTACCACGGGAAACATGGAGGTTGCACGAGTCCTGGATGCTTCATTTAAGCCAATCACTGAGGCTTCGGGTGCTCTGCAAGCGGCTGTGAACGTTGTCGGCGCAAACAAAGATGACGCCAACGATACGGCTGCAGCAATCCTTGCATATGCATCTAAGCAGGGGATTCAAAGCAAACACTCTTCTCGCGTTGTGGCGTTTTCTTCCAAGAGAAAGTACTCTGGTTGCGTTACTGAGGACGGGCAGGCGTTTGTTATTGGCGCCGCACAGTTTGTGCTTGGTCCCGAAGCAGCAGATGTTATAGCGGCGTCCGATGCCTTTGCGTCTATTGAACGCGTGCTGGTTGCTTGTAGTGTTGACTCATTTGATCAGAACGATGCGCTACAAGGAACTCCTCAGCTTTTGGGTTATGTGGTGCTCAGAGATCAGATTAGAGAGACCGCTCCACAGACCATTACATACTTCCTTGAGCAAGGTGTTGACCTGCGCGTTATTTCGGGCGATGATCCTCGTACCGTCTCAGCTATTGCTAAACGTGCGGGAGTTCCACATGCCGATGGTTGGGTAGACGCAACTACATTACACACAGAGGCAGATATTGCAGCTGCTGTAGAGAAGTACCACGTGTTTGGACGCGTTACACCAGAACAGAAGCGTGAGCTTGTTATTGCGCTTCAGAATCTTGGTCACACAGTTGCCATGACCGGTGACGGCGTGAATGACATCTTAGCCCTCAGACAATCAGATTGCTCTATTTCTGTTGCCTCTGGTTCCGCTGCAGCTAGAAACGTTGCAGAGATTGTCCTGGCAGACAACGATTTTGCTCACATGCCAGAAGTTGTTGCTGAGGGAAGGCGCTCTATTAATAACCTTCAGCGATCCGCTGCACTTATTCTTGTGAAGACGGTTTATACTGCAGCTCTGGCGCTGTATTGCATCATTGCACCGCCGTATCCCTTTATTCCAGTTCAGATGTCGCTACTTTCGTTTGCCACTGTTGGACTGCCATCATTTGTGTTGGCACTTGAGCCTAATCACGACCGTGTAAAGGGTAACTTTTTGATCAATATTTTGCGCAAGTCGCTTCCAGCTTCTATTGCTGTGACCATTACCCTTGCGTTTCTTATGACTGCGGGTCATCTGTT
The DNA here is from genome assembly GCF_000024225.1 of Lancefieldella parvula DSM 20469. Taxonomy (NCBI): domain Bacteria; kingdom Bacillati; phylum Actinomycetota; class Coriobacteriia; order Coriobacteriales; family Atopobiaceae; genus Lancefieldella; species Lancefieldella parvula. Next base: position 744,141 of record NC_013203.1, read on the forward strand.
TAATTTGAATCTTTCTCAGGTGTCTACGATGGCGCTTATCACCACCGCAACAGTTGGTTTTGCACTGCTCAGAAGAATTTCTTTGCCACTTACTAAGCTTCGCGTTGTACTTCTTCTTGTGTGCATTGCTATTGTTGTCGGCGGATGCACTGTGGCGCAAGACTTCTTCCGTATTGCGCCTCTAACCGCACACATCTTGCCGTACTTGGCAATTTGTTTGGTGGTTTCCGTTATCATTTTCAATAGAATTTCCGAACGTTACATCCATAACTATAAAAAGGACAGATTCTTTGATTTGGTTGTGAGATTAATGGGAGGAAAGTCAACTTATAGCTCTTCTGCTGATATAAACGATTAAACTGAAGCACAAGCAAAGAGTTGTGGAGGGTGTATGCGTTGTCCAAACTGTGGATCTGAGGTCGATGAAGGTGCTTTAACCTGCCCTCATTGTCAAATTGATCTAAGTTTGACTCAAAGAATTCCTGTTGCTCAAGCTCATTGGTGCCCTCATTGTGGCGCTTTAGTGCCCGCTGCTGCAGAAAGTTGCCCAAAGTGCGGTCTTCCTCTGCCACAGGCGGTGCCTGCCACTCGTCCAGCTCGAGCCATCAGGCCTACGCGCGATATTAAGCTCCCAGAGATTGACGCAGCTCCAGTGTCTGGCGAGAAGACCAATTCACTCGTAGACGCTGGGCACGATGCAGTATCTTTTGCTTCGGCAGATTCTACATCCTTGCAACAAACGCCAACTGACAATGCTGACCCAGATGCCACTAGCGCGTTTGCCTCGGTAAACCGCAGGCCGGCTCCTCGTTTTGAATCTGCAATTCCTTCCGAACCTTCAAGAGAAAATCTTCCTGAGGCAGAAGGAATCCCTCGTACACGTGTTATTCTGCTCTCGGCGCTTCTTGTCACATCACTGGTGGTTGCTGCTATTTTTATCCTTACACATCCATGGGATCCTCAGGCAACTGATAATCGCGCAAAAGTCGAAGCACCGGTTTCATCTACTCCTACCACCACTCCTGTTGCACACCTAACGGGTCAAGACACCAGTGGTACTCAGCAAAATACAAGTTCGGATGCTGTTTTTGACGCGCTTAATAGTGATTATCAGAAGCTAGGAGACCTCTCAAAACGCCTTGATGATAACGAGAAAACCTTTGATCAGGTTGCCATTACTGGCTCTGATCAAGAGCGCTCTGATGGTCAGCAAGAAGCAGAGCAGATTTCGCTGGATATTAGCAATGTCATCTCTGACCTATCTAGTCTTGACGACTCCAACGGGAACTATCGTCAGTCTATTGAAAATCTCACCAAGCTTGGTAACTGGCTTCGTAACCGTTCTGATGCTTTGAGCGAGGGATGGAAGCGCTCAGTTGCTTCTTCTAATCCTTCTCAGGACAAAGAGAAAATATTGGCACCAGTCGATAACATTCGTGACTCTAGCGGTTCCAGCTCATACCAGAAACTTTTTGATGAAAATTACGTGAATTGGAAGCCACAAAAGCAGTAAAAATCTACCGTTCAGGTGCTTTAATTTCAAAAATCTCATCATACTGGTAAAATAAGTAGGTTAGAAAAGAAGTTCTTTATTTCTAAGAGTTTCTCGTTTTTTCTCTTAGATGTAAAGAAGCTTGGAGGCATTATGTTTGGACTTGATCCATTGTATACACCAGAGCGCCAGGTAACTGGTACTGAGGTAGCTGTTTTTGATACCAACAAGGGAATCATTAAGGTTCAGCTTGATGGTAAGGGTGCACCTATTCATGTAGCAAACTTCTGCGAGCTTGCAGAGTCTGGCTTCTACGACAATACCAAGTTTCACCGTCTTGTCCCTGGCTTTGTTGTTCAGGGTGGAGATCCTAATACTCGTGAGATGAGTGTTGAGGATGTTGTGCTTGGTAATCCTGGTCCCGATGGAATTCCTGGTACTGGTGGTCCTGGTTATCGCATCAAAGAAGAGTTCAGTTCCAATCCTAACAACTCCCACGTTGATGGTGCTCTTGCTATGGCTCGCTCTCAGGATCCAAACTCTGCAGGTTCGCAGTTTTATTTCTGCCTTGGTCCACAGCATGGCTTGGATTCTGGGTACACCGTATTTGGCACAACTATCGAAGGAATGGATGTCATCTCCCAGTTAAAGATTGGTGATGTCATTAATTCCATTAGAATTGAAAACGCTTAAAGCCAAGTCGCACAGACTCTTGGAGGATATTGTGAATCAACAGGCATTTGAGTTAGGTAAATCTGCATATGATCAGGGCGACTGGTTTGTAGCTATCAGCCAGCTTGATATGGCTAAAGAGCCAGGTGAGGTAAACGGTCAGATTGACCATCTTCTTGGCAATGCTTACATGAAGCTTGGACAGTTTGATTCTGCCGCTTCTGCGTATCAGTCCGCACTTGCCGATGCATCATACGGCAAGGTTGGCGCTCTTTCTACTAATCAGGGTCGTGCTCTTCTAGCTGCTGGTAGGGTACAGGAGGCAATTGCTTCTCTCACTAACGCTGTTCAGGATGTCTCTTATGCAACTCCTTACAAGGCACAGCTTGCCCTTGGCTCTGCTTACGAGAAAATTGGTGATGTTCGCAACGCTGGTATTGCTTACAGAAACGCTGCAGTAGACGAGAAGAACCCTAATCCTTCATCTGCTCTTTGTAGTCTTGGCGCATGCTTTATGGGTCTGAACAGACCTGTTGATGCAGTTGAGGCATATCGCACTGCTCTTGATTTTGCTAATCCTTTAGAGAACTCTAATAAGATTTACGCAGATCTTGGCCTTGCTTACGTTGCAGCTAATCGTATGTCTGAGGCAGTTGATGCTTTTACGCACGCTACTACAGATGGTACCTTTGCCTTGTCTGATCAGCAGCAGTCTGCTTTTGATGCTGCTCGTAAGGCTATTACCGCAATGAGTTCTGGCAAACCATCTGAGACTGATGCTTTCCTTCAGGCAGCTGGTTATGGCTCCTACGATCCACTTGATCCTACTGGTATGTCTGGTGAGCTCATTCCTTCCGCAGAAGACACTGGTTTCTTCCAAATTACTGAGCAGGAGATTATTGAGCAGGACAAGAAGGACAAAAAGATTAGGCGTAAGCACCGTCACACTGGACTTAAGGTTTTCATTACCATTCTTATTTTACTTATCCTGGCAGTTGCTGGTGCTGGTTATGCTTATTATCGTGGCTATGGATGGCCAACCCAGCAGTCTGTTGTTCAAGATATTTTCAATGCTAAGGCACAGGGTACCGATATTGGTCGCTATGTCTCTAGTTCTGTTTCTAGCACTACGCTCCAGCAGATTTCTAACAGCCTGCCATCAAGTTCTACTGTTACCATCAACGGTGTTGACCAGAGTATGACTCATTCAACGGTAAACGCTTCTGTCAGTCTTTCTAATGGCGGAAACGTTGACTATACCATTGAACTTGTTCGTGATGGTATTGGTTGGAAGGTTGCAAGCGTAACCACTTCATATGTAAGCCAGAATAATCAGAACTCCGGTACAACTTCTGGTACCAACAGTTCTAATACAGGAACTACCTCTGGAACTAATGGATCTAACTCTTCAAATTCCTCTAATAGTTCCTCCAACTCTTCAAAGTCTGGCAACTAAGTACTAAACTGTTTTAACCGTTCTTTCTGCAGGATTATTACGCTTTCGCGTAGCACGTTTGATTGGATATCATGTCTATCTTCGATTCGCTCTTCGGAGAATATGGCGGAGACCTAGCCATCGATTTGGGAACTGCAAATACTCTTGTTGCAGTTCGTGGTCAGGGTATTGTCATCAATGAGCCGTCGGTTGTTGCAATCGATAAAAGTGAGAGCCGCGTTCTGGCTGTTGGCGCTGATGCAAAGCGCATGATTGGTCGAACTCCTGGCTCCATCATTGCTGAGCGCCCTCTTAAAGATGGCGTCATTGCAGACTTTGATGTTACTGAGGTCATGCTCCGATACTTCATTGAGAAGGCACGTGAACGTAAATATCCTTGGTCACCGCGTCCACGTGTTGTCGTATGCGTTCCTTCTGGTGTTACTTCTGTTGAGAAACGCGCCGTTTTTGAAGCAACTATCCAGGCCGGTGCTCGCCAGGCATTTCTTATTGAAGAGCCTATGGCTGCAGCTATTGGCGCAGACCTTCCAATTGAGGACCCTACGGGCTCCATGGTTGTAGATATCGGTGGTGGTACCACCGAGGTCGCTGTTATCTCCATGGGCGGTATTGTTGTCTCGCAGTCCATCAGGACTGCAGGTGACGAGTTTGATCAGACTATTCTTGAGCATGTTCGTGATGCCTATAATCTCTCTATTGGCGAGCGTACTGCAGAAGACATCAAGATTAAGGTTGGCTCAGCAGCTCCTCTTGCAGAAGAGCTTGACGTTGAGGTAAACGGTCGTGACGTCATGAGTGGTCTTCCAAAGACGGTTCGCATCGAATCAGAAGAGATTCGTCGTGCACTTGATCGTCCCCTTGACGAGGTCACCAAGGCTGTTAAAGATGCTCTTGATGTGACTCCACCAGATCTTGCATCTGACCTTATGTACTACGGTATTTTGCTTACTGGTGGCGGCGGAATGCTTCGTGGTCTTGATCAGAGACTTCGTGAAGAGACTGGTGTTCCTGTCAACGTAAGCCCAACCGCGTTAGAAAATGTTGTTACCGGTTGTGCAAAGGTTCTTGAGGCTAATGCATTGTCCGGTGGATTTGTTCAGAGTGCAGGCCAATAAATATGCCATTGTCTAATCAGATCCAGGGTGCTTCATCAGGCCTTGGATCTAACAATAATAAGCATACGGGCGGCCGTAGTTTTATTATTCTTTCGCTGCTTTCAATTGTTTTATTGACGGTAAGTGCTCGTATGGGTACAGCGGGACCGCTCGAGATGGTTCGAGGCGGATTCTCTACTATCACTATGCCTTTTAGGATGGCAGGTTCTGCTATTGCAATGCCATTTCAAGGTATTGGTAACATTTTTAGTAATTTAACTGCAGACCAGCAGACGCTTTCTGATCTTAAGGCAGAAAACGAGCAACTGCGTTCAAGAAATGCTGAGCTTGAAGAGACAAATCAGTCTACACAGCGCCTGCAAGGTCTTCTCGACCTCAAAAATAATTACAACCTGCAGTCTACAGGTGCTCGTGTTATCTCTGGTTCTACTGACTCGTTCAACAACACTATTGTTATAGACAAGGGAACCTCGTCTGGTTTGGCTGTTGGTATGCCTGTTGTTGATAGCGGTGGCGTTATAGGTCAGATTATTGAGTGTGGTTCTACAACCTCTACCGTCCGACTTATCACTGACGAGAAGAGCGGCGTGGCTGCTATGGTTCAAAGTAGCCGAGCTCAAGGCATGCTTATGGGTTCTGCTTCAAGGCAGATTACCCTCAACTTAATTAACACTAACCAGAAGGTTGCAGTAGGCGATACGGTAGTTACCAGTGGGCTTGGTGGTGTTTTCCCCAAGGGACTTCCTTTGGGTAAGGTTACTAGTGTTGAAGCTGCACCAGGGTCAATCTATTACACCATTGTTATTGAACCTTATGGAAACGTTAGCAGCAATGAGGAAGTAATGGTCATCACGTCTCTTTCTGAGGAGCAAAAAGCTACTGCAGATGATATTGCAGAGGCAGATAAGCAAAACACTCCAACGGCAACTGATTCAGACAGTAAGGATAAAGATTCAAAAGATAGTTCTTCATCGAATAGCTCTTCTGGTAGTACTTCTACAACAAACTCTCAGCAGAATGCAACGGTTGCTGCTCCAACGAGTAATACACAACATAACAGCGGTAGAACAGATTAAGGGGGATGCATGCAGGTTTCTGATAGAAATAAAAATGTGCGCAGCATCACCATTCTTGCTGTTATTTGCTTCATTTTGCAGATTGTGCTTACACCACAGGTTTCTTTTGGTGGGGGAGTTATCAATTTTGCGTTGATTTTCTCGGCAGCTATTGCCTTGAAATATGGCGGTAAAACTGGAGTTGTATGCGGATTTGTCTCAGGTCTTATCTACGATTTAACTTCTGCTAATCCCATTGGTCTAATGGCGCTCTTGCTTGTGGTCAGTTCTTATTTCATTGGTCAAGAGGTCAGAGACCGTATTTCTGGTAATTTTGGAACCTCTATGGGTTTGGTTGTGCTCCAGACCTTTGGCGTAACCTTTATGTATCAACTTATTAATTCTTTGATCGGCTCTGGTGGCAATTTCCTTGAAGGACTACTGTTTAAGTCTTTCCCCACTATGCTGTTTACCATTTTTGCTGCTCTACCCGTTTTTTATGTACTTTCGCATTCTAAAAGATCTCATTCGTCTTTGGGTGGAACTACGCTTTATCGCGGATCCCATCGAGCCCCACAGCGCTTTAAATAAGGTGTTAGTATGAATTTCACCCTTGTTATCCTTGCTTGTTGCGCTGTTGCAGCAATTGGTCTGATTATCGTATACCTTATTTTTGGTAGAAAAGATTCGCCATTTACCTTTGATATTGGCGGTGGAGTTCCTAAGGCTTCCGGCGGCTCTGATGGTTCTGCCGAGAAAACCCTCTCGTCCAGACTTATTGGATTTGCGATTGCTGTTGGTGGTATGTTTGCTGTGCTCATTGGTCGTCTCTGGACCATGCAGCTCTTATCGTCAGCTGACTATACCGAGCAAGCAGAGCGCAACCGAACACGCACTGTTACCACTGCAGCCCCTCGTGGCCGTATTTTGGACAGAAACGGTGTGGAGATTGTTACTAACAGACCAAGTCCAACGGTGGTAGCACGAGCAGACGTTGCAGAAGATTACGTTAAGCTACAGATTCTTGCTAACCTTTTGGGCATGCCTATGTTGGCTGTGCGCAGAAAGATTTTGGACACTTCCGATGGCGCTCAGGCACTACGCACGGTTTCTGTAGACGTATCTAGGCGTGTGGTTGCCTATATTTACGCTCATGGCGCTTTGCTCGATGGCGTTTCAATTGAGGAACGCACGCAGCGTGCATACCCAAACGGTTCTCTTGCAGCTCATGTTGTTGGCTATACCGGTACCGTTACTCAAGAGCAGCTTGAAAGCAGTAAAACTGCAGACGGTGGCTTTGTGTACGCTCATGGCGATATCGTGGGCCAAACGGGTGTTGAGTATCAGTATGAGTCCGCTCTTCAGGGTGTTCGCGGTGAGCAGACGGTATACGTTGACGCTGCTGGTAACGTTTTGTCTCACTCAACGTCAATTGCTCCTCAGGGCGGCTCAGACGTTGTATTGACCATTGATGCTAACATTCAAAAAGCCGCAGAAGCATCGCTTGTAAGTGTTATTAACACCGTTAGATCTCAAGATTACCAGGGTCGTAGTGCAAGCGTGGTGGCACTTGATTGTACTAATGGTGAAGTCATTGCTATGGCAAGCTATCCAACCTTTTCTCCTTCAATGTTTGTTGGAGGTATTTCCAGCTCTGACTGGGATACGCTTTCTTCTGAAGAGGCAAACTATCCTTTGATGAATCGCGCCATTGCTGGCATGTATCCATCGGGCTCCACCATTAAGGCTCTGACTACTTTTGCTGGACTTAAGTACGGCATTTGTGACGGAAATTCTAGCTGGTATTGCACAGGTTTTTGGACTGGATTTGGCGAGCAGTACGGTATGCACTGCTGGCTTCTTTCTGGACACGGTACCGTTAATTTAATTACTGGTATTACCAATTCTTGCGATATTGTATTTTATGAGATTGGTAAGGGCTTCTTCTATAACAATGATCATCCAGAGGGTATGCAAGAGACATTTCGTGCCTTTGGACTTGGTTCCCTTTCTGGTATTGACCTTCCAGAAGAAGCGTCTGGCCGCGTTCCTGACGCGGAATGGAAGTGGAATTACTTTACTAGTTCACCTGATGATGCTCGTAAGTGGCAAGGTGGCGATAACTGTAACCTTGCTATTGGTCAGGGCGATCTTTTAGTAACCTGTCTTCAGATGGCAAATGCGTACTGTGGTATTGCAAACCGCGGTCCTATTTACAAGCCACATGTGTTGAAGAGCATTAACGCCAGAAACGGTAACGGCTCAGTTATTGAGTACAAAAACGAGGTCATTCTGACGCCGGAAGAAAAAGATGAGCATAGAGACATTGTTGCTCGAGGTCTTTATGGTGTTGTCTACGAGGAGTCCACTACTCAGACTATCCATTGGACCAATCTGGATGTTACCGTTTGTGGCAAGACGGGCACTGCTGAGCAGCAGTCTGTTGGTGAGCCAGTTGGTTGGTTCGTTGGCTATGCGCCAGCTGATAAGCCTCAGTACGTTGTTGCCGCAAACCTTGATTGCGCTCCTTCTGGCGCAGGTTCTGGTATGTATATTGTTCGAGACGTCTTTGGAGCAATTTATAATCAGCCAGACAATGTTGGTAGGTAAGGAGGCGAGAAACCCATGGCACTTGATTCATCTGCAGTTACAAAACAAAGAATAAACTCACCTTTTAGAAAACGTGGAGGTATTCCTTCAGGTGGTCTTGCTAAGAAAGAGAAGCTTACTGGTAAGAATATCCTGAACAACCTCTATCTAGCGCAGTTAGTTCCTGCGGCACTTCTCGTCCTCATTGGTATTGTGGTTATTTGGACCGCATCAATGAACATTGCCGAGGCAAGTTTTCCTAGACATCTTTTGGGTATTGGTCTGGGTTTTGTTTTTGCTACGTTCATGTGGCGCTATGACTACAGAGCGCTTGCAAATATGACAAACGTACTGCTTGTTGGCGTAGTTGTGCTGATGATTTTACCTAAGATTCCAGGTTTTGGTGTTTCGGTTAAGGGTATGACTGGTTGGGTTAATATCCCGTTTGTTGGCTTTAGATTCCAGCCGTCTGAGCTGGGAAAAATTGTCACAATCTTCCTCATGGCATCGGTATGTGCACAGTACAACGGTAAGGTAGAAACCCTTAAAGACTACGTAAAGCTTTGTGGAACGTTAATGGTTCCGTTTGGTTCTATCATGCTTTTGCCAGACCTTGGAACTGGTCTGATTATATTGGTTATTGGAGCTACTATCATTATTTGTTCCGGAGCAAAACGTTCTTGGATTTTGATAACCGTTCTTTTGCTTATTGCGGTTGTTGCTCTTGTTGTTGTAACCTCCATGATTCCTGGTATTCCTCATATTCTTAAGGAGTATCAGATGAAGCGTCTTGCCGTTTTTTTGGATCCATCCGTTGATCCATCGGGAGATGGCTATAACTTGCAGCAGGCAAAGATTGCTGTAGGTTCAGGTGGCTTTATTGGAAAAGGACCTGGTAACGCTACGCAAGCAAGTGGACGATTCTTGCCAGAAGCGCATACAGACTTTGTCTTTGCACTCTTCTCAGAAGAGTTTGGATTTCTCGGCGCTTTTATCATGCTTCTGCTTTTTGCATGGATGATTTTTGCAACTATTTTGTTTGCAATGAAGACTGAAAATACCTTCTCTAAATTGGTGCTTGTTGGCTGTGCGGCTATGTGGTCATTTCAGGTTTTACAGAATGTTGGTATGTGTATTGGTATCATGCCTATTACGGGTATTCCATTGCCATTTATCAGCTTTGGATCAACATCAATGATTGCCCAGCTTGTTTCTGTAGGAATTGTCCAGTCGGTTTATAGACATAGAACTAAGGCGGCATAAGCTATGGCAAACAGAAACAGCCTAGGTAAGCTTGCAACTTCTGTGTTACAGGAATTTCGTGGCTCACTCTCATCTATTGAGCCAACCTATACACATATCTATGTTGATTCTCTTGCTTCTGAAGAGGCTATTCTTGCTGTTCATACATATTTTATGCCAGAAAGAACAGATGCTACAGTACGCGTCTCTAAACTTGTCGATGGTGTATCGTTTGATTCTAGAGGCGCTGGTCGCACGGGAAAGAATTCTACCATTCCTGATATTGCAGTAATCATTCCTACACCTACATCACAGTATGAGGATGCTCTAGCCATGCTGGTAAGTCATTCAATTCCTTGTGCAGTGGTTGTTGAGTCTGCTGTTGAAGCACCTAAAATTGCTGATTCGCTCTATAACACGGGACTTATTAGCATTATTGCGGGCACAACTGAAGAAGTACTCTTTGATAGACTCTCTTCGTGGATTGCAACGGCAACAGAGAAATCAGTTTCTTTTGCAGCTGCGTATCCTCTCTGCAGGACTCAAGTAGTCAAGCAGATAACTGCTGCTTGTGCTAAAGAAAACGCAGCTATTGGTGCTGTAGCGTTTGTTCCCGGCTCTGATATGCCATTGATGACTGCACGCCAGATTAGACTTGCACTTGATATTACCGCTGCTTATAACATCAATGTGAGTGTTGAAACTATTGCCGAGCTTCTTGGTGTTGTTGATGCGGGCTTTGGATATCGCACTGTTGCTCGTACGGTTGCGGGCGTGGTCCCTGGATTTGGATGGGCGCTTAAGGCTGGCATGGGATATGCAGGAACTCATACTACTGCCCGCATTATTCACTCATATGCGCGCAAAATTGCCGAGAAACACGATGGGATAACAGCTGATATCTCAACCAAGTCTGGTGCTTCGAGCTTTTCCACTGATACAAAATCACAATCGAACACGGTAGAGACACCAACTACACAATCCCTCGTTAAAAGATAGAAAGTAGACTATCGTGCGTGTTAAACGAGAAAATCTCTTCCATCTTATTGAGCCCATGCTTCCGCATGTCGAGAAACCCTCAAGATATTTGAATCATGAGTGGGGAGCAGTAGAGGAGCAAGAAGGTCCTTTTCACGTTTGTATGGTCTACGCTGACGTGTATGAGGTTGGCCAGCCTAATCTTGGCATTGCCATTTTGTACAACGCCTTGAATAAGGCACCTTATATTTCTTGTGAGCGTGCATATCTGCCTTGGACTGATATGGCCGCTCTTATGCGTAAGCGTAATGTGCCTCTGCTTTCTTTGGAGGGTGCTACGCCATTAGCATCTTTTGATGTGGTTGGCTTTACTCTTGCGCATGAAATGATTGCTACCAATATTATAGAAACGCTTGATTTAGCAGGTATTCCAATGCTTGCTGAAGAGCGTGATGAGGAGGACCCGTTCATCTTTGGTGGAGGTCCTTCCGTTTGGAACTCAGAACCTATGGCTCCTCTTTTTGATGCAATTCTTTTGGGTGATGGTGAAGAAGCACTGGTAGAGATGTGCGAATGCGTAAGAACTTCCAAGCTTGATGGGGTTTCTCGCCAAGAGATTTTGCATAGGTTGTCGCAGATTCAGGGCGTTTACGTACCATTGCTTTATCAGATTGTGCACGACGACACAGCTACACGCTGGGGTTATGCGGTTCCTAAAGAAGGTAGCGGCGCCCCAAGTGTAGTCTATAAACGCTGTTTGCCAGATCTTTCGGTGACTGACCCTGTTGCTCAGCGCATTGTTCCGTATACCGAGATTGTTCAGGACAGGTTGGCGCTTGAGATTCAACGTGGTTGTGCTCGTGGATGTAGGTTTTGCCAGGCAGGAATGACGTATCGTCCTGTTCGTGAACGTCCTGCTCAGCAGATTGTGAAAGCGGGCGAGGAAGGTCTCTTGAAGAGCGGCTATGATGAGGTTTCGCTCACATCGCTTTCTACAACTGACCACTCTCAATGTGGCTATATTCTGCGTCGTATGAATTCTGACCTACGTAAACGTGGCGTGCGTATCTCTATTCCATCGCAGCGTATGGATGCGTTTGGCGCGGAGATGGCAGACGCAGTTTCTACCTCTAGACGTGGTGGACTGACGTTTGCGCCAGAAGCGGGCTCTCAGCGTATGCGTGACGTCATAAACAAAAATGTTACTGAGGATGACCTTGAGTCCGCAGCAAGAAACGCATTTGAAAACGGATGGCGCCGCATGAAGCTCTACTTTATGATGGGCCTTCCAACTGAAACTGATCAGGATATTCAAGCTATTCCTGCAGTTGCTAAGCGTATTTTAGATATCGGCCGAGAAATTGGTGGAAAGGGTGTTACTGTTTCTGCCTCTGTTGCTGTATTTGTTCCCAAGTCCTATACGCCGTTTCAGTGGGTGGGTCAGATTTCTCGTGAGGAGGCCCAGCGTAGGCAGCAGTTATTGCTCTTTTCAAACCACGATAGAGGACTCAAGATTGCCTATCACGATTCTGGGACCTCTCTTGTTGAAGGTGCGCTTTCAAAGATGGGCCGCGATGGTTTTAATTTGATTTATCAGGCCTGGAAAAATGGTTGCAAATTTGATGCGTGGACCAGTGAGTTTAACCTTGACGCTTGGAATGCAGCAGCAGAAAGTTTGGGTTTCTCGCTATCGGAGATTGCAACAGAAACCTTTGATATTCAGGCAAAACTTCCCTGGGATCACACATCTCCTGGTGTGTCTAAGGGCTACTTACAGCGAGAATATCGTCGAGCGATGGACGAGGTCACTACACCTGACTGCACATTTACCTCTTGTACGGGATGTGCGGTATGCCAGACTTTAAAGGTCGACAACGTTTTGATGGGGGTGCGCTCATGACGAATATGCAGGTATCGGGCGTAGCTCCTGAGGTAGTTGAGCTAGTGAAGAAAGATTGGCGTGCTGGTAGGCCGCAGATTCAGCCAGAGATTATGACGGAGCGTGGAGCAGAGATTTTTAGGCTTCGTGTTGCCTATAAGAAAGATGATCGTCTTGCGTTTTTGGGACACCTTGAGCTTATTGGTACCATTGAACGTTGTATTCGTCGAGCTCAGCTGCCGTTCAGGGTAGGTAACGGCTTTGCAAAGCGTATGGGCGTGCAGTTTTCTCAGGCGCTTCCCGTTGGCGCTTCGTCTGAGGCGGAGTACTTTGACTTGAAGCTTACAGAATATGTTGACCCGGATGAGGCTTTAGAGAGGCTGTTGTCGGCCACACCTCCTGCGCTTGCTCCGTTTGCTGCCAGCTACGTTGATCGGTCGCTACCAGCTCTTGAAGCATGGTTAAATGCCGCTCACTGGAGGTGCGATATTTTAGGAGACGGTCTTAAGTCCGATGTGTTGCGCTGGGGGTTTGAAGATCTTCTCGCCAAAAAAGAGTTGATCTACATGCGTGGAGATAAGCAAAAAGTGGTTAACTTAGAGACAACGTTTGCTGGCTACAATATCTCTAAGAGCTCGTCTGATTCATGTATTTCATTTGAGCTTGATACGCTACAAGATCCACGAGCAGCTCTTAGACCTGCGGTTTTGATCTACGAAACACAAAGAATTGCCGCTGAAGCTGGTCTAGATGGATTGAGAGATATTGACTCTTTGAAGGTTTGTCGCGTTTCACAAGCACACGTTTCAGATGATGGACTCCTTGTGAAGCCTCTATAACATGTAGTTTTGTCTTGGAATTTTCTAAAATATGCAGTAGACTATTTCGAGTTGTGTTTCTCGCCGAGGGACATGGGGCACTGACAGTTTCCCGCGGATGTCACAGGTCACGGCGGCGAAGATCTTTGCTCGGATCTTCAGAAATGCAAAGATAGTATTAATCGTTGCAAGAATCAGCAATGAAGGGTTACACACATGTACGCAATCGTAGCAACTGGTGGCAAGCAGTATAAGGTTGCCAAGGGCGACGTAATCAGCGTCGAGAAGCTTGATGCGCAGCCTGGCGATAAGGTAAAGCTTGATGTTCTTATGCTTAACGACGGCAAGAAGGTTGTTGCTGACGCTGCCACTCTTTCCTCTAAGAAGGTTACCTGTGAGGTTCTTGAGCAGTACAAGGACAAGAAGGTTCTTGTATTTAAGTTCCATAAGCGTAAGCGTTATCACCGCGCCAATGGTCACCGTCAGAACCTTACTAAACTAAAGGTTACCTCGCTCCCTACCGCTCGTAAGGCTGCTGCTAAGGCATCCGACGAGTCTGCAGAGTAATTGGTCACTTCTGAAATTGAGATAGGCAGGTAGCATTTATGGCACACAAGAAAGGTCTCGGCTCTTCCCGCAACGGTCGCGACTCACAAGCACAGCGCCTTGGCGTTAAGATTTACGGTGGTCAGGCAATCAAGGCTGGTCAGATTATCATCCGTCAGCGTGGTACTCATATCACTCCTGGCGTAAACGTTGGTCGCGGCAAGGATGACACGCTCTTTGCACTCTGCGATGGCGTTGTTGAGTTCAAGAAGGGCGCTAAGCACGTCGTTAACGTCGTTGCTGCTGAGGCATAATTTTTTCTTGAACATTCATAGTTCATTTAAGGGGCCCTTTGAGGTCCCTTTTTGTTTCTCGCAATAGTTGCAGCTACCGCTTACCGTTTCAAATTTGTTTCTAAATTTATTTCTTGACACAAACGAGCAAAGTGATGGTATTCTGCTTATATTGCAATTCATGCTTTTGGGAGGAGGACATATCATGCGCGCTACATGCACACAGCAGTGGTGGTGGAACAACTTGTCTTTCTCCGGTCAGCGATGAGTTGCTTCTGCATACGCATTTAGAGGCTCTCGGGTGACCGAGAGTTTTTTTGTGCGTATGTTTCTTACTTAATCCGGATGGCGAGAAATTCGTTTAGTTGAAAGTGTTGTTTGTATTTTTAGGTTTGTTGTAAAGGAGTTTGTATGTCTACAGAAAATTTTAATGAGGTAAACGCTGCAGACACAGAGACAGGATCTACTGGTCAGGCACCACGTGTTGTTGCTGTTTCAAAATCTGCAGGCGTTTTGGATGTTGCTTCTTTGGTTCTTGTTGCTGTTCTTATTGCTGCAGGCTTTATCCTTAATCTGACCGTTGGCAAGGCAATCAGTGCCATTGGTATTGGTCCAGAGTTTATTATTGCTTCGTTTTGTCTTGCTATTCTTTTGCTTAAGCCAAACGCTGTTCAAAGTTTTGTTATTGGTCTTATTGCAGCAACCGTCATTCAGCTGACCACTTCTGTACCAGGTGCAGATTTTGTTGCAGAGGGTGTTGCTTCACTTGTCATGTTTGCATTCACTAAATCCGCTTTTGCTGACAAGCCGATAATGCCTGCTATTGGCTCTTTTGTAACAACTCTAATTTCTGGTCTCATTTTTGCTGCTATTGCTATTCCAGCTAAGGGTGCAACTATTGAGCTTTTCTACGTAATGCTTCCAGTCATCGTGGGAACCGCATTCTTTAATGCTATTGTTGTTCAGGTCCTTGCGGCTCCTCTTAAGAAGGTATTGGGTCGATAAGTTCTTAGATACGCACAAATTTCCTGGAGAACACTGTGTCTATTATTGAAGTTCAATCTGTGTCATATAGCTATCCCGATAGTTCAGCGCATGCTCTTAATGAGCTGTCTTTAAGCGTTCAAGAGGGTGACTTTGTAGGTATTGTTGGTCCTTCCGGTGCAGGTAAGTCTACACTTGCTCTTGCGCTTTCTGGTGCCATCCCTCACCATTTCAGGGGCAATTTTTTTGGAAAGATTCTTGTTTCTGGAATGGATACCTGCACGGTTGCGTTAACTGATATCTCTAAGATTGTGGGATCAATCACTCAAGATATCAATGCACAGATGGTCGCTTCAATTGTTGAGGATGAGCTTCTCTTTGGTCTTGAGAACTTTGCCGTTCCTCATGCAGAGATTCCAGAGAGAATTACGTATGCCCTAGAAACTGTTGGTATTGCCAACCTTCGCTTTAGAGAGATTGCTTCTCTTTCTGGCGGACAGAAGCAAAAAGTTGCTATTGCAGCTCTTCTAGCATTACAACCACAGGTTATGGTGCTTGATGAGCCAACAGCAGCCTTAGATCCAACGTCGTCTGAGTTAATCTTCCAGACGCTTTCAGAGCTCAATAAAACTAAAGACATTACCGTTGTGGTGATTGAACAGAAAGTTGGTCTTCTCGCCAAGTATTGTTCAAAGATTGCCATTATGGACAAGGGTACTATTTGTGCATTTGGTAGTGGTGAGGAAGTATTCTCACAGGTAGATTTGTTACAAGAGGTTGGTGTTGATGTCCCTCGTTGTGTACGCGTTTCAAAGGGCGTCCATGAGCTTTCACAGCAGCCTGAGTATGCTCACTTGATTAGTGAGGCTGACAGAGCCGTCTGCGATGAGACTGCGTTATCGGTTCAGTCAGCTGCTAAACAGCTTGCACATTGTGTGGGCGCTCTTCAGCATCGTAGTATTTCTCTTACAGAGAGCTTTGAAACATCCGCTACTGATGCTGTTGAGCTGGCAGGAAAAACATATCTTCCAAAAATTGATGGTCCTGTAGTTGCTGAATCTAGTGGGCCATTTGAAAGGATTGGTGTTCTTCAAGACGCGGAGCCGCCAAGTACTCAGTCCGTTCTGGATGTTATTGATGCCACCTTTAAATACCAGGAAAGTACTGATGGTGTTGAGCGTGTCTCTCTTAGTTTGTATCCTGGCGAGCTTGTTGCCCTTGTAGGTCAAAATGGTGCTGGTAAGACAACTCTAACTAAGCTGGTAAATGGTCTCTTACGTCCACGATCTGGAGACATTCAAATTAAAGGCGCTTCATGCAAGGGTTGGAAAACATCGCAGATTGCTCAGCATGTTTCAACGCTGTTCCAAAATCCTGATTACCAGATTTGTAAAGAGAGTGTTCTTGAGGAGGTTGCTTTTGGCCCTGAGCTCAAAGGCGCGTCTACAGAAGAAGCTCGCAAGAAAGCACTTGAAGTAATTAATCATATGGGATTGGATGCAGATGCGTCACCGTTCATGCTTTCTCGTGGACAGCGTCAGATGGTCGCCCTGGCTTCCGTGGTTGCTTGTGAGCCAGATATTCTTGTGCTTGATGAACCAACGTCAGGTCTGGATTACAAAGAGTGCATGCAGGTCATGAACATGGTTCAGTCTCTGTGCGAGAAGGGCTGTGCAGTTCTTATGGTTTGCCATGATATGGAGGTTGTGCTGGATTTTGCCAGCAGAATTGTCGTCATGGCGCATGGCAGCGTATTAGATGATGGGGAAGTCACACAGATCTTCTCGACAGATGAGGTTCTAAAAGAAGCATATGTTGAGGCTCCTCAGATAATCCAACTGTCAAAGCTAGTAGGTACGCATGTGGACCCGTCATTTGCTGGGCTAAGCAGTGCTTCAGAGGTGCTTGATGCATTGCGGTATCAGTTTGAAACTTCTCGAATTGCAGCAACGCTGAATGGTAAGGAGGTTTCTCGTGGGTAGTGTTATTGATTACACCGAAGGAACAAGTTTCCTTCATAAGGCAAATCCCGTAGCCAAACTTATATTTGCTCTTGAACTCTTTATTGCTGCCTTTGCTGCACACGGAATATTTGAGGTACTTGCAGTTTTGGTACTCACAATTCTTGTGGGAGTTGTCTCACAGAATGCTCAGAAGACTTTTAAGCTGGTATTTGGCTTTTCGGTCTTAGGCCTTATTTTGTGTATTGTTCAGACGCTTGTTGCTCCTGCTGGTCAACAACTCTTTTTATTCATCACGGTAGGTGGTTTAGAGCGCGGTTTTAACGTTGCTCTAAAAACAATAGCGCTGGCTTTGCCGCTGCTTTCTATGCTTTCACTTATGCGTGTAGAAGACCTTATGAACGCACTTGTAGAAGTTGTACATGTTCCATATCCGTATGCGTTTACCATTGCAACTGTTTTGCGCTTTGTGCCCGTATTTGCTTCCGAGATGAACCATATCATGGAAGCTCAGATGGCTCGTGGTGTTGAGTTTGATACCAAAAATCCGCTTAAGAAGCTCCAGCTCACCATGCCTTTAATTGTTCCTTTGTTGGTGAGTTCCGTTAAAAAAGCAGACGCTTCTGCATTAGCGGCTGAGCAGCGGGGTTTCTATTTAAGGAATGCTTCATCTGCATTTAAACGTTACTCTTTAGCTCCAGCTGACTTTGCATTGATGGCTTTTGGTGTAGCGATAATTGTTGTTATCCTCGTGTTCTAGCAAGAACTTCTCGCGTTTTCACTGTGCTTCGCTGGTAAATGCCGTAACATTAAGGTATTAGAAGGAGGACACGTGGAAACTTTCACTGATCTTTGTCACATCAACGTAAAGGGCGGAGACGGCGGCGCGGGCTGCATGTCTTTTCGCCGAGAAGCATATGTACCAAAAGGTGGCCCTGATGGTGGCGATGGTGGTCATGGAGGCAATGTTGTCATTGTTGCAGACGCACAACTTTCGTCTCTGATTGATTACCGCTATAAACATCACTTTAAGGCCGAGCGAGGTACCCATGGTAAAGGCGCTCGCCGTCATGGTTCTGACGGACAGGATTTGCTGCTCAGGGTACCTTTGGGAACTGTCGTACGCGAGCTTGATCCAGAAACACAAGAACCTCTTTATGAGATTGCTGATCTTACCTCTCCAGGCGAGCAGGTAGTTGTTGCTCCTGGTGGCAATGGTGGTCGCGGCAACATTCATTTTGTCACCTCTGTTAGACGTGCACCTGCATTTGCCGAGAAGGGCGAACCAGCCCAAGAGCACTGGATTGAGCTAGAGATGAAGCTCATGGCAGATGTGGCCTTGGTTGGCATGCCTTCTGTTGGTAAGAGCTCTCTTATTGCACGAATTAGTGCCGCTCGCCCAAAGATTGCCGACTATCCTTTTACCACGCTTGTTCCAAATTTGGGCGTTGTGCGTGCGCAAAACGGTCAGTCATTTGTCTGCGCAGATGTTCCTGGTCTTATCGAGGGTGCCTCTGAAGGCAAGGGCCTTGGCCATCAATTCCTTCGTCATATTGAGCGTACAGCGCTCATTGTTCATATGGTTGATGTTACTGGTGGTTATGAAGGTAGAGACCCTGTAGAGGACTATTACGCTATTAATAAGGAGCTCAAAGCGTATGCCTCAAAGCTAGCTGATCGTCCTCAGATTGTGGTAGCAAACAAATGTGATATGCCTGGTACTGAAGATGCTATTGAGGCTCTCAGAAAGGCCGCTGAAGCTGATAACAGGACTTTCTTTGCTATTTCTACCGTAACTGGTTTAAATCTTGATGACTTTGTTACAACCTGCGCTGCAGAGGTAGCCGAGCTCCGCAAAGAAATTGCTATCACTACACCTACGGTTGATCGCAGTGAGTCTTGGGAGAACCAGCGGCTTCGTCGTGATAGTAAGTTGCGTATTGAGCGAGAAGAACGTCATGCCTGGCGTGTCTCTGGCGGCCAGATTGAGCGTATGGTCATCCAGACTGACTGGGACAATGATGAGGCTGTGGCATACTTACAGCGTCGTCTTGATCGTATGGGTCTTGAGTTGCAGCTGGCAAAGGCTGGAGCTGTTGATGGAGACGAGATTCGCATTCTTGAGCTAACCTTTACTTATGAGGATTCAACCAAGCCAAATACAGATGGTATAAAGATCCCTAACGAGGATGCCTTGGATCAGCAATTTGACGATGTTGAGTTTGAAGACGCTCCATCTGATGCGTCTCGTTTAACTGAGGCTTCTTCAGAAACTGAGTAGTGTATGGCAGTTGACGTTTTAAATAACATGCATCCTGGTTTGCCTCGTTTGGGACAGGACAAAAACCGTACCTATCGTTTGGGAATCATGGGCGGAACCTTTGATCCCATTCATAATGGCCACTTGGTAGCTGCTGAGCAGGCATACGATGACCTGCATCTTGATGTGGTTGTCTTTATGCCTGCTGGACGCCCTGCGTTTAAACAAAATAAGGGAGTTACTAGGGGAGAAGACCGTTACTCGATGACGCTTTTGGCAACCTCAGATAACCCTCATTTTGTAGCTTCTCGTTTTGAAGTGGATTATGAGGGCATCACCTATACCGCTGATACCTTAAGAAGACTACGTAAGGTATATCCTTCTAACGTTGAGTTTTTCTTTATTACTGGTGCAGATGCAATAGCCGATATCGTTACCTGGAAAGACGCAAAGAGTGTATCAGAACTTGCCCACTTTGTTGCTGCAACACGCCCTGGTTATGAGTTGAGTCGCGCTCAAAAGGTTATTACAGACTCACCTTATGATTTCAAGGTGACCTATCTTGAGGTTCCAGCACTGGCAATTTCATCAAGCTATTTGCGTAGTAGAGTTCAAAACGGTCAGAGCCTCAGATATCTTACGCCTGATTCAGTAACGGGCTACATTCATAAGCATGGTCTTTACGGTGCTGATTCAATACCGCTCAATTAAGTGATTAAAGCTAAAGCTACCTGTTATTCAGATTGACATACGCTATCGACAAGGCGTTACCATGCAGATAAATATTAGCTTGACTTAGAACTGTGTAGGAAATAATGGAAAGAACACTTATATCAAAAGATATTCTTTATACCCTAGAACAACAGACGCTTATTAATCAGCTGGAGTCTGATCTGAAGTCTCATATGTATGACAAGAATCCTAAACGTTTTGCACACTCTATCTCTGTTGGACATTGTGCAGAAACGCTTGCACAGGTTTATGGTGCAGATATGTTTAGCGCTCGTGTTGCAGGTATTTTGCATGATTGGGAGAAGTTACTCTCTGACGCAGATACCCTTGAACTGGCAGAGCGCTTTCGTATTCAAGTAGAAGCGCCTTATCAGAAAATTGTAGGACTCTTGCATGGTCCTCTCGCCGCAAAAACTCTACCAGCAATCTATCCTTGGCTCTCTAATGAGATTCTCAGTGCTATTCAGAAGCACACCGCAGGTGACCGACAGATGAGCAAGCTGGATAAAATTTTGTATGTAGCAGACCTTATTGAACCGCTGCGTCCAAACTTTACAGCAGTTGAAGAGTCACGAAACGTATATTTACGCGGTGGTTCTCTCGATGAGCTTTATGAGTCGGCGTTTTGTAACGTTATGATGTATGTAATTTCATCAAGAAGGTATTTGTATCCAAACTCAATTGCCCTATACAATGAGATGATTGAAAAGACATCTAAGTAGCTTGGCTACATGAGAAAACGGAGAAATTCATGGCTGTAACTTCACTTGAGCTTGCAAAGACTGCTGCAATTGCTGCAGATCAAAAGAAAGCTGAAGATATTCTTGTCCTTGACCTTACTGGATTGAGTGATGTTTGCGATTACTTTGTTATCTGCACTGGCGGAAATGCTCGTTTGGCTGACGCAATTGTTGATGAAGTTCGCGAGAAGGTCACAGCAAATTGTGGCGTTCGTCCTATTTCAACTGAGGGTCGTGACGGTCTCAATTGGATTCTTATTGATTATGGTTCAGTTGTTGTTCATGTATTTCAGCCTGAGGTAAGGTCTTACTATCGTCTTGAGAGACTTTGGGCAGATGCTCCTCGTATAGAGCTTGATATTGAAGGAGCTATGACTTCTGAGATTCCTTGTGCCGATCTTCCAGAAGATGCATTGGCTCCAGCCTTTGAACTTTCTGAGGATGACCTGGTAGATAATCTTCCAGAATCGGTTGATCCTACTGAGTAGTTTTGGCGTTCTATATTTGTTCGTTTTTCCCTGTAGGCATGGTGTCTGAAACGCGATGTTCAAAGCGTAAATCTCTACCATATTGCACTACACTAGCACCAAATTTATCTTTGAGTTTATCAGTTACCTCGGAAAGATGACGTAAGTCACTCCGAGGTTTCTTTTTTGTTGTTGGGACAGATGCTCCAGTGTTAAATGTATCTTCAGATTGATCAAAAAGAGACGTTTGAACAGGCTTGCTATTGTCTTCGTCAGTAAAAGAACTAATACCAACGCCAAGTAGTCTTACTGGTTGACCTTCCTTCCAAATTGTTGGAAGAAGGTTAACAGCAATTTCTGCAAATAGGTGCTCATCATCAGTTGGTATGGACATTCTTTTTTGAACTGTATGTGACTCTGTTGCAGATGCTTTCACTTTAAGCGTTACGGTAAAACCTTGTAACTGTTTTTTACGAAGACGTCTTCCTACAACACCAGAGATGTGTCTGATTGCCTCTTCTATTTCTTGTTTATCAAACAAGTCCGTTTCAAAGGTTCTCTCGTTAGAAACAGACTTAACATCTCGAGGGTGGGCTGCTTCATGAACTTCCGAAACTTCTTTTCCCTGCGCTCGTAGAATCATCTTTGAAGCTGTGTTGCCAACAAAGGAAGTTAGATAGGTACTATCTGCTCTTGAGAGCTCTCCAAGAGTTCTGATTCCTTGCTGATGAAGCGTTTTTGCCATAGCAGGGCCAATGCCGCTCATAGCCTCAATAGGTAGTGGTGCTAGAAAATGGCTTTCTGTACCAGGGAACACTGCAGTAAGGCCGCGAGGTTTTTCTTGCTCAGAGGCAATTTTGGCAATTGTTTTGTTTGTTCCCAGGCCAATGGAGCAAGTAATACCTAGTGCCGCAACTTTCTTTTGTATCCGCTTACAAATCTCCAAAGGGTTTTCTTTAGAAAATCTTCCAGGAGTAATATCAAAAAATGCCTCATCAATAGAAACTTGTTCAACAAGGGGAGTCTCGTCTTTGAGAAATCCCATAACAAGAGAGCTCATTTCAGAGTATCTGTTATAGCGTCCAGGAGTCCAAATTGCTTGTGGGCAAAGCTTGACGGCAGTAGCTGAAGCCATGGCAGAATGCACACCATACTTTCTAGCCTCATAAGATGCAGTTGAAACAACGCCTCGTTTGTGAGGAGAACCACCTACAATTACTGGTTTTCCACGCCACTCAGGATGATCAAGTTGTTCCACAGACGCAAAGAATGCATCAAGGTCAAGAAGACCAATGGCTTTACCATGCCACTCAAAATCACATGATTTACGTGCGATTTTAGCTGATATGTTCTTTGATATTCCCATGGAAATAGTGTATACTTTTTTGAAAAATAGAACAAGTGTTTCATAAATAAATTACGAGTACTTTTTGAAGAGAACAAATTTATACTTTTCGAGGTTAATGCGTTGTTGTACACTTGTAACCCGATTTGTGGCTTTGCGGTGCAGCCCATCTAACATCCGAGGCACCGCTCGTATGGAGGAGTTTTCATTGGCAGTTAAGATTCGTCTGGCCCGTCACGGTGCCAAGAAGCGTCCGTACTATCGCGTAGTTGTCGCTGATGGTCGTATGCCTCGCGATGGTCGTTACATTGAAGAAGTCGGTCGTTATAACCCACTGACTAGCCCTAAGACGATTGACATTAACCTCGAGAAGGTTGATGAGTGGGTAGCAAAGGGCGCTCAGCCAACAAATGCAGTTTCTCACCTCATTGAGATTGCTCGTACTGGCGCTCCAGTTGTAGAGAAGAAGACCAAGCTCTCCAAGAAGGCACAGGCAAAGGCTGCTGCAGCTGCAGAGGCCGCTGCTGAGGCTGCTACCGCAGCTGCTGCTGAGGAGTCCGAGGCTTCAGAGGCTGAGTAAATCGTGTCTGAATTTACAGAGCCCACTGAGGTAGACGCTGTCGATAAAGACATTCAAGAGATGCCTTCTGATAAGGTTGCTGACCTTGTTGAGTATATCGTTTGTGGTCTTGTCGATAATGAAGATGCTGTCGCACTCGACGTCACCGATCGCGAGGATGGAGCCTTGATTGAGGTCTCTTGTTCTGAGGAAGACGCTGGGCGTGTCATCGGCCGCAAGGGTAGAACCATTAAGGCTATTCGTACTTTGGCTCGTGCTCTTGGCCAGCGTGTTGGTACCTCTGTTGATGTCGAGGTTGTAGGCTAATTTTGCGTAAACACTGGCGAGCAATTGCTCAAATTGTTAAAACGCATGGTAAAAGAGGGAAGGTTGTGACGGTTCCCGTTCACAGCCTTCCTTCTCTTATAGCTGAAGGCATGACAGTTGTTCCTGTTCCACCTGCGCTCAAAGGCCCAAGGAAGTTCTCGGTTATCTCTGTTGAGTCAGATGATAGAGAAGGTAGTCTTGTAACCTTTGAAGACGTAACTACCATCTCTGATGCAGAAGAACTTGTTGGTAAAACGCTTCTGGTAGAAGAAGATTGTCTTCCAGAAAACTTTGGTCTGGTAAATACTTCTCTGCTTGTTGGTAGGGAAGTACGTGATAAAGAGCATGGTTCTCTGGGTGAAATTACAGAAGTTCTTGTTGGACCTACACAAAATGTGTGGGTAATAGAAGGGTCTTATGGCCAAATTATGATGCCTGCTGTTGATGAATTTATTCACGAGGCTCCAGTTGAAGGCTCTATTACTGTTTCTATTCCTCAGGGACTTCTTAGGTTAGGTGAGTAGCATGCGTCTAGAAACGCTCTCAGTATTTCCTGAGGTCTTCTCGCCCTATTTAAACGCTTCAATTATGGGTAGAGCGCAAAAGGCAAACATTTTTGAGTTTTATACACATGATTTGCGCGACTGGACACATGATAGACATCGTACGGTTGACGATGCCCCGTTTGGCGGCGGACAAGGCATGCTTATGAAGCCTGCCCCCATTTTTGAGGCAGTTCGTGAGATTTCTAATCAGGCTGACGTCAAGCCATATGTGGTGTTTTTCTCGCCAGTGGGTAGATCATATTCTCAAGTAATTGCCCAAGAGTTTGCTCAAAAAGAGCGTATTTTGTTTGTTTGTGGTCGCTATGAGGGTATGGATGAGCGCGTCTATGAGCTGGCAGATGACGTTATTTCTATGGGAGATTATGTACTGACTGGCGGAGAGCTTCCTGCGCTTACCGTGATTGATTCGGTTGTTCGCTTGCTTCCCGGCGCGCTTGGCGATGAGATGAGCTCTCAGGATGAGTCCTTTTCCGACGATGGCCTTTTAGAGTATGCTCAGTACACGCGACCAGCAAACTTTGAGGGGCGAGAAGTTCCGTCTGTGCTTCTGTCTGGAGATCACGGGGCAGTTGCAGTCTGGAGACGACACTCTGCACTTGCTCGTACGTATGCTTGGCGTCCGGATCTTTTAGAGAACGCTCAACTTACTGATGAGGACAGAGCGTATTTAGCAGCGCTTAATCAGCAATCTGGTGATGAAGATGAGTAGTGAACATTCTAAAGTACTTGAACTTTTTGAGTACCTGGTAATTGTTGCAGTTGCAGTTGCAATCGCCTTTTTTATCAGGACTTTTGTTGCTGAGGTGTATGAAGTTCCAACAGGTTCTATGCTTAACACCATTCAGCTAGGAGATCGACTGGTAGGAGAGAAGCTTACCTATCGTTTTGGAGGCACTCCTCAAGTAGGCGATGTAGTTACCTTCACCAGCCCTCAGAATCCCGATACGCTTTTAGTCAAACGTGTTATTGCTACAGCAGGTCAAACGGTAGATTTGCGCGATGGTGCCGTATATGTTGATGGACAGCTGATGGACGAACCTTATACTGAAGGCAAGCCAACGTATTCTCTTGCAGATCGCACGGGTGCCGTGATTCAGAATTATCCGTATACTGTTCCTGAGGGTCATATTTTTGTTATGGGAGACAACAGAACAAACTCGCTGGATTCCAGATATTTTGGAGCTGTTTCGGTCTCTACTGTGACCTCTAAGGCAATGTTTATTTTTTGGCCCTTTGACCATGCTCGCGGGCTATAGTACAAACGTCGAACATTTGAGAGAAAGAACATCATGAGCGCAACACCACTAACGTTTCAAGATATGATTTTGACCCTTGAACACTATTGGGCAGAAAAGGGCTGCACGATCATGCAGCCATACGACTCTGAGGTGGGTGCTGGTACCTTCCACACCGCAACTATTCTGCGCTCACTTGGCCCCGATGCCTGGCGTACTTGCTATCCACAACCTTGTCGTCGTCCTGCTGATGGACGCTATGGCGAGAACCCCAACCGCTTGCAGCACTACTATCAGTTCCAGGTCTTGCTTAAGCCATCTCCTGCAGACTCCCAAGATCTCTATCTTGGTTCACTTGCTGCTATTGGCCTTGATCCAAAAGATCACGACGTTCGCTTTGTCGAGGACGACTGGGAGAGCCCAACTCTTGGTGCTTGGGGTCTTGGTTGGGAGGTTTGGCTCAATGGTATGGAGGTTACTCAGTTCACTTACTTCCAGCAGGTAGGCGGCATTGAGGTAGATCCAGTCCCTGTTGAGATTACGTATGGTCTTGAGCGCATTGCTATGTATGCCCAGGGTGTTGATTCTGTCTATGACCTGGTATGGAGCTATCTTCCAGATGGTACTCCAATGACTTACGGTCAGGTATTCCTTGAAAATGAGCGTGAGTTCTCAACCTATAACTTTGAGGTAGCTAACATTGACTTAATGCGCGAGAAGTTCGACGAGTATGAAGCAGAGTGTCATAGCTGCCTTGAGCGAAAACTTCCACTTCCTGCTTATGACTGTGTCATGAAGTGTAGCCACGCATTTAACTTGCTTGACTCTCGCGGTGCTCTTTCTGCTGTTGAGCGAGCTAACTATATTCTTCGCGTTCGTACTGTTGCCAAAGCATGTTGCGAATCGTATTTGGAGGAGGTTGCTTCTAAGAAAGCACCTGCGTCAACTACTCAGGAGGAGGTGGCTTAAATGGCTGAGGTTAGAGACTTCCTTTTTGAGATTGGTTCTGAAGAGATGCCTTCTGCTCCGTTGCAGAAAGCTATTGCTCAGTTTAATAAGCTTGTAGTTTCTGGACTCAAAGACTCTGGTTTGTCATTTGGAGAGGTTAAGATTCTCTCGACGCCTCGTCGTTTAACTGCCTACGTTAAGGATGTTGCTGAGGCTACAGAAGAGATTTCTGAGGTTAAGCGTGGTCCTAAGGCAGAGATTGCCTTTGACGCAGAGGGCAATCCAACCAAAGCTGCTGAGGGATTTGCTCGTAAGTGCGGTGTTAATGCTAATGCGCTGACTCGTCGTGTAGATACTGATGGTCATGAGTACGTATTTGCTGAGCTCAATATTCCTTCTGTTCCTGCTACAAAAATTCTCTCTGAGTTGGCAACCTCTTGGATTTCTGCTCTTGATTGGCCTCGCAGTCAGCGCTGGGGTTCTTTCCATGAGCGTTACGTTCGTCCTGTCCGTTGGCTTTGCGTATTGTTTGGATCAGAGATTGTTCCAGTAACCTATGCTGATGTAACCAGCTCAAACACTACTCAAGGTCATCGCGTTCTTGGACCTGGCTGTCATGAGGTTGCATCTCCTGCAGATTATGAGCAGGTTCTAAAAGATGCTGGTGTTTTGCTGCAGGAGCAGAGAAAAGACGTTATTCTCGCTGGTATTAAAGAGGTTGAGGCTGCTCGTCCAGGATCACACGTTGATATGCCAGAGAAAGTCTTTGAGGAGGTCATCAACCTTACTGAGTGGCCTCAGGTTCTTGTGGGTACCTTTGACAAGGAATTCCTTAACGTTCCATCAGAGATTATTACTGAGTCTATGCTTTCTAATCAGCGTTATTTTCCAATTTATGACGCTGAGGGCAAACTGACTCGTGAGTTTATCGTGGTGTCTAATGCAGATCCAACGTGCGCAGAGCGTGTTATTGACGGCAACGAGCGTGTTGTTCGTGCTCGTCTTGACGACGCTAAGTTCTTCTTTGAAGAGGACTTGAAACACTCCCTTGATGAGTTTGCTCAGCGTCTTGAGACTGTTGTTTTCCAGGAGAAGCTTGGCACAGTTTTGCAGAAGACCCAGCGTATGGAGGCTCTTGCCGCAGAGATTGCGCTCGATGAGACATCGAGCAAAGAGAAGGCAGAGCTTGCTGCACGTGCTGCTCATCTTGCAAAGGCAGATCTTGTCAGCCAGGCAGTTGTTGAGTTCACTAGCCAGCAGGGTGTCATGGGTGGCTATTACGCAGAAGCTGCTGGCGAGAAAAGCGATGTAGTTGCAGCTATTCGAGAGCACTATCGTCCTCGCTTTGCCGGTGACGAGCTTCCAAGTGGCCAGATTGGTCGCTTTGTAGCTATCGCTGATAAGCTTGATACCATCTGCGGTATCTTTGCCATCAACGAACCACCAACCGGCTCTTCCGACCCTTACGCTGTTCGTCGCGCTGCAATCGGTGTCATCGCACTGGTCCGCTCAACTTCCAACCTTAATCTCAAGAAGCTCATTGCAAGTTCTTTGGAGCTTTACCGTCAACAGGGTCTTGTTGTTGATGAGTCGGTTCAGTCTCAGATAGAGCAGTATTTTATCGGTCGTCTTGCATCTATTGCTAAAGACGAGAAGATCTCTGCAGATGCTATTGAGGCTGTAAGTGCAATTGGCGTTATCGATCCTGACGAGTTCCTTCTTCGTGCCCGCGCACTTGATGAGGCGCGTCAAAACGAGCCTGAACTTTTTGAGGATCTTGCCACTGCTTATGCGCGTGCAGCTCACTTAAGTGACACCTCTCTTGGTACAGAGGTTGATACTGCGCTTTTAACTGAGCCAGAGCTGTCTGTGCTTGCCGCATGCGAAGAAGGACAGAAGCAGGTAGCTTCTGCACTTGCTGGTGCAGATTATGCAGCTGCTGTTTCGGCTCTGTCACAACTGCGTGAGCCAATTGATATTTTCTTCGACAAAGTGCTTGTCATGGATGAAAATGATACCGTTCGCCGAAATCGTCTACGTCTTTTGAACAAGTTTTCCCAGGTATTTAGTAATGTCGCCGATATTAGTGTGCTTTCTCGTAAGAAGTAGAGTACGCTTAAACTAGATAAATGTTTGTATCTTTCTGAATACTTGACTGAAAGGGTTACAGCATGAGTACACTTGATATTGACAACAACAACACTCTTGGTGATGGTCTGCCTATCATCTATGTTCTGTCAGACTCTCGCGGTGAGACTGGTGCTGCAGTAGTTAAGGCTGCAGCTGCTCAGTTTGGCGATGATTCCGTTGAGATTGTGAGGGTTCCAAATATTCATAGTGTTGAAGACGTTCGTACGTATTTCAATGAGCGTGAAGATGAGGATCGCCCTCGTGCAGTCTTTCATACCTTTGCAGATGGTTCTCTCAGAAGAGAAATTCGTCGTGAGCTTGATCAGCGTCTTATCCCATCTATTGATCTTCTTGGACCAGCTGTAAACGTTATTTCTACGCTTACCGGTGAGGAGCCAAGTCACGCAATTGGTGCTTTCTTTGAGGGAGTTACACGCTAAAAAGTGTCGGCACATTTAAATATCAAAATGTTAAATGAGCATTTATTTTGGATGCTCATTTTTCTTTAGTGATTTTTTCATAATTTGCAATCATAAGTTGGTAAATTGTTCTGTGAGCGGTCGATATTGACCGCTCACCGTTATTTTGTTCAGATGAATCGCGTAGGTTGGTAACATACTATGAATGTGAGGACAGAACCTTACTTTGTTTTGTTTGATGTCTTTACGTTCAATTGTGTTGGTGCACGCTTTGCGTGTGACAGTTTGAGAGTTTGGAGTGTTATGTCCGAGAAGCATGTTTACAGCTTCGGAAAGGATCACGCTGGTAACGATGTTACTGAGGTGGCTGGCGCATCCGTAGAAGAGGCAAAGTGGATTGTTGGTGGCAAGGGTGCAAACCTTGCTGAGATGTCTAAGATTGGCCTGCCTGTACCTCCAGGATTCTCAATTACTTGCCAAACTTGCGTTGCTTATTCCAACAACGGCAACGTCTGGCCCGAGGGTGTCACTGATGAGATTGACGCTGCAATGGCTACCCTTGAAGAGCGCATGGGTAAGAAGCTCGGCGATGCAGAAGATCCACTGCTTGTTTCCGTTCGTTCTGGTGCTCCGTTCTCCATGCCTGGCATGATGGATACTGTTCTTAACCTTGGTCTTAACGATGAGTCCGTTCAGGGTCTCATTAAGCAGACTGGTAATGAGCGCTTTGCTTGGGACTCTTACCGTCGTTTTGTTCAGATGTTCTCTGGCGTTGTTATGGGTGTATCTGGACAGCTCTTTGAGGATGCAATTGCTGCTAAGAAGGCCGAGAAGGGCGTTAAGCTTGATACAGAGCTGGATGCAAATGATCTTCGTGACCTTGTAACTTGGTTTAAGGGCATCTTCGCTGCAAATGTTGATGTTAAGGAGCATCCAGAGGTTTCTAAGAACGGTTATGCTGTTTTTCCATCTGATCCTTACCTTCAGCTCCGCCTTGCTGAGCAGGCAGTTTTTGGTTCTTGGATGAATGACCGCGCAATCCTTTACCGTAAACAGAACAAGATTCCAGATGAGCTTGGTACTGCAGTTAATGTCCAGGTCATGGTCTTTGGTAATAAGGGTGAGACTTCTGCAACTGGTGTTGCATTTACTCGCAATCCTGCAGACGGTACCAACGAGCGCTACGGTGACTTCCTGATTAACGCTCAGGGCGAGGATGTTGTTGCTGGTATTCGTAACACTGAGCCTATCGCTGACCTTGTTAAGGTTTCTGCACTCAAGGAGGCAGGCGAGGAGCTCTTCCACGTCTTTGAGATTCTTGAGGATCATTACGCAGACATGATGGACATCGAGTTCACCATTGAAAATGGTAAGCTTTGGATGCTTCAGACTCGTGTTGGTAAGCGTACTGCTCTCTCTGCACTCAAGGTTGCAATTCAGATGTACGAAGAGGGTCGTATTACTAAGGAACAGGCAGTTTCTCGTGTTGCTCCTGAGCAGCTTGATCAGCTTCTGCATCCACAGTTTGATCCTAACGCTGAGTACAAGACCATTGCTAAGGGTCTTAACGCTTCTCCTGGCGCAGCTGTTGGTGCTGCAGTCTTCTCTTCTGCAGATGCTGAGGCTTTTGCAGAAGCAGGCAAGCCTTGTATTCTTGTCCGTTGGGAGACCACTCCAGATGACCTCCACGGCATGGTTGCTGCAGAGGGTATTCTAACTTCCCACGGCGGCAAGACCAGCCATGCTGCAGTTATCGCTCGTGGTATGGGCGCCCCTTGCGTTTGCGGTGTTGATACACTTCGCATTGACGCTGCTAACAAGCGCTTTACCGTTGCAGATTCCGGTCTTGTTGTTAATGAGGGCGATGTTATCTCCATCGACGGTACCACTGGTGACGTCATCCTTGGTGCTGTTGAGCTTGTTCAGCCAGAGCTTTCTGGTGACCTTCAGACTATCCTTGCATGGGCAGATGAGGTTCGTCTTGACGAGTCCCGTGGTCGCGTCATTGGTGTTCGTGCAAACGCTGATAACCCAACTGATGCTCAGACTTCCGTTGATAACGGTGCTGAGGCAATCGGTCTTGATCGTACTGAGCACATGTTCCTTGGTGAGCGTAAGCATCTCATTCAGGACTTTATTCTTGCTGACTCTGAGGATGTTAAGCAGCTTGCTATTGAGCAGCTTGGACGTGCTCAGAAGGGCGACTTCCTTGGTATGTTCAAGGTAATGGACGGCAAAGACGTTGTCGTTCGTCTTCTTGACCCACCTCTGCACGAGTTCCTTGACTCCCCACGTGAGCTTGACGTTGAGATTGCTCGTGATGAGGAGCAGGGTAAGGACACCGCTGCAAAGCGTGCTCTTCTCGCTAAGTTTGATGCTTTCCAGGAGGCAAACCCAATGCTCGGCCTACGTGGCTGCCGCCTTGGTCTTGTCTACCCAGAGCTCAATGTTATGCAGGTTCGTGCAATCGCAAGCGCGGCTGCAGAGTTGAAGCGCGTTGGTCTTGATCCTCGTCCAGAGATTATGGTTCCTCTGGTTGGCTTTGAAGAGGAGCTTATCCAGGTTCGTGAAGAGGTTGAGCAAACTATCAAGCAGGTTGCTGATGAGTATGGTGTTGAGCTCAACATTCCAGTTGGTACTATGATTGAGCTTCCACGTGCAGCTATCATGTCTGAGGAGATTGCTAAGCACGCAGACTTCTTCTCCTTTGGTACTAATGACCTTACTCAGACCTGCCTTGGCTTCTCCCGTGATGACGTTGAGTCCGCATTTATGCCTCTTTATCTTGAGCGTAAGATTGTTAAGACCAACCCATTTGCAACTCTTGATAAGGGCGTTGCAGAGCTTGTCCGCATGGGTGTCGAGGGCGGCCGTAAGGGTAATCCTAACCTCACCATTGGTGTCTGTGGTGAGACTGGCGGCGATCCAGAGTCCATTCACATGTATTACAACCTTGGCCTTGATTATGTCTCTTGCTCTCCATACCGCGTGCCAATTGCACGTCTTGCTGCAGCACAGGCTAAGATTCAGGCTAACGGTGGTCCACAGAAGATTGCTACCAAGTAGGTTTTCTTCTAGACATAATGCAACAAACTTAAGAGGGCGGCTTCGGTCGCCCTCTTTTGCTAGATAGTAACAACCTGCTATTATGTGGTAAAGATGCAGGTACAAGGAGGCTCTATGTTATCCATTCAACGAGAAGATCTGGAAGCTCGTGAGCATCAAATCTTATCTCCTGAAGCGGCTTTTTCTGATCAAAGTAAAGGCCGTGCGGTGGCAGAGGAGCCTGACCAGTATCGTACGTGTTATCAGTGCGATAGAGATCGTATCCTTCATAGTAAGAGCTTCAGAAGACTTGCTCACAAGACACAGGTTTTTCTCGCCCCAGAGGGGGATCACTATAGAACTCGTCTTATCCATACGCTTGAGGTTTCACAGATTGCACGCTCAATTGCACGACCTCTTGGCTTAAACGAAGATCTAACTGAGGCAATTGCGCTTGGACATGATTTGGGCCATACGCCGTTTGGACATATAGGTGAAAAGGCGCTTTCGTTTGCTATTAGTCTGTACAGAGGAATGGATCCTGATGCTCCAGAAAATGAGTATATTTTTGCTCATAACCAGCAAAGTGCTCGCATTGTTGAGTATTTAGAGAAAGACGGACAGGGTCTTAATCTTTCGTATGAGGTTGTTGATGGTATTAGATGTCACTCAGGTAACCTACGTGCAGAAACGGCAGAAGGAAGAATTGTTGCTATCTCAGATCGTATTGCCTATGTAACACACGATATTGATGACGCAAAACGCGCCGGCCTGCTTTCGGAGGAGTATCTTCCAACTGAGGCTCGCGAGGTGTTGGGCAATAGTTCGCCTGAGCGTATTGAACATATGGTTCATGATATTGTCTCTGAGAGTTCTCGAGTAGGGGACATTAAGATGACTGACTCTATGTGGAGTGCCATGATGACCATGAGAGCTTTTCTGTTTGCTAATCTTTACGCATCAGGTGACGCAAAATATGAAGAACCTAAAGCGTATGATCTCATCATTGAGTTATTTGATTACTTTGTAAATCATATGGATGAGGTTCCTGCAGAGTATAAGTGTCATGATTGTGATCACCCAGAGATTCAAGTTGCAGATTATGTTTCAGGTATGACTGATAGATATGCAACGAGAGTGTTTGAAGATCTTCGTCTACCTCGTTCCTGGGGTAAAAGAAGATATGTAAAGTAAGTTTTATTCAAACTAACCCTTGTACAGTGGAAAGTATTCACGTATACTTTCCGTCTGTGTGTTAACTATGTGTCGTTCGCAAGTGCGTCGGCACCTCTAGAGATGAGGAAACAATGGACTACATTCGCGCTATTGAGCGTCAGCAGATTCGCGAGGACATTCCTGAGGTTCGCGTTGGTGACAATGTAAAGGTTCACTATCGCATTGTCGAAGGCGATCGTACTCGTGAGCAGGTCTTCCAGGGCGACATCATTCGTCTTTCTGGCGAGGGTTCCCGTGAGACTTTTACTGTTCGTAAAATTAGCTTTGGTGTTGGTGTTGAGCGTACTTTCCCACTTCACTCACCAAAGATTGCTAAGCTTGAGGTTCTTCGTCACGGTGTTGTACACCGCGCTAAGCTTTACTTCCTGCGCGATCGTGTTGGTAAGGCTGCTCGTCTTCGCGAGAAGCGCTAATCAACTTCATATGCTCTTTGAAGCCGCCTTCGGGCGGCTTTTTTAGTACCATTGTCATGTGGTTTGGAGAAAACATGGCTGATTCTGCTAAAGATATAATTGCTCGTTTAAGTGACGCACCAGAAGCTGAAGCATACGAACTCATAGCTCGTTATAGTGAAGATCCTCGTAAACAGGTTATTAAGGCTTTGGAATCAGCTAAAAAGCGCATTGAAAAAGAACATGTTGAGAAAATCCGTGTAGAAGAAATGTATCGCTTTCAGAAAGAATTTTCTGGGGGTGGACTTGTTGTTGGCGTAGATGAGGTTGGCAGAGGCTCTGTAGCTGGACCTCTAACGGTCTGTGCTGTATGTTTACCAGATGAACCTATCATCTATGGTCTTAATGATTCCAAGAAACTCACTGCAACAAAGCGAGAGATTCTTGCTGAACAAATTCAAGAAGTAGCTACAGCCATTGGCATTGCTCACATTTCGCCTCAAAGAATTGATGAAGTTGGTATGGCGCAGTGCCTAAGAGACGCTATGCTGCAAGCTGTTAAAAACACAGGTATTGAACCTGACTGCGTGTTGATTGATGGAAATCCTATGCACATTCATCCCAAAGAGAAGACTCTTGTCAAAGGTGATGCTCGCATTGCGTCTATTGCTGCCGCTTCAATTGTGGCAAAAGTAACGAGAGATGCTCTTATGGTAGCCTATGATGAGGAATATCCAGGCTATTATCTGGCAGAATGTAAAGGATATGCCTCTGCTGAACACATTAAGGCTATTGGCGAGAAGGGACTTTCTCCTATACATCGTGCATCGTTTTGTGGAAACTTTGTTAAGACGCAGAGACTGTTTTAATGCACCTCATTTAAGCAATCAGATTAACTTTCAGATATAAATACACTCCCGTTCATTCTAAGAGGATTGAACGGGCTTTTTCTATAGCTGTGAGACAGTAACATCAAATTTTTTACTTTCGTCAGAATTATTACGCCGTTTAGACAGACAGCAGTCAAGTTAGTGTCAAAGTGCTCCTGCAAACTGAACTCTCCCACAACGAAAGGAGAGCTATGAGCAAGAAAGATGCAAGTAAGAATCAAGGTTCTGCGTCTAATGAGGTAGAGGAGAAACCCTCATTACAGGAAGAGTCAAAAGATCAGGACAAGGTTTCTAAAGAAGACGACGCGCAAGAAAGCAGAATTCCGCTAGAAGAGATGTCTTCTCGTCAAATTGGCGAGAAAGGCGAGGAGATTGCTGCAAAATACCTCATCAAAAGAGGCTACAAAATTATTCAAACCAACTGGACGTGTCAGATTGGTGAGGTTGATATTGTTGCTCAAGATGGCGATAACGTTGTGCTTGTTGAAGTAAAAACAAGGCGCGTCTTGAATAAAGACGATAGCATCATGCCCGAACTGGCTGTAAATAGAGCAAAGCAGGAAAAATATAGGACGCTTGCGCTTATGTATGCAGCGCTTCATCCAGCACTTACCTCTATTAGATTTGATGTTGTTGCTATTAATTTGGTAGCTCCAAGTACAGCAAGTCTAAGGCATTTAATTGGGGCATTTAGCTGGGACGAGCAATGAGTCAAGCAACCATTTGCGTTCATACAGCAACTCTTAGAGGAATTGAGGCAATACCTGTAGATGTAGAAGTGGGGATTTTGGGAGGCATACCTGGAATAACCATCGTAGGCATGCCCGACAGTTCCATTATGGAATCTCGCTCTCGTGTGCGATGCTCACTAAAAGCCGCTGGATTTACCATCCCGCGATTGTTAGTGACAATCAATTTGACGCCTGCAGATATAAAGAAGACAGGTACTGGATTTGATTTGCCCATAGCCGTTGCTATTCTTGCAGCTACTGGACAGATTCCTCAAGAGATTGTGCATAACAGGCTTTTTGTCGGAGAGCTTTCATTAAATGGCAAGATTTCTTCTGTGAGAGGTATGGCGGCATATGCAATGCTTGCTAAGAAACTGGGAATGAAGCTTATTTCTTCTTCAGATTGCAATTTATTTGGATCTGACTGGAGTCATGTTATTGGAATTCAATCATTGCTTAATCTCAGTTTAAGAGATCAATCATTCTGTAAGCCATTAGCCCAGCACCAGCATACTGTTGAAACAGCAATGCTCAGCGATAATTTAGACTTTGAAGAGGTTATTGATCAGGAATTAGTCAAACGAGCAATCATAATCGCAGCCACAGGGAACCTGGGAATGCTCATGATTGGTCCGCCGGGTGCAGGTAAAACTATGCTTGCTAAAAGAATTCCAACTATTCTCCCTGAGCTCTCTAAAGAAGAACGCGATGAGGTGTTGCTTATACATTCAGTGGCGGGATGTGAAACAGATTCTATCCAAGCGGGTGTAAGACCCTTTAGGTCTCCTCATCACTCAGCTTCTGTAGCAGGCATGATTGGAGGCGGCAGACCTGTCATCCCAGGTGAGATTTCTCTTGCCCACAAAGGTGTGCTTTTCTTAGATGAGTTACCCGAGTTTGCTTCAAATACGTTGCAGGTTTTACGTCAGCCTATCGAAGATGGATATGTACGTCTTGCACGAGTTGATGGCATTTATAAGTTTCCTTCTCAGTTCCAGCTTATCGCTGCAGCTAATCCCTGTCCTTGCGGCTATTTTGGTGATAAAACTCATACTTGCAAGTGCTCTCCAGGAAAGATTACTACGTATCAATCAAAAATTGGAGGTCCTTTGATGGATCGAATAGATATTGTTTGTGATGTCGCTCGTCCTTCTTCTGGTCGAGTAATTCAAGGAGAGTTGGGACTTACTTCGTCAGGCATGCGCTCGCTTGTTGTTTCTGGTAGAGATTTTGCTTCTTGGCGAGAAACCCGTAAAGCAGAAGGCACTTCTCGCCAAAAGTACATAGAAAGTTTTGATGAGTTGGCGCTACAACTTTTGCATAGATATGCACGCGGGCTTCATTTAGGCGGAAGAGCAATAACTCGTACCTGCAGAGTAGCAAGGACTATCGCAGACATTGCCCATCATGAAAAGGTAACAAAAGACGACGTATCTGAGGCTGTTGCTTATAGGTCTCGCTCTTTGGAGTAGCTATGGAGAGATGGGAGATTTCATCAGAAGATGAGGACTATCCAAGCGAGCTGTTACTGCTAAATCATCCGCCTGAAATAATCTATGGAATGGGGGATAGAAGCGTTTTGCAATCACCTTGTATGTCTGTAATTGGAGCTCGTCGAGCTACTCCATACGGTATAGCAATTGCAGAAATGGCTGGCAGATGTGCTGCTGATAATAATATTGTTGTGGTATCTGGTGGAGCTCTTGGCTGCGACAATGCGGCGGGTATGGCTGCGCTTAACGCTGGAGGAAAGACTGTTGTGGTAGCAGGTTGTGGTGCAGATGTAACCTATCCAACTACTTCGTTAGATCTTTTTGAAGCTGCGCGAGAAGGAAAGGGAGCAGTCATTTCTTTAGATAGATGGGGAACGCCACCTAGACGTTATGCGTTTCCTAGAAGAAATGCGGTAATTGCGGCATTGGGCAAAGTGTTATTGGTGACTGAAGCGGGTCTTTGTTCAGGTACGATGAGTACTGCCGAGTTTGCCAACTCGCTTGGTAAAACTATTTATGCGATACCTGGATCTATCTTTTCCCTGGCTTCTGCTGGTACTAATAGATTAATCTCTGAAGGAGCTCAAATCATTCCTGATGAGACATCATTAGGCATCGCAATCTCATTAGATTATGATTGTCTGGTTCGGGAACAAATGAAGCAAGATAAGAAGTTAACACCGCTTTTATCTGCGCTTATAGCATCACCATCAAGACCAGAAGAGCTTGCATGGAGGTTATCGGAAAACGTACTTACCGTGCTTAATTCTTTAACTGATTATGAAGCTCGTGGAATGGTAAAAAGATTACCGGATGGAAGGTATACTCCTTCTAAAGAGTTTTATTTGGATTCGTAGTGTGTGATAGGTGGAAAATGTCACAAAAAGTTACTGTGGTAGGTGCTGGTTTAGCTGGAAGCGAATGTGCCTTACAGCTTGCTTCTCGTGGTATTTCTGTTGAGCTAATAGAGCAGCGCCCCGTTGTTTCTTCTCCAGCACATCACACAGATATGTTTGCTGAACTGGTATGTTCTAACTCTTTGAAATCTACCAAGGAAGATTCTGCGGCTGGAATTTTAAAGTCTGAGCTTAAAAAGATGGGAAGCTTTCTACTTTCTCTTGCAGAAGAAAACTCAGTTCCTGCAGGTGGCGCGCTTGCGGTGAATAGAGAAGAGTTTTCAAGGGCGGTTACTGAACAGATTAGAAATCACCCAAACATCTCTGTTACTCATGCAGAGGTAACAGAGCTTTCGGAAGAACCAACAATTATTGCTGCAGGACCACTGTGTTCCGATAGGTTATATGAGGCAATTTCTGAGCGCGTTGGAACCAACAGGATGTCGTTTTTTGATGCAGCGGCGCCTATTGTATCTGAAGAATCAATTGACCGTTCAATTGTATTCTCTCAATCTCGTTATGATGATTTGGGAATTGGCGATTATTTCAATTGTCCTATGAATAAAGAGGAATATGACACTTTTGTAGATGAGTTACTTTCTGCTAAACGTGTTATTGGCCATGATTTTGAGCAGTCTGATTTGTTCCAAGCATGCCAACCTATTGAGGAAGTTGCACGAACGGGACATGATTCCATCAGGTTTGGAGCTCTAAAACCCGTGGGACTTATTGATCCACGAACAGGTAAACGACCCTGGGCGGCAGTTCAGCTTCGTGCAGAAAATACAGCTAAAACTGCATTTAATCTAGTGGGTTTTCAGACAAACCTTACGTGGGGAGAGCAGAAACGTGTATTTACGCTTATCCCAGGATTAGAGAACGCCGAGTTTGTTCGCTATGGTGTCATGCACAGGAACTCTTTTGTCGATTCTCCTCATGCGCTTGACGGCTCGTTTGGAATTCCAGGAACTTCTATTATTCTTGCGGGTCAAATTACAGGTACAGAAGGCTATGTTGAAGCTATTGCTTCAGGCTTGCTTGCAGCGTTAAATATGTATGCACGTCTGTCAGGCAAGAAGACGTTTAAACTTCCTTTGACAACCTCGCTTGGTTCTCTTGTCGGTTATGCAACAAATCCAAAAACCAAAGATTATCAGCCTATGCATGTTAATTTTGGAATTTTTGAGCCTTTGGACGAACATATTAAAAGAAAAGATGAACGTCGTCAGAAAATGATGGAGCGTGCTCATAAAGATTTTGATGACTATATTGCTTCTCGCCAGGAGCTTTTTGATTGCGTAAAGCGTGATTAATATGGGCATTTCTAAAGTGCAGAGTAACCAAGTTGAACAATTCATTGAGTATTTACATAAGGTTAGAAATCTCTCCGAGAATACTTTGAGGTCTTATCAAACTGACCTTTTATCATTTGCGCAGTGGTGTAGTAGAGAAAATGTTGATTTAACTCAAGTTGATCATAAAAATCTTCGTTTGTATTTGGCCTATCTCAAACAAGCTCAATATTCAGCTAAAACGCTTAACAGGCATCTATCGGCGTTGCGTGGCTTTTACAAATGGATGCAGCGAGAAAAACTGATTGCTACTGATCCTGCTCTTGCACTTAGTAATCCCCGAGCTCCACGCAATCTTCCACATACCATGACTGATTCTGATGTGAATAGACTTTTGGAATCATGTGACGTTTCAACTGCAGCAGGTCTCAGAGATAGAGCATTTCTTGAGTTTTTGTACGCAACAGGTGCTCGTATTTCTGAGGTAGCAACGCTCAGACTTGAGCAGGTTGATCTACAAAATGGAACAGTACGTCTATTTGGTAAAGGTTCTAAAGAGCGGATTGTTCCGCTTTATGAGTCTGCAATTGAGTGGCTTAAGAAATATCTTAGATCTTCTCGCCCTACGCTTTTACTAAAAGATAAAACAGGACGCGTACATTCAGCTCTTTTTATTTCCGTAAGAGGAAATAACATGAGCGCAGATTCATTGCGCAAGGTTTTCTCGTCATATTTAACGGCTGCAGGACTGGATAGCTCACTATCACCACATGCCATGAGGCATACATATGCTACGGAGCTTCTTGGTGGCGGAGCAGATCTACGTATTGTGCAGGAGCTATTGGGACATGAGTCTCTTTCAACTACGCAGGTTTATACACATCTTTCGGTTGATAGACTTAAAGAAGCGGCGAAGGCAGCTCATCCAAGATCAAAATAGGATACGTGAGTTGTTTGAGCTGGCTACGCATCTTGAATACGTCTATATTTGGGCGGTATTTGTAGAGGTTATGGTCTAAATTCTTTATAGACGTAGCCCTTGTTTTCCTGTTATACTTTCAAAAGTTGTGTAGAAGCACAGCATGCTGTTACCAAACAGCAAAAAATCGCACGTACGACCACTTGTTTGCCGTGGTGCCTAACGCTAAGCCAGGTGTTGGGTGGTTTTAACAAGGCTTGAACTCGTACGGAGGAATAACCAATGGAGGTAAAAATGGCTGCAAAGATTACTATTCAGACTCTTCTGGATGCTGGTTGCCACTATGGTCACCAGACTCGTCGTTGGAACCCTAAGATGAAGCCATACATCTTTGGTGATCGTAACGGCATTTACATTCTTGACCTTAAGCAGACTATGCTTGGCGCAGATGCTGCTTACACTTTTCTAAAGAATATTGCATCTAAGGGTGGCCGAGTTCTTTTTGTTGGCACCAAGAAACAGGCTCAGGAGCCAATTGCTACTGAGGCTACTCGTGCAAACATGCCTTATATCAACCAGCGCTGGCTTGGTGGTATGCTCACCAACTTTGTTACCATGCGTTCCCGCATTAAGCGCCTTGAGGAGCTTGAGGCAATGGTAGAGGATGGCCGTATGGCAACTCTTCCTAAGAAGGAGCAGGCTCTTAAGAACAAGGAGCTTACAAAGCTTCAGCTTAACCTCGGCGGCGTCCGTGATATGACTTCTCTTCCACAGGCTCTCTTTGTTGTTGACTCTAAGCGTGAAGAGAACGCAATTCGTGAAGCAAATCGTCTCCATATTCCAGTTGTCTCCCTTCTTGACACCAACTCTGATCCAGATGTTGTTGATTACGGCATTCCTGCAAATGACGATGCTATTCGTTCCATTTCTCTTATGTGTCAACTTGCTGCAGACGCAATTCTTGCAGGCAGTGGCAAGGAGCAGATTTCTGCTGAAGAGATGGGCGCTGAGTCCAAGACCCCAGCTGCTGAGTAACTCTTAGCAACGGGTTAAATAATTAATTATTCAGTAGATTTTGGGAGGAAAACATGGCAGAGATTACCGCAGCACTTGTTAAGCAGCTTCGTGATATGACCAGCTCTCCTATGATGGAGTGCAAGAAGGCACTTGTCGAGGCTGAGGGCGATATTGAAAAGGCAGTAGATATTCTTCGTACTATGGGCGTTGCTAAGGCAGTTAAGCGCGCTGGCCGTGATACCAACGAGGGTACCATTGCTACTTTCATCAGCCCAGACGGTAAGACTGGCGCAATCCTTGAGCTCTCTTGCGAGACTGACTTTGTTGGTACTAATCCACAGTTCACTGGCTTTGCTGGCGATCTTGCTGCAGTTGTTGCCGAGAGCAACCCAGCTACCCTTGAGGAGCTGAAGGCCGCTAAGCTTGGCGACGAGACTGTTGACGAGGCAATCACCGATAAGATCCACAACATCGGCGAGAACATGCGCGTTCTTCGTTTTCAGCGCGTTGAGGCTACAAATGGTGCTCTTGCTAGCTATATCCACCTTGGTGGCAAGCTCGCTGACATTGTTACCTTTGAGTTCAACAAGCCAGAGACCGCTGAGTCTCAGGATTTCAAGAACTTCGCACATGATGTTGCTATGCAGGTAGCTGCAGCTGCTCCAGTTGCTGCTCGCCGTGAGGATGTTCCACAGGACATTGTTGATCATGAGCTCTCCATTTATAAGGCACAGGCTGCTGAGTCAGGTAAGCCTGAGGCTATTCAGGAGAAGATGGCTTATGGTCGCCTCGAGAAGTACTACAAGGAGTATGTCCTTACTGAGCAGGCATTTGTTAAGGACCCAGATATGACTATTTCTGAGTATGCAAAGCTGCTCTCCAAGAAGGTTGACGACGAGGTTAAGATTGTCAGTTTCGTGCGTTTTGCTTTTGGTGAAGAGTAAGACTTTTTACTTTAATTATTTTGAGCCGGTTGAAGACAACCGGCTCTTTTTTTACCGCGATTCCTGCAAAACTTGCGGTGTCGTTTGTTAAAATTATTACAACTATGGCAAACGGAGAGAGCGAGGAAGCTTTGTCTTCAGCTAAATACAAGAGAGTACTTTTAAAGCTTTCTGGTGAAGCATTGATGGGTGAGCAATCCTTTGGCATTGACCCCTCAATTCCAGAAATGCTTGCTAAAGAAATTAAACCTGTTTGGGAGTCTGGTGTACAGATTGCCATTGTTGTTGGCGGCGGAAACATCTTTAGGGGCGTTTCTCAGGCAGCAGCTGGTATGGATCGTGCCCAGGGTGACAACATGGGTATGCTTGCAACCGTAATCAACGCTCTTTCTCTCCAGGATTGTTTTGAGCGTAATGGCATGGATTGCCGTGTTATGAGCGCAATTTCTATGGCTCAGGTTGCAGAGCCTTATATTCGTCGTCGTGCTATTAGACACCTTGAGAAGGGTCGTATTGTCATCTTTGCTGCAGGTACAGGTAACCCTTACTTCACCACTGATACTGCTGCAGCTCTTCGTGCTTGCGAGATTGGCGCAGAGGCTCTGATGAAGGCAACAAAGGTAGATGGCATTTACGACTGCGATCCTGTTACTCATGCAGATGCCGTTAAGTTTGACACTGTCACCTACAAAGATGTTCTCGCCAAAGAACTTAAGGTTATGGATGCCGCAGCAATTGCACTGTGCAAAGACAATAAGATGCCAATTCTTGTATTTGA
Source organism: Lancefieldella parvula DSM 20469 (assembly GCF_000024225.1). Lineage (NCBI taxonomy): Bacteria > Bacillati > Actinomycetota > Coriobacteriia > Coriobacteriales > Atopobiaceae > Lancefieldella > Lancefieldella parvula. The sequence continues at coordinate 786,582 of NC_013203.1, forward strand.
CATGCAGTCTGAAGGCGTTTTCATGAAGGCAATTTCTGGAGAAGAAGTCGGTACTACTGTCGTCGAGGAGGACTAATGAGCGTTCATTCTGATAAGGCTAAGCAGTCTATGGAGAAGTGCATTGAGGCACTTAAGAATAACTTTGGTCGTGTCCGTACTGGTCGCGCAAATCCACATGCACTCGACCACATTAAGGTTGATTACTATGGTCAGCCAACTCCAATTTCTCAGCTTGCGGCCATTAAGGTTCCAGAGGCATCTATGCTGCTTGTTGAGCCATGGGATAAGACTGCTCTAAAGAGTATCGAGAAAGCCATTGAATCTTCTGATTTGGGCATCACTCCATCTAATGACGGATCTGCTATTAGACTTCCTTTTCCAATGCCAACTGAGGAACGTCGTCGTGAGCTTGCCAAAGAATGCTCTCAGATTGCTGAGGAGGCTCGTGTAGCTATCCGTAACGTTCGTCGTGATATTAACGGCAAGATTGAGCGCGATGAGGAGCTCTCTGAGGACGATCAGAAGCGCGAGAAAAATGGTATTCAAAAGCTGACAGATACCTATATCGCACAAATTGAATCTCTTCTTAAGACTAAGACTTCAGAAATCATGGAGATTTAAGTGCAGTTTGATACAGACAAACTCGTCCAGTATTTCTCTGACGCGCCAGAAGATATCAGTCTTTCTGATATCAATTTAGAAACTATTCCGTCTCACGTTTCCATCATTATGGATGGAAACGGTAGATGGGCTACAGCTCGCGGTCTTGATAGAACAGAAGGTCACAAGGCTGGTGTTCTTTCCTTGCGCGAGGCTGTTACTACAAGTGTGCGCCTCGGGTTGGACGTTCTGTCAGTTTATTCGTTCTCTACTGAAAACTGGAAACGTCCCCAGCACGAGGTTGACTTGCTCATGCGTCTTTTTGCAGAGACATTGCTCAAAGAACTTCCACTGTTCTACCAGGAGAATGTCAAACTACGTTTCTTTGGTGATCTTGAGGCTTTACCAGAAAAGACTCGCAAGACTTTCCAGCGCGGACTTGATGAAACTGCACAAAACACTGGTATGACTTTTGCGTTAGCGGTTAATTATGGCTCTCGTGCAGAGTTGACTAGGGCAGCTGTTTTTCTTGCTAATCAAATTGCTGAAGGTAAAGTCTCTGCTGATTCGGTAACTCCATCAGATTTTGAGAAATACCTCTACACAGCTGGACTTCCTGATCCAGATCTTTTGATTCGTACCTCAGGAGAGCTTAGGCTTTCTAACTATTTGTTGTGGCAGCTGGCTTACTCGGAGCTGTATGTCACGCAAACTTACTGGCCTGACTTCTCTAAATGGGATGTTTTGCGCGCCATTAAGGACTATCAGGGTCGCGAAAGGCGATTCGGAGGAGTGAAATAGTGGTGGACAATACGCACAATTCCAAAAAATCTACCTCTAGGCTTGACGCTGAATCTCAGGTTAATCCTGAAGAAATGGGTAGTGTTGGAATTGATAAACAGATTGAAAAGCTGGAGGTTCGTCGCTCAATTAAAGAGCTACAACGAGCCGCTGGTAACCTTATGGGTCAGCGAGTCCGTGATGTTACCGAGAAGCTTTTGACTAGAACTCTGTCTGGCGTAGTCTACGCAGCTATTGTACTTGCTGCCCTTTTTGTGGGTAAAGAAGCCACCATCGTTTTGATTGCTGGCATGGCATGGCTGTGTTGTTCTGAGTTCTTTCACATCTGCCGTATGGGCGGACGTATGCCAAACGAGCCTCTTGGTCTTGTTTTCTCGCTTATTTTTCCAATAATTGCGTATTTTGGTCACATTTTTCCGTTAGCGTTCTCTTTGCTTTTAATTATTCTATGCGGGCTTTGGTACGTCTTTACTCCACGAGCAAATCTTGCAGACGTAGCAGTTACAGCCTTTGGACCACTGTATACGTCACTCTCGCTTTCAACAGTAGTGCTACTACGGTCAACAGAGCCCAGTTTTTCTATTCCTTGGATTACGCTTGCTGTTATGCTTTCTGTTTGGGCTAACGATTCATTTGCGTATTTATTTGGATCTAAATTTGGCAAGCATAAACTGGCTCCAAGGATTTCTCCAAATAAGAGCTGGGAGGGCTTTTATGGTGGCCTTTTTGGCTCAATGCTTGTGTGGTTCTTGATTGCTGTGTTTGGCGCAATTAATATGAACCCTCTCTTTGCGTTGCTTTTTGGCGTAACTGAAGGCATTTTCTCCGTCGTTGGAGATCTATTTGAGTCTCGTATTAAGCGAGGCGTAGGACTCAAGGACTCTGGCTCAATTATGCCTGGTCATGGAGGCCTGCTTGATAGAACCGATTCGATGATTTTTGGAACTATGGCGGCGTTTCTTCTCTTCCAGCTTGCCGTACTCTTTAGCCAGGTCAAGCTTCCAATTGCGTCGCCGTTTGGAGCATAAGTTTTGAGCATTTTTGAAGATACTGCGCCTCATGCTGTTCGGCATGAGCCTCTACGCGTTGCTATTCTTGGAGCTTCAGGTTCTGTGGGTATGCAAACGCTTGATGTATGTCGTCATTTTCCGCAAAAGATTGAGGTAGTTGCACTTGCAGTGCGCTCGTCGGTAGAGTTTGCTGTGAAGGCAGCAAATGAGTTCAACTGCAAATACGTTGCTTTTGCTGACGAAAGTGTCAAAGACAACGGGCTTCTCGATGTACTGCCACAAGGCTGCGAAACAAGCTTTGGTTCCAAAGCTGTTCAAGCGCTTGCGGAGCTGGACGAGGTTGACTGTGTAGTTAATGCAGTGGTGGGAGAGGCTGGTATTTACGCTGGTCTAGCTGCTGTTAAGGCTGGTAAAGTGCTGGCATACGCTAACAAGGAGTCAATTGTCGTTGGCGGAGACCTTTTGATGCCTCTGGTTAAACCTGGCCAGCTTATTCCTGTTGATTCTGAGCACAGCGCCATCTTCCAGTGTCTCATTGGCGAGAATCCCGCTGATATCCAGAGGATTTGGCTTACCTGTTCTGGTGGTCCGTTCTTCGGACGCACTAGGGAAGAGCTGGTGCATGTTTCGGCTGACGACGCTTTGGCACATCCAACTTGGAAGATGGGTGCAAAGATTACTATTGACTGCGCCACGTTGATGAATAAGGGTCTTGAGCTCATTGAGGCTCATCATCTCTTTGATATTCCTATGGATAAGCTTGAGGTTCTGGTACATCGTCAGAGCCGCATTCACTCCATGGTTGAGTTTGTGGACGGCTCTGTTAAGGCACAACTGGGAGCTTCTGATATGAGGCTGCCTATCCAGTTTGCTCTGAGCTATCCTCATCGCTGGCCAGCAATTTCTAAGCCGGTAGAGTGGCAAGAGACGACTCCTCTTACAGGAGATTATGCTGACGAGAAGACCTTTGGATGCCTTGCGCTTGCTCGTCATGCGGGTACTGTTGGCGGAACGCTGCCGTGTATTATGAACGCAGCAAATGAAGTTGCTAACTATGCATTTAGACAAGGAAGATGTTCATTTCTTGATATTGAGGCTATTGTTGCAAAGACTATGAATGCCTCTGAAGTTCAAAGGGTAGAAGACCTTCAACAGTTGACGCTTGTAGACGCACAAGCACGAGCTTTAGCTCGTTCTTTTGTGGGATAGGAATTTAGTGAATTTGTTAGCCATTCTTTCACCAATTTTTTGGGGATTGCTTGTTCTCTCGCTTCTTGTATTTGTTCACGAGGCTGGTCATTATGGCATGGCTCGTCTGTGTGGCGTTCGTGTTACTGAGTTTTTCCTGGGCATGCCGTTCAGGTATAAGCTTTCTCACAAGAGCAAGAAATACGGAACCGAGGTTGGAGTAACACCGCTTCTTTTTGGCGGCTATACTCGTATCTGCGGCATGGAAGGTGAGCTTGACGAGCTATTGCCGCAGGCTCTGATGAGCGTTCAAGAGGCAGGTATGCTTGAGGTTGGCGCTCTTGCTGCAAAACTAAACTGCGAGGATGAACGTGCATTTAGCCTGCTGTACACTCTTGCAGATTGGGGCTCTATTGAGCTTGTTAAAGAGTCAGAATCAGAGGAGCTGGCTCACACTGTGTTCCAGACCCTTGCACGAGATGCTGAACTTCGCTGTGAGTATGACCGTGGTCATAATTTTGAGTTGGAAGGCTCAACTGCAGCGGGAGAGCCTCGTGTTCCGCAAATGTCTACAGAGGAATTTTTTGCTCAAGAGAAGGCTCATACCTATGTCGGCGTAAATGTCCCCAAACGCCTGCTTATGATCTTGGGTGGACCCTTGGTCAACATTGCGCTTGCTTTTTTATTAGTTGTTGGTTCTTTGATGTTTGTTGGTGTTCCTACCGCTCAAAATAAGGCACAGTTGGGGTCTGTTGAGTCAAACTCTTTAGCTGCTATTTCAGGTCTTAATCCGGGAGATACCATTCTTACCTTTAACGGAGTAGAGGTACATACCTGGGAAGAACTCACTGTAGCTATTAAAGAAGCAATGTCTGCTGATGGAAAGGATATTCCTGTCACCTATGATCGTGGTGGCATTCAGCTTGAAACTACAATCAAACCTGTTTTGCGTCCTGACGATAAAATCATTGGCGTGTCACCTGTGATGATCACGTATCACTTTTCGTTTATTGATGCATCTGCTGCAGCTGTATCGTATGCCGCACAGGTTGGTCAATTTGCTCTAAGATTGCTCATTCCCACACAGACTATGGAAGTTCTCAATCAGTCATCTTCTGTTGTAGGAATTTCTGTTATGGCTTCAAAAGCTGCGGCAGAGGGTTTCTCTACCCTTATTATGCTAGTAGCAGCTATTTCTATGTCTCTTGGGTTTATGAATCTTTTGCCCATTCCACCTCTTGATGGTGGAAAGATTCTGATTGAGGTTATTCAGATTATTGTTAGAAAGCCACTGTCTATCAAAGTTCAAAATATTTTGTCTTATATTGGACTGGCATTTTTCCTGTTTGTATTTGTTGTTGCACTTCGAAACGATATTCTTCATTTACTTTTTAGGTAGCTGATTTTATGTCTGAGCTTGCTCGCACAAAAACCCATCCCGTAATGGTTGGCCCCGTTCAGGTTGGTGGAGGTGCTCCCGTTTCTGTTCAGTCAATGTGTACTACCAAAACAGATGATGCAGATGCAACGCTTCATCAGATCAAAAAGCTTGCAGAGGCTGGTTGTGAGATTATTCGTGTAGCAATTCCTGACGCAAAAGCACTTAATGGTTTTGAAGAAATCTGTAAATACTCGCCACTGCCTGTTGTTGCCGATATCCACTTTGACTATAAACTTGCGCTCGAGGCTGCAAAGAGAGGTGCAGCAGCACTTCGTATTAATCCAGGCAATATTGGTTCTATGGAGCGCGTTGACGCTGTTATTGATGCAGCTAAAGAAGCTCATATTCCTATCAGAATTGGCGTTAATGCAGGGTCTCTTGCTAAGGAATTTGATACAAGACAAGACATGACCCTTGTTGAGAAACTTGTGGCATCGTCAAAGTCATTTGTAGAACACTTTTCTTCTCGTGGTTTTGACAATATTGTCTTGTCAGCAAAAGCACACGACGTTCCAACTACGCTTGCTGTGTATCGAGCACTTTCCAAAGAGCTCCCACAGATTCCTCTGCACGTAGGTGTTACGGAGGCTGGCGCGTTGAGGCAGGGAACTGTAAAGAATTCTGCTGCTGTTGGTATTTTGCTAGAAAGTGGTATTGGCGATACTATGCGTCTCTCTTTGACAGCTGATCCGATAGAAGAAGTTCATGTGGCGTGGGAACTTCTTGCAGCTCTTGGTATGCGTCGCATTAAACCAGAGCTTGTGAGCTGCCCTACATGTGGCCGATGTGGTGTTGACATGATTCCTATTGCAGAAGAAGTTACTAAGCGCCTTGATGGTGTTCGTGCTCCAATTTCTGTTGCTGTAATGGGATGCGTTGTTAATGGTCCTGGTGAAGCTAAGGGTGTTGACCTTGGCGTTGCCTGTGGCAAAGGCCAGGCTGTTTTGTTCGAAAACGGCAATCCTATTAGAAAAGTTCCTGAAGATAAAATTGTTGATGAGTTATTCACTGAAATTGAGAATCGTTTTGGCAAAAAATAAGTAAACTATACGTATTACTTCATATTGAAAGGAAATTATCTTGAAGCACTGGATGCGCATGTCTTCTTTGTATGCACCAACACTTAAAGAAGACCCAGCTGAGGCTGTACTTGCAAGTCACCGCCTGCTCCTTCGTGCTGGCATGATTAGAAAAACTGCCGCCGGTCTTTATTCTTATTTGCCACTTGCATGGCGCTCTCTTTTAAAGATTGAGGCTATCATTCGCGATGAGATGGACGGTATTGGTGCTCAGGAGATTCTTGTTCCCATTATGACTCCTGCTGAGCTCTGGGAAGAGTCAGGTCGTTGGGATGTCTACGGCGATGAGCTGATGCGCATGCACGATCGTCATGATCGTCAGTTTGCCCTTGGCCCAACTCATGAGGAAACCTTCACAGATCTTATTAGAAATGAGCTCAAAAGTTATAAACAGCTTCCAGTAACGCTCTATCAGATTCAGGATAAGTTCCGTGATGAGCGCCGCCCACGCTTTGGTCTTATGCGTGGCCGCGAGTTTATTATGAAAGATGGTTATTCCTTCTCGGCAAATCAAGAGTCACTGCAAGAGTGTTATGACCAGGAAAAGGTTGCTTACCAGAACGTTTGTGACCGTACGCGTCTTAGAGCTTTGCAGGTAGTTGCAGACTCTGGTCAGATTGGTGGAGACACTTCTGTTGAGTTTATGGCGCTGGCAGAGGCTGGTGAGGCAAGTCTGGTTTACTGCGATTGCGGTTATGCTGCAGATACTGAGGCAGCTGCTGCGAAGATTAAGGTAGAGGAGCGTGAGCCTGGTCAGATGTGTGAGATTCATACCCCTGATATTGGCTCCATTGATGACGTCGCTGAGTTCCTCCACGTTTCACCTGCAGCAACACGCAAGGCTCTTGCGCTTGTTGATGGAAACGGTAAGCCAGTTGTGTGCTTTGTACCAGGTACACATGAGCTCAACGAGGTTAAGGCCGAGCACGCTTTTGGTGAGTACCACATGATGACCGATGAAGAGCTCGATGAGTTTGGCCTTATCAAGGGCTTTATTGGACCTGTTGGTTTACCTGAGGGTATTCGTGTTGTCGGAGATCTTTCTCTTGAGGACACTCAGTGGTGGCTCTGCGGTGCTAATAAGGCAGACTACCACCTTGATCACGTTGAGCTTGGTCGCGATTTTGAGATTAACGAGTGGAAGGATCTTGTCACTTCTCAGGAGGGCGACATTTGCCCTGAGTGTGGCCTTCCTTTACATGCCGCTCGTGGTATTGAGGTTGGTCAGGTATTCCAGCTTGGCACTAAATACTCTTCAGCACTTAATGCTACCTTCACCGATGAAAACGGCCAGGACAAGCCTCTGGTTATGGGTTGTTATGGCATTGGTGTTTCCAGACTTCTTGCCGCTGTCGTTGAGCAGTACAATGACGAGAAGGGCATCAAGTGGCCAGTTTCTGTTGCTCCTTATGAAGTTTCTGTTCTTTGCCTTTCTAACAAAGACCCAGAAATCTGGGACGCAGCAGGTGCAGTAGCTGACGCCTGTGTTGCTGCTGGTCTTGAGACTGTTGTCGACGATCGCGTAGAGCGTCCAGGCGTGAAGTTTGCAGACGCTGATCTTATTGGTTTCCCGTGGCAGGTTATTGTGGGCAAGAAAGGCGTTACAAACGGCATCGCAGAAGTTAAAGAGCGAGCTACCGGTGAGCGCTTTGAGGTTGCCCTTGATGAAGTTGCTTCTTGGTTGGCAGAAAAGATTCTTCCAGAGCGTGAGCTCTAAAAAAGAGCGCTTGGCTATTAACCAAGCGCTACATCAAGTGTCATCATTACACTAAAGCCTAATGCGAAGGCAAGTACTCCAATGTTTGAATGCTTGCCTTCACTCATTTCTGGGATAAGTTCTTCTACAACCACGTATATCATGGCTCCTGCTGCAAAGCTTAACAGATAGGGAAGAACTGGAATAACAAGCTCTGCAGCAAGAATGGTAAGTACTGCTCCAATAGGCTCTACAATGCCAGATAAAATTCCTAAGATAAGCGATTTACCTTTAGAGGTACCACCAGCGTGGAGAGGCATAGAAATAATGGCTCCCTCAGGAAAGTTTTGAATAGCAATTCCAAGCGCTAGAGCCATAGCTCCTGCATAGGTAATATTAGAATTTCCTGAAACCCAACCAGCAAAAACAACACCAACTGCCATTCCTTCAGGAATATTGTGGAGTGTTACCGCTAAAGCCATAAGTGTTGATTTCTGCCAGCTCGTTTTAATTCCTTCGGCCTCTTCGTCTGTTTCTCCTAGATGGAGGTGGGGAATTACATGGTCAAGCAGCAGCAAGAAAAGAGTACCTATCCAAAATCCGATTACTGCAGGAATGAAAGCAAGTGGACCCATTGCCTCAGAGGATTCAATAGCCGGAATCAATAAACTCCAGATAGAGGCAGCAACCATGACACCGGCAGCAAAGCCTGTAAGCGCGCGCTCTACGGTACGATTTAATGCTTTCTTCATAAACAGTACCATCGCTGCGCCTAGTGAGGTTCCTGCAAAAGGAATCAAAACCCCTTGTATTAGTTCTGTATTCATTTAAAACTCCGATAAAGTGTCAATTTAGAGTATTCATTACTACTTGCTTACCCAGCATACTTTATGCAAATTCGCTTTATATGCCATTAATTACAAAATTGTCGAGAAAAACAGAGCTTTGGTTTGCTATAGTATTTCCCGCACCACGTTCGGGGAATTAGCTCAGCTGGGAGAGCGCATGACTGGCAGTCATGAGGTCAGGGGTTCGATCCCCCTATTCTCCACCATGCATTCTGGCGGCGGCATCAGTCGTCGCTTTTTTCTTACGGGCTCATGGCGCAACGGTTAGCGCAGGGGACTCATAATCCCTGGGTTGGGGGTTCAAATCCCTCTGGGCCCACCAAATACACCTGTGGCGAGAAATCCCTTGGTTTTCTCGCCATTTCTTTTACCGAAACTCTCTACCGTTTAATGATTCGATTACGTAATTTATATAAAAACGGGTAAAATAACCGTCAGTTATAACTTGTAGATAGGGGATACATGACTCCTGAGACTCGTAAGATGAAGCTTTTTAGTCTGGCACTTTTGATTGGCGGACTTTTAGGCCTTGTCAATGTTGCAGTTCTTGTAATTGGAGCTGGACCATCAATTGATTCTGCTCTATTTTTACTTGCAAGTATGATTTCCCTTCTTACGGGTGGCTATGCAGCTAGAGAAGCAAATGTTCCTAATAGAGCTGCGGCTGCATACCCCATGATTTTTGGTTCGTGCATTGTGCTGGCAGTGACGGTTGTAGCTCAACTGATTTTAAAGCCTTCTGTTACGTTGCAGTTCATTGAGCTGTTTGCGCTATTGGCAATGGTAAGTGCTGTTGCTCGAGGATCTCACAAAGTTAAAAAGTCTATTGAAGCTAAATAAGTTAATTTCTCACTCTAACGCCTCATTTGTACATTTGCCTTTGTGAACTGACTTGTTGGGGGTTTGTATGGATCGTGGAACTAAGTTGATGATGGCGCTTTCTTCTATGCTTGGAGCGCTCGGCGTTGCTGGTATTGTCATTTTTGCTTTTTCAGTTGGCTATGGTCGTTTTTCTTCGAGCATGATTGTGCTTCTCTTGTGCAGCTTAATGTCAGTATATTGTTGCTTTATTCTGCAAAAATGCATTAGTTTGGCAAAAGATTTTGATAAAACACACGGTATTGTTCGCCTTGTTGCTGGCATTGAGCTCATTCTCTTTACTATTGAGTGGGTCTTTGTCTCACAACTTTCTTCGCAACCCATGGTAATTTCACCAATGATTCTTCAGCTCATCTTCCTGGGAATCATCCTTTTTCAGATGAATAAAGTTATGTCAACGTATTCGACATCAAGAAAGTCAAAAGCTAGAAATTAGCGTCATTGTTTGTTATTATTGCAAGTCGTTCGGGCGATTGGCTCAGGGGTAGAGCACTTCCTTCACACGGAAGGGGTCGCTGGTTCAAATCCAGCATCGCCCACCATAGAATTTTAAGGGCCTAGGTTTCTGGGCCTTTTTTGTTAGTACTTAGTTACGTTATTAGTTAATATTTGATGCAATTATTACACCTTAAGGATTTCCTAATATATTTGAAGTCTAGGAAAGGGAGACCATGACAGATTCACTTAACACAGCCAGTTCAATTAATCCTGTTGAACAGTTTGACATGTACGTTGCTCACGTTGGCATTAATGCAAGTAATGCGGACGAGGCAGAAAAAATTGCAAATCTGTTTACCATTTTTATGGGACTTCCAACTGTTGAGCAACCGCCTTCATTCTTTGCAGGTACCCTGGTTGAAGTTATGAAGCAAAATGGTCGAGGTACAAAGGGTCATATTGGCTTTCACGTCAATAACATTTCTGCTGCTGAGAAATACTTTGTTAGTCGTGGCTTTGAAATTGATGAGACCTCTAGAAAGCTTAATTCAGACGGTAGTACGTTTTTGGTCTATTTCAAAGACGAGATTGCTGGCTTTGCTATCCACCTCACAATGGATAAGTAAATAATTCACCATGTAAATCAAGTGAATGACTTATACTTATCCAGTTCAGATATGTATGAGGAGTTCACTTGATTGCTCTTGCGGATAAGATTTCAAAGTCATTTGGCGGCAGAGTCCTTTATTCAAATGCAACGCTTCAGCTCAACGCAGGAGAGCGTTGGGCTTTAGTTGGTCCTAATGGTGCCGGTAAGACAACACTTCTGAAAATCATTATGGGCCTTGAGTCGGCTGATGAGGGAACCGTTACCTTTGCAAAAGACGCCACCCTTGGATACCTTGAGCAAGAGACAGAGCTTATGGGGGACAGGACTGCTCTTAATGAAGTTATTGAGTCCGCTCATGAGATTAAACAGTGGGAGCGAAAGATTAACGATCTTTCTCTCAAGATTACTGAAACTCCTGAAGGTGCAATACTTAACAAGTATCTGGATGACTATGCTCATGCCATGGAACGCTTTGAACGTCTTGGCGGCTATGAGCTTGAAAGCAAGGCTCGTCAGATTCTTGCAGGTCTCGGTTTCCCGGTAGAAGACTTTGATAAGCCTGCTAAGGAGTTTTCAGGTGGCTGGCAGATGCGTATCTCTTTGTCAAAGTTGCTGCTGCGTCGTCCTGATGTTCTTCTTCTGGATGAGCCAACTAACCATCTTGACCTGGAATCTGTTCAGTGGCTTGAGAGGTTCTTATCGTCATATGACGGTACAGTTTTGCTGGTAAGTCATGATCGTTCGTTTATGGATGCTTGTGTGACGCATGTTGCAGCACTAGAGAATCGCATGCTGGTAACGTATACTGGCAACTATTCCGGTTATCTTCATCAGCGAGAAGAAAATCTTGAGCAGCTTCGTGCTAAACGTGCAGCTCAAGAGCGCGATATTGCTCACATGGAGACCTTCATTGAGCGCTTTAGGTATAAGCCAACTAAGGCCAAACAGGTACAAGAGCGCGTGGCAAAGGTCGAGAAGATCCGTGAAGAGCTGGTAGTTCTTCCAGAGCAGTCTCACCATATGCATTTTAAGTTCCCAGATCCTCCCCGTACCGGAGATACCGTTATTTCTCTTGAGGGTGTGGCAAAATCATATGAGGATAACTTTGTCTACGATAACGTTGATCTCAAACTATATCGCGGAGATCATGTAGCTCTTGTTGGTCCTAACGGAGCTGGTAAATCTACTCTAATGAAGCTTATTGCTGGAAAGCTTCAGCCAGATACAGGAGAGATTAGCCTTGGTCAAAATGTCACTGAAGCCTACTATGCACAGCATCAGCTTGAAGAACTTAATCCAGCAAATACAGTACTTGCAGAGCTTGACACGGTTGCTTCGGGGTGGACTACCTCTGAAGAACGCAGATTGCTTGGTGCATTCCTTTTCCACGGTGATGATGTAGAAAAACGTGTGAATGTACTTTCTGGTGGGGAGCGTGCTCGTTTAGCGCTCGCAAAAATGTTGGTTTCTCCAGATCCACTTTTGCTTCTGGACGAGCCAACTAACCACCTTGATATTGATTCCGTTGATGTTCTGGAGAAGGCACTTATTGACTTCCCGGGAACCATTATTTTAATCAGCCATGATGAGCACCTTATTAGAGCTGTAGCAAATAAAGTTGTAGATGTTCGTGATCATAAGGTAATGGTTTATGACGGTGATTACGATTACTTCCTCTTTAAACTTGCTGAGCTTCAAGCAGCAGCTCAAGAGGAGTTGTCGAACAAGACAGTATCCTCGTATGGTACATCGGGTGCAAGTTTAGTTAAGAGCACCGCACCAAAGGTAGGTCAAGCTGTAGGATCTTCTCGCAATGTGAAGACCAAGGAGCAGAGAAGGGCTGAGGCGGAAGAGCGCAATCGTAGAAGTCGAGCGCTTAGAGAGACCAAGAAACGTCTGGATGAGGTTGAAGCGGCACTTACTCCTGCACACAAACGCTACGATGAGCTCATGGCGCTTATGGCTGATGAAGCCCTCTATAATGACCAGCAAAAGTTTGATGAGTGTATGACTGAATATCAGGCACTTTCCAAAAAAATTCCTGCTCTTGAGGCTGAGTGGTTGGAGCTTTCTGAAAAAATGGAAGCAGACATTGATGAGTAGGTAGTTTTACCATTCTTGGGTAAAATTGTTTTGTGTTTGAAAGTTTTTAGATTGTAAGTACATATTTGCATTGTTTTTTTGCAGATATTGAGAAAAGGATTGTTGTGCCAACTGCTTTAACATCAGTTTCATCACTTTTGACAACGCTTGCTGAATTTGCGCTGGTAATTTTTGCTATCGTGATTCATGAGGTTGCACATGGCTTTGTGGCATATAAATGTGGTGATTCTACGGCAAAGATTTCGGGTCGTTTGACACTCAATCCATTGGCTCACATTGACTTGTTTGGTACAGTCCTTCTGCCGCTTATGCTTGTTTTAATGGGTGGACCTAGCTTTGGATATGCAAAACCCGTTCCATATAATCCCAATAATCTTAAAAATCGTCGCCGTGACGAGATTCTAGTAGCACTTGCTGGTCCAAGTTCTAACATCTTACAGGCGTTTCTTGGTGCGCTTCTGTTGCGCCTACTCAATGCAGCAAGTAATGCTTTTGGTGCATTCTTGAATCCACTGGTGATGTACTACGTGTCATCATTAGTTGTTTTCTATATCCAGATTAACGTAAGTCTGGCTGTTTTCAATATGCTGCCTATTCCGCCTTTGGACGGCTCTAAGCTGCTGCTTTATTTTTTGGGTGAGAAAAACCGTCAAAAGTTCTATGCCATTGAACCCTATTGCATGATTGCTGTTGTTGGTTTGATGTTCTTTGCACCTGGCTTTTTCTCATCCATCATCGGTGGCATATCTAACGTCATTTTGAGTCTACTTGCGAGAATCATCTAATGTCGTACAAAGTAAATACTGCAACATATTCCGGTCCTTTTGATCTGCTACTTCAACTGGTAAGTAGACAGAAAGTTGCCATTGGCTCTATTTCTATCTCTGAGGTGGCCGATCAGTACTTAGCAGAAGTTGACGCTATGGAGGAGCTTGACCTAGACGTTGCCAGCGACTTTGTGCTTGTTGCGTCAACGCTTTTGGACATGAAAGCACACGCATTGGTTCCTCAAGATATTTCACTCAAAAGCTCATATGATGAAGAAGAGTATGATGACGAGCTTGATGGACTTTCTCCTGATGAGGCCCGAGAAGTTCTTATTGCTCGTCTTATTGCCTATAAGCAATTTAGAAACGCTGGTGCGGCACTAGGTAGCCGCATGGAGGCAGAATCATACATGTTCCCACGTTCAGTGGGTCCAGATCCTGATTTCTTGAACCTCATGCCAGATTATCTTGAAGGAATCACACTTAGAAGTCTTGCAGTCATTTGTGCTGACATTGACTCAAAACGTGAGACATTCTTACTTGAAGCAGAACATGTGGCTCCAAAAAGGCTTCCTGTGGCTTTGACAGTTGCTTCAGTGGATCGTCTGACGCGTTCTAAGGGCAAAGTAACATTCTCTGAGCTGTTGGATGGTCAGGATACGCCAGAGATTGTGGTTGCAAACTTTTTGGCAGTGCTTGAGCTTTTTAAGCGCGGTCTCGTGCGCGTTCAGCAGGACGCTATCTTTGGCGAGATTGAAATTGAGCACATAGAGGGCGCAGATTCATATCAGCTTGATGAGTCGGTTCTCCTGGAGCTGGAAGAGCTTTCTGGTGATGAGCCAAATCTTGAAGGATTAAATTTGTCTCAAAATGCGCTTCAAGACGTCCAGCAAACACTTTTATCCTTGACTCATACGCCCAATGAAGTATAGAAAGAGGCGGAATAACTCATGGCAGAAGAAGAGCTTACATATTTAAACTCCGAGTCGCTCAAAAGCGCTCTTGAATCGCTTCTCTTAGTTGCGACTGATGCGATTACTACCGCTGACTTTGCTAAGGTTACCAATGTAGCTCCTGCCGAGGTAGCAGAAGCCCTTAAAGAACTTGCTGAAGAGTACATGCGCTGTAACAGAGGATTTCAGCTTAGAGAGGTTGCTGGCGGTTGGCGCCTCTTTACACACCCAGCTCACCATCAGCTGGTCAGTGACTTTGTGCTTTCTTGGGACACGCGTCGCCTGTCTCAAGCTGCTCTTGAGACACTTGCTGTTATTGCCTACCATCAGCCTGTAACACGCGAGGGTGTCCGTGCTATTCGTGGCGTTAATTCCGACGGTGTTATCTCGTCTCTTCGCGAGAAAAACCTTGTGCGTGAAGTGGGCAAAGAGGCAGATAGGGGACAGGCTATTCTTTATGGCACAACTGCGCTTTTCTTAGAGCGTTTTGGCCTCAAGTCGCTAAGAGAGTTGCCGCCTCTAGAAGACTTTGCTCCCGATGAGGAGTCTAAGCAGTTTATTCGCGAGAGGCTCTCTGGTAGAAGCTTTACCTCAACACTTGAAGAGGCTACAGAAGACATTGATGATGAGCGTTCCCTTCTGGGAGACGATTACGATACGCAGGAGGATGCGTAGGACGTGACAGAAGAGCGTATTGTCCCCATGCGTCTGCAGCGCTTTTTGGCGCGTGCAGGAGTGGCTAGCCGGCGAGGCTCCGAGCGCCTGATGACGTCTGGTCGAGTAACGGTAAACGGCCAGGTAGTTACCGAGCTTGGCAGTAAAGTTGATCCACTTGTAGATGTAGTTGCGGTTGATGGTGTTGTCTGTTCAATTGCCGAGAAACCCGTTTACTTGATGCTCAATAAACCTGCAGGTTATTTGACTACTATGAAAGACCCCCAGGGTAGACCAACCATTGTGGATATGGTTCCAACTGATACGTATCCCGGTCTTTTTCCTGTTGGACGTCTTGATATGGACACTACAGGCCTTCTTTTCTTCACAACCGACGGTCAGATGGCACAAGAGCTCTTACATCCCTCAAAGCATGTGTGGAAGCACTATGTTGCTCATGTAGTAGGTACACCTACAGAAGAGCAGTTAAATCGCTTACGTGAAGGTATTGAACTTGAAGATGGTCCTGCGGCTCCTGCAGAAGTAGAGATCATTTCAGATGACGTTAAGATGAAAAATCTTCTTGCCCCACAGGGTTTAGGAAAAACTGGTGGAGGAGAGCCAAATGCTCTGGTTAGCGTCACTATTAGAGAAGGGCGTAAGCATCAGGTCAAGAAGATGCTCCTAGCTATTCATCATAGAGTTCTTGCACTTCACAGAGATACATTTGGTCCACTTCATTTAACAAGAGTTAAAGAGGGTGAGTGGAGACTTCTTACAGAAGAAGAGGTTACCGCTCTAGAGCGTACTATTGGTAGAGAGCCGGGTACTTCTCCTATCATGCCTTTAAACACCAGCAAGTAATTAGTAAGCGAACGTTAAACAACCAAAACACACCCAGAGAGGAGACATAATGCAGCCATTTGAAATTCCAGCTCAGGTTCATCGTATTTTGTTTATGCGTCATCCAGAAAGCGTAGCTAATACACAGCGCTTTTTTAGCGGCAGAAGAAATGTTGAGCTCACTGAGCATGGCGTTGAACAGCGTGAGCATGCTGTTCGCGCGCTTGTTGCATTTAATCCAGATAGAATTTGGACCTCTCCTTTATCTCGCTGCAAAGACATGGCTGAGATGGCCGCTTCTCAGCTTGGCGTTCCCTGTGAGGTCAAAGATGATCTTGCAGAGATGGATTTTGGCATTCTGGAGAGTAAGCGCTTTGTTGATGCTGAAGAGATTCTTAAGCCGTATGGTCTCACGTTTCCTTGGAGCTCAGATGAAAACGGTCACTCTATACCTGCTCCAGAAGCTGAGTCATATGAGCAGGTACGATGCAGGTGCCGTAACATTCTTAACGAGTTTTCTGGTCTTTCTGGACGCACCGTTTGCATTTCTCACGGTGGTTATTTGCGCTCTATGATGGCTGAAATTTTTGGTATTCCAGGCAGTTTAAGCTGGAACGTACATCTTGCAAATGTCTCTTCAATCTTCTTTACTAGTACAGGTGGTTCAGATTTTAAGCTTGGTGGATTTAACCTTGATCCAGAAGAGGTTATTCGTCGTTCCACTAAGTCAAGTTTTTACGATTTTCGTGACATTTGGGGTGTCACCGAGGGGGATAAGTAATGATTGTTGCTATCGATGGCCCAGCAGGCTCCGGAAAGTCTACGGTTGCTCGCGCACTTTCTGATCGCTTGAATCTAATTTTTTTAGATACAGGCGCAATGTATCGCTCGGTAACTGTGGAATGCCTGCGTCAGGGCATTGATATGACTGATACCGAGAAAATCATTCAGGTTGCACGAAACATCAGCATCTCATTTGGCAATTCTGCAAATGGTCAGACCGTCTACGCAAACGGCTCAAACGTCACCACAGAGATTCGTACTCCTGAGGTAGACAGAAATGTCAGTGTTGTTGCAGCTATTCCCGAGGTTCGCGAGGCAATGGTTACACTCCAGCGTCGTGCTGGCGAGAATGGCGATGTAGTCGCAGAGGGCCGTGACATTGGTACTGTGGTATTTCCAGAGGCTGATGTAAAGGTCTTCTTGACTGCAGATCCTGCTGCTCGTGCTCACCGTCGCGCTGTTCAACGCCAAGGTAGAGATGCAGCTACAGGTAACGATGCTAAGGTAGATGCCAAGAGTGAGGAGAAGATCCTCGAAGACATCAAGGCTCGTGATAAGGCTGACTCTGAGCGCAAGGCAGCACCACTTCGTGCAGCAGAAGACGCCCATCATATTGACTCTTCCACGCTTTCTGTTGAAGAGGTTATTGCAGCCATTATTGCCCTGCATCCGGGCTTGGGTAAAAGAGATACTCGGAACCACAGATCTTCTCACCAGGGAAAAGGATCAGAAGGTAGTTCTTCTGATGACGGGAAGTCTCACACGGAAGAGCCTAAGCGCTCCGAAAAAAAGTCTTCTATAGCAGCGGCGTCTAAGCGTTTGCGTCCTTTTGGCGGCAACTCATTTGATGATTATTACGATACGGCGCTTGGTGATTTTCCAGCTCCAGCCAAGTTTTTTAAGTGGCTGGCAATAAGTGTTCTTGGTCTGATTACAAAAGTCTGGTTCAGGTGGCGTTGGGACAAAGACGAGCTCTTTGTGGGCGATAAAACCCCTCGCGTTCTTATCATGAATCACCCAACATTTCTGGATCCTATTGTTACCGTTGTTCACTTGCTTGTTCATGGCATTCCTGTTCGAACCATCTACAAGAGTGAGTTCAACAAATTCAAACCGCTTCAATGGGCACTCTCTAGGCTTGGTGGTATTCCTGTTGACCGTGGAACTGCCGATATGAAGGCAATTCGTCGTGCAACTACAGCGCTTTCTAGGGGAGAAATGCTTCTTATCTATCCTGAAGGTACAAGAGTCAGAAGCAATACTGAGCGTGGAGAAACACATGGTGGTTTTGCTCTTATTGCTCAGCTTGCTAAGGTAGATGTTCAGCCACTGGCAATTATTGGTGCGCTTGATATTAAGAAAAAAGGCTCTCCTCTGGTTAAGCCTGTTAAGGTTTATCTTCGCGCTGGTCAGAAGATTTCTTTTAGTGATTTGACTTCTACTAAGCGTAAAGATCAGGCAAAAGAGATGGAAGAAAGAGCCATGGAGCGGGTATACGAGCTAAGAGATGCAATGCTCAAAGAGCATCCCGGAAGGAATTAGTTCGTGCCTACTATTAAAATTGCCGATGAAGCAGGCGCTTGTTACGGTGTAGAAAGAGCTCTTCAGATGGTCCAGCAGGCTGTCAAAGATGCTCATGCACCTGTGCGCACACTTGGTCCACTTATTCATAATCCTCGCGTTGTTACTTCCCTTAAAGATCAAGGCGTAGAGGTAGTTGATTTTGCTTCTGAAGCTGCAGGAAGTGCTCTGCTATTGCGTACCCATGGTGTAACGCCTCAAGAGGAACAGATTGCCAAGGACGGTTGTGTTGACGTGTTAGATGCAACCTGTCCGTTTGTAAAGAAGGCTCACCGAGCAGCAGAACTTCTCGCCAAGCAAGGATATGCCGTATATGTGGTGGGAGAGTCCGGACATCCCGAGGTAGAGGCAACACTGGCTCACGTGCCAGGATCTTTGGCTATCGATTCTGTGGAAGAGGTTGCCGCTCAGGCAGACGCCATGAGAGTCGCAAAAAAAGTTGGTCTGGTGGTACAAACTACCATGAGTGCTGCAAAGCTTTCTGAGGTGGTTAATGCGGTACTTCCGCTTGTTGACGAGTTGCGCGTCATGAATACCATCTGTGAAGCTACTGCGGGCCATCAAGACTCTTGCATGAGGCTTGCAAAAGAATCTGACGTGATGATTATTATTGGTGGCAGAATTTCTGCTAACACTACCCGTTTGGCAGAGATTTCTAAGCTCTATTGCCCCGCAACCTATCACATTGAAGGTACAGATGAGCTGCAGGCTTCTTGGTTTGAAGGGGCTGAGCATATTGGCATTACTGCTGGTGCTTCTACGCCGGAAGCTCATATCAATGCAGTTAAATTGGCTATTGAAGAAATCGTAGGCGCATAATATGGAACAGCGCGCAGACTACGGAAATACAAAATCTGGTGGGCTTGGTGCACTCATCGAGTCTGTTGAAGAGGGTAGTCCTGCGTGGAAGGCTGGCCTTGAGCCAGGCATGATTATCGAGAAGGTCAATGGCGTAGTACCAAAAGACCTGATTGATTGGCGTTGGGAAGCTGACGGCTCTATCTGTGAGCTTGAAGTTTCTGTTCCTGGTGATGATGAGCTCTATGAGTGCGTGCTTGAACGTGAGTCTGGAGAAGACTGGGGCGTTGACTTTGTTGACGTGCTCTTTGACGGCATCAAGACCTGCGTAAACGCTTGTCAGTTCTGCTTTATGGCCATGCTGCCAGAAGACATGCGTCCTTCACTTTCTATTAGAGATGACGATTATCGCCTGAGTTTCTTGCAGGGCAATTTTGTTACCCTCACTAACCTCACTGATGAGGATGTTGAGCGCATCATTTCTCATAAGCTTGAGCCTATGAACGTCTCGCTGCATGCAATTTCATCTGATGTCCGTCGCAATCTTATTGGTCCTCATGCTGCTCGAGGTATTGAAGTTCTTAAGAAACTTATGGATGCTGGAATTGAGATTCATGGTCAGATTGTCCTGTGTCCTAATATCAATGACGGTGAAGAGCTTGATAAAACACTTGATTGGGTAGAGGCTCATCAGCAGATTACCTCTTTAGCCATTGTTCCGCTTGGCTATACCAAAGACTCCAAGCGCTTTACGCATTCTTATTCTGATGACGTAGAGCTGTCCCGCTCTGTAGTCAAAATTGTTGAGCCATATCAGGAGCGTGCGCATGCTTCTTTAGGTATTACACGCTTTCAGCTCTCTGACGAGTTTTATGTAGATGCTCAGCTTCCTATTCCACCTGCATATACGTATGACGGCTACCCACAGTTCTACGATGGCATTGGTATGCTCAGAAGCTTCCTCGACGAGGCTGAAGAGGTCTGCAACTCTATGCGTACCGCTCTCGATGAGGCAGATACCTATCTTTCTGTCCGATCTCGCAAGATTTTGCTAATCGTAGGCGAAGCTGCTCAACAAACTATTCAGACTTTTTGCGACAACTGGTCAGCTAACGGAAACGTTTCTACCTTTGCCGTGCGCAACGATTTCTTTGGTGGAGACGTTAATGTCACAGGGCTTATCTGCGCCGTTGATCTTCTCGCCCAGGTACCAGAGGACCTTACTAACGTTTTGATAGTACTTCCTGAGGTCATGTTTAACTTTGACAAAGTTACTCTTGATGGCATGTCACTGGCCGATTTAACTGCGCAGCTAGAGACTCGCGGAGCAAAGGTAATCATGTCAATTCCTGGTCCCACAAATATTGCCAAGTCTTGCATTAAAGCACTCAAAGAGTGGGATTAGCCACGTATTGCTGGTATTATTAAACCAACTGAATGAAAGGTGAGACATGGCTAAGCCCATTGTTGCTATTGTTGGACGTCCAAATGTTGGTAAGTCCACCCTGGTAAATAGAATTGCCGAGAAACGCGATGCAATTGTGCACGAGTCAAGGGGAGTAACCCGAGACCGTTCATATCACGATGCTGACTGGAATGGTCGTGAGTTTAAACTTATTGATACCGGCGGTATTGAGTCAATCAAATCTCAGGATCGCTTTGCTCCACACATTCGCGAGCAGGCTCTTCTTGCTTGCGATGAAGCCGACGTTATTGTCTTTGTGGTAGACGGTACTACCGGTGTTACCGACGAAGACGAAGAAGTTGCACGCATTGTTCGCAAAAGCACTAAGCCCGTGTTCCTGGTTGTAAACAAGAAAGATAACCCTGCTACTGAGCAGGATGGTCTTTGGGACTTCTACGCACTTGGTTGCGGAGAGCCTATGCCACTGTCTGCTTCACATGGTCATGGTACTGGTGATTTGCTGGATGACATTGTTAACGCATTCCCTGAGGCAGATGAAGAGCCAGAGGATGACGGTATTTTAAACCTTGCAATTATTGGTCGTCCAAACGTAGGTAAGTCATCACTTGCAAATCGTCTTGCAAATAAGAAGCGCTCTATTGTCTCTGATGTTGCCGGTACTACGCGCGACGCTATTGACACCATGATTGAGTGGAAGGGAACTCCCATTCGTCTTGTTGATACTGCGGGCATTCGTAAGAAAAGCCAGGTACATGAAGACGTTGAGTACTATAGTCTAGTTAGAGGCTTGCAGGCAATGGATCGCGCAGACATCTGTCTTCTTGTTGTTGACGCCTCTGTTGGTGTTACTGAGCAAGACCAAAAACTTGCTAATATGGCCGTAGAGCGTGGATGTGCGCTGGTGCTCTTGCTTAACAAGTGGGATCTTATTGATTCTGAGACAAAGCGAGATGAGGTTGCAGCCTCTGTGGCAAAACGCCTTGCGTTTGCACCATGGATTGCGTCCATCAACGTTTCTGCTCTTACTGGTCGCTCTATTGATAAGGTGCTTGCTGCCGCTCTTTCAGCTGCAGAATCTCGTGCTATTCAGCTTAAGACCTCTGAGCTTAACGAACTTCTCGCCCAGATTAGAGAGGGTGGGCATACCGTTTCTGATCGTGGCCGCCGTCTCAAGATTCAGTACGCCACTCAGACGGGCTCTAAGCCTCCTGTTGTTTCGTTCTGGTGTAACGCACCAGACCTTGTTGATGACAACTACGAGCGCTTTATTGAAAACAGACTTCGCGAGAAGTTCTCTCTGGTTGGCACACCTATTCGTTTGAAGTTCCGTAAGAAGGTTGAATCTAACTAATGTCTGGAATTGTTGTTGCTCTGATTTTTGGACTTATTGCATTTGGTTTTGGTAGCATTCCATTTGGCTTGATTATTGCAAGCGTTATGGCTCATGAGGATATTCGTAAGCTTGGATCAGGGAACATTGGAACTACCAATGTGGCTCGCAATGCTGGTAAAGCCGCGGGTATTTTTACGCTTTTGTGTGACGCAGGTAAAGGCATTATCAGTGTCATGTTGGTCCGTTGGTTCTTGTCTACCCAGGGATTTACTCCTGTTATTACAGGAAATACATCCGCTGAAGCTGAACTCATCATTTCTTTTGTGTATGCCTGTTGTGTGCTTGGTCATATTTTCTCACCCTGGCTTCATTTTCATGGGGGTAAGGGAATTGCTGTTGGATTTGGCGGTGGTCTGGCGGTTAATCCGCTTGCTGCCTTAGTAGCTCTTGCAGTGTTTATCACACTTGCAGTGCCAACTAAATATGTATCTCTCGGTTCCATTGGCGCAGCAGTAGCTATACCTCTTTTTTGCCTTTTATTTGGCATGGATCCAGTAGCTACTATCCCCGTATTTGTAGTAGCTATTGCGGTTATTTGGGCTCATCGCGAGAATATCAAAAAACTTAATGCTGGTAACGAGCGTAAATTTTCATTTGGTGATAAGAAAAAGGACAAGTAATCATGAAAAAAGTTGCTGTTATTGGTTCGGGATCATGGGGTACCGCACTTTCAACACTACTTGCTTCAACATCTGATGAGGTAGTCATCTGGTCCAGGGAGGCCGATGTTGCCGAGTCTATCAATAAAGAGCACGTCAACTGCAGACATCTTTCTGACTCTGAACTGCCACACAATATTGTTTCTACCACTAGTGAAGTTGAGGCTCTCATAAATGTAGATGCTGTTGTCATGGCAGCTCCATCTGCATTTCTTCGTTCTGTTTGCACTGCTTGCGCGCCTTATCTTGACCCTCAGGTTGACGTTTTGATTCTCTCTAAGGGTATGGAGGCAGGATCTCACAAGCTTATGCATGAAGTGGCTATTGACGAGCTTGGAAACCCTGCACGAATTGCGGTACTTTCTGGCCCAAACCATGCAGAAGAGGTCATTAAACAGGGAATCTCTGCGGCCGTTGTAGCGTCTGAGGATGCTGAGGTTGCCAAGCGTTTCCAGTCATTACTTTCTCGTCCATACTTCAGAACTTACATTAGCTCTGATGTTCGTGGTGTTGAGGCCTGTGCAGCAGCTAAGAACGTTGTAGCTATTGCATGCGGTATTGCTGTTGGTTTGGGTAATGGTGACAATGCGCTTGCAGCTCTTATGACACGCGGTCTGGCAGAACTTGGCCGCGTGGTTTGCGCTATTGGTGGAGACCCACTAACTTGTATGGGTCTTGCGGGCATGGGCGACCTTGTAGCAACCTGTACCTCCGAGCATTCTAGAAATAGGACGTTTGGAGAAGCTCTGGTCAAGGGTAAGACGCTTCAATCTTATCAGGAAGAAACAGGTATGGTTGTTGAGGGTGCTCAGGCTGTCATTGGCCTTTATGAGCTTGGCCAGCAAATGAATGTTGAAATGCCTATTACTGCAGCCGTCCATGCTGTTCTCTATGAGGGAGAGAGTCCAGAGGACATCACTTCTCGTCTGATTAACCGTCTTCCAAGTGAAGAATTTTATGGAATGACTCGATAGGAGAGTTTAATGAATAACGTTCTGGTAGCACCGTCTGTTCTATCTACAGATTTTTCCAAGCTTAAAAGTGAGCTTGATTCAATTGCAAACGCTGATTACATTCATTACGACGTCATGGATGGTCACTTTGTCCCTAATATTTCCTTTGGTCCAGATATTTTCTCGTACTGCAAAAAGTCCTCTGATCTGCCCATTGATGTCCACCTGATGGTAACTAATCCGGCTGAGATTGCTCCTTTATTCCTAGACCGTGGTGCTGACGTTGTTACCTTCCACTACGAGGCCGAACTTCATGCTCATCGTCTCGTTCACCTTATCAAGGATTCTGGCGCTAAGGCCGGTATTTCGCTTTGCCCGGGAACTCCTGTAAGCGTTCTTGAGGATCTTATCGAAGATCTTGATCTGGTGCTTATCATGACAGTTAATCCTGGCTTTGGTGGACAGAAGTTTATTCCTCACTCAATTGAAAAGCTAAAGGCTCTTAAGGAACTCTGCCGTAAACACAACGTTAATCCTCTGATTGAGGTTGATGGTGGTATCAGTGAAGCTAATGCGGCTGACGTTGTAGTTGCTGGTGCCAATATGCTTGTTGCAGGCAGTGCGGTGTTTGGCCAGGTAGATCGTGGTTCAACTATTGAGACAATCCGCTCTGCTGGAGAGTCTGTTCTAACCATTCAGGGCTAGACAAAAGGTTCAAACTTCACTGGTGCAAACACAAACTATCAAGACTGAACTAACAGAAATCACGTTATGAATTACGTTTACCTAGACTATGCAGCTTCAGCACCAATGCGTACAGAAGCGCTTTATGCTGAGAAAACCTATGAGGCTTCACCTATTGCGGGGGTGAACCCAAACTCTTTGCACTCACTTGGTCGTCAAGCGGCACGAGAGCTTGATAGTGCTCGAAGCGTTATTGCAAACGCTGTGGGTGGCAAGTTTAGATCTCCTGACGTAATTTTTTGCTCTGGTGGAACTGAGGGCAATAACCTCTCTGTTCTTGGTATGGCAGAAGGTATTCGCAACAAGGATCATAAACGCAACGTGGTGGTTTTCTCGGCAATTGAACATGATTCTGTTTTGGATCTTGCACCTGTTCTTCGCGAGAAGGGTTTTGAAGTAAGAATTGTTCAACCTAACCGTCAGGGAAAGATTGAAGGTTCTGTACTTGAAGGTCTTTTGGACCAGTCGGTGGCTCTTGTTTCAGTTATGTATGCCAACAATGAAACGGGTGTTATTCAGCCAGTTGCTGAGCTTGCTCGCATTACTCATAGGGCGGGCGCACTTTTCCACACTGATGCTGTTCAAGCGTTTGGTCGTATTTGTCTTGAAGTGACAGACGTAGATGCTCTAACTATTGCTGCCCATAAGATTGGTGGCCCTCTTGGTATTGCTGCTGTGCTTATGCGCTCTAAGGTTCCGTTTCAGGCACAGAGTTACGGCGGGGGACAAGAGTCTGGTAGACGTCATGGTACTCAGGATGTTCGAGGCGCTCTAGCCTTTGCTGCAGCAACCAGATGGTGCCAGGATAACCTTACACAAACGCAAGAGATTGTTTCTATGCGCGCCAATAAGGTGTATGAGACTCTCTGCTCGTCTCCCAAGATTAAGCCAACCACAGCGGCTTACGCTGGCACAGACCACATGCCTGGTACAGTAAGTATTATGGTTCCATCAATGGACTCTGAAACGCTTATTTTAAAGCTTGATCAAGCAGGTTATGAGGTTTCAGCTGGATCCGCCTGTTCTTCAGGTTCTCTTAATGCAAGTCATGTTCTAACTGCAATGGGAATCTCAAGGAACGAGGCACTAGGTAGCTTACGCATTACTTTTGACGAGCGCGTTTCTGAGAGTGATCTTAATGCCTTCTGTACAACTTTGCTGCGTATTGTTGGATAATTTTTTTTACATACTAATTTATACATTAGTTGTGTTTTGCACCTGATACGTCCTTATTTACGGTAGACTAGATGAGAACCGTATATGAGGAGGCCCTATGAGTGAGTCTGTTAATTTGATGCAGCTCCAGAATATTGATTTAAAGCTGCTAAAACTCACATCCAACTTGGCCTCACTGCCACAAGCACAAAAGATTAAGAACGCCCAGCTTGCAAAGAAAAAGATTGCTTCTCAGCTTAAGCAGGTACTTGGCGTTAAAAAAGATGTTGAAATTGATATTTCAGACCTCAATGAACAGCGTGCTCATTATGTTCTTAAGACAGAGGAAGTTTCTGCTGCTGTAGAAACTGCTACTAATCATCGTGCCATTAGAGATTTTGATCAGCAACTTTCTTCTTTAGCAAAGAATATTGAGAAGTGCGATTTCAAACTTGCAGAAAAAGCAAAAGAGCTTGAAAAATGTAAGAAGGCTTATCAGGCCGCACAAGATTTACAGGTAAAACTTATGAGAGAGTGTGAGAGCCTCTCTGAGTCTCTTGAGATTGATTCTACGGCACTTCGTGCAGAGATTATTGAGCTTTCTAAGTCTCGAGAAGAACTTGCTGTTCAGATTTCTGTAGAAACACTTGAGCGCTATGAAACTGCACGTAAGCGTTTTAAAGGTTTGGCAGTTGAGCATCTTGTGGGTAATGTTCCAAGCGTTTGTCGCGTCAAACTGCAGCCAAGCTCGTTTTACGATCTTCAACACAGCACTGAAATTGCTGAGTGCCCTTATTGCCATAGGATGCTTATTACTTCTACAACGTTTGAAGAATAAAGGAATTTATTGCCATGTTGGATAAAACCACTCAACCCTCTGTATGCCTTGTAATATGCGGAGGTATTGCTGCATATAAAGCCTGTGAGGTTCTCAGAGGTCTTCAGAAAGCAAACTGCGACGTTCGTGTTGTTATGACAGAAGATGCAGCTCAGTTTGTAGGAAAGACTACTTTTGAGGCCCTTACACATCATGAGGTAGTTCAGTCTCTCTATAACAATACTGAGACTCCTGTTGCCCACGTTGATCTTGCTGACTGGGCAGATTGCATGGTAGTTGTACCAGCTACCGCCAACATTATGGCAAAGATGGCACATGGCATTGCCGATAATGCTGCGAGCGCAACGCTTCTAGCTGCTCACACACCGGTCCTTGTGGCTCCTGCTATGAATACACACATGTGGATAAATCCAGCCACTCAGGCAAATGTGGCGCTACTGCGCCAACGTGGCATCCAGATGGTTATGCCTGAGTCAGGTCATCTTGCCTGTGGTTATACCGGTGATGGAAAGCTAGCACCAGTACAACAAATTGTGGACTCTGCACTGAAGGTTCTTTCTGGCAAAGATACTGTGTCAGCCAAACAAGATCTAGCAGGTAAAAAACTCCTTATCACAGCTGGACCAACTCACGAGAAGATCGATCCAGTTCGCTTCATCGCCAACTGTTCAACAGGCAAACTTGGCTATACCATAGCTAGAGTTGCTGCAAGCCGTGGTGCAGACGTCACACTTATCTCTGGTCCCACATATCTTGAGGCTCCTGAAGGTGTCATTATTCAAAGAGTAGTATCCGCTGAAGACATGTATAAGGCATGTATGAGCGTCTTTGATGACGTAGATGCAGCTATTTTGACGGCAGCTGTTGCCGATTACACACCAGCTCATCCAGCAGACCATAAGCTCAAGAAATCATTAGAGTATCTTGAGTCCATAGACCTTAAAGAAACCACCGATAT
This sequence comes from Lancefieldella parvula DSM 20469, assembly GCF_000024225.1. Lineage (NCBI taxonomy): Bacteria > Bacillati > Actinomycetota > Coriobacteriia > Coriobacteriales > Atopobiaceae > Lancefieldella > Lancefieldella parvula. The sequence goes on from NC_013203.1 coordinate 813,780, forward strand.
TCTCGCCAGCCTGTCTAAAGCAAAGAAAGGCCAGGTTGTCGTAGGTTTTGCAGCTGAGACAAATAACGTCTTGGAGCATGCTCAGGCTAAACTTGAGCGTAAAGGTTGCTCCATGATTGTGGCAAATGACGTATCTAGACCAGATTCAACCTTTGGTTCAGATACAGATAGAGTTGCTTTTGTAACTCCTCAAGGTATAGAACAGCTTGAGACTTTGCCGCTGTCGGATGTGGCTTCAGAGCTTTTAGACCGTGTGGCCAAGATGCTTGAGGAGCGTGCATAGCGTGCAGCCAGAAGAACTTTTTATTGGATGCCATCTCTCTGCAGCTAAGGGTTGGGAAGCAATGGGTAAGGATGCTCTTTCAATTGGGGCAACCACCTTTGCTTTCTTTACTAGAAATCCTCGTGGAGGTAATGCTAAGGCTTTGGATGAGGTTGATATTGCAAAGCTCAGAACACTGCTTGAGGCTCATCATTTTGGACCTCTGGTAGCACATGCTCCCTACACTATGAACCTCTGCTCCGCTAAAGAGGAGACTAGGGATTTTGCCCGTCGAGCACTTGCAGAAGACCTTGAGCGCATGGAGTATCTGCCAGGTAATTACTACAATTTCCATCCTGGAAGTCATGTTGGTCAAGGCTCTGGAGTAGCAATTGAACAAATCTCGGAGGCGCTTAACAGCTGTCTCTTCGAAGGTCAGCATACTTGCGTACTTCTTGAAACTATGGCTGGTAAAGGCACAGAAGTTGGTAAAACGTTTGAAGAGATTGCCTCAATTCTAGATAAGGTGGAATATCCAGAGCTTATGGGTGTGTGTCTTGACACCTGTCATGTTCATGACGGTGGCTATGAGATTGTAGAAAATCTTGATGAGGTTCTAGACACGTTTGACCAGATTGTTGGCTTGGAAAAGCTCAAAGCATTGCATCTTAATGACTCCAAAAATCCTCTTGGAGCTCATAAAGATAGACACGAGCAGATTGGCAAAGGCTTTATTGGTTTAGATACGTTCCGCTCTGTTGTAACTAATTCGCGCATAAACACGCTTCCTATGATTTTGGAAACTCCTCATTCTGAGCTTTCTGGGTGGAGAGAAGAAATTGCGTTACTTCGCTCTTTTTTAGGTGATAACTAGTGGGAATTTTGGTAGGTTGTGAACAAATCTCTATGGAATGGCCTGGTAAGAAGGTTCTTACCAACCAAACCATTGGTGTTAATGAGGACGACCGTATTGGTGTTGTCGGTAAAAACGGCGATGGTAAATCAACTCTCTTGAATCTTATAGCTCATAGAATTGAGCCTGATTCTGGTAACGTGATTTGGAGAAGTGGCATCCAGGTAGGCTATATGGGTCAAACTGATTCACTCTCTGATACACAGACGGTTTGCAATGCTGTTGTGGGTGACACGCCAGGGTACGAGTGGGCATCTGATGCTCGCATCCGCAAAATTATTGATGAGCTCATTGGAGATTTGGACTGGAATGGCCTAGTAGGAGAGCTCTCTGGAGGTCAGCGTAGACGCTGCGACTTAGCTCGTTTGCTGGTGGGTACCTGGGATTTAATGCTTATTGACGAGCCAACCAACCACCTTGATCTTCATGCTATTCAGTGGCTTGCTAATCATCTAAAAAACCGCTGGCCAGAAGGAAGCGGTGCGCTTATCATGGTCACGCATGACCGCTGGTTCTTGGATGAAGTCTGTGACCATATGTGGGAAGTCCACGACGGTGTAATTGACCCGTTTGACGGTGGTTACTCTGCTTACATTCAAACTCGAGTTGAACGTGATAGACAGGCTGTGGTGGCAGAAGAGCGTCGCCAAAATACGTTGAGAAAAGAGCTCAACTGGCTTGCTCATGGCGCAAAAGCACGCACGTCAAAACCTAAATTTAGAATTGATGCCGCCATGGAACTTCTCGCCGAAGATCCTCCACTTAGAAATACACTTGAGCTCAAACGTATGGCAGTCTCTAGGTTGGGCAAGCAGGTTATTGAGATGCATGACGTTTCATTTGCCTATAAGAACGCTGGAGCAAATGCGGTGGATGATTCAAATGCACGGACAGACATATCAAAGGCTCAAACAGATGTCATCAAGCACGTTGAGTGGCTCATTGGCCCTGGCGACCGTTATGGCATTCTAGGCGAGAATGGCGCTGGTAAATCTACACTTCTTGAGCTGATGACGCAGCAACTGCAGCCGACCTCTGGTCTGGTGAAGGTAGGAAAGTCTGTCAAATTTGGTTGGCTTTCTCAACAGATTGACACGTTTGCTACTAAAGAGACCTGGACCGTTCTTGAACTGTTGAGCCAGTACAAGACCAGCTATCTGGTAAACGGTAAAATGCAAAGCCCTACACAGCTGCTTGAAAGCTTAGGCTTTGATCGCCGTGAGTTCACTAATCGCTTGCAAGACCTTTCCGGAGGTCAACGTAGGCGCTTGGCACTTTTGTGCGTCCTTCTAGAAGAGCCAAATGTGCTGGTACTGGACGAGCCGGGCAATGATCTTGACACGGATATGCTTGCTGTTCTGGAAGACCTTCTGGATTCGTGGTCTGGAACGCTTCTGGTTGTAAGTCACGATCGCTTCTTGATTGAGCGTGTTACCGACGACCAATATGCCCTCATAGACGGTCATATTCGTCATGTTCCTGGTGGCGTTGACGAGTACCTCAAGCTTGTTGATGCTGCAAAGCAGACGGCGAGAAAAGCGGGGGAGCTGTCGGGTACACACGAAAGTTCAGGTTCAAATGAGCTGCAACTAGACGGGGCTTCTCGCCAGAAGGATGCGGTGCTGAGCAACGCTGAGCGTCGCGAGCTGAAGAAGCGCGTTGACTCAATTGAGCGTCGAATGGGCAAGGCTCAGGAGCTGCCTGAGCAGATTAGAGAGCAGATGAACTCTGCTGATGCTACTGACGCACAGCGTTTGATGGAGTTGCAACAACAGCTTAATGACGCAGAGGCGGCACTTACGGAGCTGGAAGACGAGTGGTTAACACTTTCAGAGAAACTTGGTGAGGCGTAAATGGGAGAGTTGCTCTCTAAGTTTGTATGGCCAAAGTATGGTCGTAAGAGTTTTGTTGCCTTACTTTGTAAAGTCGTTGAAGTTATTGGTGATCTTCTTACACCATTAATTATTGCGCGCATGATTGACCTAGGTATTCACGGGGCAAACATGTATGACATTATTCGTTATGGCATTTTACTGGTAATCATTGCTGTTGTAGGCTTCTGTTTTACAATCGTCTGTCAGAAAATTGCCTCTATTGTGTCTCAACGCACGGGAACTGACCTGCGTAATGAGTTATTCAAGAAGATTCAAGAACTCTCAAGTGCTGATATTTATACACTTGGAACAGACACCTTAGTAACAAGGCTCATCAACGATGTTAATCAAGTGCAGGTAACTGTTGCTCTAGGCATACGTCAGCTGGTCAGATGGCCAATCCTTGCCGCTGGTTCCATTATTGCAACCCTTATGCTTGACGCTCAGCTTGGTATGGTCTTTTTACTGGCAACTGTACTAGTAGCAGCTATTTTCTTCTTTGTCGCACGTAAATCTACTGCACTTTTTACTGAACTGCAGAAACGCCTTGATGCTGTTTCTTTGTATATGCGACAAATGCTTTCTGGTATTCGCGTAATTAGAGCATTTAGACATGAGGCAGAAGAGAAGGCTCAGTTCTCCGAGGCAGTTTTAGCTCAGACAGACGCGGCAACTAATGCTGCAAATTATTCGGCTCTTCTAAACCCCGCAACCTTCCTTGTCATGTACCTGGGAATTGCGGTAACACTTTGGCTTGCAGCTCCTCAGATTACCTCTGGTACGCTGTCTCAAGGCACTGTAGTTGCTCTTGTCAGTTATATGACCAGCGCGCTTTTAGCTATTGGATACGTTGCCAACCTAGTTATTATCATCACACGTGGAACCGCATCTGCTGCACGTGTTATGGAAGTGCTTAACACTAAACCAACGCTCACCGATGAGGAAAACAAGCGGATCAACCTCACTGAATCTGACTTTTCCGCCAATGCCGTCGTGTTCAAGGATGCCTCGCTTGTCTATGACGGTGGAGGAGAACCCGCTCTCTCTGATATTAATCTCTCACTACAGGCTGGTCAGACGTTGGGTATTATCGGCGGTACTGGTTCTGGTAAGTCCAGTTTTGCTGCCCTTATCCCGCGTCTTTTTGACACAGAGACTGGCTCAGTAAGCGTCTTTGGTCACGACGTCAAAACTTATACGTTTGAGCAGCTACGCTCCCTTATTGGCTACGTTCCGCAGCACACCTCGCTGGTCAGCGGTACTATCCGCACAAACCTTTGCTGGAAGAATCCAAACGCTACCGACGAGGAACTTTGGAAAGCTCTTGAAGTTGCTCAAGCAGCAGACTTTGTCCGGGAGAAACCCGATCAGCTTGATAGCATTGTTGAGCGTGGTGGAAAGAACTTCTCGGGTGGTCAGCGTCAACGTTTGACCATCGCTCGCGCTTTGGTGGGAAGCCCACGCATTGTCATCTTGGACGACGCTGCCTCCGCACTTGATTTTGCTACGGATGCTCACCTCCGTGCGGCACTCCGCAAACTCAGTGCAACCACTACGAGCATCATTATTTCGCAACGTGTAGCTGCGGTTATGCAGGCAGACAAGATTCTTGTTCTTGACCATGGCAAACAAGTGGGACTGGGAACACACAAAGAACTTCTCGCCACATGCCCACTCTATAAAGAGATTTGTCTCTCACAGCTTCGTCCTGAGGAGGTGGAGTAATGGCTGATATGTATTCCGGCGGAAGCACCTCTGCTATCACATCCAGCGCACCTGAGCATGGCAAAGGTGGCTCGGCAGACGTTATCTCTATGTCCGCGGCTGAAGTTACGCGCCGACTAGCTGCATGGATTTCTCCACACGGGGGATTTCTTGTTTTAGCAGCAACCTCGTCTATTGCAACCGTGCTGCTACAACTTTGGGTGCCCATCATTGTTGGTAGCGCCATTGACCAGCTCATCAAACTAGTGCAAAGCGGCGAGGCAGCACTTTTGCCAACGCTCGCTCAGCTCTCACTGGTAGTTTTGCTTGCAAGTGCAACGCAGTGGCTTGCTTCCTGGTCAACTAACAAGCTCACCTATCTGGTCACACGTGACCTTAGAGACGCGGCTCATTCCAAGGTGGCAAACCTGCCGCTCTCGTATATTGATACACATTCTCAGGGAGATTTGCTCTCTAGGGTAGTAAACGATGTGGATCAGCTTGGCGACGGCCTCCAGCAGGGCCTCACGCAGTTCCTTACGGGCGTGGTAACCATTATTGGAACCTTATGCTTCATGTTCTATATGTCGGTCCCTATGGGCCTTGTAGTTGCTCTGGCTACGCCGCTCTCTATTATTGCAGCGGCCTTGGTTACCAAGTATGCAAGCTCTTCTTTTGGCAAGCAGCAAGGTTACCAGGGCCAGCTTAGCGGATACGCAGAAGAGATGGTCTCTAACCAGAAACTTATTACCGCATTTGCTCACAAGGACGCCGTTATTGAGCAGTTTGAAGCTATTAACGAGAAACTCCGTGTAGTAGGAGAGCGTGCACAATTTGCATCATCACTTTCTAATCCCTCTACGCGTTTGGTAAATAACTTCATTTACGCTCTGGTAGCTGGTCTTGGCTGCATTTGCGTACTAACGGGCATTCCTTCTCCGCTTACCATCGGTCAGGTACAGAGCTTTCTCTCATACGCTAACCAGTACATGAAGCCTTTTAACGCAATATCTGCAGTTGTTACGCAGGTCCAAACCGCCTACGCAAGTGCTCGTCGAGTCTTTGATCTTCTCGACGCAAAAGAAATCAAACCTGATCCAGCCGACGCTGAAGTCATCCAGGATCCACAGGGCTCCATTGAATTTGACGACGTAGCGTTCTCCTACGACGTTAAGCACCCATTGCTCAACCATATTTCATTCAAGGCAGAACCTGGTCAGAAGATTGCTCTTGTTGGTCCAACCGGCTGCGGAAAGACCACCCTTATTAACCTGCTACTTAGATTCTATAGCATTGATTCTGGTGCAATTTATGTAGACGGTCATAACACGCAAAAGCTCACGCGAGCTTCGCTCAGAGAACAGTTTGGCATGGTGCTGCAGGATACCTGGCTCTTTAAGGGAACCATCAAAGAAAACATCCGTTATGCAAAGCCTGATGCTACTGATGAAGAGGTTATTGCCGCAGCTCAAAAGGCTCAGGCTCACCAGTTTATCCAACAACTTCCACAAGGTTATGACACTATGGTGGGAGAGTCTGGCGGATCCCTTTCTCAGGGCCAGCAACAACTTCTTTGCATTGCTCGCGTTATGCTAGCTAATCCACCTATTCTGCTTCTGGATGAAGCAACCTCAAGCATTGATACACGTACGGAGCAGCTGGTACAGAAGGCATTTGACACCATCATGAATGGCAGAACTTCGCTGGTTGTTGCCCATAGACTTTCTACCATCCAAGGAGCAGACTGCATTCTTGTCCTTAAGGATGGCTCAATTCTTGAGCGTGGTACTCACGATGAGCTTTTGGCCAAAGGTGGCTTCTATGCCAAACTATACGAGAGCCAGTTTGAGGGTACTAACGCTTAAATAGTCACAGGTGTGTGGTCGGTTGTTTACAGCGATTGGCCACTTTGTTTTTGCAGCTTACACATTGGGTTTCTCGCCGTGTTCTTTGCAAATAAAAAAGCCAGGAATACTCCTGGCGAGAAATTCTGGTCGGGTGGACTGGATTTGAACCAGCGACCCCTTGACCCCCAGTCAAGTGCGCTACCAAGCTGCGCCACCACCCGTTTGCTTTTGATACGATAGCATTCCAGCATAAAATGGGCAAGCAATTCCCGGTAACCGTGAAGATAGAGTGAGTATCAGATGGACAACTTCTTTCAGCGTGCATTTTCAGTAGTCAAACAGATTCCTAAGGGCAGAGTCAGCACGTATGGGCAGATAGCTCACATGATAGGGGAGCCAAGAAAGGCTCGGTATGTGGGATTTGCTATGCATCAAAGTCCGGGCGTTGCTGGAGGCGTGCCTTGTCATCGAGTGGTCTTCAAAGACGGTTCGCTTGCTCCCGGCTTTGCATTTGGTGGACCTGATGCTCAAAGAGAACTTCTTGAGGCAGAAGGTGTACGGTTTCTAGAAAACGGCAAGGTAGATATGAAACACTTTCTGTGGGAAGCTTAAAAAGTTGAAATAAAAAGGAGCTCGTTTCAGTGAGCTCCTTTTTATAAATATATAACTAGCTGCTTATGAAAGCGGCTTATATGCATCATCAACATTGATGTGGCAATAACCACCTGGATTTTTCTTCAGGTAGTCCTGATGATATTCCTCAGCAAGTACATAGTTGTCCAGAGGCTCAACTTCAACGGCAAGCTTCTGATCAAAGAGAGACTCCTGCTCAGACATAATGCGCTCGATAACAGGCAAGTCATTATCGTTTGTGTAATAGATGCCAGTGCGATACTGCCTGCCAACGTCGTTACCCTGCTTGTTTACTGAAAGAGGATCGATAACCCTAAAGTAATAACGCAGAATGTCATAAAGGCTTACGATGTGCTCGTCATAGGTTACGTGCACCGTTTCTGCGTGATCTGTAGCCTTGACCTCTTGATAGTTGGTATCCAGTGTCTTTCCGTTTGCATAACCAACAGTGGTTGCTGTAACACCATTAATTCTGGAGAAGTACTCTTCAAGGCCCCAGAAACATCCACCTGCTAAATAAATTTCTGCCATAAAAGCCCCCTTAGGCTAAATTGCTGTTATAAAAGTTTGAAGTGACTTCGCTTTACTTCAAAGACGCCTTCTTTACTTAAAGAAGATATTACTGCGCTTAAAGCGCTTCTATCTACACCAAGATAATCGGCAAGCTGTTGGCGATTGTAGGGGATATCAAACTCAGATGAACCCGTAGCTTGCGAGCGTGTATTCAAGTATGCCATCAGTTTGCCGCGAATACTTTTTGGTGCAGCATCTTGAATACGACGGCTCAGCATAATGTTTTTTCTCGCAATAGAAGCCATAAGGTTTCTGGTGATAATATCCACACCACCGCAGATGTCACACGTTCTGGTAGTGATCTGTCGCACATCGAGCAGCAGAATATCTGATTTCTCTGTGGCAACAACTGAGGTCAAAAGTGGTACGTTTCCAAGAGCCGCGTATGCCTCTCCAAAGGTTTCTCCTGTATTAAAAGCACCCATCACAGAGATATTACCTTGAGAATCTGAGCCTTCTACGTGAATGGCGCCAGAGATGACAATGCCAAATTGGTGAGCCTTATCGCCAGCACATAGAATGATTTCTCCAGGTTCATATGTACGCACTACTGCACGTAGATGTTTTAAAAGTAGCTCTAACTGCTCTGGTTTTACTCCTTTAAACACCACAGTGTTGAGTAAAAACGAAGGCTTGATATCTTGCAAGTTCATATACACTCCGAAAATTTCATTATTAGAATCGTTTTTGTTGTAATTACAACATATCTTATTCCACATTCCTGCAATCATGAAACCCAGAAGAGTTAAAACTCTTCTTGCTATATGGTTTTACGGAGAGGAAAAATGGTGGATAACAAGATGTTCTGTTTCCAGTGCGAGCAGACTGCTGCTTGTACTGCATGTACTGGCGCTGCTGGCGTCTGTGGTAAGCCTTTTGACGTTGCTTTTGCTCAGGATGAGCTTACCGGCGCTCTGGTTGGTCTTTCTCGCACCGAGCTTGCTGCTGGCAAGCGCTCTAATCGTGCGGACCAGCTGATTGTTGACGGTCTGTTTACCTGCATTACTAACGTCAACTTTGACAAGGCTGCTGTTGACGCAATTACTGCTCAGGTTCGTGACGAGAAGAACCGTCTAGCTGCAGAGGCTGGCGTGGAGCCTGTTGAGGATCTTCCACTTGGAGGCGTTTGGTCCGACAACGAGGATATTAGATCTCTCAAGTCCCTCATTCTCTTTGGTATCCGCGGTATGGCTGCTTATGCCTATCACGCTCGCGTTCTTGGCAAGACTGATGACGCAGTTGACGCTTTCTTTGTAAAGGCTCTTGCTGCTCTTGCAACCGAGTCCTCCGTTGACGTTTTGCTGCCTCTAACTCTTGAGGTAGGCGAGGTTAACCTCAAGTGCATGGCTCTTCTCGACAGCGCAAATACCGGCGCTTATGGTACTCCAGTTCCAACTGAGGTTCCTCTGACTATTGAGCCAGGTCCCTTCATTGTCGTTTCCGGTCACGACCTTCTTGACCTTCAGATGATTCTTGAGCAGACCGAGGGAACTGGCGTTAACGTCTACACCCACGGTGAGATGCTCCCAGCTCACGGTTACCCAGAGCTCAAAAAGTATCCACAGCTCAAAGGTAACTTTGGTACTGCATGGCAGAACCAGCAAAAGGAGTTCAAGGACATTCCTGCTCCTGTTGTCTTCACCACTAACTGCCTCATGCCACCTCGTCCTAGCTATAAGGACCGCGTCTACACTACCGAGCTTGTTGCCTTCCCAGAGCTCGTTCACATTGACGAGGATGCTAACGGCAAGAAGGACTTTAGCGCTGTTATCAAGCAGGCTCAGGAGCTTGGTGGATACACTGAGGCTCAGGAGCTCACCGGCATTAATGGTGGCCACAAAGTAACCACCGGCTTTAGCCACGGCGCAGTTCTTGGCATTGCCGATAAGATTATCGATGCTGTTAAGCAGGGTGCTATCAAGCACTTCTTTGTTGTTGGCGGCTGCGACGGCGCTCGCCCTGGACGTAACTACTACACCGAGTTTGTTGAGCAGACTCCTGCAGACTCCGTTGTTCTCACTGTTGCTTGCGGTAAGTTCCGCTTTAACGACCTTGACCTGGGCACCATTGGTGGTATTCCTCGTATTCTTGACGTTGGTCAGTGCAACGATGCATACGGCGCTGTTCAGATTGCAACCGCTCTTGCAGAGGCATTCAACTGTGGTGTTAACGACCTACCACTGAGCTTTGTTCTTTCTTGGTACGAGCAGAAGGCAGTTTGCGTCCTTCTGACTCTGCTGCACCTTGGCATCAAGAACATCAAGCTTGGACCAACCCTTCCTGCATTTGTCAGTCCTAACGTTCTTAATATTCTTGTTGAGAACTACGGTATTGGCCCAATTGGCGATGCTTCCGAGGATCTTGCTCAGATGCTTGCTTAATTAGCGAGAAACCCCTCTGGTTCTTACAAAAACACCTCCTGGCCATGTGCTGGGAGGTGTTTTTTGATTGTTTTTCTCGCCACTGTATAAAGATTTTTAGCTAAATTGCTTCACGAACTCCAAATGTTTGATTTATTAAAGAACGTTCAAGGATGACGCTCTTCTCTATAACAGAATATGGCATAATGCCACTGTCAAAGTAACAATTAATGTTAGTCATTAGTAACATTTAACAGAAGGATTTCTATGGCTAAAGTTGCAGTTATCGGTTGTACCCACGCAGGCGTTTTTGCCACTTCTTCAATCTTGGCTGCACATCCAGATTGGGAAGTTCACGTCTTTGAGCGTAATGACACGGTTTCCTTTTTGTCTTGCGGTATTGCTCTTTGGGTAGGTGACCACGTAAGCGATCCTAACAAGATGTTCTACAGTTCTCCAGAAGCCCTTACAGAGGCTGGCGCTCACGTTCACATGACCACCGACGTCACTTCCGCAGACGTTAAGACCAAGCATATTGTTTGGAAAGATCTCAAAACTGGCGAAACTTTTGAAGATGATTTTGATTACCTTGTGATTACCACCGGCTCTAAGCCAATTGTTCCACCACTACCTGGTATCGACGGGCCTCGCGTTCTTCAATGTAAAAACTGGGCTGACGGTCGTCGTATTCACGACACCATGGCAGCTTCCAAGTCCGCCATTGTCATCGGCGCAGGCTACATTGGTGCGGAGCTTGCAGAACAACTCTCAGAGCGTCAGAAGGACGTTACCCTCATTGATATGCTTCCTCGCGTTCTTGCAAAGAACTTTGACAAGGCAATTACTGACCAGGTAGAAGCAGCTTACACTGAGCACGGCGTCACACTTGCGCTTGGCGAGAAGGTCATGAGCTTTGAGGACAATGGTAATTCCATCACAGTTGTCACCGATAAGGGCTCCTACACTGCAGATTACGCAATTCTGGGAATTGGCTTCCTTCCTCGTACTGATCTCTTTGACGGTCAGCTTGAAATGCTTTCTAACGGCGCTATCAAGGTTGACGAGTACATGCGCACCAGTGAGCCTGGCGTTTTTGCAGCTGGTGACTCTGCTTCCATCATCTTTAACGTCACTGGTAAAGAGGACTACATTCCACTGGCTACCAACGCTGTTCGCCAAGGCCTGCACGTTGGTCCTAACATGCTTGAGCCAACCGCTGCTTACGCTGGTACCCAGGCTTCCAGCGCTGTTCAGCTCTACAACTACTCCATGGCAGCAACAGGTCTCACCGTTGCGGGTGGCAAGGTTCGTGGCTACGAGTACGATTCCATCTCCATTACAGAGAACTATCGTCCTGAGTTCATGTTGACTACCGAGCCAGTTACCGCAACACTTGTCTGGGATCCAGAAACTCGCCTTATCAAAGGCGCACAGTTCTTCTCGACACATGACGATGTTGCTCAAGCAGCAAACGTCGTCTCAGTTGCTATTGCCGCTGGTATGACCATTGATAATCTTGCAGCTGTTGACCTTCTGTTCCAGCCAAACTTCACCAACCCAATCAATTACATTGGTTCCGTTGCTATGGCTGCCTGCGCAAAGGCAAAATAGGCTTCGCACATAACACGCATCAAATAAGAAGGAAGCTGGTATAAATATCAGCTTCCTTCTTTGCTATCGAGCCCGAGTCTAGCCCGATGGATACGTGTTTTAGTCTGTGCCCGCCTTAAGACGATGCCTATTTTGGCTTTCTACTCACTACGGCAATGTAGTTGAGATCGTTGGCGTAATCGTTAAAGAACGTAAACATGCTGGTAAACATCTTGGTGTTCTCGGGCTTGAGACCATTTCTGATAACCCTTAAAGCGCCATCTGCGCCCTCGTCAGCGATGAGTCCTGCTGGATTCATAAGCGTCATCTTGCCGCTCTTAGTTTCTGACGAGAAACCCGCTGACTCAAAGAGACTCTTCCAATCTGCAAGGGTAAGTGGCTTCACATTAACGTTAATAGTTCGCGAGAGCTCATGGACTAGCTCATCATTTTCTTTGAGCAAAAGAACGTCATGAGTGAGTAGCACACCACCTGGCTTCAGTACGCGTGCATACTCTTTTACGGCTGCCTCTTTCTGCTGTTCAGAGAGCATAGTGAGCATTGCTTCGTTGATAACAACATCAAAGCTATTATCGGGGTAGGAGAGGTTTGTAGCGTCTCCTTGTTCCACCGTTACGTACTCTGAGATATTGTTTCTCGCGATGTTTTCTCTTGTTTTGGAGAGCACGTCTGCATTGAGATCAATTGCCGTTACATGGCAGTGAAAACGTTTTACCAGCTCAACCGTAGTTGTTCCAATATTACAAGCCACCTCAAGAATCTGAGTTTCTGGCGTGATATCCACAGAATTAAGCAGCCAGTTGGTTGCCTCAATACCTCCAGGACGCAGTCTTGTTTTGCCCATACGAAGTAAAAACTCGTGACCAGCTTCCATACTAAGACCTCCTTCATGTTATAAAGTTAGCTTTATCTAACTAATACAAGTTAAACACATCAGCTCCTGCAAAAGAAGGCTAATTAATTGCTATTTTTGAAACAATTTTTTTGATGCTGGTTATAAATCTTGTCTTTATATGACCGCTGTAATCTGAGTGGACTGTCACTTTATCGGACAATCCACTCTTTTTGTGTATTTTCTTTAGCAGTTTATAAGTTTATAGTGGACGCGAGGTAAGGGTAACTTACTAATTTTCGCAGGTATTAATGCGGAAAACTAAGGAGGAAGTTATGTACTACTCTGCTGGAACGTATGAATCGTTCGCTAAACCAGAAAAACCCAAAGATGCCGACAAAAAATCAGCCTATATCATTGGAACAGGTCTTGCAGGTCTAGCTGCTGCGTTTTATCTTGTCCGCGATGGTCAGGTTAAAGGTTCAAGAATTCACCTGCTAGAAAAACTTGAACTTGCAGGAGGAAGCTGTGATGGCCGCAAAGATATAACCAAGGGTTTCTATATGCGCGGTGGCCGTGAGATGGACAACCACTTTGAATGTATGTGGGATATGTTCAGAGACGTTCCATCTATTGAAACGCCTGGCATCTCGGTACTTGATGAGTACTATTGGCTCAACAAGCACGACCCTAATTACTCCCTGTGCAGAGCTTCTGAGAAGTGTGGCAAAGACGCTCACACAGACAAGAAGTTCAAGCTTGATAGAGAGTCATCACTTGCGCTCGCTAAGCTCTTTATGACTCCCGAGAAGGACCTTGAGGACAAGAAGATTAGCGAGGTGCTTCCTGATTCATTCTGGAATACTAACTTCTGGCTTTATTGGCAGACTATGTTTGCATTCCAAAGATGGTCCTCAGCTCTTGAAATGAAGCGTTATTTATGCAGGTATTGTCATCATATTGATGGCCTCCCTGACTTTACCGCTTTACGTTTTACTAAATACAACCAGTATGAGAGCATGATTTTGCCGTTGGTAAGGTATCTTGAGGACCATGGCGTCACCGTTGATTATGGTATGGATGTCAAAAACGTTATCATCAACGATACCAACGGTAAAAAGGTAGCTACTCAGATTGTTTACAAGAAGGACGGCTCGCAGCAAACCATCGATCTTACTGAAGACGATTTAGTGTTTATTACCAATGGTTGCTGCACCGATACCTCTTGCTATGGTGATCAGAACACAGCTCCCGATATTAGTAACGTGAGAAATGGCGTGGGAGAGTCCTGGGATTTGTGGAAAAACATCGCAACTCAGGCTAAACATGGTGAGTACGGTAATCCTGAAAATTTCTGCAGTGACTTTGAGGCAACCAACTGGATGAGCGCCACTATCCAGACAAAAGATGAAGAGATTATCAAGAAAATCATTGGCGTCTGCAAGAGAGATCCAAGAGAAGGTAAAGTCACAACCGGTGGCATTGTAACCGTCAAAGATAGCACCGATAACTGGTACCTCTCGTGGACTATTAACCGTCAGCCACAATTTAGAGCACAGGACAAAGACACTGTACTTATCTGGGTCTATGCTCTGAGCACCAACAAACCTGGTAATTTTGTTAAGAAAGCTATGCGTAACTGCACTGGCGAAGAAGTGTGCCAGGAATGGCTCTATCACATTGGCGTTCCAACCAAGAAGATTGAGGACTGGGCAAAGAATCGCTGTAACACTACTACATGCTTTATGCCTTATATCAACGCATTCTTCCAGCCGAGAAAAGCAGAAGATCGACCTCTAGTTGTACCTGAGGGATCTGTTAACTTTGCCTTTATTGGACAGTTTGCCGAGACTCCTCGAGATACTATCTTTACTACAGAGTATTCAATCCGTACTGGTATGGAGTCCGTCTACACTCTAATGAATGTTGATAGGGGTGTGCCAGAGGTTTGGGGTTCTCAGTACGACATCAGAGAGCTTCTTAGAGCAACCTACTATGCCCTGGACAAGAAAACTCTTGATAAGGCCCCTCTCTCATTCAAAGAGAAAATGCTTTTGAAGGTAGCTCTCAAGGCTGTCAAGGGCACTGATATTGAACTACTTTTAAGGAACAGCGGACTGATTAAGTAGAAGTGCGGAGAAACCCGCAGAACTCAATACGATTGACTATGCACGATTAGACACGTGCGAGTAACAAAAAAGTGGCTGCAGAAAACACATTAAATGCAGCCACTTTTTTTACGATTCAGATATAACACTTTGAGATAAGACTATATGTACTAGGTTGCATGCTATTTCAACTTGTAAAAAATAGCTAAAAAATGGTATGTGTTACAAACAACGAGAAAACAAATTATAATTTGTAGAAGCTAGAAAACTGTAACAGTAATACATCCAACTTAAGCCGAAATACAATAATATTTTGAGGAGATTATAAGGTGAATGACTATATAAAATTAAATCAAAATAGATGGAATAATGTAAAAAATGACTATACCGAGCCGTTGACACATGAGGAATTAGAAGAAGTTAAAAATAATCCAATTTCTGTCGCATTAACGGTTGGGAAAAAAGTTCCAAAAGAATGGTTTGGAAAAGCCAACGGAAAAAAGATATTAGGTTTAGCTTGTGGTGGTGGACAGCAAGGTCCAGTTTTTGCTGCAAAAGGTTATGACGTAACCATAATGGATTTTTCTACATCACAATTACAAAAAGATGAGATGGTTGCTAAAAGAGAAGGCTTAAAAATCAATACCGTTCAAGCTGACATGACAAAACCATTTCCATTTGAAGATGAAACTTTCGATATTATTTTTAATCCAGTTTCGAATGTATACATTGAAGACTTAGAAAACATGTATAAAGAAGCAGCTCGCGTATTGAAAAAGGGTGGGCTGTTAATGGTCGGCTTCATGAATCCTTGGACGTACATGTATGACGCTGACGTTGTATGGGACCACCCCGATGAGGAATTACTTTTAAAGTTTTCGATCCCTTTTAATTCAAAAGAGCTTGAAGAGCAGGGCAAAATAACCATAGATCCAGAATATGGATATGAATTTAGCCATACCTTAGAAACTCAGATTAGAGGCCAACTTAAAAATGGCCTTGCTATGATAGATTTTTATGAGTCATGTGATAAAAGAAATCGATTATCACAGTATGGAAATGACTATATTGCCACGCTTTGCATCAAGCTCTAATTCTATAGAGTTCTCTTCAGGACAGCCTGGACAACCTCAGAATCAAAGTCTCCCTGAGCCTCTGTAAGCGCTTCTAAGAGCTGAGCTACGCCTTCCTCATACACGCTAGGCAACAGGTACTTTGAAACTTCCTTGGCCTCGTCAGTACCGTTTTCCATGCAGCATGAATATGGGGCAAGCTTAAGAAGGTCCAAGTCATTTCCAGAATCACCACAAACAATGACTTCTTCCGGTTTAAGGCCCATAGCTTCAACAAGCGTTTTAAATCCTTGTGCCTTATTCCAGCCACGATAATTGATATCAAACCAACCCGAATATGGGGAAACTAGTTCAACCTCTGGAACTGCGCTGGTAACCGCTTCATAGATTTCTTGCTGCCGTTTTTCATCTTGAGGGATGAGTAGACCTCCTGCATACATAGGAACATCTTTTGGGACGAACTGAGGTCCAAGTCCTGGCACAAAAGTGTTGAACGAGGCTGCAAGATAATCAACTACCTCTTGAGTGGTATTAACTATTTTCCAAGTAGATACAAATGAAGCATCTAAAGGCTGCTCAAGTGGTCCTTCTTCATAATATGTAAGCAAGCAGTCTTGCATTGGAGAAATTACTTCGAAGATTTTTTCCATAATTTCATAGGTAAATTGTTTCTTAAAAATGAGTTGACCATTAAAGTAGAGAAGCTTTCCGCTAGCAAACAAGCCGGTATCGGTCAGAGAAACGTCTGATTTGAGATAAGACAGAGCATCGTATACTGGCCTTCCAGTAGAAAGACCAAACGCAATACCTACAGCCTTAAGGTTCTTAATTGCCTGATGAGTTCTTTCTGAAATAGACGGATTTTCTGCTGGTTTTAATGTTTGATCCATATCGGAAAGAACAAGCTTAATCATCAAGACTCCAAACTCCATATACAACAAATGAGTGTTTTGTTAATTCTATCAGCAAGAGTAGAGAAACGAATATAGATTGCCATTATTATTACGTTATTACATTAAGACCACGAGATTAGTAGAGAGTCTATGAATATTTATGACCACTTTGCTCACGAGGATGAATATCCAGAGCTCAACATAGAGGCGATGTCTGAACGACTAGCAAAGGCTCTGTCTTTTAAGACGGTATATGTAGACGCTGATACAACTGATTGGACGCAATTTGATGGCCTGCAACAGCACATTGTTGATAGTTTCCCATATGTTATGACCGCAGCTTCCAACGTTGAAGTGATTGGTCACTCGCTACTCATTGAAATTCCAGGATCTAACCATGAGCTTCCTGCATTGATGCTTATTGCACACCAAGACGTTGTTCCTGTTGTACCTGGAACGGAAGATGCATGGACGCATGACCCCTTTGGCGGAGATGTCGACGACACCTATATTTGGGGGCGAGGCGCGCTCGACATCAAAGATATGCTCATGGGAGAGCTTGAGGCATTGGAGTATCTGCTTTCACAGGGTTTCTCGCCAAAACGCTCTATCTACCTGGCATTTGGCGAGGACGAAGAGGTCTTAAGCCACGGCGCCACCAAGCTTGCAGAGGTAATGGCCGCACGAGAAATGCGTGCAGCTTGCCTGTTAGACGAAGGTACCACCACATTTTTTGACGGCAGTGCATACGGTGCACCTAAGGCCACGGTGGCCGACATCTGTATCTCACAAAAGGGTTTCTTGAACGTTAAGCTCACCGCACTCGGACATGGAGGACATTCCTCTAATCCGTTTGGTGGAACATCACTTGAGCATTTGACCTGCGCGCTTGCAGCTCTTTCTAAAGCTAAACCTCAACCTGAGCTTAATGATATTGTCAAAGAAACCTTTAAAGTTCTTGCACCAGAAATTACAGAAGAACCTTTTGTATCCCTGGTACATGATGTTGATACAAATGCAGATAAAATTGCAGTTGCAGCAGCTCAGATTAAAGAGATCTATCCATTTGTCACTACAACATATGCCTTTAATATGCTTGAGGGTTCAAGCAGTGCGGCTAATGTTATGCCTGGTAATGTCAATGCAATCATCAACATCAGGCTGCTTCCTGGTGTAAGCGTCAACAAAACTGTTGAGCACATTAAACAGGTGGTGGCTCAAGTTGACCCTAACATCGACGTTGAGGTTTTGCACTCCACTTCTGCGGGAAGAATTGATTCTCCAATTGGAGCCGGCTATCAAGAACTCAAGGCCATCATGGAACATTACCATCCAGGCGTTACTTTTGTTCCATCGTTTGTATGTGGTGGTACCGATTCCGTTCGATATGAGGGAATCTGCGATTCTATTCTGCGTATTTGTCCTTTTAGGCCAACACCAGAAGATGAGGCAAACGGCGTTCACGGCATTGATGAACGTATCGAGAAACGCGTTTATGCCCAAGGTATCCGCGTTCTTGTGGCCTTTGTTAAACAAATGTGCCAATAATTTGCTATCGCACAACTTACGTTAAAATAGAAACATGTTATGTTCTACAAAAAGGGGAGAATCACGTTGCAAACTAGGCAGCAGCTAGCTAATCAAGTAGCATCCCAAATTAAAGAAGCAGCAGACGCTAATGCAGCAAAAGCTCAGGCAGAAGGTACTATTACTGATCCAGTTGGTAGTTCTAACAATCCTTCCAATGCTATTTTTACCGTTGCAAACGTTATTACATTTTGCAGATTGATTCTTACAATTGTCTTCCTCGTTCTCTTCTCAACAGGTGGAAATCGTTGGGTTGCGCTTGGTTGTTATGTAACCGCAGCTGTCACTGACTTTCTTGACGGTCAGATTGCTCGTAGAACACAGACCGTCAGCTGGCTGGGTAAAATCATGGATCCTATCATGGATCGAGTCCTTCTTATTACTGGTGTTCTCGGGCTCCTAATTATTGGTGAGCTTCCTCTTTGGATTCCGCTGTTTGTTATTGGACGAGACGTTTACCTTACCCTGGGTGCACTTGTAGTTCGCAAATTCCGTAGACGTCCCATTGATGTTGCCTTTGTAGGTAAAGCTGCAACTGCATTTTTGATGACTGGCTTTAGCCTGCTTCTCCTAGGCATTCCCGTTGTTTCCGGACTTGGACTAGTAAACGTTAACTGGCTTCCAGGTCTTAATTCTGAAAGTAGTGCTCTAGGCATCTTCTTTGTGTACATAGGAATTATTTTCTCGGCAATTACCGCCATTGTTTATACTGTTGAAGCGGCTAAAATAGTTAAAGATAGTAAAATCACTCAAGCATAAGTTAGGTTGTTTATGACTTTCCTCCAGCACAACCATGTATCTTTGCGCCAGCTCTCTTATAAGACGCTGGCTTTTCTTGTAAGTTTGCTGCTTGTGATTGTCCTCACCGCTCCTTTTATACCTGCATCTAAGGTTCTGGCAGAAAATACCTCTTCTAACAAGTCTTCTGTAACCGATGAACCAAAACTTACCGAGGCAACTACTGCAATTGTTACTGATTCACAGGGAAACGTTCTTTGGAGTAAAAATCCCGATCAAGAGCTTCCTATGGCATCCATCACTAAGGTCATGACTGCGATTGTTGCACTTGATTCAGGTGTTAATCTTGATGAGCCTTGTAAAATCACTGTTCCAGATCTTGAAGAAGGCTCACAGGTTGCAGGTTTAACCTCGGACGATACTCCAACACTCAGGCAGCTTATTATGATGATGTTGGTATATTCGGCAAATGACGCTGCTTATAACATTGCCATCAACGTATCCGGCTCTCAGCAGGCCTTTGCTGATCAAATGAACAAGAAAGCCGCTGAGATTGGCATGACTCATACGCAATTTCAGAATCCTCACGGCTTAGATGCCGACGGTCATTATTCAACGGCACGAGACCTTGCTCTGATGGGTCGTTATGCTCGAGAACATTACCCACTAATCGCAAGTGCTGTTCATACCAGGTCATACACCACAACGGTAGGAGGGGAGCAACGTACATTCCACTCAACTGATGATCTTATGGATACTTATCGTGGTCTTCTCGGCATCAAAACAGGCGCAGAAGATTCTGGTACCGCTTTCTTAGGAGCTTCCAAGCGTGGAAACATCACGCTTTATACCTGCGTGCTTGGTTGCGAGACCATACAAGGTCGTTTTGACGATACAGCCATACTGATGAACTGGGCTTATCGCAATTACAACCGTATAAGCGTTCAGCGTGCTGACCAGATTATTCAAATCCGTCCCAGTGAAGATAATTTCTTGTTCTCTACAGTAGTTAAACCACTAACCTCCACTACGTATATGGCTTGGCCAGGATCTAAAGATTTTACGTATCAGACAACTATGCTTTCACTCAACTACCCAGTAGCTGATGAGCAACTGATTTCTTCAACAGACTGGTCGCAGGATTCTGCGAGAGTAGGAACTACCATTACTCAGGCGCATGTCACACTTTGGACTATTCCAGCCTACAACCTCTTTGACCTCCATTCGGTTGCTCCGTATCTCTTTGGAGAAAACTAATGTCTGAGCAGAAACGCTCTATCCTCCATACCGAGCTTGAATATCTTGGCGCGCAATTCTCAACCTCACCTGAAGGCTTCGACTTAGCCCAATCTTTCTATGGCGAGAAACCCCTTGAGGATGCTCTAAAGGACTGCGTCCTTGTTGATCTCAGTGGTATTAGTTACACACTTGTAAGTGGAGCGTCAGCTCAGAATTTTGTTGAAGCTGTCTTTGCAGGTAAACAGCTTGAGATAGGGGAGACTTCTTTTGAGTGTGTGCTCACAGGAGATGGATCTCTATCTTCCATCGCACTTCTCGCGCGTTCTGGTCAAAACGAGTACGTTGTACTTGATGCTTCTAAGCGCTCACTTATCCTTGAAGAGTGGCTTTCTATCATTGCTTCTGTTGAACAAAACGGCATAGCTCCTTATGCTGAGGTGTCTTTGGAAAATGCAACTCCGCTGCTGACGCCACTTCTTCTTGCTGGTAAAAAAATAGAAAAAGTTCTTATGGACTATCTTGGTGAGCAACAGCTTCCAGAAGAGTCAAAACTTTGTAACCTTATGCTTGACCAGACAATCCCAGCTCTTGTAGCTAATGTTTCAACTAAGAAAGTTCCTGCATATTTAGTTATGATTCCTCCGGTTCATACGGTAATTCTTTTTAGGAGTCTACTTTCTTTTGAGACAGTTCATCCTCTTGGACACAAACAACTTGCTAAAGGTTTGAAAACGTATCTTCCATGGTTTTCAGAACTTGCAAGTAACACTAAAGTAGTATTAGCTAAAGATAAACTTGAGGGTTGGGGTTTACTTAGAACCTCCGATGATTTCATTGGTGCAAGAGGAGATCTTCTATGAAATATGCAATTAATGCAGTAGGTGTCCCAACTCCTATGGGGCCATACTCCCAAGGTACTACTGCAGGTAGATTAGTATTTGTAACTGGTCAAATTGCAGTATCTGCAGAAAATCCAAACAAATTAATTGACGGTGGAGTTGAAGAACAGACAACTCGCATCATTCATCTTGCTCAGTCAATTCTGGCAGAAGCAGGATGTACGCTTTCTGATGTTGCTCAGACAACTATCTACCTTGCCGATATCAATGATTTACCTAAAGTAAATGAGATTTACAGACAGTATTTTGTCCTTCCAGCGCCTAGTCGAGCAGTTGTTGAAGTTTCTGCGTTACCACTTGGTGCGCTCATCGAAATGAACTGCATCGCGTGCCGTTAAGCGTTATTATTATCTTGTAACCAAAATTAAGGAGAAACTATGTCAACTGACGACATCAAACAGCAGTCACCAGACTCGACAGAGATTTTCCGCATGCCATCAGCTGACGCTACGGTTCCAGACCTCATGGCTCAACAAAAGCCATCTCATCCTGTCCTTACCATTGTTAAGGGACCACAGACTGGTCAAACTTTTGAGCTTAATCTTCCACAGATTTCTCTTGGTAGAGATCCAAAGAGCAGCGTTTTCTTAAATGACATGACGGTATCCAGAAATCATGCCACTATTGATCTTTCTAACCTTTCCCTTGGTTACGCAACTATTGAAGACCTCGATTCTCTCAATGGTACTTGGGTTGATGGTGCCATTATCAATAAAGCTACGCTACGCGATGGTTCAACCATTCAGATTGGCACGTTCCGTATGGTCTTTCATACCAGTAGAGTTTCAGCTTAAAGTTAAAGGATAACTTTATGGCTGATTCAAGCTTTCTTACCATCGGTAAAGTAGTCAAGAAATTACAGACACTCTATCCAGACTTGAGTGTTTCTAAAGTCAGATACCTACAAAATGAGGGCTTAATTACCCCCATTAGGACCGCTGGTGGCTATCGTTTGTATTCTCAAAATGACGTTAAACGCCTTGAGACCATTCTGTATTTGCAGAAAAATCGCTTTATGCCGCTCTCCGTCATTAAAGAAGAACTTGATAGACAAGATAAAAACCTTGAAGCTGAACTACAAGTCCATGATCAAGCTGTTGAAGCCACTAACACTGAGGCTCAAGCTACACCAGAAGCTCAAGGTTCTTCTCGCGAGGTTCAATCACCACTTGATGGAAAACAAGTTTCCCAAGCAATTCTTGGCGCAACACATGCTGACGCTATTGTTGTTCCTGTGGATGACCCTGAAATTGTCCAGAAATATCACGCCATTGATCGCATTCCAGAAATTGTGGGATGCTCTGTAGGATTTGTTCGTCAGCTTTCCGAAGCAGGCGTTATTACCCTTAAACGATCTCCACATGGTAGAGACCTTGTAGACGGCAAAGATCTTACGTTGATTCGCCTTTGTAGTGATCTTCGTCACTTTGGTTTTGAGCCTAAAAACCTGCGACAATACGTTATGGCTGCAAACCGAGAGTCTAGTATGTTTGCTAAATCACTTGTCGTATATGCCAAAAAAGGTGGGGGAGTTGAAGTTGACTATACTGATGAAACTCGTCAGAAGTTTATGGCAGCTCTAACCCGCATGTTAGGCCTTACTAATGCAATTAGAAATGAACTTATCACTAAATTAGTTCGTGAATCTTTTAAGGATATGCGCCTAGACGAGTAATCTAGGTGTATATAACTATTCATTAATTTTTGATTTTGAATGTGAGGACACTGTGTCTACGTATGATTATGAGAGTCATATCATTAGCATTCCTGATTATCCAGAGCCAGGTGTTATCTTTAAAGATGTAACTCCACTTTTTAAAGACCCTGAGTGCTTCCACGCAGTTGTCGATGACATTGCAGAGCACTTTGCAGATGCAGGAATTACAAAGGTTATTGGTGCTGAGGCTCGTGGTTTTCTTGTTGGAACCCCTGTAGCCTACAGACTAGGTGCAGGCTTTGTTCCTGCTCGTAAGCCTGGCAAGCTACCTCGTGAGGTGTACGCTCAAGCTTATGATCTTGAGTACGGTACTAGTGAGCTTCAAATTCATACTGACGCACTTACCCCCGACGACGTAGTTCTTATTGCTGATGATCTTGTTGCTACTGGCGGTACCTGTGTTGCTTGTGCTCAACTTGCCGAGAAGGCCGGTGCAAAAGTAGCTGGTTTTGCATTTGCACTTGAGCTTTGCTATCTTCACCCAAGAGAAATTATTGGTAAATGCTTTGATCAAGAGGTCTACACCCTTATTAAGGTTCAATAAGCATAATTGCTTACATCAAACTCACTTTAGGCTGGCAAGATTGTATGCTTGTCAGCCTTTTATTTTGTATACATAAGCATTTTGTTAATTAAAGTAAACTTGTTTGCAATGCATAGATTTTCTCCATAATCGCAGGTCAAAGTTAAATTTATGCAATGTTATTTACTTATCACACGTTAAATAGCTGCGTAAATGTTCTTTCAAGTTTGTATGAAATACCATTTTCGGGGTAAACTATTCAAATACTCAATAGGGTAGCTTCCTGTCAACATGGGTTTCTCGCTAAGAAATCGGCAAATTGACTTTGATTTTTTATCAAATGAGCTATCCTAGATGACAAAGCAAAGCAACACGTAGCCCAATTGTTTTCGTGCTTTGCGGAAGGAGCTTATATGTCACAGCGCCGATCTTTCACAAGACGAGACGCTCTCTTATTTGCAGGTCTTGGTGTAGCTGCTACGCTGCTTACTCCAGCTAGGCTATTCGCAGACCCACAAAGCGATCTTGAGGCCGCATCTGCCCAGTTAGACTCACTTGGTGCAGCTCTTGCAGAAGCCATGGATAACCTTAACGAGAAAACCTATGCACTTGACGCTACCAACAACAAGATTGGTGAAGTTCAAGAGCAGATTGCAGAAACCACAAACCAGCTCAATCAGCAGCGCCTGGTCCTTTCTGCAGCAATGAGGAGTGCTTATAAAGCAGGCCCACAGGAAACTTTGGACTTCCTCCTTGGAGCATCAAGCCCAGAGGACTTTGTCAGCCGTGTCTATTATATGGACCGCACTAGCAAGCAAGAGGCTGACTCCATTAATACGGTTAAGACTCTTGGCGATCAACTTCAGGCTCAGCAGCTTGAGCTTCAAGCCGAGCAAGAGAATCTCCAAGCTCAGGTCGCAGAAATGAAAACAACCGCAGATGGTCTTCAAAGCCAAGTTGCGGAAGCTAAGGCTTACTATGACTCTCTTGATGCAGAGGTAAAAGCACAGCTTGCCGCTCAAGAGGCTGCATCAGCAAATAACAACGTTGCTTATGCAATTGAGACTGTTACTCGTGAGAACCCCTCTAACAGCTCTGAGTCCAACGATAGCCCCTCTAACAGTTCAAATTCAAACTCCAGCTCTTCGAGCTCTAGCAACTCCAGTAGCAGTTCTAACTCTGGTAGTGGCTCTAACTCTAGTAGTGGGTCTGGTTCAGGCAGCGGATCACACTCCAGCGGTGGTGGCGGTGGTTATCCAGCCGCAGGCGGCGGCGTTGCCACTGCTTATGCTTGCATTGGCTATCCATACGTTTGGGGTGGAGCTTCTCCTGCTTCTGGCTTTGACTGCGGTGGTCTGGTCTATTACTGCTTCCTTGGTTATCGCAAAGGTACTGCAGGAACCATTGGACGCGCCATTCGTGCTGCTGGTAACTGGCACGATTCCATGGATGAGCTCAATTATGGTGACATCATCTTTACCCGTGCAGGCTACGAGCATGTTGGAATCTATATCGGCGGTGGTCGCATGATTCATGCAGCCAACGAGTCTGTCGGCGTCATCGAGGGTCCTGTTTACGCTTGCTATGGTGGAGGACCATTCTCTGGCTAATCATAGTTGGGTACGCGCCCTCAACTACGTACAAATTTTGTACAAATTTTAACTATACGCACGTAAAGTCGTACAATATCCAAGTACGCTTTACGTGCTTTTTTCAACCATTAACCGCTAGGGGAGATTGTGGCGTTTCATCTCAAACATAAGACAAACGTTATTGAGCGTCACTTTTCTCGAAGATTCCAGGTAGCACTCATTGGAGAAGGCCTACTTGTTGGCCTTATGGGTGGTGGCGTAGTAACACTGTATCGGCTTTGTCTCTCTTTCGCTGAAGTACAAATGCGCTCCATTACCCAATCAATTGCAGGTAATTGGCCTTATATGGCTCTTTGGTTTGGCATCCTGCTCATTCTTATGATAGCCGTCTGCTTGCTCATGAAATTTGAGCCCTATACGTCCGGCTCCGGAATTCCTCAGACCAATGCTGAAGTCATGGGGTCTGCCGATATGCCCTGGTATCGAGTTCTTCCCGTCAAGTTTATCCAAGGCGTTCTGGTTGCCTTTGGCGGACTGTCTATGGGTCGAGAAGGTCCATCAGTCCAGTTAGGCGCTGTTTCCGGTAAAGCAGTCTCCAAGCTCCTCAAGCGCAAAAGGGGAGAAGAACGTCTTCTAGTTACCTGTGGTGCTGCTGCGGGCATGTCTGCTGCTTTTCATGCGCCTCTTACCGGCACACTCTTTGCTATCGAAGAGATCCAGAAAGAATTTCATGCTCCATTGATTATCTCGGCAATGACCGCCTCAGTAGGCGCTGACTTTCTTGTATCAAACGTCCTTGGAATGAAGCCAGTACTTCAGCTTCCATACGTAGCACCGCTGCCGCACGTTGATTACGCCTTTGTACTTTTTGTAGGTGTTATCTGCGGCTTATTGGGTGCACTTCACAATAAGGGAATGTTCTTTGCACAGAGGCTTTACAAAAAAATTACCAAATTTGTGCCTTTCTCGAGGCTTATTATTCCTTTTATGCTTGCAGGAATTATGGCGTTTACCTGGCCAGATCTCCTTTGTGGCGGCGATGCCATTATCGAGAAAATCAAAGAGCCAGCAGCGCTTACTGAGCTCATGGTAATAGTGCTTTTACTGGGCAAATATTTCTTTACTACAACATGTTTTGCTGCAGGAACTCCTGGTGGAACGCTCTTTCCAATGGTTGTTATGGGAACACTTGTTGGAACACTGTTTGCCCTGGTAGCTACCCATATTTTTGGTATCCCAATGGCGTATGCGCCAAATTTTATTGCCATGGGTGTCGCAGGAATATTTGCCGGGGCAGTGAGAGCTCCTGTTACCGGGGTAGTGCTCATTTTTGAGCTTACAGGTTCTCTTGAAGCCCTTATGGCTATGTCTGCAGTTGCAATTGTGTCCTATGTAACCGCAAATATCCTGCGTGTTGACCCATTCTACGAGCACTTACTTGCAGAATTCTTAGCTTCGCAGCAAGGGGAGTCTAAACCAACGCTAGATTTTGGCGAGAAAATCCTTCATGAATTTACTATTGGCCAAGGAAGCCTTATTGAAGGCAAGCTGCTGCAAGACATCCCATGGCCAGACAAAGTTAGAATTGTAACTATTGATCGCGCGGGTTTGGAAATTATTCCAACTGGACAAACAGAACTGATGGCTCTCGACAAGATTCTTGTTATTTATGATGAGATATATGAAAGTGATGTCATTCTTAAACTAAATGTCATGACTGATTCGTCGGTGTAATACTCGTTACTGGCACAGCGTATGTAAATACGAAGGAGAGGGGCTCAAAATCCTTCTCCTTTTCTTCCAATTCATTAGTTTACATAATATCGATTATCAGACTTTTATATACTATTATATAAATAGTATCAACTGCAATAGTATACAGAGCCTCAATCACATTATTATTACCCAGAAAATGAGCCTCTGAGAGCCTTTCTAAGCCACGATATTAATTGCTTATGAGTAATTACACCTACAGCTCCAGAAACTATACTTGATGCCATGATAAATTTGATGATTTTTCAATTTGATAAGTTGGCGACAATACTGAATCTTTTATTTATAAAATGGTTTTCTTTGTCTATCTCTCTTAAATTTATTTTAAAACTAATCAATTTTTTATAGTTATACTTATTGATAAATCGTCTTGAAATAATTTAATAACAAGAGCTTTATATATTCAATGTTGTGATAATACAAAAATTACACAGCTTAACGCTTCATTGTATGTTTTAACCTTTTACTCCCCTTTTATATATAAAATAAGCAATCTACCTGCATAAATATAATAAATAAGCAGGTAGATTAGGTAAAAATTGTTCTATACAGTCAAACAATATACAATAATTGTATGTCATAAAATCATGGTCTTAAGGAAACCTATGGAAAAACAGGCACTTCTCACCCAATGGCTACATGAACAAGAAATCGCTCATATCAAAGGATGGGATTTCTCTCACATTAGGGACAGATATAAAGAAGAGGATGATCTTCCGTGGGACTTTGGAAGTATCATCAAATCCTATCTACACGATACTGATTATCTATTAGATATGGAAACGGGCGGCGGAGAATTTCTTTTGTCTTTTCTTGCCAATCCTGAACATACTGCAGCAATCGAAGGCTATGCGCCAAACATCAAACTATGCGAAGAAAGACTTCTTCCTTTAGGGATAGATTTTAAGGCAGCTGACGGAGGAGATGAGCTTCCGTTTGAAGATGATTACTTCGATCTTGTTACCAACAGGCACGGTAAATACAACATACAAGAACTAAAAAGAATTCTTAAAAGTGGAGGTATATTTCTTACGCAACAAGTTGGCGCTGAGAATGATAGAGACCTAGTAGAGCTTCTACTAGGCAATGTCGAGCTTCCCTTTCCTAAAGCTTATTTGAGTATTGCCAGACAGGAATTCATAGACAATGGATTTGACATTATTGAGGAAGCTGAAGCCTATAGACCGATAGAATTTTATGATGTAGGTGCTCTCGTTTGGTTTGCAAGAATCATTGACTGGGAATTCCCGTACTTTGAAGTCAAAAAATACCAAGAGAATCTCTTTAAAGCTCAGAAAATTATTGAGCAAGATGGCGTAATCAAGGGAAAAATTCATCGATACTACTTTGTGGCGAGGAAAAAGTAATATATCAAGACAAAATTAGGAGACTATCAAAGAAGGAAAAGAAACCTATGAAAGTAGAAAAAGAACTATCAGAAATGTCTCTGAACGAATTATGGGAACTTTTCCCAATATTTCTTGTCGAACACAATGACAAATGGGATGCATTTTATAGTGAAATGGAAGCCAAGCTACAATATATTTTACCTCAACACTCTATAAAAAGGATTAGTCATATTGGTAGTACCGCAGTTCCTGGAATATGGGCAAAAGATATAGTCGACGTTCTTGTTGAAATTTCAACGGATTCTAATATCGAATGTATTGCGCAACTTATCGAGCGCAGTGGACTTCTGCGAATGTCAACGGAAGATCGCAGAATATCTTTGAACTCTGGTTATACTAAAAATGGGTTTGCCGATAAGGTCTTTCACATTCATCTCCGATATGTCGGAGATAACGATGAACTGTATTTTCGAGATTACCTGAAAGACCATCCACAGATTGCAAAAGAATACGAAACGTTGAAATTGGGTTTATGGAAACAATTTGAACACAATAGAGATGCTTATACAGAAGCTAAAACAAAATTCATCAGAAAATGGACTGCTATAGCAAAGAGTGACTACGCTGGGCGTTATTGACTAGAAGAACAAAATGCAGCTATAGATTTTTCGGAGACAGCCATGAGAATTGAACATATCGCACTGTATGTAAATGACCTAGAGGGCGCTCGACGGTTTTTTGTGAAGTACTTTGGGGCAACACCTAACGACGGCTATCATAATCCTCAAACGGATTTTCGCTCATATTTTCTCTCCTTTGATAACGGCGCACGACTTGAAATCATGAACAAACCGGAAATGCCAGACTTGCCCAAAGAACTCAACCGCACAGGATATGCCCATATTGCTTTCAGTGTAGGAAGTAAAGAAAAGGTAGATGCTCTCACTGCAGAGTTGAAGGCAGACAACTATAAAGTCATCAGCGGACCAAGGACAACCGGAGATGGCTATTATGAAAGTTGCATTGTTGCCATTGAACAGAATCAAATTGAAATTACGGTTTAACTAAAAAATTTGAATAGATAATATTGGATATGAAAAAAACAATTTGGGATTGGTATGCCCCGTTCTATCGCCAATCCATGCTTCCTGATAAAAAAGCATATCAATGGATGTACGATCGTATCTCACACGTTGTAAAAGACAAAACTGTTCTTGAAATTGCAACTGGACCAGGACTTATAGCAAAACATATTGCCTCTGTAGCAAAGAGCATTACTGCGACAGATTATTCTGCTGATATGATTAAAGAGGCTCAAAAGGATACATATCCAGAAAACCTTACCTTTGAAATTGCTGATGCTACTTGTCTCCCCTATGCAAACCAGTCTTTTGACGTTGTTGTTATTGCAAATGCGCTGCACATCATGGAACACTCGGACAAAGCCTTACAAGAGATAAGACGTGTCTTAAAAAATGGAGGCATGCTAATTGCTCCAAACTTTGTCAATCATACTGAAGTTAATACGTTCTGGAAATCTTTTCTAAAAATCGTCGGTGTTAGTTTTGAACACCATTGGACAGAAGATACTTATCCTCAGTATCTTGAATCACAAGGGTGGAAAATAGAGTTTTCTAAAACTATCGTAGCTAGACTCCCTCTATGTTATGTCGAATGCAGTCAAAAATAATACAAACCACTTATAAATAATGTATTCTTTTAATTAATTATATCAATCAAATGCATGTTCTCTCAAAAGGACTCACCGTGGATGACAAGCTACAGATACGGCCCGGAACGGCGCAAGAAACGCTCATCATTCCGCTTTATGCCCGAAAGAAATGTGGCGACAAGTTTCCTGAACTCTACGCAGATCCTGCAGCAACAGAAATTTGTGACAGGCTGGACTATGATTTTTCAAAACTCAATAAGAAATATGACACAGCGTTCTATGAATTTGGCGCACTTGAAGGTGCCATGCGACAGCTCGACATGATGTATGAAATAAACGATTACCTCAGAAACCATCCAAATGCCTCAATCGTATGTCTTGGGTGTGGACTCGATCTTGACACCAGGAGATGTGGAAACCAACAAAACAAAATATTCAATGTGGACTTCCCAGATGTTATTGCCATGCGAGAAGAACTGGCAGGTACCGATCAAAGGGAAACCAACATTGTCTCCGATTTGACGGATCTCTCTTGGATGGATCAAGTTGATGCACGCAATGGCGCTGTTTTTTACGCAGCAGGTGTCTTTCACTATTTGAAAAAAGAAGATGTCAAAGCCATTGTCTTAAAAATGACTGAGCTTTTTCCTGGATGTAGACTCGTCTTTGATGCGGTTGGAACTTTAGGCTACAAACTCATGATGAGAGTCATCCTAAAAAAGCATGGAATGAATGATTTTGGCAATCTGTTTTACACCAACAATGCTGTAAAAGATCTCTCCTCCTGGGCAGATAAGATTTCCGTTTCATCCAAAGGATACATGCTGGGTTATTACGATATGAAATTACCAAGTATCAAAGGCATTCATCGTCTTCTGGCAAACATGGGAGACAATATAATGCACATGCAGATTGTTAAGATAGAATTGCTGTATTAAAAGGAATAGAAAGCTTAACAGGCTCAGGGAGTTACATGAATATCACCCTTATAAAACCAAGCGAGAAAACCAAAGCACAGCTCTTTGACATGCTTGAAGAATGGACACAAGACATCGAGTCAAACCATACAAACTCTTCTCCTCGAAGAATATTTCTGTATGACTATCATAATTTCGAACAGTATCTAAATTTCTTAGAAACCAAAGAAGAAACCTCAGACGGAAGAGTTCCTAGTACGACCCTCTTTTGTTTTGACTTTGACAGAAATATCTTTGTTGGCGCAGTTGATATCCGTCATTATCTTAATGATGGTCTTCTTTTAAGTGGTGGACACATTGGAGATGGTATCCGTCCAAGTGAGAGAAGAAAGGGATATGCAACGGCAATGATTGCTCTTGCGCTCAAAGAATGCAAAAAATTAGGGATTGACCGTGTTTTAATGTGTTGCCGTAAAGATAATATTGGCTCGGCAAAGTCCATTATTAATAACGGTGGGATCTTAGAAAATGAAGTCTTTGATGAGGATGGCATTCTCACTCAAAGATATTGGATTACTCTTTAAAGGTGCTTCTCACTTGTCTACGAGGCTTGATATACGTTGAAAAGGATTTATATATATCCATATTTCCACATGAAACAAAGGAGAGCCTAATGATTCAGGATGAGCTCTTTGCACTTCAAGATACAGAATATGCCGCTTTTCAAAGTAAACTCATGCCCAATGTACCGAGAGAATTAATCATTGGTGTACGCGTACCTCAACTCAGAAAGTTTGCCAAAAAACTTGGGAAAAGCAAAGAAGCTCAAGAGTTTCTTCTCGCCCTCCCGCATGCCTACTATGACGAAAACATGCTACATAGCCTACTTGTTTCCGAGATTAAAGACTTTGACGACTGTATTTCAGCAATTGATGCATTTCTTCCTTATGTCGATAACTGGGCCGTGTGTGACATCTTGTCGCCGCAGGTTTTCAAAAAGAATCGCACACAACTTTTAACTGAAATTCCAAGGTGGACATCTTCTAGCCACGTATATACCTGTCGCTTTGGTATAGAGATGCTTATGACTCATTTTCTGGATGAAGATTTTGACTCAAAATACCTTGAGATTCCTGCGCAAATTCACTCAGACGAATACTACGTTAACATGATGATTGCTTGGTTCTTTGCAACGGCTCTGGCCAAACAGTGGGATTCTACACTACCCTATCTTGAAACCAAAAAGCTGGACACGTGGGTGTTTAATAAAACGATTCAAAAAGCATGTGAAAGCTATCGAATTACTAAAGAACAAAAAATTTATCTTAGAAGTTTGAAATAATACTTTGAAAATAGCTGATATGGCTTTTTAGTAGTCTATCTAAATATTTAGGGGATCGAATAGCTCGATCCCCTATCAAATATCTATAAATATGAAATAAAAATTTATCCTTCGACAGGCTGTCCAAGATATGACGCTACAGAAGTTGCAGCAATAGCTCCATCTGCAGCAGCGGTAATAATCTGTCGTAGTGGCTTCTTATTAAGGTCCCCTGCAGTAAAGAGACCAGGTGTTTTGGTAGCCATACGCTCATCAGCAAGAACATACCCCTGCTCGTCAAGGTCTACAAGGTCTGTTAGAAGCTCAGTTGAAGGTACGCGACCTACCAAAACAAAGACACCAAAGCTACCCTCATCGAAGGTCTCTGTAGTCTCTTCTCCCGTCTGGTTATTGCGGAAGGTTATAGAAGTAAGTAAATCATTACCATCAACTGCAGTAATGCTGGTTAGATAACGAATCTCTGTCTTAGGATTCTCCTCAAACTGCTTAATTGCAGTAGCGTTTGCTCTTAGATGATCTTTACGAACGATAAGAGTTACTTTGTCAGCAAAACGAGCTAGGAACTGAGACTCCTCCACAGCGGTATTGCCACCACCAATAACAAATACCTGCTTACCACGATAGAACATGCCATCACAAGTAGCGCAGTAAGAAACACCCTTGCCGGTAAATTTCTCTTCGTTAGTAAATCCAGCATGACGAGGATTAGCACCGCCTGAAACAATGACGGCCTTTGCGTGATAGATGCCTTCAGAAGTCTCTAACACAAAAAGATTAGTCTCTGGGTCCTTAACGATCGAAAGGACATTAGCCATAACAATCTCTGCGCCGAGGTCTGTAGCCTGCTTCTGAAGAGTATCTGTAATAGTGAAGCCATCAGTGTTTGGCATGCCAGGATAATTCTCAACCTCAGTTGTAGTGATAACCTGACCACCAACGGCCTGTTTCTCTAAAACAACGGTATCGAGAAGAGCGCGTTTTGCATAAATTGCAGCTGAAAGTCCTGCAGGACCACCACCTACAATAACAAGGTCTTTAGTAATAACGTCTGCCATGATTGGCTCCAATCGTATAAATCGTGACTGGCCTTGTTATACCCTACTGGCGACAATCATTATCAGTTATCTCTTAAAAATAAATTGTACACAATCTATTCATAGATAAAGAAGGAGGCATGCCAAAACCTCACCTTGGACACGCCTCCTCTAGTATTAAAAACTAATTAGCAATGATGAAGTAAGCAACAAACGCAAGAGTTGCAACCCACATCAGAGGCTTAACCTTCTTAACGTTACCGGTTACAAGAGCAACGACAACATAGAAGATGAAACCAAAACCAATGCCGTCAGAAATTGAATAAGTCATTGGAATACCAGCAATAACCATGAAAGCTGGAAAACCTTCGAGAAGATCGTTCCAATCAATCTCAGTGACCTCGGACATCATCAGGAAGCCAACGAGGACTAATGCTCCGCAGGTAGCTGCAGAGCTGACGATAGAAATAAGAGGCGCAATAAACGCTGCTGAAATAAAGAGCAGACCGGTAAAGATAGAAGAAAGACCAGTACGACCACCATCAGCAGCACCAGATGCAGACTCAATAAAGGTGGTAATAGAAGAAGCACCAAAGAGACCACCCGCAGCAGCTGCAGCGGAATCAACAATAAGGATCTGCTTGATGTCTTTGACATTGCCATCCTCTGTGAGGAAGTCTCCCTGCTTAGCAATAGCCATAGCAGAACCCATGGTGTCAAAGAAGTCTGACATCATCAAAGAGAACGCAAATACAAGAAGAACTGGAGTTGTCAGAGCCTTAACAATACCCATGACACCAGCTTCATCGGTCAAGAATGGTGCACCAAAAGTAGAAAAATCAAGACCAGAAACAATGCCTGTAGGGCTTGCAGTAACACCAAGAGGAATACCAGCAAGTACTGCAAGAATAATACCGATAAGCAGAGAACCCTTAACACGAGCAGAGTAAAGAACAACTGTTGCAACGATAGAAATTACACCAACAATAAAGGATGGAGAGAAAATATTGCCAAGAGCAACAAGTGTAGACTCATTTGCGACGATAATACCGCTGTTCTTGAGACCAATCATGGCAATAAAAAGACCTAGGCCAACTGAAATTGCGTGGCGTAGGTTTACAGGAATTGCATCCATGATGGCTTCACGAAGACCGCAAAGAACTAGAAGCAGAATAGCAACGCCTTCAATAAAGATTACTGCCATTGATGCGTGCCAATCTCCACCTGTAATTGGAGTTAGAGAAAAAGCAACAACAGCATTTACACCCATACCAGATGCGCAAGCAAGTGGGCGGTTAGAGAAAAGACCCATCAAAATGGTCATAATGCCGCCGCCAAGACAGGTAGCAGTAATGGCCGCTGAAATTGGAACTCCTGCAGCAGCAAGAAGAGCTGGGTTTACTGCAATGATATATGCCATTGCAAGGAATGTAGTAATTCCAGCCCTAAACTCTTGAGCGGGATTGCTACCACGCTCAGCTATCTTAAAGAACTTCTCCATTAAGCTCTTCCTTCCTAAAGAGACTTTTCTTTATGCAAGCGCTGCAGCGCTTATCGCAAAATTAAAAAATTATTGAACGCCGCTTGAGCCAAATCCGCCAGTACCACGATCAGTCTGATCAAGTTCATCAACCTCAATAAGTTCTACAACAGGAACTTGTTGAATCACAAGCTGTGCAATACGCTCGCCACGCTCAATATGAATAGTTTCTTTACTATCAAGGTTAATGGCACAGACCTTAAGTTCACCACGATAATGAGCATCGATAAGACCTGGAGTATTTGCCATAGAAAGGCCCTTCTTAAAGGCAAGTCCACTTCTGGGCTGAACAAATCCTGCATAGCCATCAGGAATTGCAATAGCTAGACCAGTAGAAATAAGTTTGCGCTCAAAAGGAGCAAGATCAACATCTTCGGCACTTCTAAGATCTAATCCAGCGTCTCCTGTATAAGCATACGAAGGAAGTTCAACGGTAGGATCAAGGCGTTTAATAGATAACTGGATGTCAAAATTGCTCATTAATTAAGGCTCCTTAACTCTGCGCTAAATTCATCAACATCTTTGAAGTCTCTATAGACAGAAGCAAACCTAATGTATGCAACCTTATCAAGCATAACGAGGTTTTTAAGCACAATGCTTCCAAGGTCTTCAGATTTAATCTCGTATTGACCTTTATCTCTAATCTGAGACTCAATTCCATCAATAAAGTGATCAAGAGAGGCAACAGAGATATCTCTCTTTACTGTTGCAGCTACAAGACCTCTCATAAGTTTCTGCCTATCAAAAGGCTCCTTGTGACCGTCCTTCTTTACAACGGTGATAGGAATCTCTTCTAAGCGCTCATAAGTTGTAAAACGAAACTTACAGGACATGCATTCGCGACGCCTTCTAATAGCATCGTTATTCTCAGATGAACGAGAATCAATAACCTTTGACTCTTCGTGACCGCATTTTGGACAACGCATGGAATCCCCTTTTTTCGTATAAAAGGAAGATACCATTTTACGCAGGTATTGAGTGTTATCAACACAGAATTCCGAGAGAAATTTACATAAATATTTACTATTTAGACACAGATGGGATCTCTAAGGTTTGTCCAACTCTTAAAAGAGAAGTATCAAGATTATTTCTTTCCCTAATCCAATTAACTTGCTGCTCTGTAGAAACGCCTTCAATTGGATTATTCTCTGCAATTGACCACAGCGTATCACTGCTTTGAACGGTAATTGTTTCTGAAGCACTATCCATTACAGAGGTTGCAAATGAATTAATAGCAGTTGTACGAAGAAAAGAAACTGCAAACATAAAAACAAAAGATGCAGTAACAATGAGACCAGCAATAAATGACTCTTTGCTTGTTAATGTCTTTATATAAGAAACTTCTTTACGCTGAGGTACAACAAAGCCCTTCTTTGCTCCACCCTCAATAACCTTAAAGGCAGATCTATAAGAAGCAAGTGCTGAAGTTCCACTAACTTGATACATCTTTGACTGGTACATACGCCTCATATCATTTCCTTCCGTAACAGTTTTTACGGAACTAGTTATATCTAATACACCGGACAAAAAGTCATGTACGAACGTTTGTACTAATAATATTTAGTACATTTGTTCGTGTCAAGAAGAAAATAGAACATTCGTTTGATTATTTTTTAGAACACGTGTATTATTATGAAAAAGAAAAAGGAGGCTCATATGCCAAAAGGCAAACTTAGCAAGCGTCAAGCAGCAATTTATGACTATATCTGTTCCTACACAGATCAGCATGGCTATCCCCCTTCAGTAAGAGAAATTGGTACTGCAGTTAACCTTGCGTCTCCTTCAACAGTGCACATGCATCTCAAAGTTCTTGAGCAGTTCGGACTTATTGATAGAGATCCAAAGAAGCCTCGTACTATGAAGATTGTTTCTCAAGCTTCTAACGCCTCTGATACAGCAAAACTTGCCCCAGTGACTCAAGATGTAGCTAATAACGTTATCAGCCTTCCTCTTGTTGGACGTGTTGCTGCAGGTACGCCCATTCTTGCCGAGCAAAACGTTGAAGAGTCGCTATCTCTTCCAACAAGTATTGTTGGAGATTCAAGCTCCTTTATTCTTCGTGTACGCGGAGAATCAATGATTAACGCTGGCATTTTTGATGGTGACTATATTGTTGTCAAAGAGCAGCAAGATGCTCATGATGGAGAAATTGTTGTCGCTCTCATTGATGACTCTGCAACGGTTAAAACGTTTTACAGAGAAAATGATCGCATTCGTCTCCAGCCAGAAAATGATTTTATGGAGCCAATCTACGTAAAAAATCCCGTTATTTTAGGTAGAGTTACTGCACTTATTAGGTCAATTTCATAGTCATAGTATGGGTGTGAAATTAGAAGAATCCAAAGGTAGGGTAACGTTCTTTGATACTATTCGAGGACTCTCGGTAGTTTCAATGATTCTATTTCACTTTACCTATGATTTGTTCTTCATTTCACATATCAAACTTACTTGGTTTACTCCATTACTCATGCAAATCTGGATTCCATCAATTTCTTATCCTTTTATTTTTATCGCTGGTTGCATGTGTGCTTTTTCAAAGAACTCTTTTAAGCGTGCAGGGGTATACAGTCTTGTTGCTCTTGCGATATTCACAGCTACCACCTTTGCAAAAGTTGATACACCTATTACTTTTGGTATTTTCTTTTGCATGGCGTCATGTACCCTTGTAGAAGCTCTTATTTCACGCTTTATTGTTATGCCAAAAGGATATGCAGCGGCAATTCTTTTTCTTTTAATTTTTGTTATTTGCATTCCAATTTCTGCTGGACACATTGGTGTAGGCAACATGATTTTCTCGTTACCTAAAGAGCTGTATCAAACACCG
The DNA here is from genome assembly GCF_000024225.1 of Lancefieldella parvula DSM 20469. NCBI lineage: Bacteria > Bacillati > Actinomycetota > Coriobacteriia > Coriobacteriales > Atopobiaceae > Lancefieldella > Lancefieldella parvula. Next base: position 851,209 of record NC_013203.1, read on the forward strand.
TATTTAGCCTGGGCTGGATTTCCTTCTCCAACTTTTTCATCAGGAGATTACTATCCGCTACTCCCCTATTTGTTCTTGTATTTAAGCGGCGCTGCTTTTAATAGACAATTCAAAGAAGGGGGCTATCCTGACTGGATGAAAACGTTTTCCCTTCCCTTAGTAACAGAAATGGGAAAACATTCGCTTCTCATTTATATTTTGCATCAACCAATTTTGCTGCTTATTGCCTTATTCATCAGTCAAAATATTGTCCTCTGATATAACATAAGGCTCTAAAAGTGCCTGCATATAGGTGTCAGCTTTAACTGATAGTAAAAGTCCCTCAGCAACATATTGCTCATGTAAAAGTTGACATCTCTCGTGAACTGATTTAACAAGAGCACCCTTATTAAATGGAATAAGAGCACTAACAACCTTATCACCGGTACTAGCTATCTCTTGAATTTTGTGGAGAAGACCATTAATGCCTGTGCCTTTCTGAGCAGAAATAAACACAGCATCTGGATAAAGCGCCTTAAGCATTTGAAGTTCTTGCTCAGAGAGAAGATCAACCTTGTTTAATACAAGAACCTGATCGCTTTTATCGGCTTCGATATCTTTCAAGATACTACGAACAACTGCAATTTCTTTAGAAAGATTCTTATCTGTTGCATCAGCAACCAACAGCAAAAGATCTGCCTCCTGAGCCTCTATCAGCGTAGATTTAAAAGACTCAATCAGATTTGTTGGAAGCTTTTGAATAAATCCAACGGTATCTGTAAGAACAATTTTTCTACCCTCATCAAGAGATAATGCCCTGGTAGTTGGATCAAGTGTTGCAAAGAGTTCATCTTTTGCATATACATCTGCACCAGTTAGCTGATTCAGAAGCGTAGATTTACCTGCATTGGTATAACCAACAAGTGAAACGCTGAAAGTGCCAGAATTCCATCTAGACTTAGACTGAATTTCTCGCCTTTGGCCAAGCTGTTTAAGCTCATTTTTAAGAGTTGAAATGCGCTTTCTTATAAGACGACGGTCAACCTCAAGCTGACTTTCACCCTGACCAAAACGACTACCAATACCACCGCGGGTTTGCTCTCCCACAAGATGACTCCACATGCCACGAAGCCTTGGAAGTACGTACTGGAGCTGAGCAAGCTGTACCTGAAGTCGCCCTTCTTTAGTGCGAGCGTGAATACCAAAGATATCAAGAATAAGTGCTGTACGGTCAATAACTTTAACCGGTTCACCAAGCAGTTTCTCTAAATTAGATTGCTGAGAAGGTGTAAGTTCATCATCAAAAATGACCACATCAGCATCAGTGTTTTTCACAAGAGAAACAAGCTCTTCTGTTTTACCTTTACCAATAAATGTCTTAGGCACAGGGGCATCAAGTTTCTGCGTAATACGCATAAAGACTTCAGCGCCATCAGTTTGCGTCAGTCGTTCCAACTCGTCCATTGATTCTTCAAGTGACCAATCGCTTTTACCGTGATCAACGCCTACAAGAATTGCGCGTTCGACTTTTGGAGCAGTTGAAAATGGAACAAATCGACCCATAAACTCCCTATCTAAGACAAGGTAAATACGTTAGATTTTGATGCATCCTACTGGCATTGTACGTCAGAATGCTGCGCAACCTACTGGCATTGTACGTCAGAATGCTGCGCAATAATCATTTTAAGTGCATCTTCAGGTGTAAGTTGATCCATATCAAGCCACCTGACTCGACCATCGCGTTTAAGCCAAGAAATCTGCCGCTTAGCATACTGTCTGGTGTGCTGCTTAATAAGCTCACACGTTTGCTCAAGTGATTGCTCTCCTGCAAAGTACGCAAAGAACTCTTTGTAGCCAATTGCCTGGCCAGCTGTGCAATGCTCAGATAAACCAGTCTCAATAAGGCACTGAACCTCTTCAACAAGTCCTTGTTTAAACATAAGGTCAACTCGGAAGTTGATTCGCTCATACAGCCGCTGACGATCCATCGTAAGACCCCATATCTGAGCGTCAAAATACGGTGTATGAGCCTTTAGTCCCTTATGATGAATAGCATACGACTTGCCCTCTTCCAAGAGCTCTAAAGCCCTTACAATACGTCGTACGTTATTTGGGTGAATGAGCTCTGCGCTTGCTGCATCTTTTGAAGCGAGAAAATCGTGCAAGCCCTCTGCACCCAGTTCTTCTGCAAGCTTTTCATATCGAGTTCTTACTGGAGACTCAATTGATCCAGAAGGAAACTCCATCTGATCAATAATTGAATCAAGGTAGAGGCCTGTTCCACCACAAAATACGGGGGTTTTACCAGCATCAATGAGCTTATGAGCTTCTGCGCGAGCTGCCATCTGAAACATCTGAACAGAGTATTCTTCTGAGATGTTGGCACAATCTACCATCAGAAGAGGAACTTCTCGCTCCTCAATAGGAGTTTTAGCAGTACCGATATTCATGCCACAGTAGATCTGCATTGCGTCAACAGAAATGACAGAAGTCTCAAGCTGCTTAGCTACCAGCTCAGACAAGGAGCTTTTGCCCGAAGCCGTAGGACCTACAATGCAGATAACTGAGCCATGAGAGCTCATCGTGGATCAGACTCCATGGTTCCACGCAGGTACCAAGTACGAGCCTCATCAATATGGACATCAACAATTTTTCCGATAAGGTCTTTTGACGTGTAGCCTTCTGGCAAATTGAAGTGAACTGTTTGGTTCTTCTCGCTATGTCCCACCATAACGGTATCGTCACGTTTAGAAGTTCCCTCAACAAGAACTGCCTGTGTAGTATTCAGATCTACCTGGTTAGCTTCATGTGCCTGCTGAGCAACGAGCTCTGCAAGTCTGTCAAAGCGCTCTTGGATGACCTCATGAGGCGTATTGTCCTCATATTTTGCTGCAGGAGTTCCTGGACGCTTAGAGTAAATAAAGGTGTACGCAGAAGAGTAACCGGCTTCTTTGACCAAAGAAAGCGTTTCCTCAAAGTCTTCTTCAGTCTCTCCTGGGAAGCCAACAATAATATCAGTTGAAAGCGCTAGTCCTGGAATAGCCGCGCGAAGACGAGAAACTACATCAAGATACTCTTCTCGCGTATAGCTGCGGTTCATCTTCTTGAGAACACGCGTAGATCCGCTTTGAACCGCAAGATGAAGATGAGGCATGACAGCTGGTGTTTCCTTCATAGCTGCAATAGTCTCATCAGTAAGGTCTTTTGGATTTGACGAGGTAAAACGAATACGCTCAACACCCGTCTGACCAACAGCGCGTAAAAGCTCTGCAAAACGAGGCTTGCCATAGAGGTCACGGCCATAAGAGTTAACGTTTTGACCAAGAAGAGTAATCTCACGAACGCCATCCGCAACAAGACGCTCGCATTCACCAATGACGGCCTCAAAGGTTCGGCTGCGCTCACGACCACGAACGTAAGGAACAATGCAATACGTGCAAAAATTGTTGCAGCCGGTCATAATAGGCACCCAAGCATGATACTGCTGAGCGCGGTTACTTGGCAGGTCTGTGGAGAAGCCTTTGCCCTCCTCAGAAATATCTACGGCCACACGGTCATTCTCGCCCCTAAATGCGCTGGTGAGAAGTGCTGGCAAACTTGCAAGCGCACTGGTACCAAACACAACGTCAACAGCTGGGACCTTTTCGCGGAGCTTCTCACCATCGCGCTGCGCAATGCAACCACCAATAGCAACAATACGCTTGCCGGATGGAGGCGTTGGAGCACTGACCATTGCAGAAGCCTGTCCGTAGAGTCGCTGATCAGCGTTCTCACGAACGCTACAGGTCATGAAAATGACAATATCAGCGTCATCGGTATCTGAAACCTCATTACAGCCGCAAGCCTCAAGCAGACCAGAAACACGTTCTGTATCGTGAAGGTTCATCTGGCAGCCAAAAGTTTTAATGTGATATGTTTTTCCTACGAGCTCGGAATTTTCAATCATGCTTAAAGTACCTCATCATACTCAGTGGGACTAACCGCTGGTGCCTGCGCCTCAGGAGCAGACAGTGTGTGGACATAAACGGCAATTTTAATTGCAGTTCTACTCTCCCCTGCAATTTCAATATCAGAAAAAGTTGGAGCACAAGTAATATCCAGGCCACAAGGAATCAGAAAACCACGCGCAATAGCAATAGCCTTAATGCCCTGGTTAACTGCGCCAGCTCCAATACATTGAAGCATTACAGGCTCATTATCTTTAACTAGTCCCGCAATAGCTCCTGCTACAGAAGCTGGTGAAGACTTACTTGAAACTTTAAGCAAACCCATGAGTGCTCCAATTATTGTGCGTTTGTTCTACTCTTGCGACTCAATATCAAAAGTCACAACAATTTTATTTTTACTTACACGAACACGAGGCTCAGTTGTCAAAGAAACATAGTATTTCTCGGACAGCTCAGAAAAACTCTGCTCCATTTTTCGAGAAAAGCTGCTGATATCAGCTTTGCTCATCTTGAGACCACGATGATCTTTCATCAAATCAACTTCGCGAGAAACTCCATCAGTCTCAACAGAATGACTAACTTGTGCATACACACTACGTAAAGGCTTAATCTGCTCAGCAATAATTCTGTGAGCGGTTCTATCTGACATTGAAAGACCAAGAGTCTTACAAACCTCAGAAAGTTCTGTTGCATCTGACGCAGCCCTAAAGCGCTCAAGAACAGGAACATTTTCAAAGCCTTCAACAAACAAAAGGTCAGCAATATCAAGAGTCTGAGCAATCCTACGACGCGCAGTTGCCGCAATCTCTGCAGCAGAGCCCAGCATTACCTCGCATGAACCTTTGACCTCAAGAGCAAAGTCACAGCAGGTACGAATAATGTTGTGAGGACCTTTTACGGTTGTCTTAAGTCCATCCTCATTTAAACCACAAACTGGCCAAGTAGATTGATCTACTCGCTCAGAAATTTTAGTGGTATCCACCACAACCTGAATAACCGAACCAAGTCCAGGAGCTGAAGACAAAACTTGAGCAAACTCACAGTTTTCTTTGATTGAATAAAGAGCCATACCTCGACCATGGATTCCCCAGCGGTCCATGTGCATACTCTCAAGCTTTGAAGTAACGCGAGCTTCAAAGATCTTCTCTTGCATATCTTTTGGAATACCTTGGCCATCATCAAGTATGGTGATGGTTCTAAGTGCACCCTCTTTTGACGTTGCAACATAAATGTGACGGGCACCAGCATCACGAGAATTTCTTAAGAGCTCGATAACAATATCTTCTACAGAACGAATATCGTGCTTTGCCTGTCTACGCTCAGCTTCCGCTACACGTAAACGAACGAACCCCGCGCCGAGAGATTCCTCGACACGGAGTGCGCGCTCGCCTCCCATGGAGGCGACAAAACCTGTTAAATCAGTAGAAAAGACTGCCATGGATTATTTAGCTACATCTACGGCACGAGACTCACGAATAACAACAACGCGAACCTGTCCTGGATATTCCATCTCATCCTCAATTTGCTTAGCAATATCATGAGCAAGAACAGTTGCCTCGGAATCACTAATCATTTGAGGCTCAACCATTACATGAAGCTCACGGCCAGCCTGCATTGCGTAAGTACGCTCAACGCCCTCATGAGCATTAGAGATTGCCTCAAGCTTCTCTAGACGCTTAATGTAGTTTTCAGCGGACTCACGACGAGCACCAGGACGAGCAGCAGAAATTGCATCTGCGGCCATGACAAGCATGTCAAGAACGGTGTTTGGCTCAATATCTGCGTGGTGAGCTTCAATTGCATGAACAATCTCTGGACGCTCACCATAACGACGAGCAAGATCTGCACCAATTACAGCGTGTGGACCTTCGACTTCGTGATCGATTGCCTTACCAAGGTCATGGAGAAGACCGGCCCGCTTTGCTGGAGCAGGTTCAAGACCAAGCTCTTCAGCCATAATGCCACAAAGTACTGCAACCTGAACTGAGTGGGCAAGAACATTCTGACCATAAGAAGTGCGGTAACGAAGCTTACCAAGCGTCTTAACAATCTCTGGATGTAGATCATGAATACCACAATCAAATGCGGCCTGCTCACCAGCCTCAAGAACACGCTCGTTAACGAGGGCTTCAGCTTTCTTATAGAGCTCCTCAATACGTGCAGGATGAATACGACCATCTGCAATAAGATTCTCAAGAGCAACGCGAGCAGTCTCACGACGGACGGGGTCAAAACTGGAAAGAACAACAGTCTCTGGAGTGTCATCAATAACAAGAGAAACACCAGATACTTGCTCAAAAGTACGAATGTTGCGGCCTTCGCGTCCAATAATCCTACCCTTTAAATCATCGGATGGAATATGAACAGAAGTAACGGTAATCTCAGAAGCCTGATCTGCAGCAACACGCTGAATGGCAGTAGAAATAATCTCACGAGCAGTTTTATCTGCCTGTGCACGAACGCGCTGCTCAGACTCACGAAGAATCATTGCCTCATCACGAACGCTTTCTGAACGAACACGAGCTAGAAGCTCATCATGAGCTTCGTCTTTTGTAAGAGCTGCAATGCGCTCAAGCTCTTGAGATTGCTGAGACACAAGAGAGTCTAAATCGTTCTTACGACGATCAAGCTGACCTTGAAGACTAGAAAGTTGATGCTCACGCTTTTCTAATGCGTCGGTACGGTGATCAAGAGATTCTTCACGCTGAAGAATACGATTCTCCATGCTGCGAAGCTCGCTCTTGCGCTTCTTCTCGTCTGCCTCTGCTGCCTGCTTAAGCTGAAGAACCTCTTCTTTAGCCTCAAGAACAGCTTCCTTTTTAACTGTTTCTGCCTGGCGAGTTGCTTCAGAAGCAATACGATCTGCATTAGTCTGAGCATCTTTTAACTGCTGCTCTGCAGTTTTAATCTTTGAATTACTGATGTTAGAGAGCACGCCGTATGCAAGGCCTACTCCCACAAGAAGGCAAACAATGCCAACTCCTGCTAATTCCATACCTACTCCTCAAATGGCGATTACAAAAGTGTTCAGGAGACTTTAGACAAAACAGTATCTAAAGAACCCGCCATGAGCAGGATTCATTGGCTGGTCATGCCACATGCAGAGATAGATCATGTATATGAGATACCTACTGTATACGTGACGCTGGTTGCCCAGCGGAAATGAGCCTATTCATGGCATGTTTATCGTATAGAGCATTGTGGCTTTTGTCAATAAATAGCAGGTAGGAAAAGTAAAACACACCAATACAACAGACTTATAAACTAAGCAAATACAATTACTTAGATGTGGCGTTTTCATCTAAGATTTTTTTAGCAACTAATGAAGCTATAGAAAATGAATATCCCCTTGCAGCAAGAAACCTCACAAGTTTCTCATAATCATTTTTTCCAGACAGGTGTTTTCTTTGGGCTAGAGAATACGCAACTTCAATTTCATCCACATCAGAAAAATAAGAATCAGGCCACCCAGAAAGCTTCTCAACTTCAATTCCTTTTTTTGAAATCTCGGTTTTAATTTTAAGAGGACCCCATCCTTGCGAAATTTTAGATCGTATATAGACATCTGCAAAACGACTGTCATTAACTAAGCCAACTTCAACAGCTCTCTGTACTGCAGCGTCTCTTACATTCTTCTGATAACCATCGAGCATGAGTTTTTTCTGAAGCTCAGCTGTAGAGTAATCCCTTTTTACAATCAAAGTCTCAATGCGAGCTTTAATGCACTGCGTTGAAATCTCTTTTAACTCATACAAAAACTCATTACGAGAAGAAGGCGTAAAAACACCATCTTTCTCTTTGCCCTGAAGAACGCGGGCTACTGTTGGAGGGACAAAGAATTCCTCCGTCCCTCCAACTTCAGTTTCTAAAATTATCTTTGCCTTAGGCTTTGCCTGGCCTAGAACTGCTTGTTTCTTTTGTGGAGGCTCAATTGTCCAAGAAATTTCTGACATTATTCAGCAGAATCTTCCGTTGCAACTGGAGTACCAACTTCAGAATCCTCATCGAATACAAGGCCACAAGCAACTCGTACTTTATGATCAATCTCTTCCATGAGATCTGGATTGGCAGTAAGGAAAGATTTAGCTGCTTCTCTACCTTGGCCAAGACGCTCTCCCTCATAGGTAAACCAAGCACCAGACTTGTTAACAATCTCAAAGTCAACAGCCATATCAAGAATAGAGCCTTCTTTAGAGATGCCCTGGCCGTACATAATGTCAAACTCAGCAACCTTAAAAGGTGGAGCAACCTTATTCTTTACAACCTTAACGCGAACACGGTTACCAACGTTTTCTCCGTTGACCTTAATGCTGTCAACGCGGCGAATATCCATACGAACAGTGGAGAAGAATTTAAGAGCCCTACCACCAGAAGTAGTCTCTGGACTTCCAAACATAACACCAATCTTCTCTCTAAGTTGGTTAATGAAAATACAAAGAGTATTAGACTTTGAAAGAGAACCAGCTAATTTACGAAGAGCTTGACTCATAAGACGTGCCTGAAGACCAACGCTAGAATCGCCTATTTCTCCCTCAATCTCTGCACGAGGAACAAGGGCAGCAACGGAGTCTACGACTACAACGTCAATGGCACCTGAACGAACAAGCATGTCACAAATTTCCAAAGCCTGCTCACCAGTATCTGGCTGAGAAATAAGAACGTCATCAATATCAACGCCAATACGAGCTGCATAGCCTGGGTCTAGTGCGTGCTCCGCGTCAATAAAAGCTACGACGCCACCTAATGCCTGGGCTTCTGCAAGAATTTCTAGTGAAAGAGTTGTCTTACCAGAAGACTCTGGGCCATAAATCTCTACGATACGACCACGAGGAACACCACCAATACCCAGTGCTGCATCAAGAGCAAGTGAGCCAGTTGGAATAGCCTGAATATCAAAGGCAGGACCACCCTCACCTAAACGCATAATGGCGCCTGCACCAAATTTTTTCTCGATTTCCGCTGTGGTTGAAGAGATAACCTCATCCCTCTCATCACCAGTGGTACGAGCCTTAATCTCTTTTGAAACTGACTTTTTAGCCATGGGCACTCCTTGCTCTTTTTGTTACTAAAATAATATAAGAACAGACGTTCTATGTCAACGTCAAACATATAGTCTATAGAGGGAATTTATCTGAAATCTTACTTATATTTTTCTGCTTTTGAGCAACAAATTTCTTCTGAATAATAAAATTTACTGTATAAGTCCTGTAAAGCAACATAAAAAAGAAGTCCTAAACAAATTTGTTTGGGACTTTCCTATTAAAAGTAATTTTTAAGCCTTCACAATTGCTTCATGAATTAATTGCAAAGCCTGCAAAACAGCAGCTTCTCGCACCTGTTCCCTATTACCAGAAAAATGTTTACAGACCGTATGGGTAAAGTTTTTGCTGTTAATGCCAAACCAAACTGTTCCAACTGGTTTACCAGGCTCTTCTCCTGTTGGGCCAGCTATTCCTGTAACGGAAACTGCAATATCTGAGCCAATAACCTCTCTAACACCTAAAGCCATCTGCGCTGCGCAGGGCTCAGAAACAGCACCAAGGGATGGATCATCAAAAATATCTTTTGATACGCCAAGTACCTTTTGCTTAATCTCAATGGTATAGCTTACAACAGAGCCTTTAAGCACGCTCGATGACCCCGAGATTGCCGTAAGAGCACCTGCAACAAGACCTCCTGTACAAGACTCAGCAGAAGCCACCGTAAGACCAGCCGCAAGAGCCTCTGAAACAACCTGTTGAGCTTCTGAAAGAACTTCAGATGAAAACATACGAATCACAACTTTTCATTCTGCATCAGAACATTCGACTTGAAACCACGCTTATCTTATACAAATAAGGCGCCTCAGCGAGACGCCATATTGTTAAACTTCAGCAATGTATTGCCAAGACTTTACAAAGTAGTCAATTCCTGACCAAGCAGTAAGAACTACCGCAACCCACATAAATGTATTAAAGATAGAGAACAAAACAAAAACATCCTGAATCATTCCACCGGGAATACTAGGCAAGAAAAGCAGGCCACAGATAGCAACCATAGTTGTTGCAGTTTTCCACTTTCCCAAGCTAGATGCCGCAATAACAACACCCTTTGAAGCAACAACCATTCTAAGACCCGATACCAAAAACTCTCGTGCAACAATCACTAAGAGTACCCATGGAGAAACCATATGCCACTCCAGAAGTACAAAAAGCGCTACAACAACAGCGAGTTTATCGGCAATTGGATCTAAGAACTTACCAAAGGTGGTGACTTCATTTCTACTACGTGCAAGGTAACCATCAAGCTTATCGGTCAAAGAAATGACAACATAGACGATAAAGACAAGAAAAGCTCCAAGTTTAAAACCAGGTGTTGACAGAGAATCCACCAGAGATACGCCTAAAAGCTGTGCAAGGAGAAGCCAAAAGGGTACCAGGACTACTCGAGCACAGGTAACAATATTTGCAGGTGTCCAAATTGTCTTTGATGACATGACGCATCCTCAACTAAACGGTTTTCTCGCCAGATTGTTTGTCTGTAGTATCTACAATCTCGCCAATCATTTCATAGCAGAACGAATCTACCAGATCACATAAAACAATGTCTCCAACTGACGCTTCTCCCTCTGCGATGTGAACAGCACCATCGCAGTCTGGAGCCTGGAACCAAGTATGACCGATAAGCTCAGTGCCCTCGTCGGATTCTTCAATTCCGTCAATAATGACCTCGCAGCGCTCACCAACGTGACGGGCAGTTGCTGCAAAGCCAAGCTGCTCTACAAGGTCAAGCAGGCGCTGCGTGCGCTCAATCTTTACCTCATCTGGGACCTGATCAGACATCTTTGCGCCCAAAGTTCCCTCTTCTGGCGAATAGGTAAAGACAGATGTGTAATCAAACTCCTGCTCCTGAATAAAGTCATAGAGCTCGTCAGATTCTTCGTCAGTCTCACCCGGAAAACCGCACATTCCGGTAGTACGAAGAACCATACCAGGAATCTCAGATCTCAAGCGATCAAAAAGCTTACGAAGCTCCTGTATAGATCCAGAGCGACCCATGCGCTTAAGAATGCGCTCGTTACAGTGCTGAATTGGAATATCAATGTAAGGTAGAACCTCAGGTGTATCACGAATTGTGCTAATGAGCTCATCGGTCATACCTTCTGGTTGCAGATACAAAACGCGAATCCAACCCTTATAGGAACGAACTACCTCAGCCACCTTCTGCATAAGCTTGGCAAGCGTTGGAGTCTGACCGTCTTCTGTGTCAGGCATATCCGAGCCCCAAATACCAGTATCCTGACCAATCAGAATGACCTCACGGACGCCACCATCCATCAGCTCTTTTACTTCTTGAAGAATCTCTTCAGCAGGTCTTGAGTGATAGTGACCACGAATGTACGGGATGGCACAGAATGCACAGAATCTGTCACAACCCTCAGAAATCTTTACAAATGCACTGGCTCCGTCAATGGTGCGTAGCATTCCATGAGCAGCAACAATAGACTGCGTTGGTTCAGGGATATTCAAAACGTCCGCAACAATGCTGACAATACCGTCCTCTTGATCTGCAGGAACAAAGGCAGCAACTTCAGGGAGCTGCTCGTTAAGCTCTGCGCCATATCGAGATGGAACGCAGCCACACATAATAATGGGCAGCTTACGCACTCCCTCGGAAGCGCCTTCAGCAATTTCAAGCGTAGTCTCAATAGACTCCTCTGTTGCGGAAGCCAAGAACGAACAGGTGTTGATAATTGCAACGTCTGCTGATTCAGGATCTGCAACTTCACCAAAACCAGAGGCCAAAAGAAGCGCACGCATGCGGTCTGTATCAACCTCGTTTTTAGCGCATCCTAACGTGATGTATAGGACGTTGTAGCCCCTATCGATAGTTGTTGAACTGGAGGGGCTGGCCATAGTCTTTCTCCTTAAGGCTTGCAATCACAGACTGAAGAACATCGCGAGAAGCGCTAGAAACACGCAGCTTATCGCCCTCAACGGTTGCCTTAGCCTTAACTTTCATATCACGAATATCTTTAGCGATCTTCTTGGCAGTCTCCTGGTCAATTCCAGAAACAATAGAGCCAATCTGACGCACGGTAGAGCCTGCTGCAGGAATGGGGTCTCCCCAACGAATAGCAGTAAGATCAATTCCGCGCTTTACCAGCTTGGAGCCAAGAACATCCCTCACCTGAGATGCAACAAAATCTGCAGGAGCCTCAATAGTGAACTTACCCTCTTTCTTTGAGAGCTCAAGGGTTGCACCCGAATCTTTAAGATCGTAGCGCTGTGTAAGCTCACGAGCTGCCTGCTGAAACGCATTATCAACTTCCATCATGTCCACTTCAGACACAACGTCAAAACTTGATTCTTTAGCCATTTCCCCTCCGTATTACCTAGGCGAGAAAAACTTCTTGCCCATGGCGTTTAGTTGCTTGTATTACTGTTGGAATTCTGATTATTAGTTGTGCCAGAAGTTCCACTGGTAGTACTTGATGTCGTGCTGTTTGTTTGAGCTCCAGATGCGTTAGTTCCATTAGCATCAGCAGACTTAGTACCCTGAATGGTCAAGGTACCAATACCAGAAGCATTTGCATCAAATGGTTTAGCAGTACCGTTAACGGTAACAGCAACAGCACCAGGAGTGCCTGCAAGAACGCTCATGGAATCCGTAACGGTATACGTCTGAGACCATGGACCAGTAATTGCATCAGCCTCGACGCTCTTGCCGTCAACAGTAATCTCAACCCAGCTGGTCTGACCATCTGCAACAGTAACTACAACGGTAGTCTGTTTAGGAGTCTCTTCTTTTTTAGACTCGGTTGTAGTGGTGCTCTTAGAAGCATCTGTAGAATCCTTCTTAGAAGTATCCGTATTGCTATTTGTGGTAGTGGAATTCTTAGAAGAATCATTTGTTGAATTATTAACGCTTACCGTCTTTGTAGTAGTAGGCGTAGTTCGAGCAGTCATACAAGAGCGAACGCTATACAGTAAAACAGCGGTGATGATAATTACAACAAGAGCAAACACAGTTGCAACAGTACGACCTGTATCAGAGAAGTAGTTCTGAAGTGCACCCATAACGCCTGATCTTTGAGGAGCACGACGCTGCTGATTACCTGTGCTAGAAGACTGACGACGGCGAACGTTAGGCCTGTCAACCTGTGCAATATTTCTAGAACCACGACGACCAGAGATAGTTGAAGCGCGCTCATAAGGAGCGGTTACGTTGTCATAGCGAAGGTCATCAGTGTAATCACTTGGAGCAACAGTTCTTCTAGTTACATCGTCTTTATAAGCTGGCATACTTACGCCAGCAATACCAACGCGCCTACGTTGAACGCCACCGCGCGTACGACTTGCCATAGTCTTCTGACGAGAGGCTTCTTCAATACCTGCATTGTAGGCATGACCGGTGGCATAGCGAGAATACGAGTAGCCGCCGGCATCCTCTTCAGATGCCTGAGCGCCCAAAGGTACACCCGTTTGTCTAGAGCGAACACCGGACGTAGTTGCAAATGCACCCATATCGCCAGCTGGTCCTCCCGATGTAGGGAGAAGACCGTGATACTGTACGTATGCCTTTGGCCTACTTTCAGACTCATTTATAACGTCATATCCTGCAATTCCACGGCCAGACTGGGTATCACGGGTGCGACGACGCAACTCATGAGAATAAGTGCCATTTTCAAACTCGTAGCTCTCTTCTTGAAACAAATCTACAATCTCACGCGGATTTAATCCCAAATAACGAGCATACGAAGAAAGCATGCCTTGAGCATAGCCACTCTGAGGCATGTTCTTGAAATCACCTTCCTCAAAAGCAATGAGTGCCTGCTCCTTAAGACGAAGAATCTTTGATGCTTGAGCGATAGAAAGTCCGAGTTGACGTCGACGTTCTACGAGCATCTCACTAAAACGAGGGCGTGGCATGCTTACTCTACCTCCCTATAGGCAGCGTCTTGAACTTTAAGCTCTTCAAGAGCATCTTTATCGATGAGAACTTCTCGAGGTTTTGATCCGTTGGCTGGACCAACAATACCTTTTGCCTCTAACATATCCATAATTCTACCAGCACGAGCATACCCAACAGAGAGTGCTCTTTGCAAACTAGATGTAGAACCTAGCTGAGAATCCACAATTATGCGAGCAGCTTCCCAAATGAGAGGATCATCTGCTTGCGTCATGCCACCAACTCCCCCAACGCCATCAGCTTGTGTTGGAGTTGCAACAGTCAAAATATTGTCGTGATATTCGGCCACGCGCTGAGTACGAATGTACTTGACGGTCTCCTCGATTTCCTCGTCAGAAACCCAGCAACCCTGCGCGCGATTAGGCTTCTTACCACGAAGCTTAACCAACATGTCGCCCTTACCCAGAAGCTGCTCAGCGCCCTTTTGATCCAAAATAATGCGAGAGTTCAAAGAGTTATCAACTGAAAGTGCAACACGGTTATCAATGTTCGCACGGATCAGACCAGTTACAACGTCTGCAGAAGGACGTTGAGTTGCCACGATAAGGTGAATACCAGCTGCACGACCGAGCTGAGCAATACGAACAATGGAAGACTCAACGTCTTTACCAGCAACCATCATAAGGTCTGCAAGCTCGTCGATGACAATGACAAAGTATGGCATGTGCTTTGGAGGATTCTCCATGTCAGCGTACTTATCACCATCAACATTTCTATTGTACGTCTTAATATCACGTACTTTATAGTGCTCAAACACCTTTAGGCGTCGCTCCATCTCGGTAACACCCCACTGAAGCGCACTTGCCGCCTGCCTTGGCTCGGTAACAACAGGAACATACAGGTGTGGAAGACCGGCATAACCCGTAAACTCAACACGCTTTGGGTCAACCATAATAAGACGAACCTGCTCTGGAGTTGCGCGCATGAGCATAGACATAACAATAGCGTTGAGCAGGACGGATTTACCAGAACCGGTGGTACCTGCTACCAGCAAGTGAGGAAGGCTGGCAAGGTCAACAACAATTGGCTTGCCCTCAGAATCACGACCAAAGGCACACTCAAGAGGGCCGCCCTTTGCAAACGGAAGAACGTCAGCTAAATTAACTGCCTGGGCCTTCTCGTTAGGAATCTCAATACCAACCAGAGAAGTTCCAGGAATTGGTGCAAAAATACGAACAGACTTTGCAGCAAGCGAAAGCGCAATGTCATCCTCAAGATTAGTAATTTTGTTGACGCGTTCACCTTCGCCCATCGAAATCTTAAACGTAGTAACAGAAGGTCCCGCAGTCCAACCAACCACCTGGCTCGAAAGACCAAACTCTTCAAGCGTGGCCTGGAGTCTCTGAGCAGTAGCTTCAAGCTCATCATCGCTTACAGCAGAAGTTGCCGAGTTTTTATTTGACTTCAAAATAGTAAACGGCGGCAACTCATACGACTCATCATCATCGCCAGGCCTTTTAAGCTGGTTAGGTGTAGCGAGAAAATCAGGCGTTGTTTTAGATTTGCTCTTAGGTTTAGCCTGCTTTGTTGTAGGAGCAGGTCCTGCTACTGCAGCATCGTCTTTCTCGACAACTGCATCATCTATCTGGTCCTTCTTCTTAGAACGCAGTTTATTCTTTGCCTTATCAAGCAGTGTAGTAGGAGCATCACCTGCATCCTCTTGTGCCTCTTGTTCCTCGTAAAGACGAGCGTCGCGCTTAATGACAGAAGTCTTACGATTGCCAAGATAGGTAGTCTCCCCTTCACCAGTCTCGTCAAAGAGAGAAGACTGGTTGTTGGCACCGCGCCTACCCTGTTTTTTTGCTGGCTGAGGTGCATTTGCGGCGTAGAGCGCCTCCTCTTTTGCAAGTGCACGCTCTTCTTTACGGTAGCGATGATTCTCGCGAACCTCATCTAAGCGGAAGCCTACGCGCTCAACCATATCGGAAATAGAAAAACCGCAAATAACAACACCAGCAATGATAAAGCCTACTAAAAGAACATTGCCCACCACGCGGCCAACAAAGCGCAACAAAACCCAAGCAATACCGCCGCCCACATAACCACCAGCAGCCTCCAAGACTTTTGTGCCCAGAAGCATATCTGGAGCAGCCTCAGCGCCTGGAAAGTTAAGTGAGATAAGAGCAAGAGCAGCAAGAACATCCAACGTTAGACCAATAGCAATACGCGTAGAGATTCCCTGATCATCACGCATAAAGAAGGTCATAGCAAAGACAAAAACTGCAATGGGAAAAAGCAAGGCACCCGTACCAAAGCAAAGTTTGAGTCCATGACCCATCGCGCTGGTAATAACAGCATTAGAGGGGACGATGATGGACAAAAACATGGCAATAGCAATCACGGCAAGAACAACACCAATGATGTCGTTCTGCAGCGGACTTAAGCCTACTGCTTGGGCAGAAGAGGCATTTCTAGAATTTCTTTTTGCTGCGTTTGAAGTGCGTTTAGAGGGCATTGGGCTTATACCTCCATAATGACCGGAATAACCATTGGTCGAGTACGAGTTTTGCTCCAAAGGAAGTTAGAAAGAGCATTGCGAACACTCTTCCTCATTGCTTCAATATTTGCACCTTCGGACTTAGAGGCTTTCTCGATTGAATTTCTCACAAGATTCTGTGCGTCGTTCATGAGCTCATCATCATCAGCAAATGAAACACCACGACCAGAAATCTCAACAACGCCTGGTTTAAGATTACGACCAACAAGGGTTACCACAGCTGTAACAATACCGTCCTGGGAAAGACGCTGACGATCACGAAGAACAACAGGGTTAGCATCAGTGACAGACAGGCCATCAACGTACACTACACCAGACTCAACCGTCTTACCACGCGTAACTTTTCCGTTTCTCATCTCAAGCGTGTCGCCGTTATCCAGAATGAAAATACGGTTAGCAGGAACGCCCATCTGCTGAGCAAGCTCTGCATGGGCACGCAGGTGAACAGCTTCGCCGTGGACTGGCATGAAGTTCTTTGGACGAGCCATACCAAGCATCAGCTTGAGTTCTTCCTGACTTCCATGACCAGAAACATGAACAAGTGCCTTTGACTTGTCGTAAATCTCGCAACCAATCTTAGAGAGCGCGTTAATAATGGACTGAACGCTCTTCTCGTTACCTGGTACAGGAGTTGCAGAGATAATTACGGTGTCTTGAGGACGGATGGAAAGCGATTTATGCTCTCCATTTGCCATACGCGCCAAAGCACTTAGAGGCTCTCCCTGAGAACCGGTACACAAAACAACAATGCGATCATCTGCAAGTTTATCAACATCGTAAGCATCAATGATGTCTTTATCAGCAATATTAAGATAGCCAAGCTCACGCGCAATCTTTGTGTTGGTAATCATAGAGCGACCAGTAACAACAACCTTACGCTTTACCGCCACAGAGGCATCACACACCTGCTGCAGACGGTGAATGTGGCTTGAGAACGACGCAACAAAGACACGACCAGTTGCATTCTTAATGATGTGACGAAGTGCCGCACCAACAGAAGCCTCAGATGGAGTCATACCTGGGCGGTTGGCGTTAGTCGAGTCAGAAAGCAGCAGGTCAAGCCCCTCAGAGGCAAACTTAGTAATAGCAGCGTAATTTGGACGCACGCCATCAATAGGAGTCTGATCAAGCTTAAAGTCACCAGAGTGAATAAGTGTTCCCGCAGGGGTCTTCATGTGAATTCCAAAAGCTGCAGGAATAGAGTGGGTCATCGAGAAGAACGTGATGTCAAAGGCACCAAGCTGTACCTTAGAGCCATCAGTAACCTCACGAAGCTTAGTGCCCACAATCTTGTGCTCAGCAAGCTTACCTTCAATAAAGCCAAGCGAGAGCTTACTGGAATAAATTGGTACCTTACGAGTAAGATCCATAAGCAGGTACGGAAGAGCACCAATGTGATCCTCATGACCGTGGGTAATCAAAATACCGCGAAGCTTATCTTCGTTTTCTAGTACATAGGTGTAGTCTGGCAAAACAAGGTCAATACCAGGCTGTTCGTCATCTGGGAACATCAAACCAGCATCAACAAGCACCATATCATTACCGTACTCAAAAACGGTCATGTTCTTGCCAATGCCATCAAGTCCGCCCATAGGAATGACTTTAAGAGCTGGGTCTTTCTTAGGCATTAAAACGCTTTCCTTTCAAAAAAACTTTCTATAACAGACGCTACCCATAGGGCCGTCTACAAGACTTTTTGCAAAATCTACATGTTGTTTAATTATATAAAAAATCAGCACGTATTACGCTATATATTCTCAAAGAATCAAAATCTCAACAGAATAACAAGAGAGCTCCGACATGCATCGAAGCTCTCTTTACAATCTCATGTGTATATAAGGTCTCGCGTGGCGAGAAACCCTTTGAGTTCAAGCGTACCTTATGCGTCGTGATGACGGCGTGGTTGTCTACGCTCGGAGCTGCCAGTATCGTTCTGACGACGTGAGCGGTGCTCCTCACGGTCCTTCTTTGAAGCACCCTGCGGTGCCTCAGGCTTATCAAGACGGTCAAGAGAAATCTTGCCCTTCTCGTCTACCTCAAGAACCTTAACCTTAACCTCGTCACCAATAGCCAGAACATCCTCGATCTTCTCGACACGTCCTTGTGCTACGCGAGAAATATGGAGCAGGCCATCTTTACCAGGAAGAAGCTCAACAAAGGCGCCGAATGGCTGAAGACCAACAACGCGACCGGTGTACTCCTCGCCTACCTCTGGAACCTTAACGATAGCCTTGATGCGCTCTGCGGCAGCCTCAGCAGCACCGTTAGTACCAGCGATAAAGACGGTGCCATCCTCCTGAATATCAACAGTTGCACCTGTATCCTCCTGGATGCCACGAATAACCTTGCCACCAGAACCGATGACGTCACGAATCTTATCGATTGGAATAGAAAGCGAGATAATCTGAGGAGCGGTCTCTTTAGTCTCTGTACGAGGTGCAGGAATCTGCTCAAGCATCTTGTTCAGAATGAACATGCGACCCTCGTGAGCCTGCATTAATGCATTACGTAAAATCTCAGGAGTAAGGCCAGTTGCCTTATTATCCATCTGCATTGCAGTAATTCCCTTGGTAGTACCACAGACCTTAAAGTCCATGTCGCCGAGGAAGTCTTCAAGACCCTGGATGTCGGTAAGAACAACAGTCTTGCCGTTCTCCTGAATAAGACCCATTGCAACACCAGAAACAGGACGCTTTAGAGGAACACCTGCATCCATAAGGGAAAGCGTAGAACCACAGGTAGAAGCCATGGAAGAAGAACCGTTGGACTCCATTACCTCAGAGACAACGCGGATGGTGTATGGGAACTCTTCCTCGGAAGGAATGACAGGAAGAAGTGCGCGCTCTGCAAGAGCACCGTGACCAATCTCACGACGCTTTGGGCTGCCCATACGACCAGTCTCACCAGTGCAGAATGGTGGGAAATTGTAGTGGTGAATGTAGCGCTTACCATCCATTGGCTCAATGGTATCAAGACGCTGCCACTCGTTGAGCATGCCAAGCGTACAGATGGAAAGAACCTGAGTCTGCCCACGCTGGAAAAGACCAGAACCGTGAACAAGTGGCAGATAATCAGGCTTAACCATAATTGGACGAATCTCATTAGCCACACGACCGTCAACGCGCTCGCCAGTCTCAACAACCATAACGCGCATTGCGTGTTTCTCAAGAGCCTTGAGCTCAACTGCAATAGCGCGGCTCCAAAGCTCCTGCTCCTCCTCGGTAAACTGAGCCTTGATCTCATCCATCAAGTCAGCAACCTTCTGCATACGGGATTGCTTGTCAGCATCCTTAAGAGCAGCGCTCATCTGATCGTAGTAAGCAAAGATACGGTCGTGAACCTCAGCGATTGGCTCGTCAAGAATATACTCACGCTTAACAATTGGGCCGTTAACCTCTTCCCACTTAGCAATAAACTTCTTCTGCTCCTCGCAGAAAGCTGCAATTGCCTCCTGGCCAAATGCCATAGCAGAAAGCATATCCTCTTCGGAAATCTCATCTGCGCCAGCCTCAAGCATAGAAATAAAAGTGGAAGAACCGCCAAGCTCGAGGTCAAGATCAGAGTGATCACGCTCTTCATAGGTTGGGTTAACCAGGAACTCACCGGTATCAGCGTTTCGACCAATACGAACACAAGCAAGTGGACCCTCAAATGGAACGCCACCGACAGCTAGAGCAGCAGATGCGCCCATGACAGAGATGGTGTCAACAGCATTCACCTGATCAGCAACAAGAGAGGTTGCGACAATTTGAACCTCATTGCGGAAGCCTTCTGGGAAAGAAGGACGCAGAGGACGGTCAATCATACGAGCAGTAAGCGTTGCTTTCTCGGATGGACGAGCCTCACGCTTGAGGTATCCACCAGGGACACGGCCAACTGCATACATTTTCTCAATAAAATCAACAGTCAGTGGGAAGAAGTCATAATCCTTACGCTCCTTGGAAACCACTGCAGTGAGAAGTACGGTGGAATCACCACATTTAACGATACAGGCACCTGTTGCCTGCTTTGCGAGCTCACCAGCCTCAAGGGTGTAGTGCTTACCATAGAGGTCAAATTCGTGAGTTACTTTAGTCATTTCTTTCCTCTTCTATCTCCGTTTGCCCCATTGCAAACGGGCCTCAAACATAAAGGGCGCCAGACGGCGCCCTAAAAAGCCAACTTACTGGATGTTATCGCGGATACCCAAAGAAGCAATAAGAGTACGATACTCTTCAATGTCGTTTGCCTTGATATAAGACAGAAGACGACGACGCTTACCAACGAGCATTAAAAGACCACGACGAGTGTGGAAGTCCTTCTGGTGAGACTTCATGTGATCGGTGAGCTGACGAATACGCTCGGTAAGAAGAGCAACCTGAACCTGTGCGGAACCAGAGTCCTTCTCGTCTTTGCCGTACTGCTTGATAAGCTCAGCCTTACGATCCTTAGTTACTGCCATAATAAACCGCCTTTCGCGTTGAATACTCCTTGTACTGAGAAGGCAGCCGGCAGTGACTAGCCCCTAAGAACAAGGAAATAACCTACAAAAGGATACCAGTTACTGTTGAACTTTGCTAGCAAAAATCCACTTAAACTAGATACTGAGCAAAAATTCAAATGCTTTAAGACGCACTTCAAGGTGCGTAGCCGCCCAAATATGCGCGCTTGTGAGCAAAAAGAGCGCAGTTTCTGGAGCAATTTCTGCAACAACCAGCTGGTCAAAGGTAAGTTTTAGAAGCGACGACAACCACGAGAGTTCAAGCTGAGTCACCTCAATAGCCCCCTCAATCTCATGCGCACAACTTCCACATAAAGCACCACCAGCAGTTGGCGAGAAGTACGTCAAAGCCTCATCTCCACAGGCAATGCACGATGCCAGCTCTGGGCGCCAGCCTTCGTGTGCTAAAACCTTAAACACATAGGCGGCAACTACAAGATCTAAGTGTTTCTCGTCATCCACTTCTTCGCAGGCTTTAAGCGCACGTGAAAGCAGCGAGAAGAGAAACGCATCCTCGACGCCGTCAATACACGAAAATCGCGCCACTTCGCAGATAGCAGATGCAGCAGCTACTTTAGAAAGATCTCCGCGAAGCGTTGCGTGCGGTTCAAGCAAGGTTGCCTCAGACAAGATATCAAGTGAGCGTCCCTCTGCCAGCAGCACGTCTAGTTCGCAGAAGAGTTCAACGCGAGCAGCAAAACGACCTCCCGGCTTTCGGGCGCCCTTTGCAACAGCTCGGCGTTCTTCTCCCGTATCGGAAAGCATGGTCAAGATGAGGTCTTGCTCGGCAAGTTTTGTTCTATCAAGCACAATTGCTTTAAGACGAGTGGTCTTTCTACCAGGCACAGCTAATCCTCAGTCGAGTAACCCAAGCGCTTAATCTCATTGGCATCACGTCTCCAAAGAGGCTGAACCCGTACCTGAAGGTCAAGGTAAACTTTGCGACCAAACAGTTTCTCTAGGTCTTTTCTAGCCTCAACGCCAACACGCTTAATCATGGAGCCACCCTGACCAACTACGATGCCCTTTTGTCCTTCTCGCTCAACCAAAATAGTGGCAGAGATGGATAAATGACCGTCCGTTGCAATTTCATACGAATCGCAAACGACTGCAACAGAATGTGGAACTTCCTGACGGAGGTTCAACAAAAGCTTCTCACGGACAAACTCTGCTACCAGGTCTTCTGGCAATGCGTCAGTCTCCATGTCTTCTGGGAACCACATAGGACCCTCAGGAAGATGCTCGGAAACAAGCGCAATAAACGCTTGGACATTAAAGTCTTCTAGTGCGGAAACAACAAGCACGTCATCAAAGTGTACAAGAGTCTGTGCGGCCTTAAGCTGCTCCGCTACCTGCTCTGGAGTTGCAATGTCTGCCTTGGTAATAATCAACAACTTAAAGGCAGCGTGCGCCTGCTCAACATGATTAGCAACCCATTCATCACCACGACCAACAGGCTTGGTGGCATCAATCAAAAAAGCAATCACATCGGCGTCATTAAGTTCTCCAAGTGCAGCCTTATTGAGTTCTTTACCAAGAGCATCTTTAGGCTTGTGCAGACCCGGAGTATCTACAATGACCAGCTGGGAGTTTTCTCCATTTACAACTGCTCTAAAGCGACGACGCGTAGTCTGGGCAACAGGGCTTGCAATAGC
This sequence comes from Lancefieldella parvula DSM 20469, assembly GCF_000024225.1. Lineage (NCBI taxonomy): Bacteria > Bacillati > Actinomycetota > Coriobacteriia > Coriobacteriales > Atopobiaceae > Lancefieldella > Lancefieldella parvula. The sequence continues at coordinate 873,718 of NC_013203.1, forward strand.
CACTTTCTGGCCCATACAAGCATTTAAAAGCGTGGACTTGCCAACGCTTGGACGACCAACTAAAGCAACAAAACCGCTCCTAAAAGGAGTGGTCTCAGATGAAGTATTCTTAGAAACTGAATTGGCGGTCATATGTCCTCCAACTTACCAATGAAAAACCGCACGCGAGAAAATCAAAAGCCCTATGAGAGCTGCGGTAATGCTAATACAGCATGAAGCAGCTGCTGCAATATCTTTTGCCTTACCGGCCATAGGATGAAACTCTGGAGAAACTAGGTCTACCACTGTTTCTATTGCTGTATTAATGAGCTCTGTGGTTAAAACCGCACCAATGCAAGCAAGAACAAAGGCCCAACTCATAGCATCTAAGCCAACATACAATCCTGTAAGCACAGTCAATACAGCGACAACTAACATACGTCGCAAGTTTGCCTCTTGAGCAAACGCCTGACGAGCACCTTGCAGCGCAAAAAGAAGTCCGCGCTTAAAACTTGGATGTCTACCCTTAGATCCCGGAATCATTACTCGTCAATCCCCTCACGGTGGCGAGTCAAAACAACTGGCTCAATGGTCTTATCTGTCAATAGCAGAGCAACAAGGGCATCTTCACGAGCCTCCATAACCTCTGCCTCATCATCTGCAACATGGTCATATCCAAGCAGGTGAAGCATGGCATGAACAAGCATCAGCCTAAACTCATCCGCCTCCGTAGTGCCATATTCTTTTGCCTGTCGCGCAATAAATTGAGGAGCAAGAATAATATCTCCGAGCTCACACATCTCACCCGGAGCCAAATCAGGATCATCAGGACGCTCTACCTCAAGTGAAATAACGTCAGTGGGTGCATTTTTTTCTCGCCATTCAAGGTTTACCTGTTGAATCTCTTCATCACTGACAATAGAAATAGAGACCGCGCAAGGGCGTTTAATGCCCTCTTCAGAGAGTACTAAATTGCAATCGGCTTCAATCTCTTCTACAGAAATTGGTGACTCGACGCCATTTTTGATCACAATGTCGTACTCGTTAACCACATTACTCCCCTAGCTGTTTCTTCTCATACGCAGTGTATGCATCAACTATCTTACCAACCAAAGTGTGGCGAACAATATCATTTCTGTCTAAATCAACAAAAGCAACGTCTTCAAGGTTACTCAGCACCTGTCGAGCAACATCCAGGCCGCTTCTTCCCACAAGATCTCGCTGCGTTGCATCGCCCGTAATAACAAACTTTGACGAGAAACCCAAGCGAGTCAGAAACATTTTCATCTGCTCAGGCGTAGCATTTTGTGCTTCGTCCAAAATAACAAACGCATCATTCATGGTACGACCACGCATGAATGCAAGCGGAGCAATCTCAACAATTCCCCGCTCAATAAGGTTATTTGCATACTCCATAGAAGTCATATCAAAGAGGGCATCGTAGAGCGGTCTAATGTAGGGATCTAGCTTCTCTTGAAGTGTGCCCGGAAGAAAACCAAGTGACTCTCCAGCTTCAACAACAGGTCTTACCAGCACAATTCTGCTGATTTGTTGTGAAGTCAAAGCGGCGAGTGCCATAGCAACAGCCAAATACGTTTTACCAGTACCGGCGGGACCAGTACCAAATGTTATGGAGTTATTTGCTATCGCCTTGGTATAAGCAATCTGACCTTGCGTTTTAGGTTGAATTGCTTTGCCCTTATGTGTAACAAACAGCGTACGTGTTCCCGCCTGCTTTAAGTTGGCATTTCTTTTTGTGTTGTCAAGCAGAAACTTTACGTCTTCAAGTGTAGGCCTTGAGCCTGATTCGACCATTTGAATCAAGTGAGAAAAAATAAGCGTTAATTGTTCTATTTCTTGAGAAGTTCCAGATAGAAAAATAGCTTTGCCTCTAACTGAAATAAGAGCCGCACATGATGCTTCAATTTCTCTGAGCAAACTATCAGCTGGACCCGTAAGGTATAAAGGATCCACTGAATCAGGAATAGTTAAGCGAATCTGTGTTGGCTCCATGTTCCCCCAATTTATAAACGAGTAGCTTTTAGTGTTCCATTAGGTAAAACTTCATCAAAGCGCATAGCAACTAACTCATCAAGTTCAATGGTAGGGTCAACCTGAACGTCAAAAAGACCTCCAGAAATTCCTTTACCTGGATACTGTACCACCACATTATCGCAGGTACCAATAAGCTTCTTGGCAGCATCAAAACGCATTTTATTACCCAAATCACGCATTTTCTTTGCACGCTCGGCCATCACCTTTGGATTAACCTGATTTGGAGCAGTGGCTGCAGGCGTTCCAGGACGTTTGGAATATCTAAATACATGCATTTTTGAAAAGCCCATCTGACGACAAAACTCATATGACTCTTCAAATTCTTTATCGGTTTCTCCTGGAAAACCAACAATGAGGTCTGTTCCTAATGCGATGGTTGACAGCTCTGAACGCGCTTCCTCAACAGCCTTGCGATAGAGCTCTGTCCTATATACCCTGCCCATACGGGCAAGCGTTGCGTCACATCCAGACTGAAGACAAATGTGTAAGAATGGTGCAACTCTTCCGTTGGATGCAGCAATTACCTTCACTAGGCGTGCATTTACATCAGGTGGCTCAAGAGAAGAAAGTCTTAGGCGTCCAACCTCAGTTTTTTCAAGCACATACTCGAGAAGATCTGGGAGCCTGAAGATTTTCTCACCCTCATCTTCAAGTTGAACTTTATAACTACCAAGATTAATTCCTGTAAGAACAACCTCCTGAGCACCTCTGCTCATAGCGTCTTTTACCTGTGAAACAACTTTACGAGGATCAAGAGACTTTCCTGCACCACGTGCTTTCCACACAATACAGAAGGTGCATCGATTATCACAGCCATCTTGAATTTTGATACCGGGACGCGTACGACCAGTAGGTGTTGGCTTTGAAATAACAAGACCATCATCACTTACTGATTCAGGAGCAAAACCAAGCTCTTCAAGAACTCTATCTGCAACTTTGTCCTTCTCGGCTTCTACAACAACATTTGGGGCAAGCGAAGCAAGCTCTTCAGCAAAAAGACTTGCAACGCAACCAGTTGCCACCACAAGAGGAGCTCCAGGCATAAGCGCTGCTTTACGCACAGCTTTTCTCGTCTTAGCTTCTGCTTCAGCAGTAACTGCACAGGTATTAATAACAATTGCCTGTGCTTCATCTTCTTCAACAATATGGCAACCCATACGAAGCAAAGACTCTGCCATTAAATCAAGCTCAACTCGATTAACTCTGCATCCAAGATTTATAAGTGCAATACCATGAGCCATTAGTGCCTCTTCTTGGAAGCCTTTTTAGCATTCTTGTCTTTATCAGCTGTGAAATCTTTTGCTGAAGATTGATTACCGTGCTGATTATCTTGAGTTTCTTGAGCCGAATTTTGTTTGCGCTCATCAATAAGAGCAGTGAGCATCTCTAATTGATCTGTGGTTAAACCAGTTGAAGTCTCAATGTGAACCAGAACGTAAAGGTTTCCACGAGCCTTAGAATGCAAACGAGGCATACCCTTACCAGCTACACTCAGCTGCTGACCATACTTACAACCTGCAGGGATAGAAATTTCAATAGATTCATCTTTGATAATGCCGTCAATAGTAACGGTGGTACCAACAATTGCCTCAAGAGAAACTACGCTAACTGAAGTAAAAAGGTCATCGCCCCTGCGCTCAAAGTCTTTATGTTGAGCAACCTCAATGGTTACGATAAGGTCACCAGAGGTTTCGCCTCTAACACCTGCTTCGCCTTTACCAGTAATAGAAATTGATTGACCTGAATGAACACCTGCGGGAATTTCAACAGAAACACGCTCATGATCAGGAGTTCTTCCCTGACCTCCACAGGTCTCACAAGCATGTTCAACTTTCTTGCCCGTTCCTTGGCACTCTGGACAAACGGTTTGGGACTGCATTTGACCAAAGACGGTATTTTGGACCTGAACTACAGTACCTGTACCATGACAGCGTGGGCAGTCCTCAATCTTTCCACCCTCACCAAGACCTGTACCGTTACAGTCATCGCAGGTAGAAAGTCTGTTATAAGAGATAGTTTTTGTAACACCAGCAGCAGCTTCTTCCAAAGTGATAGAGAGTCTAATTCCCATATCACTACCACGAGTACGCTGAGCAGCGCCTCGACCGCCATGACCGCCGCCAAAGAAAGTATCAAAGATATCTCCAAAGCCGCCGAAGCCGCCACCAAAAATATCTGACATATCCACATAGCCGCCGCCAAAACCGGATGGACCATTAGGGTCACCATAACGGTCATAGTTAGCACGCTTTTGCTCATCTGAAAGTACAGAATATGCTTCGTTTATCTCTTTAAATTTCTCTTCTGAATGAGGGTCATCAGAAACATCAGGGTGCAGCTTTCTTGCAAGCTTTAAAAAAGCACGCTTGATAGTTTTTTGATCTGCATCATGAGCAACACCTAAGAGCTCGTAGAAGTCTTTCTTCTCTGACACGCTTACTAACTCTCCCCTTGTAAAACCTAATTCCTAAATTCCCATATAACCAACATGGCCCAATCCGGCCGTACAAGCATACAAAGTCATAATAATAATTGAGTAAAAGGCACCGTTAATAATTCCTGAGACAAAGGCATTTGCAAAGCTTCTCCACCAACCAGCGTTCATCTTGACGCCGTCTACAAGAATATTCCTAATGCCAAATATTAAAAGCGGAATCAATACGATGGCAAAAAGTGGTGATCTTAAATTAATTGCCACAAACACAAGGAGCATTGCGATAATACCGGAGATTCGTGCGCCAGCACGCTGACGGAACGTCAACTGCTCTGAAGGAACCTTAACATTAACGATAAAATCGCCAGTTGCAGAACCATTTGTTCCCGCATTTCCCATTCCAGAAACTCTGATCTGATCTCCATCATGCGAGTTGGCTGGTATATCAACCATAATTTCACTTGCAGACAAAACACGTCCAGAACCACCGCATACATCACACGGATCTTGGACAACGTGTCCAGTTCCATCGCATTCTGGACAATCAACTCTAAACTTTCCAACTCCAAAAATGGAAGAAAGATCAATATCAATGTGTCCAGTTCCGTGACAGGTAGGACAGGTAGTTGACTCGTCCTTATGCTGAGATCCCTTACCAGCACACGCATCACAAGTAACAAAACGCTGATACGTAATGCCTTTCTTAACGCCATTTTTAGCGTCAGTATCACTTAATGTCATATCATATACAATATCTGCGCCTGTTTGAGGCTTGTACGCACGAGAGCGTTTTTTAGATCTAGTAGTCCAGTTGTTAAAGTCAATATCACCAAATGGGAAACCTCCCTCAAAAGGAGAACCTCCACCATACGTTGATCCACCAGGATAGCCAGAGGGACCATAACCACCACCATAGAAAGAACCACTTCGCATAGCATCATAACGACGGCGTTTCTCGGCATCTGAAAGAACAGCATATGCCTCAGAAACTTCTTTAAAACGCATCTCAGCATCAGGTTCTTTATTTACATCAGGATGAAGCTTACGAGCTTTAGTTTGAAAAGCTTTTCTAATTTCTTCAGCTGTCGCGGACTCAGAGACACCAAGGATGGCGTAATAGTCCTTTTCATTCATAGCAGCCATGAAATCTCTCCGATTCGACCCGTTACAACATATGATTATAAGAACGTTTGAAAGTGTACCCACTTGTTTTTAACTTAATGCAGTACAAATCCCATTAAGAATATTCATTAACTACATACATAAAAATTCGACATACAATCGAATATGTTCATGACTTTTTCAAACTACTAGTAAAGAAGATTATCAAATGATTACTTATGATATTCCCGTATTTTAAATGCATACTTAATTAATAAATCTTTCGAGTAGGTTTTTTCACCTTTTGAATCTCTAACTTCTTTCCAAAGAATAGAAGCCACCTTTAATTTATTGGAATAGCTATAGCTATTTTCATCTGCACAAAAATCTTTTAAAAATTGATTCCACTGACAAGCCGAATTATCGTATTTCGCATAATCTAAATCACCATAATATACATTTAACAAATCCCTGATTGTAAATGCACTATTGTTCTCTCTCTTAACTTTTCTCCAAGCAGCGGCCATATCAGCAGTAAATTTAAATGGTGTAACTTTTGTTAAAGAAGAAAAATATTCTCTAAACTTTGAATTAAATGAGAAGCCACACTCAAGCAATGGTGAATTTAAGGTAACAATTTTTTGATTAACTTTTTTATTCTTTATAATTTTTTTCTTAATTAAATTACCTTTAAAATACTGTTCGATAATATAATTGAGTTCTCGTTTTGTACCTCTATATTCCAAACCTAAAGACTTACATATTTGCATAAGTTCTTCACGATACCAGTAATACTTATTAAACTCATCAAAAGATGTAATATCATCAAAGCTAGGTCTTTTTTCTGCCATTCTTCAATCCTTTCTTTATTATTCATTTTATTTTGTAACATCAATTAAATACTAACTGCATCAAATAAATTTTTCTAACATTATCTTAACTCCCAAAAACGGCCATAAAGCTCGTTTCCAAGCAGCCAGCCCTTCTTGGTAGGCCTATATGAAGCCTTAATCTCAGAATCTGCTGCATCAACGCATTCTAGTAACTCATCTTGTACACAGGCATCAAACACTTCTTGTAAAGTTAATGCACCAAATACCTGCTCAGACTCATCCAAAAGCGCAGGCGCAATTAGCTCTGTGAGGCGTGCATGGAGCATCAAATCTTCTGCCACAGCTTCTCTGTAGGTCAAAAATTCAACGTCAAACTCTGTCGAGAAAAGCGATATGCCTTCAGCAATTTTTTTTGGAGAATCAAGCACCACAAGTCGCACACGGATAGCATCTTGTGGTCTCGAAGGCAAAAAAGCGTTTTCCTTTGCCAGAGCATCATACTCAAAAGCTGTCAACATACTTGCAGCACTAGTACCTAGACCAAGATACGACTCACCTGTCCAGTACATCTTATTATGCTTGCAACTTTTCTGATTACGAGCATAACTTGCCACCTCGTAACGCTCAAATCCTGCTGCTTGAAGCATCTTTGAAGCCGTTTGCATTCGATCTGCCTGCACGTCATAAACATTCCATGGAATGTCTTTATCTTGGGTTTGCTTAGCTAGTGCCGTGCCATCTTCAATGGTAAGTGGATAAACACTCACATGATTTACCCCAAGCGAGATAAACCTTGAAAGCGTATATTCCCAAGAACTCTCTGTTTGCTCAGGAATAGCGCACATGAGATCAACCGACACTTCGTAGCCGCTCTCTTTTGCAGCTAAAACTCTATCGTATGCCAGATCAGCTGAATGAATTCTACCAAGCTCCTTAAGCTCATTATCATTAAAGCTCTGAACTCCCAAAGAAATTCTCGTTACTCCTCCTGCAGAAAGACTAGCGAGAAGTTCGTCAGATAGTGAGTCTGGATTTGCTTCCATACTAAATTCAATAGGATGTGTAATAGATGAGGTATGATGCGCCAGATCAACCGCACCCTGATCAAGTAAGCTGGGAGTTCCACCGCCCATATAAACTGTTTTTGTAGTTGCGAGTATACCCAGTTGAGCAGCTTCGTCTAACTGATGTTTTAAAGCATTTACATACTTTTTCATACGACTGTCATCTTGTCTTGTAGACCAAGAAGAAAAATCGCAATAGAAACATTTTTGCGAGCAAAATGGGATATGCAGGTAAAGTGCAGAAACAGCCGCTTGATTATATTTAAACTGCCAGGAATTCATAATGAATCACTAGCTTAAAGACAGCTTGTGTTCAGATGCTTCTTGTTTGCCCACAAGTTGTGTAACTGTTTCTTTAATTTCTAATGCAAGATCAATAAAATCTTGAGCAGTAACACATCTCACTGACTTGCCACGCCAATAAGCTGCATTTGGAATACCTCTAAAATACCAGGTAGAGAGGCTTCTTGCACGGGCAATATGAATGTGGGCAGCATCGAGTAACTTTACGTGCATCATGAACGACGCAAGCATTTGATCAACTGATGGAACAAAGGGAGTTTTACCCTCAAGTAAAGCTTGAGTGTTCTTAAAGATCCAAGGATTTCCGTATGTTCCGCGAGCAATCATAACAGCAGTCACACCTGTTTCTTTAAGAGCATGAGCTACATCTTCAGCAGAGAGCATGTCACCAGAACCTATTACAGGAATAGATACGGCATCACAAACTCTATTAACCGTCTCCCACTCTGCTTGACCTCGATACATCTGTGTAGCAAAACGTCCATGAACAGCAATGGCAGATGCACCAGCTGCTTCCATAGCACGAGCAAATTCAGGCGCCACTTCCTCATCCTGCCGTCTTCCTCGTCTAATCTTGACGGTAACAGGTACAGTAACCTCTGAAAGACAAGCTTTTACCAAATTTGCAGCAAGTTCTGGAGTATCTAGAAGGGCTGAGCCCTCCCCTTTTTTAACAACCTTAGGAACAGGACAGGCCATATTAATATCAATAAGGGCAAGTTTATTTCCTAGGCGCTCACTAATCTGTGCTGCAGCTTCTTTAAACTGCTCCGGTTTTGAACCAAAAAGTTGAACGGCAATATCAGGCTCTGTAGAAAGAGGCTCTACAAGCTCCCAGGTTTTCTCGCCACCAAAGTGAATTCCTGCAACAGAAACCATCTCTGAATAGGCAAGACCTGCTCCGCCTGCTCGAGCCATAGTGCGATATACACCATCACTGACGCCGGCCATGGGAGCCATGAGCACAGGATTAGCGGACAGGCGCTCCTTGAGTGAGTTACCTGCTGCAAAAGGAACAATATGCGAAGAAAGACCTGCTGCAGATGCACAGGTTGAAATGATGGTTTGAAGCGACTTCACAAATACCTTCTACTCGTCATCAACCTTGAGAACAGCCAAGAACGCCTCTTGAGGCACTTCAACTGAACCAATCTGCTTCATGCGCTTCTTACCCTCTTTTTGCTTCTCAAGCAGCTTGCGCTTTCTAGAAATGTCACCGCCGTAGCATTTAGCTAAGACGTCCTTTCTACGCGCGCGAACGGTAGAACGAGAAATGATTTTATTTCCAATGGCGCCTTGAATAGGAACCTCAAAGAGTTGCTGAGGAATGATACCTTTAAGTCTGTCACAAAGACCGCGGGCAAGATCATACGCTTTGTCTTTGTGAACAATAAACGAAAGCGCATCTACAACGTCTCCAGCAAGCAAAATATCAAGCTTAACCAGGTCAGAAGTACGGTACGAATCAAACTCATAGTCAAGAGAAGCGTAGCCTTTGGTTCTACTCTTAAGTTGATCAAAGAAATCCAAAATAAGCTCAGCCAAAGGAATGCCAAAAATCATCTCAACAGATTTATCAGACAGATACACCATGTCTTCAGAGACACCACGATGATCAACAACAAGTTGCATAACCGTACCAACAAACTCAGGAGGCACAATAATTTTTGCCTTGAGGTACGGCTCATCAATGCGATCAATTTTGGTGACTTCTGGAAGATCTTGAGGACTGGTAATCTCAATCATAGTTCCATCGGTCTTATAAACGTGATAGTCAACAGATGGACTAGTAGCAATCAGATCAAGGTCAAACTCACGTTCAAGACGTTCTTTAACAACTTCCATGTGGAGAAGACCCAAAAAGCCTACTCTAAAACCAAATCCCAAAGCTACAGAAGTCTCTGGTGACCAAGTAAGAGACGGATCATTGACGTGCAACTTATCAAGTGCATCACGAAGATTCTCGTATTGCTTATTGTCAACAGGAAAAAGACCAGTAAATACCATCGGTTTTGCTTCGCGGTAGCCTGGCAGTGGTTCTGCACATGGATTTTGCTTGTAGGTAAGCGTGTCACCAACGCGAACAGCCTCAGGGTCTTTGAGGCCAGTTACCACATAGCCAACTTCACCAACAGAAAGCTGGTCAACAGCCATCTCAAGAGGTCTCTTAGCACCAACTTCTTCAACAAGAAAAGGCATAGAGCCTTGCATCATAAGGAGCTGGTCGCCTGCTTTGATTGAGCCATCAAAAACGCGTACCGTTGCTACAACGCCTCTGAACTGATCAAAATATGAATCAAGAATAAGCGCCTTAAGTGGTGCTGTGGGATCACCCTTTGGAGGAGAAACCAAGTACACCAAAGCTTCGAGAAGCTCGTGGATACCCTCACCCGTCTTACCAGAAACACATACCGCATCATCAGCTGGGATAGCAAGAACATCCTCGATTTCTGATCGAACTTCTTCAGGGCGAGCAGATGGAAGATCAATCTTGTTGATGGCAGGAACAATATCCAGATTAGCGTTCATAGCAAGCATAGCGTTTGAGACAGTTTGGGCCTCAACACCTTGCGTTGCATCAACAACCAACACCGCACCCTCACAGGCAGCTAAAGACCTTGATACCTCATAGGTAAAATCAACATGGCCTGGAGTGTCAATCAAGTTGAATTGATAGCGCTCTCCATCGTCTGCGTCATACATAACACGGACAGCGTTTGATTTAATAGTAATTCCACGCTCACGTTCAATGTCCATAGTGTCCAAGAGCTGTGACTCCATATCGCGTTCTTCAACGGTATGAGTAAGCTCCAAAATACGGTCACTGATGGTAGATTTACCGTGATCGATGTGTGCAACAATAGAAAAGTTGCGAATATGTGAAGTATCCTGTGTATTCATACGGAAAATAATAGCGTAAACTACCCGCTTCGTGCTATACTTCAACAGCTGCCTCAAACGTGTCTCAGCGAAGAGGCCTCACATAGTAAACACCGAAAGGAACCGCACGTGGCTAACATCAAGTCTCAGAAGAAGCGTATTCTCACCGCTGAGAAGGCACGCCAGCGCAACAAGGCTGTCCGCTCCGAGCTTAAGACTGCTATTAAGGCAGTTCGCACTGCTGTTGAGGCAGGCCAGCTTGAGGACGCACAGGTTGCTGCTAACAAGGCATCTCGTCTTCTTGACAAGGCTGCTTCTAAGGGCATCGTACACAAGAATCAGGCTGCTCAGCGTAAGAGTGGCGTTCAAAAGCTTGTTAACACCCTTAAGTAGTTCTTATCTACTTTTAATTTATTAAAACGGACTCCTTGGAGTCCGTTTTTTCTTACCTGAATTCTTTGAATCTACATATTTGAGACGCCGCACAAAGCAAAGATGAGTTTGGTCATTGTAGTTGTTTTATCTTCTCCACTCTTAAGACCACGCTCTGAATCTGCGCAGAGACTTAAAATATGTTCAAGTTCGCCATCTCCAAAATGACGTGCCCATCGTGAATAATTTCTAACCTGCCAAGCTTGCTTTCCTAAAACTGAAGCAATTTCCTGTTCAGTACCACGTTTTACCATAGATCTAGCACAAATAAGTTCTCGTACACGTCCGGTAATAAGTGACAAATTACCAATAGCTCCTGACTCGTCCATCTGGCTATAAAGTTCCATTGCTTTTTGGACATTCCTTGCAGAGATACTGTCGAGAAAATCCCACGGCTTAACTTCAACTACTCGTGCAACATGCGTTTCTACAAAATGAATATCAATGGAACCAGTATGACCTAGCAGAGACGCTAAAGATTTAATCTGAGAGTCAAGCATAGTGGTATTATCGCCAACGCGACTTATGAGTTCATTGGCTGCATTAGTTGGAATTTGAAGTCCATATTTTTGTCCAAGATCCCATACATATTTAGGTAATTCATTTCTAGCTATTGCACCACAATTAATAATTGCAAGCTTACCTAAAGCATCCACTGCTTTATAAAGCCTTGTTGATTTAGCAAGTGTCTTTGCAGAAAGCATCAACGTAGTAGTTGGGTTAGGATTCTTTAAGTACTCAATAAGAGCCTCTGATACAGGCTTGGGCAATTTACCTGCATCATCAATAACAACAATTCGTCTAAAATCACCCATGGGAAGTGTCTGAACAGAAGACAAAACAGATTCTGGAGTCAACTCAGCACTTACAGAAATCTCGTCAAGGTTAAATGTAATAAAACTCTGGTTTAGACGGCTTTTAAGCTTGTCTATAGCCCTCGCGCGCTTCAGCTCATCTGGACCAACAGCCAAATATGCAGCTAGTAACTTAGCCTGCTCCGCCATCTTTTTCCTCCTCTAAATCTGTATCTACTTTAGCATGTTGCACGCTCACCTTAGGTCCATGTTCTCCAGGAAATACTGTGACGTCTCCATAATCTTTTGTGCAGTAAAACCTTGCACCAACACCCTCTAAAATATCTATCGCTTCCTGTTTAGGATGCCCATAATGATTATTCTTTCCAGCACTTGCCACCGCTACCTCAGGTTTTAGTACTTGAGCAGTTGCTGGATAGAGTGACTTTGCTGCACCATGATGTCCAACTTTTAAGAAATCAATATCTCCCACATCACCCGATGTCACCGTCTCTTTAGTTTGATCTCTTTCAGCATCTCCCGTTAAAAGCGTAGTTAACGTATTTTGTCCATCGTTATATGTCACATACAGCTCGACTGAAGCATTATTGGCTTCTTTTGCTTTATAGCCCCTATGTGGCCACACCACACGAACATGAAAGCGACCAACATCAAATTCGTCGCCATATAAAACTTCATAAGAACCACTACCAGAAATCCTCTGAATAGCTCTCTGTAACTCAGGCTTTTCTTGTTTTGTTATTCCTTCTCCAACTAATACACGGCCTGCCTTTACTGAGCCAACCATATATCTCACGCCGCCAGCATGGTCTTCATCAAGATGTGTAAGCAAAATTGCATCAAGATATGAGACGTGCTGTCGCTCCAGAGCATCGTTAACCACATCTCCTGCACTAGTATCCACAAGCAGAGAATGCACGCCATCGCTCAGCAATATGGCGTCTCCCTGACCTATATCCATCACACAAATTCTTGTTGGCGAGAAAAACCTCCAATAGATACTTAATCCGACAATAAGCATAGATACTGCCAAACATATGCCAACTAAAACTATTCTTCTTCCCTTTGGCCATAACACATAGAGCGCCACCATTACTGCAATAAAAGCTAATGAGACTATCCAACCAATGTCGGCTACAAACACACTTGCAAAAGGTCTTTCTGATAAGAAAGATGCAAGAGTCTCTATAAGCTTCCCAAGAAAATCTATAAAAAAGAGAACAGTATCTTGAGCTGGTTTAATACTGCTTAAAATTATTGCTCCAATTCCAAATAGACTGAGAAGTGAAAATGGACTTGTAATCAGTGCACTTGAAAGAGGTGCGAGTAATGAAAAATGGCCAAAGCACACACATGAAATTGGAAGGCATGAAAACTGAGCAACTGTTGTTGCGCACATTGTGTTTCGTACACTAGAAAATGGCTTTCTCAGCACCTTTTGTACTGCTCCATATCCAGATAAATGAAATGCAGTTTTAGCGTAATATTGAGCAAGACCGCCATATATATTCATTCCTAAAATACAAGTTAAAGACAATGTAAAAGCAATATTTACGCTCAGTTGTGGATCAACACAAAGCATAAGCAATGCAACAATAGAAACAGCAGATAACGTATGATTCTTCCTTCCAACACACTGCATAATGTATTTTTGCTCAACAAGGAGTATTGCCCTCAATGCAGACGCAGGCACTCCACAGAAAAGTGCATAACTGCTTAATAGAAATAAATTTAACACTCCCCTCAAAAGAGGCTTTAATGTAAGTTTTTTAAACAAAGCATCAATATAGGCAGAGAGAATTACAATGTGACAACTAGAAATTGCAATGAGGTGCATAAGGCCGCAGCGCATAAATATTCTCGGAATGTTAAAGCTATACAGGCTGGGCCTATAGGCACAAAGACCGCATGCAGCTAGCGCTCGCCCAAAGCTCAGCTCTGGTTGAAGTTGAGAAATACAGTTTTCTCTAAATTGGGCAACTTCCCCAACAATTCCCTCTTCATAGGTTTTTGAATTCACCTTGGTTACCTGAATTGAACCAAGTACTCCCCTCTTAAATTGTTCTTCTGAAAAATCTTTATCTTTATATCGTGTAAACCTACCTTCACAGCACAGATGTGTTTCTCGTAAGAACTGTTCCTTGGTATGTAGTCCCACACATCCAATGCATCTACCTTGGTAGATGACGTTTGCTTGACCAATCCATGTGTGATTTTTGTAGACTAAATCTCTTGATACAACTAGTTCAAAATCATGTACGGAAGTTGACTCTAAAAGATTCACTGACGCCATTTGACTGTCATATATAAAGAAAGACCTGATAAGGATAATTACAAGTAAGAGTAAAACTACCCCAACAGTCATAATGCTGGTATGCGCATGCTTTACATACCAAAATCCCAAAGCAACCACCGCACAGATTCCTAGAATATGAATCAGAACTGTATCGAGCGTTGCGCTTCTTGCAATAAAAACTTGAAGCCATAAACAAACAAAAAGCAGCGCACATAGGCTATACGGAATAAAAGGACGAAAGGGCTGTTCCATCGTCTTAGACACGAATATTGTCCTTAAGCTGATCAAATTTTTTCTGACCAATACCAGAAACGCGCATCAAATCTTCAGTAGTCTTAAAGGGTCCATTCTTTTGTCTGTCTGCAACAATGCGCTTAGCCAATCCTTCGCCAACACCTTTGAGTTTGGTAAATTCTTCTACGGTTGCTCGATTAATATCTACAACTGTCTTTTTGTCGCTCTTCTTATCTGTCTGCTTATTGCTCGTGGCTTTATTTTGATCTGGCTGCAAAATCTCTGGCGGCGCCTCTTCTCCCTTTCGAGGAATATAAATTTTTTGACCATCTTCTACAGGAGACGCTAGATTAATGTCTTGACTGTTGGCATCTTCAGTCAAGCCACCTGCTATTTGAATTGCGTCGTTTACACGTGGATTTACCGTCTGAAGTGCATAAAGACCAGGTGATTTAACAGCTCCATCAACATGAACCATCATTTGAGGAGATGCTTCTTTAATCTTATGGTCATCTCCTGGCTGCTCTGTAGTCTTATCCTCCTGCGAGTGCTGTGGGTTTTCCGCAACAATCGCTCCCTGTGTAGAGTTTGCTTGATTATGTGATCTGTCAAAAGACTCTGATGTTCCAGCGCTAATCATCCCAATAAATACAACTACTGAAACAATGCCTAGGACAACCACAGCAATAACCGCTAAAAGTTGCTGCTGAGAAAGATTAAATCTTCTCATCAATTTATTAATTAATTGGTAACGATTATTTGAAATCTGAGCCATAGAATCACCTCAGATTTATATTCGACTATTAAGTGAATGTAAAACACAACTTTCAAAAATTCATCTATTATTTTTGTTCTAAACCTGCTGGTAATCTGACACATTTATCAACAAATAACAGATATATATCTAAAAACTAATAAGAATAGGACTAAACTAAATCAGATTATCAAGCCGTTTATATAAAAAATCCGCCCCTTCATGGGACGGATACTAAAAATATGTATATGCAACATTGTCAAACTTTTTTGAACTGCAAAAATAGCCTAATCAGTAACAAATTCAGCAGGAGCAAGCTCTTTATGACGAGCAGGCAATACTTTAGGTGGCTTATATGAAGGACACTGGTTAAAGTCAATATACTCAATATGCTGCATAAGATTTTCAATCATTTCATCATGATTAAAAGAATTCCATGCCTCAAGAACTTCTCGTATCCTTGCATGAGTCTCAGGACGACGAGGCATAAACAGTGTGCAGCAATCAGGAGCCGTCTGCGTTGAAATATCAAATGTATTGATATCTTGGGCGCGACGAATAATTTCTTGCTTATCAGAGCCAATCAGAGGTCTCAAAACAGGTATGGTAACAGCCTCGTTGACAGCAGCAATGTTGTCGAGAGTCTGAGAAGCAACTTGACCAAGTGACTCTCCCGTTACCAGTGCTTTAGCACCCTCAAGCTCTGCAATCTTCTGTGCAATGATATACATCACGCGACGATACATAATGATACGGAGAGCTTGTGGAACCGCAAGGGAAATCTCACGCTGATGCTCACCAAATGGCACAACATACATTCTGCCAATAAGGCCAGCGGACTCAAGTGCCTCAATAATATCCTGACACAGGTATTCGCTTGTATCAGAAGTCATAGGACGACCAGAGAAGTGAACTGGAATTACCGTAGCACCTCTACGACCAACCATCCATGTTGCAACAGGCGAATCTATACCACTTGAAAGAAGTGATACAACCTTACCTGCAGTTCCAACAGGAAGACCCCCAACACCGCGAATAGACGCAGCATATACGTAAGCGTTGCCCTGAACAACATGTACATACACCGTCATATCAGGATCATGCATCTGAACTTTTTTATCAGGAAAATTCTCACAAAGTACTGCACCAACAAGTTGATTAAGCTCAATGGAATGCCTTGGATAGACTGTTGAGGAACGGCGAGCATGCACTTTAAACGTAGTAAAGTTGCCAGCCTCCCCCAGCGCCTTCACAGCGGCGTTACAAAACTCCTGCTCATCCAAGCCACAACGATATGCTAAAGAAGCGCGAGCAACACCAGGAACCTGAGCTACTGCACGTTGCAGTTCTTCAGTTGCTTGTTTATCGGTGGTTTCTACAAGAAGGTAGCCAGAAATGCGAGAAACCCCCGCCACTGGAAAGTGTCGGAGGGCTCGTCGTAAATTTGTTACCAACTGATTTTCAAAAGTGGATCGGTTCTTACCCTTTAAACCAATTTCATGGTAGTGAACCAGACATACTCTTTCAGTCATAACTCTTAATAAACGATAGTGTTCTCGCCCTTAATTGCCTCATCAAAAGAATCTTTAACAAAGCCAAGGGTACCATCGTTGATTTCTTTCATAGCAATAGAGACAGAATCTTTACCACTTGCAACAGTAGTAATGTCATCAAAGTCCTGAACAGCAGTTACACGCAAGTGCTGACCGTGAAGCATATTATTTATATCGCAAGCACGCTTAGAAGCAAGAGAGCAAAGTAAAAATGGATTCTGCTCAGTCTTCTGAAGCAGGCTGTCAATTTCAGGCTTAATAACAGACATTAAAGCTGACCTCCGTCTGATTCATAGTCATCAAAAACTTCCTCGAGCTTGCTCAGCGCAGTCTCGAGGTTGTCGTTCACAATGCAAACAGTATAGTCGTTTGCATACTCCATTTCACGCGACGCATTAGAAAGTCTCGTAGAAATGGTCTTCTCGTCTTCTGTACCACGACCTCTAAGTCGCTGTTCCAGCTCTTCAAATGAAGGTGGCTTTATAAAGACGAGAATGGCGTTGGGATATTGTTTGTGGACCATAAGCCCACCCTGAACGTCAATCTCTAAAACAACAGACTGACCTGCAGAAATCAGGCGATCAACCTCGGATTTAAGCGTGCCATAGCAATGACCATGAACATGAGCCCACTCAAGGAATTCACCGGCATCAACGCGCTTTTTAAATTCTTCATCAGAAAGAAAATAATACGCAACTCCATCGACTTCTCCTGGTCGTGGAGAGCGTGTAGTAGCCGAAACCGTCAGGCCTAGGTTTGGGCGCTTGTCCCTCAACAGAGAGACAAGGGTTCCTTTTCCTACACCTGACGGTCCAGATACTACAAAAAGTTTGGCTGAACGAGCCACTACTTGGTCAGTGCCTCGAGGAGCTGCTCACGCTGACGAGCGCCAAGACCCTTAACGCGGCGAGTTGCGGAAATTCCGAGCTCGTCCATAATCTTTGCTGCCTTTGCCTTGCCGTAGCCAGGAAGGGACTCGATAAGAGCGGAAACCTTCATACGCTCAGCAATAGGATCGGTAGAATCAAGGACCTCTTTAAGGGAGACCTTACCAGTCTTAACCTTCTCGCGAAGCTCTGCGCGAGCGTGACGAGCCTGAGCTGCCTTCTCAAGTGCTGCCTTGCGCTGCTCATCGGTAAGTGTAGGTAGAGCCATTGTTCCTCCAAACATCGTTTTCGTACTTCATATACGAAACTCAATTTAATGTGCCTTTTGCACTTCAGCAAAATAGTTTGCCACATAACACGTTATTTACAAGGGATTTTTTAATATTTCTGCATTAAAAACCAACTGTTCACCATAATTACAGAAATTTTTGTTAATTTTTTAGTTCAGAAATGATGGCTTCAAATGCAATAACTGGATCGTTTGCGCAGGTAATTGGCCTGCCAACTACCAATTTGCTTGCTCCAGCCTTAATTGCAGCTGAAGGTGTGGAAATTCTGACTTGATCGCCCTTCTCGGCACCTTCTGGACGTACTCCTGGAGTCACAATGAGTGCATTTGGTCCCAAAAGCTCTCTCATTTCCTGTGCCTCCTGGGGTGAACAAACGATTCCGTCAGCGCCAGCGTTGTAAGAAAGAGAAGCCAAACGGGCAACCTCATCCTTAATTGAGCCGTCAACGCCAATGGAATGAAGTGCCTTCTCATCCATACTCGTAAGTACAGAAATAGCCACCAGCTTGGTGCGACCAGACTCATCAACACCACGCTCTGCTGCAGCCTCTTCTGCGCCCTCACGACCAGCTGAGATCATCTGTGCTGTACCCAGACCATGAATAGAAAGGATGTCTGCACCAGAAAGAGATGCAGAATGGACAGCACCTTTAACCTGGAATGGAATATCGTGCACCTTAAGATCTAAAAACACCTTGAACCCACGAGCATGCATCTCGTCCACCATCGAAGGTCCATAGCGATAAAACAGTGTCATGCCAACCTTGACCCAACGTGCATGACCGGCGAGAAGATCGGTGAGCTCCAAAGCTCTTTCTCTTGTGCAATCAAGCGCAACAATAACGGCGTCGCGTGCCTGCTCGTCTGTTAACATTCAACAGCTCCAATCAGTTCGTGGATGTCAGATACGCCCTGAGACTTTGCCCAATCAGTAAGCTCGTTCAGAATACGTGGAGCACACATAGGGTCGTAAAGGTTTGCAGAACCAACCGAGACGGCCGTAGCGCCTGCCAGAATAAATTCCGCAGCATCTTCGCCTGTTTCCACACCACCTACACCACAGATAGGGATAGAGACTGCCTGAGCGCACTCCCAAACCATACGGACAGCAGCGTTATGACATAAAGGACCACTGAGGCCGCCTGTTGGCTTAGAAAGCCTGCTCTTTCTAGTATGAACATTGATAGACATGCCTGGAATAGAGTTAATCAATGTGAGGCCATCAGCACCCTCAGCCTCAAAAGCCTTGCCAATCTCAGCAACATTGACGGGAGCCATCTTAACCAAGATAGGCAGCTTCGTTAGAGGACGAACCGCTTTCATAATCTCTGTTGCCTGCTCAGGAGTGCCGCCAAGAGGTCTGCCGCCCTTCTCGAGATTTGGACAGCTCACGTTAAGCTCAATAGCTGAAATGTGCGGATTAAGCTCCTCAAGACGCTCGACAACGTCAATCATTTCTTGCACGGAATGTGCTGCCATCTGCATGATAACGCGCGTACCACGGTCTTCAAGGTCTTTCATGTAGTCATCAGTGTGAGCGATAAAATCATCCACTCCCGGATTAGCAAGGCCAACGCTGTTCATCATGCCGCCGTTAAGCTCACACATACGAGGAGCAGGATTTCCTTCCCAAGGAACGCGGGCAACACCCTTCATAGTAATGGCGCCAAGCAGGGAGACGTCGTAAAAGCCTTCAAACTGCCAGCCATAACCAAAGGTACCTGCAGCAGTATTAATAGGATTTTTCATCTGGATTCCACCCAGATTGACGGCCATTTTTACCTGGTCTACCATGCGATCTCCTTTGCTTCAAAGACAGGTCCAACCATGCAAGCAGACGCATAGCCACCCTTAGCAAGTGGGACATTGCAGGTATTACATGCGCCAAACGCGCAGCTCATCATACGCTCCATAGAAACCTGACACGCAACATTATTGGCAATTGCAAGCTTGGCTACACTTCTCATCATAGGCTCTGGACCACAGGTATACATGGCATCCCAAACGCCTTGGCTCAAAGGCTCTTCCAAAGCTGTAGTTACAAAGCCCTTGATACCCTTTGATCCATCATCTGTCGTGACGTACACATTCTGTGCGCCCAGTGCGAGAAGATCCTCTTCACCAAAAAGTTTCTCGGCAGTTTGAGCACCAATCACAGCGTCAAATTCAACTCCCAGTTCAGTAAGTTTGCGAGCTGCTGCGATAATAGGTGTGATACCCACACCACCTGCTACTAGCACACTTCTTTTACTTGAAGCATTAAGACGCCACGGACGACCGCAAGGAGCTGTCATGTCGCTGGCATCACCTGGCTGCATTTGAGAAAGTCTGCGCGTACCCTCACCTACCGTTGCATAGATAAGCTCGAGCATATCGGTTGCTTTATCAGCAAACGAGAAAGACAGTGGAATGCGAAGAATATGACGTTTATCGCCTGGAACGTTAACGTTTACAAACTGACCAGGTTCCAAAGACTTACAAAGACCTGGTACTTTAAGCTGGGCTCTATATAGATTCTGAGCAACCTGGGTATTGCTCAACACCACAAAATCAAATACCTGTGCATTTCCACGTAGTGGCATTACTTTTCCTCTCCAGGAACAACTACTTCATTGGCAAGGACACGCTTACCATCAACAAACACATCAGTTGCAACGCCATAAAGCTCAGAGCCAATAAAGGCGGAGTTCTTAGACTTACTCTCAAAATACTCTGGTGTAATCTGGACCTTTTTATTTGGATCAAAAAGTGTTAAATCAGCCTTATAACCTGCAGCAATCTTAATAGGCTCAAGACGCAGAATACGACGAGGATTAACAGCCATTGCACGAACAAGGCCAGTATAAGAAAGCTTATTGGTTCGTACCATATTAGTAATCATTAAAGGCAGCGAGGTCTCAAGACCAATGCAACCAAAGTAAGAAATTTCCCACTCACAGTCCTTCTCGTGAGCTGCATGAGGTGCATGATCGGTAACAATACAATCAACTGTACCGTCTGCAACTGCTGTCTGAAGTGCAAGCGTATCCTCAGCAGTTCTGAGTGGTGGGTTCATCTTAAGGTTAGTGTTATAAGCATCGGTGATGTCGTCTTCAGACAAGAAAAGGTGATGAGGACAAACCTCTGCGGTAACGGGCAGGCCTTCCTTCTTAGCTGCGCGTACCAGCTCTACTCCCCTGCCTGTTGAAATGTGGCAGATATGTAGAGGACAGCCAGTGAGTCGGCAAAGATCAATATCTCTGGAAATCTCCAGCTCCTCGCCAAGTGCCGGCCAACCAAACATACCAAGTCGTGTGCTTGCGCGGCCCTCGTTAACAAGGCCGCCAGCACTGATGGACTCAATCTCACAGTGAGCAGCGACAACGCGATCAAACTGAGAAACGTACTCCATAACTGTACGCATCATACCGGCACTTTGAACGCCGTGCCCATCGTCAGAGAATGCAGAAGCACCCTCGTCAACCATGTTGCCAATCTCAGCAAGCTCTTGTCCCTTAGAACCCTTAGTCAGAGCACCCATGGGACGCACATGAATGAGACCAACCTCATTGCCACGGTCAATCTGAAAACGAACAGCAGCTCCATTATCGGTGACAGGATTGGTATTTGGCATAGTAGCAACGTCAGTGAAACCACCATGAACCGCAGCTCTAGAACCTGTTTCGATGGTCTCCTTGTACTCAAAACCAGGATCTCTAAAGTGGACGTGCATGTCAACAAGGCCAGGTGTCAGCACCTTACCCTTTGCATCAATAACAATATCGCCCACTTGAGGTTTAACCGTTGCTGCAACTTCATCAATGGTTTCTCCGTCAATACGAACATCCATTACCGCATCAAGATTAAGCTGTGGGTCAACAACGCGTGCACCCTTAAGCAGAAATGCCATCAAAGTCTCCTCCCAGAAGCAAATACATTTCGGCCATGCGCGTTAAAACGCCTGCATTGACCTGGTCAAGAATACGAGAGCGAACACAATCAGCCACCTCGCTGTTAATTTCCATGCCACGGTTCATAGGACCTGGGTGGCAAATAATTGCCTCGGGCTTCATCAGCTTACTGCGGCGCTCATCAAGACCCCAAAGCCTGTTATACTCACGGCGAGAAGGAATAGGAGCTCCTTCCATACGCTCCAGCTGCACACGAAGCATATACACAACGTCTACATCTCCAATGACTTCATCAAAGTGCGAAGTCTGATAACAATCAAACCAACTTGGATCATCTACGTGGAATGTTGGAGGACCAACCAAAACCACCTCTGCCCCCATAGTTTTAAGTGCTGGCACCAAAGAACCAACAACGCGACTGTGAGAAAGATCGCCGACAATAGCAACCTTAAGACCGTCAAGATGTCCAAAGTTTTTGCGGATAGTATAGAGGTCAAGCATTGCCTGAGTTGGGTGCTGATGCTTACCGTCACCCGCGTTTATAACCACTGCATCAGTGTTCTCAGTAATCTTCTGTGGTGTTCCTGCAAGTCTTGCACGACAGATGAACATATCAACGTTCATGGCGTCGATAGTCTGAATAGTATCTGCCAGCGATTCACCCTTAACAACAGATGAAGTTGAGCCTCCCATATTTAGAGCATCAGCAGAGAGGCGCTTCTCGGCAAGTTCAAATGAGGAACGAGTCCTGGTAGAAGGTTCCAAAAAAAGATTTACGATGGTACGACCACGAAGTGCTGGCACTTTTTTGATGTCTCTGTTGTTCACAGCCTCAAATGACTGAGCGGTATCAAGAATCTGCTGGATATCATCATGAGTCAGGCTGTTCGTATCAATCAAATGTTTAACTGAAAGCATTAGTTTTCTCCCTCAATAAAAGGATTAGAGTAGTCAGCTTCATACAACAAAACACAGTCCTGACCATCAATTTCTTTAACATTTAAACTGACTACCTGGCTCTTTGATGAAGGAATGTTCTTTCCTACATAGTCAGGTCTAATGGGAAGCTCGCGACGTCCACGGTCAACTACCACAGCTAGCTGAACACGTTCAGGACGACCGTAATCAATAAGAGCATCAAGTGCTGCCCTGATAGTTCTTCCAGTCTGAAGAACGTCATCTACCAGCACAATACTTGTGCCCGAAATATCAAAATCAATATTAGTTGCGTGGAGTACTGGTGCAATATTTCTTCTAAAATCATCGCGATAAAAGCTGATATCAAGTGAGCCAACTTTTGGCTTAAATCCAGTAAAACTCAAAATCTTTTCCGCAAGACGAGAAGCCAAAACTTCTCCACGTCGAATAATGCCCACAAGAACAACGTTTTCAATTGAATTG
Organism: Lancefieldella parvula DSM 20469; assembly: GCF_000024225.1. Taxonomy (NCBI): domain Bacteria; kingdom Bacillati; phylum Actinomycetota; class Coriobacteriia; order Coriobacteriales; family Atopobiaceae; genus Lancefieldella; species Lancefieldella parvula. The sequence goes on from NC_013203.1 coordinate 896,918, forward strand.
TTATTCTCAACAATTTCGTGAGCAATTCGTGTAAGCATGCGGTCCAAGGACTTCTCATCCACAATAAGAGAGCGTGAACCTTCTTGAGCCATAGCGCCTCCAATAAAAAAGATACCTCACCTGACTAGGCACAAGGTATCCAAAAGGCAAAACTATGACTATGAGCCTTACGGGTATCTCGTACCACATTTAAAGACACACATATTGTACTCGTATAGGACCTAATTTGAGGTTAGAAATTTTAATTATCTCTTGAGATGCTCGTAAGCTTCACAAACTTCATCTACAGGACCAAGCATGCGCTGCTTACCCTTCTCAATCCAAATAGCACGATCACAAATGCGCTGAACCAGGTCAATGGAGTGAGAAACCAGAAGAACCGTAACATTATTCGAAGCAACCAGCTCTTTGATACGATTCTCGCACTTTTGCTGGAAGAGGAAATCTCCTACCGAGAGTGTCTCATCAACAATGAGCAGATCGGGTTCTGTGACCGTAGCAATTGCAAAAGCAATACGTGCCACCATACCCGACGAGTAATTCTTGAGTGGCATATCCATAAAACCCTCAAGCTCAGCAAACTCAACAATCTGATCAAAGTGCGAGTCAATAAATTCCTTTTTGTAACCAAGAAGAGCACCGTTAAGGTAGATATTCTCTTTAGCGGTTAGCTCCATGTCAAAACCTGCGCCAAGCTCAATAAGCGGTGCAATAGTACCTTTGACCTCGCAAGTTCCCTTAGAAGGCTCAAGTACACCAGCAATGATTTTAAGCATGGTAGACTTGCCGGAACCATTGGTGCCCACCAAACCAAAAGCCTCGCCGCGCTTAACCTCAAACGAGATGTCATCAAGAGCTTTGAATTCCTTGAAGGCAACCTCGCCGCGTGCAAAGGCAATAAAATACTCTTTCAGCGAGTTAAACTGCTCCGAAGCAATATTAAAAATCTCCGAAACACCATTTACCGCAACAACAGTTTCTGCATCTTCAGAAGGAAGTGATGGACGCATAAAATCGTCATCACCTGCAACTACCACCCAAGCAGTAACCGTCTGAGGATTATTAAGGCTGTCAAATGCATCAATATAAAGATGGTAACGACCAGGCTCGGTAAACGTAAATGTCCACGAAGTGTCTGTAATTGAGCCACCAAACTGATGCTCCGTGGTATCCCAAAATCCCTCGTCCCAACGATCATACAGGCTCCACACATAGTTGAATCTGAAACCCTCAGGGTTTGCACCAATAATTTTAGGAGTTGCAGTTACAGTCTCTCCTGCACGAATCTCGTGCGTATCTAAGGAAACCTGAACTGACCAGCCTAATTCTTTATTTGGTGACTCAGACATACAACTCCTCTAATCAACTATTGCCTGAACAGTATAGCTGATTATGGCGAGAAACCCGACTTTTTAAGAGACTTCCCTACTTCTGTGGTGCTGCTGTGGTAGTACGAACAATGAGCTTTGGAGCAATTCTGATTGCTTCGGGTTTATATCCAGGCTCAGATGCACGAATTGCATGCTCAAGTGCAACACGTCCGCGCTCTAGTAGGTTAAAGCGAACTGTGGTTAATGAGAAGTTAGGCAAATAATTTTCAAGAGAGTCGTCAACACCAACAACGCTGACATCATCTGGAACGCTCAGTCCAACTTCTTCAAATGCCGCAATGACACCAAGTGCCATCTGATCGTTTGCAACATACACTGCCGTATAATCGCGATTTTCTCGCAACTTTTTACCAATTTCATAGCCACTATTAGCAGTCCAGTCACCAGCAAATGGCTCGACAATTTCCAACCCATACTCAGACATTGCATCTCGCCAGCCCTTCTCGCGAAATTGTGAGTCAATAGAGTATGAGGGACCTGCTACAAAACGGATTTTGCGATGCCCAAGTTCAAAGAGATGGTCAATGACAAGCTTTGAGCAGCCATACTGATCAGAATCAACAGTGGTACAGTAAGGATGCTCATGCATGGTAAGAAGAACTGTTCCAAGACCTGGTTGTGGTACAAAAGATTCAAAGTCTGACGCCATAAGACTCATACTAATAATCATGCCATCAACGGGAAGATTAGACATGCGATGAGAAATATCCTGAAGGCATAAGCCGTCGCCAGAACCCTTCTCAATCATCGTAATTGCATATTCATGATCACGAGCAGCCGAAACAATGCCGTCGAGAGTAGCTAAGTTACCAAACTCGCGAATGTCATACAGACAAAGTCCCACTGATTGATACAAGCCAGACCTCAATGACCTACCAGCAAAGCTTGGCCTAAAGCCCATAGACTCCATTGCGGCTTGAACTTTTTCACGCGTTGCTTTGCTAACGTTCTGGGCACCATTAGCAACACGAGAGACGGTCTGCTGAGAAACGCCAGCAACTTGTGCAACATCAGCCATTGAAACAGAGCGTTTATTTGAGCTAGAACTATGCGAGCGAGTCACGAATTCCTCCGATTATCTGCTTGTTTACGTACTCATACTAGCAGGTAGATTGATATAACGCGATAAAATTGCATATATATCAAGTAAATTAAACGCTCACGGTAAAAAAAGAACCGTTCGGCGAGAGAGACTTTTGACCTGTATTCTAACCGTTTGCCCCCGCAAAAATACCACTGACTGAAAACTTAATAATTTGCTGTTGGTTTGTTATGAGTACGTTAACATAGTACATGTAACGCACCATAAATGGTATCTCGGAGGTATCCGATGATTGATGTTAGGCCTTTTGATAGTTTTGTTAACTCTCCCGCTGCTCTTACTTATACTATTCGAGGCGCTCATTCAGCAATTAAATTAAGTAATTTTGGCGCCACTATTCTTGACATTTCAGTACCAGATGTCTATGGAACACAAGCAGATGTAGTTCTTGGATATGGCCTGTTTGACCTGTATTTAGATAATCCTGCTTGCTTTGGTGCCTCCATTGGACCTTCTGCAAATCGTGCGGATAAAGCAGAGATTCCACTTAATGGAGTTGTCTATCATCTTCCTAAAAACAATGGTCCAAATAATCAAAATAATCTTCACACTGATTTAGTTGATGGTATTCATAAGCGCATTTGGCAAGCAGAAATCGATGAATCACATAATACCGTGACATTCAGCATTGACCTGATAGATGGAGAATATGGACTACCAGGTAACCGCCATATCACCGCTACATATGAGCTTGTTGAAGAATCTGCACAGTCAACGGTAAATCTTACGTATGCCTGTACTACTGATGCTGCAACATTCGTAAACATGACCAACCACGTGTACTTTAACCTCAACGGTCACGATTCCGGAGATGTCTGCGGTCACCAACTCACTATCCAGGCAGAATCATACCTTCCTCTACGAGAAGATTCAGTTTCTGCAGGAATCGTAAACTCTGTTGCAGGAACTCCTTTTGATTTCCGTACACCTAAGGCCATTGGAAAAGATCTTGGTGTTGAAAACGAGCAGCTTAAAATTGCTCACGGCTATGATCATTGCTTTGTAATTAACAATTACAAAAATGGTCAGCTTCGCCCCGCTCTTCTCGCCACTTCAGAAGGCGGTCGATCTCTTGAAATTCAAATCACCGCTCCCGGTGCTCATCTATATACTGGCAACTGGCTTGATGAGGCACGCGCAAAAGACGGTGCTATCTACAAACCTCAAGCTGGCTTTGCATTTGAAAGCGAATTTTATCCAGACTGTGCTCACCATGCAGAGTGGCCTCAGCCTATTTGCACACCTGAGCATCCTTACAACTCACAAATTGTTTATCGATTCTTTTAAGGTGCCTGTAGCTTTGCAATCACTAAAGGGAAAGGAACACCATGGCTCACACGTTTAACGAGAAAACCACAGCTCAGCTTAATCGCGCAAAAGAGCACTTTGAAAAAATGTTCGGAAAAGCTAATCGCTATCTTGCAGTACACGCGCCTGGTCGCTCCGAAATTGCAGGAAACCACACTGATCACGAGGGTGGCCATGTTATTGCTGGAGCCTTAGACGTTGCAATTAATGCTATTTGTGCCCCAAATAACCTGGGTGTTATTCGTGTAGCAAGTGTTGGTTATGATCCTTTTGAGATAGATTACACAAACTTAGAACCTTCAGAGGCTGAATACCTAACTACTCAAGCCATTGTTCGCGGCATGGCAGCCAACCTGGTCAAGCTTGGTTTTAAGCCAACCGGTTTTGATATGGCAGTAATAAGCGACGTACCTGGAGGCGGTGGACTCTCCTCCTCTGCTGCTTTTGAAGCTGCAACAGGCCGCGCAATGGAGGCGCTCTGGAAAGGTGGCAGTGAGATTTCTGCTGTTAAACTTGCTCAAATGAGTCAGAATACAGAAAACGTCTTCTTTGGTAAGCCTTGCGGTCTTATGGACCAGCTTGCTGTTTGCCTTGGTGGACTTGCCTTTATGAACTTTGAGGATACAGCTCAACCGCAAGCAGAAAAGCTGGACCTCAACTTTGAAGATTACGGCTATGCGCTCTGCCTTGTTGACGTTGGCTGCGACCACGTTGCTTTCACTGATGAGTATGCTGCCGTTCCTATTGAAATGCAGAAAGTTGCAGCAGCTTTTGGCAAAACTCGCCTATCTGAAGTTCCCGTTGAAGAATTCCAGGCTCACGTTAATGAGTTGCGAGAAGATCTTGGAGACCGCGCTCTTCTCCGTGCTATTCACTACTGGTATGAGAATGACCTGGTAGACAAGCGTTGGGAAAACCTTCAAAACTTTGATATTAAGTCCTTTATTGCACTCACCAATGCTTCTGGTGCAAGTTCAGGTATGTATCTGCAGAATGTTTCTACTTCCGGCTCTTACCAACCGGCAATGCTTGCTCTTGGTTTAGCCGAAAGCATCTTAAAAGGTTCTGGCGCCGTTCGTATTCATGGCGGTGGTTTTGGTGGCTCTATCCAGTGCTTTGTTCCTCTCGCCCTTGTCGAGACCTTCATTGCACAGATGAACCAGTGGTTTGGCGAAGGTGCTTGTCGTCACTACGCCATCTCTGACCAGGGAGCTTGCGCACAATGGCTGTAGCAGATAACGAAAGTGCCCTTTGCATTCAGAGGCTTGTTGCATATGCATGTGAGCACGGACTTATTAAAACTGAAGATTTAACCTGGTGCTATAACGCACTACTAGATATGCTCTCATACGAAGGCCCTGCTCCCGTTAAGTCATGGGACAAGATTGACCTAGTATCGTTTGATCTTGACCAAACGCTTGCTGAGCTTGCTCGCTTGGCTGTTGCTCACGGACTTGCAGAGAACACCCAGAGCGGTGAAGACTCTTTTTCTATGCGCGTTATGGGTCTTCTGCTACCAAAGCCTTCCGAGGTTGCACAGCATTTTAATGAGCTCTACGTGAGCGAAGGACCTCGCGCTGCGACTGACTGGTTCTACATGCTCTGCTGCGACTCTGGCTATGTCCGAAGAAGCGCTATTGCAAGGAACATCACGTGGACCACACCAACTACCTGGGGGGACCTTAAAATTACCATCAACCTCTCCAAACCAGAGAAAGATCCCCGTGAGATTGCCGCAGCTAAAACAAGTCAAAACACTTCTGGCGAGAAGTACCCCGCTTGCCAGCTCTGCCTGGATAACGAGGGCTATTCTGGACGCGGTGTTTCATCTTGCGCAGGTGCTCATCCTGCTAGGCAGAACCTGCGTATCATCCCCATTGAGCTCAACAAGCATCGTTGGGGATTCCAGTACAGCCCATATGCATACTTCAACGAGCATTGCATTGCAATGAACTCGGATCACATTCCTATGCACATTGATCACGAGGCGCTCGTCAATCTTTTTGACTTTGTGGACAGATTCCCCCACTATTTTGTTGGCTCAAATGCCGATTTGCCTATTGTGGGTGGATCGATTCTCTCGCACGATCACTATCAGGGCGGCTGTTACGAGTTTCCTATGATGCGAGCAAAGGTCGCAGAAAAGTTTGAACTTAAGCAATTCCCGGAAGTAGCTGGCGCAATTCTCCGATGGCCGCTTTCTGTTCTCCGCCTCTCTTCTACCAATCGAGATGAAGCACTTAAGGCCGCGGAGTTTATTATTTCTGCATGGCGCGACCATACTGACGAGTCCGTTTCTGTCTATGCACAAACCGATGGTGAACCTCACAACACGGTTACTCCCGTTGTTCGCAAGCTTGAGGACGGCACCTATGAGGTTTTTCTTGCACTGCGCTGCAATATTACCAGCGAAGAACATCCGCTTGGTATCTTCCATCCGCATGCTGAATACCATCACATCAAAAAAGAAAATATCGGCCTCATAGAGGTTATGGGACTTGCTGTGCTTCCGCCTCGCCTTGTGCCAGAGCTCAACAAAGTTCAATCCGTTATGGAGCAGTGCCTGGCAAATGACAAAAAAGCCAATGCTGTCTATGGTCAGCTAACTACGGACTCTACTACCATCTCCCACGCAGATTGGGCGCGTCAAATTTATGCAAAGCTGCTTGAGCAGGACAAAGCTTTGCATAAGGACAACACTTCCTTCTCGTCCGAACAAATCAAGAACTACATCTATGATGAAGTTGGTATTGTCTTCTCGCACGTCTTAGAAGATGCCGGTGTATTCAAGTGGGACGAAAAAGGACGAGCTGCACAGCATCGCTTCCTCGAGTCTCTATAGCTCTGGAATCTGCAGTTCGCAACAAAATAGCCCGCGCCACGCAATCTACGAGCTACTACGAACCTTGTATCACTACGAACTATGCGCTACTGCGAACCTTGTACTCACATAAATCACCCAACAAGAGGGCCGAGAAGATCGGTTCTCTTGTTTTTTAGCCAATGAGCATCCAGTAAACAAACCCAATAAATACTTGTCACAAACAGCTTTTGTTCGACTTACTGACCACAGCAATGTCGGAAATTCTGTTAATAGTTAACAGAATTTCCGACATAAAGGTGTTTTTTCACACTAAAACAGTTAAATATCAGTCATAGATGTGTTTTTCTCGCTAAAAATAGCAGATTATCCGACATAGATGTGATTCGAAAAAGTAAAGAGGACATATGTCCACAATAATACTATTATTTAACTGCTGATTTACATTATTTCCGTAAAGACACTTTTCCTTAACGTGCACACTCTGTTTTTACTAAAAAAGAGGCGCCTACGTAAGTAGACGCCTCGAAACTTACACATGGTAGTGCGTGGTAATTGCGTATATCCACGCTTTGCAGTGTGCAGCGCAGCTGAATTGCGCTGATAACGCTAGGCTACTTCTTCTGAACGTACTTCAAGCAGTCAAGGGTGACAGCAGTCAGAATGATGACGCCCGAGAAGACAAACTGAAGGTTGGTATCAATACCAAGAATTGTCAAAGCGTAAGTCAGTGCAGTAAAGATAAGAACACCTGTAGTGACACCAGAGATCTTACCAATACCACCCGTAAACGAAACGCCGCCAACAACGCAGGCCGCGATTGCGTCCATATCCCAGCCCTGACCATAAGCTGCTGAACCAGAGCCAACCATACGCATGCACTCGAGCCATGAACCAAATCCATAAAGAATACCAGCCATGACAAAAGCGCCAACCATAACTCTAAAGACTGAAATACCAGAAACAGCTGCTGCCTCAGGGTTTCCACCTACAGCGTAGAGGTTCTTACCAAAGGTAGTCTTGTTCCAAATGAACCAAACAATAGCGATAGCGGCAATTGCCCACAAAATGATAGATGGGAATTTACCAATTCGTGGAATGACCATATCTGGAATAGATGGCTCGATGGCACCAAACGAAACACCCTTTGTTGCATAGGTAACAATACCAAAGATAATCAGCATATTAGCCATGGTCGAGATGAATGGGTGCATCTTAAACTTGGCGGTAAAGAAACCAGCAATACTAGTGAAGCAAGTACACAGAACAATACAAGTGACCAAAGCCATAATGATTCTGACAGGAATTGGAACACCAGTAAGATCAAAAGTGATACCAAAGACCTGACCAGTATTGATACCCTGATGCATGATAATGGTTGAAGCGGTCATACCCATACCAACCATACGACCAATAGAAAGGTCAGTTCCGGTAAGCAAAATCAATCCAGCTACACCAAGAGCCAAGAACATTCGAGGAGATGCCTGCTGAAGAATGTTAATGACATTGGAGTATGTCAAAAGCTGAGTGCCCTTGACTGCTGGAGTAATAATACAAAGGGCGATAAATACCAGGAGAATAACAATGTACAGACCGTTCTGAAGCAGGAATGAACGGGTGTTGAAGGTGTACTTGTAGTTCTCCCACTTCTGAGCCTGAGACTCCAGTGGAGTAAACTTAGACATCCTGAGAAGGTCGATGAGGTGATACTCATGACTAAATGCATTATGAGCACGATCTTTGATGCGCTGAAGATCTTTCTGATAGTTGACCTTAGCGTCAAACTGACGGTTCTTGTAAACGTACTTCTCGTCCTTGATTTCCTGAGCGTCAGAAGTCTTCCTGACAGCTTCTTCGTGCTCCTTTTTAAGACGATCAAGAGCAGCCTCATAATTCTGCTTGGCCTGAGTCTTCTCGACAGCACAGCTAGCCTTAACGGGCTCTAGATACTCGCTCTTGTAGTGTTCCTTGAGGTAAGCCTCTGCCTCTGCAATAAGCTTGGAGACCTGAGCATTGTTCTCGGACTCAACCTTCTTTGCAAGCTCAAGTTCAGTTTTGTAGCCCTCAATAAGCGTGGTACGCTCTTCGGCAGAAATGGACTTATCGCGCTTTGTAGACTCAATAGCGCTCAACGTTGAAATTACTTTATTGGTACCATTTGCGCGAAGCTCATCAATTTGAGCCTGAATGGAACCAATCTTCTGATCAATAGGCTTTAGCAGCTCTTTTTCCTGCTCAGCCGTCAGAACAGATCCACCTGTTTTTGGCATTTATATCATCCTCTCCTACAGGTACTTTGCGCTGAGGCGCAGGAGTTCTTCTTGATTTGTCTCGTTGGTATTTACGATGCCCGAAAGTCTACCGTTGGACATAACACCAATACGATTAGTAATTCCCAAAATCTCTGGCATCTCCGAAGAGACTACGATAATAGTGGTACCATTCTTAGCCATATCAATAATGAGCTGGTAGATCTCATATTTAGCACCAACATCAATACCACGAGTAGGTTCGTCCATTAGGAAAACCTGAGGATAGCGCTCAAGCCATTTACCAAAAATGACCTTCTGCTGGTTACCTCCAGAAAGACTTGAAATCAAATCTGTTGGACCCTGAGCCTTGGTGTTCATAACCTTGAGCTCATTAACAGTAGCTTTAGTCATCTTAGGATCAGAAAGAATTGGACCAGACTTGTACTGATTCAAATTTGCAATGGTTGTGTTGAACGTCAAATCACCCTTAAGGAACAGACCGTTTGCCTTACGCTCCTCGGTAATCATGGCAAAGCCATGATCCATTGCTTCCGAAGCTGTCGAGAAGTTCATAAGATGTCCGTTGACATAGACACGACCAGCAGCTCTTGTTCTTACACCAAAAATTGTTTCAAGAAGCTCTGTTCTACCAGCACCGACAAGACCATACAGACCAAAAATCTCACCCTTCTTAACGTCAAAGGTAACGTCCTGAAGGTATGGTTCATATTTAGTTGAAAGGTGCTGAATAGAAAGATATGTCTTTCCAGGTGTATTGGTAACATCTGGGAAGCGGTTCTCAAGTGAACGGCCGACCATTGCAGAGATAAGCTCATTCATGTTGGTCTCATCAGAGCGCTTGGTCATAACAAGCTTACCGTCACGAAGAACTGAAATATCGTCACAAATCTCAAAGATCTCGTCCATCTTGTGAGAAATGTAGACCAGTGAAATTCCCTGCTCTTTGAGCATACGAATCATCTCAAAGAGTTTCTCGACCTCTTGGGTCATAAGTGAAGAAGTAGGCTCATCAAGAACAATAATCTTAGCGTTGTAAGAAATTGCTTTAGCAATCTCGCACATCTGACGCTGAGATACTGACATGTTTTTCATAGGCTGTGTCAAGTCTACAGTCATGCCAAGACGTCTGAAGAGCTCATTAGCCTCTTTTTTCATGCGCCCTTCGTCGACAATACCCATTGCATTAACGGGATAGCGACCAAGGAACAAATTATCTACAACATTTCTATCAAGACACTGGTTAAGCTCCTGGTGAACCATTGCAACGCCATTCTCAAGTGCGTCTTTTGGTCCAGAAAAACTAACCTCTTTGCCATCAAGAAATATCTTGCCTTCATCTTTTTGATACGTACCAAACAGGCACTTCATCATGGTAGATTTGCCTGCGCCGTTCTCTCCCATAAGACCCATAACGGTTCCACGGCGTACGTTCATTGAAATATGATCCAGAACACGGTTACGTCCAAAGGACTTGCTCATTCCATCAATAGTTAGAACGATATCGTTTTCTGTATCTGCCATGTAATCACCCCTTATCTCGCTAAGTTATTGCACTTATTCGCGAGAACACCGGAGGAGAGCAGGTGTCTCCCCTCCGGTATTGTTTCGTGCTATCGACTACTTAATTACTTAAGCAGCTGGGTATAGGAAGAACCGTTGTCGGTCTTAACCATGTTGAATGCAAATGCATCGTACTCATCAGGGTTGCCAAGACGGTTGGTAATGTTGGACTCAGTCTGGCCATCGCCTGCGATAAACTCAACGTTGAGGTTGAGAAGTGGAGCATACTTCTTGAGCAGTGGAACATAGGTTGAACCAAGGAAGTTGTCACCAGAGTTATAGGTGTTGAGCCAAACCTTCTTCTCTGGGTGCTTGTCTGCGCTAAGCTGAGCAGAAGCATCCTTGTAAGTAGTAGTTGCATCAAGATTGTCCTTGTAGTTCTCAGCAGTAACTGCAAGGTTCAGAGCATAGTAAGAACGCTGCTCTGCAACATACTTGTAATCCTTGGAGTCAATCTTATTGCCAGCATCGTCTGCAGACTCAATACCAGTATTGATATCAGCGCCGTCAAGAGCGTTACGGAGCAGACGAAGTGTCAGGTAAGCCTGAACGTCTGGGTGCTGAGAAATGGTGCCTGCATAGCCATCAGCGATAGCTGCAACAGCGTCAGAGTTAGCATCGTAACCAAAGGTTGGGACCTTCTGAGCCTTGGACCATGCGTTGAAGATAGACATACCCATACCGTCGTTATTGGAAACAACAACATCAATCTGATCACCGAAGGAAGAAGACCAAGCAGCAATTGCGTTACCAGCGGTTGCAGCATCCCATGTTGCACCAGCGGTATTCTTCATCTCCTGAGAAGCAAGCTCACGAATGGTGTAGGACTTGCCACCAACCTCAAGCTTACCGTCCTGGACAACAGAAGCGGAGCCATCAGTATTAGTACCTACTGGATCAGAAATAATCTTGCCATCCTTCTCAATGCCAGTACCAAGTGCCTTACGAACGCCACGAGTACGAGCGATAGAGTCATTGTGACCAATGTCACCAATTGCAAGAACGTAACCAATGATGCCGTCCTTGTTGCGATCAAGCTCAGCTGCATGAGCCTTGATGTAATCAAGAACCATCTGGCCCTGGAGCTCTGCACCCTGAACTGCATCAAAGCCAACGTAATAGGTGTCCTTGTTGAAGTTAAGGGTGTTGGTATCAAGTTCACCAGTTGAGCTGTTGGAAGGCTGACGGTTAAAGAAGACAACAGGCTTATCCTTGTTCTCTACCTTTGTGTTTTTAGCGGTATCATCTTTTTTCTCGCTAGGTGCGCAAGCTGCAAGAACGCTAGATCCACCAACGCTAAGAACGCCCAGACCACAGAACTTTAGAAAACTGCGACGAGACACATCCATAGTAGTGACCTTTCTCATTTGTTATGCCTTTTGCATAACACTGACCTTAATGAGTACGTTAACAAATCTCATCACAGCTCTTTATGAGATGTCGCTCAACGGTTGTAGAAACACCGTAAGCGTTATGTTTTGTACCTTTTGCGGTATCAATTTTGAAGTTTTTGAGGATAAATAAAGAAAAAGCTGCCAAATGACCACATTGTGAAGGATAAATCTTCACTTTTAATCTGTGGATATACCTCTTGTTATAAGTCAGGATAAAGTGCTAGATAGTTCCTCAAACAAAAAGACCAGGCAATGCCTGGTCTTGAAAATTCTGGCTCCCCGAGCAGGATTTGAACCTGCGACACGCTGATTAACAGTCAGCTGCGCTACCGCTGCGCCATCGGGGAATATGTATGCTTCTCAGCGGTGTTTAAGTATAGAGAGACATTTCAAACCATGCAAGCATTATTTAGAAAAAATTCTAATTCCTCTTGCATAACATCCTGTGCACCTAAACTAAGAAACTACTCCTCCATATAGTCCTTAAGACGACCGGACCTAGAGGGATGACGAAGCTTTGCCAAAGTCTTTGACTCAATCTGACGAATACGCTCACGCGTAACACCAAACTCCTTACCCACCTCTTCAAGAGTGCGAGGGTGACCGTCCTCAAGACCAAAGCGGAACTTAATAACCTTACGCTCACGATCAGCAAGGCTGTCAAGAACCTGCTCGAGCTGCTCACGAAGCATTGAATCAGAAGCTGCATCTGGTGGAGCAACAGCTGTAGAGTCTTCAATAAAGTCTCCAAGCTGGGAATCTTCTTCTTCTCCAATAGGTGTTTCAAGAGAAACAGGCTCCTGGCTAATCTTCTGAATCTCGCGAACGCGATCAGGAGACATACCCATTTCTGAGCCAATCTCTTCTGGGGTGGGATCTCTACCAAAATCTTGCAGAAGCTGACGCTGAACGCGGATGAGTTTATTAATTGTCTCTACCATATGAACAGGAATACGAATGGTACGAGCCTGGTCTGCAATAGCGCGGGTAATTGCCTGACGAATCCACCAGGTAGCATAAGTTGAGAACTTGAAACCCTTGGTGTAATCGAACTTCTCTACAGCGCGAATAAGACCCAGATTGCCTTCCTGAATAAGATCAAGGAATAGCATGCCGCGCCCAACATAGCGCTTTGCAATTGAGACAACAAGACGTAGGTTTGCAGAAATAAGCTGCTGTTTAGCGTCAAGTCCTACGGACTCAATACGCATAAGACGACGCTGCTCTGCACGATTAAGCTCAATAAGGCCATCCTCAAAGTCCTCCAGCTTCTGAGAAGCTGCAGTACCTGCCTCAATTTTCATGGCAAGGTGAACCTCTTCTGACGCAGTAAGCAGGTCAACCTTACCAATCTCTTTAAGATACATGCGAACGGGATCGCCGGTAAGCATAACAGTAGTAGTATCTGAACGGCGAGCACGAGCGCGAGAAGAGCGTTTTGGCTTAGAGACTTTTGCCTTAGAAACAGAACGAAGAGCCTCTTTGACCTCACGTGCCTCATTGACGACATCAAAATCTTCATCGTCTTCATCTTCAAAATCAGATGAATTATCTAAGTCATCATCGGATGAAAAATCATCTTCTGCGGCATCATCTTCAATAGCGAAAGAAACGGTTGCTTCAGATGCGGTAGTAATCTCTATGCCTTTGACACGCAGCGAATCATACAGGTCAGAAAGCTCATCATCATTGACATCAATATCACGAATGGCAACCTGAATATCGTCTTCGCTGATACTACCGTTAGACTTTGAAGAACTTACCAAATCATCAACAATTTTAGTAAGCTCATCTGAGAGTTTAACCTCATCATTTGCCTTTTTTGCAGCCACAAATATCCTTTCGATAGATTAGCGCAAGTCTTTATACCCAAATGTTTCTTTACCTAATCAAACAACTCATTTTAATTTATAAAAATCAGATGAGTAGCATTCTCATAAAATGGGTATTTTCTACTGTCCTGAAGTGAGTCTCTTACCTAGCTCAAGCGCTCGTGTCTGAAGCGCCTGAGCAGCAGCAAGCTGCTCTTCAGCAAGAGTTTCGTCTGATTGCTCTCCTGTATATGAGCCTGAGCGCAAATTAGAACGAATTTCTCGCAATTTACGCTGTACTGAATAGTAGTCAACAGTGTCTACAATAAACTCAAGTGAACGGCGCGTATCGGAGTTACCCTCAGATATCACTCGACCAGACGAAAGAATAGCTGCCGCATTTGGCTCAACAGCCACAGCCGCAGCAACTACCTGCGCTGGCGTAGCCCCCTCTGGAGTGGCAAGCATTGCCCACGCCATAGTTTGATGGCGAGCATCAGCCCATACAAAGTCTGCAATACGATCTTGATACTCTCGCACTAAAGATAAGTTGGTGGCCATGGCGCTCAAAAGTTCAAGCTCTGAGTTAACCTGCCTGCGATCTTCTGCGGAGAGTCCCTGTGTGCCACTTGGCACGCGTACATCAGCAGGCACATCATACGTTGATGCCTCGTCGTATGGTGGCACCTCGTCATATGAAGGAGCTTCAACATAAACTGGAGACTTGGTATACGTTAAATTATTCGAAGTGTTATATGACATCTTCTGAGACTGTTTACGCGCTGACTTTGAGGTACGAAAATTCGAAGCATCATCTTGAATTGGAGCGGCCTTAATTGCACGTTTTGCTTCCTCAGCGTCAATGTGTAGTAAATCTGCCACACGAAGAGCATACTCGCTGAGAAGCACTGAGGTCTTAAGTGGAGCCAATAAGGAAGCCAGAGCCTCAAGCGCTTTGACTCGACCTCCTGGTACGGAAAGGTCAAACTCGGCAGTTGTAGCATCAAAGACAAAATCCATAAGTGGACGAGCTGAATCTAAGATAGGACGCAGCTTTTCTGCACCAGACTCGGCGAGAAACTCCATGGGGTCCTGATTATTTGGCAAAACAACACAAAGAAATGCAGCAGTTGTTTTATCAATAAATTTAATGACTCGTGCGGCGGCATGTTGGCCTGCAGCATCACCATCAAACATACAAATAATTTTGCGAGCACGTTGTCGATCAATAAGTTTGACATGCTCAGACGTGAACGCAGTACCAAGAGCTGCTACCGTGTTAGTAAAACCAGCCTCATGCATGGCAATAACGTCTGTATAGCCTTCGCAAATAATAGCCTCAGACTGAGCTGCAATAGTCTCTTTTGCTACATCGTAAGCAAAGAGGTGCTTGCCCTTATTAAAGACAGTAGTATCCCTTGTATTGAGATACTTAGGAGCGTTTTCAACCTTTTTGGTAATTCGACCGCCAAAAGCAATGGTTCTTCCCTGCTCGTCATGAATAGGGAACATTACACGATCATAAAACCAATCGCTGATTCGACCATTACGCTCAACAGCAAGGTTAGCAGCAACCATCTCCTGCGTGGTAAAACCACATTTACGCAAGTGTGCCACAAGTGCACCTCTACCAGGTGCATATCCCAGCTTCCAGCGTTTACAGACACCTGCCCCAAATCCACGACCAGAAAGATAGGCGCGAGCTGTCTCAGGACCTTCTCCCCTTCCGCGCATAAGCATTGAATGAAAGTAATTCTCGGCCTCTGTAAGACATTCAATCAAACGATTCTTGCGAGGTCCTTTAGAAACATGAGCCTCTTCTGAAAGCGTAATGCCTGCTTTATCGGCAAGATATCTGATGGCGTCTGGAAAATCCAGGTTTTCTCGCTTCATGACATAACTGAAAACATCTCCACCTTCGGAGCATGCACCAAAACAATGCCAAAGACCTGTAGAGGGGTTTATCTTAAATGAAGGGCTTTTTTCTTGGTGGAAGGGGCAACATCCCCAATAGTCTTGACCTCGAGGTTTTAGCTCAACTGTCTCGGAAACAAGCGTAACAAAATCGGTAGCCTGTCTTACGCGCTCTTTATCTTCATCAGTTATCATCTTCCACCTCCCCGCTTTCTAAATTATATGAAGTCGTACCCAGATTCTGGGCCACCCAATCTATATTTCCACGAACGGCTTGCTTAAGGTCTTGCAGTGAATCAAATTTTTTAGATTCTCTCAGTCTTTTCACAAACACCGTCTGAACCTGAGAGCCGTATAAGTTGCCGCTAAACCCTAAAAGATTAGCCTCAAGCAAAGGTCCTGTTTGAGATTCAAATGAAGGAGCTTTTCCCACATTAACCGCAGCAGGCCATGCTGTTGCACCATGAACAACATAGCACGCATACACGCCATCTTGAGGAATACAATCACGCACGTCAAGTGCAACATTTGCAGTAGGAAAGCCAAATCCAGTACCCTGGCCACGACCATGCTTGACCACACCGCTCACAAAGTGCCAACGACCTAACAGACTTGCCGCATCCTCAACCCTGCCTTGTCCCAGCAGATTTCTAATGCGAGTTGCAGAGATTTTCTCGCCACCCGAACAAAAGAGCTCATGGGCATGAACTTCAAAGCCATGCTGGCGCCCAAGTGCGGCAAGCAATGCGCTTCCTTCAGCACCTTGAGCTCCAAGCCCAAAGTCAGAGCCCACATGAACGGACACGGCCGGCACACATGGAAGCAACTTACTTTCTACGTATTGCGTGCCACTCAAAGCCGCAAACTCGCGGGTAAAATGGTGTACCAGAATACCATCTACTCCCCAAGCGGCAAGCGCGCGAAGCCTATCTTCTCCCGAGAGCAATCGTTGAGGAGATCCGTCAAACAACACCTCAACAGGATCTGGCAGAAATGTTACAGCCACAAGCGGCACTTTGCGTGCCTCGGCATCTTTTTTTGCGATGGCGAGAAGCCCTTGGTGGCCCTCGTGAAGACCGTCAAACACACCAAGTACGCACACACAAGGTTGCTTGAAGCAATCAGAATGTAGCGTATAAAAGTCAGCATCGCCAAGCTCAAGCGGAGTCGGCAGCTGACTTCCAAACAAAACAGATTGTGCTATGCGTTCTACCTTGTTCAACGTGCGTCCTTACTTACACAAAATACCTTGAGAGAAGTTAGTCTGGCAGACAAGACATGAACCCTGCCTTATCCAAATTCCTACCAGAGATTCATTCCACACAAGGCTGACCAGCGAATTATTGGCAATTTCACAAAGATCCTCTGGAATACCAAAACGCTTTCCAACCTCGACACACTTATATTCTGCTGCGGTCAGCCTATGCACAGAATAACCGAGGGTCTCAGTTGGATTGAGATGTTTGGCCTCAAGTATTTGAGCTGGACTTTGCTCTAGCTCTTCTAATAAAACACAACTACCAAGCGTAATAGGACCAGAGAAAGTCCTTCTTAGTCCACTAATATGAGCCTCTGTTCCAAGAGACTGACCAAGATCTCGAGCAATGCTCCTGATGTAGGTACCTTTAGAAACGTCAAAAGCAACAGTCCACACGAGTGAGTCACTCTTATCAGAAGGTGTATGCACCGCCAAAAGCGATGCATCGTAAATAGAAACTCTGCGTGCTACAAGCTCTGGCATCTTACCTTCACGAACAAGCTGATAAGCACGTTTACCATCAACAGAGATTGCAGAAACCACAGGCGGAAGCTGATTTATAGTACCCACTAGCTTTGTACATGCGATACGAGCAAACTCGATATCATACAGTTCTTCTGGAACAGCTGCAGTTGCTACAACCTTGCCATCTGCATCATCAGTTGAGGTACGAGCTCCAAACGAAATGTCAGCTACATACCCCTTGCGATCAAGCGTCAGAAGGCCCAAAAGCTTTGTAGCAAGTCCAATACCAACTACCAGTACACCACTTGCATTAGGATCAAGTGTGCCCGCGTGTCCCACGCGTTTCTCGCCAAATACGCGCCGGACGCGAGAAACCACATCATGGCTGGTCAAGCCAAGCGGCTTGTCAATTGCAATAAGTGCGTTAATTCCACTAGCTCCTCGCTTCACCTATGACTCCTTGTCAAGTGCGAGAAGATTAATGAGCAGAGGCACTATCTCAGTAAACACGTCATCAATAGTACCTTCAGCGGTGAAGCCTGCAGCAGCAGTATGACCACCGCCGCCCATTTGACGAGCAATGCCAGAGATATCAAGCTGGGATTTAGATCGTAGGTTGCCGCGAACCTTTCCACCATCTACCTCTTTAAGGAAGAGTGCAATTTCGGTTCCCTCAACACAACGCACGATGTCTACTAGACCATCCATCTCGGCAAGAGGAACGCCCGATGAAGAAAGATCTGCTGTGGTGACGTAGCTGTACGCAACACGACCCTCACCAAAAGTACGGATTCGTTCCATAACTTTAGCGGCAAGATGGAGATAGGCCAAACGATCGCTCTGATAGACGTAAAGTGCAATCTGAGAAGGAGAAGCACCCGCCTCTACCAACAAACTTGCAACCTCAAAAGCCTCACCGTCAGCATTTTGATACTGAAAACGACCAGTATCGGTTACTAGTGCGCACATAAGACACTGTGCCTCAGAAGGGGTAAGTTCTGCACCCAAATGACAGGCAAACTCTGTGATAATAACACCAGTTGCTGCTGCGTCAGGACGTACCAGTCCCGCGTTCCAATAAACATTGCTATACGGATGATGGTCAAGCACCGCCACTGTCTTAGAACAATTCATCAGCGCTTCTGCATCAGCCAAACGACCTGCAGTAGAAAGATCTACGCAGATAAAAAGATCTGGAATTCCCTCGTACTTATTTGCAGGTACAAAGCTATCAGTACCATCAAGAAACTTATAAATGCGAGGTACTTCCCCATCAGCATCTGCCAAAAGATTAGTAACAGTTTTGCTTGGCCATCTTCTCTGAATAATGGAAGAAAGTGCTAATCCAGAACCAATAGCGTCACCATCAGGAGATGTATGTGCACAAACAACGATTGACGAGGCTTGCTCAATAAGAGCGATAACCTCGTCAAACTCTGGACGACTGACTTTTGTATTCAGTGACGTCACTTACTTACTCCTCCTCGTCAGAATTCTCTTCATCAGAAGCTATAGGGTATCCAAACTCGTCTTTCTCGACACTAAGAGTTGGTGGAACCACCTCAAGAGCCTGAGCAATACGCTCAGCTTCATCGGTAGTAGTGTCAATTTTGAAATCAAGCTCAGGGGTGACACGCCAGTTCAGCGCATGACCCAAAAGCGAGCGAATCCTACCCTTTGCACGCTTAAGTGCTGCAAGGACCTTCTCGTAGCGATCAGGCTCACAGCTTACATATACACGCATAAAAGATTTATCAACCGAGACCTCACAGCTTGTGATGGTTACAAGCTGGAGATCAGGGTCAGAAATTTCAAACAAAAGGATCCAGCTGAGCTTTTCTCGAGCAACCTCATTAGTACGACGAGAAAACTGATTCTGTTTCATGCTGTCCCTTCTTACTCGGTACGAGCCACCTGCTCAATACGATAGCCTTCAAGCTGGTCGCCAGGCTTGATGTCCTGGAAGTTCTCAAGGCCGATACCGCATTCGTAGCCGGATTTAACGCTCTTAACGTCATCTTTGAAGCGTCTAAGCGATGCAATCTTTCCGTCGTAGACAACAAAGCCATCACGAATAAGACGAATATTATCGTCGCGTGAAATCTCACCCTCAGAAATCATGCAACCTGCAGCAATACCAACCTTAGGCACCTTAAAGGTATCGCGAACTTCAGCAACACCGGTTTGGACTTCCTGCTCAGTTGGCTTAAGCATACCAATACGAGCAGCATCAATCTCTTCGATTGCCTTATAGATGACACTATAAGTTCTAATCTCAACGCCTACGCGCTCTGCAGCAAGCTTAGCCTTTGCATCTGGACGGACACCAAAGCCAATGATAATTGCATTTGATGCATCAGCGAGAACAACGTCGGTCTCGGTAATTCCACCAACAGCAGAGTGAATGGTGCTAATACGAACCTCGGATTGATCCATTTTGTCCAAGGAGTCCTGGAGAGCCTCGATGGAGCCTTGAACATCAGCCTTGATAATAAGGTTGAGCTCCTTGACGTCACGATCTGCCATAGTATCAAAGAGGTTCTCAAGGGTAACGTGCTTAACACGGTTCTGCTCTTCGATACGAGCCTTAAGAGCGCGCTGGTCAGCAAGCTCACGAGCGTCACGCTCCTCCTGGAAGACGCGGAATTCATCGCCTGCACCAGGAACGGTCTGCAGACCAAGAATCTCAACTGCATCAGAAGGACCAGCAGTAGTCACCGCATTGCCCTTAGGATCGAGCATTGCACGGACACGACCAAAGGCCATACCAGCAACAAGAGCATCGCCGATGTGAAGCGTACCGCGAGTAACCAAAACAGTAGCAACAGAGCCACGACCACGGTCAAGCTTAGCCTCAAGAACATTACCGGATGCAAAGGTGTCTGAGTTAGCCTTCAGCTCAAGGACATCTGCCTGCAAAATAATAGTCTCAAGAAGATCATCGATGCCCAAGTTCTGCTTGGCAGAAATGTCAACAAACATGTTCTGTCCGCCCCATTCCTCAGGAATGACACCGTACTCGGTAAGCTCCTGACGAACACGGGTAGGATCTGCACCCGGCTTATCAATCTTGTTGACAGCAACAACAATTGGAACACCAGCAGCCTTTGCGTGATTAATAGACTCAATAGTCTGAGGCATAACACCATCGTCTGCTGCAACAATTAAGATAACAATATCGGTAACTTTTGCACCACGAGCACGCATCGCCGTAAAAGTCTCGTGACCCGGGGTATCGATGAAAGTAATTTCGCGACCGTTAATAGTAACCTGAGAAGCACCAATTGCCTGAGTAATTCCACCAGCCTCGCCAGCTGCAACGCCAGTGTGACGAATTGCATCCAGAAGCGATGTTTTACCGTGGTCAACGTGACCCATGACGGTAACTACTGGAGGACGTGGCTTTAAATCCTTAGGATCATCGTAGAAAGTGAAGGAGTTCTCCTCCTCCTTAGACATAATCTTAATCTGGCGGCCCAAGTCATCAGCAACAATCTCAATAAGTTCATCAGACATGGTCTCTGTAAGTGTTAAAGGATTTCCAAGCAGGAACAAGCGCTTAATGATATCATTTGCAGGAACGCCAAGAAGCTCGGCAAGTTCAGAGACTGTAGAACCCTGAGGGACTTTTACAGTATCAAGCTGGGAAATATCCTGGTCGTTTGCAAGTGCTTCCTCAATACGCTGCTCCATAGCAGCCTCTGCTGCCTGCTTCTGACGACGTTCTTTACGCTTTTTACGACGACCAGAGGACTCTCGACTTGCCTCTTCAATAGCAACGCGAGCCTCATCAAGAACGCGACTTCTGTTGTAAGCTTCAGCCTCACGAGCCATGCGGCTATAACGATCTTCTCCGTCATCTCCGCCACGACGATTCTTTCTACGCTTACCATTTGGACGCTCGTCGGACATGGAGGCATCATTACGCTCATTCTTAAAATTATGACGAGCAGAAGCACCACTTGCCTCGCTTGCATTAGCGCGAGCGTGGTTCCTGGATCCCTTCTCAGCCTTCTTCTGTGCAGCGGACTCTGCAGCCTGCTGCTTCAAAACCTCTTCCTGCTGAGCAATCTGATCGAGCAGATTATTAAAAGAAGGAGCAGTCTTAGGAGCAGTGTCCTTTATACGGTTACGCTCGGCTTCTTCGGCCTCAAGACGCTTCTTCTCTTCCTCAGCACGACGGCGCTCCTCTTCTTTCTTGCGAGCAGCCTCTTCTTTTGCGCGCTTTTTCTCTTCTTCTGCACGCTCAGCTTCACGCCTTGCCTCTGCGGCAAGTCGCTCAGCCTCTGCTGCCTCAGCAGCAGCCTTTGCCTCTTTGGCAGCAGCCTCTTCTTCAACAGCCTTCTGAGCTGCAATTTCAGCAGCACGAGCCTCCATAATAGGTTGGAGTTTCTTGCGAACAATAGAAACATATGCATCTTCAAGCGTAGAAGAAGCAGACTTTGCAGGGATCTTCATGTCCGCAAGGTGCTCAAGCAATTCCTTGCTCTGCATACCATATTCTTTGGCAAGGTCATGTACACGCGTTTTTGCCATATATGAAAACCTTCCGGTTGACGGGATAGTTACAAGTAGTTGACTAAATCAATGAGTCTGAATCAGAAGAAATCTCTGCATTCTCCATGGCATCATGAATGCCGCAGAAATCAGAACCAGGTCTTGCCATATTGCGGCAAGGAACTCCGCTAGGGCTCACATACTTGCAACGATGAGCAATCTCTTCCTCGTCAACAGCCTCTTCAACAACCTCAGGAAGGTTGTTCAAAATGTTTGCAGCAAGGGACTCATTCTTGATGTCAATGTGAAGACCAGTCAAACGAGCAGCAAGACGAGCATTCTGACCCTCTTTACCAATAGCCAAAGATAGCTGATCATCAGGAACAATAACGGTTGCGTGACCAGTTGCGCCATCAACAATAACGCGAGAAACACGTGCAGGTGAAAGTGCGGAGGCAACACAACGAGCAGCGTCATCAAACCAAGGTACAACGTCAACGCGCTCCCCGCGGAGCTCAGAAACTACGGTACGAACACGGCTGCCCTTAGGACCAACACAAGCACCAACAGGATCAAGACGCTCATCAACGGAAGAAACAGCAATCTTAGAACGAACGCCAGCCTCACGAGCAATAGAACGAATGCTCACTACACCGTCATAAACCTCTGGGACCTCAAGCTCAAAGAGACGACGGATAAGATCTGGGTGGGTACGAGAGACAACAATTGGTGGACGCTGGCGCTCACCACGAACTGCTGGCTGAGTTGCATTAGGATCACGAACGTCAACAATAATTGCCTTGATGCGCTGATTGTGTAGATAACGCTCTCCTGCTGGACGCTCATCACGCTCGTCAGGGAAACGACGCTGGTCAAAGTGTGGAAGCTCTGCCTCTACACCCTCACGAATCTTAATGATGGTGAAATCAGGAGTGGACTGGAGAACGGTACCAGTAATGATGTCACCAACGCGACCACGGAACTCATCATAAATCTGAGCACGAGCAGCATTACGAACAAGCGTCTTAATCTCTGCCTTAGCATGCTGAGCAGCAATACGGCTCGTATCAGGAGGAGTTACATCTACCTCATCAAACTCGGTGTACTCACCAGTCTCCTCATCTGGCTCGCCCTTAGGAACAAGCTCATAAACGTATACACGGCCTGTAGCCCTATCAATAGTGACGCGAGCACCAAAATCAAGGTGGAGGACATCAGCATAGCTTTTTGCCAGAGACTGCTCCAAACGATCCAGTAAATACAACTCATCGATGTGCTTTTCCTGGCAAAGCAACATCAAAGCTTCCATCATTTCAGATGCCATGAATAATCCTCTCTATCTATTTCTTGGCTGAGGTCAAGAAATCAAAAGCTGGTTTAATAACGCACTTTTTTAACTCAGACAAATCAATGGTACAAACCTCATCTTCTGTCTGAATTGAGATAGTTGTACCCTCAATGCCCAAAAGCGTGCCAGTAAATTTACGACGTCCTTCTGTGGCAGTTGTCTGAAGCTGAACCTCTTGTCCAGCAAAACGTACAAAGTCTTTTGCACGACGAAGTGGGCGTGCCATACCTGGAGAAGAAACCTCCAAGGTAAATGATGCAGGAAACGGATCAAGTTCATCGATGGTCTCAGAAATCCATGATGTTTCTTGAGCAACTTCGTCAAGAGAAATGGTCTCTTCTGTTTCATCATCATGGTCAATTCTTACTCTGACCAAGGGATTCTTAGAAGACCCAACAATCTCTACATCAACAATATCAATGTGGTGATTAAGTGCAGCTTGCTCTAGTGCAGACAAGATTTTCTGTGTTACACCTTCGTTTTGCATTTGACCTCCTCATCTACATACAGAAAGGAAGCGGGGTCAAAACTCAACCCCACTTCCAACTAATAACAACTACGTTTAGAGATATCTTACGAGACAAAGGGTTTCTCGTCAAGTATTTTTGCTGTTAGGCAACGATATTCACAAGGCGCCCCTTAACAACAATAACTTTTTTAATCTCTTTGCCCTCAAGCTGATCGGCAATTGCCTTGGTTGCGGCTGCAGTAAGCTCTTCCTCAGAAGCATCGGCAGAAACCTCAATACGTGCTCGAACCTTACCCTTAAGCTGAACGGCAATCTCAACCGTATTACTCTTTGCTTGTTCTGGATCAAATTCTGGCCAAGGTTGATGGTAAACAGGAACATCTTTGCCCAAAGCCTCGTGGCTGAGTTCCTCTGCCCAGTGAGGGATAATTGGAGCCAGCATAGCTACAACGTCATTTGCAACCTTGTAGCAAAGTGCAGCATCTCTTGACTCTGCAGGGACCTCGTTAATGTAAGCGCTTGCTGCATTAACAAGCTCCATAACTGCAGAAATTGCAGTATTAAACTGACCTTTATCAAACTCAGTAGTACAACGGATTCCCATAGCATTAAGAACACGGTTGAGCTCAAGCGACTTTGAATCCAAAGCAGTGTGGTCGAGTACGGCAGAAGCATCAGCAGTACGAGAGAGCTCCCACACTACACGCCATGCGCGTTTGATAAAGCGGTTTGCACCCGCAATAGCCTTCTCGTCCCAGTCAAAATCCTTCTCTGGTGGAGCAACAAAGAGAATAGCAAGACGCATTGTATCTGCACCATAAGGCTCAATGACAGAACTTGGAGGCACAACGTTACCCTTTGACTTTGACATGGTATCGCCGTGCTCATCCTTGACCATACCCTGAGTCATCAAATTCTTAAATGGCTCATCGATGTCAATCATGCCCAGATCACGAAGGACCTTTGTAAAGAAGCGAGAATACAGGAGGTGTAGAATTGCATGCTCAATGCCGCCGATATAGTTATCTACAGGCATCCAGCGATCAACAGATTCCTTGGAAAAAGGAAGCTCAGTGTTGTGCGGGTCGCAGTAACGCAGGTAGTACCAGCTAGAACACGTGAAGGTATCCATAGTGTCAGTAATGCGCTTTGCAGGCTTTCCGCACTTTGGACAGGTAGTCTCAACAAACTCCTTGCACTCAGCAAGAGTATCTCCTGCAGCTAGATCAAGATTGTCTGGAAGCATGACAGGAAGCTGATCATAAGGAACAGGAACGTCACCACAGCAATCACAATGGATCATAGGAATTGGATTGCCCCAATAGCGCTGCCTAGAAATAAGCCAATCACGAAGACGGAACTGAACAGTTCGACGGCCAACACTATGCTCAGTCAAATACGCAACAACAGCTTCTTCTGCCTCGGAATGCTTACCGCCACGAAGGCCAGTAAATGGACCAGACTGGACAAGAACACCAACGGTATCCATTGGTCCGTCCCAGTCAACGGAGGTTACTTTGTAATCAGAAACCCCCTTGAGCTCTTCATAGATATCTGTTCCCTCTTCACAAATGATAGGAACAATAGGCAGGTCGTACTTCTTTGCAAAATCAAAGTCACGCTTATCGCCCGATGGAACACCCATAACAGCGCCAGTGCCATAGTCGAGAAGAACATAGTCAGCAACCCAAATTGGCACAGTCCGTCCGGTAACAGGATTAATCGCGTAACGACCAGTAAATACACCGTGCTTCTCGCGGTCTGTACCCTGTCGATCAATAGAAGAAACCTTTACAGCTTCCTCATGAAGAGCATCAAAAGCAGCCTTATACTCTGAATCCCCTACCAACTCTGCAGCAAGCTTAGACTCCGGTGGAAGCAACATAAAAGTGCAACCATAGATAGTATCTGCACGCGTAGTAAAGACTGTCATCTTGGTATCAGTTGGCGTAACACCATCAGTATCTGCCAGAATGAAATCAATCTCTGCACCCTCAGAACGTCCAATCCAGTTTGCCTGCATAGCACGGACACGCTCTGGCCAACCCTCAAGTTGATCAAGATCATCCAAAAGCTCCTGAGCATAATCAGTGATGCGCAGATACCACTGAGAGAGCTCACGTTTCTCTGGAACGGCACCACAGCGCCAACATTTACCGTTAACTACTTGCTCATTTGCAAGAACAGTTTTGTCATTAGGACACCAGTTAACAGGACTTGTAGCACGATATACTAAGCCCTTCTCAAGCATCTTAAGAAAGATCCACTGGCCCCATTTATAGTACTCAGGGTCACACGTATTAAACATACGGTCTTTATCGTAGGCAAAGCCCATGCGGAACATGGTCTTTACAGCCTGGTCAATGTTCTTATGAGTCCACACAGAAGGCTGGGTATTATGCTTAATTGCAGCGTTTTCTGCAGGAAGACCAAATGCGTCAAAGCCCATTGGATGAAGAACATCAAAACCACGCATGCGAGCCTGACGAGCCATAGCATCACCAATGGTGTAATTACGGGCATGGCCCATATGAAGATCACCCGAAGGATAAGGGAACATCTCTAGAACGTATTTTTTAGGCCTTGAGCTGTCTTCTTCTGTCTTGTAAAGATTCTGCTCTTCCCAGATGCGCTGCCACTTGGTTTCAATGGCTTCAGCATCGTAGACAGGAAAATCGCCTGTGGTGGATACGTTCTGTACTTCCTCGTTTTCCACGAGTTCCCCTTTCTTATAGAGATGCGTCACCAAGCAAAATACTTGGTGACGCCAGTAGTCCATAAATCCTGTTGGTTATGAACGGAAGTTATAACTGACCTGCTGGTTTGAGTCTTTCAGCAAGACATCGTGAGCGCCACCCTCAACAATTGAAGTTGAAGATACAAGCGTAATCTTTGCCTTATCACGAAGCTCTGGAATATCAAGAGCACCGCAGTTGCACATTGTGGACTTAACCTTCAGAAGCGATGCCTCAACGCCGTCCTTCAGAGGACCTGCATATGGGACGTAGGAGTCAACACCCTCAACAAAGGAAAGGCCACGCTTGTTGCCACCAAGGTCGTAGCGCTGCCAGTTACGAGCGCGCGCAGAACCCTCGCCCCAGTACTCCTTCATGTAAGAGCCATTGACGATAACGCGGTCTGAAGGACTCTCGTCAAAGCGAGCAAAATAACGGCCAAGCATCATAAAGTCGGAGCCCATAGCAAGAGCAAGAGTCATGTGATAATCGTATACAATTCCACCGTCAGAGCAGATTGGAATATAGACGCCGGTCTCCTCAAAGTACTCATCACGAGCACGAGCAACATCAATTACAGAAGTTGCCTGACCACGGCCAATACCCTTCTGCTCACGGGTAATACAGATAGATCCGCCACCAATACCAATCTTGATAAAATCAGCGCCAGCCTTGGCCAAGAAACGGAAGCCCTCAGCGTCTACAACGTTACCTGCGCCAATCTTGACGGAATCACCATAAGTTGCACGAACCCATTCAAGCGTGCGCTTCTGCCACTCGGAATAACCCTCAGAAGAGTCGATACATAAAACATCAGCGCCTGCTTCGACAAGCAAAGGAACGCGAGTCTCATAGTCACGAGTATTGATGCCAGCACCAACCATATAACGCTTAGAATCATCAAGAAGCTCATCTGGAGCAGACTTGTGGGAATCATAATCCTTACGGAATACAAGGCTAACCAGATGACCATTCTTATCAACAATAGGAAGGGCGTTAAGCTTGTTATCCCAAATAATGTCATTTGCCTCTTTGAGGGAAGTATCCTCTGGTGCAGTAATAAGCTTATCAGCTGGGGTCATAAACTCAGAAACAAGCTTAGAACGATCATCGCGAGAAGGACGATAATCACGAGAGGTAACAATACCTACCAACTTGCCGCGAGAAGTGCCGTCATCAGTAACGGGCATAGTGGAGTGGCCGGACTTCTCTTTAAGATCAAGTACATCACCAAGGGTCATTTCTGGAGTAAGCGTTGAATCAGAGACAACAAAACCTGCTTTGTAGCTCTTAACCTCACGAACCATCTGAGCCTCATCCTCAGCGGACTGAGAGCCGTAAATAAAGGCAATGCCGCCCTGCTGGGCCAAAGCAATTGCCAAACGAGGGCCAGATACCGACTGCATTACTGCAGAAACCATAGGGATATTGAGTTCAATTGCGCTTTTCTCGCCACGCTTAAACTTAACAAGAGGAGTCTTCAAAGAAACATTTGCAGGAATGTTCTCAGCTGATGAATAGCCAGGAACCAAAAGATACTCAGAAAATGTATGTGATTCGCCTTCGAAGAACTTTGCCATTGTTTTTGGCTCCCTCCTGACCTACCGGTCATGCTCAACGTGTTTTGGCATTGTACCACCAGTGGAGCATATTATTTAATTTGAACTCCCACTTGAAGCAATAACATCCTCAAAGTTAACAGCAATGTCATGTTTAGTAGGAACCCACTCAACTTTTTTGAACAAAGCTGCAACGGTAATAGGAATATACGTCATCATAAAAATAGGAAACGTAAAGAGATTGGTAAAAATACGCCACTTTTTCTTTACATGGAAATGCTTGTACTCTGAAATAGTAGTGATGAGCGCCAGAATAAAGAAGACAACATACATCGAGAAAACCGTCATAACCAAAGAACCCACACTCATAGCAATCTCGGCATCAGTTGCAACAAAGCCGTGGCTCAAGTAACCAACCAAAAGATAAGTTCCATTAATAAATGCAGAAAGCAACGACAAAATCATACCTGGTGCAATTGTCATAAGCATATCGTATGAAGCAAACTGACCCTTGAAAATACCTTTAAGTAGGTCAAAGCCATACGAGAAAAATACCTGATAAAATCCTTTTGTCCAGCGCATTCTTTGAGTCCATGAAGCTTTAAATGTCAAAGGCTGTTCATCAAAAAATTCTGCTGGAGCATAACCAATTTGAATGTTGTGAGCACAGCAAAACGTAGAAAACTGAATATCTTCAGTCAATGTATGAAAATCCCATCCATGCATGCCTTTAATAATGCGAGAAGAAACCATCCAACCCGAACCAGAAACCGCACAGCTTGTACCCATCATCATACGAGCATTATTCAAAAACTTTGCTTCACGCATAAACCATGTAGCATAGGCAGAACTAACCCAACTAGAATCAAAATTCTTTGAGTTTCTATAGCTGGTGCACACAAGATACCCTGCATCAAAAGCTTGATTCATAATTTTAAGATAGCTTGGAGAAACCAGGTTATCGGCGTCCATAACAATGAAAGCCTCGTATTTGTCACCGTACTCATTAAGAATGCGATCAAAGCCGTAATCCATAACCCAGCTCTTACCCTTACGAGCAAGGTCATTACGCTCCCAAGTAATTGCTCCAGCTTTTCTTGCCTCTTCTGCTGTTTTATCAGTACAGGCATCTGCAACAACAAAGACATCCATCAGCTCCCGAGGATAATCTTGAGAAAGAATAGATCTGACAAGATTGCCAATAACAGGCTCTTCATTGTGGGCAGCAATAAAGAAAGCATAGCGATGCTGCTTTTTTGCCTCGGGAAGCTTTACCTCGCCTTTAAACATAACGCGAAGGATATACACAATCTGATAGAAGTATGCGAGCGTAAAGAAAAGCCAGATGATAAAATTAAAAACAACGATTGGTGTGATACCGAGTCTGTTAAATTGCAATGGCATGCATACCCCTACGCTCCAAACCCAAGGCAAATATGTTTATCAGCCAAAGATTTTCCAACAAACACTTACCTTTATAATTTTAGCGCAATAAAACAGATTGCGTATCCACGCTCTCTGAATGTATCTCACCGTACAAATAGCTTCCCGTCTTGGATGTCGAGAAGAACGTCTGCTTTCTGGTCTAATTCGTCAGAGTGCATGATGACAATAGTGGTTCTTTTGCCTTTAAGACTGACCAAATAATCACAGAGCTTCTGTGCTGTTGCGGCGTCCAAATTTTGTAAGGGTTCATCTAAAACAAGCGCACCTTGTTTTCTTGATAGTGCTCTTAAAAGACCAATTTTTTGTCTCTCACCTAGTGACACAGATTCCGCATTTCCATCAAAGCTTTCTGTTCTAAGGGATGAAAAATCAAGCATCTGATAAATCTTGTCGTCAATCTCTTCCCCAAACATATTGTCAGCAAGACTTCCTTTAACAAGAGGTACTGGACGAGCAAAACGAGAACAGTCTCTAAGCTCATCTGATAGCTGTATATCTCCACTAAACAAAGACGGATCAGAACAGCCTGCTAAAAGATCAACAAAAGAAGATTTACCTGAACCATTAGAGCCTCTTACGACTACCAAAGACCCATGTGCAATACAGAGAGGTTGCGTGTGAAATAGCTCTGGTCCTTCAGTAGTAGCAAGAAGTTCTCCCTCTCCTACTTGTAGGGCCGAATCAAGAGAAGAATCCCAAAGGCTTTCATACCCAGAAGGTTCTTGAGAGTCTTTAACAATTTCTTGCAATCGTTCCATGTGAACTTCATTTGTTTTCACAAACATAATCAATCTGAAAAGTTCTGCCAAAGGATTTTGCAATAATGCACAAAGTTGATATAAAACAAAAATATCACCAACTGATGCAACACCTACCTGATACATTTTAATCGTTATAGCAAGCATAAGTACCTGCAGCAAAGAACAGAGACCATTTGGAATTTTCTCATTCAATCCCTCATAGAATCGATATTTTTTAACTGAATTCAAGTACTCCAAGCCAACTTCATGATATTTTTCTTTATATGCTTCATCAGCACGAGTAATATTAATAGCTCTTTTATTCTCTACAATTTGTTTAGATTCATTTAAATATCTATCTTGAGCTGGAATGATATTTCTCTGTAAATCAGCGATTCTTTGAGTAGGAAATTCTATAACAAACAAAAAGATGGGAATATATACAAGCGCCGCAGTGAAATAAATACGATTTATAAGAAATAGCGCTAGCAAAATAATTAAAACACATCCAGCAGCGCTCAAAATTCTAATGTTTACAGCACTATATATAGATCCATACATAGTAGTAGAACTACTAAGAAGATTCATGTAATATCCTTTTTCGTGCTTTTTATAAGAACGTAAAGGCATGGCAACAATCTCGTATATAACCCGCTTCGCACTGTCCGTTCTTTGTTTAATCTCGGAACGCAGAGGAAACCATCCCTTAAATGTAAGCACAAGAATCGTCGATACAAGCGATAGAAATAAAATTAAAACAAGAATAGTAATCTGATTGGATGCATCCATACCTTGAGAAATATGACTAATCAATAACCCCAACATCAGACTAATAGCCACCGAAAAAGCAGTTGAAAGTATTGATCCACTTATTAAAAAGACGTTCTCCTTTGTTATAGCAAAGGCTGAATGCTTATCAAATTTGTAAAATTTATCCTGCATATTCATATCTCCTCTACCATCACCGTACAAATAGCTTCCCGTCTTGGATGTCGAGAAGAACGTCTGCTTTCTGGTCTAATTCGTCAGAGTGCATGATGACAATAGTGGTTCTTTTGCCTTTAAGACTGACCAAATAATCACAGAGCTTCTGTGCTGTTGCGGCGTCCAAATTTTGTAAGGGTTCATCTAAAACAAGCGCACCTTGTTTTCTTGATAGTGCTCTTAAAAGACCAATTTTTTGTCTCTCACCTAGTGACACAGATTCCGCATTTCCATCAAAGCTTTCTGTTCTAAGGGATGAAAAATCAAGCATCTGATAAATCTTGTCGTCAATCTCTTCCCCAAACATATTGTCAGCAAGACTTCCTTTAACAAGAGGTACTGGACGAGCAAAACGAGAACAGTCTCTAAGCTCATCTGATAGCTGTATATCTCCACTAAACAAAGACGGATCAGAACAGCCTGCTAAAAGATCAACAAAAGAAGATTTACCTGAACCATTAGAGCCTCTTACGACTACCAAAGACCCATGTGCAATACAGAGAGGTTGCGTGTGAAATAGCTCTGGTCCTTCAGTAGTAGCAAGAAGTTCTCCCTCTCCTACTTGTAGGGCCGAATCAAGAGAAGAATCCCAAAGGCTTTCATACCCAGAAGGTTCTTGAGAGTCTTGTATATGCTTAAGATAGACATCTATGTCTGCCTTGGTAGCTAGATACGTACTCTTAACAAAACAAAATGTATCAAGAGGTTCACTCATTATTGACACAATGAGATAAGCAGAAAGAATTCCTCCCACACTCATTTGATTAAAAGATAACAATATAATCCCAAGGATTATTGTTATAACTTGCATGAAATATAAAAGTGCTGAAGGTAAATTTTTTGATAGTGAATTATAAAAATCGTTTCTTTTTACAAAGAGAAAATATTCATCATTTACTGATTTATACGATTTTTCATAA
This sequence comes from Lancefieldella parvula DSM 20469, assembly GCF_000024225.1. Taxonomy (NCBI): domain Bacteria; kingdom Bacillati; phylum Actinomycetota; class Coriobacteriia; order Coriobacteriales; family Atopobiaceae; genus Lancefieldella; species Lancefieldella parvula. The sequence continues at coordinate 928,913 of NC_013203.1, forward strand.
TAGTTTTCTGCTCGTAATGCGTTAATAGAAAGCTTTTCCTCAATTACACGTCTACCAGCATCAAGCCATAATTCTCTTTTTTCAATCGATTTACTTAAAACTTCATTAGCTTTCTTACTCGGATAATCAATTATTAACAAATAAAATGGAATATATAGAAGAACAAATAAACCAACCCAAAGATTTACTATTGCGGCAACAATCACTAAAACAACAAGCGCTAAAAGACTACCTATAAGTTCAACACTTACTGAAACTTGAACTCCACTAAACACAAAAGCTGATGTAGTTACTGCATTAAGATAGTGTCCAGTATTCTTTTTCGAAAAAATACGAAATGGAATCTTTAAAAGCGCTGATACCGCTGACTCAGAACTAGAAACAGCAGCTTCTAAATTAAGCTTTTGCGGAATCCATACAGTAAGAAAAAAATTTATGCAAAGTATTACTAATTGAAGCAGCAGCAACAAATCTAATTTTTGCCAAACGCTATCATCAATTTGTACACCAAGCATGGCGTCAACTAAATTTCCAGTAAAAATGCCTAACATTGCAACAGCAATATATCCAATTGTTAAACCAATTGCAGACAAAATTGTTTGCTTTTGAATAATGAATAAATGGGAAAGATTCTTAATCATATTCATCAGTCCAATGCAGAATTTATTAACTTAAAAATGCGATAAGCAACTATTTGTATTTACAGATTAAATATTTGATTCAGGTTTTAATTTAGGGAAATGCATTCTCATAGGAAATCACGTTATTACCCTATAATTTGATGTAAATAAATAGTATTGAGAGGCTACATATGAATAACGATCGTCTAACTCAAGCACTTAAAAATATACTTTTAAATGGAAAGACTCTTGCTCAAGAAAGCACTTCAAACGTTATTTTATACGCACATTACGAAACTAAAGAGACAGACAATCCCCACATAAAAGGATTTTTTTCACTTACCACTGCTTTTGATTTAGAAAATTTAAATCAATTCTCCAAAAAACCTCATGGAGATACTATTGTTTGCCTTTCAATACTTGCTCGTAAAAACTATTTTGGAAGCTTTCTGTTCTTTTTAATGCCTACATCAGAAAATTATTTTACCTTTACTACAAATCTTATATCGAATAAAAATACATTGCCGAAACAAGTTCATCCAGCTGATATTGAACAAATTTATACGCTTTATACTCAAATTATCATTACCTATTCCGAGAGAAAACCAAATTGGGAAGCTATTGTTACTTCCTTACTTATAACACTTATTACCTGCCTTTCTCCTGATGCTCACTATACGTTCACTCCAGGTAACACTAATGAGACGGTCGCTCTTATCCTTAATGAAATTACTGCTCATTCAGAAAGTATCACACTTGCTAAACTGTCAGAAAAATACTCATATACACCAACGTATCTTTCTGAACTTCTCAGACAAAAATGTGGCAAAACTTTTTCAGAACTTGTTCTAGAACAACGAATGGAACGAGCAAAAACACTGTTAACTCATACCAAATTGCCTGTCTCAACCATTTCTTCAATGGTTGGATATGGTGGAACAACAGAGTTTTATAAGAAATTTAAGGATTACTTTTCTCTTACACCACGTGAAATGAGAAACAAAACTTTTTAGTCATATTACAACTGTGGGCAGATTTCTTTTCCTGCTATTGTTCTTCCCATAGACATATCCTGCTGAGAAATAAGTGCTTCTTGTAGGTCTTTTGGCAGCGTATCTGCCACTATGATATTCTCGCCTGTAAAAGGGTGCTCAAACTGAACACGCCAAGAGTGTAGAAATTGTCTATTAAGACCAAGATTAAGACTTGTGTCTTTTTTACCGTAGAGTTGATCGCCAACAACAGGATGTCCGATGTGGCGCATGTGAACTCTAATCTGGTGCGTGCGACCTGTATAGAGATGACACTCAAGAAGCGAGTAACCATCGCCTTTTCTACCTGCCTCAAAGCGCTCAAGCGTCCTAAAGGTGGTAATGGCTTCTCGTGCACCTGGCGCATCAGATACAGTCATTTTTAGACGGTCTCGCGTTGAACGAGCAATGCCCGTTTCAATAGTGCCAGAATCATGGGCAACATAGCCATGCACCAACACAATGTAGCGTCGATCAAGTACGCGCAGCCTGATGAGATCTTGAAGGGCCTTCTGAGCCTCATCTGACTTTACAGCCAACATAAGACCGGACGTATCCATGTCAAGACGATGCACAATACCAGGACGATCTTCTCCCTGAAGCATTCCTAGATGCTCGTAGCCACAATGGGCAACCAGAGCATTTGCCAAAGTATCATCAACATGGCCCGGAGATGGATGGCAGACAAGGCCAATCTGCTTTGAAAGTACTATGAGGTACTGATCCTCAAAACGAATATCAAGTGGAATGTCTGGATTTGGACGCAAAAGACCTGTTTGAGACTCTGCATTTGGGAGAGACACCAAAAGTCTATCGCCCAACATAAGTTTTTCTGACTTAGAAGTAGCGAGTGTGGCGTTGATGGTTACTCTTCCCTCTTCTACCAGCTTGACGCAGGCGCTTCTTGAAGGAAGCATATCTTGAGCGGAAAGAAACGCATCTAATCTGACGCTGTCTCCTTCTGGCCCAACTAATATTTCAACAATACGCTCATTCATTGCCACTACCCTGTTGTTGCTTTTTGTCCCAGATTATCCAGTACACAAAAGCAATAAGGATGCCACAGGTTACAAAAATATCCGCCACATTAAACACAGCAAAATTGACAAACGTTGTAGCAAAGAAATCAGTAACCTGACCATACAAAACACGGTCAATAGCGTTTCCAATTCCGCCACCCAAAACGCCACCTAAAAGCGCAATAAGTGGCAATGGGGGGTTCTTCTCGTGAACAACAAAGCCAACAAGAGCCACGATAACCACAGCAGTGAGAACCACAAAAAAGAGGGCATTTCCAGAGCCCACAGAAAACGCAGCTCCGGTATTACTAACGTGGAAGAGTTTCATAACGCCGGGGATAAAAGGTACTGCGGTTCCTTCTGGAATTGAAGTTCGAACCCAGAACTTTGTTACCTGATCAAGCGCGCAGGCAATAGCGCCCGCCCCGCAGAGAACTGCAAGGCGGGTTACTAGCGTGTGAGTTGTATGTTGCTGCTGGTCAATACTCATTTATGCAACAACTTCGTGGCAACGGTGGCAGAGATGATCCTCGCCAAGCTCGCGATAATTCCAGCAGCGGTCGCATCGCTCTCCATTTGCAGGATAAACGCTTACACTAAGCTCAGAGCCCTCGGAAACGCTGACTTCGGAGCAAACAAACACCTCAGCAAAGTCTAAATTTGCATCTGCAATATACGACGCTTGCTCAGCAGTAAGTGTCACTTCAGCACGGGTAGCCTGCGTGGTTTTCTCGATAACTACACCTTCATCAAGTGCAGTTTCATATGCCTTTGTGTACGATGCGCGAGCATCGACCAGCACCTGATATGCAGGTAACAAAGATGTATATTCATCAGCACTCATAGGAGCCTTATACCAGTCGAGAAGAGCTGCGTACTTCTGGCCGTCACGCATAGATTCTGGCAGGAACTGCATTACCTCATCAGTGGTATAAACCAGAATTGGCTGTAGGTCATGGACAAGCATGGAAAGAATCTCTGCCCAGACCGTCTGAGCACTGCGACGTGTTGCAGAGTTAGCCGCATCGCAGTACATGCGGTCCTTAGTTGCATTTAAGTAGCCATTAGAAAGCTCGATGATGTAATCGTAGAGCGTACGGAAAACGTTATTAAATCGATAACCCTCGTAAGCCTCAGTAACAGCAGCATGAACCTCGCACATACGTGCAAGAACAAGACGGTCGTACTCTTCTAAATCTGCAACAGCAACTGCATCAGTGGCAGGATCAAACTGACCCTCAAGCTCACCAAGGAGGAAACGAAGAGTGTTTCTAAACCTACGATATGCATCGCCTACCTGAGAAAGAATGGCGTCATCGCAAGGTACGTCAGTTGAAGTATCAACGGAAGCAACCCAAAGACGCAGGACGTCTGCGCCACGCTCAGCACAAACGGCGTTTGGATCAATAACGTTACCCAGAGACTTGCTCATCTTGCGTCCTTGGCCGTCAAGCGTAAAGCCCTGTGAAACAACAGACTTATAAGGAGCAACACCGTAAGCGCCAACAGAAGTCATAAGAGAACTCATGAACCAACCACGGTGCTGGTCAGAACCCTCAAGATACATATCAGCTGGGAACTTGAGATTTGGACGGTGCTTACAAACAGCCGTATGAGAAACACCAGAGTCCCACCAAACGTCCAAAATATCCTTGTTAGCCTTCAGATTGTGGCCGCCGCACTTAGGGCAGACACAAGCATCTCCTAAATACGTCTTAGGATCGTCAGTGAACCAAGCATCAGAGCCCTTCTCGCGGAAAAGCTTGATAACAGCATCAAGGGTCTGATCATTAATAATTGTCTCGCCACAATCCTCGCAGGTGAAAGCTGGGATTGGAACACCCCAGTTACGCTGCCTGGAAATACACCAGTCAGGACGGCCTTCAACCATGGAGCCAATGCGCTTAACAGCATTTGCAGGATAGAACTTAACCTTTGCAAGCTCCTCTGCTGCCTGCTGGCGCAGACCAGTCTTATCCATAGAGACAAACCACTGGCTTGTCGCACGGAAAATAACAGGCTCTTTACAACGCCAGCAATGTGGATAGCTGTGAGTAATTTCTTCTGCAAGAATAAGCGTACCGCGGTCTTTAAGCCACTGAACAATGACAGGATTGGCCTCATTAACCTCCATGCCGGAGAAGGGACCACCAGTACCCTGACCTTCACCCTTAAAGAAGTGACCGTCATCATCAACAGGCATAGTTTGTGGAATATCAAAGCGAACACCAGCATTGTAGTCGTCTACACCATGTCCAGGTGCGGAGTGAACAACACCAGTACCGTCATCAAGAGTAACGTAATCTGCGTAAATAAACTTACCAGTATTACCAAGATCACCAAAGATTGGCTGCTTATACTCATTACCTGCGAGCTCAACACCAGTCTTCTTCCAAGTATTGCCCTCGGCGTCCTGGACAAGCTTCCAATCGGTATAACCAAACTTAGTAGCAGCCTTCTCTGCAAGAGCCTCAGCAACAATCTCTACATGTCCATCAGGAAGCTCAAGAGCAACGTAATTTGCTTCTGGATGCAGAATGACTGCCTCATCTGCTGGCATAGTCCAAGGAGTAGTAGTCCAAATGTCTACCCAGGTCTTACCTGCGTAAGCTTCAAGACCCTCTGGAACAGTGGTGAGCTCAAAGCGAACAAAAATAGCAGTGGAAGTAACATCGTGATACTCAATCTCTGCTTCAGAAAGAGCTGTGTGGTCATGGGTACACCAGTGGACAGGCTTAGTTCCTCTATACACAGAACCCTTGTCATAAATTGCTTTGAAGATCTCAATGTCGGTTGCGTCATAATCATTGACATAAGTGAGGTATGGATTATCCCACTCGCCTAAAACACCAAGACGCTTAAAGCCCTGACGCTGAGTATCAACCTGTTCGACCGCCATTTTACGGCAAAGTTCACGGATCTTCTCGGTAGAGAGCTGATTGAACTTTTCTGTACCAAGCATTTGCTCAACTTTGTGCTCAATTGGCTGACCGTGGCAATCCCAACCAGGAACGTACGGGGTTTGGAAGCCCTGCATAGCCTTATAACGGTTGATGATGTCCTTGGAGATCTTATTCTGTGCGTGACCCAAGTGAATTGGACCGTTTGCATAAGGAGGTCCGTCATGGAGAACAAATTTATCGTGTCCTTCATTCTTTTTCATAAGAAGGTCGTAGACGTTGTTCTGATTCCAATCAGCTAAACGTTTTGGCTCATTCTGTGCGAGAGATGCTCGCATAGGAAAGTCAGTATTAGGCAGATTGGTGGTCTTTTTGTACTCGTTTGCCATCAAGCACAACCTTTCTGGGCACAAATAAAGCGCCCGTCCCTCACAGCTGGGACGAAGCGCCACAATACACTTCGTTGTAACCACCCAGCGACGGATATGTCCGTTTACTCGGCTGGCCTGTCACGGCGACCATTTCCGGCAGCATCTACTAGTACAAACACACTTGTACGTTTGAACTGCAGCTCCGAGGTGATATTCACACGGACGCAAATACGGACTTCCACCAACTCCGCTCGCTTGAGATTTGCGCTACCCAGCTACTGTCCTCATCACAGCTTGTGCTAGTAATACTATCACGTCTTGTCCTCATTAGACTAAGTAATACGTATGCGTAAACCGTTTTTAACAAATTACACGAAATCCAAATTTTGAAGTTTTATAGAAATAAAAAATGTAGATTGGGTACAACAAACCCAATATCTAAGTGAGCTCATATCATATTTGAGCCAAACAGGTAAAGGGACGTGTATGGCAAATAACGATAACAAGCATCGTAGATCTATGTCGATGCTACTCTATATTGCAGTAGCTATCTTTGTATATCTCCTGCTTAGCAACACTTTATTACCAGGTCTTTTGCGCCAACAGATACAAACTGTCTCCTACAGTGAGTTTCTTAATAAAATTGAAAGTAATGAGGTTACTAAAGTAGATCTCAACACTGGTAACAGAAACATTAGATTTACTACAGGCTCTGGAGATTCCGAGAAAATCTTTGAGACTACGCAGTTCCCTAATGATTCAACACTGGTACAAACGCTCAGAGAACACAAAGTTGACTTCTCAGCTTCCATTCCTGACAACTCTGCAAACATGCTGATGTATGCCCTTATTCAATACGGCATTCCTCTTATTATCTTCTTGGGTATTGGTTTCTTTATTAACCGCTCCCTTAAACGCGCTATGGGAGACGATGGTCCATCCATGAACTTTGGCGGCGGTTTTGGTGGTCTCGGCGGCAATCTTGGTCGCTCAAGCGCTAAAGAAATTAAGGGAGAAGATACTGGCATTACGTTTAAAGACGTTGCTGGCCAAGAAGAGGCTAAAGAGTCTATGCAAGAGATTGTTAGCTTCCTTAAGACTCCCGATAAGTACAAAGAAATTGGTGCTCGCTGTCCTCGTGGTGCTCTACTTGTAGGACCTCCAGGCACCGGTAAAACTCTTATAGCTAAAGCAGTTGCTGGTGAAGCTGGCGTTCCTTTCTTCCAGATTGCTGGCTCTGAGTTTGTTGAGATGTTTGTTGGACGCGGTGCCGCAAAAGTCCGCGATCTCTTCAAGCAGGCAAATGAGAAAGCTCCTTGCATTATCTTCATTGATGAGATTGATGCTGTTGGTAAGCGCCGCGACGCTTCCCTCAACTCCAACGATGAGCGTGAGCAGACCTTAAACCAGCTGCTCTCAGAGATGGATGGCTTTGATAACCACAAGGGTATTGTTGTTCTGGCAGCAACTAACCGCCCAGAAACCTTGGACAAGGCACTTTTGCGTCCTGGTCGCTTTGATCGTCGTATTCCTGTTGAGCTTCCAGATCTTAAGGGTCGTGAGGCAGTTCTCCAGATTCACGCCAATGATGTAAAAATGGAGCCAGGCGTTGACCTCTCTATCGTTGCTAAGTCCACGCCAGGAGCATCTGGTGCAGACCTTGCAAACATCATCAATGAGGCAGCTCTTCGTGCTGTTCGCTTTGGTCGCCGTCGTGTTACCACTGAAGACCTTACAGAGTCTGTCGACGTCGTTATTGCCGGAGCAAAAAAGAAAAATAGTGTTCTATCTGAGCATGAGAAGGATGTTGTTGCCTATCACGAGACCGGCCACGCAATTGTTGGTGCCATCCAGAAAAACGATGCTCCTGTCACCAAGATTACTATTGTTCCTCGTACTAGCGGAGCCCTTGGCTTTACCATGCAGGTTGAGGACGATGAGCGTTATCTGATGAGTAAGAGTCAAGCCATGGATGAGATTGCTGTTCTCTGTGGTGGACGCGCTGCTGAAGAGCTTATCTTTGGCGAGATGACCAATGGTGCCTCCAATGATATTGAGCGCGCAACTGCAATTGCACGCGCAATGGTTACCCAGTACGGCATGTCTGACAAGCTTGGTATGGTTACCCTAAGCCAGCAGCAAAGCCGCTATCTTGGTGGTGGCTCTTCCCTCACCTGCTCTGAAGCAACTGCTGAAGAGATCGACGCTGAGGTTAGACGTATTGTTGAAGAGGGTCACCAGCGGGCACTTCAAACGCTTAAAGAGAATCGCTTTAAACTGCATGAAATTGCTCACTATCTACAGAAGAAAGAAACTATTACCGGCGAGGAGTTCATGAATATCCTCAAGCGTGAGAATACCTTTGCACCTGTAGATAAGAACATCAACGATGAAGGCTCTTCTACTCCTTCAGAAGAGTAATCTTTTCTCATAATCTAAGTTAAACGGCCATCTACGCCTGTAGATGGCCGTTTTTGTGTCATGTATAAAAGTACTCTCCACCAAGCTATCTAGCAAAGAGCTCCCAAAATGCTACGGCAGATGACGCGGCAACGTTGAGTGAATCTACCTGATGCGACATAGGAATGATAGTAGTAATGTCACAAGCCTCGATGGTTTTCTCGTCAAGACCATAGCCTTCACTGCCAAAGAATAATGCGGCCTTTTTGCCTTTTACCAGATCTTTATTTAGAGGTACTGCAGAATCTGTAAGCGCAAGAGCACAAGTGGTAAAAGAATGAGCCTTGAGCTTTTCTATAAGATCCAGTGAGGTTGTCTCTTCATCCAGGCGAGTCCAAGGCACATTAAGAACCGTTCCCATAGAAACACGCAGAACACGCCTAGAGAGGTTATCGGCACATTTAGCAGTCAAGATAACAGCATCTACGTTGAGTGCCGCAGCTGATCTAAAAACTGCACCTACGTTATTTACGTCAACAAGATCTTCCAAAACGGCAATGTACTTTGAAGTGCTGAGAATCTCCTCTAGTGGTCTAGCTTGAGGTCTCCTCATGGCACAAATGATGCCCCTAGTCATTCTGTATCCTGTAAGTTTTTCTATCTGATTGTCAGACAGTACAAAAATTGGAACATCATCTACTGAACAGTAGTTCTGAATAAGTTGTTGGACAGCCTCAAGATGTGAAGCATTAGTGAGAAAAGACAAAGGTACACAACCAGATAAGAGGGCAGTTTCTACCACAAAAGGAGACTCACAAATCATAAGTGCACGGGCAGGATCTAAACGATTGCGCAGTTGATTGTTGGTGAGCTTAGCATATACTTCCAGTCTTTGATCATCCAAAGACTCAAGATTGTACACCTCCATTGATTCGAACTCATCTCTCATTTCATCTTCATCGCTGAATTCAGCATTTCCAAAATTCCTTTTTCCTTGATCAAAGCAATGCCCTGTTCTTCGTCTCCCAGCACAATAATACTGTCCCCGGGATTAATATTAAATACCTGACGGGCTTTGACAGGGATCACAATCTGCCCCTTATCACCAACCTTGACCATTCCGAAAATGTGCTTTCCTTTTGGCGGAACGCCCAGTCCTAGATTATCTTCATTCTTTTTATCATAGGAAATCAGATCGTCTATGGTGACCCCGAAGACATTCGCAAAGCGTTTGCATTTTTCGATATCCGGAAGAGACTCTCCTGTCTCATATTTTGAGAGGGTCTGGCGGGAAACACCGATCATGTCCGCCAGTTCTTCCTGGGAAAAATCATGGTATTTTCTAAGTTCTACTAAATTCTCGGCAAAGCTCATTTCTTTCTCTCTCCTTGGATTCCCAGAACGCACCAGCGGAGTACCGGAATGCGACTGATGATTTCATATAATACGATTGCACCTGCAAAACCAGCTGCGGCTGTCAGCAGATAGACTACCAGAGGTGCAAGGTTCGGGAGGTATTTTTTCAAGTAGAAGGCAGTCACTGCGATCGGCAGGTAATGGAATATATAGAGCCCCCAGGACTTTGAGCTCATCCAGCGACTAAAACTGTTTACAAAATTACCCCATTTCTTCATAAAGGCCAGAACGCCCAAAGCACCCAGCCATGCAAAAGCGTTACAGCAGAAGGTATCGAGCACTTCATGGTCCGGGTAGGATTTTCCCCAGTAAAGAATGGTAAATACAAGTCCTGCAATCAGGCCTGCTGCCGTGAACAGGGTCCAGTGCTCTTCCATTCTCTCCATCACAGATTCGTGAGACATGACAAAATATCCGATGAAGAATCCTGTTCCATAAATGCCAAATCGGTATACGACGATGATTGGTGTATTGAGAAACTGGGCGGCTCCGTATATCAGAAAGGTAAAAAGGAAAAGAAGGATACAGTTTGCCTTCTCACCTAGGCGATAGAGTCTGTCCTTCTCGATCTTACGGACCCAAAGGAGGGCCAAAATCAGGCACCAGAGCAGCTGAATATACCAGAGTGGGCCAATTCCACTGGCCACCATGATCAGAAAAAGCACCGGTTTCGGAAGGGCTCCCATCTGATCAAAGGCACCGGCAATCTGCATGTTGTAATATCCCAGGATCCACTGGAATACAACAAGTCCTATTGTGGAAGGTACCAGAAGTTTTCGTGTCCTTGCCTTAAAAAAACCCTTCGTATTCTTCCGCTCCAATTCGAATCGGGCTGCCATCCCTGAAACTACAAAAAGCAGCAGCATGAACCAGGGATATACCAAATACAGGAATGTATCCTGGGGCTGAAAATCCCAGAATGGTCCAATGACAGCGTAATCTGTGACACCGTTATACATGTAAATGACATGATAGATAACAACGAGAACTACTGTAATCCAGCGAACATTATCAAGGTATGTCTTTCTCATATTTATACTACCTTTGCTAGAATAATTAACATTTCTAAGCCAAGTATAAGTTGGTACATTTCCCTAATCCACCAAGTAGCATTTACATTTTATGAGTACTTTGGTTAAATTTCGTGGCGTAAAATTCAACTATTTCACACTTAATCATTAGCATCAGCCTTTCTAATTCTGATCCAATGTCCCTCCTGTATCGCAGCAAAGGTTGCTACAACACATGCAAAGAGATGCCCCTCCTGCCTCATCTGTTCATGCCACACAGTAGAGTCATAATCAGGTGATCCATCATCGGCTTCTCCGCCAACCAAGTAATCTGTATGGAATGCCGCTTTTCTCAGTAATTAACCCGCTTTCGCAGGTTTAGGTTTTCGGTTAGGGAGTGGGACCTGGATTTTTGATCATACCAGATACAGGAGCCAGGGTGGTTTTTGCAATATGTAAATTGTAGTCAGAGGCGAGGAATTTTACCCACAATCATGCCCGAAGCTTCAAAATGCACTAATATTAACAAGTTGCGTCTTATAACATTTATCTTAAAATTAAAATGTTATAAGTCACGTTCAAACTCTACTACATACCCGGTTTCTTGATAAGGAGTGCTCCTTGGCTAAGCACTTTACAAACAGCTCTGTTCCTAGTACTTCAAACTCACAACCTCTTTCAGAAGAAGAGACTGCAGAAAAAACTCCTTCACTAAAAGATTCAGTTCCAAGCCTTGGTGATACTGATATGTATGTTGCTCTTAATGAAGAGCAAGTACGAAATAATCAAAAGACAGAAGAGACCGTTGTTTCAAAACCTCTTGAGCAGCAGGATAATAATGTAACGGTTATTACCCCTCTTGATAGTTCAGAGCTTGAAGTTCAAGAGCTTAATCCGGAAGATAAACCAAAGCATCATTGGTGGAGAATTCCTGCGGTAATCGTTGGTATTCTCGCGCTTGTATATGTTGGAGGAGCAGCTTTCTTCAACTTCTATTTTATGCCTCAGACCAGCATCTACGGAGTCGATTACTCGCTAAAGCCAGCTTCTGACTTACAGAAAGCAAGAGACTCAGAAGCATCAAATTATTCTATTCATATCTCTGGCAATGGTCTTGATTTAACTCTTAAGAGTTCTGAAATTGGACTTGTTTACAATTCTGAGGCTTATGCTCGTGATGCAATTAACCAGCAGAATCCTTGGATGTGGCCTGTTGAAATTACTCGCAGCAGAACTTTAAACCCACACGCCACTGCCACCTATGATCAAAACAAAGTTGATACAGTATTGAATCAACAGATTGAACAAGCAAAAGAGGCTTCATCTTCTCTAGCAAACGGTGGTATTACCTACGATTCCACTACAAAGAAATTTAGACTTGCTGACACTGCCTTGATAACACGACTTTCTCTTGAAGGTGTTCATAAAGATTTACAAGGCGCATTTGACAAACTTAATGACACCGTTGTTCTTGGTGAGGAATCTGTGCTGAGCGCTGAAGAACTCAACGCAGCTATTGCTGCTGCAAACGCCTATGTAGCCTCCGTACTTGATCTGACTCTTGGAGATGCATCTGCCTATACCGTTGACGCAGATCTTATTGCGAGCTGGGTTACTTTTAATGATGACCTTTCCGTCTCACTTAATAAAAATGCCATAAATGATTGGGTTGAGCATACCCTTGCACCTGCGGTTAACACGCGCGGTACTGCTAGAACTTATAAGCGCTGGGATGGTAAGGAAATTACCACTAAAGCAGCCGGTGCTTATGGTTGGGTAATCAATGAAGCTGACTCTGCTTCAGCTATCATTTCCGCTCTTGGAAATGGGCAACCTACAAAGGTTGAACTTCCAACTGAACAGCAGGCAAAAACTTTCACAAAAGATGGCGGTCCTGACTGGGGCGGTCGTTATATTGACGTTGACCTCTCCACTCAGCATGCAGTTCTTTATGACGAGAATGGCAGCATTCTTTGGGAAGCAGATGTTGTTACCGGTCTTCCTGATGGTCGCCACAATACACCTGAAGGTGTTTGGTTTATAACAAGTCATATCAGAAACGCTCGACTTCTTGGTCCAAATGACGAAAGCGGCAAACCAGGTTGGGATGCACGAGTTGACTTCTGGATGGGTGTGAAAGGTCAGGAAGTTGGCTTCCATAATGCTCCGTGGCGTGGAGCATTTGGTGGAGATATTTATCGCTATGGTGGTAGCCATGGTTGCATTAATTTGAGCTACAGTGATGCCGAAAAACTCTTTAACATCTCAAACGATGGTGATCCAATTATCATCCACTACTAGATTTGTCTTTGAGAGTGAACTTATGCGCACTTCAGAAAACAATGCTGAAGTGCGCTTTTTTTATGTTTTAGAGAAGATCTACAACACGCTCTTTGTTTGCCATAAAATCAAGATACTCTGAACCTAAGCGAGAAGTGATCAATGAACTGGCAGAAGGAAATTTGCTGGCTGCTTTAACAAAACCATATTCTCCTGTGCCGTAATTAAATGTCGCAAGTATATTATCAGACAGAAAGGCTCCTCCACCTTCTGTATTGTATTCATAGTAGGAAACGGCAGGTAATTTGCGACTGCTTATAGCTTGTAGAATATAGGCACTTCCATAAAGAATGTATTGATTCAAGTTTTGTGAAGAGAGAAAAACTGAATATAAAGCGGCATCTTGCTCGATTGTTCCAATGATTTCTCCATTAACACTTACAACCCACAAAATACCACCGTCTAATAATTCATTGTTTTTCTCTACAATTGATAAAATTGGACCAGATATATACACGTCGTTTAAATTGCAAGTATAGGTCCTATATTCCCCAGACTCAAACTTTTCATACGAGAAAATATTATCAACTGATTGCTCCCCTATATATTCCGCAGCTTTATGTTTTAAAAAATCAAGATTTCGCTCTTTAACCGCTTCGGGTCTAAACCAACTGCATATGAATACAGAGGTTATAAGCACTACTCCAAGAGTAGACAAAACTACTTTTCTTCTACGCTGCATTATCTGTCACCTCATTATTACCGAATAATAATGAAACTAACTAGAAGCTATTGTAACAATTGTTTATTCTTCAAGCGTTTTAACTTTAAAACCGAAGTAGTAAATGTGGCTTAGCCAAACAATAATAAGGACAATACTGCCAACAATAACGCCTTTCATAAGCATGGCAATAAGACCTACAGCCATGACTAAAGTTACTGTAACAAGGATGCGTACTTTGGTCTTAATAGTCATCCCTTTTCCAGCTTTAAAATCAGCAAAATTATTTTGGTAAAACTTTGTGTTAATAAGCCAGTTATTAAGTCGATCGGATGATTTAGCAAAACAAAATGCAGCAAGAGCTAAAAATGGAACAGTTGGCAAAATAGGAAGTAAAACACCAAGCACAGCAAGCGCTAAACTCAAACAACCTAACACAATAAAGGCAATACGCTTAATTGACATAATTTCTCCCTACTGCTTTTTAAAAAAGTTTACCATGTGCAACAAAAAGCAGTAGGGATATTTACCATAACAAAAGTATTTCTTATATAAATAAATTTACAGAAAAGGTTTAAAAGCGAGGCATTTGACCTCCACCAAAGCCCATATTCTTCATCATAGACTCCATGGCACGACGACCCTTCTTTGCATTACCGCCCTGAGTCATAGCCTTCATTTTACCCATCATCTTATTCATCTCTCCCCACTGACGAATAAGCTGATTAACTTCTTGAACGCTACGACCAGAACCCATAGAAATACGACGACGTCGCTGACCATTAATAATCTTTGGACGCGCGCGCTCTTCTTTAGTCATTGAATGAATGATGGCTTCAATCTTTCCCATAGAACTATCGTCTACACCACCCTGCTGAGCCATCATGCGGTCTCCACCAGGAAGTGCCCCAATAAGCTTTGCAAGACCACCCATCTTGCGAATTTGGTTCATCTGATTGAGCAGGTCGTCCATAGTAAAGCCCTCGCGCAACATACGTTCGGCATCTTCAACCTGCTGCTCATCAGCCGCCTTTTGAGCCTGCTCAACAATAGAGATGACATCACCCATGCCAAGAATACGCTTGGCCATACGATCTGGATGGAAAACCTCAAGTGAATCGGGTTTCTCGCCCATGGAAACAAACTTGATAGGCTTACCGGTAACCTCACGTACAGAAAGTGCACCACCACCACGAGCATCACCATCAAGCTTGGACATGATAACGCCGTCAAAGTCCACACGTTCTGCGAAGGTGCTGACAACATTAACAATATCCTGGCCGGTCATAGCATCGACAACCATAAGAATCTGATCTGGTTTGACGGCACGTTTGATAGCAACGGCTTCTTCCATCATTTCTTCATCAATTTGAAGACGACCAGCAGTATCAACAATTACCAGGTCATTGAGATGATCAACGGCCTCCTGGATAGCTTCAGATGCAATGGCAACAGCGTCTTTACCGTCGCCGCGATAGACTGGCACGCCAATCTCAGAGCCAAGTGTTTCAAGCTGATCTGCTGCTGCAGGACGATGAACGTCGCAAGCGGCAAGCAGAGGATTCTTTCCCTGGGACTTAAGCAAGTATGCAAGCTTTGCAGCTGCGGTTGTCTTACCAGAGCCCTGAAGACCGACAAGCATAATGACGTTTGGAATGCGGTTCTGTGCCAGCGTAAGCTTTGATTCAGTTGAACCAAGCAGTGCTGTCAGCTCATCTAAAACAATGCGAACAACGTTTTGAGCTGGAGACAGGGACTCCAGTACGTCAGCAGTCATGCACTGCTCTTTACAGCGGCCAACAAACTCTTTAACTACCTTGTAGTTAACGTCAGCCTCGAGAAGAGCCATGCGAATTTCTCGCATTGCGGAATTGATGTCGTCCTCAGTAAGACGACCCTTTCCGCGCAAAGCGGAAAATGTATTTTGCAGTCTATCTTGAAGGCTGTTAAACATTACTGAACTCCCTCACCAACAAGTGCTTCACAGAATGAACGAGCGTCAAATGTCTGAAGATCATCAATAGACTCGCCCACACCAATACGATAAATAGGCAGATTAAGCTGGTTGGAAATTGCCAAGGCAATTCCTCCCTTTGCAGTGCCATCAAGCTTTGTGACAATAAGACCATCCAAAGACAGCGCATCATTGAACTCTTTTGCCTGGTTAAGACCGTTCTGACCGGTAGTTGCATCAATAACCAAAACAACGCTCACCGGAATATCCCCTGCGCGCTTCCTGGTAACTGAAACAACCTTAGCAAGCTCACGCATCAAATCAGATGAGGTGTGCAAACGGCCAGCAGTATCAATCAACACCAGCTCAGTACCTTGTTTTGCTGCGGTCTCAACAACCTCAAAACATACACTTGCAGGGTCTGCTCCACGTTCTCTGGTTACAACCTCAATACCAGAGCGCTCTCCCCATACCTGCAACTGTTCAATAGCAGCTGCGCGGAATGTGTCAGCGCCACCAATCAAGGTCTTAACGCCACTAGCATGCGCACGACCGGCAATTTTACCAACAGTAGTAGTTTTACCAGCGCCGTTAATACCTACAAACAAGACAATGGAAGGCGTATCTGTAAATGGATCTCTTTTAGCAACAGGAAACTCTGCAGTAAGTCGCTCTACAAGGGCTCTACGAAGCTGATCGGAGCGCGTAAGGTTTTCTCGCGCGGCACGCTCACGCAGGTCATCGGTAACACGCATAGCCACCTCAGCGCCCATGTCGCCCATAACCAGCGTGTCTTCAAGATCATCCCAAAAATCTTCGGTGACCTCTCCACCCATATAAAAGATCTCGCTAATAGTCTCGCGAGAACGCTCAAGACCACGGCGAAGATTGTCCATAAAGCCCATTAGATATCAACTACCTTTCCGGTTGTCTTATCAAGCCTCTGAGAGACAACGTGGCTGACACCATCTGCCTGCATAGATACACCATACAGTACATCTGCCTGCTCCATAGTGCGCCTCTGGTGAGAAATAACAATCAGCTGTGTTGTCTCTTTGAGCTGCTCAATGGCATCAAGCAGCTTAGAGAGGTTAGCGTCGTCGAGCGCAGCCTCAACCTCATCAAAGACATAGAACGGAACAGTACGCGTTCTATACACAGCAAAAAGCAATGCCAGAGCAGTGAGACTCTTCTCACCACCTGACATGAGCATCATCTTGGTAATGCGCTTACCGCGCGGCTGAGCCACAATCTCAATGCCCGTCTCAGAGAGATGATCTGGGTCGGTAAGCTCAATATGGGCATGACCACCAGGGAAAAGCATCGAGAAGATCTCAGAAAAGTTCTTGTTAACGCGGTCAAAGACAACAAGGAAGCGGCTGCGCATCTTTCGGTCAATGGCTGAGATAATCTTCTTCAGCGAAGTTCGAGCTGCCTCTAAGTCAGCCACCTGCTCGTTAATGTAATCTGCGCGCTCTTTGAGGCGCTCATACTCATCCATAGCAACAGCGTTGACAGGACCAAGCGCCTCAAGCTGGCTCTTAAGCGACGCAGCAAGGCGCTCTGCCTGCTCTCTATCTTCTGGCTCTGGAAGCGTCAAAGCCTCGTCAAGGGAAGCGCCTGTAGCAAGAATGGCCTCAATGGCATTTTGAACCTGGACTTCAAGCTTACCAATCTCAACGCTAATCTGGTTAGCAGCGTCTTTCTCTTTTTCTACCGCAAGCGCAGCTTCAGAAGCAGCATCTTTTGCCTCAGAGATGGTCTCACGCAGCGTCTCTGAGTCAGCCTCCGCCAGCGATGCGCGGTCCTTGAGTCTGGACGCCCACTCGAGCGCCTTCTGATGCAAGGCATCATAGCGCTTGTACAGTGGGTCCACACGCAGCCTAATTACCTCAAGCGCATGCGTTGCCTGCTTAGCAGCAACAAGCTGCTCGTCCAGCTGAGAGAGACGCCTTTCAAGCTCTGCCTGGCGAGAAACCATACTAGTTGCGCGCTCTTTTGCAACAGTTAAGTCTGTCTTTGCATCCGAAAGCTCTCGGTTGGCCCTACCCTGTGCACGAATGGCATCCTCATGCTGATCCTGCAACTCCTTGAGCTCAGAAGCAAGCGACTCCATGCGAGCCTTAGCCTCTTCTGCTGCACGCTTATGCTCGTCAATGTGCGTATGAGCCTCCTGCGCGCGTTCTTTTGCTTGCTCTCGAGAAGTGCTGACCTGTTTCAACTCTGCCTGAGAAGAAGCAACCTGTCCCTCAAGACGGCCTCTCTCTGAAGCAATGGATGTAAGCTCACCATTGAGGCGTGCGACCTCTCCCTTGGACTGCGCGCTTTTCTCGCGAACTGATGCCAGTTCGTTCTCACAGTTAGTAACTGCAGAGCGAGCAGCCTCAAGGTGACGTTTGAGTGCTGGAAGAGCAATCTCAAGTTCACGAATGCGACGCTTGCGTTCAAGAGAGCCATCCTCAGCCCGAGACGCATGTCCCAAGACCAGGCGACCATCTGGATAGAGTAACGTACCGTCAAGAAGAACGTAAAGACCGCGAGGCTCATTTTTGCGTGCAATGTAGGCATCATCAAGACTCTGGGCTACAAAAACGTGACCAAAGAGCTCTTGAACAAGAGCTTCAGCACCCTTCTGAGCGGAAACATGTTCGAGCAGAGGCGTTGTATGAGCTGGAGCAACAAGAGATGAAGTTACATCAGAAAAAGTGACGAGTGTAGCCTTGCCATCTTCAGAGAGCTCCTGAACACGCTCAAAGAGAACGTGGATATTTTGCCGCTTATCTACAACAAGTGCGGAAAGATCTTCTCCTAGAAGTTGCTCAACAAGAGCCTCAAACTTTGGTTGAACCTCAAGGTAATCGGCAAGTCTGCCAGAAACAAGAGAAGCAGTTGCAGTGTCAGAAACAAGTTTTTCTGCCAGAGGACTTCCCTTTTGCACTTCTACATCAAGGGCACGAAGTGCCTCAAGCGTAGCCTCACTGCTAGAAAGCTCCTGACGAGCGGTACGTTCTGCCTCACGAGCGGCCTCAAGTGCAGAAGCGCGCTCAGAAATCTCAGCGACAAACGCCTCGGATTCCTGGCGAGCTTTATCAAGAGCTGTAGTGAGCTCTGCTTCTTTAATACCACTGTCTTCCAGAGCAGCGTGAGCAATCTCAAGTGCCTCAGTAATCTGAGTCAACCTAGACTCAAACATCTGATCTTCTACCTGCGCATGAGCAATCTGTTCTTCAAGCTTTACATACGCAAGCGTCTCTTTATCAGCAGTATTACGAGCACTGCGTTCAGACGCAGTACAGTCAGAAATCTTTACATCAAGAGCACGACGCTCGGCGATTGCCTGGTTGGCGGCCTCTTGAAGTGTATTCACACTCTCTGTCAGATCTGCAACCTTTGCGCGAATTGTTGCCAGCTGACCAGAAAGCTCTTCCTTCTCTTTTGCAGCGTCAGCCTTCTGTTTATCCATCACAGAAAGTTGCATGCGTGTATCAGAAAGGCGAGAAACCATGTTCTTGCCCTTCTCCTCCAAAAGACGCATGTCAGAGCCCATACGACCAAGAATCTCTTGCATACGGCGGCGCTGCTCGCCTAGGTCTCCAACAAAGAGACCTTTTTGCTCAAGGAGCGACTGGAGCTTTTCAAGCTCACGGTTTTTCTCGCTCGCACGATACTGTGCAAGCTCAATAGCAGCCTCTGCCTCTTTAGCGCGAACCTCAAGCTTGCTGTGCGCAAATTGCAGCTGACGAAGGTCATCAACCGCAAGCTGTACTGTCAAATCCTTAAGCTGAGCGGACAAATCTTTTGCGCGAGAAGCCTTGTCTACCTGCCTCTCAAGCGGTTTAAGCTGACGAGTAATCTCACGAGAAACCACTTTGGCTCGCGTCAGATTTTCATCCATGGAAGAAATCTTGCGTTCTGCTCGCTCTTTACGGCGACGATGCTTGGAAATATCCGCTGCTTCTTCAATGAGCTCACGACGCTGCTCAGGACGACTGGACAAGATGGAGTCAAGCTTACCTTGAGAAATGATGGAATGTGTATCTTTGCCCAGGCCAGAGTCATGTAGGATGTCCTGGATGTCCATGAGCCTTGAAGGCGCACCGTTAATCAGGTACTCAGACTCTCCAGAACGATACATACGTCTGGTGATACCAATTTCAGAAAAATCAATAGGAATGGTATGGTCAGAGTTGTCCAAGACCAACGTTACCTCAGCAACGCCCACCGCTCCCCTTGCTGATGAGCCAGAGAAGATAACGTCTTCCATAGCTTGTCCACGCAGCATCTTTGCGCTCTGCTCACCCAATACCCATAGTATTGCGTCAGAGACATTAGACTTGCCTGAGCCGTTTGGACCAACGACAACAGTAAGACCAGGGTCAAAAACCATCTGAGTTTTATCGGCAAATGACTTAAAACCCTTGAGTGTCAGCGATTTTAAATACACGAGTACAGGGTACCTTTCTACCTTAAGTGCATTTCTGCATCAGCATCAAGCGGAGCATCGTCCACACCAAGACGCACCAGCGCATCTTGAGCAGCTTCTGACTCTGCGGCTTTCTTTGATGGTCCCTGTCCACGACCCACCTTAAGGCCGTCGACAAATACCACAGCGGTAAATGTTGGTGTATGGGCAGGACCACTCTCACCAATAAGCTTGTACTCAGGAGTAGCCTTGCCCTGAGCCTGTACCGCTTCCTGCAAACGAGATTTAGGACTTACTGAACGAACTGCCAGCGTTGGAGAAATGTGAGGTCCAAGCGTACGAATAACAAAATCGCGCGTTGGTTCAAAACCCGCATCAAGGTAGAGCGCACCAACAATGGACTCATAGACGTTCTCCAAAGCAGACTTCATGCCGCGCTTTCCAGTGCCCTTCTCGGAAATTCCCATAACAATTAAAGGAGAAACTCCCAAAGTGTCAGAAACAATAGAGAGCGTATGGCCAGACACAAGAGAAATTTTTAGCCGAGTAAGCTGACCTTCATCCATATCAGGATAGCGCTCAAATAACTCTGTTGCGATAATAGCGCCAAGAATTGAGTCCCCTAAAAACTCAAGGCGCTCATACGAAGCAGAAACGGGCTTGCCCTCCACCGCCGAAGGGTGTGTGAGGGCAGCCTCGATAAGATCCTTATTAATAAATGTATGACCGCAAATAGCTTCTGCAGCAGCTACTCGTTCGTGCAATTTCACGTATAAGACCTACTTAAGCAGCAAGAATAGCATCTACTGCATCACCAACAGTAGCAATCTCATCAATGTTTTCTGCATCAAATGTCATGTCAAACTCTTGCTCAAGGTCTGTAACAAGCTGCAAAAGATCAAATGAGTCTGCACCAAGATCCTTAAATGAAGTACTCTCTGTGAGCTCAACGGAATCGTCAAGATCAAGAGTTTCTCTAACGACGTCAATTACCTTTTCAAGTGTTTCTGTGCGATCCATACATCCTCCTTGCACACAACAATGACACTTTTAATTTTACCCCGTGATGCGCATCTGTATGATGACATTACTAAAGCTGAAGTAAACAATCTTTAAAAAAGTAGAGCCCACAGAATTATCTATGAGCTCCGCCGCAACTTATAAAATTTTACTCTACAGCTGAATTGAAGAGGAGATTTTCTCAACAAGGTTGGCACGTACTGCATTAGCCGCAGAGAGTGTTCCTGCGCACACCGCAGAAGAGCTGGTAGCACCATGTCCTTTAAGCACAGGAGCCGAAACGCCCAGCAAAAAAGCACCGCCAACAGAATCTCCCGAAAGTTCCGCAGCAGTAGCCTTAAGAGCATCCTTCAAAAGGAGTGCACCAAAAGCAGCCTTCTTGGAAGAATTAATCGCATCCTTGAGGCTGGACATAATAAATTTGCCCGTGCTCTCAATAGATTTTAAGGCCACATTTCCAGTGAAGCCATCTGTCACAATAACATCAAAACGGCTTCCTAAAATATCCGTTCCTTCAGCATTTCCACCAAAATTAATAGCTGCTTCTGCTAAAGCCGCGTGATATGAAAGAGCAAGCTCAGAACCTTTGGTCTCTTCAGAGCCATTGCAGAGAAGTCCTATGGTTGGATTTTCAATTCCCAATGACGCGTTTGCAAAGGCCTTACCCATTTGTGCAAATTGAACCAAAACCTCTGGACGCACATCAGCGTTAGCACCAGTGTCCAAAAAGACCGTTCTATGACCGCCGAGTCCAGGAAAAATTAGCGTGAGCGCTGGACGCTTTACGCCTTTAATACGACCAATACCAAAGGTAGCTGCCGTAAGCACCGCGCCTGTAGATCCTGCTGAGAAAAGACCATCGGCCTCCCCTGCCTTAACTGCCTGGGCAGCTCTTACGATACTGGCGTCTTTCTTCTGTCTTACCGCATTAGCGGGGTGCTCACTCATAGCAATAACTTCAGTAGTTACCAAAGTCTTTGCACGATCATGCTTTTTTGCAAAAGGAGTAACAAATTCATCAGCTCCGGCGAGAAGAACCTCTAGCTCTTGATCCTTCTGAAGAGCCATACGAACTCCCTCAAGAACAACCTCAGGACTTTGGTCTGATCCCATAACATCTACACAAATAACGGGCATGATAACTCCTTAGTGCTATAAAAAAGAAGGCCGGCCCCTAAAGAACCGGCCTTCTTGGCCATACAATGTATGAGTGTTACTCAGTAACAACAACCTCACGGTCCTTGTAGAAGCCACAGTTAGGGCATACGTGGTGAGGAAGCTTTGGAGCGCCGCACTGTGGGCATACAGAGCGAGCTGCTGCGTTAAGCTTGCTGTTTGCCGAACGACGGGTGTGGGTTGCGCCGCGGCCCTTCTTTTGTTTAGGTACTGCCATCTTAAACCTCTTTTGCTCTTGCTAGCGCCCCTAAAACACATGAGGGCGCGACCCATTCACATAATGCGTTGGATACTATACCACGTACTGACACATTTTGTACGTAGATACAGCATTTCTTCACCATTTAAGAGAAGAAATTTTATTTTACTCTTCCGAATCCGACTCAATCACAAGATTTTTAAGAGCCGCAAACGGATTTGAAGCAAGTTTTTCTTCTTCTCGCTTCTGCTCAATCTGAGCTGCATGACCGCAATCTTCTTCATTCAGATTGCAACCACATACTGGGCAAAGTCCCTTGCAGTCGGACTTACACAGCACAACATAAGGCGTCTCCATAACAAGCGAAGGCAAAAGGGCCTCTGCTAAATCGATGGTTTTATCGGCATTTACTAAAACGTAATCTGCCTCATCTTCATCATCTGCAGAAATCACAGGCTCTTCAAAGAGATAATACTCATCTACCTCTGCATTTAAAGAGAGATGTGCATCCTCAAGACAACGGTCACACGTACCAACTGCATCAGCACGAAGCATTCCAGTAACCAAAATGCCCTCGCCTGCGTTGGTAAGCACTAGATCAAAATCAATACCCATGGGGAGAGAAAATTCATGCTCTCCTAGCTCATACGATTCTTCATTAAGATGACCCGCATAAGAAACGGTATCGCCTGCATTTGCAAGACGATCATCTAGCGCATAAAGAACTGGTTGCATTGGAATTACCAAGCAACGTTATTGCTGGTATTACGAGGACCAGAGTTCTCATCAAGTGTCTGGCGAACACGAGAAACAGAATTTGTCAGGCTCTTGAGGTTCTCCTCAAGGTGAGCAAGAACGGTATCTGCATACTCCTCAGCGTTGTAACGAGTATCACGCTCATACTGCTCTGCCTGATCACGAATGCCATCTGCCTGCTGCTGAGCAAGGCGGACAACCTCTTGATCGCCAGCAAGAATCATGGCCTGCTGCTGTGCGTCAGCAATGATGGACTCTGCCTGAGCACGTGCACGCTCAAGAGTCTCATCCTCTTCCTTGATGATGCGACGAGCGGTTGCAAACTCTTCTGGGAAGACACGACGAATCTCGTCAAGTAGCTCATAGAAGTCCTGGGCATCAATAATCTTCTTGTTACCGCCATCCATAAAAGGTGACTTAGCCTCAGTTACCATCTGCTCAATCTCAGATACAAGGCTCTCAATTTCCTCGCCTGGCTGCATCCAGGGCTCCTTTCAATCCAATACACAAACCGTGTTATATGCTGTTATTGCCGCCACGAACACGACGCATAAAACACCTTTTTAAGAATGTTAGCAGAATATAATGGAAATGCAGGGCAAATATACTTAATTACCGCAATTATGCAGAGCTTCAAGCTTTTTTATGACATTCTTTGGTACCAAAAATGATACATCTGCACCCATGGCTGAGATTTCTCTGACAATTGAAGAAGAAATGTAGCCGTACTCTGGACTAGACATAACAAAGATACTCTCCAGTTCAGGAGCCATATGAGCATTGAGATCCGCTTGCTGCAATTCATACTCAAAATCTGTCATAGCCCTAAGACCCTTAACAACACCACCCGCACCATGAACGTTGCAGAAATCAACCAGAAGACCTTCCATAGACTCTACAGAAACATCCACAAGTCCTTCATCTGCCAGAGCATCTTTAAGCATCTGTACACGCTCGTCAAGAGAAAATGTGGTGCCAGTGCCGTGTTTACATTTTGAAGCTGCAACAGCTACCGTAACATTTTCAAAAAGGCGAGAAGCTCGTTTGATAACATCAAGGTGTCCGTTTGTGACGGGGTCAAAAGTACCTGGTACAACTACGTGAGTAATACTATTCAACATATCTCCTATCCCTCACAACGAACAAGTACATCAACTTGAGCAATACCATAACGCTTACTCTTAGAAAGCTCAAAATCATCAAGAGAAACTGAATCAGTTTTATAACTATGCTCATACACTACTACAGCATCATTTGTCAGACTTTCCGACTGAATTAAATCTTTGAGCAGCTTGGACACTACCTCTACCTCAACGGCGTAGGGAGGGTCCAAAATCACCACATCAAAAGGAGCTCCAAACAGCTGAGATGATTCAGCTAAGCGCGCTGTATCACCACAAATAACACTCATCTCAGAATTAGCTACACCAAGAGATTTTGCTGTACGTTTGATACGATCACACGTCTTTCTGTCTTTATCAACAAAGGTGGCATACAACGCTCCTCTGGAAAGCAACTCAAAACCCATAGCACCCGAACCCGCAAAAGCGTCAAGCACTCTGGACTCACTGATATCAAGACCACGAGAAGCCAAGATGGAGCTTGCAATAGCCTCGCGCGTACGATCAGTGGTTGGTCGTGTAATCCCTTTACCATCAGGAGCCTCAATTACACGACCTTTCCATTTTCCGCCAATAATCCTCATGGGTTTCTCGCCACCAAACCTATCTAATGCTGTAATTTATCTGCAGATTATTACTTATAGCCAAGCTCTTCAAAATAAATACCAAAGCGGTCTTTTGCCTCAATTCCCAAAGTAACATATGCATCACTTGTTAGATTTGGGTCTTGTGTAGTAATTGCCAGAGCGTCTTTGTGAGCCGCCTCAATAAGATCTGCATCTGCATAGAGATCGGAGATCTTAAGCGTAGTGCCGCCTGATTGGCGATATCCCAAGGTTTCTCCCTCGTGCCTTAGCTCAAGGTCAAGCTCTGCCAGGTGTGCACCATCAGAAGTTTGCTCAAGAGCAGCAAGGCGCTTTCTTGCGGTAGAGCCTCGCTTGGCATTGCTGGCAAGATACACAGTTCCTGGGAAGTCTCCTCGACCGACACGACCTCTAAGCTGATGAAGCGTGGCTAAACCAAAGCGGTCAGCGTTAAAAACAATCATAACGGTAGCGTTAGGAACATCAACGCCAACTTCAATGACGGTTGTGGAGACCAGAATTTGCGTCTTGTTTGCTCGGAATTTTTCCATTATCTGATCTTTTTGAGCTTCAGGCAATCTACCAGTCAAAAGATCACAGGTAAAGTCTTTAAAGACTGTCTGTGAAAGCTCCTCATATACACGAGTCGCACTGTAGAGCTTGCCGTTTGTGCGGGCGGCCTCAGGAATATCTTCAAGCTCTTCTTCAGAATCATTTGAGTCAATCAAAGGACAAACTAGATACGCCTGATGACCCGCTTGAACAGCCTCAGCAACAGCGGCATACGCTTGATCAAGATTCTCTGGTACGCATAGCTTGGTAGTAACCCCCGCTCCTGCCCTTGGTCTCTTGGTAATACGAGACGTATCAACATCTCCGTACAAAGAAAGTGCCAACGTACGTGGGATAGGCGTTGCGCTCATGGCGAGAAGATCTACACCTTGTCCTTTTTTACGCAAAGCCGTTCTTTGATCAACGCCAAAACGATGCTGTTCGTCAACAACGGCAAGTGTGAGCTGCTTAAACACCACGCGCTCAGAAAGAAGTGCGGTGGTACCAAAGACAACGGACAAAGAACCGTCGGCCAGGCAGAGCTCAATCTGCTGCCTTTCTTCTTCAGAGGTAGCGCCTGTAATAAGAGCCCACATAATTCCAGCAGATGAAAGCAAAGGACCAATCTTTTGAGCGTACTGCTGAGCAAGAACCGAAGTAGGAGCCATCACGGCAGCCTGAGCTGATGAATCTGCCACAGCAGCTAAGGCAACGGCAGCAACAGCTGTTTTACCGGTACCAACATCACCCAGAAGCAGGCGATTCATAATATGTGGAGCAGCCATATCTGAAAGAATCTCTTGAACTGCTTGATTTTGCTCATCAGTTAACGTAAAGGGTAAAGCCTCAATCAGAGCCTGAACCTTAGGCCCATCTATAACATGTTCAAACGGCTTATGACCTGCAAGTTCTAAGTTTCTTCTCGTCAAAAGAGCGAGCTGCAAGCTAAGGAGCTCATCAAAAGCAAGACGGCGTCGGGCTTGTTCAGCTGCCTCCATACTTGAAGGAAAATGAACCTCACGAAGTGCCGATGAAAGAGACATAAGGTGATGTTTGGAGACAAGCTCTGAGGGAAACCAGTCGCACACGCTTCCCGTGTCCGCCAGAGCTGCCGACATAATGCGTCGCATCCATGCAGGACTTACACCCTCAGTAGCTGGATGAACGGGAAGAATTACTGCCTTTGAAGGAATCTCTTTAGAACAAACCTCATCAGCCGAATCAGACTTAGCTGTGCTCAACACCTCGTAAAACGGTGACTTCATCTGACGGAAGCCATACGCAAAGAGCACCTTGCCGCTAAGCGCCACTTCATCATCAACGTGAATTTGTTCAGCCACCCAGGGCTGTCTGAAAAACGAAGCTGTGAGCGCGCCAGTGTCATCCACAACCTCAATCTCAACAATGACCATCTTAGGGCGTGGACGCTTGGTTTTTACCGAAGCAACACGACCCGTAATGGTAGCGTCTTCGCCAATTTGTGCAAAGGCAATCTGTACGCGATGAGAAAAGTCGAGGTAGCGGTGAGGCACGTTGAGCAAAAGATCTCGAACGCGCAGAATGCCGAGACGCTCAAGCGCCTCGGCACGATTTGCATTGACATACCTTAACCTAGTTACGCTATCAACAAGCGAGCATGTGTGTGCTACTCGCTCTGATGCAGGAGCGATGCTTACCTTGGACTCAGACATTTCCTACTCAATAGAGAAGATAACTGGATAGAGTGGCTGCTCGCCGCGCTGAGCGTCAACCTCAAGATCTGGATAAGCTTCCTCGACTCTGCTAGCGAGAAAATCGAGCTGCTCATCAGAGAAATCCTCACCTGCAAGAATGGTGAGGTTGTCACCCTCTTCCTCCTCTTGCATCTTTGCAATAAGATCAAGCGTGACCTTCATGACATCGGAGCCGACAACATCAATGGAGCCTCCCTGGATACCCATGACGTCACCATCATGGATAGGAGTACCGTCAGCTGCGGAAGAATCGCGAACTGCGGTAGTTACCTCGCCATAACGAACGCCAGAAATAGCATCAGTCATCTCTTCGACAAGCTCTTCAAATGGAACGCCATCTGCAACGACAAACATTGCAGCAAATGCCTGAAGAACAGACTTGGTTGGAATAACTGCAACCTTAATATTCTCGCATGCACTTGCAGCCGCCTCTGCCGCCATACGAATGTTAGAGTTATTTGGCATAACAATAACTTGTTCTGCATTGGCCCCTTCAATTGCAGCAAGAATATCTGCAGTTGAAGGATTCATGGTCTGACCACCAGAAACAACAACGTCCACGCCAAGAGACTTCAAGATTGATGCGGCGCCAGAACCAGCGGTTACCGCAACAAAGCCAAGCTCTTTTTTAGGTACTGCTGCAGCCTTCTTATCTTCAGCGATTTTCTCGGTACGCTCCTTAGCCTCAAGGTCCATATTATGAATAAAGACCTCAAAAATCTGACCATACTGAAGCATGTACTCAAGAACCTTATTAGGAGTATTTGAGTGAACGTGAATCTTGTAGTCTGGGTTTGCGCCAACAAGAAGCTCGCAATCACCCATAGTTGCAAGGAAATTCAAAGCTGCTTCCTCGTCAAAGTCAGGACTATCTGCCTTGAAAAGGAACTCATTGCAATAACGGTACTCAGAACCCTCCCAGTCATCGTTGAGCTCAATCTCAACCTTTGCACTGGTGGCAGCCTTAGCGTCAGAAACTGAAACAGTTGTCTGAAAGTCAGTAGTTTCAGTCTTACCAGTAACAGCGTTTACAAAGCCCTCAAGGAAAGTTGCAAAACCAAATGCACCAGAGTCAACAACACCGTTCTCTTTAAGAACAGGAAGAAGCTCAGGAGTGCGGGCAACGGATTCATATGCCTCAACAACAAGGGCATCTAAGACCTCTGCTGGGGTAAGCTGAGACTTCTCAAGAGAGTCTGCCTTAGCAGAAACGTCCTTTAAAACGGTAAGAATAGTACCCTCAACTGGCTTTCTAACGGCCTTAAAAGCAACTTCTTTACCGCGGCGGAATGCGTGTGCAATATCCTTAGGAGTTACTGCCTCAGGATTCTTAACGTCACAAAGACCCTCAGCGATACCGCGAAGAATCTGAGAAGTAATAACGCCGGAGTTACCGCGAGCACCCATCAGAGAGCCGTGAGTAATTGCCTTTGCAATATCCTGCATACTTGCATCTTGAGGAAGATCTTGAACCTCACGAACAACGGTACCCAGGGTAAGGGACATGTTAGTGCCGGTGTCTCCATCTGGTACAGGAAAAACATTGAGCTTGTTGATCTCTTCTGCTTTGTCTGCAACAGCAAGTGCTGCTACAGGGAAGCATGTACGAATGACATTTGAAATCACGTTAGACCTCAGTTCCTACTCATTTGAAGCAAAAAAGCTTAGCGAGAATTACGCATGGCCTCGATATGTACAGTTACATCAACACATGAAAGCTCTGCAATTTGCTTAAGCAAAAACTTTACTGAGCTCTCAAGATTGTCGACAACGGACGCCATGTTAACGCCCTGCTCAACAACAATATGGAGGTCAACCTGAACTCCCTTAGAAGTTGGGGTTACATCAATACCCTTGCGAAGTCGGTAAGTTGGAAGAAGACGAGCAACACCTGCTGCCTCATCAATCTCTGCCATGCCAACAACGCCATAACATTCCATAGCTGCATAACCTGCCAAGTCAGCAAGGCAATCATTAGAAACTCTTAATGTTCCAGGAACAGCAGTAGTCATTACATAACTCCTCTCGCAAGAACCAGGGTTAGTCATTGTTATTTAGTATACCGCAGAGCACATTTATTATTAAAGCGGCTTATATATACAAGTTGATAACCTAGCATTTGACAAATCTTTTTCTTGTTATTTAATCTTGGCGTAATAAATGAAAAACATTCAAAAGCTAACTAATTGTGAATGTTATATTCATGCTTTGACAACACAATATATTGTGCTATATTAATTCGGCTATTTGGAAATTTTAGGCGCAGAGAGCGCCTATCCTATGGAGGTCTTACTCATGTCGAAGGTCTGTGATTTCTGCGGTAAGCACGCCGTTGCCGGTCGCTCCATCTCCCACTCTCACCGTACTGTGGCCCGCACCTTTAAACCAAACATTCAGCGTGTTACTGTCGTTGTCGATGGCCAGCGCAAGAAGATGAATGTTTGCTCCCGTTGCCTCAAGTCCGGCAAGATTGCCCGCAACTAAGCAACTCAATTAGTTTTACCTTAAACGTAAAAAGGTCGCCTCGGCGACCTTTTTTCTTAGTTCAATTCTTAACGACACTTTTTAATGCTACTTGTAAAAACTTTGCTACTTAAACCCAGCCCCAACCACATTTCTGTGAATGCCTTAATTCCAAAGCTGCACCAAAAGACAGCCCTTCTCGCACTTGACCCAAGCCCCGTCAGCTTCAACAATATTTGAGATTCCGTCATCTCCAAGTAAGGTGAACTTCTCGTGATTAAGATTCCACCTCATGCCAGACTCAGAAACCTCGCACTCCTCTGACAAAGCAACAAGAGAAATCTTTTTACCTGTTGCAGATGCATCAAGCTGCCAAGAATCAATTTGATCCGCGGCTAAAAAGCGCATCTCAAAATCATTCTCAACAACACGAACCTTTGCCTTGCCCGTCTTTGCCCACGCGGCAAGAAGACCGAGCACTACAAGCTGATGATCCAGATGGCCACCAGACGTAGAGACGACCGTGAGTGAGAGTTTACTATTTCTGCGAATTGCCTCGTGCTCAGCGGACTTAAGAGCAAGAGCAAGGTCGGTATCATATTTATCCGCATTGAACTTCATACAAGGTACCTGCTGTTCTTTGAGCCAAGTCACCGTTTCTAATGAAGCTGAGTCAAAGTCTCCAAGCGCAAGCTGTGGAACCACACCGGCAACGTGACATGCATCTGCACCGTGGTCAACCGCTATCAGGTAATCAGCGCTTTGGACACAGGTAGAAAGCGTCGTTTTTGAGACAGCCTCTGGGGATCCGCCCACAATAAGAACCTCAAGGGGCTTCTCGCCAGAAGGAGCACTGGTCAGAGGACGCTCGTAGTCACAAAGACGCAGAAGCGACAACTCGCCGTAAGTGTGGGCAAAGATATTAGAGTGTTCTCTCATAAAGACGGGATCTCTACCGTCATGATCGTTATAAAGTGCCACCACGGGGAAACCTGCTTTTTGAGCCGTCTGAGCACCAAACGGAGCGTCCTCAAAAACCCAGGTTGTCGCTTTATCGGTGCCGAGACGACGGAGAGCTTCAAGGTAAACATCTGGTTCAACCTTGTCCACTCCCCCAACATCCTCCGTTGAAACTACCGTTTTAAAGAGATGTTCAATACCTTGAGCTGCAAGGGCTGCACGTACTTCTCGCACGGGGGTTGATGATGCAACAGCCAGAGGAATACCCGCATCGTAGAGTTCCTGCAAGAACTCCTTTGCGCCGGGAACGATTGAAACGTGATGTTGATACTGGTCAGTTGCGTACGCGCAAAACTCTTCATACAAGGTTTCTGCTGTGACAGGCAAAGCAAGTTCATCAACACAAATCTGACATCCACCAATGAGTGAAACTGCCTCTACGCGATTAAAAATGTCTGGATCAACGGTCTTGCCATATTTAGGAAGAACAGCACTAAACACATTGTGCCAAACACACATTGAATCAACGAGGGTTCCATCGCAATCAAAAATTGCACCGGTCACCTGCATAATGCCTCCATAAACAAACTTATTAGTTGCAATCGTGAAATATCCACTCTAAGTAGGGTAAAGTATCTCACGTTTAGAAATTGTTTTCATGGAGGAAGCATGGCACGTTATAGCTATCACTGCACACACTGCGACAATACCTTTGAAATTGAACGTCCAATGAATCTGAAAATTGAAGCTCCTCAGTGCCCAAAATGTGGACATGAGACTGAGCGCGTGTACAACACCTCAACTATTGTCTTCAAAGGTAGCGGTTTCTATAACACCGACAGCAAAGGAAAATAATTCCACACTCTAAACCCTTTGAGGCGCTCATTAAACAGCGCTATCAAGCTCTTGTTGTAATACACAACAAGAGCTTTTATTTGCGCTTAAAGACTGCCATAAAATGAGCGTCACAATCAGCAGAGGCAAAAGCAGTCTGTAAAAATCCCTCTGGCGTAATACATGTGTCGAGAAACTCTTGCGCTTCTGGTATTAAATTTGTGCGTGCCGGACATTCATGAAGATCCTGCACCTCAAAATCAAAGCCCTCTGAACTTGCAAGGAAATCTTCTACAACCTGCTGATTCTCCGAATTTGAGAGCGAACAAGTTGCATAAATTAAATAGCCACCAACTTCTACACGACTGCTGCAGCTACGCAAAAGTTTGGTCTGTAAAACGGTAAGCTCTCCTCCGTCATAAAGACTATTTGCAGACAGGTTCCATGCAATCTCTGGATGGCGACGAAGAGTGCCCAAGCCAGAACAAGGAGCATCAATAAACACCACGTCAAAGTTCTGATTTAACTCCTCTGGAATCTCTGGTGACGCAAATTGTGTGGCGTCAAACATAAGTGACGTAACCTGATCTCTAAGACCAGCTGCCTTCATTCTTCTTTTTGAAATATGAGACTTTCCTTTTAAAAGCTCAACAGCAGTAATATAAGTATTCTTTTTATCAAGTACCTCAAATGCATGAGATAACAGAAGCGATTTAGTTCCTCTACCCTGCCCAATCTCAAGAATATTTTGATGTACATAAGATGCAGCGAGAAATGCAACAAGCTGAGATGCTAAATCTGCAGGAACAAGCTGAACTTTCTTTACATACGCACCAACGTTAAGCTGAGCAGGATTTTTTACTTCATACACATCAGGCAGAAGTGTTTTCTGTAGCTCTAAAGAACCGTTCTGCAATTGTTGTTCTGATAAGTTTCTTTGTAATACATATACGGGAGCTGGATTCTTTAAATTAAGAATGAGCCTTTGAGCGGCAGATTTTCCAAGTGACTCTATAATTTCCAAACAAATCCACTCAGGAATACCTGACGCCCATGAAAGCTCTGAAGGTGTGTGAGGATCCTTTGCACGAGCAAGGTTAGCTTCATGCTCAGAAATCTTTCTAAGCACAGCATTCGCAAGTCCTGAAGAACGCTTTGATACAGACTTTACCAGCTCAACACCTTGGCTGATAGCAGCGTCGCGTCTTGTCTCTAAATACAGAACCTCAAAAACGGCAATGCGGAAAGCATCCTGTACCTTTGGCTCTAGATGAATACCAGATTTAAGATGATTTTTCAGCGCTTCATCAAGTTTACCCTTGGTAAGAGTTGCTCCCAGTGCAAGACGCGTAGCAAAGGCTTTGTCTTGGGCAGAGAGCTCAGAGAAGTCCTTTGACTCTCTTAAGTAATCACGAACGCAAAGATTGTTGCGTCTGCACTCAAAAAATGCCTGATAGGCTACTTTTCGAGCAGGAGTTAGCGTAGCCATTATTACAGCTTCTGCCAGGTCATCTGGGACTTCTGAAGTCCTGCGGCAAATGATTGGGCATCCATAGAACGCTTACCATCTGGGCGTACCTCAAGAAGCTCTATGGAACCTTCAGCACAGCCAAGGAACAGTCTGTGATCTTGAACGGCAACAGAACCTTGAGCGACAGAAACATCGCTTGGAGCAAGCTGGGCACTCAATATGCGAAGAGACCTGCCTCCAACGGATACGCGAGCAGGAGCAGCATCAGAAGAAGCCTGGACCCTCAGTACATTAACTCGAGCAGAATCTTCTGGAGTAAGCTTCATTTCTTGCTTAGTAACTTTAGGAGCAAACGTTACTTCTCGCTCATCTTGTTCCTGCCACTCAAGAAAGCCATCTTTGAGTTCAGAGAGAGCCTCAGACAAAGCATCAGCACCCAGATGTGCCAATGTATCAGTAAGTTGCTCGGTATTTTTTGAACCAATCTCACACGATGCTTGCTTGCACCAATCTCCTGCGTCAAGTTCGTGCGCAATCTTCATGATGGAAACGCCAGCAACCACATCACCCGCAAGAATGGCCCGCTGAATTGGAGCAGCTCCACGCCAGCGAGGCAGCAGTGATGCGTGCACGTTCAGAGCACCGTAAGGCGCAAGAGAGATAACTTCATCTGGCAAAATGCAGCCAAAAGCAACTACGCAGAGCGCTTCTGGTTGTGCTTCACGCATTGCAGAAATTACTTCTGAAGTCATACGATTTGCCTCAAGAACGGGCAGATCAAGTTCTTGTGCGCATTTTTTTACAGGAGATGGCTCAAGCGTCTTCCCACGACCACGAACAGCATCTGGCCTTGTAATAACCAAAGCAACCTGGTGGTCATGAGCAAGTTTTTTGAGCGACGGAACAGCAAAATCTGGAGTTCCCATAAAGACTACGCGCATCTCAACTCCTAATAGTCTGTCTGACCAGGGCGAGCGCCAGAAGCCAGCGCTTCTTTATACTCTCGCAATGTCTCCATACGGGCGCCTGGTCCCAAGTGATCAGGCATAGTTACTCCGTTAATGTGGTCAATCTCATGCTGCAAACAAACGGCAAAAAGGTCTCCTTCTGCCTCATAGCGCATCAAATCACCGTCAAGGTTATATGCGTGAACGACAACGTGGCTTGGACGTGTAACAGGAACGGTAATGCCTGGGAATGAAAGACAGCCCTCTTCATACACACGAGGTTCACCGTCCGCAACTTTAATCTCTGGATTAATGAGCACAAAAGGGTTTTCTTGACCGTTTGGGTAATCAACGTCAATGACTACCATGCGCTTCATATAGCCAATCT
Organism: Lancefieldella parvula DSM 20469; assembly: GCF_000024225.1. Lineage (NCBI taxonomy): Bacteria > Bacillati > Actinomycetota > Coriobacteriia > Coriobacteriales > Atopobiaceae > Lancefieldella > Lancefieldella parvula. The sequence goes on from NC_013203.1 coordinate 963,262, forward strand.
GAGGACCAGCTAGACCAACGCCGTCGGTGGCATACATAACTTTAAGCATATGCTCAGCCATCTTGCGAACATCGTCGTTAATATCGTCAATTTCTTCGCACTTTTGGCTCAGACGAGGGTCTGGCCAAAGCACCATATCATCAATTTCAGAACTCATAACAATCCTTACATCATGTCATAAGCATCAACATCTAACGTCATGTTGATACCCACTCTTTTATCAAGTGAAGCAGCACATTGAGAAAGAATTTCTCCCACCTGAGCGTCTATGGGAGATTTTACTAAAATGTGTCTGCGGTACTTATCTTTTACCTTAGCCTTTACACAATCAGCAGGCCCCAAAATCTCCCATCCGGATTGCGCATCTAACTTTGCGTGAAGAGCATCTGCCATCTGATCTGCTACGCGACGAACTTCTTTTTCTGAAGCACCCCAGAAAAGCACATTAGACAAGCGCGAGAAGGGCGGATAAGCCCCTTCTCTTCTTTCTTTAAGCTCTGCATCCAAAAACGGACGCCTATCATGAGTCACAACAGAAGCAATGGCAGGATGTGTTGACCAGTACGACTGAATGATAACTTTACCCGGCTTTTCTCCCCTGCCTGCACGGCCAGCAACCTGTTCCAGCAAGTCAAATGTTCTCTCAGCTGCTCTAAAATCTGGCAGCTTAAGCATGGTATCAGCATTAATAACACCAACCAAGGTAACGTCTGGGAAATCCAAGCCTTTTGCAATCATCTGCGTACCAATGAGCACCGCTCCAGGGGTTGCATCAAAGAGCTCAAGAAGTCTCTGATGTTCTCCCTTTTTGGCCGTGGTATCAGCGTCCATACGAATAATTGGTGCATCGCCACCAAGCAGAAGCTTTAACTCATCTTCTACACGCTGCGTTCCCACGCCATATGCACCCATATAACGGCTGCCGCAGTTTGGACATTTGCTGGAAGGATTAGGGTACGCACGCTGAGACCATTGCCTACCACAGCTGTGACAGACCAGAGAATGCGTGCGCTCATGGTACGTGAGAGACGTCGAGCAATGCGGACATTCGGGCACACAACCACACTCACGACACATCAAAAAGTTTGCAAATCCACGACGATTAAGGAGTAGAACGCTTTTCTCGCCACGCTCTGTTATTTCTTGAAGCGCAAGAGCAAGAGCTGCCGAGAAAACCGATCTGCCTCCGTTTTTGAACTGAGAAGCCATATCAACTACCTGGACCTGCGGAAGCACCGCCACGCCAGGCCTCTCGGTCATGGCAACGCGCGTCCAGTTGGTACCACGCCAACTTCCTTGAGCCGTTCGGTAGAGGCTCTCGAGTGAAGGTGTTGCAGAACCAAGCACCAGAGCGGCACCGCGCAGACGCGCCATCTGAGCAGCAACTTCTCTTGCATGATAGCGTGGAAGTGAATCCTGCTTGTAAGAGGCCTCATGTTCCTCATCAATGATGTAAAGACCAGGATTTTTGATCGGTGCAAATAATGCAGAACGTGCACCTACTACCACGCGAGCCTTCCCCTGCCTAATCAAATCCCACTGGTCAAAACGCTCACCGAGTGAAAGCTTTGAGTGAAGAACAGCCACCTGCTCACCAAAACGTGAGCGGAATCGGCCAACTGTTTGTGCGGTAAGAGAAATCTCTGGGACAAGCACCACAGCACCCTTACCAGCTGCTAAAGTCTTCTCAATTGCAGAGAGATACACCTCAGTTTTACCTGAACCCGTTACACCATCAATAAGCACAACATCGCCCTGGGCAGCAGTTTGTGCAGCCTCAATTGCTGCAAGAGCGGATTTTTGGCCTTCAGTAAGCTGCTGAGGGCGTGGCGCTACGCCACTTGAAAGCGTAGTTCCCAATCCCTCTTGGCTTCCGCGAATTTGTCGCTGAGTGCGGACCTCAACAATGCCTTTTTTCTGCAGCGCAGTAACCGCGCTACGAGCTCCTGGAATTGTGGCCGAGAGCTCGGATAACCTCATCGCACCTTGCGCCAACGCCTCAAGCACCGAGCGTTGCTTGCTCGCATTTGCCGCAGGCGTAAAGTTGGTTGCCTTTTCAGTCAGCTCAACCCAACGCTCATCAACAGGACCAGATTTCTCACAAACAAGCTGCCATGGAGATTCTGCGTCCTTTCTGGTGACTTTAACCTTTTGACCAGGTGCTAAAAACGGATGTAATGCGTCTGCGTAACTGCAAGCGTATTCTTTGCTCATCCACTCTGCTGCCTGCGCAGACTGCTCATCAAACGCTGAACCTGCCAGGACTTGCGTTATCGGAAGGACGCGCGAAACATCCAAACCTGAAGACACGCTGTCTGAGACGCCTACGATATAGCCAACAACCTGCCTATGAGAAAACGGCACTAAAACCGTTGTTCCCACAACCGCAGTCTCTTCCAAAGAACTTGGAATAGCGTAGTCAAACGTGCCAGAGAGAGCACGAGTTGGTATGTCTAAAACAACATGTGCAAAAGGCACGTTTCTTGCCTCCTTAAAGCTGTGGTTGATGGTTTGCATCAAATGCGTATCGAGCAACGTGTGGCTGACCAGCCTCTTCAATCTCAACACAGACAAACGCGCACTCAACCTTAGTAAATCCACGTTGCATCAAAACGTAAGCATAGAAGTTTGCTTGCATCTGATGATGCTCATAAATTTGAGCGGCACTAAGGCCCTTATCACCCGTTTTATAGTCAACTACCAGCGCATCTTTGCTTCCCCTATTATAAGCGAGAAGATCGATAGCTCCTTCTACATAGTTCCCATATTCAGAATCAACCTGCAGCGTAAAGGGAGACTCCGCAATAACCACATCATGAGCTAAAGCTTCTTGTCTTATTTCAGAGTTACTCCACAATTCAAGTGCTTGTTTGACTCGTGATACCGCACGCTGAGGAACGCTATTCTTCAAGCACAATCTATCAATAATTTGTTCATCAACCTTAGACTGAGTCTCAACCATAATCTGAGCAAGCTCGTGGAAGGCTGAACCAAGGCTGGTTGGGTCTACTCCATCATCAGCTAATGTGCCAGGCAAAACAACGGAAGCTTCAGTTGCTGGTTGAGGGTTGTCTGCCTCATGTCCTTGACTTACTCCCTTGAATTCTTCCTCAAGCTTTTGGTTATTCTCACTCTCAAAATTCTCTGCCATTTGTTGGTGAGCTGATGAATAACTAAAGAAGCCTTTTCGCTGGTCATACGTAGTCTCTGAGGCAACGCTTAGTTCTGCCTTTTCATAAATGTCAAACGTTTCAACAGCTTGAGAGTATTTCTCTTCTCTTGGGTTGACATCAGAAGGTTCAACCAACTCTAAACCTTCAACCTGAATCGGCTCATCCTTCTTGCCAGAACCCTCAACCACACGCATGCAACCAGCAAGATTGCCGCCATATTCAAATAAATGCTCACCAGCAGAAAGTGGTGTCTCTTCAAACAAGGCATCTGTAATCTTGCGTGTATAACGGGGACTAATTCCCTCTTTAGTGAGATCAATAGTTGAGGTAAGAATGACTGCTTCTCGAGCGCGTGTTAGAGCAACATACAAACAGCGATTTTGCTCCTGCTCTTCAGCCTCATTCTCTTGAGCCTCCAAGAACATTCTCCACTTAAGAAGATTCTTACATTCATCAATACTTGTAGGAACCTCATGACAGCCGTCATACAAATTTTTGAGTTTTTTAGAACTGCTAGAGAATGCAATTTGATACGAATTATCTTTTTTAACATGCAAAAATGGTTCACCGCCAGCTGATGCCTTAGGACCAGAAACTGCCCCCACAACAGCAACAACAGGAAATTCCAATCCCTTAGATGCGTGAATAGTCATAAACGTGACTGCATTTTGAGTGCTGCTATGAAGCACCTTTGGTGACTCTTTAGCCGTACCGCACCACTCACTAAATGCCTTTGCAACTGAAGCAATACCAACGCTTAACTCCTTTTGCAAACTATCAATCTGCTCAAGAGCTGCAAAAATATTTGCAATCTTTGACTGTCCCTCATTGCCCTTATTTTGAAGGCGAGAAATCCATCCAGCATCAAGAACTACTTTTTTAAGAACGTCTGAAACTCTATTATTTGAGAGGGAGCTACGAGCATCACTCAAAATCTCTAAAGCATTTTTAAGCTTCAGACTTATCTCAAAAGGTGGATTAAACGCGTCATTTACCAATGACTCCGCGATATCTCTATTAGTAATCTTCTGTCCATTTTCTCCAAAATTAGTACCTAGTAGAAGCAAATCTGACGCATCAAGATTAAAAATTTCGCTCGAGAGTACAGGAAATAGTCCTTCGTATGAATCGTACATATTTGCGAGTGTCTGTAAAAGACTGCCAATCAGTTCAACCTCAGGCTGCTCACCAAAAGTTGAAGCTCCAGAAACCACGCTTTCAATTCCAAAGGTACGAAGTGCCTCAATATAAGGCTGTGCCTCTTTAACCGATGACATCAAAATTGCAACATCTTTTGCTTGGATATTCTCATCCTGCATAAGCGTGTTAATTCTGTCCGCAAGTTGATGGGCGACAAGTTGTTTTCTTGAAATATCATCGCCCGGCTTAGAGCTTCCTGACTTTACAAATTTTGTTACTTCAAAATACACTCGTGGTGAATGAGCAATGAACGGAGTTGTAGGCTCTTCTCGCCCAGCGGACAGATCCATAAAGTCAGCAATCATGCCATCAGCACTACAAACTTTTGCAACAAATCGCAAAATCTCATTATGGCTGCGGAAATTATCTACAAGACGGGGTTGTAAATCTTCTGGAACCTCTGCTTGACGTCTGAAGAACACATCAACATCAGCGCCGCGAAAACGATAAATTGACTGCTGCGCGTCACCAACTGTTGTGAGATATTGGGCATCTTTACCCGAGAGACTCTTAATCATCTGCACTTGCTGCTGGTCTGTATCTTGGAACTCATCAACCATTACAAGCTTGAATTTATCTGTGTAAACAGCCGCAATCTCCGGATGCTCTTCAAACACCTTTGCCGTTAGATGCAAAAGATCATCGTTATCAAGGCCGCCAATAGCAAGTTTCTTCTGTTTAAAGAGCTTGTAGACCTGCTCTGTAACATCTTTCAGACGTTGACCCTCAGACACATCCTGAATAAGCCCAAATAAAGAGCTACAAACTTTAAGCTGGTACACAGCTTCATCTCTTACCATTTTTATTTCTTTTGAAGATCGAACGGCCTTGACGGCTTTTCCCAGAGCCTCCCAAAACGCCTGGTCAAAATCAGTGAGCGAGAGGACCAAGTGTTGCTGCAATTTACTTAAAAGCTCAGATTGAACACTCTGTAGCTGCTCTGCTTCATCTGGTTTCTTTTCAGCAATTGCGGCCTTGAACGCTTCAAGTGCACCACATAAACTCTCAAGCTCTGCTTTTAGAACATCCAGGTCAGAGCTGTCCCCTACAAACGAAATAGAATCTATTCCTAGAGGAGATGACTGAGCATACGAGATCAGCGTTTCAATACGGGACTTCAGCGCATCTCTGTTCCCTGCGTAAGTAGAAAGGAATTCAGCATAGCTTTCATCTTGAGAAAGCTCCCTGAGTACTTCTTCAATAGATATGGTAACCAGCTGATTTCTGGTCATGTCGTCAATGATTTCAAACTCAGGATCAAGATCCAAATCAAGTGCATGGATCTTTAAGATTCTGCTACACATACCGTGGATAGTACTAATCCACGCATCATCAACCTGCAACGCAGCGCTATGCAGGCCTTCTTTTTCTAAAGCTTCCCTAACGCGTTCCTTAATTTCTGTAGCTGCAGCATTGGTAAACGTAATAATCAATGCCTGGTCAAGACTACTCAAGTACGGCTTTCCATCAGCTCCAGAGCCTTCTTTTAAAGCCCACACAATTCTCTGTGTAAGCGTAAAAGTTTTTCCTGAACCAGCACCTGCTGCAACAAAAAGAGGCTTATCAAGCGTCTTGATGGTCTTCTCTTGACCAGGCGTATAACGTGTATCAGCCATAATAGCTTACCTCCTCTTGTCACATAGTTTTACTGGGCAATACTTACACGCATCCTTATCGCAAGGATTGGCTCGGACATCTCCAGAAAGCATAGCTTGAACCTTCTGCGCAATTAAATTCTCCCAAGCGTCCAAAAAGTCTGCAAACTCTGCAGAATTTTGAGACACAACCATAACCGCCTGGTCCCTGAGCTTTTTATCTTCCGGATGTATGTTCCAAATATGTTCTGTTGCCGCTTCTGTTGCCATACCCGCAAGAGCAAATGAAGGCTTATCTTTTTGCTCTTTGGTGCCCAGATAAATTGCGGCAACTGACTCAAGCTCATACTTGGTGAGCTGTTTTCTCATAATCTGAGCATATATTGCGGACTGCACATGCCTTGGCAAGACCTCTTTTGAAACTTCACTATCCAGACTTAACTTTGCTGAATAAGCCTTCAGATCTTTTGTCCCCTTGTGCTTATAGTCAATAATAAGTGCCTGACCATGAGCGTTTACATCTACGCGGTCGATCGAACCAGTAAACTGAGCTCCTGCATACTCAACAACATTTTCTTCTCTACCAAAACGAAGCTCAAAGAATCTGGGTTGATAACCAATAAAGTGCGAAGCTTCAAACTCGAGAAGATCCTTAAGATTTTCTCGAATATTCTCAACCTGTTTTCTTTCTTGAATGCTATGCGGAATAAGCTCATTTGAAGATGCTCGGTTAATGTTGTTAAACTGCTCATCCCACACCTGAGCAAAACAGCTGTCTAACACTTGTTTTGCATGATCTAAGTTATCAGTTGTAATCCTAGATCCGGCAACGTCTTGCAAAAGTACGGATTCAACTGCCGTATCAACCTCAGTCACATCACAACCAAGCGCTTCTGCTAAAAGCGTTGCGTGTGTGAGCTCTAGTACACGATGGATAAAAGTACCCATCTGCATTGGAGCAAACTCAGTGTCTACCTGAGAAATCTTGATGCGACGTTGTGTGAACCATTTGTAGGGGCACTCAAGATACGTTTCAATTTGAGAAGCGGAAAGAAGCGGAAGTCCTTCTCGCGAGACCTCAATAAGACCCTGTAATTCCTGCTCAAGAGTCTCCCTAGTCAAATGACGTGGGAGTACCACAATATTTTTGAGTTTAGAGTCAATCTCACCAGATTCGATTGTTGGAAGTTCAGCAACACGTTTTAGATCTGAAGCTTGAGGCAACAGGTTTACCAGCACCTCTTCTTCTCCGCGCACAAGCCCCGTCTTCTTTGCATAGTCTTTTGGATAGCATGCTTTGACTTCACTGAGAGCCACCGCATTAAAGACATCTTTTTGCTCTACTTTTTCAAATGCAACGCTGGTAGAAGCGGTTGCAAGCGCCGTATAAAAATCTCTTTGGTACCGTGCAAACTCTGATACCTTAGGCGTTTTACTAGCATGGCGAACAAACTCTTGAAGAGCACCGTCTGATGCCTTAACGCCAAAATTCAACGTATCCATGCCCTGGAAAATGACGGCATCAAAAGAATGAGCTTGGCTCACGGGAGCGATTAACACCTGAATATCAGACTTAATACCATTAGAAACAGGCATCATGACCGCCTGATCTTTGCAGAGATCCATAAACGATTTGAGTGTCTGAGGAGTGAGCTTTAATCCTGCCTCATGAAGCTCTTGAGCAGAAGAAACAATCTTGCTCATTACCTTAAGCGACTCTTGATTTTGAAGAGACTGAAGAGTCAACTCTTTAGACTGAGCAACCTCTGACTGCTCATCAGATATTTCTGCTGAAAGATGTTCAATAATACGCTGGGCTGCAGAACCAATTCTGCCCAGCTCAAGGCTCTTGATGGTCTCTGCGCACAGACGTGAACTCATAGCTGCTTTAGAAAGCGTCTCAAGCACTCTAGTAGCATATAGCGTTCTGTTACCACGCCAACTCTTATCCAGCATCCATGCGCGCTCAACGCTTATGCCTGAAATAGGAGAAATCAAATAATCCGTAAGGGTATGCGGAGGCCACCACGACATATCCCCCATCTGGTGATCGGATGCCTGGTAGTCAATGTTTTTCTCGAGCTCTGCGCGTTCACTGAGCGTAACATACGCATCAATCAAGCTGGCAAATGCACGACCTGCAAGTGAATCCTGAATACGCACCGAACGCCTATAGTGAACAGCAATTCCCTTAGCTGCAAGTTTTTGCGAAAGCGCATCCCAAACCCTTTGCGGATTTGAAGTGTACACAACAAAGCTCTTGCTGCCAGACTCTACGCACTGAGAGATATACCTGCTTATAGACTCTGCCTCGGCATGCTGGCCCAGCGGCGACAAAAACGTTACCGCACCGCTCGGCGTAATCTTATTGCCCTCCTTGGCCCTAAACACACTGGCGAGAAGATCGTTGAGCTCCTGGCTTTTTGCGGCTGGCGCAGGCTCCGCATCCACACGACAATCGCATCCCGGGCCTCCGACCAACTCCAGCTGCTGCTCTGCTGCATAACCTGCAGGTCCTTCTGGCACGTAGAGAGAAAACGTCACATCACGCTTCTGCGCTAGCTTACGCACAAACTTAAGACGCGCCTCCGAAAGATCTTCAACTCGCGAGAAAATCAGTGCAGGTCCTTGCGCTGGAATGGACTGCAGTAGATAATCCAGACACTGGCACACCTCGACATAAGACTTTTCTTCAAGCAGTGCCTTGTAGCGCTCTAGCACCTTACAAGCACTCATCTGACCAGCAGAAAGTTGACCAGAGGCCATAATCTGATCAAGCTCTGTAAGATACTCTGGAGCAAGCTTAGACAGAAGCTCCACAGTACCCTTGCTATTATTCAAAGTGCCTAGCTCATCAGCAGACATTCCATCCAAAATCTGCTGGAAAAATACCTTGCGAAGCGTAGTTGAAAGCAGACGATCAGAGCTTCCGTACAACTTCCATTGGTCGCGCATCCACTCGTCAAAAGTTGAAACATTCACGCCAACAGAAAGCTCTTGGATGGATCCAAGTTGTCTCTTAACTAACAAAACAGCATCGGGAGAAGGCACTATAAGCCAAGCAGAGCCCCACCTCTCAAGTGAAGCCCTTAGCTGCTCTTGAACAGAGTTTGATAAGAAAGCACCTGTTTGTTGTTTGTACAGAAGCAAGCTCATACGTCACCTCTCCGATTTTTCTTACTTCTTAAGTTACCACGCACACCGGACATAAATTAGAATCAAACTAAACAACAACTAAAAATCCCTCATCAAAAGGATTTTCATGATTATTTTGCTTCCACCATCGTCAGGAAAAACCGCTCCCACCTCGGGACCTTCTCTTAATCTCTCATCGCTTTTGTTTGGCTCTGAGCTCACCAGCTGTCGAGAAGAACTTATCAAAGATCTACACCAAGTTTGCTCCCATGCAGACGCAGCTCAGGTGCTTAAAATTGGTCCGAACACCGTCAGTGACATAGCCGACAACCTGGACATCTTTGAGGCTCCAACCACAACTGCGCTCAACCTTTATACTGGTGTGCTCTTTGAGGCTGCAAAATTCAACCAGACGCTTAAAAACGTCATGTTGGAAAACACGCAGAAAACAGTCGCACTACCAGCAGATATCCTCAACTCAGAAATCATGATTTTCTCTGGTCTCTGGGGCGTTGTAAGACCGCACGATCTTCTCCCCAACTATAGACTTTCTGCATCAATCAAGCTGCCCAACATAGGTACCGTTGCAACTTACTGGAAAAAGCAGCTCAATCCCCTGTTAGACGCCGCTCTAAAAGACCAAATAGTTGTGGATTGTCGTTCGGGAGAATACAGAAAGATGTGGACGCCTTCAGCAAAGCATCCTTGTGAGCTACTGCAAGTTGTTGTTCAGCGAGAAGATCCTCGTACTGGAAAGCGTAGTGTTGTATCGCATAACGCAAAACACATGCGTGGCGTACTCGCAGGCGCCCTCTTTGAGCGGCGAGCAAGCGGAAAGCTTTCTGGAGAAGTTAATACGTCTCAAATTGTAGAAATTGCAAGTAATCTACCAGGCGTAATTGATGTTGATGTAAGCGCAGCAAATGCTTCTGGAGAAGCGACGCTTACGTTAGTAACCAGCTTCTAAACCAGACAGCGCTATCTTTTTATTTCTTCAATATCAGTTTGATCTGCCTCATCAGCCACTGAAATGCTATCACTGCAACAATTGTAATCATGAAGACAAAAACGCCTCGTACAAAAGCGTTTCCAAGCAGGCTGTACGGGAATCGACCAAGCCTTAGTCCTAAGAAGTTAATAACAGGAATTTGGAAGAGGTAAACTCCTAAAACACCTGCAGATACCGTGCTGATGCGCTTCTTGGCACCATCGGAAAGCTCCTGCAACTTTGGCTCAAGGTTCAGCACAAAAAGGAACAAAGACGCCGCCTGTGCTAAACAGAAGAAGTTTCTGATAGTAATTGGATAGCTCTGATACGTCATTTCTGGCGTCAGTGGGGTTCCAAAGTTGTTGGCAATAAGTCCCCATCCAAACATTGCTGCAGAAGAAAGCAAGAAAACCACGGCGAGCACAAGATTGTTTTTAGTAAATTTTGGAAGCTCGTCGTAATACGTCTTAACGTAATATCCAAGCAAATAATAGAAAAGACCATCGCTGTTAAAGGCAGCCCATCTAAACAGCTGATCAAAGTAGATACCACGCACACCAATAAACTCAAGAAGTGGCAGACCAAAGCTCACAAAGAGCGTGAGCACCATGACATAAAGCAGGGTTTCTTTTTTCTGTACCACCAAAGAAAGAACAGGTGTCAAAAGATACAGATACAAAATGGTATAGATAAACCAAAGTGTGCTGTTCACGTTATTGGTTAAAAAGCGCTTTACAAAATCAGCAATGCCAGCGCTTGCAGCAAATTCTTCAGCACCCCAAAACTTTGTAGGAAAAAGCACATACAACAGATACACCGTTATGCTGCCAAAAATAAGCGCCATCAGTGTTTTTCTTGCACGCTTTATAAAGAATGTCTTTGTGGAATATTTACTTCTATAACCAAGCAGATTCATACCACTCAGCATAAAAAAGATTGGTACAGCATAAATAAACGCAGCTTGTAGTGCTAAAGAGAAGGCCCACGTTTTAGTGTGGGCAAGTGAAAAAACATTAAGCGAGGTATGCAACATAACAACAGCAATGCCTGCCAGAATGGTAAGAATATCTGCAAAAACAAAGCGTTTCTTGGCGGCGGCTGCTTTTGAAGAAACTGTAGCTTTTTCCATGGGCTTCTCCCCAAATTAATTAACTTTCCACTATGCTTAGTATACGAAATATACCAGCAGGAAAGAGGCATCATGGCAAATGTCGTTGACTATCTACACTGGCGCGGCGATCTAACGTTTGAAAAAGACCCCTTCAACAACGTCGATAACCTGATTCTCTCAATCCTTTCCTACATGGGATTTGGCGGAGTCGTTCCTTCCGAGCGTAGCGAGAAACGCGTTCAGCTTGGTGACGCTTGCGCCAAAATACTGAAGAAACTCAAAAACGATCCTTCTCTTATCGCAGGATTTTCTCGCGTTGACGGAACCTTCCTTGAGGCACTGGTTGATGCTCCCCGCTTTGCCAACATTGAGCTGGGCCGGTATGTAGACCGCATCAATGTCGAGAAAAGCCTGCAGTTTGCAGCGTTTACCGCCTATCTTCCTACGGGACAGATGTTTGTTTCATTTAGAGGAACTGACGGTACCCTAGTTGGTTGGCGAGAAAACCTCAACCTCAGCTTTCAGGTTACATCCGCTGATAAATCAGCCGCTCTCTACCTTGAGAAACGTATTCGTGAACATCTTGCAGAGGGCAATAGTAGTACGTGCGCAAACGTTATGGTTGGCGGCCACTCAAAGGGTGGAAACCTTGCAGCACATGCAGCAACAGTTTGCCCCAAAGAGCTTCTTTGCACAATTGATCGCGTCTGGAGCAACGATGGTCCTAACATGTGTCCAGAACTTCTCCATACCACTGCTCACCAGGTGTTAGGCGATAAATACATCCGAATTTTGCCTGAATTTAGTGTAGTTGGCATGATTTTTGATGATCCTGCTGTGCCAAAGCTCATTGTAAAAAGCTCCGAAACAGGCATGATGGCTCACGACGGCATCTCATGGCAAGTTATGCGCAACACGTTTGAGTTTGCCGATGACTTCCAACTCGAATGCAAAAAAATTAACGAGGCATTCAGTGCCTGGTATAAAGATCTACCACTTTCTAAAAGAGAGCACTTTACCAATGAACTCTTTGATGCGCTCTCTGCAGGCGGCGCAATTTATTTCAGTGACATTATCAGCTCGCCTGCAAACTTACAACCTGTTGTTACAGCACTTACTAAAACAGAAAAGCAAACCAAAGAGATCTTCTTTGACCTCCTTAGTTCGCTTGTCAATGCATCCGCAACATCTTTGATTGAAAACATCACCGAGTCATCTCAGATTTCTCAGATTACTTCTGTAATCTCAGAAAGTTTTGCCAAACTTGATAAAGCCCAAAAGGAGCTTAGGAAAGGTTCTCCTTCTTCAGACCAGTAAGGCTTATAACAACTGAAGAAACAATCGAGATAACTATTGATCCCAGGATAGCGGTACCTAAAGAATCAATAGCAACGCCTGCGTGCAACAAATTCCTTGAGATAAAACTTGCAAGCTCAAGCATAAAAGCATTAATAAAGAGCGAGAAAATGCCTAAGGTCAACACGTTAATGGGCAACGAGAGTAGCTTAACAATAGGCTTGATGCCAGTATTAACTGCTGCAAGCACCAACGAAAACAGAATAGGTCCTGCCCACGAGCCTCCCACAATAGTCATACCAGGAATTACGGTACATGTCACCAAAGTAGCAACAGTAGTTACAAGCCATGTTGCAACAAATGTCATACTAACCTCTCTTTGAAAAAAGCCCAGCAAAAGCCGGGCTTAAGATACGCTTTATGTAAGCCGCTAGCCTACTCGCCAAAACCGCTATCAACAAGAGCGATAAGAGCGTCAAGAGCTGCCTGCTCGTCAGCGCCGTCACATGCAATCTCAATCTTGGTGCCAGTACCCAGACCAGCAGCAAGAATCATCATGATGGACTTAGCATTAACTGGTGCGGAGTCCTTGTCAACATTCTTGATGGTGACATTGCTCTCAAACTTCTTTGCCTCAGAAACAAAGACGGATGCAGGACGAGCATGAAGACCAGTTGCATTGATGATTGTAGTCTGCTTTGAAACCATAAGTGGACTCCCCTTCCGGAAACCAAAAATCTACTCGAGAGTTATTCTCGATTAATCGTTACTATCGTAACAAAACATAACGTATTATATCCAATCTTATTTCCAGAAAGAACCAAATTAGACTATGAATTCCCCAAAAACAGGGTAAAAATAAAAAGTCAGAACTCTTATAGGAGGATCATCATGGCTGAAAACGATATCCAAAACTCTGACCCTGAGGAATTGGACACAATAAATACTCAAGCAACAACTTCCAATGAGCAGAATGAATCTGCAAATACAACTGAAACCAGCAAATCTCAAGACATCCAAAAGATTGCAAAGGACACTACTCAGGTAGTTGCAAAGAGTGTAGGCAGTGCATTTGAGAACGCTACAACTGCTGTTGCAGAAGGTTTCCAAGCCACCAAAGAAGTCCACAACGCCGCCAAAGAGACAAGCTCTGCAAAGCATGAGCTTAAGCATATGCAAGAACACCTTGCTAAAGACAAACAGGATCTTGAGCATCGAGACTACGTGCGAGACTCATTTGATCAGATTATTGCTGAGCAGGAGCAAATTCTTACAGAAACAGCTAAGGTCATGAGTGATCAATCTACGCAAGTGGATCTTCTTACAGTTAAGAAAAATCAGCTTATTCAGAAGCTTGAACAGCAAAAAGTTGACGACGAAACAAAAATTAAGCCTTACAAAGAGGTTACCGCCACTGCAAAGGGCAGACTTGACGATATCTCAAAGACTATCTCTGAGGCACAGCGTGGCGTTAAAAATGCTGAAGCTCAGCTTAAAGAAGTTACCGAGAAACGCGACGCTGCTGTAGCATCTGCAAATAAAGCACTGGAGAACTCCCAAGCAAGACAGCTTTCTCTGAGAGAAGAACTTGCTGGTCTTAAGACAGACCCCGCTGCCAATCACGATGCAATTGTTCGTTTAGAAGAAGACCTCAAGTCAGAGCTTACCCGCGCAGAACAAGCCAAAAAGCAAGCTGATGAGCTTCAAAACTCTTTCCAGTCTTCTCTTGAGATGGCACAAACACATTACTGGACACAGGGTAAATCGTTGGAGTACTCAGAATCCTCTATTGATGCCGCTCGTAAAGATTATGAACAGAAGCAGCAAGAATATGATGCTGTAGTAGCTGAGGCTAATGCCCGCCAAAGAATTCTTAGCAAAGACATAGAGAACCTCGAAGAGAAAATTAAGACAGCAAAAGAGCTCTTTAACAATGCAGCAGATAAACACGATGAAGCGCAATCGGTTATTGATGATGCTAAAGAAATCCACGCAACGCCAGAAATTACTGAACAGCTAAGAAAATCTGTTAACGAACAAGTAATCAACATTAATGCTAAACAACACACGCTTAAAGAGCTTATTAATGGCGAGAAAATCCTTCGAGAGACAACTCGTGGTCAGCGTATTGGCTTCATCATTGTTATCCTTGGCATGATAGCGATTCTTGGAACCTTTGTATGGCTGGTTTTTAACTGGTAATACAACCATTACCCCAAATAAGATAACGTATGAAAAAAGTGCTCACATTACTGTGAGCACTTTTTATCTAGAACTAAACTCTCAAACTGAACGTGGGGACCATGCTCACTAAATAATGATCATAGCGTCACCAAATGACAAGAAACGGTACTTCTCGTCAATGGCACTTTGATAGGCATTCATAATCTGCTCACGCGTTGCAAAAGCGGAAACAAGCATCATCAAAGTTGAGCGTGGAACATGGAAGTTAGTCACCATAGTGTCTACCACATGAAACGTAGAACCTGGCATCAAATACAGATTGGTAGTTGCGTTTTCTCGGGCAACCATATCACCTTTGTGGGTCACCGCAGCAGAATCTTCCGCCTCCTCAAAGCGATGCGCAACAACAGGAGGCTCGTCTGCAGGAAGCTGGCTATCCCAGGTGCTCTCAAGTGAGCGGACACTGGTAGTACCAATAGCAATGACCTTATGGCCAGCCGCTTTAGTAGCCTTTACTGCTTCAACAACTTCTGGAGCTACGTGGTAGCGCTCAGTATGAATGACGTGCTTTGTGGGGTCATCCTCCGTTACTAACCTAAAGGTATCAATACCAACCTCAAGCTCAACAGATGCCCACTGAACGCCCTTTGCTTTAATGGTTTCAATAAGTTTTGGAGTAAAGTGAAGGCCTGCAGTAGGAGCTGCAGCGGAGTGCTCATCCTGCATAGCATAAACCGTCTGATATTTCTCTGGATCTCCCTCATACTGCGTAATATAAGGAGGTAGAGGGACGTGACCTGCCTCATGAATAGCCTCATCAAGGGTACGCTCTCCCTGAGCTTCAAAACGCACCAGGCGTCCTCCCCTGTTGTCATCAACAAAATCCACAATAGTGCCCGTGAGCACCACAGGAGCTGAATCAGGAGCATGCAGGCCACCCGCGCGATACTCAATTACTGCACCAGGCTTAAGGCGTTTGCCAGGATTTACCAGACACTCCCATACACTACCCAATGCATCAATGTCTTCTCGACGTTTTAAAAGCAGTGTTTCTGACACGCCACCCGTATTTTGCTTTTTGCCCACAAGACGTGCTGGCATAACGCGTGTTTGATTAACTACAACCAAGTCACCCGGATCAAGATACTCCACGATATCGGTAAAGCGCTTGTGCTCTATGCGACCATCTTCTCTATGCAGCACCAACAACCTACAAGAGTCTCTAGGCTCAGCGGGAGTCTGGGCAATGCGTTCTTCTGGAAGATTGTAATCAAAATCGTCAGTTCGCATGACGTGCTGCCTTTCTTGCGTCACGAGCTTCATGACGCTCTATCTGAGCCTCGGCTGCAGAATACCTGCAGCCGCAATAATTTTGTCGATACATACCAAGCTCACGAGACTCTTTTGTAGCCTCCGGATAATACGGACGAAAATCTCTCCATACAGGCGTCAGCCCATGAGCATGCGCAATGGATACCAGCTCATCCTCACATGCATCAAAAAGCTGATAGGGCGAGACGGCCAGTGTAGTAGAAACGTATTCAAATCCACGCTCTACCGCCACACGACAACTCTCTGCTAAGCGAATTGCGTAACAAGCGCGGCAACGACGGTCCCGCTCAAACCCCTGAGGAGCAACAGCGCGCTCCCACTGTTCTCGTGGATCTCCTGCCACAATCACCTCAACATGAGCTTCTTCTTTAGCCCACGTAAGTAGGGTCTGGAGACGCTTATCGTGCTCTTCAACAGGTTGAATATTGGGATTTGTCCAACAAATAGTTGGCTCAAAACCCTCTTCCCTCAGATGCTTTAAAGGTTCAAGTGAGCATGGTCCACAGCATGCATGAAGTAACAGCGGTGTTCCCGGCTCTATTGAAAGAGTCTCAATTGACTGAAGCATGTTTGAAGCCATTAGTTTTTCTCGCCTTGTGCTTTATAACATTTCCAACCTACTATGGCACAGGCAACAAGGCATACAAAAATAGTAACAACACTTGCTTCAATACCGTAGGCACCACCCGAGATAAATTCAGATGCCGCAGGATATGCTGTTAAAAGTGTAGTAGGAAGAAGCGTAGTAGTAACCGAAATACCAAGAATAGGACCAGTCACAAAGTTCCAAATAAAGTGCATGGCAATGGTCATGAGAAGGTTATCGGTAAGCCAAAAAACCAAGCCATAGAGAATGCCCATCAAAAAGACTGAAATTGTTGCTGCAACAGAGATATTTGGTGTAAGACCATACGTTGCGGTAAAGAGTACTGCCTGAAGTACAAGGGCCACTGGAAAAGAGCTCTTAGCTTCAACACCAGTTTGCAGATAACCCCTAAATAAGATTTCTTCAGCCGCAGACTCAATGAACGTTACCACAAGTAAAAAAAGAGCAACAAAAACGTTGTAGGAAGCATTGAAGTTAAAATTAAAACCTTCAATAAGCATAATAGAACCAAAGGTAAACAACACCATTAAAAAGCCAAAGGTAACTCCGCGCATAAAACCTGGCCACATACTTATGCGAAGACCCAAAGATCTAAAATCACGTTTATTTACACGAGTAATCCACACAAGAATTAAGCCGGCTACCAGTATGCTTCCTAGAAGATCTAACGCTGCAGGAAGAATATCGTTTGGCGGAAGCTCGCCCATAACCAGCAATGGAATATGGCACAAAAACATAAGTAAAAGCGCAAGGTCAGCCACAAGAAAGGGCGTCACCACAGACTTTGGTGGATCCTTTAACACAAACTCAAGACTTGTCTTTGGCTTTTTTCTTCCCACAAATTCTCCTTACATAATTTCTACTCACTATAGTATCGAGTTCTGAATCTATTCGTGTAGTAAATCAAAAAAGATTAAAATAAGAAGATAATTTGCGTAATCTACTAATTTCAACTGCGAGGTATCCATGGCCGAAAGCTACGACATGAACAACCGCCCACATTTTCCTAAACGCGCTGTCATTACTGGTGGTATGCCCTACGGCAATAAGAATCTCCACTTTGGACATATTGCGGGCGTCTTTGTCCCAGCGGATTTCTTTGCTCGTTTCTTAAGAGATCGAATTGGCCAGAAAAACGTACTATTTATCTCGGGAACTGATTGCTATGGCTCTCCTATTGCAGAGGGCTATCGCAAAAAAGTTGAAGATGAAGGCTATGAAGGAACTATTCTCGATTACGTTAATCAAAACCATAACCTGCAAAAAAGCGCTCTTAACGCCTATAACATCTCTCTTGATTTCTATGGCGGTTCCGCGCTAGAGCCAGCTGCAAAAATTCACGAAGAAATGGCAGATAGTATTATGCACCGCCTCTATGAGCGCGGTAAACTCTCTAAGCTCTCTACCAAACAGTTCTATGATACCGAGGCTCAGACGTTCTTAAACGGCCGTCAGGTCAATGGACGCTGCCCTATTAAAGGATGCAAGTCAGAAAAAGCTTACGCCGAAGAATGTGATCTGGGCCATCAATTCAATCCAGAGGAGCTTATTGCTCCTGTTTCGCAACTCACTGGCACTACACCAGAGCTTCGTCCTGCACCAAGCTGGTATTTTGACCTGCCACAATACAAAGAGTTCTTAAACAATCTTGTAGAGAAGTGGAAGACCAATCCACAAATTCGCTCAGTTATTACTTCAACCGTTCAAGAAACTTTGACCGAGCCCATTATCTATATCCAAAACTCCTACCGCCAAGACTTCAATGGCGTTACTTCTTCCCTTCCCGCTCATAGTGTTATTGAGCCAGAAGGCAATGCGTCTTCCTTCTCAGTTGTCTTTAAAAATTGGCAAGACAGAGATGAGGCTCGCGAGAAACTCAAAGAGGCTGGAATTCGCTTTAGAACAAGCAAGACGCTTCTGCCTTACCGTATGACTGGCAACATTTCTTGGGGCCTCAAGTCTCCAGACATTGAAGATCTAAAAGACCTTACCATCTGGGTTTGGACAGAGTCTCTCTGGGCTCCTATCACATTCACTCGTGCTGCTCTATCTGAAGACGCAAGTAATGGTGGCAGCCGCTACTCTTCTGACGAGTGGCGTGATTGGTGGTGCAGCGATGATGCAGCTGTCTATCAGTTTATTGGTCAGGACAACATCTTCTTCTACTGCATTGTCCAGAACCCACTGTGGGATGCACTTGATTGGGGTCTCATCACCGATACTCCAGTTGCTAACTACCATATTCTCTTTATGAATAAGAAGGCTTCCAGCTCTGGTGCTATCAAACCTCCAATGGCTGAGGAACTTCTTGAGTTCTACACTCCAGAACAGCTCCGTGCTCACTGGCTCTCTCTTGGCCTTGATCAGCGTGCCGTGTCCTTCTCGCCAAAGGCTTTTGATACCTCTGTATCCAGAAAGGGAAAAGATGGTGAACCAGATCTTCTTGTAAAAGATGACCCTCGCGTTGTTGATCCAGCGCTGAAAGAGTCTGCATTCCTCACTAACATTTTTAACCGTATGGCTCGTAGCTGCCTTTATGGTGCAGCTAATGCTTGTGGTGGTCACCTGCCTGTCAGCGAGCCACACCAGGAAGTTATCGACGCTTCTCAAGAGGTACTTCTAAAGTACGAGCAGCTTGCATACAGCTTTGACGCGCACTCTGCACTTGCTGCAGTTGACGAGTATGCGCGCACAGAAAACAAGCGTTGGAGCGAGGCTTCCAAGGCTGCTCAAGGCAATGATGCGGCTTACGACCAGGCACTTGCCGATGCGTTTTATGGGCTCAAGACCATCACACTGCTCATGCACCCAGCTGTTCCAGAAGGCTGCGAGCGCATTGCAGATGCGCTTAACTTCTCACATGAGGAGTTCTTCTCCTGGGAGAACGCTTTTATGGGTCCAAAAGAACTTGCAGCAAAGCTTGGTCAGAGCGCAGAGGAGCACCAGCTTGAAGAGCTTCCACCTCGCTTTGACTTCTTCAAAGCACATCCCAGCCAGAAAAACTAAAACGCGCAGCTAGGAGCATACGTGGTCGAGTTTCCACCCGTCTATCGTCCAAAACCATATAGCAAGCCAACAGCACACCTGAAGAGCCATCTTCAGGTGTTGCTTGATGATGGCGCAGAAATTGCAACATTTGTGTATACTCCCAACACCTCTACTAACGAGAAACCCTGTAAAAACCTCACTTCAACTAAGGACTATTTAGCGTCTATTACCGACGACACATTTTCTACTCCCATTGTTTTTCTTCACGGAAACGGTGAAGAGCATGGAATCTTTGGCTCCATCATTGATGAGGTATGCAACCGTGGCTATACCGCTATTGGTATTGACTCAAGAGATCAAGGTCAGAGCACACGTGGCACAGCTGCCTTTACCTACGAGCAGATGGCAGAAGATGCATACGTTGTCCTAAAACAACTTGGTATTACCTCCGCTCATGTTGTGGGCTTTTCTGATGGAGCCATCCTTGGTCTACTTTTGGCGCGTGACTATCCAGACATTGTTGCTTCACTGGTTTCCATTGGAGCAAATCTTGAACCTGATACGTTGGGTGATATGACCTGGTTGTATGAAAGTATTGAGGGTAATAAGCGCTGGGCGGCTGAAGGCTGGGAAGGTGCTGTTCTAGAAGATGGCTATCCTGTTCCCTCACCTGCTGAAGCAGCTCGTATTGCAGAGCATCTTGAGCTTATGGTAGACAATCCTCATATTGACCCTGCAACCCTTAAACATATCTCTGTTCCTGTTGTTGTTATGGCGGGTGAATACGATGAAATTTATCCAGAGGAAACTCGCCGCATTGCTGAGGCAATTCCCACGGCACGTCTTCTCTTTATTCCAGGATGCCCTCACAATGTTCCAAAAGTGTCTCCATGCGCAGTAGTACGAAGAATTTTTGCAAATCTTTCCTACTTTTAAACAAAGGGCTAGTATTCTAACTAATCTACCTGCTTTTATTTCAAAAAAATAAAACTTCGGTACTTAATTGTTAAGTACCTTGCTATCTCAAAATTTTTGAGTAAAATACCTAACAAGAATTATTTCTGTTATGGGAGGTATTCATGCATCAAGCGCCTACCTCACCTACTCAAGAGATGCGTATTATTCGCAATCTTGGCCATCTAGGTCATTACCTTTACATCACGCGCGGATGTCGTGGCGGTCAGCAATTTATTTTGACCGTGCTCTATCGTAATGGGAATATGACACAAAAAGATCTTCTCGCCAAGACAAAAAATACATCCGCATCACTTTCAGAAATGGTGAGCAAACTTGAAGCAAAGGGTCTTATTGAACGAACACGTGTTGATAAAGACCGCAGACAGACGCTTCTTTCATTAACGCAAGAAGGTCGTAAACAAGCTCAAGAGGTTCAAGAATCCATTGGATCATTTGAAACACAAGCCTTATCTATTCTTTCAGATAAAGAAAAAACTGTTCTTTGCGGATATCTAGATAGATTAGTTGAACATTGGGACACATTTAACAAAGACGAGAAGGGAGAAACAACATGCCAGAAGAAGTAACTTCAACCGAAGAACTCGAAGACATGGTTGAATCAACCGAAGCAGATACTGCTTTGATCCCCTCAACATTGACCGGTATTGTTGACGTAAATAATTTTTCTTTTAAAGAAATTGCTACTGTTCTTTCAAAGAGCATTGGTGAGTTTAAGAAAGACACTATCCTCACACCAGTCTTTGTTATGGCAGAGACCATCTTAGAGGTCCTTATTCCCTTTAGAACGGCAGCTCTCGTTGATACTCTTCGAGCTGGTGCAGATCTCAACGCCATTCTCCAGTCGGGACTCATTCTTACCGCTATGGCAATGTTGTCGCTGCTATTTGGAACGCTTTCTGGCATCTCTGTTGCTAAGGCATCTACTGGATTTGCGCGCAACCTTCGCCGTGATATGTTCCGTAACATTCAAAAGTTCTCGTTTACCACTATTGACGCATTCTCTTCATCATCTTTAGTAACACGTCTTACTACGGATATCTCTAACGTACAGATGGCATTTATGATGCTCATTCGCATGGCTGTACGTGCACCCTTTATGTTTATTTCAGCCTTTATCGCAGGATTTATAATGGGTGGTTGGCTTGCAATTATTTTTGTTGCAGTCATGCCTCTTTTGGGAATTGGTCTTTACCTCATTATTTCTAGGGTCATTCCTATCTTTAAGAAAGTCTTTAAAAAGTACGATGCGCTCAACGAATCCGCTGAAGAAAACCTTGCTGGCATCCGCGTTGTTAAGTCGTTTGTAAATGAAAATTTTGAACGTCAAAAATTTAATAAAGCTTCAGAAGAATTACGCGAAGACTTTACTTCAGCAGAAAGACTTATAGCTCTAAACTCCCCTTTTATGAACTTCACCATTTACGTACTGTTTGTTTTTATTCTTTACTTTGGCCCTTACCTTATTGTCTCTTCTCAGGGAACTGCCTTTAGTGTTGGCCAGCTTTCTTCCCTTATTACCTATGGCTTTATGATGCTTATGGCACTTATGATGCTTTCCTTTGTCTTTGCCATGATTATCATCGCAGAGGAAGGTGCTCGCCGTATCTGTGAGGTACTACTTGCAACTTCTACCATTAACAACCCAGAAAATCCTATAACCAAGGTTACTGACGGCTCCATTGATTTTAAGAACGTTGGATTCTCTTATTCTGGACCAGGGGGTCGAGAAGCCCTGTCTGACGTTAACCTTCACATTAACTCTGGTGAGGTCATTGGCATCATCGGTGGTACTGGCTCTGCTAAGTCCACATTGGTACAACTTATTCCTCGTCTATACGACGTAACTGCTGGCAGTGTTTCTGTTGGTGGACATGATGTCAGAGACTATGACATTGATACCCTTCGTAGCGCTGTTGCTATGGTTCTTCAAAAGAACGTGCTCTTTAGTGGCACCATTAAAGAAAATCTTCTCTGGGGTAATCCTAACGCTACCGATGAAGAAATTCTTGAAGCGGCCCGTCTTGCTCAAGCAGATAGCTTTGTTCAAACCTTTCCTGATAAATATGAGACTCATATTGAGCAGGGTGGCAACAATGTTTCTGGTGGTCAAAAACAGCGTCTCTGCATTGCACGCGCACTTCTTAAACGTCCAAAAGTACTTATTCTTGATGACTCTACCAGCGCTGTCGATACAAAGACTGATTCTTTAATTCGCACTGGCCTCAAAGATTATCTGCCTGATACCACCAAGATTATCATTGCTCAACGTACATCCAGTATTGAAGAGTCTGACAAGATTATTGTTCTGGATAACGGCCGCATTAACGCTATTGGTACGCATGAAGAGCTCTTGAAAGATAACCCAATCTATCGCGAAGTATACTTCTCGCAGAACAAACAAAGTGTTGATGAAAACCAGTCCCAGGAAGGCGAGGTGACTTCTCATGAGTAAGGAAGTAGAAACAAATTACGCAAGGCCAAAGCTTCCCGTGGGAAAAATTCTTACCCGTACCATTAAAATGCTCTGGGAGTTCTACCCTGTCCTTCTCCCTATAGCACTTCTTGGTGCTGTTATTCAAGCAATTATGCAGTCACTTCCAAGTGTTTTCTTAGAGCGAATTCTCTCCATCATTTCTAACTTTATTGATACCGGTGACTGGAGTTCTGCAGAAGGCCTGGTCTTCCAGAACGTTGCACTTCTCGCCACCTTCTATGTCATTGGACTTCTTGCAAACATCATCTCTACCCAGGGTATGGCTATTATCACCCAAGGAGCACTGCAAAAATGGCGCTCAAAGATGTTCTCGCACATGCAAGATTTGCCAATTAGGTATTTTGATACACATCTCAACGGCGACATCATGAGCTATTACACTAACGATATTGATGCCATGCGCCAGATGATTGGCACCAGTCTTCCAAACCTCCTCTTTACCTTTGTGGTAATAATCGCAGTAGTGTTTATCATGTTCTACTACAGCGCACTTATGGCTCTGGTTGTTCTGTTTAGTGTCTCTCTAATGGCTCTTACTACCAAAAACCTTGGTGGTAAGTCAGCTAAGAACTTTGTTAAAACTCAAAAAACCACAGCAGACGTTGAGGGTCATATTCAGGAAATGATGAATGGCGAGAAGGTCGTTAAGGTCTTTAGCCACGAAGCAGAAACCATTGAATCCTTTGATAAGATTAACGACGATCTGATGATTGTTGCAAGGAACGCGAATCTCTATGCAAACACGCTTATGCCTATCCTCAACAACTTAGGCAACATCATGTACGTTATAGTTGCTATTGTTTCTGGTGTGTTTATTGCTTTAAATATTCAGAACGTCTCTTTGTCCGGACTTCCTTTCACCATTGCAGTAGCTGTCCCCTTCCTCAATATGACACGTCAGTTCTCTGCGCAAATTAACCAGATTTCTGGTCAGATTAACTCCGTTGTCATGGGTGTTGCTGGTGCTAATCGTATCTTTGAACTGCTCGATGAGCCTGCTGAAACTGATAAAGGTTACGTTACCTTAGTCAACTCAGAAACAATTGACGGACAGATACAGGAAGCCGAGTACCGTACCGGCTACTGGGCTTGGAAGTATCCGCATAGCGATGGCACGGTTACTTACACTCCAATCAAAGGTGATGTGCGTCTCTTTGATGTTGATTTTGGCTACGAGCCAGGAAACACCGTGTTACATGATATTTCTCTTTATGCAAAACCTGGTCAGAAGGTTGCTTTTGTTGGTGCAACAGGTGCAGGTAAAACAACCATTACTAATCTTCTTAACCGTTTCTACGACATTGAAGACGGTAAAATTCGTTACGATGGCATCAACATCAATAAAATTAAAAAGAGCTCTCTCCGCCGCGCTCTTGGCATTGTTCTTCAAGACGTCAATCTCTTTACAGGTACTGTTTTAGATAACATTCGCTACGGCCGCCTTGACGCCACTGACGAAGACTGCGTAAAGGCTGCAAAGCTTGCCGGAGCTGATGACTTTATCAAGCGTCTACCAAACGGCTATCACACTATACTCAAGGATAACGGTAGCGCACTTTCCCAGGGACAACGCCAGCTCATTTCCATTGCCCGTGCAGCAGTTGCAGATCCACCAGTCATGATCTTGGACGAGGCTACCTCCAGTATTGATACACGTACTGAAGCTATTGTTCAGCGTGGTATGGATGCTCTTATGTACGACCGCACCACCTTTGTTATTGCCCACCGTCTCTCTACAGTTAGAAACGCAGATGTTATTGTCGTTCTTGACCACGGTCGCATTATTGAGCGTGGTACACACGACGAACTTCTCACCAAGAGAGGAACGTACTACCAGCTCTACACTGGAGCCTTTGAGCTCGAGTAATATTTGGTCCATGTAACGCAAAACGCCTTGTCATCTTAGTGGCAAGGCGTTTTTTGTGCACATATAACAAATTCTTAAGCGAGAAGAACGTGGTGTAGATCTTCTACCGTATCTACAATTGCAACCGCACCCGCATCAATAAGCTCCTGTCTATTGGTGGTTTTTCCATACAACACACCAATACACGGAATCTGATTTGGAAATGCAGCTTCCATATCAAAACAGCGATCCCCTACCATTACGCTTTCAGAAGCATCAAAGCCAAGCTGGCGCATGACGTGAGCAATGGCAGTGATTTTATCAGTTGCAGCCTCATCTATTCTTCCTGCATAAGCATCAAGAACACCAATAAGATTGTTGTCCTTAAGACCTATCTCAAGCATAGGCAAATTTTTTGAGCTTGCTACAGCAACCTTTTTGCCAGCTGCATGAAGATCGTCAATGAGGCTCCTCATACCCTCAAAGAGAGGCCATCTTCCCGTAGTCACATAGAGCTCTCGGTAACGCTTAGTGACCGCAACGGCGTCCTCATGGCTCAGACCAAAAACCAGTTCATAAGCATAAGGAAAGGGTGGTCCTACAAGCTTTTTGAGATCTGATTCTATAAAGTCTGTATGACCACAATCAGTCATTGCCATCTTTGCCGTAGAAACAATGGTGGGCAATGTGTCTGCCATGGTTCCGTCGAAGTCAAAAATAATAAGCGAGCGATTCTGCAAATCTGAAACTACATCAGAAGTTACCAGTGATTTGTTTGTTGCAGTTACGTTTTGCATTACTGTCATGTTAATCCAATCATCTACGTATGTGAGTATACCGTTCATGACGCAAAACTAACCAGTCAATGACATTTTCTTCTCGCCCGCCGAATTAACTATTGACAGCTGAAATGTTATACACCAGCAAAGGTATATAGTTAACTATAGATGAATCAATATGCCTAACCTGGGAGGTGTATGATGACTCGTCAGGAAAATAATCCAGAAGCTAAACAACCTGGAAGAAACAGGCTTGGAAAACTCTATCCGTCTCTCGTCAATGAAGACGTTCTGCCTGATGAGTCTCTAGACGCTGCTCAAAATAATCAACATGTTGGTTCTATTGACCAAACTGGTTGGCATACAAAACTAAATATTGAAGCGCTTTCTCTTACTCTTACGGAATCCACTTCTCCACTTGAAGTACTTAAACATTTTGTAAATACAGCATTTTTGCGTGAAAAAGATTCACACCGAAAAGGTGGTTCTGTTGCCATTCCGCCAAGTGATTTTGAACTTCATCTAGCTCAAAGACTAAAAGATGCTGGTGTCCTTGAAGTGTGTGGCATTACCGTCCCCTGCCGTGTTGTGCGTCTGCGCACCAATGGTCTTTTTTATCTGCGTGCTAATCAAAAAGCACTTTCCTACAAGCAGAAAATTCAGCTTCTTACTATTGAAAGCGCATTAAACACTGCCCTTTTTGCAGAGCGATATTTTCTTGATGCAAATATGGCATCTGAACATGACTTACTTGCCTTTGAACAAAAGATTGTTTCTACCATGATGAAACAATCTAGGTCGCGCTGCGCCACAACCCAAAGCACTCAAGAAGATGGCGAGTGGGTTGTCCGCAAAGCCATTTCCCTACACATTGAGAGCCTGCGTCTATCTCAGCGTCTTATCACTGAGTTTAGAACCAACGTACACAAGGGCATTGCTGCCTTTAGAGTACATCTAGCGCTTCCTGAACAATTTCCAAGAAGCTTTCTTTATGCAGATGGAAGCATCAAAGAAGCCAACTTTGATGACCTTTGTCGTGCAGCCACTGCTTACAACATGCACCTTGGCATGCTCATTACCGCAAGTGCCTTTAGAAGCTCCCTGAAGATCAATGAGGTCTGGCTTTCTGGCATTTGCGACACAGACAAACTGCATGCATGTCTTTTCTCGTTCCACATTACACGCAAGCAATTTGAAGATACGAACATTACTGAAGAGACTGATTCACTTTCTATCTACAAGCTATGGAACGCACGAATTGACGAGGTAGACGGGATTCTTCATGCAGTACAACCTCTCTTTACCTTAAACAATGAGATTTTCTGTCCACCAAGTAGATACGATTTTGTTGAGTCTTCACAAAAACGACTTGATAGCGTCGCAGCTCACGCACTAGGCACTGATGAGGTGTCAGGACTGTCTATTGATGAAGGTCAAGCGCGAGAAGAGATTATCACCAAAATTCTGCGTAACCTCTCTTCTTCCACAGAAGAAAACGTCCGCACCATATTGTCGTATACCGCAAACTCCACCGATCTTACGGTGCGAGCAGCAGGAGAACGCGTGGTTTCTCGCTTTATTAAGGGTACCCTCGCAGAAGATGATTTTGAGGCCATTTACGAAGAATTTGTTGATGGTGGTGTTCTTTCCTTAGCGGTTACCAAAGCTCAGCGTCTCATTGGCGAGAAAAACTATCAAGACGCAGAGCTACTCCTGCTTGAAGCACTTGACTCCGTTGACGGAAATAATACATACACGGATACAAGCACTACGCAGTGGCGCGTGTTTATGAACTACGTCGATCGCGTACTCTATAACAGAATTCTCTCTAACCCAGAAAAAAATACTCGCCTGGCTCCTATGTCCTACTTTGAAGCGCACCTTCTAGTTTCTATTGCACAAGCGCTCCAAGGACAAATTCAGAATGCTCTTCGGCACGCAAGAAGAGCTGTTGAGATTGCGCCACTAAGCATGAGTGCTAGGCTACACCTCTCCCACTGCCTTGAAGAGTCACTGGATATTAATGCTGCAGCAGATGAGCTAAAGAGGCTTCTGTTGCTTGCACATGACCCTGAGAGCATTGGATTTGGCTATTATCGTATGGCATTCTTCCAATGGAGGCTCAGACACCTGAAAGCCGCACAAGCTTGTTATCAGTTTGCCTTGAAGTTTTTGCCAGGTGCTACGTTCATCATTGGCACAGAAACAGCAATTCTCTCGCAAACTGAGCCTGAGTTTAGTTGTGACGATATGAGCGACGAAGAAATCTATTCCACACTGATGCAAGAGCAAATTCCTATCGCGCCAACCAACGAAGTCTCTACTATTTTCTTAGATGGTACACGTGCCTCACTTGATGCAGAACTCTTTAGTGTTGCTAAGAACTTCATTATGAACCTGGGCATTATGACTAAAGACGATATCTACTTTGACATGCTCAACTCCATTGAAGGAGAGCCTGATAGATAAACAGTACGATCCGTAAAGACCTCATGAGGCTTAGCTTAACAAAAAGGAGCTCCGATTTCTCGAAGCTCCTTTTATATATACGCTGTTAAAAGCGCTTTGACTTATAGCTCGTTCATTACACGAACAAGCTTGACAGCATAATTCTTATCCGTTGCCCACGTACCAGCAAGCTTACGAATAATGTTAGCTTTCCTGGCAAGAATCCATGCACCGTAACGAGGGTCCACATCTCTAGCCTTGCTTGGATCAACCGTCAGTGGCTCAAAACCCGCATAAGCACGAAGATGAAGAGCCTGTGCACGGAGGCCTTTGAGAACGGTGTCAAACGAATTGCCGTGCTCACCGTTTCCAGTTGCACCAAGGCCGCCAAAGTTGCACTGTTCAGGAAGGACGTCGCCACCAAAGCGGAGGTTACCCGTCTCAATCATGACCTGTGCATAGAGAAGCTCTGGACGAACACCTTCATCAATTGCGGCTTGCCATAGTTGATTTACAAAGTCTGCTCCTGTTGCTGCGCCCCTCTCTGCATAAATAGCGGGATAAGCAGAACCTACGCGTTTGTTGAAATCCCTTTGAAGGTCCTCTTTAGAAACAAGAGGAGCTCCAAGAACGCTGGTACGATCAGAGAAATTACCACGAGTTGGCTCAATTGGAGAATTGTCGTCAGCTGGTGTGTTGTTATTTCCAGCGTCACTATTTTCTTTGCCGTTATTGCCGTCAACGTTTCCGTCTTTATCGTTATTTTTATCAGTTGGTTTGATATTAAGAACACCACTTGCATCTGCGTGAACAACACGACCATCTGGAAGCGTGACGTCTTGATTGCGCAGCAGGCCATAGCCCAAATCAAAGTAATAGTACGAACCGTTAATTACCTGAAGACCAATGAGTACAGCATGCTCATGAGTAGTTGGATCAAAGTACCAGGTCTTGCCATTTGGAGTATTGAACCAACCAGAAGCTAAAGCACCACTTGATTGAGCCCAAGCCCAGCCGTTATTTGGTAACTGGACCCAATCATTAGAAGTCATTCCCTTATTTGCATCAACATAATACGAACCACTAGAAATAGTGAAGACACCTGTCTTTAGAAGAGGATATTCTGCGCTTTCATCAAAGTAGAACCACTTACCGTTTGGAAGAAGCTTCCAACCAGCATAGAGCGAACCATCTGTATTAGCCCATACCCAATTGTTATCGGCGAGTCTAATCCAACCGCCATAAAGCAAGCCACGATCACGGTCAACGTAATACTTCTGATCCCCATCAAACATAAGACCAAAGCTTGCGTGATATTTGTTGTTGGCATCAAAATAGAACCACTTACCGTTTGGAAGAAGCTTCCAACCAGCGTAGAGTGAACCATCTGAGTTAGCCCACGACCAATTTCCGTCACCATAATTTACCCAGCCATCTTTAATGACTCCAGCAGTGGTATCGGCATAATAATCTCTATTTTGTACCGTAAATTGGCCAAGCTTCACAGCATTATGAGTAGATGATGGATCAGCATAGAACGTCTTACCGTCGGCAGTAGTAATCCAACCAGAAGTTGCAATTCCTTGGGCGCCAAAGTAATGCCAACCATCAGCATCGTTAAGCCAACGATTTACATACCTAAAGCCATTATCATCGGTATACATCCATCCGTTAGCAACTTGCTTCCAACCGGTGACTGCACCTTCGGTTGCTTCAAAATTCATCTGACGTGTAATTTCCTGTCCATCAGACGAAATGGCCTTGAGATACAAAACGTATCGACCAGTCATAGGAGGAACAAAAGAAATAGATGTATCAGTAGTCTTATACGCAACAGTTGTCCAAGAACCATCTGGAGCTGTATAGCCAAAGGTAAATGTTGCACCCGTAACAACGCCAGTCAAGACAGGTTTAACCGTCACTTTGTTACCCTGTTGAACAGCGGAAATGCCCCTCATATTCCACCAGGTATCGGAGTGATACATCTCCCAAATTGCCCAGGCGTCAGCCCAGCCAATATAGTCAACTTTTGAGTTATCGCCAAGATCTTTAAACTCAGCAGCATGAGCGGGATTAGAAATGAACTGGTGCTCAATAACTACACCAAGAATTCCTTTTTGACGAGCATAACGAACAATACCGTAGTAATCGGACTCATCGCCATTCTCGTAATAGTCTGTTCCATATTTATCGTTATAGCCGCGCTCAGTAGCACCATCACCTCGGGTGACAATGCCCGCTTTATTTCTTAAGTAATAATTAACCTTACCGGCAAGAGCCTGCCCAGCAACATAAAGATCGTGGTTATAACTAACGTCATGAGGAACTAAAACCTCAGAGCCTGTTGCTGATGCAGGACCTGCGTTGTAATGCAAAGAAATAATGGCACAGGCATTATGATCAACGGCGCGCTGTACACGTGTTTTGAGCGAAGGGTCTTCATGCTCCCCACGAACAACTACAACAGGGACCCCCCATTGCCCAAGATATTTCTTGACATACATGGCCGTAGCCCAGGCAATATCACCTTCTTTTAAACCGTAATACATTGCACCTGGATCTCGACCATCTGTTCCATCACTGTGACCAGGATCCAATGCGATTGGTCTTCCTGTTGCACGAGAAAGTGCAACAGCATCACTTAGAGATTGGCTCTGAACTATGTTGCCTTGGGCATCCATAGTTGTATAGGTAGTTGCATATACGTTTTGAACTGTTGTTACAAATAATGCTGCGACAACAAAAAGCAAAACAGCAAACAATTTACCGCGAGTACTAAATAAGCTGCGATTCATGCGGTCCTCCGAAAAGTATGGGGTTTACTCCTCTTTATGCTTGTTAAAAGTCTACACTAGACTGGCATGTCAACAACAAAAAACACAAGCTCGCCGTAACTCGATTGGAACTCTGTGATTTTCTCGACACTTGAAAATATTCTTGCAACAAATATTGAAGCAGTAATTTTTGATTTTGATGGCACTATTGCTCATACACACCATATTTGGAAGCTTGTTGATCAAGAGTTTTTTGAGTCACGAGGAATCCCTTACACTCCTGAAATTGGCAAGATTCTCTCTCCTCTTGGATTTGAAAAAGGTGCTGAGTGGGCAATTTCTACGTATAAATTAAATGAGGATCCGAAAAAAATTATTACAGAGTGGAAAGAACTAGGTAAAAGTTTTTTTATAAACTCAGTACAGCTCCGTCCTGGTGTTGTTGAATTTATTAACCAGCTAAAAGAGAGGCACATTTCCACAGCATTGGCAACCGTTAACGAACCAGAGCTTCTTGCTCTCCTTGAACCTCGCTTGCATCTATCTACTCTATTTGATACTCAGGTATTTGCTGCTGATGTCGGATCTGCAAAAGATGAACCGTATTTATATTTAGAAGCTCTTGCGCGTCTTAAGGCTAAAGCCAAGAAAACACTTCTGTTTGAAGACATTCCGCTAGCCATTCAAACAGGTAACTCTATTGACCTTATTACCTGTGCTGTTAATTGTGATGATGAACATCAAGATATCGAGAAACTCTCTAAGCTTGCTGACTTCACCATCAAACACTGGTATTAAAGTTCCTGGATAACACCGCTGTAAAAAATTGCACTGTAATAAAAAAGGAGACCCGAAGGTCTCCTTTTGATGGTAGTGTTCGCAAGTACTAGATCTTGTGGACGCTAGAAGCCTGGAGCTTACCGTTCTGTCCGGTGGTAATCTCAAACTCGACAGGCTGACCCTCGTCGAGAGTCTTGAAACCGTCCATCTGAATCTCGGAGAAGTGTACGAACAAATCGTCGCCATCCTCACGAGAGATGAAGCCGTAACCCTTGTCTGGATTAAACCACTTTACAGTACCCTGAGCCATTTCGTGCCTTTCTTTCTTAGCCCCGCAGGGCAAAACTGCGCCTGTGGAGCGCGATACCGTGACGTTTAGCCACATGAAATATAATAACCTTAATCAACAACTTATGTGACGAGAAACCACTCATGGAGATTTTTACACCATCTACCGGTAAAAGCACAGGCACATTGAATGCTTCCTCATAATTTTAAAATTTTTTGTAACTGAATAAATCCCTTTAATTGGCCAAACATTTTTTAAATGATAGAGAATTTATATGTGAATAATTTCCAGCAGCAATAACTGACACATCAAACTATTATTTACATTAATAGACATTCCTATCAAAAAGGATATGCAATGAAAAATAAAACATACTTCTCTTGTAAGCCTTCCAAACGCAAGCTCATTGTCACTGCTTCTTTAAGTATTGCTTTATTATATAGTCTACAGATAACACCTGTTCTTGCAGAAAATTCTACTTCAGCAGACCCCGTTACTCCAATTACCACATCAGATAATCAGGGTAATAATGTAACTGATGCTTCGACTTCTCCTACAGAATCCAATGACATCGATGAAACTAAAACTCCTGTCGAACCAGAAACTCCTGCAAAAACAGAAGATCCTGCAAAAACAGAAGATCCTACAGAACCAGAAAATCCCACTAAAACTCCTGACATTGCTAAAGAAGCACCTAAAATTACGGGCTGGAAGATAGAAAATGGTCAATCCCATTATTACGCTGAAGATGGAACTCTTTCTACAAGTCAATGGATTAAAGATGACCAGGGATGGCACTATGTAGATGCAACGGGCTCTGCAGTTAAGGGTTGGTATACCACTCCAAATGGCAAGACTTGGTACTTTGATCCTTCTGACCCACATCATCCAGCAATTATTGGTGATACTGAAATTAACGGCAAATCTTACTACTTTGATGAGGGTTATGGCCTCCTTAGAAATGGCTGGGTACATCGAGCAGATGGCTCTTGGTCTTGGGCTGATTCAGACGGCTCACTACACTCTGATTGGAAATACATCAACGGTAAATGGTTTTACTTTGATACAGAAGACCCTCTTCATCGCATGCTGACTGGTGCTTTCCAATTCTCAAGTGGCACCTACTACGTTGATGAGTCTCTTGGTATGACTTCCAATAATTGGGTACATCTTCCAGATGGTAACTGGACATGGACTCAGTCTAGTGGTGCTTTTGCTTCTGGTTGGTATAACACTCCAAATGGCAAGACCTGGTACTTTGATCCTTCTAATCCATACCATCCAGCACTACTTGGAGAACAAAAAATTGACGGTAAGTCCTACTACTTTGATGAGGGCTATGGTCTTCTTAGGAATAGCTGGGTTCATCACAGTGACGGCACATGGTCTTGGGTAGATACATATGGCGCCTTTCAACCTGAATGGAAAAAAATTGACGGTAGATGGTTCTACTTTGATCCAGAAGATGAATACTGTCGCTTAAAAACTGGTGCTTTCCAAATCTCAAGTGGTACCTACTACGTTGATGAAAATAAAGGTATGACCTCTCACGACTGGGTACGACTTCCTGACGGAAACTGGGCGTGGGCAGACTGGTCTGGTGCATTTGTATCTAGCTGGTTCAACACTCCAAATGGCAAGACCTGGTACTTTGATCCTTCTAATCCATATCATCCAGCACTACTTGGAGAACAAAAAATTGAAGGTAAGTCCTACTACTTTGATGAGGGCTATGGTCTTGCTCGTAACCAATGGATTACCCGTCCCGATGGTATAAAGCGTTGGGCAGGTCCAGATGGAGTACTTACGGGGTATCTTTCTCCTGACAATATCTTTACTGCAGATAACGGTACTCAGCCCACAGGTACCGTGAAACTTCCAGGACTTACTCTTCATATTGGCTCAGACCACAAAGTAAAAACTGGTTGGGTGAAAGAAAACGGCAAGGACTATTACTATCTCAATGATGGTTCAGCTGCCTCAGATTGGTTCAATATTCAGGGAACTTGGTATTACTTCAACACAAACGGTGAGAAACAGACTGGTTGGATTCATCTCAGAAGTGGCTGGTATTACCTAGGAGCCGACGGCAAAATGAGAACTGGCTGGATTAAAGATGATGGCAAGGACTATTATCTTGATTCCAACGGAACCATGGTAACTGGCTACACCACATGGGGCAGCAAACTCTATTGGGCCGGTGCAGATGGCGCTATGAAGGAGCAGCCTTGCTACTACCCGGATATGTATCGTTATGCTCAGAACTACTACAGTGCTACCAACTGGCTTATCCAAATAGATACTACCGGAAATCGCTTTGCAGTATACAAAGGTTCACACGGTAACTGGGTTGTTTGGTACGAATGGCGATGCACCACAGGAGCGCCAGGAATGTGGACTCCACATGGTCAATTTACTGCAGGTCACAAAGGTCTCTACTTTGGCTCTGGTTATAGATGCTGGTACTACACAACCATTTCTGGAGAGTATCTTATTCACTCCATCCTCTATCATGCAGATGGTTATACCGTCCGTGATGGTAGACTGGGCTACAACGGTTCTCATGGTTGTGTTCGTCTTGCAACAGAAAATGCTAAGTGGGTATATGACAACATCCCTTATGGAACCAAGATTGTTATCTGGTAACCTAAATAGTTACATTTATATATAGCAATAAACCCCAGTTCGCAATGAGTTGGGGTTTATTTATCACCTTATAAAGTATGATTACGCAAAATATTTTTCTTCAAAATCCTTAAATTGCTTTGGGGTAGCGTTTTGATCTACCGAGAAGGACTGCGCAACAGCTACTGCTTGCTGTCTTCTAAGACCAGCTTTATCCTCATCCCCTAGCTGCTCATAAACATGAGACAGCCTGTCAAGTGCATACACTACATATTCTGCAACTGAATCGGCTACACCTGAAAGCAACATCATAGTTACAAGAGAATCTGGGGAAAGAGCAAGGGCGGTCTCTGGGCTCAAATCAATGAGCTCTGCAACAGCTGCCTCTACCCCATCAAGCGACTCTTCAGTTTGGGTCTCTAGAGCATTCCCCAATCCCGCTGTAACAGTCAAAGTAAAGTCATCGATTACTTCCAAAATGTAATCTCGTTGAAGCATTTTATTCCAATCTACTAGTTAGCAGGAACAGGAATACGTAAGTGATCAAATGCAGCATGCGTTGCCTGTCTACCCTGAGGAGTTCTAATAATAAGCCCTTGTTGTAAGAGGTATGGTTCGTAAACATCTTCAAGTGTAGAAGGATCCTCTGAAACTGCACTTGCAATGGTTGTTAGTCCCACTGGACGACCTCTAAATGTCTCGCAAAGTGCACGCAAAACACGTACATCCATTACATCTAAGCCAAGCTCATCAATCTCAAAAAATGAAAGTGCCTCTGAGGCTACCTGCCAGGTAATAGTACCTTCAGCTTTAACTTGTGCGTAATCTCGCACACGTTTTAATAAACGATTTGCCAAACGCGGTGTACCTCTTGATCGAGAAGCAATTTCAGCAGCTCCCTGCTCATCTACTTCAACATCAAGAATATTTGCTGAGCGCATAACAATAGTTTGAAGCTC
Source organism: Lancefieldella parvula DSM 20469 (assembly GCF_000024225.1). Classification (NCBI taxonomy): domain Bacteria; kingdom Bacillati; phylum Actinomycetota; class Coriobacteriia; order Coriobacteriales; family Atopobiaceae; genus Lancefieldella; species Lancefieldella parvula. Next base: position 998,843 of record NC_013203.1, read on the forward strand.
AGAGACAGTGTAGTAATCAAGACGATATGAGATACCAAAACGATCACGCAAAGGACCAGTTAGAAGTCCTGTTCTTGTTGTTGCTGCTACGAGTGTGAAGCGCGGGATATCAAGTCTAATGGACCTTGCTGCAGGACCTTTGCCAATAACAATGTCTAAGAAAAAATCTTCCATTGCTGGATACAGAATTTCTTCAACCTGATGATTAAGCCTATGAATCTCATCTACAAAGAGGATATCTCCTTCTTCAAGATTAGTGAGAATTGCCGCTAAATCTCCTGCTCGCTCAATTGCAGGACCAGAAGTTGTATGAAGCTTTGAACCCATCTCTCCTGCTAAAACGCCAGCAAGGGTTGTTTTACCAAGGCCTGGAGGACCAGAAAAAATAACATGATCAAGAGGTTCATTACGACTTTTTGCCGCTTCAATCAGAACGCGCAGATTGGATTTAACGCGCTCCTGACCAAGATACTCATCAAGTGTTTTTGGACGTAAGTTTCTATCTTGTTCAAGATCTTCCGCCTGAAGCCCACTAGAAACTACGCGCTGAGAAGTGTGTCCTGGAAATGGAGCTGGAGTAGACGATGACTCAAAAAGATTATCTGCATCTGCTTCCCACATTAATTACCACTTCCCAAACGCCTTAATGCATATCCAATAGCAGCTTCAATTGTAATAGCACCAACCTCTTCATAACCCTCAAGAGCAAGCGTTGCCTCCTGAGAAGTAAAGCCCATTCCAAGGAGAGCCTCAATAGCCTCTGATTCTACTGAAGTTACAGTAGGTTTTGGAATAGAAGCAAAATCTGTAGGAGAGGTAAGTCCAACAAGCTGTTTAAGCTCTGTATCTTTTGCAAACACATCAGATAGTTCAATAATCAAGCGTTCTGCTTTTTTCTTACCAAGACCAGAGACACTCTTAAGGCGATTACCATCGTTAGTAGCCACAATTACTGCAAGCTGCTGCGGAGTAAACGTAGAAAGAACAGAAAGAGCTAGTTTAGGACCAACTCCAGAAATTGCACGTAAGCGATCAAAGAGTGCACGCTCTTCTCGCGAAGCAAAACCAAAGAGTTCCATTGAGTCTTCTCTAACAACCATACGCGTTAAAACCGTAACGCCCGCCTCGCCCGCTTGTGGAAGCGCAGCAGCTGTTGAGGCTGATATACCTAGCTCATACCCAACACCATTAACATCGAGAACAGCGACTGAAGGAGTAACGGATACAAGTGTGCCCGTAAGCTGGACAATCATAGTTGTATTCTTCCCTTTCCAAGCGAGGTAGTTCTTACAAGATTAGCGTGACAGACCGCAGCGGCTAAAGCATCTGCTGCATGGTCTGGATGAGGTTGATGGTCCAAGCACAATATATTTTGGACCATATACATAACCTGTTGTTTATCAGCAGCTCCTGTGCCAACAACTGCTTGTTTTATCTGCATTGGAGTATATTCTCCAACCGTTAGACCTGCTTTAGAACAAGCAACAATAGCAGCCCCACGAGCATGTGCAGTAGGAATAGCTGATTTAACGTTCTGTCCAAAGTAAATGCTCTCAATAGAAAGAGCCTCGGGCGAAAACTTATCTATAACATCAATGATTTGGTTATAAATTCTTCCCAAGCGCATATCTATTGGCTCATCTGCAGTTGTAGTAATGCATCCATAGGCACGTGCACGGCATTCAGAACCCCTTGTCTCTACAATTCCCCATCCAGTGTGAGCAAGACCAGGGTCTATTCCAAGAATTACCATTGCACCTCCTAATATAGAACGTTCGTTCTATATTATCACAGAGTCTTTACTAATGATGCAACTAATTTTCTGAGAAGGGACCTCTCCACATTTTTGGATCGACTATGCCAATTTGTGTGTCAGTTTCTTGTGCAAGCTCTTTTAAAAGCTCAAGCATATCCTTAAAGCCTTCCCGAGCCTCCGTCGGGTCAACTGACAACTCAGATAGACGTATAGAAGTCCCTTGAATTTCTCGCAAAGAATTTCGCAGCGATTCTACCAGCTTAGATTCTGAAGCTTTTGTATCTCTAATCCTGTCTTGCCAGACAGATACATGTGGAATTTGAGCATTCATGAGACTCTTTGAAGACATCTCCAGAACTTCAGTAGTATTTCTGCGATCTTTTTGGTGCGCATGTAGCATAGAAATAATTGCTTTGACCTCGTCAACCTTTCCCATTTCCTCCACAATTGCAGAAATGCTCTTATTCCACTCAAGATAGCTAGTGAGCACGTAGTCAACAAACTCAATTCGCTCTTGAGAGGTTGATGCTGCATTCTCTAATCCATCAGTTACAACCTCAGAGATATTCTCGAGAACTGCATGGTCAATAGCTGGTGAGAAAGTATTTCTCACTCTTGCTAGGTCAACAATGTCTGCATGGTACATATCTCCCAGTGGCCACAAGGAGTGTGCACTGGAAATCTCTGTTCCCTTAAGTGCAAGAATGGTTTTATCGGCAGTCTCAAGCGTTAAGTAATTGTGCTGGTCAGCATAAGTATAGCCATATGCACTAACCAATTTTGTATCGGTCAATGTCGAGAAAACCGTGCTGTCCACGGCAACCTTATTAACTCGAAGTCTAGCAGCAAGCAGCTCCGCAGCGCTTGTTGCTCTTGAATTTTTGTTTGGAAGCAACAGTACATGTACACGCATGGGACCTAAGGCGTCCGAGGCAAGAGCAACGGTAACCAGAGAATTAAGCGAGCCATCAACCGCAATAAATACGCCATCAAAGCCAGACTTTACTGTGTAATCTCGTACGCCTGTAGCCAATACGCCCCAGGTAGTAAGTGCACTGTTATAAACACCTGCGGTATCTTCTCTATCAAAGTTTTCGATGGTATCTTGGTCAACGTCGCAGACAACCATATCTTCTGAGAATGATGCCGCCTGTTTGACCAAATCTCCCGAGGGTGACAAGAAGAAACTTGAACCACAAAACACCTGGTTGCCATAGGCACCAACAGCGTTTGCAGCAATAAGCCAACTATCAAATTCTTCAACATCCCCTAGATAACGGCTTTCTGCCACAGCCATACCCATAGCAGATGATGAATCATCAACAGCAAAACCAAAAAATGGCAGATAAATAACAGCATCTAACGAGTCATCGACATCTTGCCATGCGTCAAGATCTTCGTAGGTAAAAGCAATGCCAAACGTAAGGCCGCCTGCTTCAAACTTTGCAAGCTCAACAGTATCCTCGTTAGAATCTTGCGAAGAACTAGCAGAGCGAGCAAGAGCGCTCATATGCGCTATCTGAGCAGTTAGTTTAAGTGGGGTTACAGCACCGTTTCTGACAAGAAAGACCTCGCTAGCCGCGTTTCCATCAAACTCTGTTACAACAGGAATAAGAGCTGCAATAGGAAGTTTTTCTGAAAGAAAGTTAATAGTCTCAGAAAGGTCTGCAAAGAGACCGTCCGTATCAGCCTCTGGTACGCTTAACAGTCCTGTAAGAGTTGGCGCAGGATAGATGACTAGCTCAGCACCCTGCTGTTGGGCCCGCTGAGCATATTCCAGCATGGTTTGAGCGGTAAATTCAAAGTCTCCAGCCCGAGTATTCATTTGTGCAACTGCTATGCGCATACCATTCCTATCACGAAATACTTAGTTTGTTTTTACCCAAAAATAAATAGGTGTAGTAATAAAAATGGAGCTGCAAATAGCAGCTCCATTTGACACTAATAAGCTATTACTTATTGCTGGGCACGTAGACTTAGAGGGAAGCCTTCCAAAGACCATGAAGATTGCAGTACTCATAAGCCTCAGCCTCAACGCCTTCTTCAAGAGTGAAGGTAGCAACTGGCTCCTGACCAGGCTTAAGTTGTGCAAACTGAGCGCCGTTCTCAGAAACAAGAGCGATGAACTCAATGTAGTGCTCTTCGAGCATTGGGTGAGCAACCTCGCCAATACGAACGGTAACGGTGTTGCCTTCACGAGTAACAAACGGAACATGCTTCTCAGCTGCACCGTCAGTAACGCCAGCCTGGAGAAGCTCAAAATCTGCTGCCTCTGCATTGCCTACGACACCGTAAACAACAGCGCCTGTCTCCTTGTTACGATAAAACTTTGCGTCAATCATTTTTTCTCCTCTCACGACATCCGTAGATGTCAGAATTTCTTAGCAAGTGCTCAATAAATAGTAACAGTTATTATTTAATCGTACTGTACAAATACAGAATCGACAAAATCTAAACAATCTGTGCATATCCGCTTTGGCCGATAAGATCTTTGAGCTCTGTCAAAAGGACCATGCTACGTCCATCAATTCTGGTAGGAATTTCCATACGCATGACATCACCCCTATCCGTTTCCACCCTAATTTCAATACAGTCCATTCCGGGATAACGCGAGAAAATCTGTCCAAGTGTTTCGATAACCTGTCTTTCAAGCTGAGAAGCAGGCATATGGATGACAAGCGTCTTTGGCGTGTTATTGGCACTGTTAAGCTCAATAGGACTAACCTCCTGAGCAATAACCTGATCACCTCTATCAGAACGCTCCAGCTTTCCAAGAACAGAAATAAAGATATCGCTTTGGCTCTCGCCGGTCTCTGGGTCAACATCACCAGCCAGAAGTCTTGCAGCCTTCTTGTAAAGCTTAGGGAACATGACAATAGTGACACTACCCTCCATATCTTCAAGCGTAACAATTGCCATTGGATCGCCGTTTTTAGTAGTACGCTTCATAACATTAGTAACCATGCCAGCAAAGCGAATAGGTTTACCCTCTGGAACTTTGAACTGCTGAGACATAGCACCATTAGGAAGCTGCACCTCTACGTTTTCTTCAATTTCTGCAAGAGCATAATCCCTGCTCTTAGCAAGGGCATACTCATACGGACGAAGTGGATGATCGGAGACGTAAATACCTAAGACTTCATACTCTTTTGTAAGCTTGAATCGTCTATCCCACTCAACACCATCTGGCTCTGGAACGATATCACTAAAACCAGAACCTTCTACTTCTGCGAACATGTCAAACATTGAGAACTGACCAACAGCCTTATCTTTTTGGCGCTTAGTAGCGGCATCGATAATATTTTGAGGATTATTCTTATCCACAAAACTCATCATCTGCATACGGGTATAGCCTGTAGAATCAAAAGCTCCTGCCTTGATAAGAGCTTCAACAACGTTACGCTTTGCCTGACTTGCATCCATGCGATCAACAAAATCGTGGATGTTAGCAAAAGGACCACCCTTTTGACGCTCAAGCATAATAGCTTCGCCAACACCAGCACCTACACCACGGATTCCTGCAAAGCCAAAACGAATACCTTCTTTAGTAGCCGTAAAGTCTTTACCTGACTCGTTAATATCTGGTGGAAGAATCTTGATTCCCTCATGACGACAAGCACTTACGTAGTGAACAATCTTATCCGTCTTGCCCATATATGAGGTAAGAACTGCTGCCATGAACTCGTGTGGATAATGCGCCTTAATCCATGCGGTCTGCATAACAAGAATTGCATAACCAGCAGAGTGAGACTTGTTAAACGCATAAGATGCAAATTCAAGAACATCGTCCCAGATGCTTTCTGCAACAGAACGATCAAATCCATTACGAACTGCACCGTTTTTCCAGTGAGCCTCCATGGTCTCATCAGTACCGTCATCCCAGTGCTGAACAACTTCCTGCATGAGTTTGATCTTCTTTTTTGCTACTGCTTTTCTAACCTTGTCAGACTCGCCCGCGGTAAAACCAGACATTTTCATGGAAATCTGCATAACCTGCTCTTGGTAGACCATGGTTCCATAGGTTTCTTCCAAGATGTCATGAAGACGTGGATCGTAATCTTTGACTTCTTCTCTACCGTTCATACGATTGATATAGCTGGTAACCATACCTGCGTTAAGAGGACCAGGACGATACAAAGCGATAAGTGCGACGATGTGCTTATATTCTGTTGGTCTCATACCCTTAATGGTTGCTGTCATACCTGCAGACTCAACCTGGAAAACACCAGCAGTTCGTCCTTCTCTCAGAAGTCTGTAAATCTCTGGATCTGTAAATGGAATGCTATCTACATCGATATCAATACCGTAGCTATCCTTCACGTTTTTAATTGCGCGAGAAATAACCGTTAAGGTTCTAAGTCCCAAGAAGTCCATCTTAAGAAGACCCATGTCTGCGACAGAGTGACCCTCGTACTGCGTAATCTCTACGCCGCCCTTAGTATCAACCTTGGTGGGAACGTGATCATTAACAGGTGTTGGGGCAATCAAAACTGCACAGGCATGTACACCTTCACCACGATGCAAGCCTTCAATAGATAGAGCAGCATCAATAATTCTTCTAGCATCAGGGTCATTCTCGTAGGCCTCTTCAAAGTCAGCAGAATACTGATCGGCGCCTTTTTGACCTTCTTGAGCCTTATGAAGAACAAACTTAAGGTGAGCATTAGGGTCACCAGGAATCATTTTAGACAGACGCTGACCCATGTAAACGGGATAACCTAAAACACGACAAGCATCGTTTATTGCCTGTTTAGCCTTAATGGTTGAGTACGTAATAACGTGAGAAACACGCTCAGATCCATAAATCTGACGGACATGCTCAACAACCTCAAGACGACGCTCATCGTCGAAGTCCATATCAATATCTGGCATCTCTGAACGCTGTGGAGACAAAAACCTCTCAAACATAAGGCCATTCTCAAGAGGATCAAACGAGGTAATATCCATAGCGTATGCAACGATAGCGCCTGCTGCAGATCCACGACCAGGGCCTACACCAATGCCATTCTCTTTTGCCCAGCGAACATATTCCTGAACAATCAAGAAGTAATCAGCAAAACCTTTTTTGCAGATAATGTCATATTCATACTCAAAACGATCTTTAACGTTAATTTCGTTGATGACAACATTTTGCCAATCATCGCCATAACGCCTTGCAAGACCAAGCTCGCACTCTTTTCTAAAACGCTCTTCTGAGGTCTCTCCTTCTGCCAAGTCTGGGAACTTTGGCAGGTACATATGAGTCCAGTCCAGCTCATAGTTGCACTTATTTGCAACCTCAATGGTATTCTCGATAGCTTCAGGACACCACGAGAAAATCTGGCGCATTTCTTGCTCACTCTTAAGATAGAACTCACTACCTGTCATACGCTTACGGTTCTCATCATCAACACGAGCGCCCGAACCAATGCAGGAAGCAATGTCTTGAACGCTTGCGTCTTCTTTAGTGAGATAGTGATTATCGTTGGTAGCAACTACCTTAATACCAAGATCATGACCCATTTTTACAATACGCTCAGCAAGAGTTCTATCGGTATATCCACCCCAACTCGGATCAGATAAACCATGATCTTGAATCTCTAGATAAAAATCATCGCCAAAGATATCTTGATAGATTTTTGCCCAGCGTTCTGCTTCTTCTGGACGGCCTTCAAACAGCATACGAGGAATAATGCCAGAAACACAGGCTGAAGTGCAGATAATACCCTCGTGATAACGCTTAAGCATCTCAAGTGTAGTACGTGGCTTGTAATAGAACATCTCTTTTGAGCCAGCCTCTGACATCATCTTCATCAAGTTGACATAGCCGGTCTCATTTTTAGCAAGCAGAATAAGATGATAACGTACCTGCTTAGTACCCTTCTCAATACAATCATCAAGAATGAAATAAGCCTCACAACCAAAAATTGGTTTGATAAGCGGAGAAGGCTTGTTGGCTTTTACCGCCTCAATATTATGCGTTTGATTCCAAATTTGAACGTCAGAAGCCCACTGAGCATGGACTCTATCGTGCTCTTGAGCATCTGGAGCGTCTGCAGGAGGCTCTTCTAAGTCCCAGCCCTTTTCAAAACATTCCACATCATGACACCACTGGCCAAAATCTTTAAGTGCCTCATTGTATTTACGGCACGCAAGGTCAAAATCTGGAATACCAAAGAGATACCCATGATCAGTAAGAGCAAGTGCTGGCATACCAAACTCTACAGCTTTACTAACCATATCTGGAACACGGCTAGCTCCATCAAGAATGGAAAAATCTGAGTGGTTATGGAGGTGAACAAATGCCATCTTTTTTCTACGCTCTTCTCTTTGTGCTTCAAATTTGTTCTTGTACCAAGGGTTCGTAATTTCTTTGTATAGTGTAGCCGATTCGCCAGACAATAACTACCAATACAAACATATGTTCTATGTGCCGATTCTTCTATTACCACTGGTAAATTGAATGAAAATATTTTCTCGCTAATTTAAAGACGTCACAAAATCTCTCTTAATTCGCAAAAATCGTCCCATTAAAAACTTATAAAAAATAAAAGTTTCAAACTGGTAACTCTTAGACTAGGGACTCCTTAATTGGGAATATAGTTTTTGTATTACCTATTCCAGTTAAGGAGATTACATGGATCAGATGAAGAGCATTTCCTTCGACGACATTGCGGCAGCTCAGAAGAACTTTGAGTCTGACCGCGCTCACACAGTAGCTAAGAATGCTGCTACAAGCGCGGGTGTTAGAAAAGCAGCCCGTGTACCAGAAGGCGTTGCCCTCAATCCTCTTACCTTTGATGTTGAGGTAAAACAGGGCGACCGTACTAATCAGAAGCGCTCTGGCCGTTGTTGGATGTTTGCTTCACTCAATACCTTTAGATATCGCATCATCAAAAAATACAACCTGTCTACTTTTGAGCTTTCTCAGGCATATCCTCTGTTCTGGGACAAAATGGAGAAGTCCAATTGGTTCCTTGAGAACATTTTAGATACTCTTAATGAGCCTCTGAATGGTCGTCTTGTATCCTTCCTGCTTACTGATCCAATCGGCGATGGTGGCCAGTGGGATATGTTTAAGAGCCTTGTTAAGAAGTACGGCGTTGTACCAAAGAGCGCTATGCCAGAGACAGAATGCTCCAGCAATACACATGAAATGGACACATACCTCACACGTTACCTTCGTAGTGCTGCAAAGCGTCTTCGTGAGACTGCGGCGGCTGGCGAGTCCCTTGAATCTCTGCGTGAGATGAAGAAAGAGATGATGGAGGACGTCTACACCTTACTAGTAACCTGCCTAGGTCAGCCTCCAGTATCTTTTGAGGCACGCCTGCGCGATAAGGACGACAACCTTGTTCTTTCTGGCACCTTTACTCCTCAGGAGTTCTTCGCTGAGACTGTTGACATGAATCTTGATGATTACATTTCAATCATCTCTGCCCCTACCGCCGACAAGCCTTTCAACCACACCTACACTGTTTCCCGTTTGGGCAACGTTGTTGAGGGCGGCGGTGTTCGCTACCTCAACCTTGAGATCCCTGAGCTCAAGCGCCTTGCAGTAGCTCAACTCAAAGACAACTTACCTGTCTGGTTTGGCTGCGATGTTGCTCAGTCTTACCTTCGTGAAGAAGGCATTATGGACACTCGTGCGCTTGACGTTGATGGCCTCTTTGGTTTCCCTGTTGAGGGAGCTCTTAATCGCGCCGAGCGTCTTGACTACGGCGAGTCTCTCATGACTCACGCTATGGTTCTTGAGGGCGTTAACTTTGACACTCTTGGCAACACAACCCTCTGGAAGGTTGAGAACAGCTGGGGTAAAGACCACGGTCGCGATGGCTTTGATACCATCTCTGACCCTTGGTTTGACGAGTACGTCTACCAGATTGTTGTTGACAAGAAGTACCTCACCCCTGAGCAGCTCAAGATATTTGAGACCGAAGAAGCAACTGTCCTCGAACCATGGGACCCAATGGGCTCTCTTGCAACTCTTCGCTAAAAGTCAAACTATCTGGCGAGAAAATCGATTTTCTCGCCAGGTTTTTCTAAACGCAACAAACAGAAGGAGCCTCTATGGCTGATCAAACCGTAAATCCACAGTGGGCAAACAAAGAGACTGCTGCTTTCAGTGCAGATCGCGCTAACCGCGTTGCTCGCAACTCCGTAACCTCCATGGGCGTTTCCGCAGCTGCACGCGACATCTCTACTATGCGCACTTACACCGATACCTACGGTGTTGCCGTTGCAAAAACCGGCGACGTCACCAACCAGCGTCAGAGCGGTCGCTGCTGGATGTTCTCTTCCTTCAACGTGCTTCGCCAGGAAGCAATCAAGAAGCTTGACGTTGACACTTTTGAGTTCAGCCAGGCATACGGCATGTTCTACGACAAGCTAGAGAAGGCAAATTCAGCACTTGAGTACATCATTCAGACTGCTGACCAACCAACTGATTCTCGTGTTGTTCACACACTTCTGACTGAGGGCATTGGTGACGGTGGTTACTACTCATTTGCCATGAGCTTGGTTGAAAAGTACGGTCTGGTTCCTAAGGATGCCATGCCAGAGACTGCATGCTCAAAGAACTCAACTCAGATGGACGAGCGTATTGATCGCCTCTTCAGAAAGAGCGCTGGTGAGCTTCGTGCAGCATATGCAGCTGGCAAGTCTCTAGACGAACTCCGTGCGCTTAAGCAGGAGCAACTCAAAGGCTTCCACCAGATTCTTTCTGTCTGCCTTGGTGAGCCACCTCTAACCTTTGACTTTGAGTGCAAGGTTGGCAAAGATGCACAGGTAGATAAGGCAAAGCTCTCCCCTGTTGAGCCTAAAAAAGCTTCTGACAACAAGGACAAAAAGGACGGCGAGAAGGACGAGGAAGGTACTCAGATTCTTCGCGACTTTGGCATTACTCCTCTTCAGTTTGCCGAGCGCTATTGTGGCGTAGACCCTCGCGGCTTTGTCCAGCTTATCTCTGTTCCAAGCAAGAAATACCCTTACGGCAAGGTGTATCACCTAACCTTCATCGACACCGTTTTGGGCGGTATTAAGACTCGCTTCTTAAACGTTGAGCCAGAGGTTCTTGAGGCAGCTACCATTGCTTCCTTGAAGGATGGCAACCCTGTCTGCATGGCCTGCGACGTTATGCAGGAGTTCCCTCGTCACAATGAGGACTTCAACTACGTTCTTTCAACCAACACCATGGATTACAACGGCCTCTTTGGTCTTGACTTTGACATGGATCGCGCTGCAATGATTGAGAACTATGAGACTTCTCTTACCCACGCAATGACCTTCCAGGGCGTTGAGCTGGATAAGGACGGCAAGGCCAAGCAGTGGCGCATTGAGAACAGCTGGGGCAAGGATTCCGGTAAAGATGGCTTCCTCATCATGAGTGCAGACTGGTTCCGCCTCTATGGCGGCGAGGCTGATGTTCGTCGTCAGTACGTTCCAAAGAACCTGCTCAAGATTTGGGATGAGGGCGAGGATGTCCAGATTGATTTCTGGGAGAACCTTGGCTACTCCCTTGGTGGCCGTAACCGCAAGTAAGAACTACGCACTAAATAAATTATATTTCTTTAGAGATAATGAGTTGATGCTATTATTTGCATCAACTCATTTTTTATGTTAAAATTTTAATAACAGAGGAGAAAGTATAATGATTTTATTATGTTTAATTTATTAATATATATTACTAAGCTATGTACTCGACTGAAGTCAGTGGTGATTAAATTCCTTTAATTCGGCAAAGTCGACATACACTTCTGCTGAAAGGTTTACACCATGAAAAAAATGACTCATTTGGTAAGTATTATTTCATTGATGCTTGCTATTAGTGCTCCAGCTACAGCTTTAGCAGCTAATTCAAACAATTACTCTACTAACACAGGTCCATCTATAAATCAAACTATCAATCAATCTACGATTAATTATCTCTCTACTTTTGTAAGATTAAACTCTTCTTCACACAATTATGAAATTATTCCTGAAGCGAGGCTTTCTCTTTCGGAAGAAGATTATCAATTTTTATCAAGACGAATTGAGCAAACAAATCAAATGATTAATTCAGCTGACTTGTCTACGGGTCAAGCTAATGTTATTGCTCCACAAGAAGAAAGAAGTACTAATACGTATTCTTTAATGAGCGTAACATCTGAAGGTGTAGATAAGATTGACTTTTATTGGTGGGGAGCCAGAATCTATCTATCTAAAAGTACCGTCCGAACCATGGGAGCAACTATTTCAATCGCAGGAGTTCTTATTCCTGAAGCTGTTGTTTCTAAAGCTGCCTCTATCCTTGGTATCGTGGTAGGAAATACTCCTTCTGGAATTGTATTTGATTATAATTATGCATTAGCCGGAATTGGATCTTTAACTTGGCATTCATGGCTTAATCCAGTAGGAATTACAAATGTGAGGTTCCAATGAAACTAACATCAAAAAAATATTGGATTACTCGTTTTCCTACACTCATCCTACTCTTGATATTTATTTTTCTTAGAGGCGAAGGAATATTACCTGATGGCGCCTATACTGTTGCTGTAGTTCTATTATTTCTCGTCTTTTGGTATTTCGATGCAAAAGTACAGCAAAATAAGAATTAGTGCTTGATGCTAAAAAATAATGAGGCGCTTAACAGTGTCTCATTATTTATTTTTACCCACTAGAACAGATCAAAACGCGCCGCGGAGACCTCGGCTGTAATCTTTCCAGCACTGAGCTCCCTCAGCGACTCCGTAAACGCTGCTTCTTCTCCACACCTAAAATCTATGGCGAGAAAAACGTCCGCTCCAAACTCCGCCGTTATAACCTTGCCGCCAACATCTGAGACCAAGCGCTGAATCTGCTCATACAGGTTATACGGAGCCGACAACTCCACCCTCACAACCTGCAGCATTTCCTGAACAGCAGACGCTTCTTCTGCAGTAGCCAAAGCCTCTTGAGCCGCTGTCGTATACGCACGAACAAGTCCACCAGGACCCAAAAGCGTTCCACCAAAGTAGCGCGTGACAACGCAGCAGACGTTCTTGAGTCCCGCTCCACGCAATACCTCCAGCACCGGCATTCCCGCCGTTCTGGAAGGCTCTCCATCGTCGGAGGCGCGCTCTGTACCGTCCTCCAAAATCCATGCAGGAACGTTATGGCGAGCGTTGTAATGCTTCGCTCTCACCGTGGCGAGAAACTCTTGCGCTTCTGTCTCTGTCTCCACATGACAAAGCTGAGCTATGAAGCGGCTTTTTCTGTCTTCAAAGAGACCTTCCGCAACAAAATCCAGCTTGATTGTCTTGTAGGATGTGTCAGGCATGGAGCAACTATAGAGCCGCAGTTATGCAAGCACACAGACCTTCTCGCCAGCAGAAACTGACTGGTCTGCAGCGGCAAGAATCTCTACGTTGCTGTACTCACTAGAGTTAGTGATAGCAAGAATGACTACCTCAGGATGACCCGCGTCCTTAACCTTATCCAGGTCAAAGGTCATGAGTGGCTGACCGACCTCAACGTGCTGATCCTTCTCAACAAGAGCAGAAAAACCGTCACCCTTCATCTCAACGGTATCAACACCCACATGAATCAAAACCTCTTCTCCAGAATCGGCAGTGATTCCAAATGCGTGAACAGTTGGAGTAGTTGCAGTAATAGTACCCGAAACCGGCGCGTACACAACACCCTCAAAAGGCCAGATACCTAGACCCTGTCCAAGCATGCCACCTGCAAAAACAGGATCAGGGACGCTCTCTAGCGCAACTACTTTTCCGCTGGTTGGCGCATAAATTGTTTTAGCAGTGTAGTTAGAAACAGCAAGAGCCTCTGGCGTAGCGGTCTTGGAAGATTTCTTGAAAAGATCAAAGAGTCCCATGGTAGTCCTTTCGTATGTAAGCCTCTTCATCATAGCAGTATTCAAAGCCGCTGTCGTTGCTTTTCATGAACACAGCGTGCCAAATCGCGTTCTTCTCCACCACTCGGCGTATGGCGAGAAACCCACAGCTTCACAACGTCCCATTTACTTGGAGAATATTTGACTTCAGAGCTTCTGAGCTTATGAACGTGATACAATCGCCCATGCAAAGTGGACCAGACAACCGCGGAGTGCCCGTCCAGCTAATTGGAAGGGTGCTATGAGGAAAGTCCGGGCTCCACAGGGCAGGATGCTGGCTAACGGCCAGGCGGGGTGACCCGACGGAAAGTGCCGCAGAAAAGAAGACTCTCACCTGCGCATTCGCGTAAAGAGAAAAGCTGAAACGGTAGTGTAAGAGACTACCAGCATGCTGGCAACAGCATGGCTTGGTAAACCCCATCCGGAGCAAACGCAAATAGAAGCGCTATGGTGTGGCCCGCACTGCGCTCGGGTTGCGCGCTAGAGACCAGCAGCAATGCTGGTAGTAGATAAATGGTTGTCCGCGACAGAACCCGGCTTATACGTCCACTTTGCCTATTGAATGCAAATCCCCCGTACGATTTCTGCACGGGGGATTTTCTATAAAGCTTTTTTGTAGGCGTCTATACACGTTGCAAAATCACATAACGATTAAGATTGTTTTCTTTACCATCCGCACTGAACTGCTCGCAAACTTGCACGTCGGAACCTAAGCTCACAAGCAATTTATCAAGCTCCTCTTGCGAGAAGTGATGGCAATAACGCCAGATATCCACCTTATCTTGCCAACCAATCAAGTAGTCATTCTTTTCAAGTTCTGAGGCGTCAATACCTAACGCTTGCAACCCCTGGGCAGTAGTTTCATGAGCCTTGTCAGCAAGTTTCTGGTTATTCATGAACTGCCAAAAAGAAATGCACACAAAGCCACCAGGTTTTGCTTTCTCTAATAGTGTACGCAGAAGCCGGAGCCTATTCTTTGCACCTGGTACGTGATGCAAAAAACCAAATGCAACTACTAAATCACAAGGTGGAGCAGTCAGCTGTGAAAAAAGCGTATCGTCAAAAAGACTCCTTATCACATCCAACTCAATGAATGTTACCCGAGAAGCCTGGCCACCTACGTTGCCACTTTCCACAAGTGGCCTGCAATTATCTACAGCAAAATATTTTGCGGGAACAATCCCCGCCTCACCGCAAAGAAAGCGAGCAAAGCGCAGGTTACCGCAGCCCACATCAAGTACAGAGGGTTTCTCGCCAGCTAAAAGCTGAGGCATGGCTTCCAAACACTTCTGCCATCCCTGCCAAGGCGCCTGACGCGTTGCCGAGAAACTCTGAGCCTGCTGAGCATAAAACTCAGAGGTAATATGGCTCAGCTGCTCAGCAGTAGACGTGCTGATAGATTGAGTATGTGATATGTGCAAAGAAGTATCCATACAAAGATTTTACGTCACCGTCTTACTCCCAAAGGCCAGAAGCTCATCTTATTGCCTATACTATTTGTATGAATGAACTCATTTTGGACATATTGCAGCAGCTCAGAAATGGCTCACAAGGTGCTCTTGATGCGCATCAGCTTGAGATACTTATTAACTCGCATAACAGCGGAATTGACTCCAGCGCCCACAGTACAGAGCGCGAGAAACTCATTCCTAAACGAGCAATTCTCCCCTATTTTTTGCAAGTAAAGCAAAAAAACAATGAACTGTGGCAATCATGGAATGTAACACCTGAGCTAGAAGAAAGGTTTATCCGCTCTGTTCGCATGAAGCCTCGTCGCACCGCTTCTGGTGTTGCCACCATTACCGTAATCACCAGGCCGCATACCTGCTCAAGCAATTGCATTTATTGCCCATGCGATCTGCGTATGCCTAAGAGCTACCTTGCTAACGAACCCGCCTGTCAGCGTGCTGAGCTTACGTTTTTTGATCCATACGTACAAGTTGCTGCTCGTCTTCAGGCACTCCACCAGATGGGTCACTCAACCGATAAAGTGGAGCTTATTGTGCTTGGTGGTACCTGGAGCGATTATCCAGAGAGTTACCAGTACTGGTTTATCAAAGAGCTCTTCCGTGCGCTCAATGAATGGCCCAACTCTCCTAGCCACATCCAGGAGCGCCTTGATTGGTACTCCTCGTTTGGCTTGCAGAACTCTGAAGAGGCACTCTCTTCCTTTGTTGCTGAACAGCAAGCGGCTGTCTTTGATGATGCTGTCACGTATAACCAGGCTTTTCATAAGCTCTACGATTCCAGCCGTCCTCACCAAAGAACCTGGTCTCAGATGCAAAGCACCTATGATGAGTTGGTAGAGCAGCAACGCGTTAATGAGACGGCCGCTGCCCGTGTGGTAGGTCTTGTTATTGAAACCAGGCCCGATACCATCACGCCAGGTAACCTACGCATGTTTAGACAGCTTGGATGCACCAAAATTCAAATTGGCATTCAGAGCACGCGTCAAGAAATTCTTGACGCAAACAAACGTCAGATGAGCGTTGCTCAGATTAAACGAGCTTTCTCACTCATTCGCTTGTACGGATTTAAAATCCACTCTCACCTAATGGTGAATCTTCTTGGCGCAACTCCTGAAGCAGACAAACAGGACTTTAAAACGTTTGTCACGGATCCAGGATTTCTCCCCGATGAGATCAAACTGTATCCGTGCGCTCTAGTATCTGGAACACAACTGGTGCAGAAGTTTCATGAAGGTACCTGGCAACCATACACAAAAGACGCGCTGGTAGATGTACTTGTTCAAGATGTGCTTAACACACCACCGTATGTACGCATTTCTCGCATGATTAGAGACATTAGCGCAACCGACATCTTAGTAGGAAACAAACACACCAACCTACGTCAAATGGTGGAACAAGAACTTGCTGCTGAAGACGTTGCAAGCCGCGTACAGGAAATTCGCTTTAGAGAAATTAACCAGCAGCAGGTACGCGCCAATGAACTCACACTGCAAGACTTTGTCTACACCACCTCAGTTAGTAACGAGCACTTCCTGCAATGGGTGACTACTGACAATAAAATTGCAGGTTTCTGTAGGCTTTCACTTCCCCACTGGGACAAACTGATCTCTGGCACATGTGATGTTAGTGCCGATGAGTTGCTGGTACAGCCAGGTCAAGCCATGATTAGAGAGCTTCACGTATACGGACAGGCATTATCCCTAGGCTCGGAAGGAATGTCTGCCCAGCACCAGGGTCTAGGTCAAAAACTTCTTGCCAAAGCTTCCTCTATCGCAGCTGATGAGGGATATACCAGTCTTAATGTTATCAGCTCAATTGGAACACGCGCCTACTATCGCACGCAGGGCTTTACTGATGCTGGCCTCTACCAACAAAAAGCCTTGTAACAAAGCTGCTATGGCCTTGCACCTCTAAACGAGCTTTATACGCTCACTTCATAAATCAAAAAATAAAAATGCCGAGAAGACCATTGATCTTCTCAGCATATTCATAAGCGTCACCCTCTCCTTGACGCAAATGGATCTTAAGGAATCAGCGACAAAATCTGAGAAAGGTTCTTCTTACCGAAGTCAACTTTCTGACCGTCGTTGATAACCAAGCAAGGAACGCTCATGACGTCGTAGGTATCTTTGAGCTCCTTGAAGTGATTAATGTCGTAGACATCGCAGGTAACCTGAGGATTGTTCGCAGCAATGCGCTGAGCAGCTACAACAACATCTGGGCACATGGTACAAGAGAGTCCCACTAAGACCTGAAGATGCGTCTTTGACTCAATTGCAGCAATGGATGCCTTATCCTCGTCACTGATAGGCTGGCCAGGACCTGCAGCGTTGTAAAGCCCCAGCACAAATGAAGTAAACTCATGGCCACCAGGAACTCCGTGGAACGCAAGACCTGTTAGCGTGCCATCTTGAGCGCAAACACGAACAACTGGAAGGTTTTTCTCGCCCGTGTCTGAGACCGTCTGAACGCTCAGCTTGTCGGTCATAGAAGAAAGCTCCTCCATGTACGCAACAAGCTCTTCAGAGACAGGCCTTTGATCAAGCTCCAACTGAAGCACAAGTGAACGTGCCATGCGCTCAAAGACAGCGTTAAGCTGCACCTTCATGTCATCAGTGAAAAGATCTCCGGGGTCAGTGGTAGTCTTGGCTGCTGGAGCTTCAGGAGCTTCCCTTTTAGACGAGATGCGCGTGACGCTCATCTGTGGAACTAGACCGGTCTTTTCCTGAATGCGCTTGATATAGCGCTCCATCTCGGTAGCAGTAGTTGCTGCCTGGCCAATGGCCGTTGCAACTTGACGCAGCGGCTTTTGACATACATCACCTGCGCCAAAGAGACCCTCACAGGTTGTTTCTTGATGCTCGTTGGTAATCAAATAACCGTAATCATCAGTCTGTGCCAGTTCTTTTACCAGATCGGTCTCTGGTGCATAGCCCGCAAAGACAAACACGCCAATAGAATCGCCATCCTCTGGCGCAAAGGTGGTCTTCTCGCCCGTCTTGAGATTCTTGTACGTAATAGACCTGAGCGCGGAATCTCCAGCAACAGACTCAACCTGCGTGTTATACAGGACCGTAATGTTTGGATTGGTGCGAGCGGCCTCAGATGATGCAGGAGCGCAGGTAAATGCCTCTTCTCGCACAAGAACCGTAACATGCTTTGCGTACTTGGTCAAAAACACGCTTTCTTCCGCAGCTGCAAAGCCTCCACCAATGACAAAGACTTCTTTGCCCGTGAAGAACTCGCCGTCGCAGGTAGCACAGTACGCAACGCCGTGACCCTGGTAATCCTCTTCTCCCACAAAACCGATGTGTCGTGGATGTGCTCCAGTGGCAAGAAGAACGGAAAGGCAGAGACGCTCACCCTTAGTAGTGTGAACTACCTTGACATCTCCAGACATATCCAGATCGGTGACTTCTGCCAGCAAAAACTCTGCGCCAAAAGCCTCAGCCTGCTTGCGCATGGTTTCAGAGAGCTCGGAGCCGCTGGTAGAGAATACTCCCGGATAATTAACAACCTCATTAGTGATAGTGATCTGTCCGCCAAAATGGTCCTTCTCGACAACCAGAACGCGGTAGCGAGCACGGGCCAGATAGAGGGCGGCGGTGAGCCCTGCCGGCCCACCGCCGATAATCACCGCGTCGTAGAGGTCTTTGACGTCGGTCATTGTAAGCTCCTAGATCTTAAAGTTGACCAACAAGGTCAAGGCTTGGCTTCAGGGTCTCAGCACCTGGCTGCCACTTAGCTGGGCAGACCTGGTCGCCATGCTCTGCAACAAACTGTGCAGCCTGGAGGAGGCGGAGAAGCTCCTCAGCGTTACGGCCAATACCACCGGCGGTGACAAGCTCAACCTGGATGACACCCTCTGGATCAACGATGAAAGCACCGCGCTCAGCAAGACCTGAGTCCTCAATGAGAACCTCAAAGTTCCTTGCAAGAACGTGAGCTGGGTCAGCGAGCATTGGGTAGGTTACCTTAGAGATACGATCGGACTCCTCGTGCCATGCCTTGTGTACAAACTCAGTGTCGCAAGAGACAGAGTAGACCTCTGCGCCAGCAGCCTGAAACTTGTCATAGTTGTTAGCAAGATCTTCAAGCTCAGTTGGGCAGACAAAGGTAAAGTCAGCTGGATAGAAGAAGAACAGGCTCCACTTACCCAGTGTGGACTCTTTGCTTACCTCGGTGATGTCACCGTTGTGAAATGCATTTACCTTAAAATCACCAATTTGCTTACCAATAAGAGACATAGTCAGTTCCTTTCTGTAAGTAAAACAATTTGTAAACTGTGCTAGTTAGAAGTTTACCTTCTTTAACTTATTTGTCAATAACAATAATGATTACTATTTATAGAGACAAAAAGAAACAGGCCAGATTACTCTGACCTGTGAACAGTTGGTGGGCGTTATAAGATTTGAACTTATGACCTCTTCCGTGTCAGGGAAGCGCTCGTCCCCCTGAGCTAAACGCCCGAATATGTTTGCTGCTGTGGATGCAGCAAGGGATATGTTACGAGAAACCCGCCCCTCTTGCAACCGTCAAACTCAACTTTTTTAGAATTTTGCAAAAGATCGTCTCGTCAATGCATTGATGGCTATTTAAATACCGCGGGCTATCAAATGAATGACCGCCTTTTAAACCTGTATGTCTTCTGCACCTCAATTAGACAAAACATATTAAAAGATAGGCAACTGAATTGTAAAAGCATACGGTCAGAAGTATTATGGCAAGTCGTTCGATTAAGGGAGAAACTTATGAACTTTCTGGAATATAACAAAGACGAGAAGCTAAGCTTTAATTATAAGAAATCATGCGGTCTCTGGTTAATTGTTGTAGCTCTCATCATTTTTGCAGCTACCGTAATAGGTGGAAAGCAGATTATCAATATGTCCGTATTTAGCTTTGGATATGTTGCAGCCTTCTTATCCATAAATACAAATAAGAAAGTTCTCAATAGGTTTTCCGATGGCCCTTCAAGTAAGTTCCAAAACAAAATGTCTTTATACGCTGTGATTTTCTTATTCATTTTGATGTTTTTATTAGGTGGTCCATTTTTTGCAACTGAAAACTGGAGGCTTATTTGGTTGGGCGCATTAATGGCCACCGCACTGCACTTTTTCCTCTACTACTTTGTGCATGGAAAATCGATGATCTATTTGGCTATACTCTGCGCCGTCAATGTTGGTGTAGGTTATATTTTTCCAGATATCCCACTGACAGTAACTGCCTATATTGATGCAGCAATTAAACTTGGCTTTGGAATTTACCTGTTCTTTTTCTCAAAGCCAACACAACAAAATAACCTTCACCTATAGTCCGTGTGCGTCGAACGTGTCCTTTACCAATGCTACAAGTAGCGGGATACACACGGCCACCACTGCTAAAAGCATTGGATTATCACGCACTTCTGGAACGTCCTGTAAGAAATTCTGCAGATCGTAGACAAGACCAACAGCAACAGCAATAAGAATTGGCGCCAGAATAATCAGGATGGGTTTTGGCGGTTTGCGCATGAAGATGCTTTCTTTTCCAAATGCTGCACATGCAGCTGTCCAATAGAGCAAAGACACGTATCAAGCCACATACTGGCTCTTCTTCCCTATTTCTTACGCTTAACCTTAATTTGGATACCAGATGTATCTGGACGAGGTAACGTAGAAGCAGCAGCGGGTTTCTCGCCATTTACAAAGGCAGAGAAACGCTGGCGGAAGCGATTCCACTTATGGTATATAGGCTCATGATCATGAGATCTGAGCCCCAAAAGCATGCTTGCTACCAGAGTTGGAAGCAGATATTCGATAGCGCGCCAGAGTACAAAGCCTGCGGCAATTTTCTCACCAAACATATGACCAAACAAAAAGGCAAAGCCACCCTCAGCACCACCAGTACCACCAGGAAGCGGAATAGCCGAAGTCAAGAGCTCAAGCATTGAACCAGAAGCAAGGCAGGTCAAAAGATCAGCTGGTTGCCCAAGTGCACGCAAAACAAAGTATGGAAGCGCATAGAGGCAGCCAAGCTGAACTAAGGTGACCAGCAAGACAATACACATTTCTGGGATATTCTTTGCGGCAGTCTTAAAGCCGTTTGAGAACTCGTCTACCTGTGTGTTAATAATGCCATGCCAGTGATCGTAGCGCTTTACAATGCGTAGCTTAGAGAGCAATCTTAAGCCCCAGTTTCCCACTGACTTTACCATTTTAGGAAGCAGGCAGATAGCTAAGATAACTGCAACCATCACTATCTTTGCACCAAATAAAATAACGCCAATAACCGTTACGTCGCCAAATTGCTCATAGAAATAATTAGCCCTAAAAATAAGCATAAGAGCTGCAAAGATTCCCTCGCCTGCCTCATACATAACAAAGCGTGTAAACTGCAAGGCTCCTGCTTGGCCAACAGAAATACCCGCACGAGTCAAACGGTAAATCTGAGCAGGAGCAGCACCTGCGCCGTTTGGCGTTAAATTCATGAAGAAGATGCCCGACGCCTCAACGCTCATCAAATCTCTAACGCCAACGGGACTCTCAGGATCTGTAATAACCGAAATCACATAAGCGAGAATACCAAGGAAATAGTAGACAAAATAGCAAAGAGCACCAGCAATAAGCCATCCTGTGTCTACGTCAGCTAGGGCAACAACAAACTCATCAAACTGACCAGAGAAAACAATGTAGAGTACATAAAGTATTACTACCGCAAAGAGGAAGAGGATACTTTTTCTAACCTGACCAAAACTCTCTTTTGCCTCTTCTACCTGTTCAGATGAAGCAGTAGGAGCAACACTAATCTTAGGTTTTTTAGTTGAAACACCCTTGACGGTTGTAGATCCAATCTTTACCGTCACACGAGATGAAGATGAGGGGTGCTCGGTTTCAGACGCGCCATCTGGGCGATCCATGGGCACCTCCTTGGACTCTGGATCACAATACGTGTACAGAAACAACACTCTACGTAAGTAAGCGGCGCAAACCTCAAGGGTTTCTCGCTAACTACCTGCTTTTCATTTTACATGAACCGCTCAAGTATACTCTTGTCGGCCTCAATAATGCCACCACCAACAACTTCCTGACCATCGTACAAAACAGCCGATTGACCTGGTGCAACGGTTTTTACTGGCTGATCAAATTCAGCAAATCCACATTGATTATCCGTGAGCGTAAACGTTACGGGAACCAATGCACCCGTATGGCGAGTCCTAATCACATATCTGCCATCAGCTGCAGGTTCTCCAGAAATCCAATGCATATCCGAAAGCTCCATACGTCTAGTCCAAAGCGCAGGACAATTAAGGTCACAGGTTACGTAGACCACATTCTTGAGCGTGTCGGTTGCCACTACATAGCGAGCAGGACCTCCGCCAATGTTCAGGCCTTTTCTCTGGCCGACGGTAAAGAGAAACGCTCCGTCATGGGTGCCAAGAATCTTGCCTGTTTCCCACTCAATGACATCGCCTTGTTTTTTCTGAAAAGTGTCCAACAAGAACGTACGCAAGCCAACAGGGCCAATAAAGCAAATACCATCTGAGTCTGGCTTAGTCTCTATGCCTAAGCCTCGCTCAGCGCACATGGAGCGTACCTCAGCCTTGGTGGCAATGTGTCCAATAGGAAAAAGCGTACGTTCAAACAAATGACCTGGTACACGCCATAGAAAATATGTTTGATCCTTGTGAGCATCTGCGGCACGCAGGAGTTTCTTTGTGCCAGGAACATTCTGGGCGTAGTGACCCGTTGCAACAAAGTTAGCGCCCTCAGCAAAAGCGCGCTCTGCAAAGGTACCAAACTTTACCGTCTGATTGCACATAACATCTGGATTGGGGGTGCGCCCATGTTCATAGGCATCAAGCAAGTAATCAACTACCGTAGCTTTATATTCAGCCTCACAGTCCCAAACGTCCAAATCAATGCCAAGCGTCACACAAACGCGCTCAGCATCAGCCAAATCATCTGCCCAGGGACACTTAAAACCTGGCAGATCCTTTGACCAGTTACGCATATAGATAGCCTTGACGTTATAACCTGCCTCAAGAAGCAAGGCTGCAGACAGCGCCGAATCAACACCGCCACTCATGCCAAGGTAAACTAGTTCTCCCATGTCACTCCTACGCGAGCAGATTCCTGCTTGACTGCCTCAGTGATTGCCCAAGCTGCGTACAAAATGTCGTCTTCCGTGGTAGTTCTTCCAAGCGTTAACCTGAGGCTTCCCGCTGCCACTTCTCGTGGTGCGCCAATAGCCTCAAGTACGTGAGATATTTGCATCTTTGATGCAGCACACGCAGAGCCTGTTCCCACTGACACGCCTAGGCGCTCAAGCAGAATAACCAAACGGCGAGCCTCAAGTCCCGGGAAAGAAACGTGCAGCAGATTAGGAAGCCTTAGCTTGACGTTCTTTGGTCCCGAGACAACCATCTGAGGAAACTCTGCACAAAGTAGCCTCTGCAACTGATCTCTAAGGCGAGAAACCCGTTTTGTCTCGTCTGCGCGATTCTCATCTACAAGCGCTAATGCACACGCAAATCCAATAACGCCTGCAACGTTCTCCGTACCCGAGCGAACGCCGCCTTCTTGACCGCCGCCCAACACCAGTGGCCTTAAGCGCACATCGTCGGAGGCCCACAAAAGGCCAACCTGCTTAGGACCAGAAAGTTTTGCTGCAGAAAGCGTCAACATATCTACGCCCAACGACGATACGTTCACGCTCAAATACGCCGCTGCCTGAGAGGCGTCTACGTGTAAATACAGCGGACGAGTCTCCCCTGCTGCAAGCCTACGCGAGCGTTCCTTAGCAAGTACCTGTGAGATCTCTCGAATAGGCTGAATGGTTCCAATCTCGCCGTTTGCAAGCTCAACGGAAACTAGCTCAGTCTCTGGCTTAAGCGCCTTTGCAACCTGCTCTGGTACCACGCGTCCGTCTGCCTCTACGCGAAGTGTCTTGTGCGAGAAAATCCCTGCACACGCAAGAACACTCTCATGTTCAATGGCGTCAACGATAACGTGCGCATCTTCCGAGATCGCAGCAAACGCCAGGTTGTTGGCCTCTGTAGCGCCTGCAGTAAGTACTACGTTTCCTGGACGAGCCCCAATAGCATGCGCCAAGACAGCTCGCGCACGTTCTACTTCATCACGAACCTGGCGAGACAGCGCATACGGAGCCGATGGGTTATAGAACTTTTCCGTGAAGTACGGAATCATTGCATCAACAACACACGGATCCATAGGTGTAGCTGCGGCGAAGTCCAAGTACACGCTGTCTGTTGGATGGTCTGGTTTTGCAGAAGGTATTTGCATAACAAATCCTTTGGGTTTCTCGCGATCTTGCGGTTTTGCAATCATACAGTTTTGCAATCTTACAGTTTTGCGAGCTTGTGCAGTCTCGCAGTCTATGACTTTTCAACTGAAGTCTGCGACGTAAAAGTCATGTTCTGGAAACGTGCAGATACAAAACTATCATCAAAATAATTATCTACCCACACCTCAAACGCATTTGACGGAGGAATACCAGTGTCTCGCTGAGCCTTTCTTGCCAGACACGCCACTGTCATAGTGATGTCGGCAACAAGATATACCGTAAGCAGAGTAATAAAAATTGCTTGCCTTTTAGATGTTGGCTCACCAATCCTGTAGAGCGCTCGAGGCATGATGAAACGACACCAGATAAGACCCAAAATGCCCCAGAATCCCAAAAATCGCCAAGCTACCCACTGTGTAATAGTATCTGGGAGATGAGCGTACGTCCACGATTCCGAGTGAAAAATCTCTTTCATTCCCCAACCGGTCAGCTGTTCCAACGTGCCACCAACAACAACTGAAACCAGGAAGATAACCAGGTTATTAGCGTGGTGCTTGTGTAACTGGTAGCAAATAACGGTAAGAAATACCGCACCAGTTCCGTAAAGTGGAGAAAACGGCCCCCAGATAAGACCTACCCTACTCTCAGTAAGACCAGCGGTAATAAGCATCCAAATTTCTTCGATCAAAAGACCAGCCATACAGCCCACAAAGAACAGGATGACTACCTGGTACCAGCCAAGATGCATCTCATCTAGATACGCTGAAAGGTCTGCCTGTGTTGGCTTCGACTTTGGCTTAGAGAAAGATGTGCTTTGAGGCGCGACCAATGCATCGTCCGACATGCCACTTGAGATGTCAGTAGGAGATACGTTGGCAGTAGCGTCATCAGAAGCGTTACTCGCAACCCCGTCGATCTTCTCGCCAGACGAAAGCCAGCCCCAAAAATAGCTCACTACGCGAACAAATCCACTTGCAACAAGATACACAAGTGTCAAAAGGGCTATAAGCGATGCAACAATAAAGAACATACAACCTCATTCAAAAAGTTCTTGTTCCATGATACGACAAGTAGTCACACTTAACAATCTACCTGCTATTATTTGCAAGTTACGCAAGAAAAGTCCATTTCTTGTGCGTGTCTAGATTCGTAACTTTTCTAAAAAAGTTTAGCGATTTTGAGATTTACACTTGCGCTCAGCCGTGAACTTGCGTATATTATTCCTCGCGTTCGCGGGCTTAGCGCAGTTGGTAGCGCGCAACCTTGCCAAGGTTGAGGTCGCGGGTTCGAACCCCGTAGCCCGCTCCATGATTTCTCGGCCGGATTCGTTTCGGCCTTTTTCATATGGCGAGATGGCCAAGTGGTAAGGCAGAGGCCTGCAAAGCCTTTATCCCCGGTTCGAATCCGGGTCTCGCCTCCAGTAAAGTAATAACCCCAGCTTTGGCTGGGGTTTCTTTTTTGTCGCGTGTGCACCCATGCTTGCTGGAACTCTAGTCAAACGCGCCTGAAAAACTCAAAGAATCTGTATTTGGAGCACCGATTCTTTAATGAAATCAGGCAAATCTACAGATTCTTTAATGTTTTAAGGCAAAATCTACCGATTCTTTGAGAAAATCAGGCTCGTTCCCAGCTCGTCCAGGCGCGCACATGCATACCTCGCATGCTCCAAGCAACCTAGCTCATCATCTTAACCAGGCGAACAATGGTGCCATTACCGGAAGGTTTCTCCTGGATAGACACAGCATCCATAAGCAGACGCATCAACTTAACACCACGGCCACGCTCCGCAAACTGACCAGTCTCAGGAGGCTCTTCATCATCAGAAACACTAAAGCCGCAACCACAATCCGAAACGTCAATAACTACTCTATCTGGATATGCGGAGACCGTGGTCAGCACGCCCTTCTCACACGCGTGATCAATAGCGTTGCCAATAGCTTCGCCAACTGCAAGTTCAATATCAAATTTTTGATCCGAGGTAAACGGAAGCGTCTTCATTAGCGCAATTGCCCTCGAGCGGGCGTCGCACATTTTGTTGGGATCAACTCTAAATGTTGTCTGAAACGACGGATGTGTGCCTGGTGCAAGCGGAGTAACACGTGACTTAGCAGCGCAGGTACTTATAGGCACAAAGTCAATAAGACCCATACGCACAAGCGCTTTAAACGCCGTTGGTTGCACGTTGGTAAGGCTCATAAGACCGCCGAGCGTCTTCATGCGACGGACAGCGCACACAATAAAACCCATGCCACAAGAATCGATATACGAAACCTCTGACATATTCAGTACAATTCTTCTACAGCCGCTGTTAATTAGCTGCTCAATCTGGGCCTTCACGCACGGGACTCCCCTCACGTCAAGGTCAGTATTAACTGAAACTACTGCTATGTTTGGCTGCGTATACATACGTTTCTTGTTCCCGCGCAGCAACAAGAATTTCAGATATCTGCATTTTTTAGCGAGAAAATCGTCTAGTTGCTCTTCTTGCCAGAATCGGCATTACCAAGCTCGTCAAAGCGCAAAGCAACCATTGCAACATCATCGTCAAGTCTTCTGCCAGTATAGCGGTCAAGCGTATTCAAAAACCTATTTAGCAAGCCATCAAACCCACGAGGAACCTCATTCATAATCATGTCGCGCAAGCCAGTCTCACCAAAAAAAGCGCCTTCAGGACTACGTGCCTCTGTGGTTCCATCAGTGTAAAGTAGCAGGATATCGCCCTCATGCAAGCAAACGGTACCGTTTTTGTACTCCATGTCATGAAACGCGCCCACAACGCCCGACTGTACATCCAAAAGCTCAGCGTCACCCGATTGAGCAGACACCAGAATTGCAGGTGGATGGCCAGCAGAACAGTACATAAGTGATGAGGTAGTAAGGTCAACAATGCCAACAAAAAGCGTTGCAAACGTCTCTACTCTTGAGAAACCTAACAAGAATTCGTTCAGGGTTGCCACCATGCGAGCAGGGGTTCTTCCTTCCCATGCATAAGCAGAAAGTGCCGTTTTAACTGCGGATGAAATGGATGCCGCCTCAATACCCTTACCAGAAACATCGCCCATAATGATACACGCGCGACGGCCTGGCAGCTTAATCATGCTGTAAAAATCGCCACCAACAAACGCATCGGCGGTTGCAGATGAATAAATTCCCTCGGCAGAGATTCCCTCGACCTGTTGCAATTCATTCTTCATGCCTGACTGCAGCGCCTGCGAAATGTGTTTGTTCTGCTGACTCTCTTCGGCGCCAACTACCAGCGAGTGAACAAGAAGCATCACACGATCTAAGAAATCAAACTCAATGTCGCTCAAGGGCTCAGCATTTTCTTCTCGCAAGAAAAGCCAGGTATGCTGCTCTCCTGCAAACCTGCCCAAGAAAAGCACAGCTCCCTTGCAAGGCAAACCTTGTGCGGCAAGCGCTCGGCTCAGCTCAGAATCAAGCTCAACCTCTTTAACTGATGCCTCGCCCTCCCCTGTCTTGAGTCCTTCAACCGTCGATGGAAGCGCAATCTGCTTGCCACTATCTTGCTGCTCAGCTGTGACTTGTGCGTCATTATCCGCCTCAGCCACACTTTGCGTGCCACCGTCCTGAGCATCAGCAAATCCTTGCTCAGCGTCAAGCATATGAAGTGTAATGTTGCCCGTTACCTCGCA
Organism: Lancefieldella parvula DSM 20469; assembly: GCF_000024225.1. NCBI lineage: Bacteria > Bacillati > Actinomycetota > Coriobacteriia > Coriobacteriales > Atopobiaceae > Lancefieldella > Lancefieldella parvula. The sequence continues at coordinate 1,026,848 of NC_013203.1, forward strand.
GCAATCTATCGAGAAAACCTGTGTATTAAGATCAGTTCCCACCGACCTCATAACCTGCTGCAGACGTTCACCAGAGATCTTCTCACCCTCTGCAGTGCTATGGAGTAATCCTTGGCGTACGCGAGCTAATGCCTCACGAAGCATATCTCTACGCTGCGTCCTCATGGCTGACAACGCACCTACAAGCTGCACTGAGAGGTAATTTGCAATAGAGTCAAGAAGTCTTGCATCCTCGACCAGAAGCGCACGCTTGCGCTCCCAACCCACCTCAATCAAGGCAACAATGTGACCACCAAACCACACAGGCACCACAAGAAAACTGGTAAACGGAGGAAGATGACTTGCGTCAACGGTTATGACCTCGCGTGTTTCCTCGTTAACTAAATTGCGCTTTTTAACCCTTCCCTGCTTAAGAGCATCCGAGTTCAGGGGCACAGTGTGCAAGCGGAGCGCGTGCTCAGAATAAAACAACAAACGCTCCAAAGAGCTGTTAAATGCAAAATAGCGAGGAATACCGCTCAGTAATGCACTTCTCAGTGACTCCGTAACACCATGAAGGTGATACCCGTCTTGCTCGGCAAGATAAATAAGCGCGCCATCGGCCTCAACAGTCTCTGAGAGCTCTTCTAACACACGTTCAATAAGCTGACTCATATCTTCCGAGTCAAGCGTATCCAAAACAATCTGGAGCGCTCCTGAGAGCCTCTTATTGGCGCGTCGAAGGTCCAACACCATTCGTTCATCATCGTGCATAGAACTAGACAGATCACGAAGCTTAGATGCTGACAAAACAATGGCTTGCGTAGGTGCGCCAACATAATCTGCGCGCACACTCAGCACCTGCGACGTACCATCTTGCGAGGGAGCAGTCACCATAGAGGTAGAACCATCAATCGCAAACGGCAACGACTCTACAGAAAACGCCTCTTGCAAATTTTCTTGATTTGCAGGGGCAAACAAAAAGCGCACATCCAGGCCAGCAATTGTACCGTCAGCCTTAGCAAATAAGGTCTCGGCTTCCTCATTGGCGAGAAGAACTATGCCCTCCATATTAAAAACGATGACTGCATCACTGGTCAGTCGTAGCAACTGAGACAGAGTTGCAGCAACGGTTCCGTCAACAACTCCCTCAACACGTCTCACACTCAGCTTATTATCTGCCACAGATACTCCCTACCGGCAAGGAAAAAACAAATCGGACAGCCTTAAGTATACGAAAAAGGCGGACCTCCGAAGAGATCCGCCGAATTTTCGTGGTGTCGGAGGCGGGACTTGAACCCGCACAGCCATTAATAGGCCACTAGCACCTCAAGCTAGCGCGTCTGCCAATTCCGCCACTCCGACTTGCTTTGCAGCGAGGGATATACTAACACATCTTCAGGCAACATTTATGAGAAAATTTGAAACTTTTTCTCAAAAGAACTTTGCAAAAAGATCGTTTTGTCCCTTACTTACTTCTGCCAACCAACAATGGTATATGGAACATCCTCAAAAAGCTTAGGACCAAAGTTGGCAAGACCCTTCTTAACAACATAGCAATCAGAGCCTGTGTAAACTGGAAGATAACAGTAAGTTTCCATCATCTTTTTCTCTGCCTGATTCATAAGTTTTATACGCTCATCAAAGTCTTTGGTAGAGACAACCTTTGCAAACATTGCATCGGTGTCTGCAGTACCCTGCTTACCAAAGTTGGATGCAGAGGTGGAACCATAAAGCTGAACGCCATTGTTGTAAGAAGTTGAGGTTCCATTCCAACCAAAGAGGCAGACATCCCAAGAACCAGAGGTAAGAACCTTAGAGAACTCTGAAGATGGGTGAGAGTCAAGCGTCATATTAATACCAGCATCTTTACACATCTTCTGAATTGCTGCAGCACGGTTCTTTACATTAGTACCATCGCCAAACATCGTGTAAGCAAAGGTAACCTGCTGACCATCCTTCTCATAGAAATCACCATTGAGAGAATAGCCTGCATCCTCAAGGGTCTTCTTAGCGGCCTTGGTGCGCTCTTCAGCAGACTTAAGGTTCTTGACATCATCAGGAAGATTATTCTCATAGCCCGCAGCCCAATACGGCCAAAGCATAGAACCAGGAGTATCTTCTTTCCAGTTAACGCCCTGGAACACAATGGATACAAGAGTTGCTGGATCAACAACTTGACAGAATGCCTTACGAACCGCTACATCCTGGAGTACACCACGAGTAGAGTTAACCTCAATAACAGCAATAGATAAACCTAGGCCACGACGAATCTGTGCTTTATCACCAAGGCCAGAGAAGTTAGAGAGAAGCTCTGCAGAACCTGAGGTAGAGCCACCAGCAGTGTCTACTTCTTCATTCTTGAAGGCATTAATAGTAGCTTGAGTATCCATCTGCTTGTACACAAGCGTATCAAGCTTAGGAGCGTCTCCCCACCACTTAGGATTGGGCTTAAAGGTAGCAGAAGAATCATCGTGTGAGTCAACAATATAAGGGCCAGCACCAAGATCATTATTTGGCTCATTGTTGTAGCCATTATTAAAGAAATCTGGATCTTGAAGCTTTGGATGAAGTGCCCAAGACAAAACCATTTCAATTGGATAGACTGCTTCTTTCATAGTAACAACAGCGGTTTTAGCAGTATCACCTTGAGCAACAGACTCAATCTTGTCATAGCCGTCAGTATTTGAAACCTCAAATTTTTCATTTGTACCGCTCAGACAAACATATGCTGTTTGAATTGCGGTCCAGTCAATATCGGTACCATCATTAAACTTAGCCTGATCAGTAAAAGTAAGGGTAGCAACCTGCTTGCCGTCCTTCTCCTCTACCTTATAATCCTTAATATAATCTTTATTAGGCTCAAACTTACTACCGTCAATATTGCCATAAAACAAATCACGTGGATTCATAAGACCATGAAGAATATTCATGTAAGTGGTATTACCAGCAAGATTGTAGTAATTCCACTGAGGTCCAACTTCAGTAATTGGTTGAGTTAAAGTACCGCCATCCTGAACCTCATCACGAGATTTAGGATTGTTGTACTTCTTGCCCTTCTCTGGAAGAGGAAGCTGATCCAGAGGAGTGTTTGCAGGAGATCCGTCTTGAGGCTCAGTTCCAGTGTTGGAAGAGCCGACACCCTGAGAGTTTGATGGAGCACAGCCAGCAAGGCCAAGGCCTGCAGCGGTGATACCAGTCAGAGCAAAGAACGAACGACGGGAAAAACTGTCAGCCATATGATCACCCATTTCGTTAAAGGCCTACAGATATTCACTTAACTATACGAAATCGCTAAATAATACTCCATAGAGGAAACAATCCCGTAACAACCTCGTTCACTATTTGTAACAAATAGAACCCGCACCTAATTTTAAGTGCGGGTCCTCAAAAATTATATTGAATCTTTGTTACTCGTTAGAAATGTGAGTTGCAGGAACTAGCTTACCATCCTGATAAATCATACGCTCACGGGTACGCTCAATCTTTGGATCAGGAATTGGAATAGCCGAGAGAAGCGCCTTGGTGTAAGGATCTTGCGGATTAGTAAAGACCTCTTCAGTCTCACCATACTCAACGATCTTGCCCAAGTGCATAACAGCAACAGTATCAGAAATATGACGAATAACTGCAAGATCATGAGCGACAAAGAGATAAGAAATCTTCAACTGAACCTGAAGATCCTCAAGAAGATTAATAATACCTGCCTGAATGGAAACGTCCAAAGATGCAATTGGCTCGTCCAACAGAAGAATTTTTGGACTTGTTGCAAGAGCACGAGCAATAGCAATACGCTGACGCTGACCACCAGAGAACTGAGATGGGAAACGGTCAACATAGTCTGGATTAATACCAACCAGACGCATAAGCTCACCAATACGGGTATTAATGTCCTCTTTGTTCCAACCCTGCGCCTGAAGCGGCTCTGCCAAAACGTCATAGACCGGCATACGAGGATCAAGAGAACTCATTGGATCCTGGAAAATTACCTGAAGATCCTTACGAAGCTCTCTGCGCTGCGCAGCATTCTTAAGCTCAGCAACATCTTTACCGAGGACAGTAATGCGACCATCCTCAGGCTTCAACAGATCCATAATCTGCATCAGAGTTGTTGACTTACCAGAGCCAGACTCACCAACAAGCGCAAGAGTTTCTCCCTCATGAATCTCAAAGCTTGCACGGTCAACAGCAGTCATAGTGCCCTTGCTACGCCTAATAAAGCCCTTACCCTGAACAGGGAACGTCTTAGTAAGATTCTCGACCTTAAGCACAACAGGACGCTCATTACGTGGAACATCGACCCACTTTGGAAGGACTGGCTCAAAGTCTGGATACACCTCAGCATAGGTAAGGTTTTTCTCGCAAATCTCCTGAAGGTGGTGGCAAGATGCCAAGTGACCCTCAGCAGCATTTGCAGGAAGCAATACTGGCTCTTTCTTAGAGCATTCAGCAGTAGCCATAGGACAACGTGGGTTAAAAGGACAACCAGTAGGAATGGCCGCAAGTGATGGTGGATTACCCTTAATAGGAACAAGCCTGTGCTCTGCCTGAAGATGTGGTTTAGGAACAGCACCTAGAAGACCCATGGTGTAAGGATGACGCGGCTCAGCAAAAAGCGTATCAACACTTGCGCGCTCGACGCCACGACCTGCGTACATAACCATAATATCATCAGCAGTGCCTGCAACAACACCAAGGTCGTGAGTAATCAGAACAACTGCTGCACCAGTCTCTTTCTGTGCAACCTTCAAAACATCAAGAATCTGAGCCTGGATGGTTACATCAAGAGCAGTGGTTGGCTCATCTGCAATGATGATGTCAGGATTGTTTGCAATAGCAATAGCAATAACAACACGCTGACGCATACCACCAGAGAACTCATGTGGGAAGGAATCCAGACGATTCTCTGGATCAGTAATGCCAACAATAGAAAGAAGCTCAATACAGCGCTTACGAACATCTGCCTTGCTCATGTTGGGATTATGCGTAAGTAGAGCCTCTGCAAGCTGGTCTCCAATAGAGAACATTGGAGTCAAAGCAGACAGTGGATCTTGGAAAATCATAGAAATCTTAGTACCACGAAGCTTTGACATCTCCTCATCGGTTTTGCCAATGAGTTCTTCATCACCAAGCTTAATAGAACCGGTAACGTGAGCATTGTCATCAAGAAGACCAATAAGAGACAGAGCAGTTACTGACTTACCAGAGCCAGACTCACCTACGATACCAAGGGTACGACCACCCCAAAGGTCAAAGTTAACACCGCGGACTGCGTCTACACGACCAGCCTCAGTATTAAAGGAAACCTTAAGATTGCGAACAGAAAGAACTGGATCGCCTGTAGGAGCACCCTTTGGACCGTTTGATTCGAGCAGTTCGTAGCGAAGGACATCGTCCATCTCTACACTTCCCTGCTTTGTTGAAGTATTAGTAGTGTCAGACATTATGCACGCTCCGTAGTTTCTTCAGAAACGATGCTACCCTCAAAATTATCAAGCTGAGCGTCATCTTTAGAAGAATCATCCTCTTCTTGATCTTTAACGCTACCAGCAGCGCGTGAATAAGGATCAAAGGCATCGCGAAGGCCATCGCCAATGAGCTGCAGGCCAACACAAACAACAATCAAAAATGCTGATGGAATCAGAATCATCCATGGAGTAGTAAGCATTGCAGAAGAACCAGCACTCAGAAGATAACCAAGAGAAGTATCTGGTGCCTTAATACCAAGGCCCAAGAAGCTGAATGCAGTCTCAGAGTTAATACCACCAATAACAGCCAAAACCAAATCAATAATAAGAATTGAGCCAAGGTTTGGAATAAGGTGACGAATGATGATAGTAAATGGCGAGACACCCATGTACTTAGCAGCCTTGACGTAATCTCTCTCACGTAAAGACAATGCCATAGTACGGATAGTACGCGCGCGACCAATCCAACCAAAAGCAGTCAGACCAAAGATAAGCATGAGCCAGCCAGACTCGCCACCTGATGCACGAACAATCATAGCAACCAGCAAGAAGCTAGGAATAACCATGAGCATATCAAGAAGCCACATACCAATCTTCTCTGGAATGCCACGAACATATGCAATTGCAGTACCAATAATTGCCGAAATAATAGTGGTCAAGATTGCGTAGCTAATACCAATGGTCAAAGAACGGCCAAGGCCGTGGACAACACAGGCATAAAGGTCAATGCCAGCACCATCAGTACCAAACCAATGCTTTGCGTTAGGAGCTACATTAATTGCAGTAAAGTCAGCGTCTGTGTAATTAAACGAGGTAACATATGGTCCAAAAATTGCAATAAGAACCATAATTCCAAGGATAATTAAACCAATTACTGCAGAACGCTGGCGGAAGAAACGCCTTGCAATAAGACCAGCATAGCTAATTCTTTTAACTTCTTTGTTGTCATACTTAGCATCTGCCTGAAGCTCACGCTCAGCATTAGTAAGACCCGCATCAACGGAGACGTTTTTATCGTCATTTTTTTGAAGCTCTTCTTTAGACATATCCGCCTCCTTAGCTCATCTTAATTCGTGGATCAAGAGCAGCAGCAAAGAGATCAGCCAAAAGAGCACCAACAAGAGTCATTGCACCAGAGAAAGCTGCAACTGCAACTGCACCATGAATATTGTTGTTGTTAATACAGTTAATAAAGTACTCACCAAGACCGTGAATTGCAAAGACCTTCTCGGTCATAACAGCACCAGTAAAGATACCTGCAAGTGAGAACGCAACTGAAACAGCAGTTGGAATCAAAGAGACACGAAGGGCGTGTTTGCGAATTGCCTTCTTGCGAGTAAGTCCCTTTGCGCGAGCAGTACGAACGTAGTCTGCGTGCATCTCGTCAAGCAGGTACGTACGCTGAGACAGGTGGTAACCGACGGAACTTACGATAGTAAGAACAATGGTTGGAAGAATAATATGCTGGAGGAAGTCAATGAGCCACGTGAAGAAATTTCCAGTATCTCCACTGGAAAGATCAGTGACGTAGAAAATACGAGAACCGGCACGTGCATTAATCTCGATTGCTGCAAAGACAATCAAAATTGCCATAACAACGGTTGGAATAACCAATAAAACAGAAGCAACGCCGCTAAAGAAACGGTCTTGCCACTGATACTGGCGCTGAGCGGTATAAACGCCCAGGCTAACGCCAATAACAACCGACAAAATAGTCGCTGGAGTCATGAGCTCGATAGAAGCCATAAACTTAGAGCTCATCTCACGGTTAACACTATCTCCTGTTGGAGTCATGCCAAGATCAAACTTTGTAAATAGGTTGGTAATCCAGATCTGATAACGCTCAATAACTGGAGTCTTATCATTAAGATTTGCTCTATTCAAATTAGCCTCAATAGACTCCTGTGGAGGGCGTGGAGTACGCTGTTCCAAATTAGAGCGTGGATTCATAAACGCTGATGCAAGGAAGAATGTGAGCGAAGTTGCAACAAAAATCATCACAATGTAGCTCAAAATCCTCTTTGTAACGTACCAAACAAACCGTGCCATTGACTCTCCTCACCGCCTTGCACTTATCCACCTGATAAGCGAGGTTTTCTCGGTATGGCAACCTAGCATTCCTATAACGTTATGCCGTGAATACACAGCAAAATATAATTTTACCATGGATAAGTTGCTTAACCAAAAAAATATCTCTTAATTAAGCAAGCTTAGTCATACCACTCCCAGTAAAACGTATCCACATATAATGACTGTTTGAATTCAACGTGCAGGTCTAAATCAAATTTGTTTACATATGAGAAACGTTATTGAAAATTCTGTTAAGAAGTAAAAGATATCTACTATCTGCCATAATCAATCCATTTGCGAACAGTTCTACTAGCAAAATTAGGCAGACTCAGCACGATACATAGAAAAAAATGCCGAGAAACCCGGGTTTCTCGGCAGATGCTTCAAATAGGAAGATAGCTACTTAACCAATAGAGCCAACAGGGAATGTCAGAGCCATCACAATAGCGCAAACCAGGAAGATGGTTGTAGTAATGATGGTAAGACGATCAAGATTCTTCTCCATAATGCCTGAACCAGCACTTGCGTTATACATAGATGCAGCAATCATGTCAGAAACGCCAGTGCCCTTTCCGGAGTGTGCCAGAACAAGCAACACCGTCAAAATGCCAGAAAGTATAAACAGCACTAAAAGAATTGTATTCAGAACGCCCACGAGGTTCCCCCTCTTGCTGGCGAGAAAATCCAGCCCTAGTTATTTTCACGTACAACAGAAAAGAATAGCACACGCCACTCCCCTTTGGGAATGGCGTGTGCCAACTTGCAAAACAAACAAGAACTTAACAAACGCGCTGAGCGCCTAACCGATAGTAAGGCGTTTTGCCCAGCTTAGTTCATAGCGCTCTTTACCATTGCAACAAAAGAATCAGCCTTAAGAGATGCGCCACCAACAAGTGCGCCGTCGACGTCCTCTTTCTCGAGGAAGCCACCAACGTTCTCTGGCTTTGCAGAGCCACCGTAAAGAATACGGATGCCCTCTGCAATTTCTGCGCCAAAGATCTCTACCAGGGTCTTACGGATTGCGCCGCAAACTTCCTGTGCGTCATCAGCAGTTGCAGTCATACCAGTACCAATTGCCCAGATTGGCTCATAAGCAATTACGTACTTGGAAGGATCGGTAATCTCAAGACCCTTGGTGTCTGCCTTAATCTGATCAACAACAAACTGAACGTGAGTGCCAGCATTACGGACCTCAAGAGACTCACCGCAGCAAGAAATAGGAACGATGTCATGAGCCATCAGTGCCTTTGCCTTGCGGTTAATGTCCTCGTCGGTCTCACCAAAGTAACCGCGACGCTCAGAGTGACCAATGATGCAGTATGTTGCACCAACAGAAGTCAGCATTGCTGGAGAGGTTTCACCAGTAAATGCGCCAGACTCCTCCCAATACACATTTTGTGCAGAAAGAGCAACAGAAGAGTTTGCCTGAGTAAGAACCTCGGAGACACCCTTAAGGTCTACAAGAGGTGGAGCAACAACAACGTCAACGTTTCCGGTACCGGAAGCAAGCTGATCGACGATTCCCTGAGCAAGCTCAATGCCCTCAGCGAAGGTCTCATTCATCTTCCAGTTACCTGCAATCATACGATTACGCATCGAGAAGCGCCTCCACTCCTGGAAGTGCCTTACCCTCAACAAGCTCCATAGAAGCGCCGCCGCCAGTGGAAATCCAGCTCATCTTGTCAGCAAGGTGAAACTTGTTAACTGCTGCAACGGAATCGCCGCCGCCGATGATAGAAGTGCAATTAGCATCTGCAACAGCACGAGCAATAGCCTCGGTACCTTTTGCAAACTGATCAAACTCAAAGACGCCCATAGGACCATTCCAGAAGACGGTCTTTGCGCCCTTGATTGCCTCAGTGTAAAGCTCAACAGTCTTAGGACCAATGTCCATACCCATACGATCAGCAGGAATCTGATCAGAAGGAACTACCTCACCAACAGCGTCCTCGCCAAAGTGATCGGTAACAACGTTGTCAACAGGAAGCAGAATCTTAACGCCCTTCTCCTCTGCCTTCTTAAGCATCTCACCTGCACGCTCAATCCAGTCAGGCTCCTGAAGAGAAGTACCTACGGTATAACCCTTAGCTAGGAAGAAGGTATAAGCCATACCGCCACCAATGATAAGGGTATCAGCGGAATCAATAAGGTGATCAAGAACACCAATCTTAGAAGAAACCTTAGAGCCACCAACAATAGCTACAAGTGGGCGCTCTGGATTAGAGAAAATAGAGGTAAGAGTGTCAACCTCTTTCTCAAGCAGGAAGCCAGCATATGCAGGAAGGTAAGCTGCTGGTCCAACGACAGAACCCTGTGCACGGTGAGCGGTACCAAATGCATCAAGAACAAAGATGTCACCATAAGAAGCAAGAATCTTTGCAATCTCTGGATCATTCTTCTTCTCGCGCTTATCAAAACGGACGTTCTCAAGAACAAGAACTTCTCCGTCCTTGAGTGCGTCTACAGCCTCACGGGCCTTCTCGCCATAGGTGTCCTCAACAAACTTAACCTCGCGACCAAGAAGCTCAGCAAGCTTCTCTGCAGCTGGACGCAGGGAAAGCTCTGGCTGGAAGCCGGTACCATCTGGACGGCCAAGGTGGCTCATCAGGATGACCTTTGCATTGTGGTCGAGAAGATACTGGATGGTTGGAAGTGCAGCACGAACGCGGGTGTCATCAGTAACAACACCGTCCTTTAGAGGCACGTTGAAGTCAACGCGCATGAGAACGCGCTTACCATCAACATCTGCATCGCGGACAGTCTTCTTTGTAAAAGCCATGTCACTCCTTTAAATACGTTTCCAACAAAAAAGCGCGATCGCGGCAGATGCTGCGACCGCGCCTAAGGCGTCTATGTAACTAGAACTTAAGCAACGAACTTCTCGAAGTACTTGATGGTGCGGACCATCTGAGAAGTGTAGGAGTTCTCGTTGTCGTACCAAGAGGTAACCTGAACAAGAGTAGTGCCATCGCCAAGGTCAGAGCACATGGTCTGAGTTGCGTCGAAGATGGAGCCGTGAGTCTCGCCGACGATATCGCGAGAAACAATGTCATCCTCGTTGTAACCAAAGGTCTCAGGAATGGTCTCTGCATAAGCCTTCATTGCAGCGTTAACCTCGTCAACAGTGACCTTCTTGTCAACAACAGCATAGAGGTTGGTGAGGGAGCCAGTTGGCGTAGGAACGCGCTGAGCAGCGCCAATGAGCTTGCCGTTGAGCTCAGGAAGAACAAGACCAATTGCCTTAGCAGCACCAGTGGAGTTAGGAACGATGTTCTCTGCACCAGCACGGGAACGACGGAAGTTACCCTTGCGCTGTGGTCCGTCAAGAATCATCTGGTCACCAGTGTATGCGTGAATGGTGGTCATGATACCGGACTTGATAGTTGCGAAGTCGTTGAGACCCTTTGCCATAGGAGCAAGGCAGTTGGTGGTGCAGGAAGCTGCGGAGATGATATTGTCATCTGCAGTGAGGGTCTCATGGTTAACGTTGAAGACGATGGTTGGAAGGTCATTGCCTGCAGGAGCAGAAATAACAACCTTCTTAGCACCAGCATTGATGTGAGCCTGTGCCTTGTCCTTAGAAGTGTAGAAACCGGTGCACTCAAGAACAACGTCAACGTTGAGATCGCCCCAAGGCAGGTTGTTAGCGTCTGCCTCCTTGTAAATAACAATCTCGTGACCGTCAACGATGATGGAGTGGTCAGTTGCCTCTACCTTGTGATCGCGGGAGTAGTTGCCCTGAGTAGAGTCATACTTCAGAAGATATGCAAGCATCTCTGGAGAAGTAAGGTCGTTGATTGCAACGATCTCAGAACCCTCGTGACCAAACATCTGCCTAAATGCAAGGCGACCAATGCGGCCAAAACCGTTAATAGCAACCTTTACTGCCATACGTAATGCTCCTTTCGGTGACCCAGAGCCATTCTCCGGATTCATTAACATTTAAACCGTACACCGATTATTTTACCGCACTCACCGATAACTTATGCATCTTTTTCTAAATCCTGAACGATTTTTTCTAAACGAAGTAATCGGTGATACATAGCGGACTTAGATACTGGTGGTACAAACGACTCCCCTAATGCTGATAATGACAGCTCGGGGTTGTCTTTTCTTGCAACACAAAAATCTCTAACGGCAGGTGGCAACGATCTGAGTCCAATGAGTTTCTCGGCCTTTTCTATAAGCACTAACTGATCTGCCGCTGCATTTGAAGAGCGTGTTTGATTTGCCATCTCTGCATTGACAACTCTGTTTACGTTGTTGCGATAATGCTTTTGTACACGCGTAAAAGCTATAGCGCGTGCCATAGTAGGTGCACCAATCTCTCGCAAAAACTTAATTATGTCGTCAGAACTCTTAAGGTAGACGGCATAAATTTCTCTGGTACGCATCAATGCATTAGTATGACGATTACGATGATTGAGGCGTGCTTTAACGCCAACCGATCCCATAAGTTTTACCAGCTCAGTTGCAAATCTTTCGCCAGAAACAGCAATCTCTAAGTGAAAGTCTTTTAAGGGATCAGCCAAAAACCCGCCCGCCATAAACGCTCCACGCAAAAAGGCTCGCTGAGCTTGCTTGGTGCGAACAACGCTCTTAGGAATGCCACTCACCAGACCTTCTCCCGGTATATAAATGCCAAGAGCAGAGAGGGCGTCTGCTAGCGAATCCTGGTCAGAAATCTCAAGTAAATAGTTGCGTTTCTTATGCATGATAGAGCGACGATACTCAACGGAAGTACCCAAATCAAACAAACGGCGAGAAGAACTAATAACTGTACGGGCAACGGTACCAGTCTCGGTAACAATGCGAACGGCAAATTTACCAGGTCCGTGCATTGACAACGTGCCCGAGACACGAATAAGGGCAGAAAGTTGCGCTAATTCACACTCCGTCTGATTTTCTGGTACGCTGACCAGCTCATTTTTTACCAGGGCAGTATATGACATGGCTAACTAACTTCTACTCAGCCTGCTGAGATTTCTTCTGAGCTGCATCAAGATCGCGATGAAACAGTGTTACGCGATATCCCTGGCTGGTAAGGTGCTCTGCGGTAGCACGCGCAATCGCAACACTTCTATGCTGGCCGCCCGTGCAACCTACTGCAATGGAGAGCAAGCTCTTCCCCTCTTGTACATAACCAGGCATAACTATATCAAGCAGCTCAAACCAAGATTTTAAAAATTTCTTAGTAGTACCGTGCTTAAGAACAAACTGAGCTACTGGCTCATCAAGGCCAGTAAGTGGTCGAAGCTCCGGATCATAATAAGGGTTGGGTAAAAATCTCACATCAATCATAAGGTCAGCCTCAACAGGCAAACCATTCTTGAAACCAAATGAAAACACACTAACATCCATAAGCTGCTGCTCAGCAAGCTCAGAGAATGCACGACGAAGGCGACTCTTCAATGTATTAGTGCGCATAGAAGAAGTATCTAAAACAATATCTGCCAGCGCTTTTATGTCTTGAAGTTGTGCGCGCTCCCTAGAAATTGCAGACGAGAGATTTTCTCCCTCCTGCGCCAAAGGATGACGACGGCGATTCTCGCTATAACGACGCATGAGTACTTCATCTGAGGAATCAAGATAGACAACCTTGTAAGTAAGCTCGTGATCTGAAAGTGACTTCAGAGCTTCAGAGATGTCATCAAAGAGACCTTGCGAGCGCAAGTCACAGGTAACTGCCAAGTGACGGCCAACGCCCGAATTAATACCCACAAGATTAGAAAGCTGCAAAATAAGAGCTGGTGGCAGGTTATCTATGCAGAAATAACCCATGTCTTCAAACACATGAAGTGCCTGTGTGCGACCCGATCCGGACATACCCGTAATAATGACAATGTCAGGAATAACTGAAGGTGCAGGATCGTTTTTCTTCACAAGCACTCCTTAAATACGTAGCGAGAAAACCTTACCGCTCTCAGCGTTAATCCTCAAGTGCCGTAGCAAACCAAGAAGTAATTGAGGTTGGATGCGTAATTGCAGTACCTGATACAACCGCCCAAGCGCCTGCATCAAGGGCATCTCTTGCATCTTGCGGCGTATGAACATGACCTTCACAAATAATGGCAATACCTGGGAATTCAGTGGTTGCTGCCTTGAGAAGGGCAATATCGGGACCATCGTCAAGCGTAGTATCAATAGCAGCCTTATTGTGAGAGAGTGTAGTTGAAACTAAGTCACAACCAGCAGCAACAGCACGACGGATATCATCCATAGTCATGCAGTCAGCCATAATCAAAACGTCAGACTCTGCACGAAGTGCCGCAACGGTCTCTTCAAAAGTTCTACCATCTGGCCTTGGACGGTCTGTTGCATCCAAGGCAACAACGTCTGCACCTGCGTGGATACAAGCACGAGCATGACGAAGCGTAGGAGTAATGTAAACGCCTTCATGGCCCTCTTTCCAAAGGCCAATTACAGGAATTTCAACTCTACCTTTAATGGCAGAGATATCAGACAAACCTTGGCACCTAATAGCTGCAGCACCACCTAGCTCACACGCGCGAGCAATCTGAGCCATAGTCTCTGGATGTCTCATTGGCTCACCAGGATACGCCTGGACGCTAACAATGAGTTTTCCTTTAAGTGACTCAACAAGCTCTGAATGTGCCACGATATTCTCCTCACAAGAAAGTACGTACTTTTAAAGCTATGTATCTTTACAGTATGCGTCATCTACAAACAGTTTATTTACTAATGCACTTTTTACCTAAAGACGTGTCTCTAAATAGCCAGGTAGAACAAGATTTTCTGCGGCACCAATAAGAGGGGCTTCTCCACCAAGTGTGCCCTTCACAATAGGTGTTGCCTGAACAGGAGGCATTGCCTGCAGCTTAAATGCAGCCTCAAGTGCCTCATGCCAATACTTGCCACACTCCGCAACGGAACCAGATAGGATGATGACAGAAGGGTCAAGCATGTTACACATACTACCCAAAACTTCACCAAGCGCACGGCCCGAGCGCTCTTCTGCAGCCTGAGCGATCTTCTCGCCAGCAAGAGCTCTACGATCAATCTCTGCACCATCAAGAGCAGAACCATCCTCAAGCGTATCGGAGCCGCCAAGGCGGACGTACTCGCGAATAATACCAGGACCTGCAGAAACAGGCTCAAGATGAGAAGTTCCACCGCAAGGACAGTCAACCCCTGCAGCTGCTGGAGTTGCAACGTGACCAATGTGGCCTGCCTCATCGTGAGCGCCTAGCATTAAGATGCCATGGTTCACAAAAGCGCCACCAATACCGGTACCAACAGCCACAGTAAGAACACTGTCTTTACCATGGCCAGCTCCATGGCGAGCCTCACCTAAAGCATGAGCGTGAACGTCATTAAGCACGCTACATGGAACACCAAACTCGTTGGTAACTGCTGAGCCAAGAGCGGTTCCACCCCAACCAGGCATAAGCTCATTTGCATAAGTAATGTCACCAGTACGAGGGTCAACAACACCTGCAGAAGAAATGCCAACACCAGAAATAGCAAGGCCAAGTTTTTCTGCGCGAGCAAGAGCTTCTCTAATTGCCTGTAGAACAGTAGCAAGAACCTGCTTGCCACCCTCCTTTGCGTTAGTAGGAACCTTCTTTACGGACTGAACTACCGGAGCATCGGAGTCATTAAGAGTGACAATGCCACAGGCAATTTTTGTGCCACCAATATCAACTGCACAAACATGTGTTGGAAAAACAAACTTGGAGTCCATGGTGTCTCCTATTTTTTAGAGAAGGTTATTTGCAACAAGAACCTGCTTGATTGCCTCGCGGTTCTGATCATCAAGTGGCTTAACAGGACGAGGCATCTGGTCAGAATCAAAAATACCCATAAGATTAAGCGCGCACTTAAAAGCACCAACGCCAGCGCCATAACCCTGGACACCTGTGGTGACATCAAAGATGTGAGAAATCTCGTTAAGCCGGTCCTGCTCACGCTTAACCTCTGACCAGTTACCATCTTGGGCCGCTTTCCACATGCGAACGTAACCCTTTGGCTCAACATTAGCAAGACCAGGAACAGAGCCATCTGCACCAGAAAGAAGAGCTCCGTCGACAACAATCTCATGACCAGTCAAAAGAGTCAAAGGATGACCGTTCTTCTCGTTCTCCTGAACAAGATATCTAAAGGAAACATCATCGCCAGAAGAGTCCTTAACGCCTGCAAGAACACCTTCTGCACCCAGACGGGCGAGCATCTTCCAAGGTAGCTTAGTATGAACGCAAACAGGAATGTCATACGCAAACAAAGGTGCGTCCAACTCCTGGTGAAGAATGCGGAAGTGCTCCTCGACATCAGCTGGACCGCCAAGTGCATAGAAAGGAGCGGTTGCAACAAGAGCATCGGCACCCAGAGCAAGGGCGCGGCGACCGTGCTCTAAGACACGCTCGGTTTCGGTATCAATAATGCCCACAAGGACCGGAACGCGGTGGTTAACAATACGGACAGCCTCGCGAACAATCTGATCACGACGCTCATCAGTTGCAAAGACAACCTCGCCAGAAGAGCCAAGGAAGAAGAGGCCGTCTACGCCAGCCTCAATAAGACGATTAATGGAGCGCTCAAACGACACAACATCAAGCTGATGGTCTGGGGTATCTGGGGTTACAACTGGTGGAACAACACCGCTAAATGGTACGTTACTGGACATACTTTATCCTTTCACACGTTGGAAAATCCAACTAAATTCTTATACCAATGTACTGAACAAACTGACCGAATAACTGGTCAATTGAATATTCAAAGAACCTACGTAATTATAGTCCGCTCAAGTACATCAGAGTGCCGATATAACCTCACGTAAATAGTTGATTTGCTCGTTCTCAAACTGATTGATGCGCTCGTGACCAAACTTGGGATACACACGCATTTCTTTCTCCCCTGCTAAGCGGTTATACAGCGCAAATGTTCCTTCAGTAGGAGCGCTTTGGTCCAATAGAGCTGTGCCAATTAAAGCTGGTACACGTATAAGCTCCGCTGCGCACGCGCTATCGAGAAGACCGACCGCGTCGATAGCTGCATCTGACTGCGGTGTATCTCCGCACCCGACAACCGCACGCAAGGTTGTTGCGTTGTCAGCAAAGAGCGGGTTCAGTGCCATGGTAGCACTCACTGCCTTGGGCAAAAGCGCAGCTGCAAACAATGCCTGTGAGCCGCCCAGACCCTCTCCCCAGGTGACGGTTGTACGACCAAGGAAGCGCGACGCAACCGAGGCAGCTACCAACGCGTCGTCGATGAACTGCTTAAGGGTGGAGACGGCAGCATCACCTGGGTTGATGAGCGCGTGAGCAAGCTCCTCTGCTGAGAGCGCTCCCCTCCAGGCGTCTTTAAGCTGAGGCTCGCACGGACGAGCCTCCAGAGCTACAACAGGCAAACCAAGTGCTGTGAAGCGCAAAAGGTGCAACCAACTACGCACTCCCCGACCAAGATCGGAGAAGAGCACGACTGCAGGTAGATCTGCTGCAGACAAAGACTCCGCTCCATATGTGCCTACTGGAAGAATGACGCGGGCACTCAGTTGAGTCTGGTCAGTTGAGGTGAACATAATACGCTTAAACGTTGCAGTCTGAGTGGCAGATGGTAGTTCAGTAATGCTCTCTACCTGAGCGTTTTGCGCAAACGCTACAGACGTCTTCCAGAATGATTCAAAGTTTGATGGTCTGAGCCATGCTCCGCGATAAGAACGAGCTTCCTCAAGTCTTTGTGTTAAACCTTTCATGCCCTCACCTCGCATTCTGCCTGAGCAGGAAATGACGAGTCCAAATTTTCAAGAGCTTGCACGCCATTTTCTAAGCAGAAGAAATCGATGATTTTATCGTCAAAATCGCCGATCTCTTCATGTGCATATCCGGGGTAAATAAGATGTCTCTTTGGGCAGGTAAGAGCATTATAAGCAGCAAACTGAGCCTCTGGTGGAACAACTGGATCATCAAGTCCAGTGCCAAAAAGCACAGGGCAGGTAACCAGGCGCGCAAAATTAACTGAATCAATGTAGGCAAGCTTTGCAAAAACCTCATCAACGCGAGAACCGTCTGCATCAAACCAGCGGGAATAATAACGAATGCCCTCGTAAGCTACCTCATCAGCATTAAGCTCCCAAACGCACCTAAAATCAGTGAGGAAAGGATAAAGAATTGATGCTCTATTGATAAGGTCTTGGTTGAGTGCACAGGTTGCAAGACCAATGCCGCCGCCCTGCGATGCTCCATTCACAAAAATACGGCTCGTATCAATGTCTTCAAGCTGACGGACAATCCTGCAGAGCAAGCGAATGTTCTGATACAAGTGAACGTAGTAAAGGTCCTCTGCAGGTCCGTCTAGTCCAAGCACCAAGTGACCAGAGACAGTGGTGCTCTTATAAGAGCTTCCGTCCAAGCTACGACCACCCTGTCCAGGGTTGTCCAGCGCAATCAGCGAACAGCCCAAGCCCAAAAATGAGCTCTGCTCAAACCAACTGCGAGAAGACCCTGGATAGCCATGAAACTGCAAAACAAGAGGAGTTTTTGCACCTGAGGTGGTCTCTGGGCGCAGATACTTTGCGTAGACCTCTGCTCCATCAATACCCACAAACGTCAGATCAAAAAAGTGAGCTGAAGCAGATGACGTAACCTCTGTTGAAGGGACAATCTGCCAGCTTAAAGAAGCGTTATCCGCTTCCCCCATACGTGCCTTCCAAAACGCCTCAAAATCCGAAGGATACGGCGTCAAAGCATGAGCTGCTTTCAATTCTGCCAGCTCAAGCGTTTCTTGGTGCATTGATCCACCTAACAAGCTAAAAGAGCGCAGCCTAAGCTGCGCTCTGGTCAAACAAAAACGTACGTACTACTCACCCAGTTTAGGATGAAGCAAAGATGGTGCAGCACCCAAAAGCGTCTTGGTGTAAGGATCTGTTGGATGCTCAAAGACCTGCTTAGCAGGTCCGTCTTCCATAATCTGACCGTGATTCATAACAATAATACGGTCGGAAACATAACGGACAGTCTGAATATCGTGCGAAATAAAGATCATCGAGAGACCCAGCTCAGACTTGAGGTCCGTGAGCAGGTTCAAGATCTGTGCGCGAACGGAAACGTCCAGTGCAGAAGTAGGCTCATCAGCAATGATTGCTGATGAGTTCAAAGAAAGCGCACGTGCAATAGCAACACGCTGACGCTGACCACCAGAAAGCTGACCAGGGAGGGCGCGAAGTGCCGAATGTGGAAGTCCTACCAAGCTGACAAGCTCATTAATACGGGCTTCTCGCTCCGCCTCTGTTCCTACCTTATGCACTAGCAGTGGATCCATAAGCTGGTCTTTAACAATCATACGAGGGTTAAGAGCAGTTGCTGGGTCCTGGAAGACAACAGAGACAACGCGGCCAATCTGCTTTCTTAGCTCTGGAGTACGCTTGGTTACATCCATTCCCTTGAAGTAAACATGACCGGATGTTGGTGACTGAAGACCACACATAACATTTGCAGTAGTGGACTTTCCGCAGCCAGACTCACCAACAATACCAATGGTCTCACCAGGCATAAGCTTGAGAGAAACATTCTGTACTGCATGAACCTTATTAGGCTTAAAGATTGAGCCCGTACGCGTTTTAAACGTTACTGAAATATCATCGAGGAAGATAATTGGCTGTTCTTCAGTTGTTGTAGCCATTTACCTCACCTCCTTTTGAGAACGCTCAAGGTAAGGCACAAGACCATGCTCCTTCAAATACTCATCAGGCAGCTCGGAGAAACGATGATGTCTACCAGGAATCTCCTTAATAACAGGATGTACCTCAAGACCCAGATCTGGATGGCTTGAACGAGGAGCAAACCTATCGCCTGTTGGAAAGTCTTCTGGAGAAGGAACAGAACCTGGTACCTGGTGAAGCCTGGTACCGTCCTGCGCGCCTTCCTCAATAGAAAGAACAGAGCCGAGAAGACCACGGGTGTACTCGTGAACAGGGTTGGTCAAAAGCTCAGTAGTAGCCGCCTGCTCAATAACCTGACCGGCATACATAACAGTAATCTCAGAAGCAACCTCTGCAACAAGTGCAAGGTCATGACTAACAAAAATCATTGCAAAACCAAGACGACGCTGGAGGTCATTTAAGAGCTTGATAACCTGCTTCTGTACAGTAACGTCCAAAGCGGTTGTTGGCTCATCACAGATAACCAGCGAAGGATCGCGGGTAAGTGCCATAGCAATCAGAACACGCTGACGCTGACCACCGGAAAGCTCATGAGGATAGGACTCAAGCGTACGCTTTGGATCCAGACCTACAAGCTCCAGAAGCTCCTCTGCAGAACGTGTACCTCCCCTGCTGGTAAGCTGCTTCATCTGAGAAGAGATAAGCATAGATGGGTTCAGGGAAGACAAAGCGTCCTGGTACACCATTGCAAGCTCATGTCCAAGCAGCTTGCGGTGCTCTTCTTTGGAAAGCTTCAGGAGGTCTTGGTCCTTGTAGAGGACCTCACCAGTAATGGTCTCTTTTGGATCAGTCAAACCCATGATGACCTTAGTGGTAATAGACTTGCCGCAGCCAGACTCGCCAACCAGCGCCATGCACTGACCAGGGCGAACATCAAAGCTTACGTGGTCAACAACCTTAACGTCTCCGTGAGACTCAAAGCTAATGCAAAGATCCTTAACGCTCAGTAATGGCTTTACATCAAAGTCTGGCTTACGCCTATCAGTTCTGGACAGCTCAACCTCTTTGAGTGCATTAAGCCTGCGCTCCAGCGACTCTGCTTGCTCCGCATATGCACGAACTGGATCAGATGCAAGAATGTCATCTGCGCGCCTGGAGTCAGAGTTCTCTGTATCAACAGGAGCGCCAGGCGCTGCTGCCATAGCGTCAGTAAGACCCTCGGAGAGGATGTTCAGTGCCAAGCAGGTCATCATAATGGCCAAGCCTGGGAAGAATGCCTGCCACCAACGACCAGCAAGAACGCCGGCACGAGCATCAGCAAGGATGTTACCCCATGTAGGAGTTGGCTCTGCAATACCTGCACCAATGAAGGTCAAAGATGCCTCAAAGATGATTGCGTCTGCAACAAGCGTAACGGTAAAGACCATGATTGGAGCAATGCAGTTGCGAAGAACATGTTTCCACAAAATCCACGGTGCACGAGCACCAGAAACAATGGTTGCTCTTACGTAATCTTCGCCGTACTCGCTGACGATATTTGCGCGAACAATACGTGCAATCTGTGGCGTATACATAAAGCCAATGGCAAAAATGATTGAAGGAACGCTGTTACCCAGAATAGAAACAAAGACTGCTGCAAGAGCAATGCCTGGGAACGACATGATGATGTCGAGCACACGCATGATAACCTCAGAAACAGCTTT
Source organism: Lancefieldella parvula DSM 20469 (assembly GCF_000024225.1). Classification (NCBI taxonomy): domain Bacteria; kingdom Bacillati; phylum Actinomycetota; class Coriobacteriia; order Coriobacteriales; family Atopobiaceae; genus Lancefieldella; species Lancefieldella parvula. Next base: position 1,047,685 of record NC_013203.1, read on the forward strand.
TCTGGAAACAGCTGCAATTGCACCAATAATTGAGCCACATAGCAGTGCCATACCCGTAGCACCAAAACCAATGACCAGTGAATATTGACCACCATGGAGCATACGAGAAAGAATGTCGCGGCCCTTATCGTCAGTACCAAAAATGAATCCATTACCTGGAGCCTGACGAGCGTTGAAAATCTCAAGTGGGTCATGTGGAGCAATAACGTTTGCTAAGACAGAAGCAAGAACAACAAAGACAAGAATGACAAGAGCAATCTTGGAAGCCGTCTTCATCTTCTTAAAGCCACCAAAGGTTGAGCCCTTTGCTGCAGCTTCTTCGAGCTTCTCGACTTGTTTTTTTCTAATTTGTACCATCGCACTACACCGTCCTAATGCGTGGGTTAATCAAGATGTACAACATATCAACAACAATGTTGATGATGATGAAGGACAGTGCAACAACAACGACAACACCCTGAACAAGCATTGCCTCGTTACCCTGGATACCCTCGAGAATAGCAGTGCCCATGCCAGGAAGGTTAAAAATAACCTCAATAACAACGGCGCCACCCATGAGATAACCAATCTTGAGACCAAGCGTGGTTACAGGGGTAATAAGAGCGTTGCGTAGTACGTTTCTTGCGATGACGATTCGCTCTGGAATACCAGCACCGCGAGCAGTGCGGACATAGTCCTTGTCAAGCTCTTCAACCATTGCGGTACGAACAATACGAGTCATCTGACCAGACATTGGGACCGCAAGTGCAAATGCCGGCATAATCATGCGGGCAAGGTAGCCGCCAAAATTTACCGTAGGATCCGGTAATGCACCAGAAGCAGGCAGTAGCTTAAGTGTAGACGCAAAGACCAGAATCAAAAGAACTGCCAACCAGAATGATGGCGTTGCAAGACCGGCAATTGAGAATACACGGATAATTTGATCGGGCCATTGGTCTCTATAGAGAGCCGCAATAACACCCAACGTAAACGAAACTATTGCGCCAATGAAAAGACCCATAAAGGTCAACTGCATAGTTACTGGCAGAGCCTTTGAAATTCTTGCAGCAACTGAATAGTGAGAAGTGCCATAGGTACCCAAATTTCCATGAGCAACATCACCGATATAACGTACATATCTCACAGGCCATGGATCATCAAGACCATTCTCAATGTGATACTGCTGGATAGCTTCTTCAGAAGCAGACTCTCCCAAGGCATTATATGCAGGATCAACATGCGAGAAAGACATTAGGAAGAATACGAGAAAGGTGACGCCTAGAGCCATAATCGGCAGCGCAATAAGACGGCGTCCGATAAGACGTAATAGGTTGTTCACTATCTCCCCCTCTCTCTTTAAAACAAACAGTACAAATAAAATTCTAATGAGACTTTTATGCAACTTAGCATTGAATTTTGTACAAAAAACCCGAGCGTTATAGATAAAACGCTCGGGCCCCAATATATGAGATGCTAAGCGCGTGATGGCAACAAATTAGCTAGCAGTAACTGTGTTGACATCAATGAAGGACATACCTGTAGTACCAATGCCCTTAAAGCCCTTAAGTGCAACACCATTTGCATTTGGCTTCTCGCTCCAAGAAGCGGTGAAGGTCTTAGCAAAGAGAACTGGGTACAGAGGCACGTTCTCAGCGATGATATCAAAGCACTCATTCCAAGTGGACTGCTGATCAGCACCAGACTGACCAAGAGCCTTGTTCATGAGCTCGTGAAGCTTGTTCCACTCAGCAGACTCTTTCCATGGGCAACGCTTGGTCATCCAAACGTTATCGCCATACCACCAGTTGAGCAGCAAATCAACGTCTGCGCCGAAGCAGGAAGGATCACCAGGGGCAAGCAAGATGTCCCAAGAGCCGTCGGCTGCATCGATTGCAGCATACGTTGCTGGAGAAGTATCGGAAACGATGTTTACGTTAAATCCAAGTGCGTCGAGGTCGTTCTTGACCTGAGTTGCCATGGACTTAACCTGCTCGTTATCAGTGGTACGAAGAACAACATCACCTGGAGTGATACCAGACTCAGAAATAAGCTTCTTAGCCTTATCAACATCATGTGCATAAACAGTGGATGCCTTGTGATAGTTAGCAAAAGAAGAAGGAAGATAGCTGGTAGCAACCTCAGCCTGACCAGAGAATGCATTAGAGAGCATCTTGTCTGTATCAAGTGCATAGAGGCATGCCTGGCGAACCTTAACGTTGTCCCAAGGAGCCTTGCCAAGGTTAAACATTGCAAAACGAACACCAAAGCCCTGAACAGCGTCGACAGTGCAGCCTGCACCCTTGAGCTGGTCTACAGCGTCTGCAGGAACCATTTCCATAGCAAGGGTGGTTCCGTCCTGCTGTGCGGTCAGACGAGCAGTTGGATCCTTAAGAACATCATAATGGAGCTTCTCGTCCTTAGCAGGAGTTGCACCGTTGTAGTTAGTGTTTGGAACAAGGTCAAGAGTGTTGTCAGAGATGGACTCAAACTTCCATGGACCAGAGCCAATTGGCTGCTTCTTCATCTCATCCTGGGAGCTGCTTGCTGGAACAACGCGAACGATGGACAGACGCTCCTTGAGGAGGGAGAAGTTGGCAATAGTAGTCTTAACGGTAACAGTCTTGTCATCCTTCTTCTCTACGGAAGCAATTGGAGCAAGCATTGGGACGTAAACGCTGCCCTTTGCAGAAGAACGGTTGAAGGACTCAACAACGTCATCTGCCTTTACCTCGTTGCCATCAGAGAACTTTGCGCCGTCACGGATGGTAATCTCAAAGGTGTTATCGTCAACCTTCTTTGGATCAGCAGTAGCAAGCTCATTGAACGTAGAGTAGTCGTGGAAGTTAAGACCATAAAGGCCCTCAACTACTTGCCAGTTAACGCCAAGAGCAAGTGCTGATGAAGTGGTAGATGGATCATAATTCTGGGTTGAATAAGCGGTACCAGCAGTAATTGTGCTGCCGCCTTCCTTTCCAGATGGAGCTTCAGGTGCCTTCTGCTGTCCACCACCACAAGCGGTGAGACCAAGGCCAGCTGCTACAGTTGCTCCACCAAGGAAGCTACGACGCGAAAGTGGACGGTTAATAAACTCGCTCATTTCTGCCTCTTTCTAAAACTCTCCTTGCCACAACGTGGCACCAATGCCACTTGTGTGGCTTACATCTATATAACTATAGGAAGAAAAGATATTTGTTCTGAAGACAGTTCGCCCAACGGTATTAATTTATCGCTCATTGGCTGCTCAAAATATAAAAACATGTTTTGTTGTATTATTTATCACATATAAAACTTAATAGCAGTTAAAAAGGCCCGCAGTTAGCGGGCTTTATCATTATTTGACCTTGTAGAATATATAAATTACTTAACTAAATACATAAATAGTAATCATTGTCAACTACCGTTTACCGATGTTTTACTACCGTCTGCCTTTAGAAATTACGGATATGTTGTGAAGATTAGACAAGAGTTAGTCAGAAATGGACTAACTCTTGTCTAAGAACAACAAAACATCTCGAAATTACTTGGTTAAATCCAAAATTCGTTCAGGATTCGCCATAAAATCTAGATGTTCTTCCCCTAATCGGAAGCTAATAATTTCCGATACGTGACTATCTTCTTTTATAACTTCGAAATCTCCGTCATCTGGACTATAGCGCCCAAAATAACCATCTGATCGGTAGCTTGGAGGCCATCCATTTGTTCCTGCAACTGTCCAAACCAAGCACGGTAGCTTTTGCTTATGCATTTCTTGTAACAGCCCAGCGTTCCTTGTTTGAATCCACATTTTTGGAGTTCCAAGATAAGACCCAATGGCGAATAGTCCTAAATCTTGCTCAACTGTTCCAATAAGAGCTCCATGAGAACTTATTGTCCAATAGAGCGTTATGTTCATTACTACTGGACCAGCTTTGCTAACGCCCAAAAACGGACCAGAGATAGTAGCGGTCTCTAAGTCAATATTTTCTGCGGATCCAAAATCAGACTTAAGACCATTTCTCTTATTCTCATATTGTTGCACAACATACTGAGCTGCCTGCTTTTTTAACTCTGGTAGCCTCATAGTATTCAACTTAAAAAACCAGTTGTTAATCAGTAAGCCACAAACAACAAGAACTGCTAATAATGACAGACCTTTTATAAACCTTTTTCTACGCTGCATCATCTGTCACCTCATTAGAATTACTTGTCGCAATTGGCATAAGAGTAATGACTACGTAAACCTAATAATATTCTGTATGAGCATGCTTTAAAAGCCTACCTGTCGGTCAATGGTTATATTTCAGCGATGAATGAAAAAATAAGAATGGCATGTCAACACTTCATATCCGCCATTCTTATTTCAAATAACCCTAATGCTTGGTTTAGTTTTTACAAATTGTGCTTCTTCATTCTTTGCTCAAAGAGCTCATTAATGATCTTTGACATCTCTTTAACTTGTTGAGCACTAGGTTCATCCTCAAATGCAGTGTAAAGTTCCGGATACTCCTGAGCGATAAGTTCACAAGACTTGCCTGTTGCATGTCCACGAACAAAGAACGGAATACGCTTTATACACTCAGGATTCACCAGCGCTAAGATCTTCTCGTCTGCTGTTTTACTCATGAGTTCCTCCCCTTGCATCTAACTTCTCATGTACAGCTGTTGAAGATTCTTCCCAAGCTTTAAGTTCTTTGTAGATGGTTTCTGCTAAGTTCACAGAAACACCTTTTACCTGAGAGATGTCCTCAACACTTGCAGCCTTTAAGCGCTTAAAAGAGCCAAAATGGCGCATGATATCTTTTTTACGTTTAGGTCCTACACCAGGGATTTCGTCCAGAATAGAGACGGTCATTGCCTTATCTCTAAGCTCACGATGAAAGGTAATTGCAAAACGGTGAGACTCATCACGGACTTGCTTAATAAGATACAGAGAAGCTGACCCTGTAGGCAGCACGATTGGCGTGTCATCCCAAGGTACAAAGACTTCCTCATCAGACTTAGCAAGGCCGCAGACAGGAATATCTAATCCCAGTTCATTGAGCTGATTGATTGCGGCGGTCAGCTGAGGTTTGCCGCCATCAACTACCAGCAAATCAGGCCTTGAGCCAAAACGTTCGTCTGCCATGCGCTCCGGACTATATCTTCTGCCCAGAACCTCTGTCATTGAGACAAAGTCGTTTGCTTCATCAAGCTCAGCGCGGATTTTAAAGCGTCGATACTGGCTTTTATCAGCCTTTCCGTTAGTAAAGACCACCATAGACGCAACGGTAAAGTTTCCATGAAGCGTAGAGATATCAAAGCACTCAATGCGCAGTGGCGGCGCATCAAGCGCAAGTGCACTTTCAAGCTGAAGAAGCGCCTGGTTAGTGCGGTCATCGGCATAGCCTGTACGAATCATATGGCGCATTAGGGCGTGACGAGCATTAGCAGAAGCCATCTGAAGTAGACGGAATTTCTCGCCACGTTGTGGGTGGTGAAGTACGCAGTTGTGACCTCGCTTTTGTGTCAGCCACTCGGACAAAACCTCCGCATCGAGAAGATCGATGGGCAGGTTAACCTCTGCGGGAATGTCAGCGGTTTCGTCGTAGTAGCGCTTTAGGAAGCCCGAAACCAGCTCTTCCTCGGAAACGTCCAAACCTTTGTCCAGGATAAACTCAACCGAGCGAATGGTACGGCCTTCTCGCACAACAAACACGCAGGCTGCAGAGATGGTTTCTTCTCGGTAAATGCCAATGAGGTCAATATTAACCGAGGTAGGAAACGTGACTTGCTGACGGTCATCAAGATCAGAAAGTGAACGCAGACGGGACTTGAGCCTAGCTGCCTTTTCAAAATCCAAGTCAGCAGCGGCTTCTTGCATCTGATCTTTGAGCTCAGAAACAATCTCGGAGCGATTTCCGCGAAGGAAGTTTTCTACCTGTCTAACGTTCTTAGCATAAGAAACGGTGTCAATAGCACCAACGCACACGCCAGGACCCTTGCCTACGTGGTAATCAAAGCAAGGTCTCCCCTTCTTTGCCAGCAGCAAGTTAGCAACAGCTGCGCCATCGGGATCTTTTTCAAGCAGGCGCTTGGCACGCTTCCACTCCACGCACGTAGCAGAGCAGATGGGCACTACTTTTCTGAGCGTCTCGATGGTTTGTCTTGCCGCGTAAGAATCGGTATAGGGACCAAAATAGCGCGTACCCTTCTTGTGTTTCTCGCGCGTGTATTTAATTGCCGGGAAGGTGTCTGACTCGGTAATAGCAATGTAGGGATAGCTCTTATCGTCTTTAAAGTCCACGTTAAAGTATGGACGATACTGAGCGATGAGATTGCGCTCCAGCACCAATGCCTCATGCTCGTTTTCTACCACAATGTAGTCAAAACTGCGCACGACCTGCATCATCAGAGGAATCTTGGCACGGTCATCTTGAAGCGTGACATATTGTCTCATGCGAGCACGCAGGTTTTTAGCCTTGCCTACATAGATTACCTTGCCAGAGCCGTCTTTCCAGAGATAACAGCCTGGATCAGTGGGAACCTGATCAACCTGCTCTCTAATGGACACCAGATCATCTGAGGGTTCAGAAGAAAATGACGGTGCAAGTCCCGGTGCCCCCGAAGGCACATAACTAGGATCAAACTTGTTCTGAGAACTGTCTTTGGCGCTTCTGTCACTGCCTCTGGCCATGCTATGACCTTACGCGAGATACCAGTGAGCGAAGCATAGCAGACTCTGGTGATTTGAAGAGGATTGCCAAGCCATAGGTAACCAAGACAGCTGGAATACCTGCAAAGATGCAATACAGCACGCCATAGAGCGCTCGTCCATCTGGAACACCAATGACAGCACGCAAACCTACCATAATCAGAAGCGCCGTCGCAGATCCTGCTAGACCAAAAAGAATTGAGCGAGCAAAAGCAAACACCATGGACTTCAGTCCAATCTGGCCAAGATGCTTACGCAGGCTAATCAACATAATGGTGTCAATGACTACATAGAAGATAGCAGAGGTAGTTGCTACAAACATCATGCCAAAATGAGAAGTACCCACTAGCAGTACCAAGACCTGCACAACAGATCCCAGTGTTGCCGAGACAGCATAGAGTGTCATGCGTCGCATGGCTGAGCAGACTTTTTGAAGGTACATGCCAATACCATACAAAGGCAAAGCAAGAGACTGACCAATCAAAAACTGCTGAGTTAACAGCATCTGATCTTCTGTAAACTTACTTGCTCCAATAATAGAAACAAGCGGCATCGAGAAAATCATCAAGTACATCATAAACGGCACGGTAAAGAATAGAATTTGATTGATACCATGCTTGAGGTCCTTTTTAAACTGATCCATATTCTCTTTTGCCCAGCTATCAGACAGCTCGGTAAAGAGTGCTGTGGTAATAGGTACTGTCAAAATGGAATATGGCAGCGTATACCAAAGACGAGCGTATGCCGCAATAGATGCACCAGATGCAGAAACACTAAGCTGAGAGCTTGTCTGAACTGACATAGTCACAAAAGTAGCAACCACAACAATCAGAGCAGGTGCACCAATCTTGAGCGTCTCTTTGAGTGCAAGATCTTTAAGATTAATTCTCCACGAGAGCTTAATCCCCTTGCGCTTAAGTGACGGAACCTGAATCAGAACCTGAATCAATACACCCAGCGGATTTCCCAATGCAAGAATCAAAAGACCCAGCTCAGGGTTAGTGTTAACCAAGAATGCATACGCAAAGAACGATGCTGTAGTCACAAAGTTATTAAAAATAGGAGCTGCGGCTGGCCAGAGGTAGTCTCGCTCTGCATTCAAAACACCAGAGAAAATGGTGGAGAAGCAGTACAGCATAACCTCTATGACGAAGAACCTGAAAAAGTACACCGCCAGCGTAGGATCAAAATCAGTTCCTGCCGAGAAGGACTGTGTATACACCACTTCTGCGGCAAAGAAGAAGCCTAAGACAGCAACAAGTCCTGTTGCAACAACAACAATTGAAAGTAAGTTGGAGGTATAAGCGTTTGCCTCGTCTTGTCCAACTTTCTTTTTAATAGATAGATATACCGGCAAAAATGCTGTGGTAAGCATACCTGCACCAACAAGCTCATAGAGCTGGTCAGGAAGGGTGTTTGCAATGGAGTAACAGCTTGCAAGAACGGTTGCGCCCATAGCAAATGCTTGAGCCCAAGTTCTTAAGAAACCCGTAATACGACTAATCAGGACAAGCACACTCATCATGGAGGTAGAGCGGCTTAAGTCCTTCTGCTTAGAAGCATCCTCTTTATCAGGAGACTCTGCTGGAAGTCGCATATGTTTGGGCTGATATGCCACTAGTGCACCTCGCGAACAATATCTGCAAACGTAGCCGATACAAATGAAGCTAAATCCTCTGGAGAAAGCGTCAAACTGAGTCCACGTTTTCCACCAGAAATATGAATGAGCTCAAAAAGCTGAGCAGTCTCGTCAATTATAGTGGGAAACTGCTTCTTCATACCAACAGGAGTGCAACCGCCGCGAACATAGCCTGTTAAACCCTCAAGCTCTTTAACGGGCAGCATGGAAAGGTTCTTTTGTCCCGAGGCTGCTGCTGCTTTCTTAAGATCAAGCTCTTGATCCACAGGAATGCAGCACACCACATGCTCTCCGCTTGAAGATACGCAGACAAGTGTTTTAAATGCAGCGTCTGGATCTTCTCCAAGCATCTCTGCAATATGAGTTCCCAACTCACCAGAAGGAACATTTTTGTCTACCTCATACGATTGGAACTCGTAAGCAATATTGGCAGCATCAAGCTCCCTCATTGCATTTGTTTTTTGGATCTTTGCCGTTTTTCTCGCCATGTTATGCACGTTTCTTCTGAGCTTTTTTCTCTGCAGCGAGGCGTGCATTATCACGGTCAAGAATCTCTTTAAGGAACTTGCCTGTGTGGCTTTCTGGAGTTGCGGCAACCTTTTCTGGCGTACCAGAAACAACTACGGTTCCTCCACCGTCGCCGCCTTCTGGACCCATGTCAATAATGCGATCAGCCATTTTAATGACATCTAGATTGTGCTCAATGACAAGAACCGTGTTGCCAGCATCAACAAGGCGCTCAAGAACAACAATAAGTTGCCTGACATCCTCAAAATGAAGACCAGTTGTTGGCTCATCCAGAATATAAAGAGTTTTACCAGTCTGCTGACGGTGAAGCTCTTTTGCAAGCTTGACGCGCTGCGCCTCGCCACCAGATAGCGTGGTTGCTGGCTGACCAAGATGAATGTAGCCAAGACCAACATCATGGAGGGTCTGTAGCTTATTCTTAATGCGAGGAATGTTTGCAAAAAACGCTAGTGCCTCGTGAACAGTCATATCAAGTACGTCAGAGACAGACTTGCCGTGGTAGAGAATCTCTAGCGTCTCGCGGTTATAACGCTTACCGTGGCAAACCTCACAGGGAACATAAACGTCAGGCAGGAAGTTCATCTCGATCTTGATCTGGCCGTCGCCCTTACAGGCCTCGCAGCGACCTCCTTGGACGTTAAACGAGAAACGACCAGCCGAGTAGCCGCGTGCACGGGACTCTGGGACTGAAGCATACAGTGCGCGCAGATCATCCCAAAGGCCAATATACGTTGCTGGGTTAGAACGCGGGGTCCTGCCAATAGGACTCTGATCAATATCAATGACCTTATCGATAAGATCAACGCCCTCGAGCTTTTTATACTCTCCTACCACGCGTTTTGAATGCTGAACTGCATTGGTAAGCGCAGGCGCAAGGGTATCGGTAACTAGAGAAGACTTACCAGATCCAGAAACACCCGTAACTACCGTCAGCGTACCCAGCTCAATAAAAGCAGAAACATTCTTGAGGTTGTTAGCGCTAGCTCCCGTAATCTTAATCTTTCCACGACCAGGTTTACGACGGGCCTCCGGTAGCTTGATCTGCTTCTTTCCCGTAAGGTAAGCACCTGTAATGGAATCAGGATTTTTAACAATATCTTCTGGGGTTCCTGCAGCAACAACGTAGCCACCAAGCTCACCGGCACCGGGACCCATATCAATAACGTAATCAGCCGCGCGAATGGTGTCTTCATCGTGCTCAACAACAAGCACGGTGTTACCACGATCTCTAAGCTGCTTGAGCGTCTCGATAAGGCGATTGTTATCTCTTTGATGAAGACCAATAGAAGGCTCGTCCAAAATGTAAAGGACGCCCATAAGACCAGCACCAATCTGAGTGGCCAAGCGAATACGCTGGGCTTCTCCACCAGAAAGCGATGCGGCCGCACGAGAAAGCGTGAGATAGTCCAAGCCAACATTCACCAAGAACTGCAGCCTGGCCACAATCTCTTTAACAATAGGACCTGCAATAACCTTTTGGCGATCGGTAATAGTTAGCTGCTTGAAGAACTCCAAAGATTCTTTACAAGAAAGTTCACAGACTTCCCAGATATTTTTCTTACCAACTGTAACGGAAAGAATTTCTGGCTTTAAGCGAGCTCCATGACAGGTGGTACAGGGCATCTCGCGAATATACTTCTCAAGATGTGTCTTCATATTTTCTGACGTGGTCTCTTGATACTTGTCAAAAAGAATCTTTCTGACACCAGAGAACGTGGTAAACCAGTGTGTATTGCGCCCGTCGCGCGTCTTGTAGTCAACGCGAATCTTAGTAGAACCAAGACCACCGAGAAGGGCATCTTGTACCTTCTTAGGCAGCTTGTTCCAAGGTGTTGTATCAGATACGTCAAAATGCTTACAGACTGCAGACAGAATCTGAGGATAGTAATTTGAGTGACCAAAGAGACTTCCAAAAACGCCCTCTGATACGGACAGCTTTGGATCAGCAATGAGTGCTGCAGCATCAATAATTTTACGAGTTCCCAAACCATCGCAGTCAGGACAAGCGCCGTATGGGGCGTTAAACGAGAAATCACGAGGCTGTAGGTCATCCATGGAGTGACCATGGATAGGACAAGCAAGCGCCAGTGAGTACTGAAAAAGCTCTTCTGGCATGGTTTCTGGATTGGACTTATCAGCAAGAAGTAAAATGCCTACCTTGCCCTGGGCAAGCTTAGTTGCCTGCTCGACTCCCTCAACAATGCGACCCAAAGAATCAGGACGGATGACGATACGGTCAACAACTACCTCAATATCGTGCTTGAGCGTTTTGCCCAGTATGATCTCTTCATCAAGCTCACGCACCACACCGTCAACACGAACGCGAGAAAATCCTTCTTTGCGCAGGTCCTCAAAAAGCTTGACGTACTCACCCTTGCGGCCCAAAACAACAGGAGCTAAAACATAAGCTCTGCGGCCTTGACCTGCCTCGAGGATTTTATCGGCAACTTGATCAGTTGTCTGGCGCTCAATAACGCGTCCACACTCAGGGCAGTGAGGAGTACCCATGCGAGCATACAAAAGACGCAAATAATCATAAATTTCTGTAACAGTACCTACGGTTGAGCGGGGGTTTCTAGAAGTTGTCTTCTGATCAATAGACACAGCTGGAGAAAGACCGTCAATAGAGTCAAGGTCTGGCTTATCCATCTGTCCCAAAAACTGGCGGGCATAGCTGGACAAAGATTCAACGTAGCGACGCTGTCCTTCTGCATAAATTGTGTCAAAGGCAAGACTCGATTTACCTGAGCCAGAAAGTCCCGTAATAACTACCAGTTGATCACGAGGAATATCAATATCAATATCTTGCAGGTTGTGCTCTCGTGCACCACGGATAGCAATTTTGCTTGAAGCCATAGTTCCTCACATAACGAGTTTGACGTGCGCGCTTCTTAATAAGCAGCTACCGTCAAACAATAGAAAACAACATCAGTACACACCTATGCAATTTGTGCGTACTGATGTTCTAGTATACCCAAGATAATGCCGGCAAGACGCGACAAGCATGCTTCCTTATTTAACGCGAACCTTCATCACAGCTTTCTTGAGCTTAGAGTCAGATTTCTCCAACGTACAACCTGGTTTATGAGCATCAGATGGAGGCGTTACCATAAAATCACCTGCGTGCAGAGTAACCCAAGTCTCTTTCCCAGGATTGGTATAAGCACCAAAATCAGTGTCATAATCAAATTTACCTTTAAGAACACACTGCTCAAGAGGGGCAACTGCGATACTTTCGGTGCCAGAAATAACTATGTGAATATCAGCGTAAATCTTATGAGCCTCATAGTCTTTCTCGCTAGGCTGAACTGACTCTATCTCCATGACGTTCACAAAAACGTTATCTCCATCAATTTCTGTTTTACCTAAAGGCAACTCATCCAAATTGTGAGTTGATAAAAACTCTGTAGCACAAGCCATATATTTCTGACCAAAGTCATTCTCAGATAAATTTTTAATTGACGAGAAAATCATGTGAACCTCCTACGTTCAGCTAAAGTGCACCGAAAAGATTATAGCTATCTCGTTTGTCACAAACTTCTATGGGTAGAATTAAGTAGTTACTGCATACAACTGCTACATAAGGAGAGATATGGCAGACGTAGATATTGATCGTGAGGCGCTTCGCAAAGAGATTGATGCCGCACTACACGGTAAAAAGAAAGAACCACAGCCGCCAGCGGGCTTTGAACTTAATCAGCACTCAAGTGTGAAACACGTTATTGGCGTTGTTTCTGGTAAAGGTGGCGTTGGTAAGTCTTTTGTCACCGGCATCCTTGCTACCAACCTTGCTCGCGCAGGTAAACGCGTTGGTATTCTTGACGGCGATATTACAGGCCCTTCAATTCCTCGCATGTTTGGCATCTCTGATAAGCGCTCTTATGGCGTTGAAGAACAGCTTATTCCTATCGAGGATACAAACGGCATTAAAATTATGAGTGCCAACCTGGTGCTTCAAAACGAGACCGACCCTGTTCTCTGGAGAGGTCCGGTTGTTGCAGGTGCTATCCAACAGTTCTACAGCCAGTGTAACTGGGGTGACTTGGATTACCTGCTTATTGATATGCCTCCAGGAACAGGCGATGTTGCGCTAACCGTATTTCAGTCCCTTCCTGTTGAGGGTGTTGTGATTGTTTCTTCTCCACAAGACCTTGTTCAGATGGTTGTAGGCAAGGCAGTTCGCATGGCAGAAATGATGCATGTACCCGTACTTGGTTTGATTGAGAACATGGCATACATCACCTGTCCTCACTGTGATGAGCGCATTGAGCCTTATGGTCCATCAAAGCTTGCCGAGACTGCGGCGGCATTTAACCTCAAGCCTTTAGGACAGCTTCCTATGGATGCAATCTTTGCACAGATTGCTGACAAGGGAACCTTTAGTACAGATCTTCCTGAGGGCCTTGTTCCTGATGCTACACAAAGCGTTTTGGATCTGTAAGTTACTATCGCCAGAAACTCAACTATCCAAAAGGTAAACGTCCACTATGGCTCAAACAACACGCGTTAAAGAACGTCAAGCAGCACAAGCTCAGCGCATCAAACAAGCCCAGGCATTTCTGGTACCTGATCACATTGATATCGCAATTCTAGGTGGTGGCGCAGCGGGACTCTGCGCTGCCATCACTGCTGCCGAAGCTCTTGAAGCAAACAAGCATGTTGTTGTCTTTGAAAAAGCATTGGAAAGCGGTAGAACTATCCTGGCAACAGGCGGCGGCCGCTGTAACTTCACCAATGCTAATTTGAGCTTTGAGAATTTCTCCAATCCTGAATTTGTACAGGCTGTCTGCAAAGACAAAGACACCTTTCTTGCAGATATCCTCTCTTTCTTTAGGTCCAGCGGTCTTGCCTGGGCAACTGAAGACGAGGGACGCATGTACCCTCTTACCAGACAAGCAAGTTCCATCCAATCACTCTTACTCAGACGAGCTCAAACAGCTGGTGTGCAGTTTGCTTTGGGACGAGAAGTAACATCAATCAAGCCACATAAAGACGGCTTCACCCTTACTTTCCAAGAATGCTTTGGTAGCGAGAAAATCCATGAGGTCCACACTTCAACAGCAATTCTAGCTACTGGTGGACGCACAACTAAAAAACTCGCAGAGAGTCTGCGACTAAAGACCACTTCGCTGCGACCCGGTCTCTGTGCACTCACCTGTACCCCTGAGCCTCCAAGAAACCTAGATGGCAAGCGCGTCCGTGCTCATGCGGCACTTTTGAGAGACGGCAATGTCCTCAAACAGGAATCTGGTGAGCTACTCTTTAGACCGTTTGGGCTCTCGGGCATTATGATTTTTAACTTATCTCGTACCGCTTTACCTGGTGATACACTTGAGATCAATCTTCTCCCCCAGCTTACAGAAGAAGAAGTTGCTGCAGCAGTACATGCTCAAACCACTGACGGTCTTCTCGACCCACAAATTGCTTCTTACCTGGGCACCAATGACTCAGTTGAGACTATTATTACCAAAGCTCACAAAATGACTTTTACCATTACTGGGACGTCCACCAAAGTTGTCCCACAGGTATGCATAGGCGGAATTTCCGTTGAACAAGTACATACAGATACGCTTGAGGTGCACCGAACTCCTGGACTTTTTATTGCAGGAGAAGCCCTTGATATCGACGCTCAATGTGGAGGTTTTAACCTCTCATGGGCGTGGAAAAGCGGCATGGTCGCCGGTTTATCTGCTGCTCAAAATGTTGATCAGAAAAATGCATCATTGAAAGAGGCTCACTGATATGCTGGAAGTATCAAACATTAAAGTTCGAGTTGCGCCTCTTCGTAAGCATCCTGGTAAAGAATCAAAGATGGGTTTTGACGCACTTCTTCGTACCCTCAGAGTCTCAGCAGATGATGTTGCCTGGTATGAACTACATAAACGCTCAATTGACGCACGTAAAAGAAACGACATTGTTCTTATTCTGACCTACCACGTCAGTCTTAAAGACGGACCTACAGCGGAGCAAAATCTTCTTAACAAGATTCAAGGCAAACCTGCAGCAAAACACATCAAACTTACTGAGCCAAATACTTTTACGCTTCCCAAAGCGACGCAACCCGCTCCTTCAGATAACCGTCCTGTTGTTGTAGGAGCAGGATGTGCAGGTCTGTTCTGTGCGCTTACGCTTGCAGAAGCTGGTCTCAATCCCTTGCTTATTGAGCGTGGAGATGATGCAGCACGAAGAACCGCTGCAGTTGAACACCACAATCAAACTGGTCAGTTAGATCTGGAGAGCAATATTCAGTTTGGCCTTGGTGGTGCTGGCACTTTCTCTGATGGAAAGCTCAACACTGGTACCAAAAGCACTTCTCATCACTTTATTCTTGATACTTTTGTTAAAGCGGGGGCGCAGAAAAATATTTTGTGGGATGCAAAGCCCCATGTAGGAAGTGATATTCTTCCCGCTGTTGTTACCAACATTGTCAAAATGATTGAAGACGCTGGCGGAACTGTTGCGTTTAGGACAAAACTCACCTCCCTAGAACGCACCTCAGATGGCTCTCTTTCTACAATTCAAATTGAGAGAACTGCTCCAGACGGTTCAATTCAAACTGAAACCATAAAAACTCACACGATGATCCTGGCAACTGGTCACTCCAGTAGAGATACATACATCATGCTCAAAGACAAAGGAATTTCTATGGAAAGAAAGACCTTTGCCATGGGCGTAAGGATTGAGCATCTTCAGTCTCAAATCAACAAGTCACTGTACGGTCCCGAAGCAACTAATCCCGTGCTTGGAGCAGCGCCCTACAAACTTTCCGTTCATCTTCCCTCTGGTAGAAGTGCCTTCTCGTTTTGTATGTGCCCTGGTGGTTATGTTGTTTCTGCGGCTAGCGAGAAGGGCGGCGTAGTCACAAATGGCATGAGCTTGTCTGACCGCGCAGGACAAAATGCTAACTCTGGTCTGTTGGCTAACGTCTACCCAGAGGATCTTCCAGGAAATGATGTACTTGCTGGAATTGAACTACAACGCTCATGCGAACAGGCAGCCTTTAAAGCAGGTGGCGGAGCTTACGTTGCACCTGCTCAACTTGTAGGAGATTTTCTAGAAAAGAAAACTTCTACTGGACCACGATCTGTAAAACCAACGTATCCTCGTGGTGTTACCTGGACCTCACTTGAAGGCTGTCTGCCACCCTACATCTTAAACACCTTGCGAGAAGCCCTTCCTATTATGGACAAAAAGCTTCATGGCTTTGCACATTCTGATGCTGTTCTTACAGGTGTTGAAACAAGATCAAGCTCTCCTGTAAGGATTACTCGTAACGAAACAGGGCAAAGCATTAACACACCTGGTATATGGCCTGTAGGTGAAGGCGCTGGTTATGCAGGTGGCATCATGAGCGCAGCTGCTGACGGTATTAAAATGGCAGAACTCATAGTGGAACACTACAACAACGCCTAATGCTTACCTCGATAGCGTCTACGAGTAGCGTGTGCGCTACCCTTTCTAGCACCTGTCTTAAGCCTTTTAATAACATCATCTGAGGTAGTACCCTCAAGCTGGCTTCTGATGGCAACAATCTGGTCTCTGAGTTCTGCCGCGTGCTCATAATCCATAGACGCAGAAGCTTCTGCCATCTCTGCTTCCATACCAGAAAGCATAGCTTCAACTTCTGAACGAGGGAGATTTTGAAGCTCTTCAGTAAGCAACTCTGCAGGCATCTCAAGAATTGATTCTTGCTGTTCCTCAAGCGAATCTTCATCATTGGAAGCGGTATAAAACTCTCCATTTTTGCGCTTACGCTTATCAATATTCTCTGAGGCTTCAGCGATAAAGCCTGCAATATCAGTAATAGATTTCTTAACAGTTTTAGGCACAATACCATGCTCTTTGTTAAATGCTTCCTGAAGCTCTCGACGCCTTTTTGTCTCATCAATAGCAATACGCATGGAATCGGTAATTTTATCGGCGTACATAATAACCTGACCAGAAGCATTTCTTGCTGCTCTACCCATAGTCTGAATGAGAGATCTTCTATTTCTTAAGAAGCCTTCTTTATCTGCATCAAGAATAGCAACAAGAGAAACCTCAGGAATATCAAGTCCTTCTCGTAAAAGGTTAATTCCAACCAGTACGTCAATCTTACCCTGACGCAAATCTCTAATGATTTCTACACGGTCAAGTGTGGCAGTATCTGAGTGCATATAGTTGACTTTAATACCCTCATCTAACAGGTGATCTGTAAGGTCTTCTGCCATACGTTTAGTAAGTGTAGTAACAAGAACGCGTTCTTTTTTTGCCACACGCTCTTTAACCTCTGAAATAAGATCGTCAATCTGACCTCTTACTGGCCTGACATCAATCTTTGGATCCAAAAGACCAGTTGGACGGATGATCTGCTCAACTTGTTGCTGAGCCACTGTCTCTTCATAGTCTCCAGGAGTTGCAGATACGTAAATAAACTGAGGGATACGTCCTTCAAACTCATCAAATCTGAGTGGTCTGTTGTCAAGCGCAGAAGGAAGTCTAAATCCATGATCTACCAGCGTAACTTTACGAGATCTATCACCCTCATACATACCTCTAATTTGAGGAACAGTAACGTGTGACTCATCGATAATGCAAATCATATCTTTAGGGAAATAGTCAATGAGTGTATAAGGAGGCTCACCTGGAGCACGGCCGTCCAAATGGCGGGAATAGTTCTCAATACCATTGCAGTAACCCATGGTCTCAAGCATCTCTAAATCATAGTTTGTTCTCTGAGCAAGACGTTGGGCTTCTAATAGTTTATCGTTTTCTTTAAGCTCTTTAACACGAGCTTCCATCTCTTCAGAGATGGTTGTAAGAGCATGAGTAATCTTTGGGCGCTCAGTAACATAGTGAGAAGCTGGCCAAATTGGGATAGCGTCAAACTCTCTAAGCACCTCGCCTGTTACAGTACTAACCTCTGAAATGCTTTCTACTTCGTCACCAAAAAACTCAATACGCAACGGATTTTCTGCATATGGCGGAAATACATCAACAACGTCTCCACGAACCCTAAACATGCCACGCTGCAAGTCATAATCATTTCTATCGTACTGAACATTAATAAGATCTTTAATAAAATCATCGCGCTCAAGAGGAACAGATTTATCTACATTAGGAGCAAGACCAGCATAATCTTGTGGACTACCAATACCGTAAATACACGATACAGATGCAACAACAATGACATCACGCCTGGACAAAAGAGACGAAGTTGCCTGGTGACGGAGCTTCTCTACCTCTTCATTAATGGAAGCATCTTTTTCTATATACGTATCTGACTGCGGAACATACGCTTCTGGCTGGTAATAATCATAATATGAGACAAAGTACACAACAGCATTGTTAGGAAACAGTTCCTTCATCTCTGAAGCAACCTGAGCGGCCAGCGTTTTATTAGGTTCCATAATAAGCGTGGGGCGATTGAGTTTCTCGATAGTCTTAGCCATAGAGAAAGTCTTACCTGAGCCCGTAACACCTAAGAGTGTCTGATACCTAAGCCCATCTTCAATTCCTTGAGCCAACTTTTCTATTGCCTGCGGCTGATCACCTGCTGGCTCAAAAGGAGATACTACCTGAAGCTTCTCTTCTCCTGCTTCACGACCAAATCGACGCAGCTCAGCGCCTATATACTCTTTATGTTGATCTTCAGCATGAGATGAGTCCATGAAATCCTCCTTTTCTTGTGAAAGTAGTATACCCCACTTCTAAAAAATGAAACACTTGTTCTATACTTTTTATAAATTGCAGTATAGTTTCAAAGCGTGACGGGTAATAAATAAACTACCTATATACGCTAAAATAGCATTTAAACAAATAAGATACACCAGATAAAGGAGATACCTTGGGCGTCTCAGATCTTTTCTCGCTAAATAAAGCTTCAAAGCAATCTCAGGGATCTACCCTAGAGAAGATTTTGCTGCGCTCAAATAATGTCATTGCCTCTCTTAAAGACCTTGTTGCAAACAATCAGATTACAGAGACGGGTCTTCAAGAGATGTTGATGCGCTCTAAAAATCTCGAGAATACCAATCTGCCTAAGGGCGATGTTCATAAACTTGATAGAACGGGTCGCTGGTGGTTTAATGCCAACACACTGGAATGTGCGGCTGAAGAGTACGATGCTTTTATTGCAACTGAAGCAATCCTCAATATTTCACAAGATGTTGAGGCTCTAAAAAATACTCACGCTTCTGAAACGGATCTCCAGCTTGTTCGTACTACACTCTCGCAGGTAGCAAGTATCATGCCCAAGTCATCCTCCCTTACTGAGCAAGTTGCTCCTTTTAGTGGTGGTGCAGACGGCAGCTCTGACTGGATGAAACGTCTCTGGTTTGCCAACTATGTTGAGAACACACCATTTCCCTTTAGGATGGTGTATAACTTCTCTTACAACCCCCAGCTTGATATTTTGGTATTTGAATTCTTTGTAGCTCGCCCTCGCTGCTTTAGTTTCTTATCTGCAGAAAAGTCAGAGCAAATTGCAGCAGCACGTGCTTATGCGCTGCGAACTTCTCTTTGCGTTGCTCGTATGGCGCTTCAAAGCTGTAAAATCTCTCGTGTCTGCATCAATGGCAGCCTACGCGGAGAAGACCGTATTGTCATATCGATGGACTTAAACGAGGCTGCACTTGCTCGCCTCTTACCTACTGCAGCAAATACTCAAATTGACAGTAACAGCTTTCCACAAGATCCTGCGCTTAGAGTTTCTTTTGACACTGAAGGTTGGTTCAACGAGGTTGAACCCTTCATGAAGCCAACTGATGAGTGGGTTTCTCCTCGTAGCTTCTTTGAGGTACCAGACTTGTCTGATCGTCCTTGTTCGGCGGCGGTTACCGCTATTTGTGGAGCTCAAAAGGTAAATGATCTTGGGTACTCTGAAGCAGCTCATCGCATTAAGCTTTGGAATACCACCCTCAACAACATCCCAAAAGATGCTTCAACTGCAGATGTAGTTAGCCAGCTTGAGGAAGCAAAAGCTTCAACTTCTGATATTTATGCCATTGAAGGTCTTGATAGAGTCATTCACGGCCTGGTTGAAGGGACTATTGATTTTTCAGATAGAAGAACCATGGCCGAGAAATTCCTCTTTGGCTCGCCTCTCAACAAAACACTTGAGACCATAAAGAACATCATGGATGGAGAGCCAGATCCAGATGCTCTAGAAAAAACACTCACAGAGCTTGAATCGCAGGTTTCACCAACCCTTGATATGGGCTTATACCTGGACGATTCGGATTCTATCTACAGATATTTTGATTCCATCTCAGAGCGCATAGCCTATAACCTTGCGTTCCCCAATGAGCCAAGAAAACTTGTACTTATTCCAGATACGTACTTCATGTCTTTGGCAAGAATGGCACGCGCCTATAACCTGCTTGAGCAGTCAGAAAAAGCAGAACGCTACGCGCAAGAAGCCCACAGGATTTCTCCTTTGGGAATTGATGCAACATTGTTGCTAGTAAGAACACTGGAAGATCAGTCAAAAATTTTTGAGGCTGCAAAGCTTCTCAAAAATCTTATCCAACATCTTTTCTCCAGTTCAGATGTTGCACTGGTGTACTATCGCCTGGCATATATGGAGTGGAAACTGGGACGCTCTGATCTTTGCGCAGCTTGCTATCAAATGGCCATAATTATCGGTGGTAATGTTGCTCAGCCTGCAAAAGAAGAGCTTAAAGACCTTCTAAAGACAGATTCTTCTGTCAAAACGCTAGACACCCCTCAAGAGGTCTTCTCGTTCCTTGAGCAAAATAATATTCCTGTCTTTGACCAGAAAGCTGTATTTAACAAGGCAGTTACTATTGCCAGTGCCTGTGTTAACGATGGCGTTTATTGTGTTGGTCAGAATATGCTCAAGAACTGCCTTGAGATTACGTTTGATGATGCAGCTGCAAAAGTTGAGAGTTCACTGAGATCACCCTACTAAAAGTAGCACGCGTAAGCTCTAACTTATTGCTCTAAATGTTGGTTAAACCGAGCGTTGAGCCAAAGCTCTACCTGTGCTTTAAGCTCATCCAGGCCTCCGGAGTTCACAAACACTGTATCCGCCTGATCACGCAAGTATTTATCGGTAGGTTGATGCGCTATACGTTGCTCAAACTCCTGGCGAGAAGACCCTCGCTGTTCAGCGCGCTTTGCTCTGAGCTCTAAAGGTGCTACAACAACGACAACTTCATCAACCAGCTCCAACAAATCTTCAACACGATCAAGCAACGGAACCTCTACAAAGCAGAACCGAGCATCTGCAACAGGTGCCTCTTTTGTCAGAAACTGACGCATATACTCCCTGATAAAAGGCATTTCAAGATCTTCTAGAAGCTCCGCTGATTCACTAGTAGCAAAAGCTCTACGGCCAAGCTCTCGCCTATTAATTTCATTAGTATCAGGATCCAGTAAATCTTTTCCAAAAGCCTCTGCCACACGATAGGTGCACTCACATCCTGGACGTAAAAGCTTTCGAGAAACTTCATCAAGATCAAAGCGCAGACCACCTGCTGCTTCAAACATTTTAGAAACAGTTGATTTTCCAGACGCCATTCCGCCAGCGAGAATTACCTTGTACATGTAGCTCACTCCTATAACTGCAGTGCTGTATAAGAGCCTAGCAGTTTTATTTCTTCAGGAGTGTGAGTTACCCAAATTACAACTTTTGATTCAATAAACGGTTTGATAAAGGCAATAACCTGCTGCTTAAGCGCTTCATCTAATCCTTTAAACGGTTCATCAAAGAGTAAAATATCTGCATTAGCAAAGAGTGTGCGCAAAAGAGCAACGCGTCTCTTTTGTCCACCAGAGAGCTCATTTACTAACTTGTTATCTGTGCCTTCAAGTCCAACTCCACAAAGAGCTTCCTTTATTCGTACTCGTAAGATTTGTTTTTGCTCCTTTGAGCGTGCTTGTGTAGCAAGCATAATATTTGCCATAACACTCAAATTTTCTAGCAGCCTATCTTCTTGAAACATCATGACTGTTTTAGCATAAGGTGATTTGTACACTGTACCTGAGTCAGCCATTTCAAGACCACAAAGAATACGAAGAAGTGTTGTTTTTCCAGCTCCGGAGGGATCAGAAAGTACGTATACTCCCCTATCAAACTTGTAGGAAAAGTCATCTAACACAACCGTATCGCCAAACGATTTAAAGATGTTTTTTACCTCAAGCTGAGGCTTAGTCATGTTCACAGAATTTGTAATTTTTTCTCTCATGAACAGCTCTTTTCTAACCTTGTAGCAGCCCATGAAACTAACCACATTACAATCTTCTCGCCAAGTACACTCATCACAATAACTACAAGTGTCCATGCAAAAAGCGCTGGTGTATCTAGGTACACTTTAGCATTATAGAGATGCTCACCAATGGAAAATGTAGGAAGGCCAATGACCTCGGCAGCAATTCCTGACTTCCAGCAAAATCCCATAGCAAGTGAGGTTGCTGTCTTGAGCGAGGGCATAAGTTGTGACAAATATATTGCCTTAACGCGATACCAGCCATGAATTTGGTACACGTTGGCCATTTCAATTAGCTTCTGGTCAGTACCAAGAAGTCCTTCAAGCACCGCAATATAAATAATAGGAAGTGCCATCAAAAACGAAATTGAAATTGAGAGATAGGGTGTACGAACCCAGATAAGTAACAAGATGACAAATGATGCCACCGGAATTGACTTAATGGTAGAAATAAGTGGCTCAAAAAGAAGTTTGACCAGCTTGTACTTAAAACTCAAAAACGCCAGCAAAGAACCAGCTGTAAAGGCAAGCGCTCCACCAACAAAAATACGTAAAAGAGAAAGACCAATAGAAACCCAAAATTCGCGTAGTTGAGCAAGCGAGAAAAGCGTCTGGATAGTCTGTATAGGCGAAGTTAAAACAATATCCTGGTTGATGGCAACTGCAACTATCTGCCATATAGCAAGCCAAAATACCAGGACACCTAAACGAACTCCCCAACTTGAAATAATTTTGCGAATAGTCTGAGTGCATGAAGTGCAACCGCTTTTCTCCGCAGAAAAGTATGCCGAGGCAGCACCTGTTGGGGCACTACCTCGGTCAGAGAAACTATCTTTTATGTGCGGATTATGCGCCAAAGTAGAAATCGTCTCCGGGAACCTGTCCGCCTACTGACTGAGGATTAGCCTCGGCCAGAATGCCTAAATAACTTGAAAGTGCAGTCTTCATATCTGCGCCATCAATATACGTAATATTACACTTAGGCAGTGCAACCTTGGCAATAGGCTCTGGAACAATGCCGTATTTGCCCACAAGTGTAGCAGCATCATCTGGATGATCAACAGCAAATTCAACAGAGTCTTTGTAGTGAGAAAGCAGAGCAGTCACAGCATCTGGAGAATCCGAGATAAGCTTTGAAGAAATAATGGTTACGCCTGCAATCAACTTACTCTGAGGATTAACTGTCTCCCACTCGGCACCAAGGTCAATTGCTATGCGAATCTGACTGTTCTTGGTTTGTGCCACGGTAACAAAAGGCTGTGGAAGCAATGCGATTCCCTCTGGATCTTGTGCTAGAGCTGCAACGCACTCGGTATGCTCGCTCTTCCACTCAACCTGGACATCTTCACCAAGCGTCATACCATTTTTGCTCAACAAGTAGGACAGTGTGTACTCTGGAACAGCACCCTTACCAGAGGCATAGAGCGTCTTTCCCTTAAGGTCAGCAATCTTAGAAATAGCGCTTCCCGTCTCAACAATGTAGAGAACATTCAGTACGTTGAGGCAAGCTACCTTGTAGGCACCTTTGGTCTTGTTGAATAACGTAGCGGCAAGGTTTGCAGGAATAGACGCAACGTCGACATCACCCTGAGCTACCTTAGCAACTACCTGATCAGGGGCATCTAAAATCTCAAATGAATAATTGTTGTCGGTAATGTTTTTTGCTTCAACCTCACTCATGAACTTAACCAAGCCCATGGCGGTAGGTCCTTTAAGTGTTGCAACTTTTACCGCAACGGGGTCAGATTTCTTAGCCTCATCTTTTGCAGTTTCTTGAGACTTCTCTTGACTTGTTCCCTTGCAGCCAAACAATGCTGTAGCTGGAATAAGACTTGCAAGCTTAAGGAACGAACGTCTATCCATAGATTACTCCTGACTCAAAAAGTTAACTAGAGCTACCTTATCACGTCTATAGCAAAATTCACACGATATACAATATATCTTGCAAACTATTTGATACATCTATGAGAATAAGATGTGTCTACAGCGAGAAAAACTAGTTCTTCTCGCCATATCCAAGGACGTAAGCGCGGCACAGATTTTCGGTACCAATAATTGCGTCAATGTGACAACGCTCACGCCCATGAGTATTCAAGCAAGCTGGACCAAACGCGCCACTCTTAAGATTATTGCCAGAAAAATATGATGCGTTAGCATCGGTTGAGAAGTGGAAGGCAACCTGCTGATTCCACTTTTCTGGCTCAATAACTTCCTGTGCGCAAGCAATAAGCTTGTTGGAAACTTCCCAGTCATATGGAGAGCGAATATCAGAAACAATGATACCCACGTGATGCTCGTTTGAATTGTAGTCTGGACCAATGAGGGTAATGTCTAGCGATACGTACTCATCCACCTCAACGGGCAAGAAAGCGCCGCCGTGGCCAATCTCCTCATACATTGGGAAGGCAAATAAGGTGTTATAGAGGGGTTTCTCGCCAGACTGTGCAAGCCAACGTAGTGTGTGAAGTTGTGCTGCTACACAAGCCTTGTCATCAATAAAGCGAAAAACCATATAGCCGTTGTCATACATCTCAAAGTGAGGATCAATGGCAACAACTGCGCCCTCTGAGACACCCAGTGCACGCGCTTCTTCAGCAGTAGAAACATCAGCAATGAGCGAGATGGACATGTTGTCCTCATTGCGCTCCATAGTTTTAGCGTCCTCAAAAACGTGAACAGAGTGATGGTTGCAGATTACCTGACCATCAACAACAGAGCCATCTCTGCAGACAACATGACAGGTCTCGCCCTCAATGCTGTGATAGTTAATACCGCCCAGTTGACGAACGCGTAGCGTGCCGTCTGAATTAAACCCGCGGACAATCAAACCAATTGTATCAAGGTGGGCATTGACGCCCACGGTCTTACTAGTATCCTTGCCCTCTACCAGGACATATGCTGTAGCTTTGTTATCAATTTGAAGCTCATAGCCTGTTTCAGCAACAAGTTTACGAAGTAAATCGTGAATGCGATCGTAATAGCCAACAGGACTATCACATTCGACAAGCTTCTTTGTAGTATCAATCAAGTACTGTATATCGGTCTCAAAACGAGTCATGAATATCTCCTAGTTTTGTGGATAAGTGTAAAGCTCTACCAGGTGCTCAAGCATGTCAACCATACCCTCAAGCTCTGGGACAGGAACAAACTCTCTAACGCCGTGGGCGTTGTAGTAGCAGGCCGAAAGATTAGCGCAAGGAAATCCTCTAAAGGAGAGCTGAGACCCATCGGTGCCACCGCGCATTGGAATGCAGGTCATCTGTACACCAGCCTTCTCGTATGCAATGCGCGCATTCTCAATTAAGTGCGCATACTCAGGTTTCAAGACAATATCAGCCAAGTTGTGATACTGATCATGAATCTCAACAGAGAGAACCTCAGAGCCAATCTGCTTGTTTACATATGCTGCAGCATCAACCATCAGCTGCTTACGACGCTCAACTTTTGCCTGGTCATGATCACGAATAATGTAATCAGCACGTGCGGACTCACAATCACCATTGACGCGCTCCAGATAGAAAAAACCGTCATAACCTTCTGTGAACTCAGGACGCTCCGCAGGTGGAAGCAACTCATGAAAACGCATGATTGCCTCAGACGCATTAATCATCTGTCCTTTTGCGGTTCCCGTGTGAACCGAAAGTCCATGAGCGCAAACAAACACCTCAGCAGCATTGAAGGTCTCGTAACAGAACTCGCCAAACGGACCGCCGTCAATGGTGTAGCCATAAACAGCACCAAAGGCGTCAAGATCCAGAAGGGCCGCACCGTGACCAATCTCCTCATCAGGAACAAACGCAAGTGCAATGCGCGGATGCTTAAGCTCCGGATGTTCCTTGTAGCGAGCAAGCAAGCTAACAAGCATGGCAATACCAGCCTTGTCATCACCGCCAAGCAATGATGTACCGTCAGTAGTAACAAGCTGCCAACCAGTCATATGCTCAAGCTGAGGGTTTGTCTCGGGGCTAATATAAACCTCTCTACCCTCGCGATCTGAACCAACCACCAGCTTGCCGCCCTCGTAGGTAACTACCTGAGGATGAACGGGATTGCCCCAAGACTGCCAAGCAGTATCAATATGGCAACAGAAACCAAGTGTAGGAAGATCTTCCAAACCCTTACTTGCAGGCCAGTGAGCAACCACATAAGCATGCTCATCTACTGTTACATTTTCTGCACCAAGCTCACGAAGATCAGCCGCAACAACCTCAGCCATCTGATGCTGAGACTCAGTTGAAGGAACCGTATCTGCAGTCAGCGGATTGGACTGAGAAGAAACCTTGCAATACGCAATAAATCTATCTAAAACGTCACTCATATAACTCCCTCACAAAAAACTGCGCTAACCAAATAGTTAACGCAGTTTAGAGTATCAATATATTAACGAGAAGACCGTGAAGCTTGTGAAGCTGTAACAAAGGATTTCCAAAGTTCGCAGTCAGCCTTGCTGTAATGCCATCCATACTCTGGATGCCACTGTACACCTAAGGCAAACGTCTTTCCCTTAACCTCAGCACCTTCAATAATGCCGTCTGAGGCATAGGCAACTACATTGAGCTCAGAGGATACTTTTCGTAAAGCCTCATCATGGTATGAATTTACCTGGATGTCTTCAACCTTACCCAAAGTTTCATATAACAAAGAATCTTTTTGAATATGAACTGCATGAGCTGGATGATACAGATTTGCAGCATGGGTCCAAAATACATGATTTTCTGCTGGTTCAAGCGTGTGCAAATCTTGTGCAAGCGTACCACCAAGTACAACATTTAAAAGCTGAAGACCGCGACAGATAGCAAGTAATGGTTTATCTGCAGCAAGCACTTGTTTTACTAACTCAAACTCAAGCGCATCTCTCATAGGAGATAAACGGTTGAGGTCACGTGGTTCTTCTCCCCAATTACGTGGATCAACATCATGACCACCGGTAAGACAAAAGCCATCACATATCTCAACAAACTGAGCAATAACCTCTGGATCTTCAGTTAAAGGCATCATGATTGGAATGCCACCTGCAGCAAGAATGGCATCAAACTGAATTTGTCCTACAGAAGCAGAATCAGAAAAGTTCTCTTCAGGCATCCAACGAGGAGTCACGCAGATAAGAGGACGCTCAGAAGCAGGAAGATTTGAAACATCACTAAATGCATCTTTAACAATATCTGGAATAACCACAAAATCCTCTTAACACTCAGCTCTTCGAACAACATAACAGTAAAGGTTGACCCTTGTTGAGTCTTTGACTTTATCGCTTTTACGCCTTCCATGCCACTCTGACAGTTCTTCCTCCACAATGTTTTTTCACTAATGAAACATTTTTCTGTATTGTGCACAATTAATTTGGGTATCAAAAAAGCAGTTCTTTACATTTAAGCTTCATGTTTTAAAAATGCAAACGGAAGGCGCCCTATGAAAGAGCACGTATTTAATAATCTTTCCCGTAAATCATTTTTACGTGGATCTTTGGCGGCTGCCGTTGCCGCCGGTTCTGCTTCACTACTTTCTGCTTGTGGTGGATCTGCTAGCGGAGATGGTGAAAAAAAGGTATTACGCTTTGGCGTAAACAATCCAAAAGTTACCTTTGATACTCAAAAAACCTCTGGCTCTGTTGGTGTATCTGAAGCAGTTGCAGAATCTTTACTGGTGCTTAACCCAGACACAAAAGAGATTGAGCCAAATCTGGTAACTGGTCTTCCTACTGTTTCTGATGATGGTCTTACTTACTCATTTGAGCTTAAAGATGGCGTCAAATTCCACAACGGAGAAACCCTTAAATCATCTGACGTTAAGTACACCTTAACGCGCATGTTCTTGCCTGCTACCAAGGCAACCTCAATTGACTCTTATGCTTACATTGAGGGTGCTAAAGACATTATTGCTGGTAAAACTGAAGAGCTTTCTGGCGTTGTTATTAAAGACGACCGTCACTTTGACATTAAGCTAACCCAACCGTATTCAACCTTCAATGCAATCATGGCTCAATTCTATGCTGTCATCTACCCAGAGAAGGCCTGCAAAGAAGCTGGTGAAGCGTGGGGTACTGAGACCAATTTCATTGGCACTGGTGCATACAAGCTTGTCTCAAACGATAGCGCTACAGAAGTTGTTCTTGAGGGATTTGCTGACTACCATGAAGGTAAACCTGGCCTGGATGAGCTTAGATTTGTTTACATTGACGACGCTAACACCCGTGTTCTTAACTACAAGAACAACGATGTTGACCTGGTCTTTATTTCTCAGTCTCTTATTCAGCAGTATCAAAACGATGAATCTATCTCCAAAGAAATTGTCAATTACACACCTGCATCCACGCAGTTTGTAAACTTGAATCTTCAGAGTCAGAACCTCAAAGATGTTCGTGTTCGTCAGGCGCTCTCAATGGCAATTGATAGAGACACCATTTGTAGCACCATTCTTTCTAATGTTGCTAAACCTGCAAAGTCATTTATTCCATCTTCTGAGACTGGTTACAATGAGTCCGCTCCAGAGTTTGAGTACAACGTAGACAAAGCAAAACAGCTTCTTGCACAAGCAGGTGTTTCTAACCTTACTCTTAACGCACAGGTTAGAAGCCAAGACCAGAACCTTATGGTTGCTATACAGGATGCATGGTCCAAGATTGGCGTTACTTGTAACGTAAGCGTTATTGACTCTGGTGTTTGGAGCGACGCACGCGCCAACGGAGAGCTTGAGGTTACCTTGGTTACCTGGTCTACCCTCTCCTTCCAAGGCATTGAGCACATGGGCTCCTACTTCCGCTCTGACCGCGCTGCAAAGAAGTCTTCCTTCTACAACAGTTCCGAGTTTGACAACCTTGTTGACCAAGCTCGCCTCACAGTCAATGACAATGACAAAGTTCTTGAGCTTACCCGTCAGGCAGATAGTCTCATGACACACACAGACTACGCTTGCCTGCCTATTGACTGGCCACAGATGCCCTACGTCCTAAAGCCAGAATTTACGGGCCTCAGCGTTCTGGTCAATCCTCACTTTGATAAGGTTAAGAAGAAGTAAGGTTTTCCTCCATACAAAACAAAGGCGAGAAGATCAATTGGTCTTCTCGCCTTTTTTGTTTGTAAGCCGTTTTAAGATACGACAATGTGATGTACTACTCAGATATCTTCTCCTCAAGCCGCGCTTCTTCTACGGCCTTCTGGGCAGCCTCAATAGCATGTGCAACCTGTGGTGTACGATCAGTATCAGAGAGCGATGTGTCGTACAGGTGGCAGGAGCAGAAATGACCAGACTCAACCTCGACACGTTCAGGAATGCGCTCAGAGCAAACCTTCATTGCCTTAGGGCAGCGAGTATGGAACACGCAGCCTAAAGGTGGGTTTGCAGGACTTGGAACATCACCTTGGAGGATGCGCTTCTCCTGAATACGCTCATGACGGATACGAGGAATAACATCCAAGAGTGCCTGAGTATATGGGTGCAGAGGATGCTCAAATAGCGCATCCTTGCTAGCAAACTCCATCTGATGGCCCAGGTACATGACCATAACAGTATCTGCAATGTGACGAACAACAGAGAGATCGTGGCTGATAAAGATATATGCCAAGCCATGCTCTTTCTGCAGTTCCTCAAGCAAATTAATTACCTTTGCTTGGACAGAAACATCCAAAGCAGAAACAGGCTCATCGCAAACAACAATCTCTGGTTCAAGCACAATAGCACGAGCAATACCAATACGCTGGCGCTGACCGCCTGAGAACTCATGAGGATAGCGGTACTTAAACTCAAGGTTAAGGCCAACTTCTTCCATAACCTCTTCAATGCGGGCATCACGCTCTGCTTTTGTCTTATATGTGCCCGCAATATCAATAGGCTCGCCAATGATATCCATGACAGTCATACGAGGATTCAAAGAGCTATAAGGATCTTGGAAGATAAGTTTCATCTTCTGACGAGCACGCTTAAGATCTTCCCCCTTAAGTGAGGTAAAGTCTTCCCCGTCAAGCTCAACCGTACCGGAGGTTGGCTCGGTTAAGCGTAGCACGCACTTACCTGTTGTAGACTTTCCGCAACCAGACTCGCCAACAATAGCCAGGGTCTCTTTACGTCTAAGGTCAAACGAAACATCCTCAACAGCATAAACTGAAGCGTTAGAACGACCAAAAACACCATTTTTAATGGGGAAACGTTTAACAAGGTTCTTTACAGACAAGATGGTTTTCTCGCCAGAAAGGTCCTTTATGTCTGTGTTCTTCTCTTCTGCCATAACTACTCACCCCACTCATCAGTGTATTTCCAACAGCTGACAGTATGGCAATTGTCTTCGCCAACAGCAGTCATGCCAGGACGACGATTCTTACAAATGTCCTTAGCAAACGGACAACGTGGATGGAACGGGCAACCAGAAGGCATATGAGAAAGCATAGGGACGCTACCAGGAATTGCATAGAGTTTTTTAGTATGCTCATCAAACGAGGGAATGGATGCAATTAAGCCCTGAGCATATGGATGCAGAGGGTTAGTAAAGAGCTCTGCAGACTGTGCATACTCAACGCGATGACCAGCGTACATGACAAGAACCCAGTCAGCCATCTCGGAAACAACACCCATGTCGTGCGTAATCAGCATAATGGCAGTTCCCAAATCTTGCTTCATGCGGTCAATAATCTGCAAAATCTGAGCTTGAACTGTTACATCCAAAGCGGTGGTAGGTTCGTCACAGATAAGAAGCGATGGCTGACAAGCAAGTGCCATAGCAATCATGACACGCTGACGCATACCACCAGAAAGCTCATGTGGATATGACGAGAAAACCTTCTCTGGTGCAGGAATACCCACCAGTTTGATCATATCAAGGGCCTTTTGATCTGCTTTTTCTTTGCTCATACTTGGATTATGAACAAGGATACCCTCACGAATCTGAAGACCAGATTTCATAACAGGGTTCAAAGAGGTCATAGGCTCTTGGAAAATCATACCAATGCGATTACCACGGAAGTCACGCATACCGCCACGAGGAAGTTGAGTTAAATCAGTTCCCTCAAAAATAATTTCTCCGCCGGTAATTTGCGCAGGAGGCGTGGGAAGCAATCCCATGACAGATAAAGCTGTCATAGACTTACCACAGCCAGACTCTCCCACTACCGCAAGAGTCTCGCCTTTTCGCATAATAAACGAGAGGTCACTTACTGCAGGAAGCGCGCCATCTTCAGTGAAGAGCGTAACATCAAGATGATTAACGTCAAGAAGAACATTCTTCTTACACTGCTCTTCTCGCTCCTTTTGGGCGGTCTCTTGTGCAAGACGACGCTCCTCAAGGCTGCAAAATTGTACTGATTGTCCATTTGGACCTTCAATAACGTGCTCGAATGCTGTATCTACAGTCTCAGTTGCATGATTATTCTCTTGTGCAAGAACATCTGTATTTTCTGCCATAAACGTAACCTCCTTCCTAAGAACGCATCTTTGGATCAAGGGCGTCGCGAAGTGCGTCACCAAGTAAGTTGAAAGACATAACCGTAATGATGATGACAATACCTGGAGCAATACTGTAGAGAGGTTGTGATGCCAGATAAGGCTGAGAGGCTGCAATCATTTGACCCCAACTTGCCTCAGGTGGCTGAACGCCTAATCCCAAGAACGAAAGTGTTGCCTCAGAAAGAATTGCACTTGGAATACCTAAAGTAGAAACAACAATCAACGTAGAAATACAATTAGGCAGCAGGTGCTTCATGATGATGCGGAAGCTGTTACCACCAGACAAAATACAAGACTGAATATATTCAGAATTCTTTAGACGCATAACATCGCCTCGAATCAGCCTTGCTGTAGTTGTCCACATCAAAAGACCCAGTGCAATGTAGAGATTAATAAGACCTGGACCCATAACAAACATGATCAAGATTGCAAAAAGTAAAAATGGGAAGCTGGAGAAAACCTGGATGATAAAGGAAACAACCGAATCAACCCAGCGACCATAATATCCTGCTGCTACGCCTGCGACAAAGCCAATAAAGAGAGCAATGACCTGCGAAATGATACCGACAGACAGAGAAATCTGGCAGCCATAAATAATACGAGAGAGAATATCTCGACCGTACTCATCTGTACCAAGCAAATGTGCAAAAGTTGGATTCTGGTTCTGAATTGCCAGGTTTTGATCTTTGTAGCTATAAGGAGCAATAACAGGAGCAAGAATCGCAATAATTGCCAAAACCAAAACAATACCCAAGCAAATCATACCAAGCTTGTTTTTCTTAAAAATGTTCCAGCTAACCTGCCAATAACTCTGTGCACGGACCTTCTTAGTGGCGGCCTGCTCTTCTTCTTGAGCTTTGGCGGCATCCTCAAGAACAGCTTCAGTCTTTTGGACCTTCTTGCTATTTTTATCACTAGTAAACAAAGCCATTACTCTGATGCCTCCTCTCCAAGACGAATACGTGGATCAACCACTGCGTACAAAATATCAACGAGTAAATAAATCACAACGCAGATAATTGCCACATACATGACACTACCCTGAATCAGTGGCAGGTCACGAGCATTAATTGCATCAATAAGTAGCTTACCCATACCATTCATATTAAAGATTTGCTCAATAATGATGGAACCAGTGAGAATGTCTCCCAACTGAGAGCCAGCAATGGTAATGATTGGAATAAGAGCATTTCTCAGTGCATGCTTCAAAACAATAGCAGAGCGCTTAAGACCCTTAGCTTCAGCAGTTCTGATGTAGTCCTGATTCAATACATCCAGCATGCTAGTTCTAGTAACACGAGCAATACTTGCTGCATAACGAGAACCCAATGCAATTACAGGAAGAACGTACGCTGTCGGAGTCTTAACGCCAGAAAGCGGGAACCACTTAAGTGTCAAAGCAAAAATAATCTGCAGCACCAATGCTACCCAAAACGAAGGAGCAGAAATACCAAAGATTGCAACGGACATAAGTGTTCTATCAAGCCATTTTCCATGGTTTACTGCAGCGAGAATGCCCATCAATAGGCCAAGCACTATGGCAAAAAGATACGCGAATACCGCTAAGCGCAGCGTAACTCCTACAGCCTTTGTCAGAAGTGCAATGACAGGTCGCTTCTGAGTGTAGGAAGTTCCAAAATCTCCACCAAGCATTTTTACAAACCAATTTGCATACTGCTCTGGGATTGGCTTATCAAGACCCATCGTATGACGAACCTGCTGAACCGTAGCCTCATCAGCCATATCGCCCATCATGACCCTTACTGGATCACCTGGAACAATATTCAAGACAAAAAACGTTAAAGCAGATATACAAATTACAACGCTAACTGCTTGAAGGATTCGTTTGATTAGAAACGATCTCACTCCTGAGCTCCTCTCCCCTCAAGAAAATGAAGCGGCATCCAAGAACCTTAGATGCCGCTTAAAGTTTATAGCAAGTTTGCTACTTAGTCTTCTGGAACGGTGTAATCGGAATTAGATGTATCAATATCAATATCAAAGAAGTGATAAATCAAGTTTCCAACCTTAGCGTTCTTGACGTACTTCTTAGCGACAAAGGAATTCTTTGGCCAGTACAGAGGAAGTGTCGCAAAGTCTGTACGGGTCAACAGATTGTCTGCGTCTTTGTAATCCTCTGTTCTCTTATCCTTGTTAGACTCAGAGCGACCCTCAACAAGAAGCTTGTCAAACTCGGAACTATTATAGAAGGAAGACTTCTTTGCAGCATTAGTGCTGTAGAAGTAGGTGTAAAGGTGCTGATCGCCATCAGCAAACAGTGGATACCAACCAAGAGTAGTAATCTGAAGGTTACCAGCAGCCCAGTCAGTATTCCAAACTGCGTTGTCCTCTACCTGAACATCAAGGGTAACACCAATCTTGTTCCAGTACTCCTGAACGGCAACAAGGAGCTTCTCGTAAGATTTTCTAACCTTTGCAGAAAGCTTAAGGTCAGTGACACCAGCCTCAGCAAGAAGAGACTTAGCCTTCTCTGGATTGTACTCAAAAGCAGGAGCACTCTTATCATAACCAGGAGTTGATGGTGCAAGCCAGCCGCTTGCAACGGTACCATTACCTGAAGCAATGTTGTCAACAAGCTCCTGGCGGTTAATTGCCAAGGAAAGCGCCTGGCGAACCTTAGGATCGGTAAGCTCAAAGCCCTCTTTGAGGTTGAGGTTGATGAAGTTAACACCAAGGGTCTGATATGCAGTAATAAGATCCTTAACGTCAGCATCGCTTGAATATTGCTGATACAAAGAAGATGGAAGATCGCAGAAGTCAATATCGTTGTTTTTAAATGCAAGTAACTGAGTGTTGGAATCATCGTAGTAGTGGATACGAATCTCATCCAGAGCAGGCTTGCCATCGTGATAGTCATCAAAACGCTCAAGAACTACCTCAGTGGTGTCATCGTTGCTCTTAATCTTGTACTTACCAGTACCAATGAGGTTAGTACCAGTACCCCAATCAGTACCAGCAGCCTCGCATGCCTTCTCTGGGAAAATGCAGGCATAGGAGATTCCAAGAACGCTTACAAAAACAATGTAAGGCTCAGAAAGTGTAAAGGTGAAGTGAGTATCATCCTGAACAGTCAGGCCCTCAAGCTCAGTTGTCTTACCGGCAAGCATCTCTGGAGCTCCCTTGATCTTGTCAAAGAAGCTGGTGGAGAGAGCCTTAGTCTCTGGCTTAAACATACGCTCAAAGGTGTACTTAACATCCTTTGCGGTCAAAGTAGTACCATCGTGAAACTTGATACCCTCTTTAAGCTCGCACTTAAGAGTAACACCATCAGACTCAAAGGTTGGAGTCTCTTTGAGTAGACATGGAACAAGCTCGTTATCCTCAGTCCAACGAAGCAAAGACTCACATACAGAATCTGCAACGCATGCGGACTGTGAGTTATTAGCACGCTGCATATCAAGACCTTGCTTAGAGTTTGCAGAACCATAACGAAGAATCTTTTTCTTATCGGATGCCTGAGGAGTATCAGTAGAAGAGTTGCAGCCAGCCAACATCATAGATGCGCCACCACCAGCCGCTACCATACCTGATGCCTTCAAAAAATTACGACGGCTAAGTGAGTTCTCCAGCATGTTAACCCTTCTTTCTTATTAAAATGATTTATAAGACATCCCTACTGGGGTTAGATAACTATACATAACAATTACCAGCATTTATCCATGTATATCCATGATGAAATAGACATGAAACATTAAATAGCTTTAGTAACAACAAAATCTATTTACCTGCAATTTGTGTCAAATCATATAGGAATTACCTATATGAAAGCATAAAAATTGACTAAGCATTTATAGACAGATGTCTATTTTTATATAAAAAATGTTAGCAGTATGTTTTCGCGTTAACACGCTATAGAAGGAATAGAAATAATTATTGCTCGCATAAAAAACCTCCCATTTCTTATGTCCAAGAAATGGGAGGCGGTTCAATCTATTTTGATACGGCTCTTTTATACCTTGTAAGCTTCTTTAACAGCCTAAAAAGAGACTCTTTGTTACTTACGCTTTCTTCCTAAAGCCATTCCTGTGCCAAGTAGTGCAACACTTCCTGCAACAAATGAAGCAATAGATGCGAGTGTGCTTACATCACCAGTGTAAGGAAGCTTCTTCTTAGGAGTGCTAGGAGGTGTATTAGGTGGAATCTGAGTGTTGGTTACGGTAAATCCAGAAGTGGCATCACCAGAAACCTCAGATGTATAACCTGCTACCTCATCCTCTTTGACTGTGTAAGCAATCTCTGTACCGTCAGCGTTGTACTTATCTAGGCCAGAGAACGCGCCTTTCCAGTTTCCTGCCTCATCAAGAGTCAAAATTTTACCCGTATCAGTACCATCAGCGAGTAAGTGGATGGTGACAGATGAACCCTTATCTCCAACCCAAGTCTTAGTTACAGAAATGTCAACCTTCTCAGTATTGGTATTGGTGATAGTAAAGCCAGAAGTAGCATCACCAGTTATTTCACTCGTATAGTTGGCAACGTCATCTTCCTTGACGGTATAGGCGATCTCTGTACCATCAGCATTGTACTTATCCAAGCCAGAGAAGGTACCTGTCCAGTTGCCAGCCTCATCAAGTGTGAGTGTCTTTCCAGTATCAGTACCGTCAGCAAGTAAGTGTACGGTGACAGGTCCTGCCTTAGGTCCAACCCAAGTCTTGGTTACAGGAACATCTACCTTCTCGGTATTAGTATTAGTGATGGTAAAACCGGAAGTAGCATCGCCCGTTACCGTACCTGTGTAGTTAGTTACATCATCTTCTTTGACGGTGTAAGCAATAACGTTACCATCTTTATATTTAGGAAGATTGCCAAAAGATCCCGTCCAGTTTCCTGCCTCATCAAGAGTCAAGGTCTTGCCAGTATCGGTACCGTCAGCAAGTAAGTGTACGGTGACAGGTCCTGCCTTAGGTCCAACCCAAGTCTTAGAAACTTTGACGGTTGTAACCTCAGGAGTATAAGAGTTTTTGATGTCAGTTCCTGTCACGGTTGAGGTATAACCATCTACCGCTTCTTCAGAAACTGTATAGGTATTCTCTGCTCCTGTAGTTGAATCATACTTATCCAAGTTATCAAAGGTGTATGTCCAATTACCGGATGCATCAGGAGTAACTGTCTTAGAGTCTACCTTAGTGCCATTCTTAAGAAGGTTAACGGTAATAGATGAAGGACGCTTACCATCTTGGTTATTACTATCATCCCATGTCTTAGTACCAGAGATACTGGTCTTCTCGGTATTGGTATTGGTGATAGTAAAGCCAGAAGCAGCATCACCAGTTACCGCACCTGTGTAGTTAGTTACATCATCTTCCTTGACAGTATAGACGATTTCTGTACCATCAGCTTTGCACTTACGAAGGTTATCAAAAGTACCCGTCCAGTTTCCTGCCTCATCAAGAGTCAAGGTCTTGCCAGTATCGGTACCGTCAGCAAGTAAGTGTACGGCGACAGGTCCTGCCTTAGGGCCAATCCACTTCTTGGTAACGTTTACAGAAATCTTAATTGGTTTATTGGAAATCTTTTTGATTGCACCGCCTGTAGGAGTTACTTCAAGGGTGTACTCTTCATCACTAAGCTCATAACCCTGTGGAGCGGTCTTTTCTTTAACCTTATAAGTGCCTTGCTCCAATAAATCAGAGACGATTGTACCGTCTGCACCAGTAGTGAGCTCAAAAGTAGTGCCGTCTGGTTTAGTGACGGTAAATACTGCACCCTTAAGAGGTGTGGTACCGTCTTCGTCTACCTTAACAATCTTAATTTTACTTGCAAGGTCACCACTACCATGTCCGCCAGTCTCAGCTGACTTATGGCTCGCAATTACTTGTTTTTGTTTCTGATCGGAATCAAGCCTCATACGATTCTTAAGTGTAGTACCAGGAACATAAGTAGATCTATATACCAATCGATACTGATCACTTGTATTACCCAAATTAAGAGTAAATGAACTCATATCTGCAGAGAATGTCAACATTCCACTATTGATAAGCTCGTCAACCGTATACTCTTTTAGAACCTGAGTTGTTTCACCATATTGGTCATACACAACTTTTCTTAGTTTAAAAGAATCTTTGATATAAGTCATTCCGGAAGAGCCAAGAGTGTCAGTAACTACTGCATTAGTAAGATTGGCCTTACTAAAATTAATACGAGACCACCACTCAGCTTTAGTGTCACCTGCAATGCCTGTGCCCTGTCCCCACTTAGTAAGGTATTCTTCATCAATGGGCTTTGAACCATTAATTTTTACGCCCGTATTTGCAGTATGCTTTTTTCCTGGTACGTCACCATTAACCGTTACTTCAAATTTATTTTCAGAATCTTTATTAATCTTTGTTTGATCAAAACGCGCAGCAATGTTCATGGTGCCTTTTACATTGTATTTATTCTCAACAGCAGGACCAAAGGTAACGTGAATTTTACCACCAGTATCATTAGGGCCAGGAGTAATATGCGCATGCGCAATAACGTTTCCATCATCATCGGTAATATCAAAATCAGTCTTTGTTGTACCAGATGGGAATTTCATATTGTTTGGAAGATCGACATCAAAATAATCTCCCTCATGCAAGTTAGTACCGTGTCCTGTTGCATTCCATTTCATGTTTAAAAGAAAAGTATCAGAATGAAACACGGTATCTACATCTTGATGATCTACATTCTGAATTTTAAAATCTGTAATATTTACATCAACCGCTTTAGGTGTACCAGAAACAGCTAAAAGTGAAGTAGTAAGAGCAGAAGCGCTAAAGAAAGAAGCATCAGGAACAAGTTCTGTTACAGGGCCTGCTCGCGTTCCATTAGCCTGCTCATCTTCTTGTACAGACTGTACGGGTTGATTCTCAGAAACTGTCTGAGAGTTCTCTTCAGATGAAACAGCGTTAGCGTCAACTTCTTTTTTCTCAGACTCAGAAGTTGTAGTAACTAGACTGCTTGCCGTAGTCTCAGAACTTGTCTGAGCCGGAGTAACTTCCTCAGCAATTGCCTTAATGGCACCGCTTGGAATCATGAGACTGAGTGCAAGCACAAGTCCCAGGAAGTTACATAGACGTTTTTTCATCATTTACTTCCACCCTTCTTCTGCCAATACACAAAAATTTCAATTGCTTAAATAGTGCACTAATATTATAGGTGAGTAATATTGGGGATACTAACCAACTATTAGTTTGCATTGAATGATACCCCCCCCCCGACATTTTTATTGTAAATTTGAATAAATTATTTTTTTCATAATTATCATACATGTGTACACGTACTATACTTCATAAATCTTTTAATTTTCTAGCATAGTAGCTGTTTAAAGTCATATTAGAGTAATTAAAGTGCTACATGAAATACGTCAAACACTTAAAATATTCATTCATTTTTAATTATAAATTATACAGAAATTGTTATAAAAAAGGCGACATATTACTATGTCGCCTTTTCTTTACTTCTTATAGTACAAAAATACTACTCGGAAGCCTCTTCTTCATCCTTCTTATCAGAAGCAATCTTTGTCTCAGTTGCTGCCTCATGAGCTGCAAGATCAGCCTCAGCCTCAGCTGCTGCTGCCTCTGCTGCTGCACGCTCCTCTTCTGGAAGTGGAGTGACCTCAATATCAATTCCAAGAGTCTCTGCAGCTGCCTTCATAGACAGAGAGATGCGACGACGGTCAAGATCAATCTCCATGACCTTTACCTGTACAACGTCGCCAACCTTGCAGACCTGAGATGGAGCGGTGACATGCTGCTTAGCCATCTCGGAAATGTGGACAAGGCCCTCAACGCCATTGCCAAGGTCAACAAATGCACCAAAGGTAACAAGCTTAGTGACCGTGCCCTCGATGATAGCGTCGACTGGATACTTAGAAACAAGTACACGCCATGGATCCTCGGAAGTCTGCTTAAGGCCAAGGGAGATACGCTCACGGTTAAGGTCAACGTCGAGAACCTGAACCTCAACCTCCTGACCAACCTTAACAACCTCAGATGGGTGGTTAACGTGGTTCCAAGAAAGCTCGGAGATGTGAACCAGGCCATCAATG
This sequence comes from Lancefieldella parvula DSM 20469, assembly GCF_000024225.1. Lineage (NCBI taxonomy): Bacteria > Bacillati > Actinomycetota > Coriobacteriia > Coriobacteriales > Atopobiaceae > Lancefieldella > Lancefieldella parvula. The sequence goes on from NC_013203.1 coordinate 1,087,182, forward strand.
CCGCCGAGATCAACAAACGCACCAAACTCAACGATGGAGGAAACGGTACCCTTGAGCTTCATGCCAACCTGGAGCTTACCAAGGATGTCCTGACGCTCTGCTTTACGAGCCTCCTCAAGAACAATACGGCGAGAAAGAACAACGTTGTTGCGGTTGCGATCCATCTCAATAACACGAGCCTCAATACGAGTACCCATGAATGCACCAAGATCCTTGACACGACGGAGGTCAACAAGGGATGCAGGCAGGAAGCCACGGAGGCCAATGTCAAGAATCAGGCCACCCTTAACAACCTCAATAACCTCACCCTCAACGGTCTCGCCAGCGTTGAACTTATCTTCAACTGCCTTCCAAGCACGCTCGTACTCAGCACGCTTCTTGGAAAGAACCAGACGACCCTCTTTGTCCTCTTTCTGAAGGACAAGAGCCTCGACGTCCTCACCCAGAGAGATAATCTCTGCAGGGTTAACGTCTTTACGAATAGAAAGCTCACGAGCAGGAATAACGCCCTCAGACTTATAACCAATGTCTACGAGGACCTCATCGCGCTCAATCTTGACGACGGTACCGTTGACAAGATCTCCCTCATCAAAATCGGTGACAGTGCCGTCAATCAGGCTGTTCATTTCCTCATCGGAAATTTCATCCAAAGAGAAGATGGACGAGTTCTGAATCTCACTCAAAGGTGGACCCCTTCCAAAACGGGGCCCCGGTCAACATGGTTGCTGCCAGAGTGCCAATACGTGGGCTTCTCTACTCGGAAACTTACATGCTCTCGGGGGCCAACAGATACAGTGTATAACTTGATGCCATACGGGCAATAGGATAGCGCTCTTCGGCTAATTTAACAAGCCAAAGAGCGCTACTTTGCACAGCTATTACGCAAGTTTTACAAAACTTCTTCAAAGTTTGTTCCTTGCAAGATTGTTTTGTTACTGCTTACGTAAGAAGGCGATAACCCTCTTTCTCTACGGCAGCTCGATACGCATCAACATCAATTGGATTTTTGCTGAGGATACGCGCCTGACCACCGGCTAGAGTAACCTGCGCCCATGTTCCCTCAATACTATCAAGAGCACGAGTCACATGATTAACGCAGTTCTGGCAAGTCATACCACCAATCTCAAAAGTTTGTACATAGGGATAATGAGACTCATCTTTGTCTTCTGGACCATCTGCAGCAGTAACCTGTTCTGTATTACAGGTAGTAATGCCCGTTCCCTCATCAGAACAGCATCCCTTTTTACCTACAGCAATTCCGTAAACTCGATAAGCTGCAAAACCACAAAGTACAACAACAGCAAGAACGACAATAATATTGATTGGTGACATAAAGACTTCCCTTCTGTTGCTGTTTTACTACCCATCGTTTTCTAGATTAATCAAAAAAATGATATTTTTATCGCAAAATTTAACAGCAACAGCAGCTATTACGATGCAACTTAAGCAGAAAGTTTTGCACCAAGACCACGGAGAGCCTCAAGAGCGTCGTCATCTGGCTCAAGATTGCAGATAAAAGTCTCAATAACGTTGACGCCCTCTGCTTCAGCATTCTGCTTCCAGGTCTCCATCCAGTCACCGGTTCCCCAATCATAAGAACCAAAGAGAGCGGTTGGTTTCTGACCAAGCTTCCCTGCACAATCGTTAAAGAGCTCCTCAAAATCAGGATCAAGCTCCTCATCACCCATGGCAGGGCAACCAAAAGCAAATGCGTCATACTGATCACACATATCAGCAGAGAACTCAGAAGACTCAATAGCCTCGGTACCTGCTGCACTTGCAAGTTCTTTAGCCATTGCCTCAGTATTGCCCGTCATGGACCAATACACAACTGCTACTTTACTCATACATTTCCTCCTTCTGTATCCAGGTTCCCCCTGGAAAACTACACATTACTTTCAATACCTCAACAAGAAATCCAAGTACACCCCTTATGCGACTCGATATTTCTCGGCATTGCCATATGACGAGAGAATCTGCGCTAAAGATTCCCCTTGGTAAAAACGAAGCTTGCAATGGTTTTCTACATCTTTAAGCTGCTCAAGACGCGAACGCGTTTCTTCAGTGTTGTCATAAACTTTCCAAGCACCTGTAAAGAGTTCGGACTGTCCGTTCATAAAGCCTTGTACGTCTGCAAGCGGATAGCCCAACACAAGTCCAATCTCGTGCGGAAATACAGCTTTTCTCACATGAAATGCAAAGATTCTTGAACGCATACTTTTCATCAACGTCTGTACTGACTCGGTAGAATGACCAAAAGTAGCCAAAAACTCACGGTGCTCTGGTTTAGCGAGAATATCCTCAACAAGCTCAGATCTATAGGCAACAAAAGATACCTTTCCGCACGAAATCGCGGAAGTGGCAAGTAAAGTTACCCCAAACAGTGAGAGCTCATGAGTAGCATTACATAAAAATGTTCTCAGTGTTGAATCAGTACAGATGGGACTTATGCAAGAGCTACAAGATTTATGTGATGCAAATGAAAACAATGCAGCTGGCTTGACGTGAGCAATAACACCAGCAGCACAACGAACAAACGTTGTCGCAAAATCATGGCAAAGCTCGGGAGCATAAGTTCTTCTCGCCCCGTTGTAAGCAGGTTTTATATCAGCAGAATAAGCACAGGGAGAAGTAACGTCTAAAAGTAATGAATTCTCAAAAGAAGTAAGACAATTCATACCGTGCTTGCTCCCTTCTTAAAAATGCGCCGCCGACTAAAAGGGAGCCGACGGCGCCTGGATTCCGGACCCTTGGAGAGGGGAAAGGTTCCGGGCTGATAAAGCAAACTTGTTAGAAAGAGCCTCTGTTAAATAAATAACTTAACAAGTTAGCCTCTTCTAACTATCTAAAGTGTAAGCCATAGCTAACTAATTGCAAGCGAAAACTCAAAATATTTTTACTTTTTTGACAGAAAAAAGCTCCCGCCTCTTACAAATAAGAAACGGGAACTCTTACGTAAATCCAAAAAAACGTTTTAACGATAACCAAAATAAGTTCTAAGCAGTCTGTTCCTCAGCCAAGAGCATTTTTACCTCTGAAGGAACATATGGATTATGAGCTGCAGTGGTAAGCAACGATCTTGTGTTTGCAAGCGTTACCATAAGTGTTAGAAGATTGTGCATATACGCAGCAGTACTTACGGTAATAAGACCTGCAACACCTGCGGCGATGAAAGAACTATTTAGAGCAACAATCGTACGATAGTCAGCATGAATTCTCTTCATTACCTGCTGGCCCAAAAGACGCATGATTACCAGCGATTCAAGCGAATCATTTCTAATTGAAATATCAGCAACAGCACGAGCAATATCAGTTGCATCAGAAAGTGCCAATGAAACATCAGAAACAGCTAGAGCAGGTGAATCATTAATTCCGTCACCTACCATTGCAACGGTGTAGCCCTCCTGCTGGAACTTCTTAACATATGCACACTTATCTTCTGGAAGAATCTGTGCTACATAGTCATCAAGACCAAGCTTCCTGGCGACACTTGCTGCAACGTTTTCTGAGTCACCAGTCAACATAACCATACGCTTAACGCCAAGAGCGCGGAGCTGCGTAATAGTTGCAGCTGCATCTTCTCTTACAGGATCGGTAATACAAATTGCAGCAATAAGCTTTGAATCTTCGGATATGAAGATAATAGACGAGGTTGGAGCAATCTGCGCGAGGTCATCTAGAATTCCCTCAGGCATTGGAGTCTTCTCGTCATCAAAAATGAAGTGAGCAGAACCAATGCAAACCTCTTTGTTGTTAACCTTGGTACGAATACCATGAGCAACAACATATTTAACCTCTGCATGGAACTCGTCCTTGTGCTTGAGACCACGTACCTTTGCCTCATTCACAATTGCGCGGGCCATGCTGTGTGGAAAGTGTTCCTCAATACATGCAGCAAGACGCAAAAGTTGGTCTTCGGTGCGATCACAGAAGCTGACAATACACTCAACATGTGGGACTGCCTTGGTCAGCGTACCCGTCTTATCAAAGACGATAAGATCTGCTGCAGCGATCTTCTCAAGATACTTGCCACCCTTAACAGTCATGCCAAACTTAGCTGCCTCATCCATAGCACTACCCACTGCAACAGGAGTGGAAAGCTTAATAGCACAGGAATAATCAACCATAAGAACGGTCAAGGCCTTAGTGATGTTTTGGGTAACACCCCAAATGCCAAAGAAAGCAAGGAAGCTGTAAGGAACCAGTGCATCGGAAAGGCGTTCAGCTTTTGACTGTGCACCAGCCTTGAGCTCGGCAGACTGCTCAACCATATCAACGATGTTGTCAATACGAGACGTACCTGGAGGAGCGGTAACGCTTACCATAAGGTCACCGTCTTCAAGTGCAGTGCCAGCGTAAACGGTTGAGCCAGGCTCCTTGGTAACAAGGCGAGACTCACCTGTCATGGCAGCTTCGTTCATCTGGCCGATACCTTCGACAACTTTGCCGTCAACAGGAAGAACGCCGCCAGCACGCTGATGCAAAACCATGCCCTTCTCAACCTCAGAAAGAGCAATCATAACGTCCTTGCCATCAATACGAGCCCAAACGTTCTCAGAACGAGTAATCAGGCCGTCACGGAGTGCAAGACGAGCTCGGCTGGCAACGTGATTCTCCATAGTTGCAGAAAGCTCAAGCAAAAACATGACAGTAGATGCATCTGCCCATTCATTTCTAAGAATGGAAGTAGTGATAGCAGTTGCGTCCAAAACCTCAACTGTTAGCTCTTTCTTAAACAGACGCTTAACGCCTTCTACAACAAATGGAATGGCGCGGAGAATAACGTAGGCGTAGTTAGCAACTGCAGGCAGTGGCAAAGAACGCATAATCCAGCGACGAGCGAATGTAGTCACAACCTCCATCTGGAAGCGATTATTCTCAAGAGCCATCTCAATTGAGCTGCAGAAGTCTTCAAGACCTGCCTCTTCTTCTCGTGGCAAGTTCAAGACATCAAAAGCACTAACAGCGGCAAGTACCTGGTCTCTCTTAAGAGGATCAAACCTCAGCAGTAGAGAGCCGTTTGCCATGTGAACTTCTGCATGACGAACACCGTCAACGCGCATCAGCTCATAGGAAATACCGCGAGCCTCAGCCTCGTCGATATGACCCAAGTCGCATTTTGCACGAATGCGACCTGAGATTTCATTTGTAATTGTGAAGCGCATGAATTATGCCTGTGCGCCCTCTGCGTCAACTTGCTTGGTAACCTCAGCGCGGATACCCTCCTCAAGCTCAGCAAGGCGAGCGCGAACAGCAGCATCAATCTTAGACTCACGACGAGCCTCTGCAACAACGTCATTAGCCTCGTCAACAACGTTCTGAGTCTCTGCGGAAACGCGATCAGTTACGAGAAGACCACATGCAGTTGCTTTGACAGCTGCCTTGTGAAGAATACCGTCAGAAGCAAGTCCAGCGACAACGCTAGCAAGTGCAGCGCCACCAGCTACAAGACACCACTTGTGCAGTTTCATGTTAATCCCCCATCTGCTAATGCAAATTAATCGGTTAGTGTTCTATTGAAGATAAAATTTTTTGATTCAAAAAACAAGTGAAAATCATTACTAATTAGTTATCCTAATGAAACAATTGTACACAAGTAATTCTTTACCTGCAAAAATATTTCCTACGGTTAGCCATGGTATACATATAAATTTTATGAAGAAGGAACTCTGGAACGTTACTTAAATTATTGATATTTATTCATATAAGTAAACAAATAAATGAAATTAACATCTCTCCTGTGTCATTACTGTGAAATTTAAATTGTATACAATTTATTTACGTTAGTTTAAAACAACTGGGATACACTACCAAATAAAATGAAACCATCCAAAGCCTCGCAATAATCGCGGCTAGTTGAAAGGAACATCATGGCAAATACCAACATCTATGACCTCTCTGTAGAAGAGCGCGACGGATCTCTTACTTCCCTCTCATCTTTTGACGGAAAAGTTCTTCTGATTGTCAACACTGCAACTGGCTGCGGTTTTACCCCACAGTATGAAGATCTTGAACGAATTTACGCTACTTATAAAGATCAAGGCTTTGAGATTTTGGACTTCCCTTGTAATCAGTTTGCAGGCCAGGCTCCAGAGTCCGATGAAGAAATTCACCAGTTCTGCACTATGAAGTTTGGTACCAATTTTCCACAGTTCAAGAAAAGTGATGTCAACGGAGAGACCGCAAATCCTCTCTTTGAGCGTCTTGCAACAGCTTTTCCTTTCCAGGGCTTTGGTAAGGGCATCAAGGCACTTGCACTGGACAAATTTGCAAAAGCAAACAACAAAAAGTTTGGCAACAAAGCCTACATCATGTGGAACTTCACCAAGTTCCTTGTAGACCGCCAAGGAAACGTTGTTGCCCGCTTTGAGCCAACCGCCGATATGGCAGAGGTTGAGACCGCAATTAAAAACCTTCTTGCATAAGGCGAGAGGAACGGTCCACTCATGAGTTCTTCTCAAAAAGAAATAAAATCCGTTGTAGCCGCTAGCACTTTTACTAGCGGCTCTTCTGCGCTCGGCAACTCCCAAGAAATCCCCGAGCTTCTCCTTAAAAATCAGCTCTGCTTCCCGCTCTACAGCGCCTCAAAAGAAGTAGTACGCAGATATACACCGCTACTTAAGCCCTTTAATCTGACATACACGCAATACATCACCATGATGGCGCTCTGGGAGAATAAATCCTTAGATGTCAAAGCTTTAGGTGAACTTTTATTCCTTGATTCAGGAACCTTAACCCCGCTGCTCAAAAAGCTCGAAGAAAAAGGACTTGTCTTACGTCAAAAAACAAACAAAGACGGACGTCAGCTGATTGTTTCTCTTACCCAAAAAGGTAAAGACCTTAAGCAAGAAATACAAATAGTTCCACATCAAATTGGCTCATGTGTTGATCTCTCACCCGAAGAAGGCGCTGAGCTCAAACGATTACTTTTAAAAGTTCTTTCTAACGTTACAGAAAGCTAATTATATTATGACCCAATCACAGGTAACCATTACCTCCTCTGAACGCGAAGCCGCTATTGTACGTACCAGTGCTATTGGCATTGCGGCCAATGTTGCACTTGCGGCATTCAAAGCTGCAGTGGGTATTCTTTCCAACTCAATTGCTGTCACTCTTGATGCAGTTAACAATCTTTCTGATGCAATCTCATCAATCATTACAATTGTCGGAACCAAACTCTCTAACAAAAAAGCTGATCGCGAACACCCTTTTGGTCACGGGCGCATTGAATACATCACTACAACGGTAATTGCTGCAATCATTATGTATGCAGGTATTTCTTCACTTATTAAATCTATCCAGGACATTATGAATCCTGCAACACCAGACTATAGTCCCCTGTCTTTAGTCATCATTGCTGTAGCTGTACTGGTAAAGATTGTTTTGGGTCACTATGTTCGTACTATTGGTAATCGCGTAAACTCCGACACACTTGTTGCTTCAGGTTCTGACGCGCTATTTGATGCCATGCTTTCTACTTCTGTTCTAGCGGCTGCTCTTATCTTTATCTTTACGGGAATTAGCCTTGAAGCATACGTAGGAGTTGTTATCTCTGCATTCATCATCAAGGCTTCAATTGAACTGTTACACGATTCTATTAAAGAGATTATTGGAATGCGTCCTGACGCAGCTCTTTCAACACTCATCTATGACATTGTAAAAGATGACCCAGATGCAGAGGGTGTCTACGACCTTATCATCCATAGTTATGGTCCAGATAAATTTGTTGGATCATTCCATACTGAGGTTCTTGATACCACTTCAGCTATTGAGATTGATACGATGATCCGACGTCTGAGTACAGAAATATACAACCAAACATCAGGCAAAATCATCATTGCTGCTATTGGTATTTATGCGAAAAACACCACTGATAATCGCATTATAAAGATGCGTACTAAAGTTACTGAAATGGCTTTAGCTCATGAAGGAGTTCTTCAAATTCATGGCTTTATTGCTGACATTGAAAACCAATTTATGGCCTTTGATGCTGTTATTGAGTTTGGCTATGATGGCAAGCAAATTATTCACGATATTATTCATGAAGTAGAAGAGGTCTACCCTGACATGAATGTCTCGATTCTTTTAGATCGCGATACAAGTGATTTATCCGAGCAAGAGGATGCTGGAGACTTAGCCTAATCTTAAGCAATTACAGCTATAAAAAGGGGCGAGCCGCTGACACCCAGAGTCAGCGGCTCGTGTTCTACGCTCGCAAGAAAGGGAGAGGGTCTTTCTTCGAGCTACGGGAACCTGAAAAAAGCAAGCAACTAAATTGCTTAAAAACATAATAAGTTAACCTAGGAAAACTTACAAGGATATTTTCAACATTTTCAGCCAACCTCGTAAACTCTACAAAAAGTTAGACTAAGTTTACGCATCTATGGATTTTTATCTTACCTTAAGATAATCCAAAAAACGTAAACAAAAAATCCCTCGTACCAGATTGGTACGAGGGATCAAATCAACTTAAGAAATAAGTAACTTTATGCTTTTGCAACCTCGTTAAGACTCGTGAGAATCTTGTCATCCTTCTTATCCCACTTTGGAGCAGGACGGAAGAGCTGGAAGAGAATTGCTGCCAAGAAGGCAAAGGCAATAACGGTCCAGATGCCAAAGGAACCAAGAACAAAGAACTCCCAAAGCTGATTGATAATAAGACCAATAACCCATGCAAAGATGCACTGATACCCAATGGCAAACCAGAACCACTTAGAGTCATTCATCTGACGGCGAATGGTACCAACTGCGGCAAAGCAAGGTGCATCAAGCATGTTAAAAGCAACAAATGCACACATTGCACCAATGTGGAGGACACCACCAGCATCGGTGAACATTCCAGCAAAGCCAGACCACATGGTAACTGACTTCTCGCTTGCATCACCTAGACCATAAAGAACACCAAAAGTAGAAACAAGATTCTCTTTAGCAATCAATGCGGAGATGGAAGCAGCAGGTGCCTGCCAGTTTGCAAATCCAAGAGGAGCAAAGATAACGCCAATGAAACCACCAATAGCAGCAAGCAAGGAGAAGTCCATAACGTTCTCAGGAGCGCCCTCAACGCTTGGAAGGTAACCGAAGGCTCCACTTGCACCCTCCCAAGTAGCCCAACCAAAGTTGGAAAGAGCCCAAATGCCAACAGCAGCTGCGAAGATAATCGTACCAGCTTTAACAATGTAAGCAGAGATGCGCTCCCATACATGCATTGCCCAAGATCTAATAGATGGCATGTGGTAATCGGGAAGCTCCATAACAAATGGCGCAGGTTCTCCCGCAAAGGCCTTTGTCTTCTTCAACATAATTGCAGAAATAACAATTGCTGCAACACCCATGAAATAGAACGCTGGCGCAACCCACCATGCACTTGTGCCACCAATAAGGACGCCCATAACCAAGGCAATAATTGGTTGTTTAGCAGAACATGGAATCATGGTAGTAAGCATTGCGGTCATACGACGGTCCTTCTCGTTCTCAATAGTACGAGTCGAAAGAACGCCAGGAACACCACAGCCAGAAGAAATCAGAAGTGGAATAAAGGACTTACCGGAAAGACCAAAGCGACGGAAAACACGGTCCATAACAAAGGCAACACGACTCATGTAGCCACAGTCCTCGAGGAAGGACAACATGACAAACAGGACAAACATCTGTGGGATGAAGCCCAAGACAGAGCCAACACCATTGATAACACCATCAACAACAAGGCCAGTAACAACAGGGCTTGCTCCTGCGTTCTCCAAAGCACCGCGAACCAGAGTTGGAATACCAGGAACAAACATACCGTACTCAGATGCATCAGGCTCAGTCGCTGCACCTTCAACAGCACTCTTAAATCCTGCTGCAGTAACGCCGCCGAGTGTCTGAAGTTCCTGACCGTCTGCCAAAATTGGCTTTCCGTCAGCGTCAAGCTTCAGCGGATTATCATCAGTATCAACAAAGTTACCGTTGTCATCGTGAACAGGAGCGCTCAGAGCAACAACGCTCTTCTCAGCAGCTTCTTTTTCAAAGCTGGTAATAGCGTCAGAATCCCACTCTTTAGCCTCAATAGCCGCACGAACATCAGTAGTATCAATTCCAGCTTCATCAGCAGCATCAAGATACGCATCAATTTGATCTGAATAATGATGAGAATCAAAATCCTCTTTAGCTGCATTGTATTCAGCGTCACCGATTCCCATAAAGTGGAAACCAGCATCAAATAGGTTATCGTTTACCCAGTTTGTAGCGCCAGTACCAACAGTAGAAATAGAAACAAAATAAACAAGCGTCATAACAAGAATAAAAATTGGAAGACCGAGAATACGATTAGTAACAATGCGGTCAATCTTCTCAGAAGTGGTCAGCTGCTTTGGAGCCTTCTTAACGCAAGCTGCCATGACGCCAGCAATCCACTCATAACGGTCAGAGGTAATGATGGACTCAGCATCGTCATCGCGAGACTGCTCAACTGCAGTAATAATCTTCTCAAGCTCTGCGATCTTCTCGGCAGAAAGGTTAAGAGGAGCAATAGCATTTGCATCGCGCTCAAAGACCTTAATGGAGTACCAACGAGACAGAGTTGCAGGCGCAATGCCCTCGATTGCAGCAGCAATCTTACCAAGAGCTTCTTCGACCTCTGGGGTAAAGCACTTAACGCCCTCAGCAGGAGTTCCATCCTGGCCAGCCTTAATTGCAGTCTTTACCAGAGTATCAATATTCTTGTTACGAAGTGCAGAAACCTCAACAACCTCAACACCAAGCTGCTTGGAGAGTTCCTTGGTGTCAATGACGTCACCGGACTCCTTGAGAAGATCAATCATGTTAAGACCAAGAACAACAGGACGACCAGCCTCAAGAACCTGAGTTGTCAAATAGAGATTACGCTCCAGGTTGGTGACATCAAGAAGGTCAATAATGGCGTCTGGGCGCTCATTAATGAGGTAATCACGAGATACCTGCTCCTCAGGTGAATAAGGAGACAATGAGTAAATACCAGGAAGGTCGACAAAGGTAACGTCCTTATCAGCACGCCAGTTTGCCTGCTTCTTCTCAACGGTAACGCCTGGCCAGTTGCCAACGTAGCCGTTTGAGCCTGTAAGCTCATTAAATAGGGTGGTCTTACCGCAGTTTGGGTTACCTGCAAGACCAATAATAGTTTTTTGTGCCATTAGGCTTCCTCTACCTTGTGAACGTCTACTACTTCAATGCTTGCAGCTTCATCCTTACGGATAGAAAGCTCGTAGCCGCGGACTGTGAGCTCAATTGGGTCTCCCAGTGGTGCTACCTTTTTGACATGAACCTCAGTGCCCTTAGTAAGGCCCATATCCATGATGCGACGTTTCACGGCGCCTGCACCCTTTAGCGCAGCAACCGTGCAACTCTCCCCCACCTTAACGTCTCTCAGAGTTGCCATAACCTTCCTTTCAACAAAACACGCATTAAAAGCTGCAGGTTTTACCAGCAGCGCAATACAACAAAGTGCTTAGAGTGGAGAAACCATGATGTGCGACGACATTTGACGGTTAAGTCCAAGTCGTGCACCCTTCACGCTAACAATAACATCACCGTTGACACGTGAAATAACCTTTACCTCTGCACCCTCAACAAAACCAAGCGTAAAGAGATGCTGACGAAGATCAGAAGCACCCTTAACCGTTACGATTAACGCAGTCTCTCCCTCGCCAAGCATGGCAAGAGGAAGAACTGGACCAGAATTGGCAGGACCCTGTGAGGTCTTTTCTGTATCCATGCATCCCCCAAAATAACCGTAGGCAAACTAAGTTTGTTTATTCAAACTTTTACTTCATTAGTATCAACTAAAAGTTAAGGTAATTCAACTTTCATTTAATAATTTAGCTAAAAAATAAGGCGAGAAATTCTGTCTACCAGTGATTTCTCGCCTTTTAAATATTGCAATTTTATTTCAGGTGACATTCTTCTTACGTAAAAATGAACAATTATTTGCTCAAAATACGATAAGTAGTGTTATATCAGCCCGTATTCTGCAGACCCGCAGCAACACCAGACACAGTGCACAAAATCAGATACGTGATATTTGCACGCTCCTCTGGAGTAAGCATGTCGTCCCTTGTACGAAGCTCAGAAAGGGCATGTACCTGCGTAACCGAGAGAATGTTAACAAATGGTAGACGCAGACGAATAACAGGTCCTAGCACGCGACGGTTCTCCAGAGGCCACTTGTTACCGGTAATAGCAAGGACCCACTTACGTGTCAACGACATCTCAGAAAGAACCATCTCTGAAAGCTCAGGGCGATCTCCCAAAGCCAGGTAAAGTCTTGCGATACGAGCATCAACCTTCGAGATTGACATCTCGATGTTGTCAATAAACGTAGTGAACAGCGGCCACTCCTTGTATGCCTCACGAAGACGCTCAATATCTCCCACAGCCTCACATGCACTACCCAATCCGTACCAAGCAGCTAGGTTGATACGAGCCTGTGACCACGAGAAAATCCATGGGATTGCGCGTAAATCATCAAGAGACTTTGCACCAAGACCACGTTTTGCAGGTCTTGAACCAATAGGGAGAAGACCAATCTCAGTCAGAGGGGTAACAACCGAGAACCACTCGGCAAAACCATCAGAGTGAATGAGTTCTAAGAAGCGCTGTTTGGAAGCCTTATCAAGCTCAGAAGCTAATGAAGCAAACTTCACATCTGCATGAGTATTCTTCTGCTCAAGAGAAGGTGCCATCTGAAGCAGCGTTGCTCCTGCAACAGACTCTACGTGACGGCGAGCAAGCGTTGGGTCTCCATAACGAGCAAAGATAACCTCTCCTTGCTCGGTAAGTTTAAAGCGGCCGTTAACAGATCCCTTAGGCTGAGACAAAACAGCGCGGTTTGCAGGACCACCGCCACGACCAACAGCACCACCGCGGCCGTGCATCAGGATAAGATCAATGGAGTTCTTCTCTGCCCACTCCGCCAAAGCGGCTTGAGTTTTATGCAGTACCAGTGTTGCAGTAGTTGGACCTTCATCCTTTGAAGAATCTGAGTAGCCTAGCATAACCTCAAGCTTGCGGTCTGTCTGAGTAAGACGCTCCTGTACCTCAGGAATCTGAATTACCTGATCAAGTGTGGTAACAGCGTTCTCAAGATCTTCAATCTGTTCAAACAACGGAATAACGTCTAGTACGGGAACATCTTCTTCATTTGCAAACGCAAGGCGTGCCAGTTTGTAAACATTCTCAACATCCTGAGCAGACTGTGTAAACGAAATAATATAACGACGAGCAGCGTTAATACCGTTCTTCTTTTGGATTGAGCCAATAGATCGGAAGGTATCAAGCACCTCCTGCGTCATAGCATCAAGCTTTGCGGGTTTCTCGGCAGTTGATGGATGTGCCTCAAGATCAGCAAGTGCACGTTTGTGTACCAAAGAGTGCTGACGGAACTCCATCTCTACCAAGTGAAAACCAAAGGTCTGAGCCTGCCAGATAAGCCTCTGAATAGGACCGTAGGCAATACGACGAGCTCCTGCCTGAACAAGCGAATCCTGAATAACACGCAGGTCAGCAATAAACTCTTCGGCGTTTTGATACATAAGGTCAGCATTGCGTTCAATGGTGGCGCTGAGTCGACCAGAAATTACGCGCATAGCCGCACGATGCAACTCAGACCCAGCCTTATCAACAGCGCGAGACGTCAGAGCCTGGCTCATCTCTACCTGCTGCGCCCAAAGATTAGCAAGTGCGGGTGAAGCTGGGGTTGAAATACCATCAAGCGTCAGACCTCGACTGACCTCCTTAGTAGCTTCAGCCAGTGCTTGTAGTACGTGTACACGGTACTTCTCGGCAACTTGGCGAGAAACTAAAGCAGTGACGTTAGGGTTACCATCGCGATCGGAGCCAATCCAGCTGCCTGGGCGAAAGAACGGCGGACAGACAGGTGGTACACAACCAGCGTTTTCTCCCAGCGCCCAGTTATCAAAGCGACGATACACCGAAGGAACCATCTCAAAGAGAGTAGTGTCAAAGATATTAAGGACGGTATCTGCTTCCTCCAAAGGAGTTGGCTTTTTATGACCGATAGGAGATGTACGGAACAGGCCGTCAATTTCCTGCAGCATGCGACGCTCATTTTCCACACGAGCAGGACCGCCAAGTCTTTGGCGTTCATCAAGAAGCTCTGAAATAATGCGGATTCGACGTTCAACATTTTTACGGCGAGCCTCAGTTGGATGAGCAGTAAAAACAGGATGGAACTCAAGACGATTAAGACGTGCCTTTGCCTCTTCTTCACCACACTCGTCAATGAGCTGCCTATATGCAACAGTTATCTCGTTGATTGGATCTTCTGCAGAAGATGAATCAACAGAAGCCTCACGAGAACGCAAGCTGGTAACGCGATAATTTTCTTCACAGAGATTTGCCAAGTGGAAAAAAGTTACAAACGCACGCATAAGAAGCACGGAGTCTTCCATGCTCAAGCTATCGATGGTAGAGGCAAAACGAAGGAAAGCGTTAAGCGATTCCTTCTCTGAATCTACCTTGAGCACAGCATTAATTGCCTCAAGTAACAAGGGCGCACGAGTTGTAGACAAATCATCTGGTCCAGCCTTAATTGCCTCAACCAGCAACGTATCAAAACTAGTAAGAAGATCTGGATTGTACTCAGCAAGCACTTTTCTTACCAAGCGTAAAAAGAAGGTAAGGTTATCACGCAGTGGAGCTGGTGCTTTAAGCGCCTGAATAAGGGTGCGAGCAGCAGCAATCTCATTTCCACGTCGCTCAAGAAGCGACTGAGCTACCTCAGAAGTTGCTACACTATCGATGGGTTTCTCGTCAAAAGAAGCATTGCTGGACTCTAGATTTGAATCTTGAGAACTGCCTGCCATGCTCATCCTTTCGTCACACAACTCAGAATACGTACTATCTACCATACCCATTTGTAACAATCTACGCACGATTGTTTGTCAATCTGTTACCTAATGTACATGGTGCACTACAATCGATACAACAAACAAAAATTGATATGTCAAAGTTCCTGACCACGCTAAAGAAGATTTTAGGTTTTACATGCTCAATCCATTTAAGAAAAGTCGTACTGCGTACAACAATTCTTCCGTACATAAACAGGTAGAGCGACTACGCACTCCTCGCTATGAGCTTGATGACTCTAGTGCAAACGAGAGTCAGCCTGGCATCGTGGTTACTTGGTGGACCAGACTTCTTTCTGCAGTGGTTTCTGGTGATATTGCCAATCAAGATGAACAATACTTAGCGCATCAAACATCACAGGACTATCTCTTTAACGCACTTGGACAAGGGGCCTGGGGTGCACTTTTCCCGCTTCTAACCGTTGTCTGTTCCCAACTTGTTGGCATTGAGCAAGCAGGTCTTTTCTCCATGGCGTTTGTTGTGGCAACGCTTTTATTATTTGTTGCCCAATACGGTGTTCGTACCTATCAGATTTCCGACTTAACCGAACAACGTAGTTTTTCTGATTACCAGATTCAACGTGCAGCTACCGTCATTGTCATGGTGATAGCTGGCCTTATTTGGTGCTTCTTTAAAGGCTACACCGAGCCCATGTTTTCTATCTGCACAGGAGCTTTGCTCTTTAGAGCAGTCGACGGCATGGCAGATGTCTACGAAGGCCGCCTACAGCAAAAAGACAAGCTTTACCTAGCTGGATTAAGCCAGGCTCTTAGGTGCAGCACCAGTTTTGTTCTCTTTACAGTTGTACTTTTTGTAACCAGAAATCTTGTCTGGGCAAGTTGGGGCATGGGTATTTGTGCACTTATTACCCTAATATTTGTTTCTGCTCCCCTTGCTATTCTTGAGACTGATAAAAGCGCCCGATTCAAAATTGCCAACATCAAAGATATCTTTGCACAATGCTGGCCTCTCTTTTTAGCACTTTTCCTCTACAACCTTATTGATTCATTGCCAAAGTTTGCCATGGAAGGCACGCTTTCTTATAGCAATCAGCTGTACTTTAACGCACTCTATTTTCCAGCTCACACTATTCTGATGATCTCTACGCTCATCTATAGACCACAGCTCTTTAAGCTTGCCAACTTACTAGAAACCTCTATTCATAATCCCGCTAACAAAAAACGCTTTGGTGTAATGGTACTTGCACTGTTTGGAGCTATTACTGTAGTAACCGCAGGCACTGCTGCATTTGTCGAGTTCATTGGCATTCCTCTTAATAGTTTCTTGTACGGCGTTGATTTTGAACAATATCGAGGACTTGCACGCATCATGGTAGCTACTGGCGGTCTCTGTGCAGCAATTGACTTTTTATACCAACTCATTACCATCATACGCGCTCAAAAAGTTATTACTCGCGCCTACCTGATTTCATTTGTCGTCTCTATCCCCATTATCTGGATGATGGTCAGCTTTACCGGTCTTAACGGTGCGGTTATTGGCAGCTTCTCTTCTATTCTCGTCCTCTTCTTGCTACTTATCAGCGAATATGCCGTTGTACGTCTGAAAGGCTAACAAGACAATCAAAGTTCAAACGAAAACCCCTCTGCTCCATATACTGGAACAGAGGGATTTTTATTGCATATAATGAGAAACCCGTTTAATTGATGCTCTTCCCGACAATGAACTTAAAAGGAGCAAGCACCACCAATAGTACAAGCAGCTGCCGCGGAGCCGTCATCTGAATCATTGTTTGAACCAGAAACATGGAAGACCTCGGAGAGATAGTTAATGATGTCGCCAGACTCATACATTGCCTTGCCGTCAATGAACAGACATGGGACCTGGCGCTTACCGCCAACCTCAATAAGGCGCTCACGAGCTGCATCATCAGCAACAATATCATGCATAGGAAGCTCGATGTTGTTCTGCTCCATGAAGGACATAACTTTGTGGCAGTATGGACAAGTTGGCTTATAGAAAAGTTCAAGGTTCTGAGTAGCCATAAAAACTCCTTTTGTTAGTAATTACTACTGTTTTGTCTATACCCACCACAGTGCAGTTGTTTCACATGGATTTACACGGGGTCTGCTTAGTCAGAAAAAATCCCAAACAAGTCCGCCTATAGTGACAAAAATAGCCGCACAAGGCGGCTATTTAATAGTTAATGGTGCCAGCAACCAGGATCGAACTGATGACCCCCGCTTTACGAGAGCGGTGCTCTACCAACTGAGCTATGCTGGCATAAAAACGCGTTAACAACTATACGGGGAAGCCCTGTATTATTCAAGCAGAAATACTAAAGAAGCCCGAGAACACCACGAACAAGACGTTCAAGATCATCTGCATACTTCTCGGATGCCTCTTGAACACTCTTATGCGTTGTTCCGTGAGCGCCGGCTGGATTTGCTGCAAGCGTCAAAGCCAATACATTCATATCAAGTGCTCGAGCCATAATGACCTCAAGAGCTGTAGAAACACCAACGTATGAGACACCAAAACTGCGGAGCATAGCAACCTCTGCAGGAGTCTCAAAGTTTGGACCCAAAAGACCGGCAAAAACACCTTCATTAAGCTCAATTTTGAGGTCGTCTGCTACCCCACGTGCAAGCGTTCTAAGATAAGGTGAGAAAGCATCATTCATATCTACAAATGGAGTCTCAACATCGCGAAGACCTGCCCACTCTGCAAGTGGATTAGTTCCAGTAAGGTTAATCTGGTCAGTAATGACACCAAGGCCAGTCTTTGCATTACCAGAAACAGCACCCGTTGCACCTGCAAAAATAATATCTCTGCAGCCTAGATGATGTGCATGCTGAACAAGAGAGGTTACCTCAGCTGCAGAATAGCCTTGATAAAGGTGAACGCGACCAGGATAAACAACTACAGGCACACCGTCGATAGTGCCAATGGTTGCCTCAAAGGTGTGTCCTGTCATAGGAGAAGCGTTAACAGGAAAACCAGGAATATCACGATAATCAATGCGACGAACTGGCTTTACTAAACCAGCAAGATGACCAAGTCCAGTTCCTAAAATGAGAGCAACAGGATGCTCGACAGATGGGCTTACATTCTCAATGGTTTTCTCGGTAACCACACAAATCCCCTCCTCTAAGAGGTGACGAGCAAGTATTCCCTCGCCAGAAACAAGCTTTCCTGAGTACGTACCATCATAAATCTCATGTACGCCGCAAGACGGACTTTTTGCCTTCAAAACGGCGAGCGTAATGTCAGAAGGCTTAACGGCACTAAGCACAATCTTAGCTCCACGCTCAAAATCGTCTGTAACATCTGAGCCATCCTTGAGCCAAACGCGTCCTTCTCGCTGCTCTGCGGGCGGACGAGGCACAGGAAGACCTGCGGAAATCTCGGGGCAAATCTTTGTAACGTTTACTTTTTGAGCAAGTTTTTGTACTGCAGAAACAGACTTGGCCCCTCCGTCATATCTGACGGGGAGGCCAAGTAAACAAGCGCTAATAGCAACTTTCATTAAATTTCAAATCCTAAAGAGCAAGAGAGTAAACAGTAACGGATACTTTACCAAGGATCTCGTTAATCTTCTGTGACCACTCCTGAGAAGCCTTACTTGCAACAGCAGAGTACTTGCTCATTGCAACTTTATAAGCAGTCTGAGCGGCTGCGTAAGAAGCAGAGTCATTGGAGATTGTATAAGCAGAAAGCTGCTTATAGTAATCACCATCCTGGGAAGCCCAAGTGTTGTTCTTAGCATCCCACTCATCACCAGCAAGACCAATAATGTACTGAGCGTACTCCTGGCTTGTGGTTTCAGAGTTGCCGTCCTCAGGTGCAGTTGGTGCCTTTGGAGCATCTGGAAGAGTTGTGGTTAGAACACTGTCACGATACTTCTTCATGATGACAGCATCATTGATAAGCTTCTTTGCAACGTCCTCAGAGAGCTTGTATGCAGAAGCAACCTTACTTATATCGGTTGTCTTGAAGTTATTCTGCATGTACTCATTAATCTCATCATCAGTGACGGTAATACCTTTACTCTTGGCTTCAGCAACAACAAGAGCATTACGGATATAGCCAATGATCTTATCCGCTGGTGGAACAGCATACGTACCATCAGACTGCTTTGCTGCATCAAGACCTGAAGTAGCTTCAATAACCTCACGAGTAGTTACTTCTTTGGTCTGACCGTTATAGGTATAAGAAGCAACGGGAGTATTGAGCTCGCCCTCAGAAAGTGTGGTACGACCATTCAAAGAACCAGTAGCTCCACCGCCGCCAAGGAGAAAGCGACCAATAGCAACACCAAGGGCAAACAATACAACTGCGCCTAGTCCAATAAAAATCTTAAAGTGCTTTCTTACGTCAATAGATGGCATATCCTTGCCTTTCATCGTTTAATGAGACTATGCGTACACCAACACAAAATTTTAGTTTACCCTTATTATCAAAAAATAAACATATAACCGGTAAATTTTCCCGTTTACACACAATCATTTATAGGCAAAACAAATTACTTAGTAGCTGCAACAATCTCTTCCGAATACTGCTTAATATATCCAGTGGCATTTTCTGCGTCAAACTTCATGCGTTGAGATAGTGCCTTCTTTACGTCTTTAGAAATAGTTCCATGTGCTAAGGCGAGAAGACCCTGGAGCATGTCATGGTACTCAGCGTCGCCATGATAGCATTGGACCGCCTCGTCTAGAAGTGCCCATGCCTCATCAGAATGCTTTGCAGAAGTTGCCCCGTACTGACAGAGAAACAAAAATGCTGCTAAACGTACAGTTGCTGAGTCATTATCAAACAGAGAAGCCTCAGCGGCATCAAATGCCTTAAAGACCTGGTCACCAAAATGCTCACTCAGATTGGCAAGCGCATCTAGCACTTCCCAACGAGTCTGCGCTTCTGGCCTATAAAGTGCATCAATAAGAGAATCAATATGCTCTTCAAAGGCAAGAGGAGCAACATGAGCCAACTCTGCAAGCTCATGAGAAGCATCTTGACGAGTGCGCCTACTAGCATCAGACAAAGCGATAACCAGTGCATTCACTTTTTTCTTCTGTGCCATAGTTGGCTTTTTAGTAACCTTCTTAGCTGGCTTCTTTTCTTCTTTTGACGCCTTTGTAGAGCCCGCTTTTGCGGTTGCCTTAGTTGAAGCCTTTTTTGGCTTCTGAGCAGTTTCTTTCTTCTCTGCCATGAAACCTAAATCCTCTCTAAAACACCCATTATTCTCTAAATCCGTCTACGACAACGGTACCGCTTTTTTGATCCTCATGAATTTTAATAAATCCAAGGCTCGATGCTTCGCGTAAAAGAGAAGTAAACGAACGATATCCATAAGTTGCCTCAGCAAACTGTGGACGCTTCCTTCGCATAGTCTCCTTTAAACGAGACGCATAAATGAATGTTTCGCTTTCACGTTCCAAAGACTCAATGGTCTCAAATAAAAGCTGATAGCAGTCGTGTTTCTCGGCAGGTACTTTCTCTTTAAAGTCTGGAATTCTACCAGAACTTAAAATATCTTCGTAAAAGATAAACTCATCACAAACCTCAGCAAGAAGCGAGCTGGTAGATTCCTTCATGCCAACGCCAATAACCGTTTTACCAGCCTCTTTAAGCTTTGCTACTAATGGCGAGAAGTCCGAGTCACCAGAAAGCACAGCAAATGTGTCAATATGATCTTTAGTAAGGCACATCTCAACAGCATCTACCGCAAGTCTAATGTCAGCAGAATTCTTGCCAGTATATGCCCTATCTGGAATCTCAATTAACTCAATACCAAGCTCATGCAGAGGTGTAATAGCATTTGGAAAGCGCTGCCAGTCACAGTAAGCACGCTTGGCAGTAATGCGACCCTTATCAACCAGCCTCTCCATAATGAGCTTCATCTCTGGAAGATGACCTGGTTCTTGATGGCCGTTTCTCTTTCTCTTGCCTGTTCCTAGTGCTAAATTTTCATAATCAATGAAAACCGCAATAGAGCTCTGAGGGGTAGAAATATCACTCATAACCTGGGTTCCTTTGCGGCTCGTGCCTAATGACAACAGTG
This sequence comes from Lancefieldella parvula DSM 20469, assembly GCF_000024225.1. Taxonomy (NCBI): domain Bacteria; kingdom Bacillati; phylum Actinomycetota; class Coriobacteriia; order Coriobacteriales; family Atopobiaceae; genus Lancefieldella; species Lancefieldella parvula. The sequence continues at coordinate 1,108,084 of NC_013203.1, forward strand.
TTCATCATGGCCGTGCTCATGACCTTCGTGGTCATGATGATGTCCGTGGCCGTGGCACTCGCACTCGTGATTGCCATCTTCATGATCGTGACCGCAGCAGCATTCGTGTTCACCCTCATCTTCCTGGTCCTCAAGAAGTGACCAATCAAGGCCAGCTGCAGTACTAGTTGCCTCATCAGCATAAAGCAACGAGATTGCCTGAGTACCCTTACGAGCACCACCAATCTGACACAGCATGTCATACAAAGTAAATGCAGTCTCTGCACCAGGAAGCGTAATCTCAAGATCCTCAGACTGAGCAAGAGCAAGCGCAATATCCTTGCGGAAGTGCTCAGCCAAAAATCCTGGCTGGAAATCTCCCTCAAGCGATTTAGGAGCAAGCTCTTTAAGTGCACGAGAAGAACCCATGCCACTTGCAACAACCTCAAGCATTTGCTCAACATCAAGTCCGCCCTGCTCTGCCAAAGCCATTGCGTCAGCATAGCCAATCATGCAGGAAGCAAGAGATACCTGATTACAGAGCTTTGCAGTCTGACCCTTACCAGCACCGCCCATACAGAAAATCTTTGATGAGAAGGTCTCGAGAAGTGCGCGAACTGGCTCAATGTCATTCTCAGTTGCACCAATAATCAACGTAAGAGTACCGTCTTGAGCTCCCTTCTGACCTCCAGTAACGGGGCAGTCAAACGCATGTTTTCCCTCAATCTCAGCAGCATCGTGAATATCACGCGCAAGCTGAGATGAAGAAGTGGTGAGGTCAATAAGGTATGCACCTTTCTTAGCAACGCGAATAAGACCATCTGTTGTTAAATAAACGTCTTCAACATCAGTTGGATAACCAACCATGGTAAAGACAACGTCAGCATCTTTTACGGCATCTGTTACGCTCTCCGCAGCATGAGCACCCAAAGAGACAAGCCTTTGGACTTTTTCTGGTGTTCTGTTATAAACAGTAACGTCATAACCAGCAGAAATAAGGTGCTCTGCAATAGGAGCGCCCATAATACCTGTTCCAATAAAAGCAACCTTTGCATTTTTGCTCAGTGCCATGTACGAGTCCTTTCAGACTGAAATAAATATACAAACTGGGGCCACTCCAAAGAGCGACCCCATACCTTTTACCCGTTAATTAGATTTACGAACCCTGTTAGCAATTCGGTCAGAAAGCGAAAGTTTCTCGCGGCGATCAGTTCCCCAAAAGACAATAGCTACCATGCCTGGACCAACGTGAGCGCCAATGACCGGTCCTACCTGACTATGAATAATAGTGAGTCCCTCACAGCCCTTCTCCTTACGAATCTGAGCCTCTAGCCAATTGGCATCCTTCTGCGCATCTGCTGAAATAATGCCAACAGGAAGTGAAGTATCATGAGAATAGCTATCTCTAAAGTCCTGAATTAAAGACTTGAGCGCCTTCTTACGGCCTCTGCACACAGTCTTAACAGTAAGAGCTCCTGTTGAGTCATACGTAAGTTCTGGCTTCACATCAAGTTTGCCACCAATGTTTGCCGCAGCAGCAGGAATACGACCACCTGCAGCAAGAGCATCCAAAGTCTCAAGCGTAAAATAACCTTGAATATAGTTGCGCGCATCTTTTGCCCACTCAGCAACTTCTTTTGCCGAGAGACCCTTATTGGCCTGATGTACTGCCTCAAGACCCAAAAGCTGAGCAGCAGACGAAGGAGCGCCGTTGTCAACTACGTAAATCTCAAAGTCTGGGTATTTCTCTCTTACCATATCTGCTGCTTGCTCGGCTGCATAAAATGATGAAGAGAGAGCAGAGGTAAAGCAAAGATACACTGTTGGCGTACCTTGTTTTGCAGCATGCTCAAAGACTTCAAAGTAATGACCAGGAGTAATTGCAGAGGTGGTGTAGCGCAGCTTCTTATCCTTGCGCATTCCCTCAAAAAACTCATGCGCACTAATGCTCTTCCAGCCATCGTCATAGTGCTCTCCATCTGGTCCCACATAAGGGAACTGGATGATATCAACACCTAGCTGTTCAGCAATTCCTGGAGCAAAATCTGCGCAGGAGTCCATGATGATTCGAACGTTACTGGGCTTATGGTATACAGGTGAAAGCTCAGTAGGCTCAAGATCTTCAAACGCAACCTCGCTAATTTCTTCTTCGGCATTATCTTTTTTATTGAACATCTGGTTCCTCAATCTTGGGTTTAATAATTCCATAACCACCATTTTTACGATGGTAAATGACATTAGTCAAACCCGTTGAAGAATTAACAAAGACATAAAAATCATGACCGAGAAGATCAGTTTGGACAAGCGCCTCCTCTTCTGTCATTGGTTCAAGATCAACGTATTTCTCGCGAACAAGCTGGTCATCAAGGTCTTCAGCTGGGATCTCAATAAGATTAGCAAGATCTTCTTGTGTAAGAGCAATACCGCGCTCAGACTTCATGTGATGACGGCGCTCAACAACCTTTGTCTTGTACTTACGTAACTGTCTGGAGACTTTGTCCGCTGCTTCATCAATAGCTGCATACATATCGTCAGAACTAGCGGTGACACGAACAACATTGTTACGGACAAATACTGTAACCTCAGTTGTCTTTCTATCTGGATTTGAAGGGTTTTTGTCTACTCTGAGAACAACATCGCAAGACATAGGAGTGATGTCAAATACCTTAAGAGCATCACCAATTTTCTGGTCTACGTGTGCGCGCAAAGCCTCAGAAATACTTACCTTGCGTCCCGAAATCTTGATGTCCACCATGGGAGCCTCCTATCGGATACACGAGACATCTTCTATCTGATGTCTGTATAACAACAATACCCATTTGTCGGCCAATCATTCCATAAATAATTGAATTGAACGGTAAACGGTCAGAGACTATCTCTCTTTATGTATAACTAATTTTGCTCAGAAGATGCAGATGAATCAGTGCTGGTTGACTGAGTAGATACTTCTACAAGACCAGAAATCTTATTGGTAGTTGAGAGGTGTGGCAATGTACCAACCCATTTATTTCTAATGACGCCCTCGACGCCGTTAGATTGAATAGATGAAAGCGCTTGCTGAATTTGCGTAGCAAGAGTTTTATTACTTGTTGCCACAGAAATCCCAACCGTAGTTGGAACGTCTACAACACCAACCATAGAAATATCTTTATTTGCCGCTAGATAAGCACCAGCATATGCATCACAAGCCACATAATCGATAGAACCATTTTCAAGTGCCTCAAAAGCTTCGTTTAGGTTAGAAAAACCCTGAACAGACATGCCAGTAAGCACCTGACCCATTGCTCGCTCAGACAAAGAGCCACTTTGAACTCCAACGGACTTTCCACTCAAATTATCTGCAGTGATGTCTGTTTCTGAACCCTTATGGAAAAGAGCTGTTGTAGACTCAGCGTACCCAGAAATCAACGTACTTGATGAATCTTCACCACTTCTGACATCCATTACAATGTCACAGCCCGCTTGTAGGCCATCTACTGGCCCATTAACTGACACAAACTTAACATCTACACCCAGTTGATCTGCAATCGCAGAAGCTACTTCAACGTCAATCCCCTGAAGCATTCCGCCTTCTGAAGCAGCAATCATTGGAGCAGTTACTGACTGAGTACGCAGGCCAACCGTAAGAGTACCAGCTGTGTGTAACGAAGAATCAGGAACCTTCTGCTGACGAGCTTCTCGCTTCTCTTGGATTGCTTCCTGCACTGACTTGACGTGGAACCATTTATCCAAATCAATGTTGATGGGACCAATGGAGCATCCTGTTAAAACAACAGCAAGTGCCATAAGAAGCAACACCTTAAGAGAGCTTTTAACGCGCGTCATCAGAACTCCTTTTTCTATTTAGGTGTCTTTTCAGCTGACCTGGTATTTGACCCCACACTCGCATACTGGAACGTTTGCTTTACTACCGCAGTAGCTCCACTAATAGCTCTCTCGCCTGCGAGACCCTTTGTCTCATTTATATAACAGGCGGTACGGCTTACTTCTAGGACGAGCCATGATCGTTTACGTGCGCACACATAAACTTACGTGGATCCCTTTGACCTCGTCTGTCATGGACTAGAAGCTCATAGAGAACTTCGCAACCACAGACCTGAAAAGACTCATAAATTATAGCTGTTTGCAGTCATAGTTAACTCACCATACACGAGCTAATGCGCCTACGGTTACAGAATGTACGCCTGCGGCACAAAGCACTCTTGTAGCTTCCCTAATTGATGCTCCGGTAGTTACTACATCATCCAAAAGTAAAATATTTGATTGATTAACTGGCGCAGTACAAGCAATACTTCCTTTCAAATTTATTTGTCTTTGAGCGGATGTGAGCAGTCTTTGGTCTTTTGCATGAGGTCGTATAAGCACGTCATACAAGGGCAAGCCTGTAAGCTTGCAAAACGATTGCGCTACAAGTTCCATATGATCAAAACCTCTGCGCGCATATGCTTCCGCAGTTGCTGGAATAAATGAAACGCCATCAATTTTTGAACTATCAAAGCGAGAAGTGCCATCACGTGCGCGCCATGCTGAAGCTTCTTCAAGCGAACATAAAATAGCTGCAGCAATTATGGGAGCTAGCCGAAGCTCATAGCCGTCCTTAAGCGTCAGAATCAGCCGTGCAGGAGGACCTTTGAACCCCATAGCACAAATGACTGCCCTGCTCTCCCACTGAACGGGACGTTTCTTTTTATCCATGCACTCTGAGCAGACAAGCTTCCCATACGGTGCACCACAATTAGGACATGCCCACCGCTGAGTAATCCACGGTAACTTTGACTGACACTCATCACAAAGAAGCTGACCGGGTTTCTCGCACACGACACAGCGTGTAGGAGCAAGCAGCTCAAGTGTTGAGTTTGCTGTTGCCGTAAAGATAGATGTAGATAGCATTTTTACCCCCAGAATCTGGGGGCTGACAGTGAATTTAGTCTAGACCAATAATCGCAAAATGGAAGGTATTTTAGGCAGACGGCAAAAGACGGCTTATCTAAAACTTCTACCAGTGAGATTGTATTTTGTAAGAATTCGGTTAACGGATTTTTGCCATGAAAGCCACAGTAAACCCAAGAAAATAAGTGTTGCTACTCCATGTGTTAGATCAAACGGAATAGAAGCTGCAAATGCGAGAAGTGCTGACTCTATAGTCAGAGGATGTACAAAGCCAATAATAAAATACACGTTCATTACAAAACCAAAGAATGGTCCAGAGATAAACGCCCAAATCATAAGTAAAAATGGTGGAAGCTTGTGGGTTTTCTCGTCATGTGAAACGGCTTGATGAGCTGAAGACGTAGGATGAGTTGAGGTAAAAGTTGCAAGAAGCCCACCTAGATAGCCAACAAGTCCCCATGCATACATCTGCCATGGCGTCCACGAGCCTTGACCAAAGAAAGCGTTGGAGAGAAGCGCGGATAGAGCACCTACCAGAAAGCCAGCATGCCTACCGAGAAATGCTCCAGCAAAGATAGCAACAGCAGAGACGGGTTTTACGTATGCAAGTGGTGCAAAGGCAATTCTTCCCGCAGCTCCCAATGCACTAAAGACTGCCGTAGGAACCAGATTGGCTACTGAAGGCTGTCGAGTCTCAAAACTTAACATAAATAATGCAACTGAAATGATTGCTAAAATAATTGAAGATGCAGCGGTAAAATCAGGTAAATAATACATTTCAACAGTAAGAATAATAGGTGTAGCAAAAATTGCTACAACCTCTAAAAGAATTGATAACGTGTGCCGATTATCCACTAGAACCTCACGCTTACCGTCAAAATAAAAATATCGAGAAGGTCTGTCTTATTTTGGCATAAGATGATTTAAAACTACAACAAGGAGGTCTTGATGATCTATCTGGGAAATTTTAGCTATAACGACAAGCTCGATTCTACTGACAACTACTGTCTTATGCCTTGCATTGTTGAGGCGGATTCCACAGATCATGCACTTGAGCTTTTCTCAGAACACCTCATTGAGGTTACAAAGACATCTGACCTGCTTGATGGCGCAAAAGAGATTTTTCTTGACTCCATTGTTGAGTTGGGAGAAGTTCCTACCACTCCTCTGATTGCTCAATGGCAAAAAATTATGCCTGCAGGAGTAGGTCTCTGCAGTATTACCAGCGCTCTTCCAACGCTTGATCTTGATGATGAAACAGCAAATGCTTACGGCTTCAATGAGTATTCTCATGATCACGACCATGAGGAAGATGAAGAAGATCATAAGCATGAGGAGTTTGGTAACATCAACAATCTTGATAATAAGCTTCTTGAAGAGCTTAGCCAGGACGAGGAGCCTTTCTTAAGGTTTTAGCTGCTACCAGCGTTCTAGCCGTTTATTCTGCCGACCACACCCACGAGTTTTCAAAAAACTCTGAAGTTGGTTCTGTCAAAGAAATTTGACCATCAAAAACTAAAGAAACGTTATCAGCAATGCGCGATATCAACTGCATGTCGTGCGTTGCTACTAGTATGGTTGCTCCTTCTGCTTGTGCGCGAGAGAGCAAATTGATAACAGCTTCCTTGGTTAAAGCATCCAAACCTTTTGTGGGCTCGTCAAGAATGAGCAGGCGCGCTTTTGTAAGCAGCACTTTTATGAGGGCTATGAGTTGCTGCTGTCCACCAGACAAATCGTATGGGTGAGAAGACATAAGCTTCTGATATGTCGTACGAGCAAGAAGTCCTGAAGCTTCTAAGAGAGACTGAATATCCTTGTCTGAATAAGCGCAAGTCTGTTGCCACTGAGCAAGCTCTTTGCCCACACTCTGACAGGTAAAGAGCAGCTCGGGGTCTTGTGGAATATATCCTTGGGATTGTCGAAGCTGGTTGTAGACATAGCCTCTTCTTGGACGAAGAACACCTGCCGCAAGCTTTAGAAGCGTTGATTTACCAGAGCCGTTACCGCCTACAAACGCACGAATTTCTCGCCTAGAGATCTCAAGTGAGCACTTGTTGAACACTAGTTGGTCACTCTGAGGGTATGCAAACGTTACGGCGCTGAACTCGACCACAGGCGAGTTGTCGGCAAAGGTGGAACCTGAGTTCAGCGTGAAGCTACTAGGACAGACCACCTGGCGAGAAGAGCCTTCTGCTTGGAGTGCATTGGGTTTCTCGCCATCGAGGCAGAAACACCTGTCTGCCAAGTGTGCAAACGCAGCAACGTCGTGGGTTGCAACAAGCACGGCAACGTTGAGCTCGCGCGCCACTCGCTCCAGGTGTGCGATAAAGTTCTTCTGCGCAAACGGATCAAGCTGCGAGGTTGGCTCGTCTAACAAAAGCAACTTTGGACGCATGACAAGTGCGGCGGCAAGAGCTACTAGCTGCTGCTCTCCCCCGGAAAGCTCATAGTTACGTTTATGCAAAAGTGATTCCATACCAAAAAAACTGACCGTTTCAAAAATGCGGCGACGCATCTCTTTCTCAGATATACCACGATTTTCCAAGCCAAAAACAAGCTCTTTAAGAGGAGTCTCACACACAAGTGCACGTGATGTAACTTGCGGTACAAAAGCAATAGCGTCAACGGATTGCGCCTGAGTCATCGTTGAAACATCCTGACCACAAACGATAATTGAACCGTCTTGCCTGCCTTGAGGCGCAATCTCTGGTTTAATGAGGCTCAAAATTGTAGACTTACCTGAACCAGTTGATCCAAGCAAAAGACCAATCTGACCAGCATGAACTTCGCAAGAAAAATCCTCTATAACCTTGCTATTTGGATTCAAGGCATATGCAAACGAGAGATTTTGAATAGCAAGAATAGTTTCTTTATTTACTAAGGATTCAAGCGAATTCTGCTTGTAGGAAGGGTGCTCACTCATACCGACTGCTCCCATAAAACATTATCAACGCGCACAAAAATTACCGGTAAAACTGCAAACACTACCAGACCCACATACCAAAAGCTCAATTGAAGCTCTGGCATAGTGGGATAAAACTGCCAAGCTTGTACAAGAATGTGCAAAGAAACTACTGCTAAAACACCCGTTAAAGTAAATACCAGTAACGCAATAGTATCGTAAGCGTCAAGTATCTCAGTGTTCCACCTACTTCTATGAACAGCCATTCCCCAGCCTCGAGACACAATAGACTGAAACGTGCTCATCGACTTCTCCAGCGCACTCATACACACTGCGTTGATTATAGCGACTGACTGCATAATAGCTTTTCTCGCGCCCAGATGATGGTGTTGCTGATGTGTCTGCGAATCAAAATCACATGCCTGAGCGGCAGTATTTGCTGACTGAATTTGACGAGATGTTGTAAGGTCTGCAAGCAACTGCGGCATTAACTGCATAGAAAGACTCAAGACCAACTGCAATCCCGGAAAACGAACGCTTGAGCGCTGTAGCAACTCGAGTGGCGAAACTACCGCAAACAAACACTCCAGCCAGCTTAAAGTGCTCACAAGTACTAATCCTGAGGTAGCTCCATACACTAAACTCTCTACATACAGCTGCGTATGACCAAAAGAATACAAAACGGTAGAACCCGATGCCGAAAAGAACGGATTAATAACTGTCATCAAGATAATAATTGGAGCATACCAAATAAGCTGTTTAACAGCATGCTTAACATCAAACAGTTGAGCTGTGCACAGTTCAGCGGCCATAAAGGTAATCAACGCGCAAAAAGGCTGAAAAGAAAAGGCAGCAAGTACTGCTTCACATCCAAACAACACAACCGTGGCAAATGGATGCAGACGAGAAAAACTTGTGCGTGCAGGATTCATTAGTTCACCGCGTTAACATACGTCCAAACAACCGAATCACCATCGTGCAAAATATATGCATCTGAAGTGTAATTGGGCTGAACGCCATTAACCGAATAGACCCAACCACTCTGTGGACCATGATCTCGCTCTGCAAGCCCGTTAATAGCTGCAACATACATACCAAACGAAGTACTGCGAGCATTTACCCCTGCGCCACTTGCAAGTAACGCATCATAGACAGAAGCGCCCTCTTGTACCTGGAGGTTAACAGAAAACGAAAGTCCCTTTGCGGCAGAACCATCAACTGTAACGTTTACAGAAAGCGTGCTCTTGTCTTTATGAGGAACAACTGCATCATTTGTTGAATTGTCAGAGTTAGAAGATTCTGGCTCTGACGTGTTCTGATTAGAAGAATCTTGAGTTTTAGACGCATCAGAATTTGATTGAGTGTCTGAACCTGAACTTCCTTGCGTTTGTGCGGTCTGAGAGTCCGTCTGAGTACCAGAGGCTTCTGCCACTGTTTGACCTTGCACTGCATTTGGCGCCTCTTGAGAGGAAGCGCTTGAAGTGAGTGCAAAGAAATACTGAACCAATGTCCATGCGAAAAAAAGCATGAACAAAAGAGACACAATTGATACAGCTAAATAGACAATCCGTTTAGATTCTCTTGTGAACTTAATCACTTGTTCACCTTGCCTCTGCCATTGGAAACATGGTGAATTGCAGCGGTTTCTTTCTTAAGTAACGCTACAAATACTGCAAGGACTGCTGCAGAACCAAAAAAACCAAAGATACTCAAAAGCGGAATGGTAGGCGCAGAGGATCCCTGTCGTGGGGCGGCAGTTTCCTTGTTTACATATTCAGTCTGTGGAAGTTGCTTCTTGTCAGAGCTGGTATCTGCAGTCTCATTCTCAGATGGGGCTTGTGTGACCTCCTCACCTGCATTTGTGGGAGTAGCTGAGAAACTTTCATGCGCCGCCGGAGATGAAGAGTCTTGAGCTGGCGCATCTGTGGATGTGATATCTGTCCTGTTAGAAATATCACCAGATGGCTGGGTATTCTCGCCAGATGGTTTCTGATTAATAAGCGAGAAAAGCGTACCAGAGTCATTGGTGTAGTAAAGGTTGCCCGCAAAGTCTGCAATAACTGACGACGTAGTGTAGTTCTGATGATCTTTATCGGGAGTGTAAATCTGAGCTGCTCGACCAGTGCCCAACTTGTATACCCACACGCCACCAGGCAGTCCATTTACAGTGAAATATGCATAGGTGCCGCTTTGCTGAACAGAAACAAGAGGCGTGCTCTGAGACTTACCTTTGCCAGCACGTGCCTGGTCAGTCACGGTAAACGTGTCAAGAGAAATTACGGAGATAGTTCCGTAACCCTCGGCATCAACACCGTTAACAAAGACATTAGAACCGCTGATTGTTGGTGTGGAAGTAGACTCTGCTGCAAATTTAACCCGCTTCTCTTCAACAAGAGAAGAACCGTTTCTCCTAATAAGATGCAATGTACCATCATTTCTGGTTACAGCAAGATAGGTTCCATTACCATTTTGATCAACAGAAACAGGGACAATACCTGCACGAATTGGTGAGCCAAGATTAAGCTCAGCCTCAATGGCGCCAGTTGTGCCATTGATGAGTCTAGCTGAGGAAGACTCATCTCCAATCACAAAGTCAGAGCCAGAAGCAGCTGCGCCAGACCAGTAATACCCTGAAGGCTGACCAGGGGTTGTTCCAGGAGTATTTGCAGGTTGTGCCTCCTGCTTCCAACGAAGCGCACCAGTAGCAGCATCAACAGCAATCATGTAACCACCGGCAGCATCAAAGCCACTCATCTTGGTAAACTCAGCCAAAATGGTGCCGTTATTAACAGTCAAACTAGAAACAGACTGTAGTGTATTGGCAGTATCAAGTGGTTCTGTCTTCCAGATGCACTCCATAGTTGTTGCCGAGAAAGCAGTAAGACATCCATCATCAGTAGCAACAACAATCATGCCATTAACGTATAGAGGTCGTGCAAAGTACGAAACTGTAGAACCAATCTGCGCCTCAGCAATAAGACTTCCCGTTGCGGCGTCAACTGCTTTGAGAGTAGAACCACTCACGTAATAGATGGTATCTTTAACAATTACCTGGTCAGAAATGAATCCAGGTACATTCTGAGTGCCCTCAGTCACACTCCAGCGCAAAGCCGCAGAATTAATTGGAGTGTTCTGGGTGGTAGTAGAGCTGTTTCCGCTGCCAAAACCGCTCCATGATGCCTCGTAATTAGGGTGCTCAGCAAATGGATTAATAACCAGCTCATTTTGAGGAGTTGGAATGGAGCTATTCTGACCACCATATGTCCAGGTAATAGTAGTGTTTTTGTCTAAGGTAACGTTGTTTGCCATCTTGTCCGAAAGCTGGCCGTTCACAAAGAGCTGCCACCACTTGAAGGCGCCATTTACCTGTGTTGTTGCAAGCGTAAGACCCTGCGCAGGAGACGTAATAGAAGATAGAAAACCACTATCCGCACTGTATGTTAAGCCATTATTCTTCAGGTAATCATACGTTACCTTATCAGCAGTTGAACCCTTGCGAACCTCAATGGTCTGCGTAGGAGCCCAATGCTGAGGCTTACCATCTTTATCAAGACCCACTACGGAAAGGGTAACGGAAACAAGCTGACTTGAATCTAAGTTTTGCTCTGCAGATCGAGCGCCCTTCTCGCCCTTCACAGTAAAAGTGGCAGAGACCTTCTGATTAGCAAGAGCCTGGAACTGCTCATTATCTGGATACAGGCTTGCATAGCGAGAATAACGTGCACTTGAAAGAAGTGCCGAAACTGTAACAGACGTGTTGTACTCAGGAGTCTGCGCCAGAACAAGATTCTCGTTCTGAATGATTTTTGGTTGAGAAGAACTATATGTGCGTGCCTGATTAGCAGGGCCCATTGGATCATATGTAGAAAACTCAGAAGGTACAATACCGCTTGCGGTCTTATCGGTATTATTAACGTCATAAGACCAGGTCAAAGAACCGTCTGTTGCACGATAGAACTTATTTGGTGTAGCCAGGGACTCAGAAATGCTGTCTTGTTTGTTCTGCTGGCCAGAAGGAGTAGCAAGAGCATCCCAGAAATGAGCCTTTGACTCCTTCATCAAAGAAAGCTCTGCGTCAATGTCAGATTGATTGAGGGGGCTTACCGTAAGCGTAAGAGTCTTAGAGGCTGTTACCTCGGGATTCTCCTTATCAGTAACAGTTAGGGTGATATCTACCTGCTGTGCAGAGGCAGAAGGAAGAGGCTGATATACCGTCGCTCGGTAACCATTAAACGTAACTGCAGCATTAGAGGAAGTGTAAGTAAATTGATAGCGCTTTCCGTCCAAACCAAAATTCTTTGGTGTAGGCATCTGAAGATCGTCTGTGACAGCCTGAGCATTAATTGAGTGATTGGTATACACATCTTTAATGGCTGCTACCGAGAAACGCCTGTTGATACGCCTCAACAGATTATTCTGAGCATCACTAATAGCCGAAGGATCACCTGGAACCGTTATGGTAAAGGATCGCTGATAGCTTGTCTGAGGGGCATCGGAGCCGCTCAAAGAAACGTTTGCAGTCAGCGTTACCTGTTTATCACGAATACCACGTATAACCGTTGCCTTATAAGGTTCAGTACCATAACCATCAACACGAACGGTAGACGTGTCAGAACTGGTCCAAGTTACCTTAGACCATGAAAGCAAATGTCCATCAACAGAAATAAGCTTATGTGGAAGGGTAAAGTTTGAAGTTACGGAAGATTCATTTTGTCCTGTCGCAAATGATGGAGCAAGATTTTGAGATACATCACTCAGCTGCACCTGAGATTTTGCCTCATCCCAAGGAATTAAAACGTTGCAGGTATACTGAGCAGTCTTTCCATCCTTGGAAAGTTCAAAGGTTACTTTAGCCTGACGCAAAATAAGAGTACTTTTCTGGTTAGTTAAGCCAGCGGCATCCATCCAGAAGTACTCAATAGAACCATTAGTTGCGAAGTCAGTAGAAACACCAGCGTGAGCATACGAAGCTGTCGAAGACATCTGAACAGATGCCACTCTAACGTTAACTTCTCCAGCACCAATACGACGCAACTCTTCTGCAACCATGGTGTTGAGGTTAGTATCTACGCCATAACGAGGTTTAGGCTTATAGAAAGAATTGGTCAGTGCTTCTACAGCCTGATCTAGTGTTTTATGTGGATAGGCAGTCTCATCAGTAGTTGCTGCAGCACCAGAACCCGTCTCTTTAGAGGTTGTAGTTGTTCCAGATGTGTCAGCTGTCTCACTAGAAGCGTTGTCATTAGCAGTAAGGACAGTCTCTGATGAAGAAGTTGCTGCAGTAGTCAACTCCCCCGCTGCTTCTGCAAATGCAGGCGCTGGTAAGAGTGCAAGCACTAAAAGTATGGAGAAAAGGCTATTAAGCGCCTTTTTGATCATGCTTCTAATTCCTTCCAACTTGTGGTGAGTCTAGCCTTCTTGCCATGACAAGCACCACAATTCCAAGTACAACTAAAGGCAGACTAAGCAGCTGTCCCATGGTGATAAAGCTGCCAAAGAGATAGCCAAGTTGTTCATCAGGGACACGAACAAATTCCACTACAAACCTAAAAATGCCGTACAGCATCAAAAACGTTCCAATGAACGTTCCTTGTGGACGAGGAGGATACTTCCTAGATAGGACATACAAAATAGCAAACATTACGAGTCCCTCGAGAAGTGCTTCGTAGAGCTGAGAAGGATGACGATAGACCGCACCTCCTGTCTCAAACATTACTCCCCAGGGCAGATTGGTTGGCTTTCCCCAAAGCTCACCGTTGATGAAGTTTGCGCAACGTCCAAAGAAAAGGCCAAGAGGCGCACCAATAACTCCCAGGTCACAAATAGTAGGAATAGAGAGACCAGAAGCCTTACAGACAATAGAGCCACCAATAACAGCTCCTACAAGACCTCCGTGGAAACTCATGCCACCTTGACTTAAAGCAAATGCATCAAGTGGATGAGCTATGTAATAACCAGCGCCGTAGAAAATAACGTAAAACAGACGGGCGCCAACAATAACTCCAAACGAGATACCGACCATCAAATTTAATACGTCATCAGGAGTAATGTTAAGTTTCCAGCGTTGAGCAGTCCTGTACATTACTACGCCAGCAAGCACAAAGCCTACTAGATATGCCAGACCATACCACCTGATAGACAGCGGACCCAGAGAAAGCGCTACTGGGTTTAATGAATGATAGAAAGCATCAAGCCACACAATATGTCCTACTTACTAGTACTACTTAGAAAGAACATGCGAAGGAGTTGCTCCGCGCTGACCCTGATAATGACTGCCAAGATTTTCACAGCCATAAGGACGCTCAACAGGAGAACTCATACGCTCAAAAGAAAGCTGACCAATCCTCATGCCAGGATGCAAAATAATCGGAAGGTTAGCAACGTTAGAAAGCTCCAGCGTAAGCTCTCCATCCCAACCTGGATCAACATAACCTGCAGTTGAATGAATCATAAGACCCAAGCGTCCTAAGGTGGACTTGCCTTCAAGTTTGCCAAGAATATCGTCAGGAATAGCAATACGCTCAAGAGTAGTACCAAGCGCAAACTGACCAGGATGAAGAACAAAAACTTCTCCCTCTGGAACATCAATTGACTCAGTAAGACCTTCTTGAGCTACAAGCGGATCAATTGAGGTATGCGTAGAATTGCGAAAGATTCTAAAGTTTGAACCAAGACATACGTCAACCGATGCAGGCTGCACGTTTTTCTCGCATAAAGGTTCAATAACGATACGACCAGCAGCAATCTCGGCTTTAATGTCGCGATCAGAAAGGACCACAACGTCCACCTTTCTTATATCATACAAATGTATGGTCAGAAAACCCAGTTATCCACTTATATAAAATATCACGCCCCACACAATAGTGTGTAGAACGTGATATAAAAAATTTGTAAATAGGCAGGTCAGTTATGGTTCATCATAACTTCTCTGCATAAAAAACACGTTTATGCTTATAAAACTAATAGTTGATAAGCGCCAAACGTCCATTTTTGGCGGTGGCAATAACTTACAGCATTGCAGGCTGAACGCGCTTAACGCCAGGAACGTGCTCAATCAGGATACGCTCGATGCCCTCAGACATATCGTATGCAGACATAGGACAGCCAGCACAAGAACCAACCATCTCAAGGGTAACGGTACCGTCATCGCTAACGTCAATAAGTTCAACGTCACCACCGTCAGTCTGAAGGCTCTGACGAATAACATCAAGGGTTGCATTCAAAAGGTCACGATTAATGGCCATGTTAGCTCCTACTCAAACTCTCTTAAGCGCGTACGCGCTCATAACTTACAACAAGAATATCCTACCCAAAATTCCAAACTTATTTCTACGCCTATCCAATTGGCGAGAAAAGATGTCCAACTGAAGCATCTTTGAGACGTGGAGGCAATGATGCACTCGACGCTGTTGCCTCAATCGCTGCAGCTACGCGAGAAGTGGCCTCTCTTGTCTGCTCCACACTCAAAAGTGTTGCGTCCACCATAAAACGCTTCACGCCGGCTGAAAGCATCTCAGAGATTTCTGGCACACCATCAAAAAGTTTAGGACTCCAAATCTTTGAGCGACCGTGTCTGTCAGTTCTTACGGGCATGTAATCATTATCAATACCCCTAAGCGTATGCTCCTCAAGGCGCAACTGACAGGCATCACAATCGTGAATGCACTTACCCGTAGACATCAAAATACAATGCTCAGTTGTCATGGTACGAATACGGCCGCTAACCATATAGCCCACAGGAATCGAGGCGTTTCTCGCCATGTGACAAATCTCTTGGAGGGTAAGTTCTGAGTTGAGCCAGACGCCTTCTGCATCCATGTCAGCAAGAGCCTGCAAAGCGTAATCGTTGTGGATTGGAATACACTCACGCACCTCTGGGACAGCTCCACGCTCAACGGCCAGCGCTAGCTCAGAGATGTTGCCTACGGCAATCGGCTTACCAGATACGACGTACGGATCCAAACGATTGTGGTCAATCTCGCGGCACACCTCGTCAAGCCATGGCACTATCTTGGCGAGAAGATCTTCTGGCCACGAAGCGTCTGTAAGTACATCTGTTGTTGCGTACAGACGATCTGCTCCCGCCTTGAGTGCAACGCGTGCCTGCTCAGGAGTCTCAACCAGAACACATATCTCTGCCTGCGATGCATTTGTTTTTGCAGCTGCCTTGTCAAAAACAAAGAGTTTCTCTTGATCCTGAGCTTCTCGCTCCTTTTGATAGGCAAGGCGTGAAAGCGGAGCAATCTTATACTCACGATCCTGGTACTCCTCCAGAAGCGCAGCCTCAAGCTGCTCACATGCTGCGGCGCGAACCTTGTGAACAGCACTAAAACTCATGCCACACGCGTCATCCATCTGTACGTCAAAACTCACTGCCTCAAATGGAGAGGTCCCCATACGTCCTACGTGCTCAATAAGCTCGTCAGAAGTTACCGCCTTAGTGCGAGCTTCCTCAACCACAAAGCCTTCAGCAGACGCACTTGCCGCTCCATCTGTTGTAGTAAGCACCACGGTAAAAGGCTGGCCGATGCGAGCAATAATAGTCACATCAACAGCTCGTTTGCGAGGATATTCCAGTGAAGAAATCTGCTCAGCTGCCACACGTGCTGCCTCAGAGCGAATAATGCGCACCGTAGAACCAGTCTGCATAACGCGAGAAGTGCGGACGGTGACCTTCTGACCAGGTTCAACATCTGTAGGACAAAGAGCGGTCAGGAACTTGTCAGGCTCATCTAAAGGTCTAATCTCAAGCAGGTCATTCTTGCCAATAGGCGCATGTGCAATAAGGTCAACGTCAGCCTGCTTGTAGCGACGCAGCTTAACGCGGCCACCATTCAAGCCACTCTTGCGCTCAAGAGCATCTTCAAGCGAACGTCCTCCAGTAACCTCACCTACAACCTCGCCGCGGTTATTGGAGCGCTCGTAGCTCATCATCTTGTTGCCGGCGGTGCCGTGCAGATATGCATTAGTCAAGCCGCGGTTAAACGAACGTTTAAGCAAACGATGGCGACGTGCCACATCGGCCTGGTTATCAACGCCTTTCTCGGCAGCATCAATTGCCTGGCGATACGAAGACACAACAGAGTACACGTACTCAGGCGCCTTCATACGACCTTCAATCTTAAGCGAGCCCACGCCCGCCTCAATCATGTCCGGCACGTCATCAATAGTGCAATAATCCTTAGGACACAGCAGCCTATCAATGCCGCCCATCGAGACAACTTCGTGCTTAGAATTGAGCAGCTCATACGGAAGACGACACGGCTGAGCACAAGCTCCGCGGTTAGCAGAACGGTCTCCACGCATGGATGACATATGGCAAATACCCGAATAACAGAAACACAAGGCGCCGTGACCAAAGCACTCTAGTTCAACACCAAGCTTGGAAATAGTAGAAATCTCTTCTTTAGTAAGCTCTCTGGACAGGGTAACGCGTCCTACACCAAGCTTTTTACAGGCAGAAACACCACGCGTATCGTGAATGTTTGCCTGCGTTGATACGTGACATTCAATCTCTGGCCAAGTCTTTCTAACCTGAGCCATAAGACCCCAGTCTTGGATGATAAAAGCATCTGCTCCAAGAATCCATGCACGACGAATCAGGCGCAGTACGCGCTGCATTTCATCCCACTTAACAACAACATTAACAGTGACGTACACGCGAGCGCCAGCCAGATGAGCTTGCCTACAAGCACGTGCAAAAGACTCGTCATCAAAGTTGTCTGCGCCACGGCGCGCGTTAAAGTTGTTACCCAAACCGCAATAAATAGCGTCCGCACCGCCAGCCAAAGCAGCAGCAAACGGTGCAGGTCCTCCCGCTGGTGCGAGAAGTTCCATCTGTGTTGCACGAGGAAGCGGTTGAGATGAAAACTCTAAGTCAGAGGCTTCCTCCGTCCACTCCAGCTCGTTCATGCGATTTAACTCGTGAGCTGTAAATTCTCGCTCACGACGATTACGTTCGTTCATACTACCTAACTTGCCTTCAGAACTTACTACTTCTTAAGTGTAGAAAGTGCTGGATGAATCTTGTCTTTGTCGGAAAGAATAACCTTTGCAGGATCTAAGTTCTTCTCACCAAGAAATGCTGGCCACTCTACACCAAGCTCTGGATCGTTCCACATAATGCCACCCTCGTCACCTGGATGATAGATGTCGTCACACTTGTAACAGAACTCAGCAGTCTCAGAGAGCACCAAGAAACCGTGGGCAAAGCCGCGTGGAACAAAAAACTGTCTGCGGTTCTCAGCGGAAAGGATGACACCCTCCCACTGACCCCAGGTTGGACTTCCCTCTCGCAGATCAACAGCAACGTCAAAAACAGTGCCAGAGATGACACGGACAAGCTTTGCCTGTGGATGCTCAATCTGGAAATGAAGGCCACGAAGCACACCCTGAACGGAATAAGACTGATTGTCCTGTACAAATGAAGCGCCGATGCCGCCAGCAACAAAGTTTTCTTCACGATAGGTCTCCATAAAGCCACCGCGAGCATCACCGTACAGCTTTACATCCACAACCTTTACACCTTCAATCGAGGTGTCATAAAACGTAAAATTGCCCGATTGAATAGGGTTTTTAAGCTCTTTTGGAAACTCCATAGCGTTCACCTTTCAATTTCTTTAGGTAATCTACTATATACGAGTCAAGATTAATAAGGCTTTTGAGCTATGATATTCATGCAGTTAACGTGTAATTTGCAATTCAAAGGATACTTGTGAGAATTCTTGCAGTCGTTCCCGCTTACAACGAAGAAGCCTGCATTGCTTCGACTATTACAGAATTGTGCCAGGTGGCTCCTCAAGTTGATTACATCATAATCAATGATGGCTCCTCTGATCGCACACTGGATATCTGTAAAGAGCGCGGATTTAACTATCTTAATCTACCTGCTAACGGAGGCCTTTCTGCTGGCTTTAGAACTGGCATGCGCTATGCCAAAGAACACGGCTACGACGCCGTAGTGCAGTTTGACTCCGACGGTCAACATAGGCCCGAGTACATTGCACCAATGGCTCAGGCAATGGTAGAAGAAGAAGCAAATATTGTTATTGCTTCTCGCTTTGTCACCAAAGCTCGCGGAAACTCCCCCCGAGAAATTGGCTCTAAGCTTATTTCTTGGCTCATTAAATCAAGTACCGGTCAGACTATCACTGACCCTACGTCAGGCATGCGCATGTACGACCGCGGCCTTATTGAGACGTATGCGCGCTCCTTTGACTTCTCCCCCGAGCCAGACACCATCTCTTTGCTGATGCGTCGTGGTGCAAAAGTTGTCGAGATTGAAACCGAAATGCGTGAGCGACAAGGCGGCAAGTCCTACTTAGGCTTCTATAACTCAATAATGTATATGGCCCGCACGTGTCTCTCGCTTTTACTCTTTCAGTGGTTTAGATAAGGTGACACTATGACTTTAGTTCTTAGAATTCTGCTGCTTATTGGCGCCCTTTTTGCCATGGGCATTGTCATCAATAGCGTCCGCAAATCAAAAATTCGCATCTCCGACTCAGTCTATTGGGTAGTTTCTGCTGTAATTCTGGTTTTATTTGCACTCATCCCTCAGCTTGCCTATTTCTTCTCAGGACTTTTTGGCTTTATGAGCCCTGCAAACTTTGTCTTGCTGCTAGTTATTGTCATGATTCTTATCAGACTCTTCCATCAGTCCTGTGCAATCTCCAAGCTCACCTATAAAGTTGAACAACTATCCAGCGAGCTTGCTCTGCGTGATAAAGATACTCGTGACGAGAAAAGCCTTGATTTTATAACTGATCTCAACCAGCATACTCGCGTGTAAAAGACAAGTTGGCCTTCTGTCGGTACGCTAACACAGGAAATTCATCTAAAAAGTCCGCTTACGCAGCGGACTTTTTCTTTTGATCTTTAAATCCCAAGTAGCAGAAAATACCAAATACTAACGCAAGAATTGCAAGCGAACTATCATAGAGCACGCACGCTCCCATAATGCCAAAGTTGCTTACAAACCATCCCCCCGTAAGCGCGGCAAAGCCTGCACCTGCAGCGTAACTTACAAACACAGCAACTTGCTTGCGCATGGTTACTACGGCATAGTACAAAATGACTGTTAGAGCATTAAGTAAACCGCCAAAGAGTAGCGTCAAGAGCTCTAGCTTATAAGGTTCAAAATTAAGACCATATAGAAGACCAAGAGCCGGAGCTCCTAGCGGCCAAGCCAGGGCCATCGAAACAACGGTAGCTAAAGCAACTACCGCAAAGCCTTTAAGAATCAAGCCTACAAACTGTTTATCTTGATGATTATTCCAATATTCAGCCATCTGAGTAAGTAGCGGCTTAAAAACAAAGTTGCTTAAAAGATTGATAACCATAGCTGGCATAGCTAATGCTGTAAAGAAAGTAAGGAGCGCTTGATCACTCAAACCACCTAGTGCATAGCGGGGTGCACCAACAACGTATGTCAGCAAAAATGAACCAGCAAACAAAGGAGCAGTGGTTAACAGCAGTTTTATAATTTGTTTAATATCGAAGGTAGGCTTAAGTGTTGCCATCCTTTTTGTAGGAGGGACAACAAGCGCAATCATAATCACTAAAGATGCAACAAAAGAAATAACTGCACCAATAAGCAGGTTCTTTGTAAGAATCACACCTACTGCAAAGCCAACAACAGTTGTAAGTACACGATAAAAGAACGCTCTACCAGCAATATCCAAACGACCATGCTGCTGGAACATGCCGTGAAATACGTCCTCTACAACATCAAATAAACGCAGTGATGCAATGAGAGCATACAGTATTCCCTCATAGCTTAATCCCTGAGATTGCAAGGTAAAAATAATAATTCCTGCAATCATTAAGACAGTTGTGATAATTCGTGCGGCAAGATATACACCAAACGAAAATACTTCTTCTGTATCGGTAACTTGATATGTTCTGATTTCAAAATGACCAATAACCATAAGCTGCTGTGCAACAGCATAAGCAAGCGAGAAAATACCACCGGCAGCAGCTCCCATGGTACGTGTGACCACCATCAACATAAGCACGGTTGAAGCGGCATTCATCAAGGAACCAAGCGTATTCCAAAAGTAGTTTTTTTTCAGCTGTTCAGCAGAAGTATCAATAGTCATAGTTAGCTTTTCTGACCAAAGTCCTCGAATGCCTGACGACTTCCTTTGGTAACATCTACGTCTTTCCACTTACCAAAATCAAGCGCACCAGGATGATGATTCTTACGATCCTTCTCTGGAGGAAGCTGCATGTAATTGCCATATCCTCTGGTTAAAAGCTTGTCATATTCCTTAGGAAGCATAGTAGTAATGTCTTCAAAAGGAACGCGAACCATAGGAAAAACATCTTCTTTGTCCATTGACCAGTTCTCTGGATCAGGTTCGACGAAACTTGCATAGTGATTGGTATTCTCGTCCTCTGCAGTGCGAGCAGCCTCGTCCCACTTACGTTGAATAAACGCAGATGAAACTCTAAAAAGCTTCAAACCGTGATGAATGACAAAGCACCCTGCAAGAGCAACTTTCTTTTTCCATCCAGTCAAGGGAACACGAGGAGTTGGTGTAACCAGTAAGAAATTCAAGCGACCCCAGAACCATGTTTGCCGCTTAACTTTAGCAAGCTTCTTTGGATCTGCTGGAATTTTATCGAAAGGAAAAATTCCAATTGAAATAGCATAGGTAAAAGGGCAGGTCATAAACTCATCAGGGACACAGATCGTTCCCTTTAAAGAGAGGTTTGTATTGACCGCCGGAAAGAAATTGTTTTTTCTTCCGTTTTGAATACAAAAATCTGGACGAAGAAGCGCTGGCGCCTTCTCCAAAAAGATTTCATAATCCTCGCGAAACATTGAGATATCTACATCATCATCCCAAGGGATAAACCCTTTATGTCTGACAGCTCCAATGGCTGTTCCGCCATATGCTTGATACGAAATACCAAGTTCTGTACAGACGCGATCAAGCTCATCCATCAAAAGTGTGGAAAGAATCTGAATTCTTCTCAGTTCATCGGGGTTCTCGTATGTCTTAAATCCGTCAGACTCCACTAGGGCTCCCATTCGCCATCATCCGATAACATTCTTATAATACTAAACATCGGAGCTAATCGATTGGATATAGCAATGTATACACCTCAGGATCACACGTTTGCTATTTGCGCTTATGGCGAGAGTCCCTATCTAGAAGAGTGCATTCTCTCGCTCAAGGAGCAGACTCTTTCTACGAATATTCTTTTGGCTACTTCAACACCAAATGATCTGATTAAGTCCCTTTGCAAGAAATACGACATTCAAATGCACGTCAATCCTGGCCCAGGTGGTATTGCTGGCGATTGGAATTTTGCAGTGAGCGTTTGTACAACACCTTTAGTAACCATTGCTCACCAAGATGACCTTTACAAACCTAACTATGCAGAGTATATGCTTGAACGTATAAACAGCTCTTCTCGCCCACTCATTTACTTCACTAATTATGGTGAGCTGCGTGACGGTGAAGAAGTTCTTGAGAATCGTCTGCTTAAAGTAAAGCGTCGCCTCTTGTACTCGCTCTCAAAACCAGAAAATGCAGGTAAGGCATGGGCCAAACGTCGTGCACTTGAGTTAGGTTGTGCCATTTGCTGCCCAAGTACCACGCTGATCCTTCCCAACCTTGAACTTCCTGTTTTCAAGGCTGGATTTGGTTCTAACCTAGACTGGGAAGCTTGGGAGGCAATTAGTAAACGTGAGGGTGAATTCTTATACGACACCCACGTGCTGATGCTTCACCGTATTCATGAAGATTCTGAGACCAGCCATCTTATTCACGATAACCGTCGTGAACAGGAGGATCTGGAGATGCTCAAGAAGTTCTGGCCAACCCCTGTGGCTAAGCTCATTAACATGGCTTATAAGAGTGGCCAGAAGAGCAACGGCTGACAACATCTGTTCTCTACACAAAAAGACCCGCAGCTCAACAGCTACGGGTCTTTTTTAGTTTGTTTGAATAAAGCTAATCTATTCTTTACTAAAGAGCTCACTCCAGTCTGGAGTTGCAGAAAGAACCGTTCCTACAATAATGACAATGCAGCAAATTACAACCAGTGGAGATGGAATTGCTTCAGGCATAATTGCTGGCAAGATAATACCTGCAAGAGCCGCAAAAATTACCGACCACGCAGAGTAAGAAATGTTCAGTGCCATACCGCGAGAAGCGCCAATGGCGTCAATTGCCTTGTAGTAAAAGAGATATGAGGCAGTACCTGCAAGAGCAGCAATAAAGACAACGCCATTAGCAGGAGTTAGTGCAACCTGTGCAGCAAAATCAACGGAACCAGCCAATGGCAAGACGAGAAGGCCGTATGCAAATGCAGAGGTGGTTTCCCTAATCTGAAGAGCAGTCTCATTATCAACAGCATCGTCTTGCATACCCCAAGCCAAAATAACCGCCTCAGAGCCCCAGCCAAAGACACAAGCAGCAACGCCCAAGATACCCACAAGAACGTTTCCGTTACCCTCGCCTGCTGCTGTTGAGAGACCAATAACCATGACACCAACAAGAGCAACAATAAGAGCAATAACCTGCTTTAAGTTCATCTTTTCTTTGAGCAAAAGCCATGCTAAAACCGAACCAACTGCAGGATAAAAAGCTGAAATTGCAGCGGTGTAGCCAGGTCCAATGGTGTTAATAGCAGCTAGGTAACCACTCATACCAATTGGTCCACCCAGGAGTGCGCCAAGCATGACTACACGGCCACTCTTTGTTTTTGCTGCCTCAAGGGTGTCTTTAAGTCTGCCTTTCTGAGCCATCATGACTAAAAGAACTGCAGCGGCAAAGAAATCGTGCATGAATGCACTGGCAAATGACGCCTGAGCTGAATCAACATAAGGACTCATACCAAGAGCAACACCGAGAATAACGGTATCAACCGCCCAAAGAATACCGCTTAAAAGACCGTAATACATAGTTTTCCCCTTTTGCCCTTAGTTTTGAGCGTCTTCGTACCAAGAAAGAACACGATCAATATTGTTTGCAGCGTAGCGATAGTAAATGAAGAACCACTCGCCTACGTTCTCGCCCTCTGCTTCCTTAACCAGAGACCAAAGATACCAGCACCAACCGGCAAAGACTACATAGCTCCAGAAGTGTCTACGTTGCTCAAAAGTTGCCACTTTTCCAAAGTAGTAATCAATAGCAGCATTAGCTTCATCGTCAGTAAGCTCACAGCAAACTGCGAAGGTACCAAAGTCATTAGCCTCATCTGACATTCCTGCATATTCCCAGTCAATAAGGCTGTAGGTGTCTGACTCATCAATCAAGAAATTCAGATAGAAGAAGTCATTGTGAGAAATAACAACTGGATACTCATCGGCATCTGCATACTTCTTCAAGCGCAGGACCTTTTCACGAAGATCATAATAGCCAGGAATCTCAATAGGACCCTCTTCAAGCAAGAGTTTCTCGTAATTAAGACCCTCATTGACAAAGTCAAAGGAACGATCAAGTGAGGCACCACTGTGATGCAGTTTGCGCCCCATCTCCATTGCACGTTTAAGCTGCTTAGGATTATGAGGATCAAGGTTCTGAGCGTTCTTTACAAACTTAGAAATCTTCCAACCCTCTTTTTGATCCTCGTAAATAAAGGTGCTATCAAGACCCAGCTCACGAGCAAGACGAAGACCAGCCTCTTCAGCAGCGCGATCAACAAGCTTCTCGGTGCCAACACCTGGATGCCTATAAACATACTCCTGAGCGTCTTCACCATGGCCCACAATAAAGTGAGCAGACAGATTGGTAAGACCCTGCTTCAGTGGATAGAAGCCGTGAATGTCCTTCTTCTGGCAGTGAAGTACAGAAACAATATTGTCAAAAATCTCTGAATCTATATTCTCAATGAAGGCTGGGTCAAACTGACGCAGCTCATCAAGGGAGTCAAACTCATAAATCACGCCGTCAGGATATTTTCTAATGCTCATAGAGAGCTCTTTGATGTGACGGACGTAAATCTCTTCCCAGAGCATATCAACAGTCTCTGGCTTGTCGTAAACCTCTTCAAGAATATCTACAAACTTCCTTGAGAATTGTCTGTCAAAGAAGACGTGTCCAAGCATAATCCAAGAGTTAGAGCCACCAATTTCTACGCCGGCAATACGTCCACCACGGCCTTCTTTAAGACACCACTCGTCAGTTTCTCCTGCCACATAAGTTGCTGAATAGTAGGCCTCAAAAACATAGTGCTCAAAAGGATTCTCAGTAAAATAATCATCAGAAGAGCAAATATAGGTGTTATCCAGCTGCTCTTTGACATACCAGAGTGTAGAGTTATTGTTTCTCGTTGCGTAATCTGGGTTTACAACAATCTTGACACCATACTTTGCAGTCAGGTAGAAGAAATACTCCTTTTTATAGCCAACAACTACGGTGATATCGGTAACGCCAGCCTCCATAAGCTGATGGATCTGGCGCTCAATGAGAACTTCTCCTCGAACCTTCAAGACACCTTTTGGCTTCTCATAAGAGATTGGTGCAAAGCGAGAAGACAGACCAGCTGCCATAATAATGGCATTCTTGACCTCGTAAGGCTTCAGAGCTTCGAGACCCTTTGAAGTAATTAGATTATCGTCAATAAGACCCTGATCCTCCAGTGTTTTGACTGCTGAGTTAACAGATCCAAGGGAAAGGTCTGTATGTTCTGCGAGCTGCCTCTGATTGAACTTCTCGTTAGACTGAGCGATGGTTTTAAGTACGGAAAAAACGTTCTTTGTCAGTGCCACGGTTCCTCCAAATGAAGACCAATTAACTGCATGAATAAACTTTTGAACCAATTTACTCTAGTCATAATACTCCTTTGTTCAAATTTGTACAAGTGTAAACACATTTTGAACATAATAGCTTTAGAGGATTACCAGAAACTGCTGATCTAACAAAAAACGGCACCAGAGATGCCGTTTTACCTTTTATGTATTACTTTACAAGCGAGAAAACCTTAGTAAGGACCAAAATCCAAACGCGCTGGATAGTGGTTTTTACGCTTCTCAACTGGAGGCATCTGCATGTAATCGCCGTAAAGCATCCTGAGGAACTTATCATTTTGATTAGGGAACGATACTTGAATTCCGTCAAAATCAAGCTTATCAACAGGAAAAACCTCATCAACTGGATAGGTATTTACAAACCTATCAGTATCATGCAGGTAGGCAATTCTTTTTGTCTTAACGTGAGCAAAGCGGTTGCGGGCTTCCTGCTCACGTTCATACATTTTCTGAGTAGAGAGATGTAGAAGTTTGCAAACTCCCCTACCCATAGTAACTGCTGCTTTTAAAAGCTTTCCTTTGATGCCGTCGGCCAAAATAACAGGACGAGGCACGTCAACCAAGATACGCATATGCGACCAGAACCACGCATCGAATGCCTGCTTCTTATATTCTTTCTCGTCATCTGAAACGTTATCAAAGCAGTAAACATCCAAGAAAATACCAAGATCAAGCGGAAGTGGAGCAAGCGCTTCTTCGCAGAACTGTGTACCCTTGAGCATGATTCGAGTAGTTGGGAACGGATAGTTAATGTCCCTCTCGGTATTCATGATTGAATACTTTTCTGACCACTCTTTGTCATAAATATCTAGGAGCTTATTGAAGTCTTCTGCAGGAAGGCAGACATCAATATCATCATCCCAGGGAATAAATCCTTTATGACGAAGAGCCCCAATAGCGGTGCCACCAAAGCCAAAATAACGGATGTTATTGGCCTCACACGTATCAACGAAGTCCTTTAAGATCATCAGCTCAACCTGCTGAAGATGCTTAAGTGTCTCTGTATCGTATGTGCGCATTATCGACCTTCATACATCTTCTTGTAGTAATCCTGGTAATCACCAGAAACTACATTCTTAACCCACTTACGGTTCTCTAGATACCAGTTGATAGTGGTAACAATTCCCTCTTCAAATGGAGTTTCTGGATACCAGCCCAACTCTTCTTTAATCTTATCAGGTGCAATGCCGTAACGGCGGTCATGACCCTTGCGGTCAGTAACGTAAGAAATCAGATCCTCAGTAATCTGAGTGTCCCCAGTGATTCTTGCAACTTCACTGATGATGCGCTTAACAATGTAAAGGTTATTGCGCTCGTTATGACCACCAATGTTGTAAACCTCACCCAGTCTGCCGCCCTCAAGAACCATAGCAATTGCCTTACAGTGATCATCAACGTAGAGCCAATCTCGAACGTTGAGTCCATCACCATAGACAGGAAGAGACTTATGTTCTAAGCAATTCTCAATCATCAGAGGAATGAGCTTCTCGGGGAACTGGTAAGGGCCATAGTTGTTGGAGCAACGCGTGATTACCGCAGGAAATCCGTACGTGTCATGCCAGGCTTTTACAAACATATCTGCAGAAGCCTTAGATGCAGAGTAGGGGCTGTGTGGACTCAAAGATGTGGTCTCACGGAAAAATGCTTTTGGATCATCAAGTGACAGTGAGCCATAGACCTCATCAGTAGAAACCTGCAGATACTTATGGTCTCCGTAAGAACCCTGACCATCATTCCAGAAAGACTCTGCAACACTCAAAAGAGCAACAGTACCCATGACATTGGTATCGGCGAAGGCGCCTGGATCTTCAATGGAGCGATCTACGTGGCTCTCTGCAGCAAAGTTGATGACATAATCGGGATGATGAGCCTCAAACAGCTGTGTCAGAGCCTCTTTATCCCTAATGTCTACGTGAGCAAAGGTGTAGCGAGGGTCTTGATCATATTCCGAAAGATTCTCAAGGTTGCCCGCATAAGTCAGAGCATCCACATTCAAGATATGAATGTCCTGATTTCTTTTGAGCATATAGTGGATAAAGTTAGATCCAATAAATCCAGCTCCACCAGTTACTAAATAGGTCTTCACACTAACCTCTTTCTACCTTCGAAAGATATGTGGCAAGAGCCTCTTGCCAAGGCCTCATACAATTTCCAATAGTACTCTCAAGATGTCCGTTTACCAAAGATGAATATGCAGGGCGAGAAGCACTTTCTGGGTGCAGCTCTTTCCACTGAGCAGAGGTTACTCTGGTAACCTTACAGTCAAGATTGCTGCCAGCCATAATAGCCTCTGCAAAATCAGCCCACGAACACGTTCCCTCATTAGTAGCGTGGTAGATGCCATAGTTCTCAGTGGCCGCAATACACAAAATTGCGTGAGCCAGATCATTTGCGCTGGTAGGGTTACCTACCTGATCATCAACAACACTAATCTCTGGATACTTGGCGCCTAGGGTGCGCATGGTTGCCACAAAGTTCTTGCCAACATAGCCATAAAGCCATGCAGTTCTCACCACAAATGTTCGGGGATTTGCCGCAAGCGCAAGTCCTTCTCCCGCTAATTTAGATCGACCATATGCAGAAACAGGATAAGGAGCATCTTGTTCTGTACGAGGAGTGCTTTCTTTGCCGCTAAACACATAATCAGTGGAAACCTGAACAAGCTTTGTCTGCGTAGCGCTACAAGCTCGTGCAAGATTCATAGGACCAAGTGCATTTACCGCAAACGCTGCCTCAAAATTACTTTCACAACCATCTACGTTTGTTGCGGCGGCACAGTTAATAACAACGTCATAGCGTTCATGCTGGTCAAACCACGCGCTTACTGCCTCTGAACTGGTAATATCAAGTTCATCAGCATCAGTATAATCAACATCTGGTTCAACAAAAACCTCTGGAATTGGACCAATCTCAGAGACACCGGATTCAAAAAGACGTTTGAGCTCGTTGCCTAACTGGCCATGTGCACCAGTGATAAGAACGTGCATGTTACTCTCCTTTTCCAGAAGGAAGAATTCGTCCTTCTGCAACACTCTTGAGGTGTTCACCATAGGCAGATTTACCGTAGCGCTCTGCACATTCAATGAGTTTTGCGCTATCAATCCAGCCGTTCTCAAAAGCAATCTCTTCTGGAACGCTTACCGGCAGACCTTGAGCTGTTTCAACGGTACGGACAAAGGTTGATGCCTCAAAGAGAGACTCCATAGTTCCCGTATCAAGCCATGCAAAACCGCGGCCAAGAGTGACAACGTCAAGGGTGCCGTCCTCAAGATACAGACGGTTAAGATCAGTAATCTCGTACTCACCCCGAGCACTTGGCTGAACTTGCTTTACCAGCTCAGTAACACGCTGATCATAGAAATAGAGACCAGTTACTGCGTAGTTAGACTTTGGATGAGCTGGCTTTTCTTCAAT
This sequence comes from Lancefieldella parvula DSM 20469, assembly GCF_000024225.1. Classification (NCBI taxonomy): domain Bacteria; kingdom Bacillati; phylum Actinomycetota; class Coriobacteriia; order Coriobacteriales; family Atopobiaceae; genus Lancefieldella; species Lancefieldella parvula. Next base: position 1,137,036 of record NC_013203.1, read on the forward strand.
TGAAATAGCGTTGTAGTTCTTATCAAACTCAACAACGCCAAAACGCTCTGGATCATCCACGTGATAACCAAAGACTGTAGCACGGCCAGCAGTTTGTGCCTGCTGAGCAGCTTTTCTAACAAGTCCTGAAAGACCATTTCCAAAGAAGATATTATCTCCAAGAATGAGAGCTGCAGCATCATCGCCAATAAACTCTTTACCAATAACAAATGCCTGAGCCAATCCATCAGGAGAAGGTTGTTCAGCATAGCTGATAGAGATGCCAAAATCAGATCCGTCACCCAAAAGCTTTTCAAAATTTGGAAGGTCACGAGGAGTAGAGATAACAAGAATGTCTCTAATTCCCGCCAGCATAAGCGTAGACAGAGGATAGTAAATCATTGGCTTGTCATAAACAGGTAAAAGCTGTTTAGACGTAACGGTTGTCAGCGGATAAAGCCTCGTGCCGCTACCTCCTGCAAGAATGATGCCTTTCACAATCTACTCCTCATCAATCGGGTTTCTCGCGCAATGGTACTTAGAATAACGCTCATCCGTAAACTTACCAAAGTCCTACTCAACGGCCGTAATTCTATATAGTCTATAAGGTCCTTCTTGAAGAACAATCTCAAATCCAGGATCTTTATCGGTGATCTGTAGGCCTGAGAAGAAATCGCTTTGATTTCCTAGCAAGGCTGGATTTTCTAAGTCAAGCAACAGAACATATCTTGCTCCAGTTTCTCGGACCGCTTGTTGAACCTCTGGATTAGTAGCTACCTCATTAAGCTTTGTACGAATAATCGCACTTTGTGGCAACTCTTCTTCTTCAACTTTCTCTCGATAGAAAATATTCATGCCATAAAGTGAATTGAGAACCAACGAACCATCGTATGGATTATTGACCACCAAATTATCGCCAACAATCTGCAGAGCTCTTCTTACGAACTCGTCCTCACTTGTCTTATAAGTTGTCCACTCACGAGGCTCAAAAACCTCATTAAGCCAAATGATTCCCCAGCGAAGCTCACTGCGTTCTCTTCTGGGCAGGCTTGCTAAATCCCAAGGACTTAGGAGTGCACAACCCCACAACACAGCAATAATGCACATGAGAATGCCAGAGTTTTTAATAAACATGCAGGGCTTACAGGATGATTGATCTCCATTTGCAGAAATGGTGCAAGCAAAATTCTCTGAGTTGATTTTCTCGCCTTTGTTGCCTTCTTTAACTGTCTTAATTCCGTGTTTAATCAGATCAAACAAAAGCGTAATGGCAGTTTCCATGCCAACAATTACAACAGGCACTGCAGCGATTGTCACCATTGCAGCAGTTCTCTCTGGATCGGTATACCAAAATCCCGAGAAGAACCTCTTAATAGGAAGAACCTCAGAAAGACTTGCCACATAAATGAGAGCCGTCATGAGAAACGCCAGAATAAGCCAACGACAATTCTTCTTCAAAATGCAGCTAACAAATCCAATCCAGAACGCAACCGCAAAGAGAATCTGTGGCATGTTCATGAACAAGCCAAAGTTCAATACGGTTTGAGCTGCCGCAAGCGGCTTGACGTAAATCTCCCACACAAAATTGACCGTAGGAGCCAAGAAGCTTGTATTAAGCAGGAAAACCCAAATGCCAACCGCAAGGCCCGCTGTAACAACTTCCATAACCGCTAAAAGCGCAATACCTTTTGTTTTTGAAAGCATGAATTTGTCTTGAAGAAAATTGGTAAGTCGTGGCAAAAAACTGCAAAGCACATAAGGTAAAACACAGATAGCCCAGAAGAAATCTGCACTTGGATGCATCATGGCAAGGGCGAGAATACCCATCACACACAAAAGCACTAGCCTTGGATTTACAAACGAAGTCAACTTTAGCTGTTCAGCAACAGAATCATTTTTGTCCGGAACAGCACCATTGAGCATCAAGATGACAAGTACAACAGCACTAGGAACAGCGCAGAATCCCATTACGTTTGGAAATACTGCATGAACAGTAACCATTCGAAGAGGAAATGCCAGCTGTGCAAAAACTACAAATGAGGTTAGAACGCTAGCAACGAGGTTTTTCTTTCCTATTATTTGAAGCAGTGCGCAGATACCCACTGGATATATAACTGCCACGGAGACAAACCACACAACGTTTTCTGTCAGCGCTTCATTAAGACCGGTTATGACCGTAGCAATAGCAGCTACCGAGTGAAGGGCATTTGGATAGAAGCCTTCATCAAAGAAGGGAGTCTGAAACTCTGGCCTTGCTCCCGTATAAAAGGCAGCATGCAGCATGGAATAAATGCCCGACTGAACACTTCTTGTAATGTACGCAAGGTGCGCGTAGTTATCAGCGGACTGCAAAAACCATGAAGGGTTTCTGATTGCCTTGTGGAAAATAACAAAGAATATTGCAGTAGAGATAACAGCAGTTACTAAGAGAAAGACTCTGTTTAGAGAGTCCTTCTCGCCAGGGTTTGTATGAGATTGATTTTCCTGAATGGGTCTGATTTTCTGAATAAGATAGGCAAGCCCAGCAGCAATCAGGATAAAAAAGCCAACGCCTCCCAAAAGCGGTGTTACGCCTCTTAGGCCCAGAGGATAGATAGCAATTCCAGAAAAACCAATGAGGCAGACCGAGATAAGCGGAGCTACCACAAGGGATGTCATTCGTTTAGTGCCAATAGCGCGAGAAAAAAGATATCCTGGTACATAACAAAGAACCAGTACAACTACTACGGCTAGAACAAACTGTCTCCACATGTGTCAGTTTCCTTATTTGGTGGCCATTACCGACTAGATAAGCTTAGCCCAACGCTTCTTGCCTGCCTGAAGAAGAGCTCCCTCAAGAACCGATGGCTCAACCTTATACGTCTTTGCTGCTATTGGTTTCTGATTAATCTTAATGCCGCAACCATCAATGAGACGACGTGCTTCGCCGTTACTTGAAGCAATTCCTGCCTCAACTAAAATCTTTGGTAAGTATATAAGTCCATCTTCATCTGCCTCAAGGGTAATTGCAAACTCTTTGACATCGTCAGGAACCTCATTGTTTTTGAACTGAGCATCAAAAGATGCCTGTGCCTTAAGGCCTTCTCCCTCACCATGGTAAAGATCAACAATATTTCTACCAAGAGCGCGCTTAAGCTGGTAAGGATCAGCAGTGCCATCCTCAAAGCTCTTATCAATTGCATCAAGCTCGTCAATGGAAAGTGTGGAACAAAGACGATAATACATTGGAATAATCTCGTCAGTGATAGACATGACCTTGCCGAACATATCATTTGGCTCATCAGTCAGACCGATGTAGTTACCGTAAGACTTACTCATCTTCTTAGTACCGTCAGTACCTACAAGCAGAGGCATAGTCAAAGCAATCTGAGGTTCCATGTCCATATCACGCATAAGATCTCGACCGGCAAGTAGGTTAAAGATTTGGTCGTTTCCACCCATCTCTACATCTGCCTTAATAACAACAGAATCGTATGCCTGAAGAACAGGGTAAATAAACTCATGAAGTGCGATTGGCTGCTGGTTGTGATAGCGATTAGAAAAGTCTTCTCGCTCAAGAATGCGAGCAATGGTGAATTTGCTCATAAGACCAAGCATGGTTTCCAAATTCATTGGCTTAATCCAGTCACCGTTGTGAACAACAGTAGTTCTTTCTGGATCAAGAATCTTCATTGCCTGATTAACGTAGGTCTCTGCATTGGCATCTACCTGCTCTGCAGTTAAAGGAGGGCGAGTAGAATCACGACCAGAAGGGTCACCAATCAGTGCAGTACCACTACCGATAATTAAAGTAACATTATGGCCAAGGTCCTGAAACTGGCGCATCTTGCGCAGAGGAACCGCATGGCCCAAGTGCAAATCAGGGCTTGTTGGATCAACGCCAAGTTTGATGTTAAGAGGGGTGCCTTTCTTGAGTTTTTCTTTTAAACCATCCAAAGGAACAATCTGCATAGTTCCAGAAGTAATAACACGGAGCTGTTCTTCTACTGAAAGCACTCTGTATCCTCTCAACGCGAGCCTGTTAAACCATATAGTTGCTATTACAAATAGTATCAATTCAAAAATATTATCTATCAGAATACAACAGAGTTATAACTCTTTATTCACTGAAACATAAATATCAGACTATAATAGTGAGGACTATGACAAGGAGGCTCAATGGGTATTAGAACCCGTCGTGCACGTAAACACGCAAATACACATGCCGTAGGTTTTGGCATTGCTGGATTCTTTGGCTTTATGGCTCTTTTCGCCCTCGCACTTGCTCTTTCTTTGGGTGCAGCTGTTTCTTCATGGCTTGAAAACCTGCCTGATTACAACTCTGCTGATGCTTACCTAGTAGCAGAGCCTACACGCGTCTATGATTCCAAGGGTAACGATATTGCAGACTTCTATCTGCAGCAACGTCATTCTGTTACCTTGGATCAAATTTCTCCTTATGTCATTCAGGGCACCATTGATACTGAGGACAAACGCTTCTATTCTCATGGTGCTATTGACCCTTGGGGTATTGCCCGTGCGTCTGTTGGCTCACTATTTGGTGGCGGCGAAGGCGCTTCCACCATTACACAGCAGGTTGTTCGTAACACCGTTCTTTCTAACGAACAGTTTGAAATTTCTTTGAAGCGTAAGGTTCGTGAGGCTTACATTTCTATCCAGATGGAGAAGAAGTTTACTAAAGACCAGATTCTTAATATGTACCTCAACACCATCTACTACGGTAATGGTGCCTACGGTATTGAAGCTGCAAGTATCATTTACTTTAACAAGCATGCAAATGAACTTACACTTGCTGAAGCAGCAACGCTTGCAGGCCTTCCAAATGCGCCTTCTGCCTATGATCCAACTGTCAACCCAGAGGCAGCAAAAGAAAGACGCAATACTGTTCTAGAGCGTATGCATCGAGAAGGTCATATTACAGATGACCAATACAATGAGGCTGTTGCAGAGGACTTAGTGCTTAATCCTGGTACTCTGACCGATAGCGTTGGTCAGTTCCCCTACTGGACTGACTACATTCGCAGCTTACTCCAAGAAGATTTTGATAGCGATACTATCCTTCAGGGTGGATTACGTGTATACACCACACTTGATCCCGATCTACAGAAAGACGCTGATGAGGCTGCTAGAAGGCGTATTGCTGAGCTTGGTAACCCTCGCTTGGGCGCTGCTCTAGTCTCCATTGATCCTCAAACTGGCTACATTAAAGCAATGGTTGGTGGACAAGATTACTCAAAGAGTCAGTACAACATTGCAACTAGTAGTAACCGTCAGATGGGCTCCAGCTTTAAGATGTATACGCTGGTAGCTGCTCTTTCTGAAGGCATGAACCCAGAGATTGTTCTTAACGGCAATTCTCCTATGCAAATTACTCCAACCTGGCTGGTTAGGAACGCAGGTAACTACAGCTACGGCGCAATTACTCTACGTCAAGGTACGGTTTACTCTTCTAACACAGTTTATGCACAGGTTGCTGAAGCTATTGGTATCGATAAAATCCTTCAGACGTGCTATGCCATGGGTATCCGCACACAGCTACAGCCATATCTATCTACCACTCTTGGCTCTCAGGGCGTAACTCCTATCGAGCAGTGCACGGCATTTGCAACACTTGCCGCAGGTGGTGTTCGTCGTGACGCTGTCGCAATTACCCGTATCGAAGATCGTAACGGAAACGTTATCTATGAGCATAAGGACAATCCTGTACAGGCAATTAGCCCAGCTGTTGCTGCAGCTGCTACAGATGTTCTAAGCGGCGTTCTTACCTCTGGTACTGGTCGCTATGCTTACAACTTAAAGACCTTCAACCAACCAGTTGCAGGTAAGACGGGTACTTCCGATAACTCTGAGGACCTTTGGTTCTGTGCCTATACCCCACAGCTTGCAACAGTTGCTTGGTGTGGATATCCAGATAGTCGTGACCCTGTTATTATTGGCGGCGGAGAATCCTCTACCTTCGTTACTGCTCAGTACGTTTGGGCTTACTACATGAATGCTGCTTTAGCCGGTGTTTCGCGTGCTGAGTTCCCTAAGACTACTGAGAAGATTTCCTATAAGCCTGACAGCTACTGGAAATTTGTTGGTGGCTCTGCTAGTGCCAAACAAAAAGAGAGTACCACCACCACTACTAACAACAATAACAATGATGAAGAGGAAGAGGAGACCACTGACGAGGAGGAAGAGGACAATTCAACCACTACTCCTACCACTCCTACTACTCCAGCCACGCCTGGTACCGGCGCCGGTACTGGTGCAGGCGCAGGAGCTGGGGCTGGAACGGGAACTCCATAAACTCTAGTTTGTCTTCTAATTTGTCTACAACAAAAAAAGAGTCTGCACTAAGCAGGCTCTTTTTTTGAATGACACGTACTTTGACGGGTTTCTCACCAAAAATTCTACAAGTTACAAAATGCTATCTACATTACCAAGTTGCGTAATAATACGTACGGTGTCTGCAGCGTGAACAGTTTTGTCCACAATCATCAAAACAGTATCGTCACCGGCAACGGTACCTACGACATGATCAAGCTCAACATCGTCGAGAGCAAACGCAACCGCTGATGCAGTACCGGGATGACAGCGAATCACAATAAGATTCTCAGCCGCAGTAGCCCCGACCACAAACTCAGAAAGCATTTTTTGTAGATGCATATCTTCAGAAAGCACATAAGCGCCCTCGGGGAGCTTTTGCAAATCCATTTCTGCAGTATCACGAGAAACGGTTGCTTGAGTACAGGCAAAGCCACGATCTTTAAGCATGTCAACAAGATCGCGCTGCGTGCGGATTGATTCGCTACGAACAAGTTCACGAATTACGTCCTGTCGAGCATTTCTATGCTTCACGACGCCTTCTTTCTTTATACGATTCACTAACTTTTGAAAACAAATGATAGTAAATAAAGATTATACTTAATCAACCCTTATGCGCACGCAAAACCGCTAAACGGTGTAAATAATCCGCTCGTCGGTTGAAATATTACATTCACCGTTTTCTAAAAGTATTTATACACTTCTCGCCGTATGATTCATCATGAGTGAAACTATTTTTACGACCTGGAGACCACCATGCCCCTGAATGATTCATCTGATAGAAGACAGGACTTCTACGGAGACTCTGCAATGCATCGCCGCCCTCCACAAAATAACCGTCCTCCTCGCGATGATGGTTTTACTGATAGGCAAGCTAGACGTCGTAAAAGAAATACTCTTAGTTCACAGGCCATTCCTTTTAAAAGACAGTCTTTACTTCATCGCATTGGTCCTCGTACGCGAACCTATATTGTTATTGGACTGGCCGTTATTGCAATACTTTTATTGATCTTTATTATTTCGAGCTGTGTTCGTAGTTGTGCAAAAGAATCAACTCCAGGCGCGGAAGTCAACTCCGTTGATTCTCGTGTTGCTGTGGGAACTTCAGAAGAGCTAACCAAAGCGCTTGCAGCCAAACTTGATCAGAACAAAAATCTTGCGTGGATTGCAGAACACGCTGACAAATACAGCGATAAAAGCCTCATTGAGCTTGCACTCGCCCATCCTGAAGCAATTGATTTTGTTGCAAACTACCCTGATTCTGACGGCAAAGCAAAAACCTATGATGATTCGCTCACCAAAGGTACGGCTCCCCAGTTCTATACCTGGGACTCCAGATGGGGCGGCGTCTCATATGCCGGCTCTGTAATTGCTACCAAGGGCTCTGGTCCAGCTGCTCTCTCTATGGCATACATGGGACTTACAGGGAAGAACAACTGGACTCCAGCAGATATTGCAGGGGCTATTGAAACTGCCAAAGCTTCTGATACCGACTCTGGAATGAACAAATCATTTCTCGAGAAGAACTTAGCTGATCTTGGTCTTACCGCTGATAGCTATAACATTTCTGCTGGTAATATTACCGCGCTTCTAGATGCTGAAACCTTCCTACTTGTTGAGGTTAAAGACAACAAGCTGAGCTCAGATGGTGCTCACTGGATACTGGTGACCAGCAAAAATGACGACGGCACCGTAAATGTTCACGACCCTCTATCTCCTGAGGTGAGCTCACGTCCATGGGCGGCAGAGACTATTGCCAGCGCTGCAAATGCCCTATACACCGTGTCAGCAAAGACTACTGAATAGCAAAGTCAACGAACAACAAGACGTTTTATAGAGAGGAAGAGGTGCGACTATAAAAGCACCTTCTGTGCAGCTTTGCCAAGCTCAGCAATGCGCGCTTCAGCCTCTTCACGAGTAGCGCCATTAGCAAAGAGATAGGCTTTGACCTTAGGCTCAGTGCCCGATGGACGGAAGATAACCTTATTATCTCCCTCTAACCTGTACTCAATAACATTGGAAGCTGGTAGAGTCTGAGAGGCCTCTTTTTGCAGGCCAGAGACGCGTGGCATCTGTGCACACTCAGCATAGTCAGTTACGCCGACAACCTTGTAATTACCAACCATATCAAGTGGATTCTTACGCAGACCACTCATAATCTCGGCCATCTTTGTAGCACCTTCAGCGCCTGGGTACGCGGCGTTAACAACGCCATTAAGGTAGTAGCCGTAGCGCTGATACAAGGCATCCATCGCCTCATAGAGGTCCATGTTGCGAGCGGCATACCAAGAAGCCATCTCAACGCAAAGCATGGTTGCAACAATAGCGTCCTTATCGCGAGCATGTGTGCCAACAAGGTAGCCATAGGACTCCTCAAAGCCCATGAGGAAGCGATCCTCCTCACCAGCATCCTTGAGCTGGTCAATTTGATCGCCGATGTACTTAAAGCCAGTGAGAACACGACGCATCTCAAACCCTCGAGCACGTGCCAAGACATCGGGCATAGCAGAAGATACGATAGTAGAAACGGCAACCTTATCCTGGGGTTTCTCGCCACGCTCTTCAGCCATGGTAAGAAGCCAGTCCATAAGAAGGACGCCCATCTCGTTACCGGAAAGCAGTACGTAATCACCATTATGAGGAATTGCGGTTCCCATACGATCTGCGTCAGGGTCAGTTGCAACTAGAAGATTTGGTTTGACCTTGTCAGCAAGTTTTAGACCCAGCTCAAGCGCCTCACGGAACTCTGGATTTGGATAGGAGCAAGTTGGGAAGTTTCCGTCTGGCTCCGCCTGCTCTGGAACAACATCAACGTCATTGACGCCAATCTCTTTGAGAATGCGAGTAACACACTCCATGCCTGTGCCATTAAGCGGCGTATATACAACCTTGTAGCCGTCAGCAGCCTTAAATCCTGGAATAGAAACGCGTTTGATAGCTTCAATGAAGTTATCTAGAACTTCTTCTGGTGTCCAAACAATAAGACCCTTCTCCAGACCCTCTTCAAAGTCCATGGGTTTGACATCAAAAGGATTGACGCGCGCGATATTTGCGGAAATCTCAGCCGCAGCCTCGTCAGTAATCTGACCACCATTGTCGTTATAAACCTTATAACCGTTGTAGGCCTTAGGATTGTGACTTGCGGTAAGCACGATACCTGCAGAAGTCTTGAGATAACGGACAGCAAACGAAAGCGTTGGAACAGGCTCAATGCGTGGGTAAACATACACGCGAATGCCATTAGCTGCCAAAACACCAGCTGCAACTTTCTGGAAGTCCTCACCTTTGAGGCGAGAATCCCTTGCAAGAGCCACAGTAGGATTTTGGTAGTGAGCATTAAGATAATCCGCAAGTCCCTGAGTTGCTTGAGCAACAACGTAGACGTTCATGCGGTTGGTGCCGACGCCAATGATACCGCGAAGACCAGCAGTACCAAAAGCGAGTGAGCGATAAAATGCATCGTATAACTTATCCTCTGCTTCTGGTTTGGTAAGTTCACCAAGCTCTTCTACCAGGTCTTCTTCGGTGACGTTTGCACGCCAGGACTCAAATGTTTCCATAACTTTTGCATCCATAATGACTCCCAAACCTCAAACAGCAATCTATATGTCTTTATAAAAGATACTACGCGTATTTTAATCGAAAAATAACAGATGATTTGGAACATTATGTATGAACTATCCCGGTCTTCGGTAAGTGGACAATGCTATGAGTGCATAAAATCATCGTATGCCCCCGCAGACAGGGCAGATCTACAACCACGGACCGTAGTCGCTGACAGCCTACAGTTAAAAAGACAACCTGCAGTCAAAAGCAGCACGAGGGTTCTTGGTGTATTTCGCTCTCTCCAAACTTTTTGAGAAAAAACATGGGAAAATATAAGCTAATACGTATTCAATTCCTACGGGCGAAAGGTGTCCCGATGTCTCAAGAACTTGAGTTCTTTGCAACATGCCCAAAGGGCTTTGAGAAGCTTCTTTCACAGGAGCTAGAAAGCCTGCACATCAAAAAGGTGCGCCCTCTTGGCGGACAAGTTGCGTTTTATGGCTTGCTTGCCGATGCTTACCGTGTCTGTCTTTGGTCTCGTCTCGCGTCTCGCGTCATTTTAGTGCTTGATCGCATTGAAGCCGCAACTTCAGACACTCTCTACGAAGAACTCTCCCACCTTGCTTGGGAAGACCATATTGGCCCACGTGCCACTATTGCAGTTAATGCTCACGGCACAAATGACCAACTCAGAAACACAAACTTTATTGCTGTCAGAACAAAAGACGCCATTGTAGACAGACTTGCAGCTAAGCGCGGAAGCCGTCCTATGGTCAACACGCTTGCGCCTGACGTAACTATTGTCGTGCGCATATCACGTAACCGTGCCACGGTTGGCATCGATCTTGCTGGAGAAGCGCTCTTTAAGCGCAGTCTAACTGGCGGTCGAGGGCCGGCACGTGAGTTTGCGCCGCTCAGGCTCGACTACGCTGCTGCCCTTCTGTATCTACAGGCGCAAACTGCTACGAGTGCATCGGGTTTCTCGCCAGACGCGCTGCTGCCGGCGCTGCTGTTCCCAGGAGCAGGCGCGCTAGCGCAAGAGGCTGCGGGCATGGCGCTAGACGTGGCTCCGGGCATCTTGCGCGCTCGCTGGGGCATGACGGGCTGGGCCGGTCACAACGACGATGTCTGGCAAGATTTGCTTGCCGAGGCCGACGAACGTGCCGAGAAAGGCCAAGAGCGCCAAATAACACTCTATGCAGCGGATTCTCGACCAAAGGCCAAGGAGGCTGTGCTTTACACGTTGCGTGCAGGCAGTCTCAAAGCAGACGTACAGTTCTTGGCAGCATCTGAACTCCTCAAACACGCTGAGCACTTCACAGGAGTTGTTGCAGACCTCTCGTGGACCAAAGAGGAGCCTACACTCCAGGGCTCTGCTTACGCCACGCTTGGACTTTTTGCGGGACAGGCAAGCACACTGCTCACCAGCGATACAAATACCGATACGGTACTCAGGGCTACTCCTACGCAAACGCTTTCCGTCTACGTAGGTAACTCCATTGCCACCATACGCTCCTACCCTGCTGCAAATGCAGAGGGAGCCGATAGCAGCGCTACTAATGCACCAGTAAGCAGCTCTAAGCCTACATCAGTTCCCGCAGGTCCTACCGTTATGGTCAACAATCAGCCGGTAAGCGTGCTGGTTCCTGCCTCAGACCAGTTTGCTGCACGTCTTACTAAAGTAGCTAAGCAACGCGCTAAATGGGCTCGTAAAAACGATGTCTCATGCTACCGTGTATACGATGCTGATCTGCCCGATTATGCCGTTAGTATTGACATTTACAAGGGTGCTACAAAACCAACTACCTGGCTACAAATCTCTGAGTACGCTGCTTCTAAAGAAATTGATCCAGACCTTGCAAAGCGTCGCCTTTTAGATGTCCTGGCTCTTGCTCCCCGCATTCTAGGTGTACCCAGCTCAAACGTGAACCTAAGAACAAGAACACGAGCAAAGGGCGGCTCCCAGTACTCTAACGAGGGCAGTGCAACAGACAATTCAAGAAAAGAAATGCTGCTTATCGACGAGGGTGGTCTGCTCTTTGAGGTCAACTTTGCTTCCAGGCTGGACTGCGGAATCTTCCTAGATCACCGTGATACGCGCGCGGAGATTCGTGAGCTCATGAAAAGAGCTGGTACTGCCAAGAGTTTCCTCAACTTGTTTGCCTATACGGGCACCGCTACCTGTTATGCAGCAGACGGTGACGCGCTCCACACCACCACTGTTGACCTCTCCAAACCTTCGCTTGAGTGGGCTAAGCGCAACATGAAACGTAACGGTTTTGGTGGCGAAGACCATGAATTTGTCCAAGCAGACGTCTTATCTTGGATTACCGAAATGCGTCACACCAAAAACCGCTGGAACGTTATCTTCTGCGACGTTCCAACCTTCTCCAACTCATCACGCATGAAGCAAAGTTCATTTGATGTCCAAAGAGACCATGCTGAGCTCATTATTGGTATTTCTCGCCTTCTGACTCATGGTGGCGTAGCTATTTTCTCATGCAACCTACGTACTTTTAAACCAGATGTTGAGAAAATCGAGCGAGCTGGCGTAGTCATTGAAGATATAACTAGCAAAACTATTCCGGAGGACTTCTCGAGAAATCAAAAAATTCATCACGCATATAAAATCTCGAGAAAACCGCGGGAAAACGGCTAAATTATTCCGTTTGTAGGTAAAAAGGATACGTTTGTACATTCGTCTAGTTATAACTATGTATATGGACTAACATATGATAATGGACTGTACTTATCATCTGTTGAGAGGATTAATAGATGACTACAAGTAAAGCTGCATTTAATGCACTTTTTTCTAAGAACAAAGCCAAGAAATCAACTGGCATTCCTCTAAGTGCTGGCATGGTACTGGTTACCCTTGGTATTGTTTATGGTGACATCGGAACCTCGCCAATGTACACCATGAAGGCAATTATTGCTGGTAATGGTGGCCTTTTGACCATGGATACTGATGTTGTTTTAGGTGCTTTGTCCCTTATTATCTGGACGCTGACGCTTATTACAACCGTTAAATACGTCATGGTTGCAATGAAAGCAGACAATCACAATGAGGGTGGCATCTTTGCTCTCTACAGTTTGGTTAAAAAGAGTGCCAAATGGCTAATTATTCCTGCCATGATTGGTGGTGCAGCGCTTCTTGCTGACGGTATTTTGACTCCAGCTGTTACCGTAACCACTGCTATTGAGGGTCTGCGTACTATTCCTGCTGCACATGCCATTATTGGCGATAATCAACACATTGTTGTCATAATTACCATCACAATTCTCTGCACGCTTTTTGCTCTGCAGAAGGCAGGCACTTCTACCATTGGTAAGGCCTTTGGTCCTGTCATGACCCTTTGGTTCTTGTTCCTGGGTGCTATGGGCGTTATGAACATGCTTGCTGACATCAGCATTGTCCGAGCACTTAACCCAATCCGTGGCATTCTCTTTCTCTTTGATGGCAAGCTTAACGCAGCTGGTCTCATGGTTTTAGGTAGTGTCTTCCTTTGTACTACTGGTGCAGAGGCTCTTTATTCCGACATGGGTCACGTTGGCAAGGGCAACATCTACGCCAGCTGGCCTTTTGTTAAGATCTGCCTGATTCTGAACTACCTTGGACAAGGTGCATGGCTCATCACCAACCGCAATGACACTACCCTTAACGCCATCAAAGACCTCAATCCTTTCTTTGAGATGCTTCCTGGTCAGATTAGACCATTTGCGGTCATCCTCTCTGCACTGGCTGCAATTATTGCTTCTCAAGCTTTAATTACTGGCTCTTACTCCATTGTCTCTGAGGCAATTAAGCTTGACCTTATGCCTCACATTAAGATTAACTACCCTTCCACAACCAAGGGTCAAATTTACATCCCACTTGTTAACAGCATTATGTGGGTTGGTTGCATTGGCGTTGTTCTTATCTTCCAGAGCTCTGAACATATGGAAGCAGCATACGGTCTTGCAATTACCGTTACCATGCTCATGACCTCAATCTTGCTTTACACCTATCTAGCCGTCATCAGAAAACGCCTGTGGGCCGCTATTCCATTTATTCTCTTCTTTGGCGCTATCGAGGCTATGTTCTTCTTCTCAAGCCTCACCAAGTTCTTCCACGGCGGCTACTTCACCGTTTTGATGGCCACCGCAATCTTTGTCGTTATGTTTGTCTGGCGCCGTGGTACCGCAGTTGAGAGAACACAGAGCGTTTATCTCCCTGTTGATAAGTACATTGATCAGCTTCGTAGCTTGAGTCACGATGCAGATTATTCAACTCTTGCTGATAACCTGGTTTTCCTTACTAACGATTCATCCTTTGATAAGTTAGACCGCGACATCCTTTATTCCATCTTGGATAAACGTCCAAAGCGCGCAAAGGCTTACTACTTCATTAACATTTCGCTGACGGATGACCCGAATACACGCGAGTTTATTGTTAACGATTTTGGTACAGACTTCCTGTTCAAGATTACGCTGCGACTTGGCTTCAAAGTTAACCAGCGCATCAACACCTATCTCTACCAAATTGTTGGTGATTTAATACAGAACAACCAACTTGCTCCACAAAACCATAAATACTCTATCTACAAAGAGCACTCTGAGATTGGTGACTTTAGGTTCTGTCTGCTACGTAAAGTTCTAGCCCCAGAGACTGATATTAACGGTTTTGACGCCCGTTGCCTTGAACTTAAGTATTTTATTCGTCGTATCTGCGGATCACCTGCACGTTGGTATGGTCTTGAAAACTCCAATATTGTCTTTGAGTATGTTCCTTTGTTCTCCAAAGTTAAGCGTAAGCAGAAGCTCACCCGTATCATGCTTGACGACGTAGCTCAGACAGGCTCAATGCCACTTGTCGAGGCTCCTATGAAAGAACGTATTGCAGAGATTGAGGAAGACGAAGATATCTTTGCAGAAGCACTACATAAGGAGCGTGTTGAAAACGCAGCCACCGTTGCAGACTATGTTGGTGGCGACACCGCTAGCTTCCGTCCTCTTAAGCTTGACGAAGAAGATGTTGATGAGGATGTCTTTGAAGAGCAAGTGGACAGCAATCACTAAGCCACTAACGTGTAGTAGTTTCTACTAGTCACAACAAAAGCCGACAGTTCATATCTGTCGGCTTTTTCTTTAAGCAATATGTCTCGAGCAGAACTCTGTATAACGCTACTCGTTCAGCACCAAGCGCTTACTCCCCCAGTGCCCACTTTAAAAATCGCGAGAAACCCGCCTCATCGTTAGTTAAGGTGATATAGGTTGCAGCTTCAAAATCCTCACGACGAGCATTAGCAACTGCTGTGCCCATTCCTGCAGCAGAAAGCATAGCAACATCATTAAGCGAGTCGCCAAAGGCTGCAGCATTTTCTGTTGAAATGCCAAGATGATTGCAGAGCCATTGAAGTGCGGCGCCCTTTGAAGTGCCGTCAGCCAAGATTTCCATTCCCATACTCATGGAAGCCGTACCACTCAATCCTTTTACCGAAGCCACAGCATCTGCTACAAGTGCTTGGTACTTCTCGCCTTCTGAAACTGACCAATAGGAGCCAAGTCGTTCAATGGTAGATACGCTATTAATAAATTCCTCGACGCTTTGGTCAAAAGGTGTACGAGAACGCTGCATAAACGCCGCGTGATCTGCAGGAATACCAAGCTGAGAAATAAGGTTGTGCCTTGAGCGCTCTAGGTAAACTCCGCCATCAGCAAAAATATCAAATGTCACAGGATAATTCTTGAGCTTTTGATACAACTCAAGTGCCTGTTCCTTGGTAACAGTAGACTCGTAAAGCACTGTCTGAGTAGAAAGGTCTCTAATAACGGCACCGTCACAAGAAATCGCATACTTAGAAGCAGGATGATTCACAACCTCTTTTGGCAGCACGTTAAACGCTCGACCGGAACAAGGTACAAAAGGAATACCTAGATCTGCCAGGCGGTCTAGCATTGCCATATTATCAGCAACAAGAGATTTATCGGTATGGAGAAATGTCTCATCCATATCGGAGAAGACGATTTCTACTTTCAGATTTGATACATCCTGATTAAGCCAAGACTGTTTTTGAGTAATAAGTTCTTCTGTTGAAAGCTCTGACAAAACACAACCTCTTTATGGACGATACATAAACGTGAAAACCTCTTCACGCTGCATGTTAACCTGTACACCGAGCTTTTCTGAAACGGCATCAAGACGCTCTTTGAGACTCAAAAAGGACTCGGCATCCTGAAGTTCGATTAGCATGGTCATGGTAAAAATACCAGACAGAATAGTCTGTGCAATATCTAAGATGTTGGCATTTGACTCGGCCAAAGTGGTAGAAATTGCTGCGACAATTCCTGGGGCATCGCTGCCCAAAACAGTAACAACAGCTCGATTAGCAGATGTTTCTGAAGCCATAATTTCCCATCTCTTGAACGGATGGGACAATTGTACTCTATACCCTTCCAATTTCTACGCCGTAGCGCGAGCTAAATACCTTCTGAATCTCATCAACAGTACAATTAAGTGCTGTAATAAGCTCATAAAGACTACGATTGCTAGCTATCTTAAAAATTCTCTCGTGAGAAATCGGCGGCTTCTTGTTAAGTGAACGTGCGGTATCAATACGAGCTCTAAACGTTTTAGCAATACTAATAGAATCTTTACAAGAACCTTCTCTGATAGCGTGTCTAAAATGAGATTCTTCAAGCGATGTGTTATGAATACGAAACGTAATGAGTTCAATTTGAGGATAGGTATCAACAAGATTCGTTGCCTCATCACGTGTCATAAGATTACGAAGTCTGAACTCTTGATCAAGAGGAAATACAATCTGAACAGGGTGTTTTTGTCCAATAGGAGACAAAATATAAGCCGGAGTAGGCTCTGACACCACATCTTTAACAAGACATACGCCCTGACCTGGGTGAACGCAAAACTCGCCAACAGCTCGCATAACACCACTCCTCTCGGATAACAATAGTATACCATGAGAAAGGTGTTATACGCTAATAACCTGCAGCTTTATAAAGTACGGCAGAACACTCAATAAAATAACAAGATTTTATATAAGGAATCTAATCAATCATTGTGATTGATTCAATGACTGGCTGCTCTGAAGCAGGAATAGTTCCGTTAGAGTCAGTAGGAGTTGCACCTTTACAAATTGCATCGACAACGTCCATTCCACTTGTCACCGTGCCAAATGCTGCATAGTTTCCATTTAAAGTTGAGTTGTCTGCCTGCATAATAAAGAACTGTGAACTTGCCGAGTTTGGATCTTGAGCACGTGCCATGGAAATAGTTCCACGTGTATGCGAGATGTCATTCTCAACACCATTTTTGGTGAACTCACCCTTAATCTTATTCTCTGATCCGCCCGAACCATTGCCCTTGGGATCTCCACCCTGAATCATGAAGCCGTCAATAATACGATGGAATGTAAGTCCGTTATAAAAACCTGATTCGACGAGATGCGCAAAATTAGAAACGGTAATAGGCGCAACGTTTGCATTAAGAGTAGCCTCGATAGTACCGTAATCCTTCACAACAATACGAACGTGATGTATGCCCTTTGCATAAGGGTCATCAGCTGCTACCGAATCAATATAGCCCTTGTTTTGCGTACCCTGGGACTGCGTCTGTTGTGTCTGCTGCGATTGCTGAGATTGCTGAGATTGCGAGCTTGCTTGTGACTGAGACTTATTAGCACCTCTAAAAAAAGAGAAAAATATTGCTCCTATCGCAAACAAAACGATGACAATTGTGACGTACAACCGACGATTCTTTGTTTGAAACACGCTATGACTCCTAAGCAGACGCACACGAGACAATCCAAGACACCAAGTTGGCGGTTGCATTGCCCGTTCTCTCAGCAAGAACGTGACCCTTATCCCAAACAAGTGTGTAATCAACACTACTCACACCTGAAAAATGCTTCAAAGACAAACCCAGATTAAACGAGGTACAAATTGAAGTATCTGTATTCTGGGCACCCTCATTAATGCGCCAATAAGGAGCAACCGTTGCTGACTGATACCCCTTATAAGATGCGCTCGTAAAATACAGAGGATTAAACATGTCAACACGTGTTGGAATGTCATTCTCAAGCGTATCTGTCTTATTCAGATCAGAGGTCCAATCATTAGCGTAGCTGGACTTCCAATCAGTAAGCTTCATATAGGTATCCAGATTCTTTTTGATGAGGTTAGCAGTTTGCTCATCAAAATGCAGAGTGCTTTGCTCGCCAACACCAAAAAGCTGATTTGCGCGTGTGCTTCTATCAGGAGCATCAAAAGCTCCAACAGGAAGTGATGCACTTCTCAAAGCGCGCGAGAAACCCCTCAAATTCTCAAGTTCAACGCTCTGACGACGAAGGTTATAAACAACCCAAATTGATTCAGAGTTCAAAGAATCAAAATAGTGCTCAGCAGTATCGTAAATGGTAGATTGAACCTGCTGAGTAGCAGGAGCCGCGTTATCTGTACCACGAACTGTTGCAAGATTTGGATCGCCAGGGAAAGTAGGCTCTTCCAGACGCTGAGGCGTGAAAGTATACGGGAATGCATTATCCTTAATAAAGTTACTTGCAGAAGTCTTAAGCTCGTTGACGAGAAGATCTGCATATGATCCGGCAGTATAGACACCAGAGTTAGTCTCATCAAGACTGACCTTACTATCATTGCTGTCGAGAAGATCCATGTTGTTAACAAATGAAGCATATGCGCCAGCAAGATCTTGTGAGAGAGGTTGCGTCCACACGCCCTCAGCACGAGAATCTGTTGCATCTGCATACTGACCCGCTGACCACTCATACGCTGCGTCTGCAAGGTCATACGATGTTGCAGGACACCATGAAGCACTGCCGTAAATTGAGTCTGAAAGCTGCTCGCCCTTCTCGCTATGTGTAGCAGCACCAACTGCCTTAAGGTATGGCATATAAAGCGAGGAATCTCCCGAGGTTCCTAGCACCGCGCTGAGGCCGCCACCAGCTGCAAAGCCAAACACAAAAATCTTAGATGTATTGCAAGGAAGCAACTCATTGTTGTAGCGCAAATACCTAATAGCAGCCTTAAAATCTACTGCTGGCCAAGGAGAACCGCCTGCATAAAGCTCGTCCGAACCTGTGGTTGAATCGTAGCCCGCACTTCTCCCGCGAAAACCTGCATATACATATACAAAGCCAGCCTCAAGATACGGTGCAAGACCTTCGTATGCATAGCTCGTAGGTGCACTCTGAGGGAACAGTGTTGCCGTGTTAATAGGCATGACAATAGGTGCAGTTCGCGCAGTAAAGCTTCCGACAACAGCCTTCTCACTCACTTCACACTCGTACGTAGAGCCATTCTTCTTTCCCGAGAAATACTTTCCAGGTACAAAGACTGACAGCGTGTTCACTGACTTGCTTGCAGGCTTAGTGCAGTACTGAATGCCCAGCTGATAATAGCAGTCATTATCCTCATCATAACTCCACTGAGTCATGTCCAATTTAAGTGACTTAAACTCTTCAAGGTCCACGTTAGATGCAGGTTGATTCGTATTATCAGATGTCCTTGCTTGTGGAGTACATGCTGCTAAGGTGCCTGCAACTCCTAAAGCAGAAAGGGACAAGAATTCTTTTCTCGTGAAGGCCATAATTTCCCCTCGAATAGTTTATTCAGTGGAGGCAGCAACGACCGCTGACCTAGTTCAAGCTAGTTGTCTATTGTACCAATTTGCAAACGTGTATGCTTAAGAGCAAGCGTTTAGAGAAACGAGTTAGCATGCCAAAAATCGTCAACTTTTTTGACCTCATTCATCTTAATGAAAGACTTGCTCAGCAGGGCCTTCTAAGCAAAGTTCACCTGCGCGACGCGTGTGGCAAGCAGTCTCTTTGGATAGAACTCCCCTCTGACGAGAAAACCGATGGACGCGAGAAAACCAACGATCAAGAGCTCGAAAAAACAAAAGAGCAAGTTGAAGCATTTTTTGCAATAAAGGGCATGACCGTTGAATTTGACCTCACTGGCGGAAAAAATTTCTGGATTGTATAAATTGCCCGCTTGACGAAGTGCTTCAGTCTGTTATAGTAAATAAGCTTTTCGAAGCACCAATGGCTGGGTAGCTCAGTTGGTAGAGCAGGGGACTGAAAATCCCCGTGTCAGGGGTTCGATTCCCTTCCCCGCCACCACGACTTGAATCGGCTCAGAGAGAAATCTTTGAGCCGTTTTCTTTATCTTTTGATGTTGACGTTACAAACAGTAAAAGATGTACCTCTTTTAAGAAGCACATCTTTTATAAGATTCTTGCATTAAAAAAAATGAACTAAACTATCGATACGTACGCAACGCTTCAATTAGTTCAGAAGCTTCGATGCCTAAAGCTTCAGCAAAAGCATAAACTTCTCCAAGTTTAACGCCACGTTCGCCCGATTCAACTTTTGATACAAATGCTTGATCTCCAGCAAGACGCTCTGCAACTGTCTCTTGGGTAAGACGCTGCTTCTTTCGTAAATCGCGAAGGCACTGGCCTACTAATCTGTTAGATATCTGCTCCATAAATGCAGCGTAAAACTATCAACTCAAATATGCCAAAATCGCATATTTTTAAAGAAAAGAAATTCTCCCCACCTAAACTGCGGGGAGAATTGAATCCTTTATTCTTCGTTTATTGCGACATTCATCGAGGTGTTTATGGTATTAAAAACCGCCTCCGCCGCCTCCGCCGCCGAAGCCACCGCCGCCTCCGCCGGAGAAGCCGCCACCAAATCCGCCACCAGAGCTTGAACTAGAAGAAGCAAGTGCCGCGGTAGAGACAGAATGAGCAGCTGTAACACTCTTGGTTACGCTATCGATTGCATTAACACGCATGCCATTTCCATAGTAATACCAACTATAAACGGGCATAAACTGTGGATCCTTAAGCAACTCGGGCATTGCAACTTTCAACTGACTAATAACCTTATCTGCCACACCAAGCGCGACTGCCATAACTAAAAGCCTATTCCAAAGAATAACGTCGGTTGGAATTGCCTCATGAAGATTAGTAAATTCAGTAAGCCACTTTCTTAGAGCACGGGTCTTAGCAAGCGTCTCAACACCCTCTCTGTTCATCAAATCAAACTTACCAATGTTTATAAGCGCAATAAGACCGGCAATAACAAGAAGCAGTAAATTAAAGAGTAAATTACCAATCGAAACATCCGCCACAATACCCATAAAGAATGCAGCAGCTGCAACAAGAATATCAACAGCAATCAGAGCACCAAGAATTCCCTTGCCATGGAATGGGATCTTATTTGTTTCAAACTTAGCAGCATAGCTAAACTTAATAGGGCTCTCCCATGACTCATACGCCTTATTAAAATCTTCTGGATGATCAGAGGCATATTTGCCAATTTGTTTCATAGTAACGGTAGTATTTACCGCTCCAGATTCCCCGGCCTTATCGAAAATCAATCGCATAGCCATGCTATCAATCTTATTTGATAAAGAACTACCAGGATAGAAAGATGGCTGGTCTTCCTGAAAGTCTTGGACCTTTGTAAGACAATAATCAGACTTTTCCATACCAAGGAAGTTTGTATTAACTGTCTTATTCAAACTAATGTACTTTGCATCAGAAAGGTGCATAAGAGTTGCCGTCAGAGCATCTCCCTTAATTCCCTCACCGTTATAAAGCATAGAAAGAACTGCTGGATGATCATTAGATGGAACGTCCCTGTAATAAAGGTCATTAAACTGAGGAGCCATGACCTTTTTATATTTAATGCGTAGCAGAATAGCTGCCACAAAGGTGATAGCTGCAAATACTAACGGCGCATAAAGTATGAGGGCTACCTGAATTTTTGCAAGCTCACGCTTGTGATTTGCTTCGTCTGCCCATGCTTGTTCCTCAGATAGAATGCTGCTTAATTTATTCTGCTGAATAGGAGCTAGCCCAGAAACCCAATCTGTTGGGAACGTAATACGAGCTTCCGCGAACTCGTCAGTTCCTACACCAGGAACTTTGTAAACAACTGCATTCTTAGTAATTTCTACGTTTGCATCCAGCGGGCCGTGTCCCCAAGCACGGACAGTATCTCCAGCAACGATCGATTGACCTGAAGGAACCGGAAGATGGATGGTAGCTGTTACATTATGAGACTCTGAATCCCAACCATCAGATACAAACTTCCAATACAACTCTGCAGTATCAGACCAATTTGTTACAACATTAGTAATGTCATACTCGATAGTTATATTTGCAGATTCATCATCATGTGCTGAATAAATTTTCAAATTCAACATATCGCTTGATTGAGTAGGAACATAATACTCATCTGAGTTGGCGCTGTTTCCACTAGAGTTTTTACTATAAATCTGGCGTGATCCTTGACTATCTTGAACAGTAACTGAAGTGATATTTATTTCAACGTTCTGTCCATTGTATTTATTCTTTCCAACTGGAAGATTCCAATAAACACCGTGATAGCTTCCTTTAAAATAAAATGTACGAGTTTCTACAACATGCAACGTTCCGTCTTTTTGAACCGTCGCATCAATATCTACCCTATCTATTGAAAGATCACGTGCAAATGCTTTTGTTGGAGCAATTAGAAACGCAACAGCCAACAGCATTATGCAAAGTGCAATCCTTACAAACTGGCTCATTTTAGAAGAGCGAAGCGAGATTTTATACATAGAAACTCCTTTATGTTACTTTCGCAACTCTTCTTAAAAGGATACCACGTACTTATCAATCTACTGGTGAGTATGAATTATCAAGTTCAAACAAAGCGGGTGGTAAACCTTTATCCCACTCCTCTCCTACTTCCTCAGAAAGCAAATACTCGTCAGTCTCTATAAAGGGAAGGTTAGCAATTTTTTTATTTCTTGATGTTTCGAGATTGCATACAAGCGAGCTTGGACCGCTGAAGTCTAGAAGGCAGCCGTAACAAATTCTCATGTCCTGAAACAGCTTTTCTCCGCATCTGGGGCAAATTTTTACGGAGTAGTTTTCTATAGCCATAGCGACTCCTTCTTTCAACGTTGCTTTCCTCAGTATTTATTTCTTGAATGAGCACTTTCTGACCCACCTCAAACCATGGGAAATCATCAACTGATGGTCTTTCAAATGTGCAATAGGCACCCGCGCAGCTATGAATTTGTTTAGGCTGTACTCGTCTCCGAATTTTTAAAATTTCTCCGTGATCATCTGCAAATGCGATATCAATCGGATACGTCATTCCAAAGGTGTGGACTGAAGAGCACTTCAGAAGTAATACTGAAGGAGCTGTTATCTCGGTGCCCAAAAGACCGACGAACTTTTCGAAGCCCCCTTGTAACAATTCAAAAATTTGCTCTGAATTAGGGACTTCTTCTATCGAAACCTGTACATTCATTTTCAAATCACAACTCCCGACTTATAAGGACTAATAACAATTGAAGTTGTATGAGTAAGATACAAAGGAGACTCTAGTGACACTAGGGGAAGACGTAGAGTATGTGGCCAAGGTTTGTACTTAAGCGTTACTTGATATTTAGAAAAAACAGAGACCATATTCCCAATCCCCTCACTCTCTCCCTCCGATGAGACAACGATGTCGCAACTGTCATCACATTTAAGAGCAGCTTTTATTTTATGAGTTAAGTTTTCTAGCGTTCCTCCATCCGTGGAATGACTGGAAGAAATTCCATGAGCAATAATTTGATCCGCCGCAACACGATCAAACTTTGAGCACATATCTGCAAACTTAAATAGATTGATTGCAATTAGAGCAATCACTAATACAACCGGAAGAACCAATGCAGTCTCAACAAACATCTGTCCTTTTTGGCAACAAAGGAATTTCATTTTTTTCATGTGCCACCAAAAACTTTCTTAACATCAATTTCTAAAGGAATCTCAATATCAATGACAGGAATGATCAATTTTGCAATTGTGATTTTGTCTGGCAAATATTGCAGAGAAAATGCGCCAAGTGAACGAGCTAAAGCGATTGGATCTGATGTATTAGGTATTTTCTGAACTAGCTCACGAATCGTTGATTCTTTCTCGAAGCCAGTTTGTTTCAAAATTCTTTCTGTATTAACAAGAACGGGCTTCATTTGTCTTAAATCACTTGGCTCTAATCCAGCGTCAATAACTATTTGTTTTAAAGCGCTCCGTAATTTGGAGCCGACACTTCCACCTGTTATCCCATCAATGTCATCAAGAAATTCTGATAGCTTAGAAGACCAAGAAGTTACGCCGTCCCCATATAAAGTTAAAAGAGATCCCCACAAGCTCATTACTTTATCTATAGTTTGTCCGATAAACCCTCCTCTCCTTTCAACCTGGTCAAAAAAGCTTGAAAGAACGTTATCTGTAGATGAGCTATCTGGAGCAAGTACCGCTCCGGATATTGCATATCCTTCTGGAAGAAAAACTGACTGCTCAAGCGTCCCCAAACTTCCTTGGAATTCTGGAGATGAGCCTCCTCTTCTCACAAATGAAATACATCCCCAAGCACCTGGTGGACATAATCTAGGCCTAGCAACCTTTAACGCATCAAGTGCTTTTTGAAATATTCCGGTTGATTTATCTGCAGCTTCAGATAACTTCTTTTGTAAATCTTTTATTTGTTGGCGTGACGATTCATAAACTTCAGACTCTTCAACTACAATCTTCCAGTAATACTCAAACCCGTTATCAATATTTGTTGAGGCAGATGCTACCCTTCCTACATCGCCACTTGTAAAATGACAATGTTGACACTCATGAACCGCTCCAGAATCTAAATCTTGCAACGATGCAAACCCTGCGCTTTCTCCAGTTACTCCTGGACAAGACCTATGAGCATGAATGGTTTTCTCGCCGTTTTCATAAGTACAAGGCCAAATAGGCTTTAGATACAGATCTGTTTTCTTTGTCTCCTCTAAGTTATGTGGCAATCGAGGTAAATTCATTTCAACTTCACCATCAGCTGTTTCTTTATAAAATCCTCTAGAGAGTTCCTGGTGGGCAAAGTTATAAAAAGCTTTTCGTATAGCAGAATCACGCAATTCTTCTGCAGTGCTTCCATTGACAATTTCTTGATCATATCGAGATCTGTAATATGCTCTAGCTCGCTTTAAAGCGATACCAAACGTCCAAGAAGTTGGCGACGGGATAGATGGGTTTATATCCCCAGAAAGACCAGCAAGATGCTCCGCTCTTTCGCGCATAGAATACGGACCTCCACCGCAGTCTGCCTCCCACGCCCTCTTCTTAGATGTTTCTGCTTTACTCTGTAACTCTTCAATCTCTTTTGCTATCTGCTGTAATAGTTCTCTCTGTTCTTTTAATTCATCTGATGAGACGTCGCTATTTAAATGTCCAAAATCAGATTGTGACTGAGCAGGAAATAGAAGAGCTGATCCCACGAAGTTACCCGCATCAATAGAGTTCTTTTGTATACAAGAGCTCGCCGCCACTGCTGCAAAAACTGGAAGCATTTTCTCAGTTGCTTCTAAACCTTCACAAGCTGAAGTAGCAAATTTTTTACGCGCTTCAAGTGTTTTAAAACCTGCATCACACAATTTGGAACCTGCCGAAGCTAAACCTGGAACACATGAAGCAACCAATCCAGCTCCAACACATAACAATCCTGATAACCCAAGGCTCAATATGCTTGCATTAATTACCTGCGCAATAGTTGTGTATTTGGCTACGACGTTTTCTCCTGCCATAGAAGCCGCATCTGCTATTGACTGAGTTTTGTATGCCCTCGATGAAACCCAAGCAACCGACACCAGCGCAAATACAAGAGCTAAACAGACCAAAAGAGCACTTGCAAAAGCGATTGACGTAATACCACCTTTATCGTCTATAAACATAGAAAGTCCAAGCCTTATTCTCCTATGCTTGTCCTTTCCAAAAGGCAATCCAATCTGCATAAGAACCCTCAATCCAATCTGGATACGTACTAGCAGATAAACTTGATTTCAAAATAATTCCCTGATTATCCGTCTGACCTGCAAGGAATAAACACCAGCCTATTGGCGGCATCGCTGCTACATGACCCGTAATTTCAATCAAGACGTCGTTTTCTTTTTTATCAATAGAGATGTTCCAGTCCTCATCTCCACCCTTATGGAATAGAGGTATTTCCGGTATAGCTTTAAGTCTGCGTTTGATATAGGACTCTATTAACTCAGTGTCAGAAGACGTTGTTGCTACTCTTAATCCTTCTGCACAGGCTCCATCCATAACTGTCTTTGTATAGAGAATGCAGATAGGCTCCACAAGCAATGCAATAATCATCAGAATAACTGGGAATAACAGTGCAGCTTCTACTGACGCTTGGCCAGCATTCTGCTTAAAACGAGAGAACATCTTTGGCTAAATCTAAAAGAGAGTCATGCATAGTATGTGAAGCAGCTTGGGTAGCCAGTTGAACAACTGCTCCGTTTTGTACAAAGTGATATATCGCACCAAGAGACGTAATAACCATCAAACACGAAAATAAAACTAGGGCATATTCAAGCATAGCCTGTCCTTTTATATTTTGAACTCCTAGTTTGATTCTTCTAATAGATTCTTTACATCTTGAGTAGAGATATGACATGTTGAGACCCTCCTTATCTCTCCTTGATCAGAAATAGTCACAAGTTCTGACCAATTTCCACCATTAACTAAACAGCTCCATACATTGCCAGCTAAATCTATATATCCGGAATAAACAAGCGCACAATCAGCTCTTTGCTGATAGTTCTCTAAAACACTTTGTGCTTCTTCTTGAATAGTTTCTTTACTATCTCTTTGCACGGAATTCTGTTCAAATAAATCTTCTACTGATGCATTTGAGATTGACTGTTCATTAGTTCTTTTTTCTTCTTTAATTTTCTGAGTTTGCGCATGGCCTAATTCTGTTTTAGATGAATCGGTCTGTTTTCTTGGTAAGAAAAGAAACGCAGCAAATAGCAAACACACAGTGGAGATAATGAACACAGAATACGCAGCAGTACTCTTTTTACTCATAGAGAATTAATTCCAGAAGTAATTGCTTCCCAAAGTTCAGAAACTTTACCCTTAAAAGCAATGATTGCGACAATCGCAATAACCACAAGTACGCCAACTAAGATTGCATACTCTGTAGTTCCCTGTCCAGACTCATCCTCTTTTAAGCCTCGAATAAACCTAAAAAATTGATTTGAGAACATCATCATCTTCCTTTCTCCTAAGAAGAAAACGCAGGCCCAAGCAAAGGACCTAAAATTGCAAGTAACATTGCTGGAACAATAAGCGTTCCTAAAGGAATGAGCATTTTAATTGGAATCTTTTCGATTTCTGTTTCCAACAAGGAGCGCTGCTCATCTCGAAGAACTGAAGCTTGTCTATCTAATATTTCCGCAAGAGGAGTTCCAAAAGTAAGTGCCTCATTCACAACAGTTGCAAAGCTTTTAAGCGATGGAACCCCTACTCTTGCTGCCATCTGATTTAGGGCTTCTTCGCGAGTATTAGCTCCAAGCTTCCAAGTCATATGAGCATTTGAAAGCTCTTTTGACAGTTCGCCAGATTCTCGTAAACAATACAGATCTAGCGCCGAATCAAAAGATAACCCTGACGACAGTCCAAGAATCAAAATATCAATCATTTCTGGCATCTCGCGTAGGCATGATTTTCTTGTAAACTCTGATTTTGCTCGAAGGTTCACTCTTTTGAAATTCTTCACACTTCTAATAATGTGCTGATAATAACAACGAACATCACAATGATCTAAATTCACAGGCATAACTAAAACGAAAATAGCTATGCATAATGCAAATGCTAAGGAACAAATTAGATCTATCACTTCATTACTCCTTTCATAATGCTTCGAATAATCAAAAGAGCAATACAGTCCATGATCATTGCAATTACCGTGCATATAACACCTGATGGCGTAAATAAGCCCTTTTGAAAGTCTGGCGATACTAGTGACAAAATGATCAACAGAACAACTGGAAGAAGACATACAATTCGAGCAGATAATCTAACTTGAGCAGTCTTTGTTGCTATAAGTCTTTGATTCTTCTCTTGTAATTCAACCAACTCAGCAGTTTTTTGTAAAAGATTCTTAAGCGGAGAGCCTGTTCGATGTGAAATTACTAAGGCGCTAGCCAGCAAATTAACACCTGGAGCATCCAATCTCTCTGCCAAATCTTCAATAGCCTCTTCAATAGGAAAGCCGCACTTAATTTGCATATCAGCAATACAAAAACTTTCCGATACAACACCTTCTGTATGTTTACTAACATATTCAATAGATTGCGAAAGCGTAAGACCTGATCCAAGAGCAACAGCAATAGTCCTAAAAATCGAAGGCATCATATGAGCTATTTCTAAAGCAGACTGATGCTTAGCATGTTCATATAGAAAATAAGGAACTAGAAATAACGAGAAAAGACCGCAAAGTACACCGATTACAGACTCAAATAGAATGCCAAACAGAATAGATGCAGCTATACCACTAATGAAAAACAGTACGAAAGCGTCATCGACTAAAGTGATCCCATATTTGTAAAGAAAGCGATTGCGTAACTGCATTGATACATAATAGAAAGGCTCCCATTTGAGCAAACTCCGCATAAAAATACTATTTCGTGCAAATTGAAAAAACTGAACCACATAGCCTGTTATTCGTACGCTTGCTTGAGAGACAATTTTTTCTTCACCGTTACGTACAAGAAAATAGATAATTACTCCAAAAGCACCTCCTGTGATTGTGGAAGCAATGACATCCATGAAGCCACCTCCTTTTTATTGAGTAATCCTTCTTTTATTGCGCGATTGATAAAAGAAGGAGTTTTTACAAAAAGCCAACTTCTTTTCTGCACGTCAAACGACACCACCTCTTGTACCTCGATTGATCCTGACGAAGACAAAGAGATTTCTGAAACGCTGGTCACATACCGTTTCCCATCAGGAAACCTTTGAGACATAACTATCAAATCAAGTGCAGTTGCTATCTGCTGTTCTATGATTTCTGCAGGTAAGTCCATTCCAAAACGAGCCATTAACACTAAGCGCAATATTGCCTCTTGAGCAGTTCCGGCATGCAATGTTGTCAGAGAGCCGTCATGACCTGTATTCATAGCCTGCAACATATCAATGCACTCTTCGCCTCTTACCTCTCCTACGACAATGCGGTCCGGCCTCATTCGAAGTGCATTTCTCACCAATGATCTAATTGTTATTTCTCCTGTTCCTTCTATCGAAGCAGGACGAGCTTCTAGCCTGACAACATTTGGATGTGAATCAAACTTAAGCTCTGCTGAGTCCTCAATAGTGACAATTCTTTCTGACTTTGAAATTTCACATGAAAGTGCATTTAAAAGCGTAGTCTTACCAGATCCCGTGCCGCCAACAACCGCGATTCCCTGTCTGCATTTCACAGCCCAAGACAAAAACCTTGCAAGCCATTGAGGCAATGATTCCATTTGCACCAGCCGGTCCAAAGAAGTAATTTTTCCGGTAAATCTGCGAATAGTTACTGAAGTACCATTCACTGCAACAGGACTTGCCACTGCATTAACACGGTCCCCATTCTCAAGTCGAGCATCAACAATAGGACTCACTCTATCCAGTCTTCTACCTAATGGAGATAAGATGCGATCCATAACAATCAAAATCTGTTCTTCCGAGTCAAAGACTGTTTTTGATTCAAATAGCTCACCATTTTTCTCGTAAAACAAATTGTTGCAGCCATTAATCATGATTTCGGTAACATCTTTATCATTCAGTAGCGGCTGAATTGGACCAAGACCACACACTTCATTAATTACCTGCTCAATTGTTTCCTCATAGTCAACTGAGCTAAAGAGTTCGTCCTTTTCTTCATTAACAATTGCTTCACAGGTAACTCTTAGTTCATCTCTTACACGATCGATATCACTACCTGTAATAAGAGAAGAAACCGTGGAAAGTCCTAATCGAGAAACAAGTTTTTCTTTTAACTTCTTTCTGGCCTTCTGAAATAGTTCTTTTTGAAGTTGTGAGTCATTCTCTTCTTGCGTCTCAATTTGCTTAGCAACGCGTTCAAAGACAAGCATTAACCCACTTCCTTCCTCCTATTAAACAAGCTAAATGGCCTTTTCTCAGAAGTTGCTTGAAGTGCATTTTGAGCCTCACGCAACTGTGGAAGAATACCTAGCTCGTTAAGAAAATGCGCTAGTACAAAGGAAATTGATTGTACAAATGAGGTTTCTTCTTGTAACAACGTAGAAAGCTTTCCTTGCTGGATTAGCTCTTGAAAGCCTGGTCCTCCTTTAAAAATCCTAAACATCTTTGCTGCCTCAAGACCCACCTCAGCTTTTCCAACAGAAAAGTCCTGCTTGGCTTTTGGATTAGCCTTATTTTCGAGTCGGATAATACGCGTTCTTGCCACTCCAAGACGTACTGCAAGTCCGCTTACTTTTGCCAATGAATTAATGCACGTAAGAGGGTTCTCTGAAACTATAACTAGCCTATCTGCACATTGTGCTGCCTGAGCATAACAATCTGTTGATGCTGTCGTGGTATCTACAAGAACCAGATCAACCAAACCAGAAACAGCTTGGAGAAAATTACTCACACAGGGAAATAATGGTTCTGCCATTTCCGGCTTTACGCAGGGCCCAAATAAATACAAATTTTTATGGACACAAGTTGCCTTTTCAAGTAGGTTTTCTTTTTCTGAAGGGACATCAGCAACAAAATCAGAGAAATCTTTTGGCTGTCTAATTCCAAGCTTCTCAAATGCATTTCCATAAGACAGGTCAAGATCAACCAATGCCACCTTCAAACCCCAAGATGAAGCAAGGAGAGCCATCGAAGAAACAATCGTGGTCTTTCCCACTCCTCCTCGTCCTGAAGTAAACGTAAGAATCGGAGCTTTTAAAGTCTTATCAAGAGGAATGAGAGATTGTAAATAGGAATTTAACTCTTGGATACTGGCAACATAATCTGGAGCTTCTGGTAAAGGCTGAGAAAGCCTGTCAGCCCCATATGATTGATATCCTCTTCCAACCTTTACCAGATCTCCTAATTCCATAGGGTCAATTACTAAATCGACTCCTGCCTTGGCTGCTCTTGAACGAAGTGATCCAGACGCGCCAGACCTTACAAGTACCACACAGCGAGCGTTTCCATCTTTAACAATTGCAGCTGCAAGATTTATATCCGAAACATCAGAACCGGTATTACCAATTAATACTGAATAATCTTGAGGAGTTGAGTGCGAAACAATCGATCTAAGGGATGCCGCTGAATCAGCAAATTCACACCTATTGTTAATTCCTAGATAACTAAGAATAGCACCAAGCTCAACGCGTGCATCAAGACCTACGTACACAATCCACTTTTCTAACATTACGCTTCACCCCCTGGATTAGTAGACGAATCTGCTTGTGGCGCACTATTGCTGTCTTGGTCGGCTGTTGGAGAAGCAGGGTTCTCTGGCTGCACATCTTCACTTGCAGATGATGAGTTTGATTGATTCGTCGTGTCAGATAAATCTTTTGGGTTCTCTTCTTCAACGTAAGAATTGTTGTGTAGTAAGTCCTGAGCGTTAATCTTTGATCCAGGAAGAGTAAATCGAAGCGTTCCTCGAGCGTATGCTGAGAGCACGGCAGGAACCTGTTCTGGAGTCAATCCGAGCGTTACTGAAGAAGAAGTGTAAAGAGTACCCTCAGCGTCGTCTGACAATACCGAAATGTCCGAAGCAATACAGGTAATAAGAGAATCAGTAACCTCATATGCCGCAAGCTTTGTACCAGCACTGAGTCTCTCAGCTAATCCGTACTTCTCGCCATGAGAGATAGTGAGACCGATAAGATTTTCTGGAATAGTAATCTGAGAAGCAACCGATCGTAGATGAAGAGATACAACAGGCATGCCAACTCCAATAACAGATGAGACCGTACGACCCATAACACTTTCTGGATTAGTAATTGCGCCTTCAGGAATCAAATCTGAAATCCAGCTTTTTACCTGAGTGTTAGAAGATGAGAGGGTTTCTCCGGGTTCTATTTGTTTAGTAGCTACCAAAATTGAGGTAAGCTCACCACCATATTTTTGTATTGCCTCTGCTCGTGACTTCTCCGCTTCAGCACGGACGCTTTGTACGTATGCAAAGAAACAAAAACTAGCCAAAAGCGCGCTCAATACAGAAATTAAAATTCTTGTTTTCTTAGTCACTATTTATCCTCCCTCCATTTGCGATACATCGATTTTGTACTCAACTTGAGAGAAGAAGAGTAAAAACAAAAGATTTACCTGCACAAATATGTCAGACAGCTGACGTGAATCTGTCACAAAGCAATAAGTTCACAGGCTGCTGCAGTGACGGAAAAAATAGGTAATTTAAATTTTTATCTAATTTGATATATAAAAATTTTTAGAAAATCATAGTTGCTACATTTTTCAACCAAGACTTTACCAAGTTGTGAGACAAAAAACACCCTGGATACAGGGTGTTTAGAGGATTTACGCTACTAAAACTTAAAGCACAACATCAGGATCAAGTGATTGCTGACTTTCTCGCATTTCTTTTGCCAAAGACAAATATGCCTTTAACTGTGGTTCTGTAATCTGACCCTCATGAAGCGCGTCTTGCACACTACAACCAGGCTCATGCGTATGAGTACAGTCCCTAAATTTACACGTCTGAGCGGCCTCAGAGATGTGCGGAAATACCTTCTGCAATCCCCTCTCATGACCCACAATAGGTAGGCTTCTAAGGCCCGGTTCATCCACAATAACACCAGCTTCAGGAAGCGCCACCATGCGACGAGCAACTGTTGTGTGACGACCAGCCTTATCAGATTCGCGAACTTCTCCCGTTTCAAGCGCCTCATGACCTAACAATGCATTAAGAAGCGTTGATTTACCAGCGCCTGATTCACCAAGTACAATAGCTATGGAACCGTAAGGAACAAGGTTTCGAACAGCGTCAATCCCCCACGCGGCTCCAAGATCTTGTGCGGTCTGCGCAAGATCTGCAAGTACATCGGTTTTCTCGCCCTCAAGTTTAGAAGCTGTTGCAACAATCTTTACCGTAGAGCCAAGAGCTGCAGTGATAGAAGAAATCTCTTGAGCCAAAAGCTCTGGTCCGGCAACATCTGATTTAGTAAGCACCACAGCGCAGGCGGCGCCGCAGTCTTTAGAGATAACTGCCGAGCGAACAATGCGATCTACCGAGATGGTCTCTCCATCCAAGGCCTGCACTACAAGGACAAGGTCAACATTTGCAGCCAAAGTCTGCTTCTGACCACGGGCTCCACCCTTCCAACGAGCAATATCGGTCTCTCGTGGCAAAATGGCCTCAATGATACCCATATCATGCGACTCTGGAATGCGAGCACATACCCAGTCGCCTACGGCCACCGTAGAGTTCTGGCCCTTAGTCACGCGTGCGGCAAACTCGGCGCGAAATACTCCCTGCTCCGAAACAACCGCGGGAAATCCCCTATCCAAGCGGACCACGCAGGCCATAGTCATCATCTGGCGAGAAACCCCTTGAGCTTCAAGCTCAGATACGACGTCTGTATAAGCCTGCATCTGAGCCGACGATGGAGTCAGCTGTTCAAACGCTGGAACATCCAGCAATGAAGAAAGGGCCGGCAGTGACCCTTGAGTCCTGCCGGCTCCTAGTTTCTTGGAACTTTTTGTACGCTTAGCGGACAAGAGTGCTCCCTACCTTATGCTTTGTTCTTCTGCACAGAACGCATAACAGCCTTGTACAGCTCCATCAAAGGAATAATAGATGCAGCTAAAAGCATTGCCATGGCGTACTCTTTAAAACCAATCTCAGCAAAGCCAAACGCCTGAGAAAGTGGTGTCTCAATAACCACAAAGGTAAGAATCAAAGACATTACAAAGGAGCCCCACAGCCAAATGTTGTGACTAGTTAGCTTGAAGATGGAACCACGCAGAGAACGCATGTTGAAGGAGTGGAACATCTCAACCATAGAAAGCGTCAAGAACGCCATGGTCATACCCTCAACGCCAGCCTCTGGGTTAATAATAACCTGTGAGATATCAAAGGTTCCATACTCAAAGTAGTGACCAATAAAATAGCTGGCAAGGGTGAGAAGAGCAATGATAGAACCTTGAACAAGGCAGTCAAAGCCAACGCCGCCCGCAAAGATTCCGTCCTTAGGATTACGTGGCTTACGCTTCATGATTCCTGGTTCTGCCTTCTCGGTAGCCATAGCAAGCGCAGGCAGAGAGTCGGTGATCAGGTTAATCCACAGAAGGTGGGTAGGCTGAAGAATAGTAAAGCCAACTAGGGATGCAATAAAGACGGAAATAACCTCTGCAAGGTTGGAGCTCAAGAGGAACTGGATGCACTTACGAATGTTGTCGTAGATGCGTCTTCCCTCTTCGCATGCGCTAATGATGGTGGCAAAGTTATCGTCAGCAAGAACCATATCTGCAACGCCCTTGGTAACGTCGGTACCAGTAATACCCATACCAATACCAATATCAGCACGCTTAATGGAAGGGGCATCGTTAACACCGTCGCCAGTCATGGCTGTAACCATGCCCTTCTTGCGCCAAGTATCAACAATGCGAACCTTGTGCTCAGGCTGAACGCGTGCATAAACACCAATTGTCTCAATACGCTGCTCAAACTCTTCATCAGAAATCTTATCAAGCTGCGCACCCGTAATTGCCTGAGAACGATCAGCAATAATGCCCAGCTCAATTGCAATAGCAACGGCTGTATCAATGTGGTCACCCGTAATCATAACGGTGCGCATGCCAGCTTCATGAGCCTCTGCAACAGCGCTCTTAACCTCAGGACGAACCGGATCAATCATGCCAGAGAGTCCAACAAAGACCATATCATGCTCTAGGGTAGCTGGATCATAACTTTGAGGAGCTTCTGTTCCCCAATCACGGCGAGCAGACGCCATAACGCGAAGAGCCTGATCAGCCATGGACTTGTTCTGAGCCAAAATCTCAGAGCGAGCCTCATCGGTAAGGTCAACAATGCCGTCGCTTGTCATAATCTTGGTACAACGAGCAAGCACCTCGTCAGGTGCACCCTTAGTGTGCTGTACAACCTTACCAGAACGTGTACGCACCACAACAGACATCATCTTACGAGAAGAATCAAAAGGTGCCTCACCAATACGAGGGCGAGAAGAAGCTAAGTCACTTGTGGTGTATCCAAGTTTTGCGGCATCTGCAACAAGAGCTGCCTCAGTTGGCTCACCTTTTGCTACCTGCTCTATATCATCCCAAGTAGCATCGGAGCACAGCGCCATGGTACGTACATGTGCGTCAAGATTTTCTGTCTCATGACGAACAACAGTCATCTTATTCTGAGTCAGAGTACCTGTCTTATCAGAGCAAATAACCTGAGTACAACCAAGGGTCTCAACAGCAGTAAGACGACGAACAATAGCGTGGCGCTCGCTCATTCTAGTTACGCCCATAGAAAGAACAATAGTAACAACGGCAACAAGGCCCTCTGGGATTGCGGCTACTGCAAGAGAAACTGCAACCATAAACGTACTTAAAACAAGGTCAAAATTACCCAGCATCTCAGCGCCGTGCTTGATGAAACCTGTTGCAAAAACAAGCAATGAGATGACAACAACAAGAATAGTTAGTGTGTGTGAAAGCTTATCAAGAGCAATCTGAAGTGGAGTCTGTCCATCCTCTGCCTGAGCAATTGCGTCTGCAATCTTACCCATCTCGGTGTCCATGCCTGTTGCAACAACAACTGCACGACCACGGCCATAGACCACAATAGATCCGGAATAGCACATATTCTTTCGATCGCCCAAAGGAATATCATCTGTATCTTCAGCAAGACTGAGAATCTCAGCGTGTTTCTCGACAGGAACTGATTCACCTGTCAGTGCTGATTCCTCTACCTTCATAGAAGCACTCTCAAGAATGCGACAATCAGCGGGAACAGAATCACCTGCCTCAAGCAGAATAATATCGCCCACAACAAGCTCAGTTGAGACAACTGTCTTAAGACGACCATCTCTAATAACCTTACTCTGAGCTGCACTCATCTCTTGCAGAGCAGCAAGAGCTTCTTCGGCTTTGCCTTCCTGGACAACACCAAGAACAGAATTGACGACAACGACAAACAGAATAATAACGACGTCTGCAACTCCGCCTTCCCCGGTATAAATTCCTTCAGCAGCAGAAATAGCAGCAGCAACAAGAAGCATAATGACCATAGGATCAGCCATCTGTGCAAAGAACCTTTTAATAATTGATTCTTTTGGCGCTTCTTTAAGCTTATTAAGACCATGAGCCTCAAGACGCGAAACTGCTTCTGCATCAGACAGACCAATTTCGGCATCAGTTTTTTGCGCACTGATAACATCAGCCGCACTTGAAAGATATTCTTTCAAAGTTCCTCCTGGGTTTCTACCTGACAGATTGATGCCCGATCATAATTCCCCAGGAGAGGGGCAAGGGCTCACCAAGGTTGCCGTGTCAGGACCTTACAACGCCCTATCATTTTACCGTATTCTCTCTTTTTTCAAACATAATAAATATTTCTTAAAACTCCTGTTATGTGGCAAATAATTGTCATACGAGGAGTACAATAGGCGCAGAACATAACAACATAAGCCAAACGTTAGATTTGGCAAGGAGGCAGTTATGAAAATTTTGTTTTATGGTGCTCAAAGTTACGACAAAGATTCTTTCAACCTTGAACTTCCAAAGTATCCTGATGTTTCAATCGACTACATCGAGTCCAACCTTACACCTATGACCGCGGGCTTTGCCAAGGGTTACGACGCTGTCTGTGCTTTTGTCAACGCAGATGCTTCAATTCTGACTCTTGAGATTCTTGCAGGCTTTGACGTAAAGCTTTTACTCATGCGTTGTGCTGGATTTGACGCAGTTGACGTTAATGCAGCAAAAGATTTAGGCATTACCGTAACGCGTGTACCTGCTTACTCTCCTGAGGCAATTGCAGAGCACGCAATGGGTCTTGCGCTTGCTGCTAACCGTCGTATTCACCGCGGTTATAACCGTATTCGCGAGAACAACTTCTCACTCGTCGGTCTTGTCGGAGAAACACTGCATGGTAAAACCGCAGGTATTGTTGGCACTGGTCGTATCGGTGCTGCACTTTGCCGCATCTGCAAGGGCTTTGGTATGCACGTTCTTGGCGCAGATCTCTACCCAAACATGAGTCTTGTAAACGATGAACATGTCGTTGATGAATATGTAAGCTATGACGAGCTTTGGGAGCGCGCTGATTTCATTTCTCTTCATGCATTCTTAAATGAAGAGAGCTATCACATGATTAACGATAAAACTATCGGCAAGATGAAAGATGGTGTTGTCCTCGTCAATACCGCACGTGGTGCCCTTGTCGATACCAAGGCTCTTATTCGTGGCATTCTTTCTGGCAAAATTGGTGCTTGCGGCCTTGACGTTTATGAAGAGGAAAATCCAAACGTCTATAAGGACCGTGCCGCTGAGGTATTTGACTCAGTCACCTCTACTCTCTGTTCATTCCCTAACGTAGTTATGACAAGTCACCAGGCATTCTTTACTCATGAAGCACTCTCTCAAATTGCTCAAGTTACACTTGATAATGCAACTGCTTTTGCTAAGGGCACTGATTACGTTGATAAAAGTGTGGTTTGCTAAGCACTAGGGAAACAAATGCTCTAAAAACGGTTACTATTGATATTCGAATCTGATTTCAATTCCTACGAAAAGGAGAGATATGGCTCGCAAAAAGACCAAAATTGTTTGTACTATGGGTCCTGCAACAGAAAGTGATGAGGTTCTTCGTGAACTCATCCTTGCTGGCATGAACGTCGCACGTTTCAACTTCTCGCACGGTAGCCATGAGTATCACCGCACTATGATTGGTCGCGTTCGTTCTATCTCTGATGAACTTGGTATTCCTATTGCTATCATGCTCGATACAAAAGGTCCTGAGGTTCGCACCGGTCTTCTCGAGGATGGCAAAAAGGTCACTCTTACCACCGGTGAGTCCGTCATTGTTACCACTGATGATGACGTCATCGGCAACGCTCAGCGTTTCTCACTTGACTACAAGAATCTTCCAAAAGAGGTTAAGAAGGGCTCTATCATCCTTATTGATGATGGCCTTATTGGTCTTGAAGTTGATCACGTTGAGGGCACTGATATGCACTGCAAGATTATCAACGGCGGTGAGCTTGGAGAGAAGAAGGGTGTAAACGTTCCTAACGTTAATATCGGTCTTCCTTCCGTTACTGAGCAAGACCGCGCAGACATCATGTTTGGCTGCGAGCTTGGTATTGACGCAATTGCTGCTTCCTTCATCCGCGATGGCGCTGCAGTTGAAGAGATTCGTAACATCTGCCGTGAAATGGGCACTCCTAACGTACAGATCTTCCCTAAGATTGAGTCTGCTCTTGGCGTAAAGAACTTTGACGAGATTCTTGCAGCTTCTAACGGCATCATGGTTGCCCGCGGTGACCTTGGTGTTGAGGTTCCTGCAGCTGAGGTTCCTCACATCCAGAAAACCATCATCAAGAAGTGCAACGATGCTTACAAGCCTGTCATCACCGCAACTCAGATGCTTGACTCCATGATTCGCAATCCTCGTCCAACCCGTGCAGAGGTTACAGACGTTGCTAACGCAATTTATGATGGTACTGACTGCGTCATGCTTTCTGGTGAGTCTGCAGCTGGTAAATATCCTGTTGAAGCAGTTAAGACTATGGCTTCCATCTGCAAGGAAACCGAGAAATACCTGCCAGTCAAGGATGTCTATCACCAGCGTGAGGGCCTTAAGAACGTCAATGGTGCTACTGGTTTTGCTGCCGTTGATATGGCAATTCGCGTTGATGCTAAGTGCATCATTTGCCCAACACACTCTGGCCGCACTGCTCGCCTTGTTTCTAACTTCCGTCCAAAGCGTCCTCTGTATGCAATGTCTCCATCCGATGAGGCAGTTCGTCGTACCTGCTTCTATTGGGGTGTCTATGCATTCAAGACCTCTGAGCAGGGCACACTTTCTAACACCATGTACAACGCTTTGAACGTTGCAAAGGAAGTTGGCGTTGTAGAGACTGGCGATATTGTTGTTCTGACCGCTGGCGATCCTCATACCAGCCCACGTCTTGGTGACTACACCACTTCAACTAATGTTGCTATGATTTGCCAGGTTCAGTAAACCGCATCTCAGTTTTAACGTTATATGCACCCAAGTACAAACTTGGGTGCATATTTTTTTTGCAACTCTTTTATACAAACTTATTGAACTAACTATGCAATTTTCCAGCCAACGGTTTTCTCGCGCATGTTAACAAAATCAGCGTAAATACCGCCCTCTGCCATGAGAGATTCGTGAGTGCCTCTTTGCACAATACGACCTTTATCTAACACAAGTATCTGATCTGCATTGCGAACTGTCTTTAAGCGATGAGCAATCATAATGACAGTCTTTGACTTTGTGAGCTCTGCAATTGCATGCTGCAACTCAAGTTCATTTTCCGGATCAACATTAGCCGTAGCCTCATCAAGTACAACAATCGGTGCATCTTTTAAGATGGCACGCGCAATAGAAAGACGCTGGCGCTCGCCACCAGAAAGCATTGAACCACCTTCACCTAAGCGTGTTTCATATCCATTAGGTAATGCCTGGATAAACTCCTCACAACAGGCGCGCCTAGCTGCATCGACTACTTGCTCATGAGTTGCACTTGGATTACCAAACTTAATGTTGTTCTCAATAGTGTCATCAAAAAGAAATACTCCCTGAAAAACGGTAGAGAAATTTTGAAGAAGAGCATCAACCTTATAGTCGCGTACATCGTGTCCACCAAGTGACACTTGTCCTGTATTCACATCCCAAAAACGCTCAATAAGACGGACAAGCGTTGTTTTGCCAGATCCACTTGGTCCTACAATTGCGCAAGAAGTACCCGCAGGAATAGAAAGGCTTACATCTTCGAGAATTTGCCTATCGTCGTAGCCAAACGACACATGAGAAAGCTCTATGTCACAGGATGCCGCTTCCTCAAGACCTTCTCCCTCCTCCATTGCAGGAGTAGCGAGAATAGCATTTGTTTGCTCCATTGCAATTTCAAGGTTGCGTAAAATAGTTGAGAAACGACCAGCTGATTCTAAGCGACTAAACAACATAAATGACATAACTACTACCGTCAAACAAGAAGCTGTATCAAGTGTTCCCGATAGCCATAATTCAACTGATACCAAGCACATAATAACGCTGGTAGCCTTAGAAACAACCATTTGCAGAACTGAGAAACGAAGTGCCTTAAATTCAAGTTTGAGTGCTTGAACACGACAATCATCAACAGCTTTGGCATATTTTCCCTCAGCATCGTCAATAAGAGAAAATGACCTTACCACATTAATGCCACGGACATACTCAAGTACGGAGCTGATCAAGGTAGTGTTGGCAGCCACATAATCATCTGATGTATTACGTACGTAAGCCTGAAGCAGCTCCATTGTTATACAGAAGAAAACAAAAGTAGCTGCAGTTATAAGACCTAATTGCCAACAGAACACGAACAAGAATGCAACAATAATTGCTGTTAAAGCCAAACCTCCAACAACCATCATATAAAGCAGACCACCAAGATTTTGCATTACGTCAAGCTGATTAGTCATAACAGCTGTTACTTCTCCAAGGCTATTCTCGTTAAAATAACCCATAGGAAGGCGACGTAATGTATCTCCAATTTCTGCACGCTTTGCACCAGCCATACTGAAATTAGCATCACAGAAATTCTCACTCTTAAAGTGAGCGCAAACGAACGTCCCCATAATGCTTAAAAGCATTACTCCCAGTGCAGAAAATATCGTCTGGGTTGAGAGTGTGTTAGTAGTAAGAGCGGTAAAAACGATCCAAAGCGCCGTTATTTGTACGCCTTCAAAAAGGCAACCAAGAATGGTAAAGAAAAGACCTTTGTAGAGTTTCTGGCGATAAGAGCTTCCAAACTGAAAGTACATTTTTAAGACAGATAGCATTTCTACTCCCCTCCTTAAGCCTCATCAAGTGCGCCGATATGAGCGCGATACATAGTTGCATAGAGCGGGCATGTCTCCATAAGCTGTTCGTGTGTACCTTCAGCTTCAATAGAGCCATCATTAACGACAACAATTTTGTCGGCATTTTGTACGGTTGATAGACGGTGCGCGATAACAACCAGCGTTTTACCAGCTACCAACTTTGCAACTGCAGATTCAACCTCTGCTTCCGATTCTGGATCTGCATAGGCCGTTGCTTCATCAAGCATGATGATAGGCGCATCTTTGAGCATAGCTCGAGCAATTGCCACGCGCTGACGCTCTCCACCAGAAAGATGCCCACCTGAGCCTCCTATGACAGTTTGATAGCCATGAGGAAGCGATTGAATAAAGTTATGACAACCAGAAGCTTTTGCACAAGCAATTACCTCATCATCGGTGGCGTCTTTTTTACCCATTCTGATGTTTTCCATAATGGTCTCATCAAAAAGGTAACTATCTTGATCAACGTAAGCTACAAGATCTGCAAGTTGAGATGGAGTACAGGAGCGAATATCTTGTCCACCAATAGATACAGAACCTTCATTTGGATCCCAGAAACCAGCAATAAGACGTGCAACAGTTGATTTACCAGATCCACTTGGACCAACAAGCGCCGTAACTTGTCCTGGGCTAATATCTAAGGTAATCCCATGAATTACCTCATTGCTTCCATACGAGAAACGAACATCGCTCAGTTTAATTTCGGTTCCCGTAAGTGTGCAAGGAACCTCAGCTCTAATCTGATCTGGGTAATTCAAAACCTCAGAAATTTCCTTAACAACAGAGCTAACCTGTGCAA
Organism: Lancefieldella parvula DSM 20469; assembly: GCF_000024225.1. Classification (NCBI taxonomy): domain Bacteria; kingdom Bacillati; phylum Actinomycetota; class Coriobacteriia; order Coriobacteriales; family Atopobiaceae; genus Lancefieldella; species Lancefieldella parvula. The sequence goes on from NC_013203.1 coordinate 1,178,612, forward strand.
GAGAATCCATAAAGCTCATTGCTTCAAAGAGCGGCTGAAAAATGCCTAAAGAAAGCACTGCACACATGACAAAGGTAGAAGGAGAAAGAGTTCCCTGAAGTACAAATAAGCATCCTAAGGGCAATACCGTTACTAATGTTGCTGGGGCAATTGATAGCATGGCATCTTGCCAAATTTGACAGTGACTCATCCAATCAATAAAAGCATGAGCAGAGGCGTAAACCGCTTTAGAGAACTTCTCGTAAGAACTTGCCGACTGTCCAAAAGCTTTAATTACCTCAATCCCTAACACATACTCAACTGAGGCATTATTCATCTCTCTACCAGTAACAATAGTATTCTGATACCAGTACTCATAGTCTTTCATCATGCCTGATAAACATGCAAGTCCTACGACAATGGTGAGTAATGCAGCAAGGGCAAGACGCCAATCCAAAATAATCAAATAAACAAAAACTGCAAATGCAGCAGTAAGGTTTGAAGTAAGCTCGGGAACTGCATGAGCAAGCGTAGTTTCGATGCTATCGATTTTCTCGACTAAAAGGCGTTTTAGAGAACCAGAAGGAGTAGAAAGAACATATCCCATTGGGATGCTCGTCAGCTTCTTTGCTACTCGAGTGCGCATGTTTGCAATTGTTGCAAACGTTGCCTTATGAGAAACGATAGTTGAAAGATGATGGAAAATTATTTTAACTAAATAGCTGAAGCCCGCTATAAGTCCCCAATGAAGGTAAAACGGCCATTCTTGAATTCCATTAAAGATGCCAACTACCATGTTGCCTGCAGCAACATAGGGAACCATACCACCAAAAACACCAATAATGGCAAGAATGACAGACAGCGCATACATACCTTTTCTATCTGACCACTCAAGCAGCACAGTAACAGGATTTATTTCGGATTGTTGAGAATCCTGTTTTGTGTTTTGGTTGGACTCAGTAGCTTGAACATTTTGGTTTTGACGCTTTGTCATACCCATCTTATACCGCCCCCCTGCCACAAACTTACAATGTACTATCTGCTGTTCAGGCTGACTTTGACAGCGGATATAAAGCTTCAACTGTCATAAGTTAGACTCATATAACTATTCACTAGTTTCAATCTACTAAATTGCTAAAACAAGCTAGTTTTATAAGTATTCGGTAAATGGTAAACACGTTATGTGTAATTGAATGCTCGTAAACAATCTCACTAAAATCCTTATGAAAGCTTAATGTAGCCTCAATAATTGGTTAATCTTTATAAGAGACCATGTATCACGAAGACGAGAAGCGTCTTTAACATCTCGAAAGGAAACTGATCATGGAAAAGCTTGAAAAGGTTGAGGTAATTCGCGAGAAGTGCGGCGTAAGCTACGAGGATGCAAAGGCAGCACTTGACGCTTGTGATGATAATGTTCTTGATGCAATTATTTGGCTCGAGAGACAGGGTAAGTCTACCAAGCAGTCCGCAAACTATACTACCGAGTCTGCTGCACAGTCGGAAGTTTCTCCAGAGATGCAAGCAGCTCAGACCGCCTATCAAGAATCAAGTAAGAAGTCTGATTTCTCAGAGAACATGTCTTCTTTTTGGGAAAAGTGTAAGGAGTTATTCCATAAAAGTGTAGAGACGAAATTTATTGTTACTCGTCATAATGAAGAATTCATGGCTATGCCAGTAATTATCCCAATTGCCGGTCTATTCCTCTGGGGCTCTACAATTTGGCTTCTTATTATTGGTCTTTTCTTTGATATGCGTTATCGCATTCAAGGAGCCTATCCTGTTGTTGTTGATGTAAATAAAGCAATGGATGAAGCTGCAGATGCAGCAGGTTCCATCAAAAAAGACGTCACCAATAAAAAATAGTTATACAATCAGCTCCATAACCTAAACTAGAAACCTCGATATTTAGGCGCAAAATGATTAAGGTTCTTATCGTTGAAGACGAAGAAAAAATTGCACGCTTTATAGAACTCGAACTTAAACACGAGGGCTATGAAGTAGACAAAGCTCTTGACGGAAGAACCGGCGCTGAGAAAGCGCTGACAAATGACTACGACCTTATCTTACTTGATATACTTCTTCCCCAACTTAATGGTCTAGAAGTTCTTAGAAGGATTCGTCGCGAGAAAAACACGCCAACTATCATGCTTACTGCTCGTGATTCAGTTATGGATAAAGTTGCTGGTCTTGATGCGGGCGCAGATGACTATCTCACCAAGCCTTTTGCGATTGAAGAACTTCTCGCCCGCATTCGAGTGGCGCTCAAGCATCACGAGGTGGACAGCACAAGCTCACAGATTCCCTCCAACGTTCCAACAAAAAACGTTTTTACAATTAAGGGTGTCTCTCTTGATGTAGACCGTAGAGAAGTCTGCGTCAATAACAATTCGATTGAGTTGACAACTAAAGAATTTGAAGTGCTTCGCATGCTTATGGAACACGCTGGTGTTGTCTTGAGTCGGGAACGCATTGCATCAGAAGCTCTCGGGTATGAGTTTGCGGGAGAAACTAATAACGTAGATGTCCACATTGCTCATCTACGCGCAAAAATTGACGATCAATATAATATCAAGCTAATTACTACTGTACGTGGAGTTGGGTATGTCATCAGAGAAATCTAATAAAGCAACTCCACAAGAGTATAAAAAACCCTTCTTTGCTCACTCCGATTCCTCAACTGCAGGTGTTATTACCTGGGGATTTTGGTGGCGTAAGCTAATAAATTACATTGGCTTCAATTTCTTTCTATTAGTGAATATTACGCTTGTTTATATTTATATGTATAACCAGCACCTGCCACAGGGCACTTTTTACCTGGGATTTTTTCCCATCGAGTCTAATTCTATTTCTCTTACTGGTTTCTCTTTCTTGCACGGACTCTCAAGCCTCAAATACATTGTTCACGGAATAACCTTTGGTGCAAAAATATTTGATTTAGGTGCGGACTTAACTCGTTTCTGGCCAGCATATCTTGCTATTCTCATCTGGGAATTTATTGACATGCTGCATTTTTTTAGCGATATGCGCCGTGTCAGAAGAGCTCTTCAACCCCTCAATACACTTGCTCTTAAAACAGAACAATTGATTAATAGTGATGTACTAGCAACTAACACTACAGCCACTAATGACATCCTAGTTAAGAAGGATAAAATGAGGAGTCTTGAACAGGCTATTGAAGAAGCCAATGTCAACTCTCCAAAGATTCAAACAGGCGACCAAGACCTTGCAAGTATTGAAATTGCTTTGAATAAGCTGCTTCGCCGTATGCAAGAAGCAAAGTTGCAACAAATGCGCTTTGTCAACGATGCTAGTCACGAACTCCGCACACCTATAGCTGTTATTCGAGGTTATACCGACATGCTAGATCGCTGGGGTAAAACAGACGAAGCGGTACTTGACGAATCCATTACTGCACTCAAATCTGAAAGTCAGCACATGCATGACCTGGTTGAACAGCTCCTCTTCTTAGCACGTGGAGACGCAGGAAGAAATACCCTCACAAAGATCCAGCTCAATCTTGCGCAGATAGCTTCTGAGGTCTGGGAAGAATCGGAGATGATTGACCCTGACCACCGCTATGCTCTGAAGTTTGATCAAAGTGCGCTGTCAGATGACCACTACCAAGTACTTGCCGATACTGCCATGATTAAGCAATCTATCCGTATTATCGTGCAAAACGCTGCAAGATATTCTGCTGCCCAAACTACCATTTCTTTTAACGTCACATATGACGAGAAAACCGTTCAAGTTTCAATTGAGGACGAGGGTATGGGTATATCGGAGGCTGCTGCTGCTCATATTTTTGAGAGGTTCTGGAGAGCTGACAACGCCCGCATTGAGAGCAACGAAGGTTCTGGACTTGGCTTATCCATAGCAAAATGGATTGTCGACAACCATGATGGTTCTATTAAAGTGGTTTCACGCGAGGGCGTAGGCACGCGCTTTACTATCGTTCTACCACACAAAGTTTCATAGCAAACTTAGTAAAATATCCACATGTAAAAATCCTTCTCGGCTGACGAGAAGGACCTTTTGTTGTCACTTAAGTATGAAAGAATGCTCAACGTTAAGCGTTGCGTCTGTTCTGATGCAGTTCTACATACCTCTGTAGCCTTTGAATAACCTCTGGCGTAATCATATCCTTTTTAACCTGCCAAGACCAATTGCCTTCAGTCTTACCAGGAATGTTCATACGAGCATTGTCGGAAAGGCACAAAACATCCTGAAGCGGCAGGATAACTACTGCATTAGAGGTATCAACTATCTGCTCCATAAGATGATTAAAAATCTGTTGTGATTCATCAGTTGCCTGGCCGCCTGTAAAGCGATCTTCTACAAAACCCATAAGCGTTTGGGTATCATGTGTACCACTGTACACAATAGACTCCTGAGCTGGTGCAAAGGAATATCTGCAGTCTCCGTCAGCAAACTGAATGACGCTCATGCCAGGAAATCCCGTCTGAGAGAGCAGTGCTCTAACAGCAGGAGTAACTGCTCCCAAATCCTCGGCAATAAAAGGAAGTGGACCAAGCTGTTTATAAGCAACATCAAACAACTCATAGCCAGGTCCAAACTTAAATGAACCTCTAGTTGCAGTTTTTCCTTGCTCAATAGCATAGTAAGACGTAAAGCCAATAAAGTGATCGAGCCTTGTATAGTCGTATAGATAGAAAGACCTGCGGAATCGCTCAATCCACCAACAATATTCCTCGTCTTTATGAGCTTGCCAGTTATATGTTGGATTACCCCACAGCTGACCATCTTGCGAAAAAGCATCAGCTGGAGCACCAGCTTGAAGCTCTGTATGGCCTGTAGCATCTAAAGCAAAAAGCTCTGGATGTGCCCAAACATCGGCGGAATCTTCCGAAACAAACATGGGCATGTCACCAATAATCTGAATACCCTTAGCATGCGCTTCCGCTAAAGTCTGACTCCAAATGACATCAAAAGCAAATTGGTACTTCCGATGAAGCTCAATTGCATGAACAAGCTCAGGACGTGTAAACAACTCTTGTGACCAGCTACGATACTGTTCAGGCCACTCCTGCCACATCCCCTCACCAAGAAGATCTTTAATAGCGCGAAAAGCCGCATACGAATCAAGCCAATACGAGTTTCTCGCCAGAAATGCCTGGTACTCAGCAGCGCGCTCACCCTGAGAGTCGTCGCACTCAAGAATGACTTTCTCCATTGCAGCTGGATCGAGCAAATTAATGTTTCCTGCAAAAGCGGAAATTCCCGCATAAGGAGAGCCATATTCATCGGTTGGACTGACAGGCAAAATCTGCCAGTACTTTTGACCAGATTTGGCGAGAAAATCAATGAACTCGAAGGTTTCACGACCAATAACACCAAGTCTCTGTCCCGGTTTAGTCACATCTCCATCATTGGCGGGCAGAGAAGTAATATGAGCGAGCACGCCCATACCAGGCTCAAGAGACTTTTGTAACCTGTGGGTCGGCTGTACGTTTAAAACGGTACATCCAAGCTGCCATAAAAAGACCTCTGCTTTACCATCTTTGACAGGTACCGCTTGGCCACTAATAACGTCAATAACCTGCATATTTTGAGGTACAGAAACATATACTGTTTTAGCATCTGAGCGGCTCTTATTTACCAGAACACAAATGCCAGGCGTAAACTCACCCTGCTGCTGTAAACAATCATCTTTCTGAAGAGGCCTACGCCAGAAAGCCAAAACATCATTAGATCCATCTTCTGGAACAAACGGTTCAAACGAGCCGTTTACCAGTAGTGGTAGCGTTTTTCTAAGCGCAATAGCATTGCGATAAATGTGAAAGTAATCTAAATCTGCACGAGGACTGGTTCCAGGCCATGGCATTGTCGCGCGATTTGTTGGATCAACAAATCCCTCAACACCCATCTCATCGCCGTAATAAATAGAAGGAACACCAGGAAGTGTCATCTGGAGCACCGCCGCCTGCCACATACGAGCCTTAGAAAGACCTCGCTGATCAGCAGAAAGTCTATACGTCACCTGCTCATGAGCAGAAAGAGAATCAGGCGTGGGAGCATCCGCAACTACATTAATTAAACGTTCCTTATCATGCGTTCCAAACACATTTAGACAAGAATAAAACGCCTCGTGAGGATAGTTTTCCCAAAGCTCCTCAAGAGCTGAAACAGTTGCCTCAGCACCAGCCTCATTCATCAAAAATGAAAGAATAGCTTTTCTCAGAGGATAATTCATAGGGCCGTCAAGCTCAAAACCCTCAAGATAATGCCTAAGTTTTCCATAGGCACGCTTATTACTTGCATCCTCCCAGACTTCTCCAATAATAACCGCATCGCTGCGCTCTGCGAGTGCAGCTGCACGAATCTTCTGAATAAATGAATCAGAAATCTCATCTGCAACGTCTAAGCGCCAACCGCGAGCGCCACGACGTAGCCATGTTCTAATAACACCATTCTCACTACAAATAAACTCCTGGTAAGTAGGGTTATCAGACACAATAGTTGGAAGCGCGTCAACACCCCACCAACTTTCATACGTTCCATCCTCATGAAGCGTAAACCACTCATCATAGACCGAACCTGCCTGTTGAACTGCTCCTGGTTCGGGGTAATTAGAAAATTTATTAAAATATTTTGAGTCAGCACCACAGTGGTTAAATACGCCATCCAAGATAATAGAAATACCATGCTCAGCCGCTTTAACACAGAGGTGCTCAAAGTCTTCTACGGTGCCCAAAACAGGGTCAACTTCCAAATAATCCGCAATATCGTAGCGATGATTACTAGAAGCAGCGTAAATAGGATTCAAATAAAGCGCAGTTATTCCTAGGTCTTCCAAATAGGGCAGTTTCTCTTCAATGCCAACCAAAGATCCGCCGTAGAAATCCCACTCGGTCACGCGACCATTAGCGTCTCTTTGATACTCCGGGACTTTCTCCCAGTCTTCAACCAACTGGCGAGAAACTCCATTTCTTGGAACAGCAAGTGCTTGCATGGTACGTTCGCGCCAATTTGCATCTCGTGCAAACCTGTCAGGAAAAATCTGGTAGACAACTCCCCCTTTGTACCAGCTTGGATCTTCAACACCAAAAACGCTGGTACGAGGCTCGTAGCAGGTAATCTGAAATGATGGTGGCTCACCATAGGCAAAACCACCAACACCTGTGCACCTATTTTCTTGAGCACCATACAACCAGACTGCTCCGTCAGAAGCTTGCAGCTCAAAACGATACCAAATAAGGCCTGTAGCAGCAGGTTTGATAATAGCCTCAAAGCACTGTGCATAATCGGGTACACCAGCTGGAAGCGTTTCAGCAAAAACACTCTTTTGCATCACAACGCATTTCTCGCCAGATAGAGTTGGGGCCTCTAAAGATGATTCAGGACCATATTCTTGCCATAGACGAAGCGTTACTGATTGAACATCATCGTCCCAAGCAAATATTCTGATTGTTACTGAAGTGCCTAGTTCTGCTGCGCCTTTTGGATCTCTACAAACAATGTTTGAGGTGTTATGAAAAGCCTGCATTCTTACCAATCTCGACGACGAACATACCTGATAATCTCAGGATGTAGTAAATGATACACGTCAAGATATTCATTTGCAGCATTATGCCAACTAAAGTCCTCTGCCATCGCCTGTTTTACAAGATTTGTCCACGATTGCTTATCGTTCTTGTATACGTCAGCAGCGTACAAAATAATATCTGCCATTTCGTCTGCGTTTTGATTAGCAAAACTAAAGCCGGTTCCTTCGCCCGTAAACTGATTATATGGTTTGACGGAGTCTGCCAGACCACCCGTCTCGCGAACAACAGGAAGTGTGCCGTAACGCATAGAAATCATCTGAGAAAGACCGCAAGGCTCAAACTCTGATGGCATTAAAAACATATCAGCACCTGCGTACATACGGTGAGAAAGCGCAATATCAAACTCAATACGTGCCGCCATGCGATTCTTATAATGCTCGTCAAAGTAGCGCATGGCGTCTTCTTGTTCAGCGTCGCCAGTTCCTAGAACGGCAATTTCAATACCTGCACGAATAAGACGATCCATAGCATAGCGAATCAGACCAAGACCCTTCTGATTGGTCAAACGTGTAACCATTACCGCAAGTGGCGCATCTGAAGCCACCTCAAGACCCAGCTCCTCTTGCAGCTGACGCTTACACTCAGCCTTACCTTCCATATGGCGTGCCGAGAAGTTCTGTGGAATATAAGGATCACTTGCAGGAGACCATGTACCCATGTCAATGCCGTTCAGAATACCACGCAGAACGTTCTGACGGCGACGGAAGATATCGTCTCTTCCCTCTCCAAAGTGTTCTGTCTGTAGCTCGTGGGCATACGTTGGGCTAACGGTAAGTAGATAATCAGAGTAGCAAAGCGCACCCTTCATGAAATTGATAGAACTTGCATCACACCTCAGCTGATCAACTGCAGCTGGGATATCAGCAAGGCCAAGAACATCGCTCAGCATCTTGTCAGTAAACTGACCTTGGAACATAACATTATGAATGGAGAAAACCGTCTTAACGTTCTGAACCTCAGGGACGCTCTGATACTGCTCACGCAAAAATACAGGTGCTAGCGCAGTTTGCCAGTCATTACAGTGTAAAACGTCACAGGAGAGCTCTGGAACGTGTGCAATAAGCTCACAAAGAGCCTTAGAGAAGAACGCATAGCGCTCTCCATCATCAAAATAACCATAGAGACCATCACGAGCAAAGTACAACTCGTTATCTACAAAGTAAAAATCAACGCCCTCATAAACAAGATGCCAAAGCCCACAATACTCAAAACGCCACGAAAGGGGCACCTGAAGCTCACAGACTTTCTTCATCTTTTCTCGCCATTCAGGCTTGATAGCGCTATAGAGTGGCGAAATTACCGCCACTCTAGCTCCTACTTTTTTAAGTGCTTGTGGCAATGAACCCGAGACATCTCCAAGGCCACCCGTCTTGGAAAAAGGCGCTACCTCAGAAGTTGCATAAACAACACGAAGCTTGCGACGCTTGGAGACTTGGGACATTGTTAAGCCACCCTCTTATTATTTTTACGCTGAATAAGAATTTCTTCACTAGTACCGCGAAGCTCAGTACCTGCAGGAATGATGTTAGAGCGGTCTACAATAGCGTGCTCAACTACTGAGCCCTCTTTAACAATACATCCTTCCATCACAACAGAATCACGCACAACAGCACCGCGCTCAATAATGACATTACGACTAAGGATGGACCCAGTGACAGAACCGCGAATACGACAACCTGCAGAAATAGTGGAGTTACTAACCTTAGAACCAACCTCAAACTTTGCTGGGGCAGTATCGTGTGCTTTTGTCTTAATGGAGCGTTCCGAAGTAAAGAGCTCATTTGAAGGCATGGGATTCAGCAGTTCCATGTTGGCAAGATAGTAAGAGTTCTTAGAGAAAATAGATGCTACATGACCTTCAAAGTGGAAGGTGCGAACCTTGACACGGTTGTAGTCAGCATGAAGTGCCTCAAAGAGGTCAAGATAATCAGTAGCGCTATACCAATCAAGCATGTCGATAAGCAGGTCGTGCTTGATAATAAAGCAGTCAAGAGAAGCTTCATCTCCTCGCTGAACACCATTATGTGTCTTAACTACACGCTCCCCATCAAGCTCAACACCAACAACGTCTCTATCGTTATAACGAGCGGTATAAGTCATCATTGTGATGTCTGCACCAGATTCCAAGTGCTGATCAAATAGCTCTGTAAGATCAGCGTTGAAAACAAAGTTTGAGGTAGACAAAAGAACATATTCTGCATCAGCGCGCTCAAGATATGGCCTATTGGAAATTAGATCTCTGAGCAGGAAACGAGCTCCTGTATGAGAAGTACCAAAAGCAGATCCAGGCAGAATAAACAGACCACCATTCTTGCGATCCAGGTTCCAGTCTTTGCCGGAACCAAGATGATCAATGAGCGAGCGGTAATTAAATGGCATGATTACACCAACGGTACTAATGCCCGAATTAACCATGTTTGAAAGAGAAAAATCTACCAGACGATATCTTCCCAAAAAAGGCATAGATGCGATTGGGCGTACATCACAAGCGATTTCCATATTAGTAGAAGCATAATTACAGGTAATAAGTCCAATTACCTTTTTCATTAGTGCTCACCTCTTTCAACCACTACATCATTTCCAACAACAGCAATCTCTTTGTTTAAATCAGAACTACCAACGTGAACGTTCTTCTCGACCACGGCGTTCTCACCAATAATTGCGCGAATCACAACGGCACCAGGCTTAACCTCTGCGCCAGGAAGAAGCACAGAGTCAATAACACGTGCTCCCTCACCAACAACGGCATCTGTAGACAAAATTGAATGGCGAGAATAGCCAAAGACTTGACAGCCGTTGCTTACTAGACAATCGTCTACCTCACCAAAAGGGCCAATATACGCTGGTGGACGGGTAGAAGCATTAGACAAAATGGGGAACTTGTCCGAAAAAATATCAAACTTAGGCTCGGAGCCAAGCAGGTCCATACTGGTCTCATGATAACTTGCAATAGTACCCACATCACGCCAGAAGCCCTCAAAGCGATAGGTAAACAGGCGCTTACCATCGTCAAGCAGCGTTGGAATAATATCTTTACCAAAATCATGAGAAGACTCAGGATTCTTTGCATCTTCACGGAGTGTTTCAAGAAGCAAATCAGTGGTGAAGATATAGATGCCCATAGAAGCTAGATTGGACTCAGGTTCTGCGGGTTTCTCGGAAAACTTAGTGATTCTACCTTCATCATCAACAGACATAATGCCAAAGCGGGAAGCTTCCTCCCAAGGAACAGGCATAACAGCAATAGTGAGGTCGGCATTATTGTCTTTATGGCAAGCAAGCATCTCACCGTAGTCCATACGATAGAGCTGATCGCCAGAGAGGATAATTACGTAATCAGGTTTGTTCTGCTCGATGTAACCAATATTCTGAGTGACAGCATCTGCAGTGCCCGCATACCATGCACCACCAGACTGAGTAGCAAATGGAGGAAGAATAGAAATTCCACCGCCAAGCTCATCAAGGTCCCAAGCACTACCTGACCCCACATAAGAGTGCAACAAATACGGACGATACTGTGTCAAAACACCCACCGTAGAAATTCCTGAATTTGCGCAGTTGGATAATGCAAAGTCAATGATGCGGAACTTGCCGCCAAACGAAACAGCTGGCTTAGCTACTTTTGAGGTTAGAGCGCCTAGACGGCTTCCCTGTCCCCCTGCAAGCAGCATTGCAAGACATTCTTTTTTGCTCATATCCAAATCTCCTCTCTCCCCAACAGAGGTCTATGTTCTCAACGCCCTACGACGATTGAACTTAAACGCAGGTCCTTACACGTGCCAAATATCTTCCATGTACTCCCTAATGGTTCTATCAGCAGAGAAGAAACCAGAGTTTGCAGTATTGTGAAGCGCACGAGCATTCCAGCTACGACGATCTGCATAGGACTGAGTAAGCTCTTCCCATGCCTTCACATATGCATCAAAGTCAATAAGTACCAGGTCAGGATCATTATTGATCAGCAGATAATCGTGAATTGACTCAAAATTACCGGACAGTCGAGCCAAAGAACCATCGGTCAGCATGTTTACAATGCGAGCCAAAGTTGGATTCTGATTAAGTAGGTTTTGAGCAAAATAGGTACCGGAAGCATATACCTGCTGGACCTCATCTGCACGAAGGCCAAAGATCTTAATATTCTCTGGTCCTGCAAGCTCGGATATCTCGATATTAGACCCGTCGTACGTTCCAAGAGTCAGAGCTGCATTCATCATAAGTTTCATGTTTGAGGTACCAGAGGCCTCTGCACCAGCAACAGAAATCTGCTCTGAAATATCAGATGCAGCATAGATAAGCTGCGCATTTGAAACAGCAAAGTTTGGAATAAAGACAACCTTGAGACGTCCTTCAATACGCTCATCGTTGTTGACAACATCTGCAACGGAGTGAATGAGTCTAATAACTTCTTTTGCAAAGGTGTAGCTTTGAGCAGCTTTACCCGAGAAAATAAAAGTTGTTGGAGCTGGCTTATAGCTTTGATCATCAAGCATACGGTTATAGAGATACAAAATCTTGAAGATGTTAAGCAGCTGGCGTTTATACGCATGGAAACGCTTTACCTGTGTATCAAAAATGGTATTGGTATCCATCTCAATACCAGTTGTCTTCTTGACGTATGCAGCAAGGCGTTCTTTTTCTTCTCTCTTTGCAGCATCCATCTCATCCAAGAACTCAACATCATTCTCAAATGCAGAAAGCTTGTTAAGTTCATTAGCATCATCAAGCCAACCAGTGCCAATAGCTTCAGTGATAAGCTTCGCGTAAGCGGTATTCGCTTGTGCCAAGAAACGACGGTGACAGATACCATTGGTCTTATTATTAAAAATTTCTGGACGAAGCTTGTAGAAATCCTTCAGTACACTCTGCTTTAGAATGTTTGTATGCAGGTCAGAGACACCATTAACCGAGTGACTAAATAAAATAGAAAGGTTAGCCATACGAACAGTGTTGTCCCACAGTACTGCTGTTGAGGCGAGAAGATCAGTGTTACCGTTAGAGTCAGCAAGCAACTGCTCCTTATAGCGACGATCAACCTCATCAATAAACATATACAAGCGAGGAAGAAGCTCACGGAAGGTATTAATAGGCCATTTCTCAAGAGCTTCAGGCATAACGGTGTGGTTAGTATAAGAAATAGCATTTCTTGCAATATCAAATGCTTCGTTAAAGTCAACGCCATGCTCATCAACAAGAAGACGCATGAGCTCCGGTCCGCACATTGCTGGATGCGTATCGTTAGTGTGGATACAAACGTGATCAGCAAAGTGATCCCAATCCTCACCATATTTGTCTTTGTAGGCACGAAGAATGGACTGGAGACCAGCAGAAACAAATAAATACTCCTGCTTTAGACGGAGGATACGTCCGTGCTCACCAGAGTCATTTGGATACAGAATAGTTGAGATTGCCTCCACGTCAGAGCGGAACTTATTAGCACGCGCATAATCACCAGCGTTAAAAGCATCAAGGTCAAAGTCTTCCTCTGCTGGTTCTGCAGACCAGAGACGCAACTTATTTACGGTCTTTGCACCATAACCAACAATAGGAACATCGTATGGAACAGCCTTTACCACCTGGCCGCCCTCTTGTGAGAACCAAAAATCGCCATTCTCGCCCTCATGCCTTACAACCGTGCCACCAAAGCGCACAAGTACGCTGGAATCGTCTTTTCTAACTTCCCATGGATATCCGTTTGCCAGCCAGTTATCAGTACACTCAACCTGGCGTCCATCCTTAATCTCCTGACGGAAAAGACCGTAACGGTATCTCATACCATTACCAAAGCCGGCCATTCCTTCATGTGCCATAGAATCAAGGAAACATGCAGCAAGTCGTCCCAAGCCTCCATTGCCAAGGCCAGGATCTACTTCTTGAGCAGCAAGCTTCTGAAGAGATGTTCCCATCTCTTCAAGACCCGCCGCAACAACGTCAGTGATACCAAGATTAAGCAGGTAATTCTCAAGCAGAGGTCCAAGAAGAAACTCAAGGGAGAAGTAATACACCTGCTTGTTAGCATGAATATAAGAAGTTGACTGAATTTCTCGCGCCTTTTCTGCAATGAGACGTGCAAGAACGTTATAGCGTTCCTGATCAGTGCATTCTCCATAATATTTGCCAAGAATCTGAATGAACTTATCTCGATACTGATCTTCAAAATCTTGTTTATCGGTAAAAATGTTTTGTCCGTTATTTACGGCCATGCTTCCCCCTCTTTGGAAGTTCTTTCTCAAACGCTAAAACAATGCCACCAAGCGGAGGAACAGACAGTTCTACCGAATAATCTCTTCCATTCCATGCCACTGGTTTAGTGGAAAGTTTCTTACTATTCACAACACCCGAACCGCCAAACTCTTTTGCGTCGGAATTAAATACTTCTTTCCACACACCTTCAGAAGGCATACCTAAACGGAAGTTCTGATGGGTTGCAACGTCAAAATTGATGAGAATAACCAGGTCCTCGGAAGGCTTTCTTCCATGGCGAACAAACGAAATGATTGATTGCTCATTATTATCTGCATCAATCCAATCAAATCCACGGTTGTCATAGGCGTACTGCCAAAGTCCTGGATGATTCTTATAGAAATGATTAAGAGCCTTAATATATGCCTGCTGGTGAGCATGAGTTGGATACTCCTCAGTCAAGTAATACTCAATGCCCTCGTAATAGCGCCACTCAATAAACTGTGCAATCTCGTTGCCCATAAAGTTGAGCTTAGCACCTGGATGGGTCATCTGATGGAGCGCTAGAGCTCTCATACCAGCAAACTGTCTCCACCAATCTCCTGGCATACGCTGAATAAGGCTGCACTTACCATGAACAACTTCATCATGGCTCAGTGGCAGCACAAAGTTCTCATTGAACTGATACATGCTGGAGAAGGTTAAAAGTCGATGATTGCCTGGTCTATAAGGAAAATCAGTCTGACAATAGTGCAACGTATCGTTCATCCAACCCATGTCCCACTTAAGGTTGAAACCAAGTCCCCCAACATCTGGAGGATAGGTAACCAGCGGCCATGCCGTGGACTCTTCTGCAATCATCAAAATATCAGGATACTGCTTTTGAGCGGTCTCATTGCAGAGACGCAAGAAAGCGCTTGCATCCAAATCTTCCTCAGTACCCTTGCAATTAAAGCGCTTCTGAGAAGGGTCATCGATGCCAAAATTCAAATACAACATGCTACTGACACCGTCAACACGAATGCCATCAGCGTGATAATCCTTCAACCACATAAGCAGGTTAGAAACAAGGAAGCTTCTAACCTCACCACGAGTAAGGTCAAACTTAAGAGTTCCCCAGTTAGGATGCTCTTTTTCTTCAAAAAGTTTGGTGCCATCAAACTCTGCAAGACCATGAGCATCTTTGCAGAAACCTCCTGGAACCCAGTCTAAAATGACGCCGATACCAGCCTGATGGCAGGAGTCAATAAAGTGCTTGAACTGAGCAGGATTACCATACCTTGAGGTGGGAGCAAAATAGCCAGTTACCTGATAGCCCCAGGATCCATCAAAGGGGTGCTCCATAACGGGGAGAAGCTCAATATGGGTGTAGCCCATCTCTTTAACGTAAGCTACCAACTCTTTTGACAGGTCATCATAGGTGTAGAACGCGTCTACGTTTGTATCAAAATAATCTTTAGGTTCTTCAATCTTTTCAGTAGTCTCTGCATTAGCAGAATCTTCTTGAGCAGACGAGTCAGTATGCTGCTTCCAGCTACCAAGGTGAACTTCAAAAATGTTGAGAGGACTATGTAGAAACTTAAGCGTTGCACGTTTCTTCATCCATACATCGTCTT
Organism: Lancefieldella parvula DSM 20469; assembly: GCF_000024225.1. Lineage (NCBI taxonomy): Bacteria > Bacillati > Actinomycetota > Coriobacteriia > Coriobacteriales > Atopobiaceae > Lancefieldella > Lancefieldella parvula. The sequence goes on from NC_013203.1 coordinate 1,193,955, forward strand.
CCCAAACGTACACATCCGGGTCAAACGTAATAGATGCCGTATGTGGTCTAACCTCTGCATAGGTAGCATACGGGTCAGCCTTGAAAATCTTCTCGCCAGATGTGGATACAATCAGAAATTTATACAATACTTCTGAGGTTATTCCTGGAACAAAACCTTCCCAGATTCCACCGTGTTTTGAGCGAGATAGAACGTTGACGGTATCATCCCAATTATTAAAGTCTCCAACAACAGAAACAGAAACTGCATTGGGTGCCCAAACAGCAAAATGATAGCCCTCAATTCCATCTTCTTGGACCGCAGGGTGCGCACCTAGTTTTTTATGGCTCTGAAACCATGTTCCTTGCGCAAACAAGTATGCATCCTGGTCACTCACTGCTAACGATGCATTTAACTCTGCCATGCTCACCCCCGCGCTTACCAATAAAATCTGCGTATTATATAGATTTGTTATCCATAAGTACTCATATTTGATAGTTACTAAGATAAACCATTACAAGTTAAAACACGGTGACAAACACGTAATATAACTTTTACCGATAAAAAACGACCGTATGCGTTATTTTTGTTTGTGGATAAATTTGTTAATAATAGTGAATAAAAATTACAACTAAAAGAAACGGCAGCTTATCCAAATAAACTGCCGTTTGATACATAAACTTTTTATATAACCGTGAAGGGGTCCTCCGTAAAGTAATCTCCGTAAGCTTCTTTCAACTACATCTTACGTGGCACTGCTGTCTCAACTGAAGGAGCATGAGCAACAATTGCGTCAAGAGCTTCTGCCTGAGCGATCTTATTATCAGCAGCAACTGCTTGCCCGTATGCATTAGTATCAAGAATTGCCTGGCGGAAGCGGTCAGCGGTGAAGCCATAAGGAGCACGACCCCACTCGTTAGTCTTCTGAGCTCGCTCAACAATAATATTCAAATCAGCATCAACATACTCTGGAGTAATGTCTAGATCGGCCAAGGTAATTGGAAGACCAAGCTTTCTATTAAGTGCCACCTGCTTCTCAAGTGCTTTAAGGTTGCCGTCAAAGGCATACAAAACACAAGTACCAAAGGAGACAACCTCACCATGGAGGTGTTTCTCGCTACGCGCGCCCAAAGCAGTAAAGGCATTGTAAAAAGCATGAGCTGTAGAAGAATTGAAATAATAAGCGCCGTGCTCAGCACCAATGTTGGTAGTCATATTAGACACAACACCAGCGGTAATAATAATGTTAAGAACGACGTTTTCAAATGCTTCAGAAACAATACCGGCACGCTTATCTGCCAGTGCCTGCTCAGCATTGTCAAACAGAGGTTCAATACAAGCACCTGCAGCAAGAGCACGTCCCATAAGAGGACTATGGAGAAGCTCAACTTCCCTAGAAGAAAGCTCAACCTCAGGACCTTTAGAAAAGGCATCGCCGATTCCTGCCCAGAAGTACTCATCAGGACTCTCTGCAATAATCTGCGTATCAATAAAGGTATGAACAGGGAGCTCAGCAGGAATGAAATACGTATCTGTAGAGCCGTCCTCTTTATAAAAAACAGCAATTCTTGTTACAGGAGCACAATTAGAAGCAAGTGTTGGGAAAGTAAAGTAAGGCTTGTCCAAAAGAGTTGCAATCTCTTTACCCTCGTCAATTGCGCGACCACCACCAACAAGGAACAACATATCAGCAGCAGCAACTTCAGGCATTGCAGCAATTTTCTTGGCGTTTGCATGCGTAGAGTTGGTACCGTAAGAAATCCAAGAAGAGATAGAAACCTCAGAACCTGCAAGTGCGGCCTCAAGCTTTGGACGTGCCTTCTCCATTGCAGTTGGTCCACCAATAACTACTGCGTTTTCGCCAAATCGCTTAACAATACGCAATACTGACTGATAAGCATCAACACCAATAGTGTATGAAGGCAGATACTCCGTAAATGTTCCGCGAGATTCCATCTTTTCCATAGCATCCTCCAAAAACTATCTCAGAAAAGCGAGAATATAACTTTAACTGAACTAGTTATGTTTTTGCAGTATAAATCCTTGAACTAATGTGTCCTCTGCCTCTTTGTATGCTGACGAGAAAAACTCTGTATCAAGCATTTGGTAGTGAGGTGAGCTCACGCTATTCTGGTGATTCTCCTCTGCAATGTGCTCTAAAACACTAAGCGTGCCTTCAACATCTGAATGTGTAAACCCATACTGTGGGTAAGCTGCGGCAACAGCAAAGAGCCCATCAGATGCTTCTGGCAGACGATTCATTTCAAGCGACCTGCCGTAAACATCAAAATCTGCTTGTTTACGGATACGCGCATCTTCTCCTGTTGGAATATGATGAGTGTGCAAAAATGCTCTTGTATGCGCGTTATACACATGATCACAAACTAAGTGACACCAAATGCCTACGATAAACTCTCTTAGTTGACGTTGATCTACTAAGCTGCGTTGCTCAACTGAACAATAAGTCACATTTGGTTGAATGAAGTCATGCTGTAACAGATATTCAGCTGGGCTAAGGCCTCCCATAAAATTGCGCTGATATCGCCTATAACTTGGAATAGGCAAACTTCCTGGATACGATTGATGACTTCGCCCATATCTCACCTTATGAGAATAATCAGGAACCATAAAGCCAACATGCACGTCAGGAGCAACATTTCCAAGCAGAAATACATCAGGATATTGAATATCTACATCCAAGCAACCGGCTCCTTTCTCAAGGAGCCGGTTAGCATGAGCAATATGTACGTTCCAACTTGGCACTAAATTACCTGCTTATCCGCGAATTTCTCCACCGGTAGAACGAAGAACCTTCTCCACAAGCTTTGCGTGAGTCTTCTCGACCTCTTCTGAAGTAAGCGTTCTGTCATCTGCTCGATACGTAAGCGAGAAGGCCATGGACTTCTTGCCTTTCCCAACACGTAGGGCATCGCGATATACGTCAAAGAGTCTGATGTCGCAGAGAAGCTTACCACCAGCAGACTTCAAACGCTGAACCAGCTGCTCTGCAGTGACACTCTCGTCAACAACAATTGCCAGGTCAATGGAGATACCTGGGTAAGTTGGCGGCTCAACAATTGGAAGATCCTTCTGAGAAAGACGCAAAAGCGATGCAACAGAAATCTCAAAAGCAATTACTGGAACCTCAATATCAAAATTCTGCAGTGACAAAGGATGAATGTTTCCAACCCAACCAATGGTCTCGCTACCTGCAAGAATCTCGGCAGCACGGCCAGGCTGCAGCCAGCCATACTGCTCTGGCTCAGCTACACGGAAACGAACCTTAGGGATACGCAAAGCTTCGAGTAGACCCTCAACGATACCCTTGGCATCAAAGAAATCATAGGCTAGATACTTGGCATTCCATGTGTCATCTGCTGGACGGCCAACTAACACGCCACAGACATAACGAGGCTCATCTGGCTGGCTCTTATCCTTGTGTCCAAAGAGCACGCGACCCAGTTCATACATGGCAATATTAGAGACACCGTGAGCAAGATTGTACGCAATAGAGCGTAAAAGTCCTGGAACAATAGATCGACGCATCTCTGACTGATCAGCAACAAGCGGGCTAATGACCTTTACCGGAACACCTCTTCCCTCCTCACTCATACCAAGCTTAGAGAGATCATCTGGACTTGCAAACAGATACGACTTTGTCTCGTTAAGACCAAGAGAGCGCAGCGTGCGGCCAATCTTTCTAATCTGACGCTGTTCTAAAGTCAATCCGCCAGCATGATTTCTAGCAGCAGGAAGCGTTGCCTCAATATCACCTTCGCCCCACAGGCGAACAATCTCCTCAATAAGGTCAACTTCACGAGTAAGGTCTGGACGGTTTGTTGGGGCAACAACGCTCAAATTGCCATCATCTGCTGGAGTAACCTTGCAGCCAAGGCGTGTAAGGCGAGAAACCATAAACTCTTCTGGAATCTGAACACCTGCAAGGGCGCAGACACGCTCTGGACGAAGTGCAATAGTTACTGCCTCTTTTACCTTTGGATACACATCAACAATGCCAGGGCAAACCTCAGCGCCACAACACTCCTCAAAGAGGGCCGCTGCAATGTCCGCAACAGATGCACAGCCATTTGGATCAACAAGGCGCTCATAGCGAATAGAAGCCTCGCTCATAAGATCAAGATTTCTACTAGTACGGCTGATGTGACCGTTATCAAAAACCGCAGACTCTAAAAGAACATCAACGGTATTCTCGGTAATTTCAGAATCCATACCACCCATAACACCAGCAAGTGCAATAGGAGTCTTACCGTTATCAGTGATGACCGTCATATCGGAAGTGAGTTCACGGTCTTCTCCGTCAAGCGTCACAATATGCTCACCATCTTTAGCAGCACGAACCACAATGTGATACTTACCGTCTTCCTTGGTGAGTTTTCCCAAGTCAAAAGCATGTAAGGGCTGACCAGTCAGATACATAACATAATTTGTAACGTCAACAACATTATTAATAGAACGTCCACCACAAGCCGTAACGCGACGAGCAAGCCACTCAGGGCTTGGACCAATCTTGACATTACGAACCACTCGAGCCGTATATCTTGGACAGAGATCAGGATCAGTAATAGTAACATCTACCTGATCAGATGCGTTCTGACCAGACTCAGATGTAACACTTGGAAGCTCAATGTGAGTATCAATGTCATACATTGCAGAAACCTCAACAGCCATGCCCGTCATAGAAAGACAATCAGGGCGATTAGGAGTAATTTCACAATCAAGAACAACATCAGACATGCCCAAGTAATCAGTAAGAGGCACGCCAATAGGAGCATCCTCGGGCAAAATCATAATGCCGCTTTGATCATCACCAAGACCCAGCTCGCGAGAAGAACAGTTCATGCCATAAGATTCAACGCCGCGTAACTTTGACTTTTTAATCTTAAAGTCACCAGGAAGTACGGCACCAATCATTGCTGTAACAATGTGATCTCCCTGATTAAAATTCTGAGCACCACAAACAATCTGTAGAGGAACAGGATTTCCGTCCTTATCTACATTGTTTTTGCCCACATCAACCAGGGTAACGTACATGTGATCAGAATCAGGATGTGGCTCTTTGCTCACAACCTGTGCTGTAACAACATGATCAAGATTTGCGCCGACGCGCTCTACAGCTTCAACCTCAGTGCCTGTGCGGACAAACTCGCGCTCAAGGTCTTTTGGATCCTGAGGAAGATCAACGAGCGTCTTCAGCCATTCATAAGATACACGCATGTGATTGCCTTTCTATTAAGACGCCGATGATTAGAACTGACGCAGAACTCTCTGGTCACCAGAGATGAGCATACGCAGGTCTGGAAGGTCATAACGAAGCGCTGCAACGCGCTCAACACCAATGCCAAAGGCAAAGCCTGTGTACTTCTCAGAATCAATACCGCAGTACTTAAAGACATTAGGATCAACCATGCCGCAACCAAGAATCTCAAGCCAGCCAGTATTCTTGCAGAAACGGCAACCCTCACCGTGGCAAACACCACAAGAGACGTCTACCTCACAACTTGGCTCAGTAAACGGGAAGAAGTGAGGACGATAACGGGTGGCACGGTCCTTACCAAAAATCTCACGAGTAAAGTGATCAAGGGTACCCTTCAAATCACCAAAGGTGATTCCCTCATCAACAACAAGACCTTCCATCTGCGTAAACTGTGGTAGATGGTTAGCATCTGCAGTATCAGGACGGAATACCGTACCAGGACAAATCATATAAATTGGAGGCTCTTTTGTCTCCATAGTGTGTACCTGAACGCCGGAGGTCTGTGTACGAAGAAGGACGTCAGACTCACCCAATACGTGTGATTCCTTCCCTTCTGGTGCATTATCTACTACGTAGAACGTATCCTTACCAGAACGGCTTGGGTGGTCCTCAGGAGCGTTCAGAGCTGTGAAATTGTAATAAGTAGTCTCAACATAAGGACCCGTCTCAATGGTATAGCCCATGCTGATGAAGATGTCTTCCATCTCCTCACGTACCTGCTCAATGAGGTGCTGAGTACCTGGACTCAAACGACGACCTGGAAGGGTAATATCGGTTGCTTCAGCATTGAGCTGAGCCTCAAGGGCTTCTCGCTTTAAAGCAAGTTGGCGCTCTCGAATAGCGGTCTCAACGTTAGCACGAACAGTGTTTGCAAGCTGGCCCATTTGAGGTCGCTGATCTGCGGGAACCTGACCCATCATACGCATAATTGCCGTAAGAGAGCCCTTCTTACCCATTGATGCGACACGCACCTTTTCAAGTTCTTCAAGGTTTGTTGCCTTAGCAATTCCTTCAAGTACTTGCTCGCGAATTGCCGAGAGTTCCTCAGACATTCCCATATAATTACCTTTCAATAGAAAACCGTCCCTGAGCGTATGCCCAAGGACGGAAAATTTCCGCGGTACCACCTCGGTTGACTGCACAGTTTTCTCTCTGAGCAATCCACTTAAAAGCCTAGTCTCGTTAGGCGGACGACTTCCCTACTGAGCAGTGACTGCCGTTCAAGTTGTAGCTCGGGAGTGAACTCTACCAGCGCTGTGCAGGTGTTTCTCAACCACGAACACCCTCTCTGTTCACAACGTGCTCCGGCAAACCTCTCCGTCAACGCACTTTGTTCAGAGTATCACACTACGTAGGTTTTGAGCAGCAGCACAACTCTTTTTACCAGAAAGATAAACAAAAGCGTAACAACCGCGAGAAGAACGATGGTTCCACCCGGCTTTAGGCCAAGCTCATAGGAGATTACAAGTCCACCAAGCGAGGTCAACATACCTACAGCGCTTGCGTAAAAACAACACTGCTTCCAGCTACGGGAAATCTGTAATGCGCAGGCAACTGGCACCACCATCATAGAAGACACAATAAGCGAACCAACTGTTCTTGCTGCAACCGCAACAACAAGTGCAACCGCAATAACAAAGCCAAAATTAATAAGACTTACAGGAACGCCAACACAGCGGGCATGACGCTCATCAAAAGACATTAAGAAGAGTTCTTTTCTAAGGAAAAAGCAGAACGCAACTGCAAGAGCACTGATAATAATAATCATCTGAACTTCTTGCTCGCTCACAGTCAGAATTGAACCAAACATAAAGCTATTAAAGCTTGATGAGTTAGGAACAAATCCCGACAAAACACCTGCTAGTCCAATACCTGCTGCCATAACAATTGCAACCGCAAGCTCTGACTGATCTTTAAAGTGACGACGTACTCCCTCAACACAAAGCGCTCCACCTAAACATGCTGCAATAGCTCCAGCAACAGGATTGATGCCAGCAATCATGCCTCCTGCAACACCTGCAAGAGAGGTATGCGAGAGTGCGTCACCAATCATAGAGAGGCGCTTTAAAACAACCGTAACCCCTACCAGTGGAATGATTGCTCCCAGAAGAATTCCCACAAGAATTCCTCGCTGCATAAATACATATTCAAACATCTATGCCCTCCTCTCACTCGAGTCTTGGGCATCTTGAACAACGTCTGACGCAGGACCAAGTGACTCAGTCAGCGTAAAATCATCCAATTTTCCACGGTTATGGTCATGAACGTGGTGAGAATCAAGATCACAATGAGCACCATGTACGGCACAGTGATTATGTCCGTGACCTCTACCGGCAATCTCTACGGCTTTATGACCTGCAACTTCAATAACTCGGCACGCAAGGGCATCAAGAGCTGCAAGATCATGGGTAACAATAAATACCGCAAGGTCCCTAGCTGCATGGGCTTCTCGCACTAAGTTATAAAAGTGATTACGGCTCTCTTTATCAAGACCAGTAGTAGGCTCATCCAGAATGAGCAGCGAAGGGTTTCCCACCAGTGCACAGGCAAGGCGGACTCTCTGGAGTTGTCCTCCAGAGAGCTCCCTGATAATACGAGTGGAAAAATTAGTCATACCCACAAGATCAAGCGCCTCAAGCGTACGTTCTCGACGCTCTTTAGCACTCATCTTTACTTTCTTGGCACGGGCATACTGACTTGCATCAACTAGTTCAACGACGCTTGCAGGAAAGCGATTAACCGATTCTGAGGGAAGCTGAGGAACATAACCCACACGCTCCCAATCTTTAAACCGAGTCGAAGGCGTTCCAAAAAGGAGTGACTTACCACTTGTAGGCTCCAGCTCTCCTACCACAATACGTGATAGTGTTGATTTACCTGCGCCATTATCACCAATAAGAGCGCAAATCTCACCTTGATGAACGTCTAAATTAACACCACTTAAAACGCGAGTTTTCTTGTATGAAAAACTTACGTTTTGAAGCGAAACGGCTATCTCGCTTTCCTGCAACACATCCTCCAAACAACCAGCATAAGCTGGTAACACACTATGCGAGAGCACCCTCAAGGGCTTTGAGGTTGTCACGCATAACAGACAGGTAATCCTCGCCCGCCTTAAGCTCTTCATCAGTCAAACCCTCAAGTGGGTTAAGCTCTTCAACGCGAGCTCCAGTTGCCTCAGCAATTGCCTGAGCAACCTTAGGGCTTACCAATTCCTCAGTAAAAATGACCTTTACATTATGCTCTTTTACAAACTCAGTAATCTCTTTCATTTCCTGAGCATTTGGCTCGGCATCTGCCTCAACACCCTCGATTGGCATCTGAGTAAGACCGTAAGCCTCACACAAATAACCAAATGCCTGGTGAGAAACAACGATGGTCTTGTTAGGTAGAGGGTCAAGACCCTTATGGAACTCACTATCAAGCGTATCAAAATCAGCATTTGCCTTATCAAGATTGGCAGCATACTCTGTCTTGTGCTCAGAATCCTTCTCGGAGAGAGCATCACAAATATTCTTCATCTGAATCTTTGCGTTCAAAGGGCTAAGCCAAACGTGAGGATCGGTTCCACCGTGGTCGTGATCGTGGTCATGATCGTGGTCGTCTTTCTTCTCCTCATGATCGTGATCATCGTCCTCTTCAAGCTCAAGAAGTTTGACGTCTTTGCTGGTCTCAACTGATGTAAGTTTTGTGCCAGAACCAAGTCCATCAAGTACGTCCTTGACCCAGTGCTCCATACCAGCACCGTTGTAGATCAAGAAGTCTGCTTCCTGGATAGTCTTCATATCCTTGCTGGATGGCTCCCAATCATGTGGCTCAGTACCTGCTGGAACTAGGCATGTTACCTCAGCATGATCGCCAGCGATGCGCTTAGCAAAATCATACATAGGATAAAAACTTGCCACAATACTGAGCTTCTTCTGGTCTTTGTTATCAGAAGCTCCTTCTTGCTTTTGAGCCTCAGGCTTGCAGCCAGCAAGAATAGCACTCACGCCAAAAGCGGATGCTACAAGTGCGCTACGACGAGAAACGGTTGGATTCAAATTCATGTTACATCTCCCAAAACTATAAAAACCAATACGGTGTAGTGCCAAATTTTTCAAATAAAATTGCGCGATTACCATTACTACCAAGCGTAAAAACATGGCGAGAAACCCGTGTTTCTCGTTACTTCTTTGCCTTTCTACTCACTTCTCATCATCTGAACATGCGTTCATGCTTCCCCTTTAGCACGAAAGCGGGCTGTCTTCCGACAGTCCGCTTTCAAAAGTTAGACCTAGTATACATATTTCAATTCAAGTTAGCAGTAAATTTTTTTATCTTTTTCATAAACGGAATTGAAATAAACAAATTAATTGTTTTATCTATTGCTAACCTACTGATCTCTCTGTATACGGAGTAATAATTAAATTACCACTGCTGTATTCAGCCAAATAAATCTCTGAAGGAGACTCATAACCTTGACGCTGAAGTTCCTTACCAAGCCAATTCTCTTCTAAATCAAGCGCCTCAAGAATGTTTGTCTGGACTTGTCCATCAGTAATAAGTGGAAACTTAACGTTCTCTTCTCCATGCTGAACAATAATAAGCTGTCCATTTTGCTCAAGAATAGCGCGTTTAACTTCTGAAGTGTAATTCACACCTGCTTGGCGTAGCTTAAGTGACACATCATAAGCAGTTAGTCCCATAGACCTACAATTGTCTACAAGCAACTTGCCCTTATCGATAACAATAACAGGACGTCCATCAATCAACTGCTTGACCAACATATTGTTAGTTCTTAGCCATTTGAGAACCATAACAATAATGAGCCAAATAAGCAGAACAAGGGTGTACTGCAAAATAGTAATTGAACTGTTATAAATCATGCCGCCAACAATACCACCAAGTACAAAGTTTTGAACCTGGTCAATTGCTGCAGTTGGTGCTAAGTTTCCTTTTCCGCTGACGTTAATTGCCAAAACAAGCGAGAAAAGACCGATGCACAATTTAATTGCAACCTCTAAATAAAAGTTCATCGATCTACTCCTCTACGTGCTTAATGTCACTGCCAACAAGGTTTATTTGCTCAATAACATAGCCATTCTCGGTATTTTTCAAAACGTGATAGTACTTGCCGTCAACCTCGAGATACGATGGATTTCCCTGATTGTCGAAGGCAATATACACGTGGTTAGAATCAACCTCAAGACGGCGAGCAATGTTTTCTTGTGAGGCAATAATTGACTCATAGTGCTTACTTGCTTGATTAACCTCTAACACGCGATCTAACTGCAGAAGTCCAAGAAAAATAAACGAGAACAACGCAATAAGCGCAAGCTCACGATATTTAGAATTCTTTCTATCACGCACGTAATGCACAAGAGAGAAGATCATCAGAAGCGCAACAAAACCAAAAAGAACCAGCTGGGTCCAGTCAAATGCGGCGGCATGATGAATCAAATAGTTATGCGAATAAAACTCCATAAGCTTCCTTTAGCTTGCATTACTCAGTATCCTCAGAGATTAAGCCTTGTAGACACTCTTTCCACCAAGGAACGTCTCTTCAAGTTGAAGATTCTTAGTAATAACAATAAAGTCTGCATCGTATCCAGGACGAATAAAGCCGCAAACATCATCAATTCCACAGGAGCGAGCTGGGTTTTCTGAAGCCATGCGAACTGCCTCTTCAGCAGATACAACTCCCCAGTCATAGACGTTCTTTACGCCTTCAAACAGACGAAGGATTGAGCCAGCAAGACTGTGAGAGTCATCCATCAGGCGAGCAGTCCCACCTTCAACAACAACGGGGAAATCACCAAGATTGTACTGACCATTAGGCATACCGCCTGCGCGCATGCAATCGGTAATGAGAACGGTATGATCTGCTCCCTTTGCATTCACAAGAGCGCGAACTGCAATAGGATTAAGGTGGTGACCGTCGCAAATTGCCTCTGCATAAGTACCGTGGGTAGTCATTGCAGCGCCCACCATACCCGGCTCACGATGGTGAAGACCACTCATGCCGTTATAAGTATGAACAAAGATATCAGCACCAGCATTTACACATGCAAGAGCCTCTTCAAAAGTTGCATCAGAGTGTCCCAAGGCTACATGAACACCACGGTCTGCCATCTCTGCACAGAACTCTGGAGCACCATCGCGCTCTGGAGCAATAGCTATCTTGGCAATCCAACCATCAGCGCGCTCCTGCCATTCATCAAAGACATCCACATCTGGGTCAAGAAAGTACGCAGGATTTTGAGCTCCCTTGTGCTTCTCGGTAAAGAATGGTCCCTCTAGAAAGATTCCCTGGATGCGAGCAGCATCAATACCATTTGCCGCAATTCCCTCTGCTGCGTCAGCAACGGACTCACAAGCATCACCAGTCTGCTCAACGCTTGCGGTCAGTGTTGTGGGAAGCCAAGAAGTTACGCCATTAGAGAGCAGACCCTGAGCAATCTCAATGACGCCGTCAGGATCGCAATCCATAATGTCATGGTCGAGAAAACCGTGGATATGCGTATCAACAAGACCAGGAGCTACCCAAGAACCGGTGCGGTCAATAATCTCACACTCTGGCTTTTCTTTAGTGAAATGACCAAATATGCCGTCTTCGACGAGCAAATATCCTGGACCAGAAGTTGCTCCTGGTAAAAAGAACTTATCTGCTTTAACTGCAAATGTACTCATAATTACCTCAATCATTTTCAAAAGGACGCGCCATAGGCACGTCCTTTTTAGTAATTCCTACAGTGAGTGAATTGTAACACCCTTGACTACTCGATTAACCTGACCGGTTGGAGAAGGTGTGTCCGGTTTGTTATTAACGCGAACTGAGTTCAAAAGTGCTACTACCTGAGCGACCATTACAAAGGGCAGAGCCAAATAAGGTGCTGGCAGAGGCTCTGAAAGTACAGGAAGACTAAAAGTTCTTCCCGCAAAGTTTGTTGTGCCCTCTTGCTCAATACCAATGGTCAGAGCGGCAATCTGGTCTCCCCTAATCTCGTCAAGAATATCCAGATCATATTGACGCGTATAAGGATTGTTAGAAACAAAATCAAACACCAAGGTATGCTCGTCAACAAAAGACTTTGGTCCGTGGCGATATCCCATTGAAGAATCCCACGACGTTGCATTAATACCAGCTGCAAGTTCCAAAATCTTAAGCTGTGCCTCATGAGCAAGACCCACAAAAAGACCAGAACCCAAATAAGTAATGCGGTTGAAATCACTCTTGAGCCACTCAGCAATCTCTTCCTCACGTTCAATTACTTGTCTACCCAGCTTAGCAGCATCAAGTATCCAAGCCTTCTTCTGCTGGTCATCGGCGCTATCAAAGACAAGCGTTGCAAGAAGTGTCATACAGCTATAAGAGCCAGTCATTGCAAAGCCCTGGTCATTTGCACCAGGAATAAGAAGAAGCAATGTATCGTCTTTACCTGCGGACTCAACAGCAAGTTTTCCTTCAGGAGCGCAAGTAATATTGATGAGCAAAAGATTTTTAACAATTTGGCGAGCAATATTTACTGCAGCAAGACTCTCTGGACTATTACCAGAGCGTGCAAAAGACACCAGGACCGTTGGATCCTCTAGATCAAGACTACCGTAAGGATCAGAAACAATATCAGTAGTTGCAACAGACACAAACTCAAAAGAGCTCTTCTCGCCATGAGAACGAAGATAGGGAGTAATGGTATCACCTACATATGCCGAGGTACCTGCGCCAGTAAAAACCACGCGCGTACGACGTTTCCCACCAAGACTACGAGCGCGCTCTACAAATTCTTTAATTGCAGAAAGGTTCTCTTGATAAATGCCAAAGGTAGACTCCCAAAGCTCAGGCTGCTGCTTAATCTCGGCAGTTGTAATATCCGCACCTAGTGCCTTTAGCTCTTCTTGGCTCTTTTTAAACATTGATATCCCTTCTTACAGTTATCTAACTGCGCGTATGTACAATCTTGTATCTAAATTGATCGGCGCGAGCTACACTCAAAGTGAACTCAACAATGATATTTTTGTCGTTATACGTGGTGCGAGTAAGACTCAACACCGGCGAACCCTCAGAAATTTGCAATAAAGTGGCGTCATCCGAGCGAGCAATTGAAGCCTTGAACTCCTCTTCTGCCACGCCAATCTTTATGTTGTAGTCTTCTTCAAAAATTTGGTACAAGGATTTTTGCTCAAGATCATGAGCAGTAAGCGAGAAAAACTGTGAAACTGGAAGGTAGGTTACTTCCAACATCATGGGCACATCATCAGCACTTCTCAGACGTTTGATGCGGAAGAGTTTCTCGCCAAGAATAACATGCATGTGCTGGGCTAAGAACTTATTAGCCTCAATAGTGTCAAACTCAAGAGTGGTAGTTTTTGGAACACGGCCTAACTGGCGCTGCTGATCGGTGAAACTATAGCCGCCCATAAGATCTGTTGCACGCTCAGAAATATCAGCTACAAAGGTACCGCGACCGCGTTGACGGTAAATAAGCCCCATGTGTTCGAGCTCTTGCAGGGCAAGTCTTACCGTGGTACGAGAAAGACCATAAGAATCGGAGAGCTCTCGCTCAGAAGGAAGCGGATCGTCTGGATCCATCTCGTTCTCAATACGATAACGCAGCATATTTGCAAGCTGCTCGTAGAGTGGCTGTCTTCCCATAAAAGCTGTCATCAAACTCTCCTATAAAAGACGGGTGCCCAACATGTGGACACCCGTCATACTTACTTACCCCCAAATATATGGGAGAACACCAAAGCCAGAGCCAAGGAGTGCAATTACCAGAAGAAGGCAGATGCACATAATTGGAGTCCAGTTACGCTTTGCCATGAGATAGTACAAGCAAAGGGTAAGAGCCAATGGAATAAGCTTTGGACAAACGCCGTCAAGAATCTTCTGAATGTCAATAGAGACAGGAGAAGTGACTTCCTTGCCAATAGTTACCAGGTTAACGCCGTTGCCGACTGGAGTAATAGCAGCGGTGCCATCCTTGCCGTCAGCAGTTTTGCCACCGAGGAACTTAACGGACTCAGGATTCTTCTTGTAGTCTGCATAGCTGCCCTCAGCAAAGAGTACCTTGTCATACTGACCAGAAGCAAGCTGCTCATCAGAAAGAGTTACCTGAGAAAGAACAACACTGTGTGTCTCACCGTTAGGGATGTTTGCGCCAACGCCAAGCTTGGTTCCGCCGTAGCAAACAACCAAGCAACCAACAACAAAGACACCCAAGATAGAAGCAGCACGAGTGAACTCTTTTGCATTCTCGGTAAGCAGGGTAATTGCATCAGTGCCCATCTTGTAGGAAAGGTTCATCAGCCAATAACGTACAGCAAACTGTGCAATATTGAAGATGATGAGGAACAAAAATGGCGCAAAGACGTTGCCAGAGATTGCCATATTAGAGGTAATACCAGCAGTAATTGGAACAAGAGTGAACCAGAACAGTGCGTCACCAATGCCACCTAGAGGACCCATTGCAGAAACGCGGACTGCACGAATGGTTGGAATATCCAGCTTGTTCTGCTCAAGAGAGAGAACAATACCCATAACAAAAGTAACCAAAAATGGGTGGGTATTAAAGAACTCAAGGTTGTGACTCATGGAAGCAGCAAGGTCATCCTTGTTGTCGCCGTGAATCTTCTCAAGACCTGGAAGGATACCGTAAAGCCAACCAGCTGCCTGCATTCTTTCGTAATTGAAGGAAGCCTGCAGGAACAGGGAACGCCACACCATCTTGTTGAGTGTCTTCTGATCAAGTGGCTCAGCAGGAGTGGTGTTCTGATAGGTATCAGGAATATTAAATGCCATCTTCGAAGTCACCTCCAGCAACAACAGCAGGAGCAGCATTCTTCATCTTGGTCTGGAGCTGGTAATCCCAGAATGCGATACCAAAGCCAATGAGAGCAAGAAGCAGAAGTGCTGGACCAGAGAGCTCAGGAATGCTGATAAATACGATTGCGGCTGCAAAGCCCATGAGGAAGAAGCCCCAGAGCTCGCGAGAAACCATAACCTTCAGCAGGATTGCAAAGCCGACGAAGCGCATCATGCCACCAGCGACGGACAGTGCATTCATGAGCCACTTTGGAATTGCAGTGGTGATCTGAGTGCCAAATGCAGCACCGCCCAGGAAGAACAGGGTAACAATAACACCGAAGAAAAGACCAAGGGCAGCCATTGCGCCGTAGTTAATACGAGCAATTCCCTTAGGATCTGCCTTCTCGGCATATGCATCAGCAGTTGCCATTACAGGGGACATAATAGTAAAGATGATGGTTACTGCATACTGACCAAGCAGCGAGAATGGAATTGCTGCAGCTACAGCAGCCATTGGCTCAAGCTTAGTAGTGATTGCAAAGACTGCAGACATAATGCCGCCGATAACAGCATTAGGTGGCTGTGCACCACCAACAGGCATGTTACCGATGGTCATAAGCTGATAGGTACCACCAACAATGAGACCAGTCTGAACGTCGCCAAGAATCAAACCAACCAAAAAACCAGTTACGATTGGCTGGTAAAGAGACTCGAGGAAACTAAACTGATCGATGCCAGCGATAAACGCAACGATGAAAATTAATAACACCTGAATAGGGCTAACATCCATCTTAACTCCTCCTTTCAAACACACCATAACTGCCGATGACGATGATCGGCAGACTATCCGAATACCTTTGCCAACCTGCTAGAAACGTTGCACCATTGCAACTTTTTGCGATCTCTACCAGGAAGTTGCGCGCAAAATTTACTCGAATAGCTTTGAGATATCCTCGACCGGGGTCGTAGGAACACGCCTAATCTCTAGAGTCACCCCCAATTCCTGAAGCTCACGGAAGGCAGCGACGTCCTTATCGTCTACCGCCACACTTGTGGCGACCTGTCGCTTTCCCTCAGCCATGTGCATATTGCCGATGTTCACCTTTTTGATAGGAACACCGCCCTTGACCAGAGTGAGGACATCCTCTGGATTCTCGGCAACTAAGAAAATGTGCTGACTTGCAGAAGCCTTGTGAATAACATCAATGGTTTTCTGAAGCGTAAAATACCTAGTTGCAACACCGCTTGGTGCAGCCATGTCCATAAGACCCTGACGCATCTTATTTCCTGCAACCTCATCATTTGCAACAAGGATAAGATTGGTACCAAGGGTGCCGTTCCACTGAGTGGCAACCTGGCCGTGAATTAAACGGTTATCAATTCGAGCAAGCTTGATATCTGGTTCTCCCATAACAAGTTCTCCTCTCTTTACACGCATATTTGTGCGTGCTATCTGCGATTCTCATCGCACTACTCGCAACTTGCGCTGCGTGTTTTACTGCAAATTTATTTATTGTTAGGGACACTGATTAAAGCCCAGCGATCCAGTGTGATAACTACATTTGGAGCAAACTCAACATCTACTGTTTCTTTTTTGACATCTTTTACCACGCCGTACATTCCACTGCTGGTCTTAACTTTCTGACCTGCATGAAGATTCTTCAAAAACTCTGAAGTTGTCCCAGTCTTTTTGGAAGAAGCTTTCCAGGCAAAGAAGGAATACACAAGACCTAAAATTACCAAGAATGCGAGAAGGACAATGGATGAAGCAAGAATGTTCTCTGCTAGATTTGCCATGTGTATCTCCTTAACTCAACAGCAAAATGCTAATTAAATGCCATCATCACCGAAGATGTCATCTTCTGGCTCAACCTCAAGCTCAAGACGCTTATGGACAACTCCCTGGCTACCAGCAACAACAGCAGTCTCAACCAGCTCTTCTAGAGAAGTATCAGCCATGCGGCTACCAAGTGTTTCAAGAAGCATAGGAAGGTTAGTGCCTGTAACAACTTCTACGTTTGAATAATTCTGAGCAATTATCATTGCCTGATTAAAAGGCGTACCGCCAAGCAGGTCGCAGAAAACCAACACGCCGTCAGTAGTGTCAAGAAGATCAGAAATTGTGGCAGCAAGAGTTTCTGGGTACGTTGCAGCACCGGCTTCAATAAAAGGAACGGGAACAAAAGCTTCTTGCTCACCAGCAATCATCTTTAAAGCATCTGCAAGACCGTTTGCAAACGTTCCATGACCAGTTAAAACGCAACCTACCATGCTAAACTCCTTTCAAAGAACTGGGAACTATCTGGAAAGCTACATGAGAGACTTTAAAAGTATTGAACCTTCTCTTTAAGTGGTAGATACCAGATAACAACCTAATACAAAGTATAGTCTAGTGAGCTTCTTATAATGTGTACGTTAACAATCGACGGTTTAACGGTACTATTTTCACCGTAAACGGTACGCATATTTTTATTTTCGCAGGTAAATATGTGAATAAATTGTGATGAAGCAATAAAAACTCAGCACGTTTGCCATAAAACAAAAAACTTCTATAACGTACTTTTATACGTAATAAATGTAGTAAACAACCCTAAAATCCTGCTCAAATACGCTAAGAAAATAAAATTGGTATTAAGAAATTATGTACTGGTATCTTTTTTTAGAACATCTAAAGAAAAGTTTCTTGATAACGCTTTGGTTAAATTGATTTAACTCCATTCTGTTTGTAGGGGCAATGTTCCATAGTGTTTCTCACCCTACTTTCTCTAGGCACTTTATGTGTACTGTCTTTTAGACGAGGTGATATGCGTGATTGTTACTGTGACACTCAATGCATCCATTGATAAGGCTTACTACCTGGATTCTCCTGTTGTAGACGGAACCGTACATAGAGTCTCGGTGGTAGATAACAGTGCTGGCGGCAAAGGTCTTAATGCGTCAAGAGCCATTACTACCCTTAACTATCCCGTATGTGCCACAGGATTTGTAGGTGGCAATAATGGTCGTTACCTCGTTGAACTAGCGCATAAAGATGGTATTACCAGTGATTTCATTTATACTGAACAAGAAACTCGCTCATGTATCAATATTCTAGAACCAAACAAACAGTCAACTGAGTTTTTAGAGCCTGGTCAGCCAATTCTGCCTGAAGAATTCCTTGCTTTTAAGGCAAAACTTGTACAACTTACCAAAGATGCTGAGGTTGTCACTTTTAATGGCAGTATCCCAAAGGGCATTTCTGCCGAAAATTACAAAGAGCTTATTCAAGAGACCATGGCCGCTGGTGTTCCTTGTATTGTAGATGCATCGGGTACACTACTCACCTCATGTATTGACGCTCTTCCTACCATGATTAAACCAAATACCGATGAAATCGGCCAGCTTCTAAAAAGAGAAATAACTACACAAGATGAAATCATTGAAGCAGCACAAGAGCTGCATAAACGCGGGATTAAAATAATAGTTGTTTCGCTTGGTGCACAGGGCGCACTAATGGTTTCTGATGAAGGAACTTTTATAGCAAATCCTCCAAAAATTGAAGTTATCAATCCTGTTGGCGCGGGAGATACCCTTGTTGGCTCTTTTGCTGTTGCGCTTGCCCAAAGAAAACCGACTTCAGAGTGCCTTACCTTCGCACTATCTTGTGCGACCGCAAGTTGTTTATCTATAGGCACCGGTCGCTTTGATCAAGCTGTCGCAGCGGAGATTCATAAACAGGTCACAATCAAAAAGATTGCTGGATAAGTTTACGATAAAACAAATCTCTCGCCAAAAGTTACAAAGACACAATGATTTCTAGAAAAGTTGCGTGACAAAGTAAGAGAAACGTTACAATTTTTTTAGTTAATCAAAGAGCCCTTGGGGGCGAAAGGAGCAATAGATGTTTGTTACTACTAAGCAAATGCTTCTTGACGCGCAGGCTGGCCATTACGCTGTTGGCGCCTTTAACGTTGAGAACCTTGAATTTGTAATGGCTGTTGTTAAAGCAGCAGAAGAGCGCCGCTCCCCTGTTATTCTTCAGACCACCCCTGGCACCATTAAGTATGCAAACCTTGATTACTTTGCAGCAATGGTTCGTTGTGCTGCTGAAGAGGCAACCGTTCCTGTAGCTCTTCACCTTGATCACGGTGACGGCTTTGACCGCTGCATTCAGGCAGCTCGTGCAGGTTATACTTCCGTTATGATTGACGGCTCTCACGTTCCTTTTGAGGACAACATTGCGCTTACCGCTTCTGTCACTAAATTTGCTGGCCCTATTAACCTTCCTGTTGAGGCGGAGCTCGGCAAGGTCGGCGGTAAAGAAGACGACGGTCCAGCTGTTGAGGGCGAGAACCCCTATACTGATCCAGACCAGGCTGAAGAGTTTGTCGCACGTACTAACTGCACTTCTCTTGCAGTCGGCGTTGGTACCGCTCATGGCGTCTACCACGGTACCCCCCACATTGAGCAAGGCGTCCTGAAGGCAATCCGTCAGCGTCTTGATATTCCTCTGGTTCTTCACGGAACTTCTGGTGTGCCAGATGACCAGGTAGCAGAGGCAATCCAGAACGGTATTTGCAAGGTTAACTACGCAACCGAGCTTCGCCAGGTCTTCACTGCAGCCTTCATGAAATATATGTCCGAGAATCCTAACAACTTTGATCCAAAGAAACCTTCTATTCCTGGTATGGAAGCAATCACCCAGATTGTTGCAAGCCACATGGATAACCTGGGCTCCTCTCATAAAGCATAAGCGGCGCACGCATCCTGCTTTTTGCAGATAAAAATAAGGCGAGAAGATCGATGGTCTTCTCGCCTTTTTGTTAAAAGCAAAGCACTGTTGAAAATGCAGGCCTTAGCAAATCTTGCAAATCCAATCCGCCTCTGGAGCCTCAATCTCACCAGACTGAATGCTGGTCAGTGTGTTGCGAAGCTTAGACATGACAGGCCCCACAGCCTCCATACCAGCGCCAAAGACAATCTCTTTCTCACCATCAACAACTTTGCCAACAGGAGAAATAACGGCAGCAGTACCGCACATGCCACACTCAACAAACTGGTCAAGCTCATCAAAACGGACAGGACGCTCAACAACCTTCATACCAAGCATGTCTTTAGCAACAGTTGCTAATGAACGACGGGTAATAGAAGGCAAAATAGAATCAGTATAGGACTGTGGAATAACCAAGGTTCCCTCTTTATTAACAAAGAGGAAGTTTGCGCCACTGGACTCCTCAACATAAGTGCGAGAGCCTGAATCAAGATACATGCTATCTGCAAAGCCCTGCTCATGTGCCCAAGTGGTTGGATACAGAGACATAGCGTAATTCAGACCAGCCTTGATGTTGCCGGTTCCGTGAGGAGCGGCGCGATCATAAGGAGAAACGGTCAGTGCAACAGGAGCAACGCCGTTAGAGTAATAAGCTCCAACTGGAGTAACCATAATGCGGAATTCATATGTAGGAGATGGCTTAACACCAACGGTATTGCCGGTACCAATCATAAAAGGACGAACATACAACGTAGCACCTGTACCAAATGGTGGAACCCATGCTGCATTTGCAGAAACAACCTCTTTAACAGCAGCAACAAATCTATCCTCAGGGAATGGAGGCATAACAAGACGAGATGCAGAATCTGCCATACGCTGAGCATTAAGATTAGGACGAAAGCACACAATATCGCCAGAGACTGTGGTATAGGCCTTTAAGCCCTCAAAAACTTCCTGGCAATAATGGAAGATATTTGCGCATTCAGACAGCGTAATGTTGTGATTGGTAGTAAGTCCACCTTCATCCCAAGCACCATCTTTGTAGTGGGCAACGTAACTGTAATCACACTGCGTATATGCGAAGCCAAGCGATGTCCAATCGATGTCTTTCTTCTCCACTGAGTTTGCCATGGCTTTCCTTTCTCCGTGGGTTTCAAAGAATGAACTCCATCTTAAACGTGCAACTTTAAATACCTTGCCATATCAAATAGTTTGTAACCGAATAGTTATTTTGCGGTATAACGTACATGAGCTGAAGGGAGCAACAATGAATATCAAACTCAAAAGGACCTACGACGCACCAGAAGCTAACGATGGGTATCGCGTGCTCGTAGATAGACTGTGGCCTCGTGGCATCAAAAAAGAGAACCTGCACGCTGATGAGTGGGCTAAAACTATTGCTCCTACTACTGAGTGCAGAAAAACATTCAACCACGATCCAGAGCGTTTTGACAGCTTTGTGTCTACGTATACGGCCGAGCTTAACAGCAATCCCGACGCAGAAACCTTTGTTGAACAGCTCAAAAAGCTTGATTTAACTACCGTGACACTGCTTTTCTCGGACAAAGACACTAAATACAACAACGCTGTAGTGCTCAAGAAGTGGCTTGAGAGTAAATTAAAATAATAGGCTTATGGACTGTAACTACATCTCTTGCGAGAAGAACTCCTGGTAGAATGCCAATTCTTCAGGAGTGTCAATGCTTGATGAGAATAAAATATCTGGTCGTACGATGCTGTCGTTCTCATTCGCAATGGTATCTGTAGTGGTATCCTCAATGTTTTCTTTAGAAGTAAGCAGATTTGCCTGCTTTAGCAAACGTTTAAGCTGATGAGCGGCTCCTGCACCGCCATCAAAAAATTCTACGTTGCCTAAAACAGAGCTAATTTGCTTCTTAATAAAAGGGTAATGCGTACAACCAAGAACCACAGCATCTACCTGACCAGTATAGCCACCTAAAAGCTCAGTCAGTCGTTTGTGCAACTGTTCTGAATCAGTCTGACCAGATTCAATAAGCTCTACCAAGCCTTCTCCTGGAATAGAGATAACCTTTGCGGAAGGATGTAATCGCGACTCAAGATTGTGATACTTCTGTAAAGAAAGTGTTGCCTTTGTAGCTAGAACAATCACAGTTCCATGAGGATACGCAGTCACTGCAGGCTTAAGAGCCGGCTCAACACCCACAATAGATAGATAAGGATAGGCTGCCCTCAGTTCGTCTGCGGCAGCAGCTGTTGCGGTATTGCAGGCTATAACCAGTGCTTTAGCACCCTCATCAATAAACTTTTTAGCAATAACAGACGAACGCTGTGCAATCTGCTCTTTTGGCTTAGTGCCATAAGGAGCAAATGCAGAATCACCAAAATAATGAAACGTCTCATGAGGCATTTGAGCAACAAGATGCTTAAGCACGCTCATGCCGCCAACGCCCGAGTCAAAAACACCAATAAAACTATGAGGAGTCAGACGAGCTTCCATTACAAACCTTTCAAACTGAATGTAAAGTATTTTATACCTTTATCATTCAAGGGTTGATTTACATCACTCTTGGGTAAAATGCCAAAGATATGTTTTTAATGATTGGAGTTTTATGAGCAACGAAGGTAAAAAAGTAAAAGTCCACTACGTAGGTACCCTTGATGATGGAACTAAGTTTGACTCTTCCCGCGATCGTAATGAGCCACTGGCATTTACCTGCATGGCTGGTCAGATGATTCCTGGTTTTGACCAGGCTGTCAAAGATATGACCGTTGGACAGATTGTTGACGTGCATATTCCAGCGGCTGAGGCTTATGGTGAGCGCCATGAGGAGGCAGTTCAGCCTGTTCCTGTAGCTCAACTTCCTGGATCTGAAAATCTTGTTGCAGGTCAGCAGGTCACCTTAGGTACCCCTGAGGGATATCCTGTTATGGCAACAGTAGTCTCAAACGACGGTACCACCATTGTCTTTGACACAAACCATCCAATGGCTGGTAAAGACCTTAACTTTAACATTGAGCTTCTTGAGGTTGAAGAGTAATCCACTCCCCTTTTATAGGACGAGAAGGGCGTAGATGCTCGTGGCATTTACGTCCTTTTTTGCACCAAGATAGATAACAAAAGAGCTTGGTTATATATAGCCAAGCTCTTTTACATAACAAGTTATTAAAGACCAAAGCCTTAGCTCAGAACAACGCCACCAAGCCAGCCCCACCTTGGAGTACTCAAAGCACCAAGTTGAGAAATCCAAGAGCTTAAGCTCTGGCTTCTTACAACACCAGAGAGGCAGTGTCTGACCATGCCGCCACCAATGTAGATACCAACGTGACCGTAAATCAAAGCTGCAGCAGAGCCACCAAGAGTAGGAACAGCAATAATCATGCCAGGCTCAATAGCGCTCTGGTCGGTAGAGTAACACCAGGAGTAATACATATCGCATGCATTGCCATAGAAGGTGCCAACGCCTGCGTTTGAGAAGACATTAGAAACCCAAGCAGCACAGAAACCTGCGCCTGTAGATCCGGTATAACTTGCAGCATTAACAACTGCAGCAGCAGAGCCAGAACCAGCAGAAGAGGTTCCTCCTCCGCCACCACCGCCAGAATAGCTGCTACCGCCGCCACTATTACTTGACGCAGCAGCACGTTGAGCAGCAACACGCTCTGCCTCCTGCTGGGCAGCAAGAAGCTCAGAATCACGCTGAGCAATAAGCTCTTTAACGTTGTCATCAAGATTAGAAACAACGTTTGCAGCGTCTGCCTGACGAGCAGAAATCTCATTGAGCTGAGACTCCTGAGAAGTACGAAGATTTTCAAGTTCAGTCTTCTTATTCTCAAGCTCAGTCTTCTCGGACTGAAGAGCAGCCTTATCTGACTCAAGGGCAGCCTTCAAGTTCTTAACTTCCTCAATCATCTTCTGATCAGACTCAGAAATCTTATCGAGATAGTAAATATTAGAAGTAAGCTCCTCAAAGCTTGCAGAAGAAAGAATCATCTCTAAAGCGCCAGCTGGGCCAGCTTTATAGTTGCTGGACATACGTGCGCCAAGTGCTTTTCTCTTCTCGGTAATCTGAGTTTCTTTTTCAGAAATCTCTTTCTGTTTAGCATCAATTTGATTCTGCTTATCTGCAATCTGACCAGAAATAGCACCAATCTGAGAGTTGGTGTCATTCAGACTTGCCTGCATATTAGAAACTTCGTTAGAAATCTCATCAAGCAGCTTCTGAGCAGCATCGTAGTCACTACGAGCAGCATCAATCTGAGACTGTGTAACACCAAGAGCAGGGCGCGTGTTAATCAGTGAGGCAGTAACGGCAGCGGCAGCAATGCCCATGCCGGCAAAAATCTTAAGAGCATCACGACGATTAAAAAGAGCAGCACTCTGCTCCTCGATGGTCGTGCTTTGCTGTTTCTTTAAACTCATTAGGGTCTCCTAGAACGTTTAGTAGTACGGTGTGACCTTTGAGAGACTATTCTACCCGAGAAAGACGTCGATATTCAAAAAGATACGTAATTTACAAACTACCCGAAAGAAATTTTAGGGAGCTTTAGCTCTAAATTGTGAGGTCAGAGATAGGATTTAGCGGTTCTCAATATGTGCAACATTTTTAATTGAAATGGTAATCCTACCGTCAGACTCATGAGAAAATTCTAAGTAACCTGGACGATCTGTTAGGTTTGAAGGAAATGAAATCTCAATTCCTGTATCTGTTCGAATCTTATGATTCTTCGCAATCCTGTTAGCAACACCGCGTTTAACAGGAACTTCTTCTGGAAGCTCTCTACTTACCACCTGAGCTTCGTACTTTTCCTGAATCTCAGGACGCTCTTCAAAGATGCGCTTACCAACCTTGATGGGATCTACTACCTCTTCTACCTCTGCTGCTTCCGCAACGGCAGCCTTAGCGCGAGACACCTCAACGGCAGGCTCAAGACCATACTCTTCTGCCAAATCCTGAACAATAACGGTTACCTCGCCAATAACCTCATGGCTTGATGCCTCTGAACTGCACTCAAGAAACAACTCGGGAATAATAAACTTTCCTTCTCCTGCTACAGAACGATCATGATCGTGGAAATCAATAGCGCCCGTATCTAAGTCAATGACTGCATACGAGTCAACTTTTTGCGTAGGCGATGGCAGCGTTGCATCTTGACGTAAAATCTCGTTTGATGAGCCATTAACATCATGTATAAAGGCTTGCTTGCGTGGGAGAAGCACAATGGCAAAGAGTCGTCTTCCCTCACCCTCAAATGCCTCAGCCTGAGCATCCTCATCATTTACAGCACTGCTAGCAAGCGCTTGACCTGCATCAGTATCAATGTAATCAGCCACAAGAAGATCACACTGCTCAACGTCATCTGCACGACGAAGCTGTTCCCAGAACCACTGGGCAATCTGGCAAGAAAACTCTACAAACTCAACGTCTCCGTGTGCGTATTCCTGAAGACCGCCAGCAAAATTACTGGTAGGGGCAAATTCTCCATGTCTAGACTCTGGGTTTGCCGTAACCTTACGCAGTCTACGCTGTACATATGACTTTGTCTGACGGTCCTCCAAATCCAAGGTAGATTGAGAGAAGTATTTAGTTCCCGTCTCAAAATCAAAGACGTGAAGAATTGCCTTAGTGACTCTAAGCATGAAAAACCTCGTTTATTGCAGATATTTGTAGTTGGCGAGAAACCCTAGTGCTTGACGCACATCAAAGGATCGCCAATCTTAACCAGCGGACGACCACCAATCAGCGTTCCGGATTCACCGATAAGGTCAATGCGCTCGTACGTATCTGCGTTGACAACGGTAACAACTACAACGTTCTCATATCCCGCTTCTTCAATGGCAGCAGAATCAAACGAAATCAGTGGCATACCTGCTTTAACCTCATCATTAGCGTGAACGTAACGGGTAAAACCCTTACCGTTCATCTCAATGGTACCAACGCCAATGTGAATCAGAATCTCAATACCAGTATCAGTGGTAAGACCAATTGAATGATTAGTTACATTAGTTGCGGTAACGCGAGCATCACAAGGAGCATATACACAATCAAGACCAACAGGCAAAATACCGTAACCTTGACCAAAAAGACCACTTGAAATTACCTCGTCATGTACCTCTTGAACGCTTACCAAAACGCCAGAAATTGGTGCATAAATTGTATCTTCCCTGGTAGCAAATGTGGCTTTCTGAGGCTCTTCAGTTCCATTAGAGGGAACAAACACATTTTTAACCTTTGACCAAAGACCCATGATGCCTCCTCTAGTACATACTCTGCACAGATGTTATCTGACATAACATTTCTATTTTACCTAAGCAAGAAGGACGAATGCTCCACAGAGAAACATCCGTCCTTCTTTCACGAATTTATAACATTAAAACTGTAAAACTACTGCATTTTTCTTGAGCTTCTAAAAATAATAGAACGCGCGGCAAAATACGTAACTAAGAAATAACCTCCATACAAAGCAATGACAATAGCAACTACTCCACCAATAGATTGTGAAACATCAAAGTTTCCTACTGTTTTTATAATATTTACCATCAATGACATAGCGCATGTTGCATGTGCCATAGATACAAGCAGAGGGAACAAAAAATACACGCCAATCTGAGTAAAGAGAGCTCGGCTGGCAAGACCCTTCTCGGCACCCAATTCTGCAAGGACCTGATAAGCGCGGGCATTATCCGAAGCCTCTGATAGCTGCTGAAGCGCAAGAATTGCGGAACAAGCGATAAAAAGTATTAAACCAATATAAAGCGCAAGATATGTAACAATAGCGCTGAGGCCTGCATAATTTGAAAGATACTGGGCAGTAGTAGTTGTCAAAATCAACTCATACGAATCAGAATCAGATCCAACAAGTTCACCATCATCAAAATACTTCTTAATTTGCTCGCGGAACTTGGATTCTTCTTTATCATCAGTAGTGTTATATGTTCCCACTACATATGATCCTGCTGAAACCACACTCTTTGGAAAACTCTGGTCTGCAAGTACCATGATTCCCATTCCTGGCTGTAAAAGTGGGCCACCTTGAGTTTGACCCTTATCAACAGTCTCTCCTACTGCATGATACGTTGTGCCTTGAATTGTTAAATTAGGGTTCTGCGCAAGTGAGTCTTTCCAATACTGGGCAACGCTGTTATCAAGTGTCCAAACCATATAGCCATTAGTGCCAAAATCAATAGGATCAAGACCTGATGCAACACGAAGCTGGTTATACTGTGAAGCACGCATAACCGTAATATCCCTATTTGAAATATCTTTCAAATCTTCAGATACATAAGCTCCATAATAATCAGCAAGCTTCTTCCCACCCACTTCATCAATCGCATGATAGGTAAAACTTGGCGTTGTGGTATCATCCATTACATAATAAGTATCTGCCTGAATAGCCTTTTTTATAACTTGATTCCATTCTGGATCTATCTTCTGAAGCGTTGTCGTGTAGTCAACTGTTTCTGCATTATGTGGTTCAAGCTCATTCTTCTGATTTGGTCTAATAGATGCGCTCATATCATAGGTACGGAATACGCTCATTTCACTATTAATGGCATTAACCAATGAAAAGCCCGATCCAAGACCGCAAATAGCTACAAAAAGCATGGCACAAACTAAAGAAATAGAAACCCATGCGGTATTTATTCGAGCGTTGAACTGCCGTAAAATAAAAGAATGTAGACCTTTAAAATAGAAATTCTTTCTTGTTTGCAAAAAGCGCAGCAAAAAGCCAGAGATAGAGAAAAAGAAAAGTGCTGTACCAATAGAAACTAAAACTGTTGCACCCGCAAATTCAATATCAAGCGTTCTCATACCATTATGTTTGAGCATCACATACGACCATGCAATAAGCCCCAAAGATGCAATAAACACAAGAACTGATACAGTCAAGTTTTTTACTTTTACAGTCTGAAAAACCTTATCTGCATTAAGAAGATCAATGAGCTTATAACGAGACACGGTAAATACATTAAAAATAAGTGCTACAACAAACATAACTGCAAAATAAAGAACTGTTTGAACTAAAGATGTCGTAGAAAACACGAAAGTAAACGATTCTATTGTGGCGTTAAACATGTGCGCAGTTGCAAACAACATAAACTGCGACATAAAGATACCCGCAACCAAACCAACAACCAATGCCAAAAAACCAACAATGAGTGTCTCAATGATCATAATCTTTGAGACATTTCTTTTAGTCATGCCCAAAATTTGATACATGCCAAATTCTTTTTTTCTGCGTCGAATCAAAAATTGATTAGCATACACAACTAAAAAACCCAGAATTACAGCAAGAAGAATACTTACGCCAGTAATGGTCTTACTCAATAACTGAACAATTGAGCGCGCATCCTCAGTTAACTTAAGAACCATTGATTGCTGAGTTATTGAGTTGAAAGCATAAAATAGCGCAACTCCCACTGCTAAAGTCAGAAAGTAAATACTAAAATCGCGCAGTGATTTCTTAACATTGCCCAGCGCGATTTTACTGTACATCAGCACCCTCTCCTCCCAAGAATGAAACAACATCCATAATCTGATCAAAGAATTGTTTCCTAGATTTTTCACCACGAACTATCTCATTAAAAATACGACCATCCTTAATAAAAATGACGCGATGAGCGTAAGAAGCTGCATAAGAGTCGTGAGTAACCATGGCAATAGTTGCGCCTTCACGATTTAAACCTTCAAAGCTTTCCAGAAGTGTGCGTGCATTCTTTGAGTCCAACGCACCCGTTGGCTCATCTGCTAACACAAGAGATGGATTAGTCACAATAGCTCGTGCAGCTGCAACACGCTGACGCTGACCGCCAGACATCTCATAAGGAAACTTATCTAATACATCAGTAATCTGAAGTAATTTAGCAACAACATCAACGCGTTCCAAAACTTCTTGTGCGCGAATATGTCCAATAGTCAAAGATAGGGCAATGTTCTCTCGAGCAGTAAGAGTGTCAAGGAGATTTGCATCCTGGAAAATGAAGCCCAAGCGGTCACGCCTAAAGGCAGAAAGCTCAGAGCCGCGCAGGCTGGAAAGCTCTTGGTCATCAATAAAGATATGGCCTGCAGATGCCTGATCAATAGTAGAGATGCAGTTCAAAAGCGTAGTTTTGCCCGAACCGGAAGGACCCATGATGGCAATGAACTCGCCACGAGCTACAGAAAGATTAATGCCGTCCAGTGCCTTAGTAATATTTCCACGAGTTCCATAGTACTTCTCGAGGTTTTGGCAAACCAAAACGGTATGAGGGGTAAGTGCTGAAGATTGTCCAGCCACAACAGTTGGCTGAGTTGGAACTGATTGAATAGCTGACATGTTACGCCCTTTCATTGGGAAACGAGTAAATCTTGAGATATATACTCCATCACTACCGTTCACATTGCCATCGATTGACCTTACGGAAACCTTACGCTTTTCTCACTTTGATGTGTCAAAATATCACTATCAAGCATACGGGAGGGCATGCTATGAAGTTGGTAATTAAAAGATTTGGGCAGCTTACCGCTAAAGAGTTATATCAAATTCTTTCTTTAAGAGCTGAAACATTCATTGTTGACCAGCAAATTATGTACAACGATCTTGATAACGTTGATCAAGTTTCTACCCATGTCTTTTATCAGGATACTGACTCAGTAGCTGCATATTTACGCATCATTGATGCAGAGCAGTCATACAACTCTCCTCTTCTTGGACGTGTATGTGTCAACAACAAAGGCGTCGGCATTGGCTCAAAGCTATTGCACGATACCCTTGACTACCTGGCACAAGAAAGCGTTGCTTCCAAGGTATTAGTTGAGTCTCAACTCAAAGCTCAACCCTTCTATGAACGGGCTGGATTTACGCAGGCATCTTCTAAAGTGCTCGATCACTTTGGCGTCCTCCACCATCTACTCTCTTTTGACCTTGATGCATATCGTCAGACGAGAAACACGGTCAGCCTTGATGATGTTCACATTTCTATTCGACCGCTTGAAGCAGCTGACTTACGTACTCTGCAGAAGCTTAGCGTAGAGACATTTGTAGACACCTTTATTGACTCAAATACGGCAGATGATTTGGCAAGCTGCATTGACACGCTCTACAACACAGAAAAGCTTGCCCATGAGCTTGCTGCTAAACACTCGTATTTCTATTTTGTTGAAGTAGAAGACCAGATAGCTGGCTACATAAAACTGAATACACGCTATAAGCAAACTGAGGGTCAGCGAGATGATTCACTTGAAATTGAGCGTCTATATATTCTTCCCCGCTACAAAGGCTTACATCTTGGATCAAAGCTCATGAAATTTGCCCTTGATCTAGCAAAAGATAAGGGCAAAAAACGCGTATGGTTGGGTGTTTGGGAACACAATGAACCTGCTAAGGCATTTTATACTCATTGGGGTTTCAAACGTTTTAGTCAGCATACCTTCCAGGTAGGAAGCGATCCTCAAACAGATGAACTGTGGGAACTAGAGCTGTAAGCTATGTGATTAATGCAAATCGGTAAAGGACTGATTAAACGTAATAGAAAAGATTGAGCCTTTACCAACAGTACTGCTCACAGCAAGTTTAAGGCCCATCTTTTTACAGAGCTCATAACAAAGATAGAGACCCATGCCGGTAGATTTGGCGTACTTGCGTCCATTTTGACCGGTAAATCCCTTATCAAAAATACGAGAAAGATCCTCTTCAGGGATACCGATACCATTATCCTTAATAAAAAGAGTTGTCGAAGTGGTTCCCTCACGTGGTTCTGAGACGGACGTAGAAATCCAAACGTTCTTCTCGCCAGGTGCTAGCTCCGGATTTGAATACTTTGCTGCATTAACCAGAAGCTGTCGCAAAATAAACTCAAGCCACTTTGGATCAGCTTTTACCACATGATCCAAATCATCAAAATGCGGAGAAACACCTGCATCAATAAAAACACGTGTATTGTTTTTAAGAGCATCTTTAACAATGAGCTGCAAGTTAACATCTCTAATAGAAAAATCTCGATCCACAGATGCACTGCGCGCATAAAAGAGAGCCTGCTCTATCAGCGATTCAATTTTAGTTAGCTGCGTCTGTACATCGTCCATGGGCAAAGAAGGATTATTCTGAGCAACTAAATGAGCTGCAGCGATGGGTGTCTTGATTTCATGTACCCACATCTCAATATACTCGCGATATTCCTTTGATCGCATATGCTCATCAGCAAGCTTGTCCATCATAGACTTAGACATGCTTGAAAGCGCATCTCTAAAAAGTCTCTCCTCAAGCGTTGAAGGTTCGTCCAGCATAGTAGGAACCAGGTAACTCTCTTTGTCAGTTGCTGCTAAATTATCAGCAAGCTGCTGGTAAAACCAACGACGATGAAAATAATCAGCAAGAAGTGCAGCCGCTCCTATTACCCATAAAACCAAAATACAGTAAGCAATAGCAAACACGTTAAGTCCGATGCCTTTAAGCATAAAGCCAATTAACGTGCTGCTTACTATGAGCGCAAGAAAGAAAATAGTTCGATTTTTTAAATACTTAAGAAGCGACATAAAAACCTACTCGATAACATAGCCAAGTCCGCGGCGCGTCATAACAAAATCTTCAACGCCAATGCTTGCCAAAGTATTTCTGAGGTGGCTGATGTTTACTGTCAGCGTATTATCATCAACAAACTCATCCGATTGCCACAGCTCTTCTTGAATTCTCTGGCGAGAAACAACTGTCCCTGCATTTTGCATCAAAAGGGAAAGTATTCTGAGCTCGTTTTTGGTTAGCTCAACACTCTTCTGATTTGCAGAAACCTTGCATGAAGAAGAATCAAGCGTTACACCTGCATGTGAAAGTTGTGCTCCTGTTGTAACATCGCTATTTGTGCGCCTCAGTACTGAAGTAATATGCATGAGCAAAATCTGTGTGTTATAAGGCTTGGCAATAAAATCATCCGCCCCTAACGAGAGCACCATAAGCTCATCAAGATCAGTATTTCTACTAGTAACAACAATAATAGGAACGTTTGAGAGCTGTCGTACTTCTCGACAAATCTGCTGTCCGTCAATACCAGGAAGGTTTAAGTCCAAAAGAACCAAATCTGGGTGAGCAGCAATAATCTGCTGAGGAACTGCTTCAAAAGACGTGAGCGCTTGAGCCTCAAAGCCATTTCTTTGTAGCAACAGTACCAACTCTTGCTGAATCTGATGATCATCTTCTACAACTAAGATTTTTGTCATACACACTCACCCCTTACTACTCTACGCAAGCCCTACAAAGTGCTGGGCGTTTTCCCAGAGTATGGTATACGTCTTCTCTTTTGGAATATCAAGTTGCTGCCAACGAAGCTCCGCCAAACGCTCGACCGTATGCACAACCATCGCTGGTGTGCACTCCCCTCCACGCAAAGGCTCTGGAGCCATGTAGGGAAAGTCAGTCTCTGAGAGCAATTGTGCCTCTGGACAGGAAATCATTGCCGCTCGAATATCATCTGAGCGCTTAAAAGTTGCTGCACCACCGAAGGCTACGAAGCATCCAAGGTCTGCAAAAGGCTTCATTACCTCCGGACCGTCGGTGTAGCAATGCAGGTCACAGCCTGCCTTAGGCACGCCCATACGGTTTAATATTTCAAGCGCCAAATCATGAGCGTGCGTGTCATCAGCACCGTCACGCAAATGCAACTCAACACGTTGATTGTACTCGTGTGCAATGGAGAGCTGTCGCTCAAAGACCTTACGCTGGACCTCTTCTGAAACCTCACAGTATGGTCCAAAATCAAGACCAATTTCTCCCACACCAACACAAAGAGGATGCTCAAGAAGTTCAAACAAGCGCTGTTCAGCCTCTTGGTTATAATCTGGCGCGCTATAAGGATGTGCACCAACCATAAAATACGTATGCTCAAACAAATACTCTGCAGGTAGATCACAGGATACACAAAGATCTGCTGCAGCTAGTTTTATTAAAGCTTGGCGAGCCTCACTAAGCGTAGACTCAAACCATCCTTTAAAGGTGGTAATATCTGCCCACTTACGAGGAAACTCCGCAGCAATATCTACCGGCGCAATAAGCATACGAACGCCCGCTGCGGCAGCACGTGCAAGAGACTCTGCAGCATTGTGCTCATGCAGACTACCTAAATGGCCATGAGTATCGGCAACAGGAGCCAAAACACGCGGTGCTGAACGAGGCGTGCCGTAAATATCGTGGAATAGTTGACCGTCAGAAAAAGAAAGTGCTTCCACTTCTTCTGCTGGTAGATGATGCTTTTTCTTACTCACTCAAAGGCTCCAAAGCAGCTGCAAGACAAATAAAATCTTGGCTGGTCAAAACTTCTGCACGCGCCGTAGGCGCAATTCCTGTGGCGAGAAACGCCTGGTCTAGCTTGTCTTTATCAAAGCCAGACGCACTCATTGAATTACGAATGGTCTTTCTACGCTGAGCAAAGGCAGCGTCAATAACCCTCATGGCATGCAAGAGCTCTTCTTCTGAAAGAAACTCAGAAGTCAATGGGTTTCTCGCCTCCGTGCGATCAAGACGAACTACGGCAGAGTTAACGCGTGGTGGCGGCATAAAGTTGCCGGGACCCACTTCAAACCTACCGGTAACCTGCGCGAATAAAGACAACTTTGCAGTATAGGCGCCATATGCCTTGGTAGAAGGCTTAGCGGCAATTCTATCGGCCACCTCAGCCTGCACCATGACTACCGCTCGCTCAAGCGAAGGAAGTTCCTGAAAGAACTTAAGAATCAGCGTTGCTGCCACCTGATACGGAAGATTGGACACAAACTTAGTTGGCATCGGGGTAACCGGGATCGCACTCTGGGCAACAGCTGGAAGGACTCCGTAAGCTTCAGCAAGCTTCTGCGACGTGATTGCCAGCGCATCGCCCATAACCAGTACAAACGAGTCTGGATGCGGTTCCTTGCAGGTTACGTCTAAGACTTGCTCAAGCTCAGGGTCTGCCTCAAGCGAGCAGACCGCAAGAGCGTTGTCGAGCAAGGCCACCGTGAGGGTACCCAAACCGGGTCCAACCTCGACGACCACATCGGTAGGCCGAACCTCTGCAAGCTGAACGATTTTCTCGATAATGTGGTCTTGCACTAGGAAATTTTGGCCCAGTCTATATTTAGTGGCGAGGCCAAAACGTTCTAGCGTTTCTTTAGTGGCTCTCTGATTAGCAAGCCACGATGTCTGATGCGATGCGTGCTCCGACACGATTACTTGCTTGCAAGACGTGGGAACAGAGCGTCTCCCTTAGAAACGGCCAAGCCACCCTGAAGCCTGCCCCATGTGCACTCGCTACGGGCATCGGTAGAGTTAATCTCTACCTCATCAAGGCTCATACGGCGCAAAACCTCTGTAGATGTGGTAGGCATGAATGGCATAAACAGGTGTGCACAAATGCGGATAGACTCAAGCAGTGTATAGATAATCTCTGCAAGTTCTGCTGCGCGCTCGGGGTCTTTTGCCACTGTCCAAGGAGCGGCATCCTCAATGTAGTGGTTAGCTGCGTGGACAAGCTCCATAATGATGTTCTTGGCGCCTACGTAGTCCATCTTCTCCATGCAAGTGGCATAGCGATCATAGATGCCCTCAGCCAGCTTGCGCAGCGGATGGTCTGCAGCAACAGAAGAACCATCAAAGGTTGGAGTGACACCCTCAAAGTACTTATCGCTCATATTAAGGGCGCGAGAAACCAAATTACCCCAGCTATTTGCCAGGTCAGCGTTATAGACCTGCTCCATGCGCTCAAAGGAAATGCCAGAGTCCTCGCCAGGGGTGACATCGGTCATGAAGTAATAGCGATAGCCCTCAACGCCAAGCAAATCCAAAACATCCTTAGGTGCAATGGCGTTTCCGCGAGACTTGCTCATCTTCTCAACAACGCCGGTCTCAGAATTACGAACGTTCAAGAAGCCGTGAGCAAAGATGTGCTCAGGAACAGCCTCGCCAAGGGCCATAAGCATTGCAGGCCAAATGACGCAGTGAAAACGAATGATGTCTTTGCCAACAACGTGCATCTGAGCTGGCCAGAAACGCTTTCTCATAGCAGCAGCCTCTGGACTATCATCACCGTAGCCAACAGCGGTGTAATAGTTGAGAAGAGCATCAAACCAGACGTAGGTTACGTGAGACTCATCAAAAGGAACTGGAATACCCCAGTCAAAGCTGGTACGAGATACAGAAATATCCTGAAGACCAGACTCAACAAAGCTACGGACCTCGTTTGCACGGAAGTCTGGCTCAATGAAATCTGGGTGCTCAGCATACAGCTCAAGCAACTTGTCCTGGAATGCAGAAAGCTTGAAGAACCAAGACTCTTCTGAGACGCGCTCAAGCTCACGATGACAATCTGGGCAAAGGTGTGCACCCTTGCAACCAGCCTCTTCGTCTGCCTTTTCTACCTGGGTCTCGGTGAAAAAAGTCTCCTCATGTATGCAGTACCAGCCATCATAGGATCCCTTATAGATGAAGCCAGCCTCACGCATGCGCTCCCACAGATACTGGACAGCCTTTACATGGCGCTCATCGGTAGTACGGATAAAGTCATCATATGAAATGTTGAGCTCTTCATAAAGTCCCTTGAAAAAAGGAACCTGGGAATCACACCATGCCTGTGGAGACAAGCCGTGATCAGCTGCAGCAAGAGCGACCTTCTCGCCATGCTCGTCCATACCAGTAAGGAAAAAAACATCGTAACCAGCGGCACGCCTAAAGCGAGCCTGGATATCGCAAAGCAGGGTGCAGTACGCAGTTCCCAGGTGTGGCTTTGCGTTGACGTAATAAATTGGGGTGGTAATAAAGTATGACGGCTTAGCCTCGGGCATAATGACTCCCTTTGTGTAAGTTGCAATAGCTTATTTATTGTAACAGTTAAATATCTACACGCAGTTCATACTAGAATGATGGCCTTAGCTCAATTTGGTCAACAAAACTGGTACAAGACCTTTGCGAACGCATGTGGACAATCGACGACATGGAGTGTATGTTAGATTTGATTTGTGATATAGATACGGGAAGTAATGAATTTGTCTTTATTGCTTTTATTGCAACACTTCCCCTTAAAGATGGACAAGATGAGCAATGAATCCTGATGTACTAAAATCATCCATCGGCAGCATGATCGGAGGAGTTTGTTTTCTCGTTGTTGGATTATGGATGGTAAAGACGGGTAGTCCCATCTTGATTCACAACTACCATATTGCCCAGATTCCAAGGAATAGGATTCCCTATGTTGCAAAATTAATTGGATTTGGACTAGCGGCAGCGGGAGTCGGCCTTGTCCTCGCAGGTATCATAGCTTTCATGTTCAAAATTCCAGTGTCGGCGTCAGAATCTTTTGCTCTGCCGCTCGTCTTGATTTTTTTCGGTATTAGCATCTCCTTGCTTACGGTCATAATATTCACATTTCAACCGTGGTCGTAATGAATTTCTTCCCCGTAAAGTCTCTGAAACATGCTAAGAAAAGCACTAAATTTAAGGTAAGTTACCACCGAACATTTCATTTACCGATGTATGAAACACTGAGATAAGAGAGATTCTTATATCTCTTCGATTGGGTTTTGATTACAAAGTTGTAGACTTTTGTGATCTTGTTCTCAGACTCATCCAAAGTAGTATTCGAATCCTACAAGAAACACTTTTACTGCATCTTTATAGGCATACTGAAACTATTTGCCTCATGAGTAAGAATTGCCTGGTATGCCTCATCACGCGCAATACCAAACTTCTGAACAAGCTCCTTGGCCAGTGCTGATTTTCTAATGCCAGCAGCAAGACCCGCCTGGATAGCATCTTCGAGCGAGAGCTGAGACTCGCCCGCTGCCTGCGATGATGCAGAGGAAAGCTCTTCTTCTGTGGGGGCTGCAATGA
Organism: Lancefieldella parvula DSM 20469; assembly: GCF_000024225.1. Taxonomy (NCBI): domain Bacteria; kingdom Bacillati; phylum Actinomycetota; class Coriobacteriia; order Coriobacteriales; family Atopobiaceae; genus Lancefieldella; species Lancefieldella parvula. Next base: position 1,230,555 of record NC_013203.1, read on the forward strand.
CCAGAACACACTCGCCTTTGAGGTTTTCTTTTGCAGCAAGTGCCTTAACAAGGCGAGAAGCCACATCGCGCACCACTTCTTCGTGAAGCTTGGTGAGCTCTCTAACAAGAGCCACCTGCCTAGTTGGGAACACCTCGGCTATAGCTTCAACAGTTGCAAGCACCCTAAACGGAGATTCATACAACACAATGGTGCCAGGAATTGCTGCAAGTTGCTGCAAACGCTGTACAATCTGTCCGTGCTTTCTGGGCAAAAAGCCTTCAAAGAAGAAATGTTCACTCGCCAGGCCCGATGCAACAAGTGCACAAGTTACCGCAGAAGGACCCGGAATAACCTCCGTTGCAAGACCTTCTGAAAGCGCCGCATCAACCAAATGCTGACCTGGATCGGAAATACCCGGCATACCTGCATCTGACACAAATGCAACACGCTGGCCAACGCGAATCCTCTCAAGCGTTGGTTCAATTTGCGATTCAATAATATTTTGATCACAGCGCTGCAATGGCACGTGAATGTCAAATGCCGAGAGAAGCTTTGAGGTTACACGCGTGTCCTCACATAAAATGACATCTGCTGCTGCAAGCGTTTTTTTAACGCGCGGTGACGTATCCGAAAGGTTACCAATAGGCGTGCCCACAATAGACAGTTTACCTGCTGAAAGAGTAGATTCTGTCATTACTCGAGCATTCCCCTCTCAAACGTTGCCAGTGCAACGCGCGCGTCCCATGCTGCCAAAAATGCAGAGGTCTTCCAGGTCTGGAAGAACCATGCAGGACACGTATTGTACACTTTAAGCTGGCCAGAGGTGTAAATACGCTCAAGAGCAATTCTTCCTTCTGCAGTCATAGCGCCGTTGATGTTTGGTAGTGATGCAGACCACTTGCCTACCATTACGGGTAGACCTCCTGATGCAGAAGTTTTCAAATACGCTTCGTTTTTATCAATGAGCTGCTGTACCCCACGAGGACCTGAACAATCAATTCCCTCACAAGGCTTATCAAGATGAGCATCAAGCCAAACATTTTGATACGACTGCTGACTCATAAAACGCCTAAATCCCTGAGGCCAACCACCATCCGGGAGAATAACCACAGGTTCTTCTCCTGCCACAGATCTAATAGCCTCATAAGCACGGCGATAATAGTTTCTAAGTAAATGACCAGGAATACCATCAGTTAGCTTAAAACCCTTGCGCACGCGAGGTTTAACCTCATCAGCTACTTCAATGCCATAAAAACCGCTACGATGGGCATAATGAAGGGCAAGTTTATGAAGAATAGAAAGCGACTTTTCTCCAGAAATTCTGGTACGTGGAGCACCACCTGGCTGATCGTCCAAACCATCAGGTAATCCTGGATTTACTGCCAGTACAAAAATAACATGCAAACCAAGCTCTTCTGCCCATTCAAGAGCCTTATCAAGCTCAGCAATACAGCTTACATATGGTGTATCAGCGGCTTCTTCGTCAAAAACATACCAAGGCACAGAAATTCTCGCCGCATTAAAACCGCGAGCGGCAATGCTCACAAAGTCAGAGCTCTGAATAAATGAAGAACGATGCGCTTTAACAAGATTATGGTAGGCTTCAACACCTAATGCTTTAATGAGCTGAGCCTCATCAACACAGCCTGTACGCGCAAATGGCTCGGGAGTTACCCACGGTTCAAACGTAAGCCAACCGGTTAAATTGACACCTCGCAATGTTCCGTGAGCCATGAAATTCCACCTCGCCAAAAGATAAAACCTCTACATACGTAGAGTATACCCATCGAGGTTATGTTGCTCACACAAGCTTCAAAAACAACAGGTTAATTCATATTTTTTGAATAAATGGCGCAATTGTTGGGTGTCTCATCAACCTCAACAGAAGAAACGGGTAAGCCTTCCGCTTCAAGTTGCTCAAACAAATACTTGGCCAAATTTTCTGCTGTTGTTCTAAAGGGCAACACGGTAAGCGAGAAACCCTCTTCTGTAAGACAGTTCAGTGTCTTTTCAGAAAGAGAACCCTCCTCAATCAAAAACGTATGATCAAGGGAATCACACAGTGCGCCAACCTTACGCTTAAAAACGCCAAAGTCCATAACCATATCTTTTTCTGTACCAGACTCGCCAAGTTCTGCAGTGGAAATACAAGCAGTTACGTGCCAGCGATGACCGTGGAGGTTTTCGCACTTGCCATAGTAGTTTGTAAGAAAATGCGCCGAGTCAAAGGCATATTCGGTCTTGAGCGTATACATTACGCATTGTCCTTTGAACCGCGGCTACGATTATCTCGCCCAGCTCTTCTATGTCTACGACGCGTAGCATTCTGTGACTGAGCGTCTACAGATCCAGCATTAGGTGCACTGCCAGAGCCAGAAGCACTCTGTGAAGAACTTTGGGCCTTCATGCCCGCCCTATCGCCTGGACGGCGAGTTCTCTTTGTACGGACCGGAGCCTGAGTCTCATCGGCACTCTGTGCACTCTGAGGAGCATCTGTCCTTCTAAAACGCTTGCCCTGAGGCTGTTTCTGAGCAGAAGCTGAGTTCTGCTCGTTCTTCTGGGGTGTCTGAGTGTTTGTGACACCATCGTCTGTTACGTGATGACGGCGACGCGTGCGACGCAGTGTATCAGTTGCGGCATCAAAAGTACTGGAACCAGGGTTTACTTGAGCATTCTTTGAGGTTCTTACACGACGGGTGCGAGAAGAGCTTTGAGTACCCTGTTCTTCTCGAGTGTTTCTTACGCTAGACTTCTGCGCATTTTCCTGCCTATTTGCATTGCTCTGCTCAAAGCGCTCACGTTTGCGTCTTGGAGCCTCAGTAACAAAGAGGTCAGGATTGATTTCTGGCTCTTCATCAACTATCAAACCGTTTGCTTTATCAAGTTCTGCCAGGGCCATCTGAACCTCAACAGATTCAAGACGCTCAAGTGCAGCGCGAGAAACACTGTCTGGTCTGCAAGAACAACCTAGCTCATCCGACTTCTGCTGTGCTGCAGGAGATGCATCCATGTCAGCAAGAGGAATACGGACTACTTTGCCGCTCTCAAGACGAAGTGCAATCTCTTCTTTTGGTGTGTTGTACTCAACAATTTTTGCCATACCCAAAGGAGTCTCAATAACAGCATTACGCTTTGGAGCACGGTTCTTAAAATCACGATACGCTTCAAACTCATAGCGCAAGCAGCACATTAAGCGGCCACAAGCACCAGAAATCTTAGTGGAGTTCAGTGGCAAATCCTGCTCTTTTGCCATACGAATAGAAACTGGCTCAAAAGAAAGACCAAACCTTCTACAGCAAAGCTCTTGTCCACAGTGACCATAGCCACCAATGACCGCCGCCTCTTCTCTGACGCCAATCTGACGCATATCAATACGCTCATGAAGTTCATGAGAAAGCTCACGGACAAGCTGTCTAAAGTCCACACGATCATCAGCTGAGAAGTAACAAACGACCTTCTCGCCATCAAAAAGATACTCAACGCCAATAGGCTTCATCTCAAGTTCTTCTTGAACAACAAACTTCCTGAATATGGGAAGCGCAGCCTCGCCCTTAGTGGCAAGTTCTTCTGCGCGAGAAAGATCTTCTTCAGTTGCTACGCGAACAACATCTTTAAGCTCAGCTTTGTTTGTCTTGTATTCAAACTCCTCCTGAGAAATTTCACGAGGATCAGCAATAGCAAGGCCAATCTCTAGACCACGCTCAGTCTGACAAATGACGTGGTCGCCTTCAAGAACGCCAGACTCCTTTGGATCAAACCAAAGGTCGCGTGCGGCGTATTCAAATTTCACCGGGACAACGGTGGGCATGTAAGTGCCTCCTTGATATGCAGCAGCATAACCTCAAGGGTTAGCTGGGGAGAAACAGAGCGGTCCAGGTTGTTTTGAGCCTCTTGCACCGCAGCTAGAGCCCCAAGTACACCCTGGGTATGAGTTTGAGACGCAACACGGTCAATAATACCTGCTGCATCCGTATTTACTATTTCTTCATCGATTGCTTCACAACATAAAAGTACATCGCGAAGAAGCGATTCCAGAATTGCCAACATTTCTATGATACCCGAACGCTCGCGCGCTGTGAGCTCTCGCTTATTTGCGGCCTCAACCTGCTTCAAAGCGGCACTAGTAAGAAAATCCTCACTTTGAGCAAGCGCCTCTTCTTGGGCGCGCTTCACATCACCTAGAGGAATTTTTGCAGCTTCTATCAGCTCTTTTGCGGATATAAGCACATCCCACGAGTCATTTCTGAGCAGATTGCCAAAAACGTCAATGAGTTGTCTGCGAATATTCTTGCGCGTAGACGACTGCAAAAACTCCACAGCTCTACTAGGGGTTCCTGTTGCTGCGAGCGCAATACGAGCTTCCTGTTCTGTAGCAGAAATCTCTCGCATAATAGCGGCTTTAGCTACAGCGTCAGTAAGCGTTCTAAACGCAACCACCTGACAACGAGAAACAATAGTGGGAAGTACCGCAGAAGAAGAACGTGCAGACAGAATAAAAATAGTATCTGCAGGTGGCTCCTCGATAGTTTTAAGCAGCGCATTTGCTGAATTCTCTCGAAGCAAATCAGCACGATCAATTACGTAAATCTTATGAGTTGATCGCATGGGAGCTAGGCTAACATCAGCGGTGAGCTGACGAATTTGCTCAATAAGATAACCGTTTGCAGAGGCTGGAGTAAGCACGTGCACGTCAGGATGAGTGCCACGAGAAATACGAATGCAGTCGTCACAAGCAGCGTCACCGCCTTGGGCACAAAGAACACACTGCGCTAAAGCTTTGGCCGCAAGACCTTTACCAGAACCAGGAGCACCTACAAACAAATAGGCATGACCAAGTTTGTGTTCATGCAATGCTCGTGCAAGCAAGTTTTGAACCTGAGGCTGATCTTGAAGACGCGTTAGTGCCTGAGGAAGCGAATAGGCAGTATGAGCAGTATGTGTACCCTCTTGTGTCATGAAGACATCACTCACCAAGCTCACTGATGCCCGGGATAAGATCGGCTAACAGCTGGCGAGTACGCGTACGGACCTCGTCAATACTGCCATCTGCATCAATAGCTTTTACACGCTCAGGCTCATCTTGTAGAAGCTGCTTATAACCAGCAAAAACACGTTCCTGGAAAGCAACACCCTCTGCTTCTAATCTATCAGTATCATTTTGTGTAGCACGCGCATGAGCAACCGTTGGCTCAAGCATAAAAACAAGGGTTCTATCGGGAGAAACCCCACAGCTTCCCAAACGATTTGCATGGTGGACTAAGTCCGTATCAAGGCCACGACCAGCTGCTTGATAGGCGTAAGTGGAGTCATAGAAACGATCACACAAAACTACCTTGCCAGATGCTAGAGCTGGGCGAATAACCTCTTCCACTAGCTGAGCACGACTTGCTTCGTAGAGTAACAGCTCACACTCGTCGCACATTGCACCGTTTTTTGGATTGAGAACAACATCTCTGATCTGCTCAGAAATAGCAGTTCCACCGGGCTCACGAACAAAGACCACATCAAAGTTAAGAGCCTTAAGGTCTTCTCGTAGAAGAGAAGCTTGTGTTGACTTGCCGCAACCATCAACGCCTTCAAGCGTAATAAACAAGCCTTGTGATGTACGTGTATTTTTACTCATGCTTCCCTCCCTCTTAACTATCTCACGATACAGACAGATTGTGTTTCTCGCCATGAATATTCTAAAGGTTTTACGCATTTCCACATGAAAGGTGCCCAAAAAAGGGTAAAAATACGTATGGAGCGGGCGTTGGAGAGGGACGCTCGTTCTTCCAAAAACGGTGCACCCCTTGATGCACCGTCATACGTTTTTACTTTTTTGCTGCCTTGGTGGATTTGGTGCTCTTAGTACTCTTACGAGCACCTCTGCGCGGGGCAGTTTTCTTTTCTTTGCCAGGGCAATCGTAATTTGGGCACAGCTTCCAAGGACCACGCTGAGTAGTAACAACTACCATAGGAGCGCCGCAGTCTGGACAAACCTCATCGGTCTTCTCAAGCTTTCCACGAGCAGGTAGAGGATAACTTGTTTCGCACTCCTCGTAGTTGGTACAGCGGATAAAACGCTTGCCCGTGCGCTCTGACTTATGAGCCACCAAGTCTCCGTGCTTGCCATTTGCTTTGCAAGTTGGGCACTCGCCCACAATAAGATCTGGCTCCGAATTTGTAGGACAAGCTGGATTGATGCAAGTCTCATACGCACGCTGCCTAAACGGCTGAACCTTTACACGAGGAGCACCACACTCTGGGCAGACGCCAGCCTCTCCCTCAAGCGGTTCAACGCGTCCCTGAGGCAGTGGATACGTAACATCACAGTCTGGCCAACCCATGCAGCCAACAAAGCTTCCACGAGTCTTTAGAGAGCTCTTGGCAACCAAATCCTTGCCACACTTAGGACAGGTTCCAACCTTTGCGTCAGCAGTGACTGCATCCGCAATGGCCTCAGACAGATCTTCTTTATGATCAATGAGCACATCAATCATGCCCGCAAGCAGGGATCTTGAGTGCGTAACAACGCCATCACGCGTATCTTTGCCCTCAGCAACGCTAGTCATATCGGATTCAAGCTCAGCCGTCATATCAGGCGAGGTAATGTGTGGTGCAAATTGCGAAAGAGCATCGACAATTGCCATACCAAGCTGACTTGGCTCAACGGGATCATTCTTGAGGTATTTACGCTGATAAAGCGTATCAATGATGGAAGCACGCGTAGACTTTGTACCCAGACCGCGCTTCTCCATCTCTTGAATAAGCTTACCCTGACTATAGCGAGCAGGTGGCTCTGTCTGCTTAGCGTCAAGCGATAAAGACTTAATAGAGACAATCTCTCCCTCGCCTACATCAGGAATCTGATCGTCCTTCTTAAGGCCAAAAGGATAAATTTCTCTAAAGCCTGGCTCTGCCAGTACCGTTCCGTTTGCAACAAAAGGCTGACCAGCAACATCAAGTGTAATCTTGGTACCACTCATAGTAGCTGGACCCATAAGGGTTGCTAAGAACCTTCGAGCAATAAGGTTATAAAGCTTCCAAGCTGCAGGCTGCAAAGAATCTGGATTTGCCGCTGCCGTTGGATAAATTGGTGGGTGGTCGGTAGACTCCTGCTTGCCACGAGTTGCATGGAGCTTTGGCTGACCCAAAAGCTTTTTACAGGTAGGTGCATACTGAGGAACTGCAGATAACGTACGCACACAATCTTTCAGGTCAAGAGAACTTGGATACACCGTGTTATCAACACGCGGATACGAAATTAAGCCATCCATGTACAAGGACTCTGCCAAACGCATAGTTCTAGCTGGCGAGATACCCTCTGCAGCTGCAGCTGCTTGCAGCGATGTAGTGTTAAATGGAGCTGGTGGCTGCTGCTTTCTGCTACGAGACTCAATCTCGACAACCGTTGCCTGCGTTTGATCTTTCACAACGTCATAAACTGTATCTGCTTCAGCCTGATCCCAGAACCTTGCAGTCTGGTGAACCATCTTGAACGTTGCTTCGTCATCATCTTCTGGAGAAGCAACACCAGAAATGACCCAATAATCTTCTGGCTTAAACGCCAGACGCTCACGCTCACGCTCAACAACAAGTGCCAGCGTAGGAGTCTGAACACGACCAGCAGAGCGCGTATTGCCCAGACCACCAAAGCGTGCAGTAGTCAAATAACGGGTTAATACCGCACCCCAAATAAGATCAATGTACTGTCTGGACTCACCTGCTGCAGCCAAGTTATAGTCAAGATCTACCAGGTTATTAAAGGCAGTCTCAATCTCTGTCTTAGTAAAAGCAGAGTAGCGAGCACGAAATACCGCCAGGTTAGGATTAACCGAGAGAACCTGTGCCAATGCATCAGAACCAATAAGCTCACCCTCACGGTCAAAGTCTGTACCGATGATGACAGACTCTGCTTTCTTAGCAAGATTCTTGAGCGCTCGAATGATCTCTTTTTCTGCAGGTTGTTTATCTACAGGAGCCCAAATCAAATACGGCAAGCTGGGAATTTTCCAGCCCTTAAGGTCAACGCCATCTGCCATAAAAGGCTTGCGCTTAACCTTGTAAGGAGGACGCTCAAGACCATCTGGAACGTCTGCAGGAAGGTGCTCCCCTTCTGCAGTTTCTCCGTACCAACCCTCTTCCTTATCAAACTTCAAAGCTAAAGGAAAATCAGGTTGCAGAATATGACCACGAAGACCAATAGCAACATAATCCTCGCCACCGCGTCTAAAACGATAAACAGGAGTGTTGTATACCTTGTCTGCCTCAGGCTTACCTGATTCAGACAGAAGGCGAGCAATCTGCTGCGCTGCGTCGTTTTTCTCGGTAACAACTAAAATCAAAGAACAACACTCTCCAAATTAAAAAGCGGAAATACTAGATTTTATCGAGCTCGTGCTGATCGTAGTCCTCGCGGCTCCACTTAAGAGCAGCCTTACCATCGCGAGCAATAATGACATAACGAGCAACAGCCAAAGCAATTTCGTACAGCAAAATAAGAGCTGTAAACATCAAAATCATGGTGACAGGCGATGCATCGGGAGTGACCACTGCGGAAAGGATCATCAGACCAACATAGACATAACGCCATTGTTCACGCATGTTTTTATAAGGAACAAGATGAAGGATGGCCAGGTAGAAGATAACCAATGGAAGTTGGAATGCTACGCCAAAACCAATCTCAAACATCATAATAATATCGAGATAATCGCTTGCCTCATTAATAGTTCCTGCAAACTCCTGCGACTGTCCAATCATCCAACCAATAGCAGTGTTCAAAATGACAAAGTAACAGAACAACATACCCAAGAAGAACAGGGTAATCATAGCGGCTACAGTAGGAACAACCCACTTGCGCTCTTTAGCGTTAAGCGCGGGCAAAAAGAATGCCATAATTTCCCAGATGATAATAGGTGTACAGATAATCACCGAGAAGAAAAAAGCCACCTTAAACCTGATGCTAAAGCCACCAAGAACCGAGATAACCGTAAGTTTACCGTCGGTTAGAAACTCCTTAATAGGATCAATCAAAATCTCAATCAATGCAGGTGTTGCAAAGTAAATAATGATTGCGGTAACAAAAAGAGACACCACCACAATAGTCACACGACGACGAAGTTCTCCCAAGTGATCAAAAAGTGGCATACGAGCTGGAGTAATAGGCATTACGCGCGAAAGCTGGACTTATGCGTCCTGACTTTCTCCCTCCTCTCCAGCAACTTCTTCTTTCTTATCTTCTGCCATAGAGCGAGAAGAACGTGCAGATCCAAGGTTATACAAGTCTTTTGCAGATAGAGCGGCTGCAGGAGTTTCTTCTGTAGCCTTAGGTGTTATCTGTTCAGTTGCCTCTGCGGAATCACCGGAGAAGTTAACAGAAGAAGTGGCTTCTGGTCCAGCTGTAGCAGTCTCCTTATCAGAAACGGCTTCTGGTTGCTCGGTCTTCTCGACCGTCTCAGCCTGCTTGTTCTGCTCGGCTGCCTCGACAGCAGCCCTCTCGGCTGCCTCACGCTCCTCTTTTAGGCGAGCACGACGCTCAGCAAAGGTTTCCTGGTGATCAGTATCCTCGCGATCAGCATCAGATGCAGCATTTTTTAACTGCTCGGAGCGCTTGGGCTTCTCGTGAAGTGCATCCGCTGCAGGATCAAGTAAGTCCGCACGGACAACTTTATTAAAGCCCTCTTGAGCATTCTGGAACTGCCTTAAAGCACGGCCAAGCGTGCGACCCATACCAGGTAATTTATCAGGACCAAATACTAAAAATGCAAAGAGCAAAATTAGTACGAGCTCCGTTTCTCCAATGCCAAACACAAGCAATACCTTTCTGGAACAAACATAAACAAGCTCTTTGAACAGTTGCATCAAAGAGCTTGCAAGTTACCAAACCTACTTGCGAACGTTAAGGTCTTTATCAACCCCAAGAAGCGTAAAGACACGTTCCACGTTTTTCTGAGGATTTGCAACAACAAGCACAGAACCACTCTCTTGTGCTCGATGTGCAGCACCTACTAAAACGCCAATGCCCGTTGAATCAATATAAGCTACCTCAGTAAAATCAGCTTCAACTTCTTTTGCTCCATCGGCGAGCGCAGTATCCAAAGCATCACGAAGCTCGGAGGCATTTGATACGTCTACCTCGCCCTCAATGCAAATAATGGCCTTTGTATCTATAATTTCAGAGCTTATTTCTAGTGCCATAACTCCTCCTTACTTAGTATTATTTGAAGAGGTAGAGGTGTTCCCGTTCAATGCATCAAGAATTTTCTGTGCATTATCCCTTACACCGGCACTATTATCAGAATCCTTTTCAATTGCTTTCTGCAGTGCCTCTTTTGCAAGATCTACTTGATCAGTAACACGATACATCATTCCCAAATTAAGCCAACCTTTAGCATAGTCTGGAGAACGATCTGTTACTGCCTTAAGTGTATCGATAGCACCTGTTTGATCACCTGCATAGAACTGAGCAATAGCTCTATCAACACGAACCTCATCAGAATCATTTGAAGCAAGATAGGTATTGTACTCAGCAATTGCTTTGTTAATCAGTTGCAAAGACTGCTTCTGAACAGAGTCATCTTGAGAAGAGCTCTTAAGTGCCATTCCCCATCCTAAATAAGTACGAGCCAAATCAAGATGTGCTGGAAGATTATCTGGATTTGACTGAATAGCAGATTCTTTTTCTTCTGCCTGCTTCTGATACACCTGGTTAATTGTCTCAGGAGAACGCTGCTGAGTCTGATTCCTCTTTTGTGAATTAGAGAAAATATTTGCCAGTGAAGGCAGCATCATAGAAATAGCAATAAAGAGCGAGAATACTCCAATGGCAATCTTCATACCTGTAGAAGGGCCTGGTTTTTTAGAAGTCTCATCAGACTTACGATCCTTTGCCTTCTTTTTTGCTGTCTGGTTAGCCATGGCAACCAGCTCTTTTTCAGCCTTCTGTTCTGGTGTAAGTTCTGGCTTTGAAGTATTAGTTGGCATTTAATATCCAATCGCTTTTTCTAAACATAACTAATCAAGATACGGCAGAATGGATCTACTTTCAAAGTAAATATCAAAGTTACACAAGCTATCCCCAGACGCTCTGACCACGATCAACTTTTGCTAGTCGAGCACTCACCTGTTTAACAGCAACAATAAAGACATCAAGCGCTGCATCAAGCTCTTCCAATGTTGGATAACTTGGAGCAATTCTGATATTAGTGTCAAAGGGATCCTTGCCACTTGGCCACGTAGCGCCTGCAGGCGTCATGGTAACGCCCAGCTCATGTGCGCGAGAAACAATTGCGCGCGCAGAACCAACAGGACCATCAAACGAAACAAAATAGCCACCCTTGGGATGGGACCAGGTTGCAACATCCAAATCTCCCAAACCCTCCTGCAATTTTCGTTCTACCAACTCAAAACGTGGTCGAAGCAGTTCGGCATGCTTTTGCATGTGAACTTCAATGCCTTGAGCATCTTTGAGAAAACGTACATGCGCCAGCTGAGAGATCTTCTCGGGAGAAACACGAGCAACCTTGAAAGCGCTCTGAATTTCTTTAATGTCCGCAGGACTTGCGGCAACCCATGCCATGCCTGAGCTTGGGAAGGTTACCTTTGCCGTTGAGGCAAAAGCAATAACCAGGTTCTTTTGAGCATCGCCTGCAGCAACCTCTGCAAGTGCATCAAAGATATTGAGGAGCTGAGGAGCCTCGGATTCTGGTACAAAGGCGTGAATTGCGTAGGCGTTATCCCAGAAGATTCTAAAGTCAGGAGCTGCAGGTTTGAGGTTTGCAAACGCACGGACAACCTCATCTGAATAGGTGATACCAGTAGGGTTAGCAAAACGCGGTACGCACCAAATTCCCTTAACAGAGCTGTCGTTCTCAACAAGCTCTCTGACCACGTCCATGTTTGGACCATCTTTGGTCATAGGTACGGCAACGTTTTTAAATCCGTAATGTTGTGTAATAGCAAAATGACGGTCATAGCCGGGAGCAGGGCAAAGGAACTTGAGTGTAGTGCCCTGAGCTTTTGCAGCCGCCATCTGCTCTGCCCAAGAAGGCTGACCAGCAAGACCGTGGGTTACGGCATGAGAAATAATGTCGTGCATAAGGTTAAGGCTAGAAGAGCCATTTACAATGACCTGATCAGCAGGTACCCCTGTGAGCTCTGCAGCGAAGGCTCGCGCAGAAGGAAGGCCCCAGGGATCTCCGTAGTTGTCTGCAAAAGAGCCGTCGTCAGTTAAGTCAGAAGCAGAATTCAGCTCGTCGAGCATAGGCTTAGACAACGCAGTTTGCGCAGGACTTGGCTTTCCACGTGCCATATCAAGCTTGAGGTTTTTCTCGCCAAGTGCACGAGCTTGTTGTCCAATAAGCTCAAGAGCCTGGTTAAGCTCAGCATCGCTCATCTTCTGATAAGCGTTTTGCTTAGAGGTTGACTTTGGCTGGAACAGATCGCGAGAAACTAGCTCAAACATGACACTCCCCTTTTTGGTCTCTGCGTGATACAAAGTATAGGTGATTTGAAAATCGACGCGACAAGGAGAATCATGGCAAATTCTGCACAGCCTGGCATGCGCTCGGAGGCATATGGCGAGCTTCAGCACCTTGTTGATAATCTTTATAAGCGCAAACCTTCGGGCACAGTCACTAAGGTTGACGTGCTGATTCAAGCTGAAGTAGACGATCTTGAAGAAGATTTGCAAGAAGTTATTGAGCTGATTCCGTCGGGTACATATGTCCGTGCCCGCCTCTGCGATCAGATTAACTCAATTGTTACAGCGCACGGTTGGGGCTTTACCTACGGCACTGTTGAGTAGCCATAGCTTATCAATTATAAAAGTAATAAAATTACATATATAAGGCGGTCTTTTTCTAACAAGTTGGAGGCTCGTCATGTATGACTCTTGGAAAGATTTTTTCATTAGCATCTTTAATAGAGGTATATTTTTTGATGCTTCTACTCCAATAGTTTATCTTATTAATAAGATAGTTAATATTTGTTTACTTCTTATATGGCTATTCACCATTGTCTTGATGTGTCTCTCTCCTGCAGGTCAGGATGTCTCAATAGGCGGAGTGAACATTCTACGCGCCAGTTTTTTAATAACTTCTGCGTATTATTTTGTGGGGTTCTGCATTTTAACAATCAAGAATAGAAAGAGTCGCACGTCTCATTAGATTTATTCTTGTACGACATCTTCCCTCAAGCTGTTCTTCTTTTGGTGTTTATAAAACTCTGTGATGTGCACAAATAGTAGACCCAAGATTGCAGAAGCAAACGATGCGGCGAGAACAGCCACTTTAGCTGCAAGAATCTCCCCTGCATCTGGGAATGCAAGATTAGAGATAAGAATTGACATGGTAAAGCCAAGGCCACCCATAAGGCCAACGGCTGTAATCTGAACCCAATCAACTTTTGCAGGAAGTTTGCAAACCTTACATTTGACCAGCAGGAACGTTACAAAAATGATTCCTAGTGGCTTTCCAAGAACAGCACCAAAGAACACGCCGTGTGCAATAGTACTGCTCAACAGAGCACCAAAATCTGCTCCTACCAGCGTAATCTGTGCGTTTACAAACGCAAAGATAGGCAGAACAATAAAGTTAACAAAGACAGAAATATAATGCTCAACGCGCTGAAGCGGTGGAGTTACATGATGCATGACATGCTCAATTGAGTTGGCACCATGTGTAAAGTCGTGCTGGCCCAAAACGTGATGCTCATCATCATAATGATCATCCAGCTCACGAGCGCGCCTTGAAAGCCAGCTTCCTAACTTACTCAAGCGAACATCAGAGTGAGATGGCAAGAAGAAGGCAAGAAGGACACCTGCAAGAGTGGCGTGAATTCCCGAGTGATACATGCAAACCCAAAGAACCAAACCTACAAGCAGGTACGGACCGGAAGAATAAATCTTTAGACGATTCATTCCCCACAAAATAACAAGTACACCAAGAGAAGCCGCTAACCAGGCAATATTTGGTGTCTGACCATAAAAGAGCGCGATAACCACAATTGCTAGGATATCGTCAGCAATAGCAAGTGTCTGGAAGAAAACCTTGGTCTGGGGACTGATTCTGTTTCCTAAAAGTGACATAACACCAAGCGCAAAGGCAATATCAGTTGCAATTGGTGTTGCCCATCCATGAGGAGCAGTGCTTGCATTAAGCACCAAATAAATAAGGGCAGGAACTGCAACGCCACCAACAGCAGCAAGCATAGGAAGCATTGCCTGTCTTGGCTTTCTGAGCTGACCAACAGTTACTTCATACTTGAGCTCAATACCCACCAACAAGAAGAAGATTGCCATAAGAAAATCATTCACAAAAGTCTCTAGCGCCATGTGAGCATGGATTATTCCAAGCGAGAAACTCATTTGAACTTCTAGAATTTCTCGAACCACCTCATGAGCGGGAGAGTTGGCAACTACAAGTGCAATAAGCGCTGCAAGCACCATAACTGCTGCCGCAATAGTGCTGTTAGAAGTAATTTTCTTTAGAGAAGAGCGTTGACCAATTCTTCTAACTACAGCGGGCTCTCTATAAATACTAGACATTATCTGCCGTTCTCTCTTGGTGTCTAAAAGGTATTAAGTATCAAGCTATAAAAGTTTTTCTTAAGTTATATTCCTAGTGTACCGTCTACCTACTGTTAAGAGCAACTTGTCATATCTCAGAAAAACGGGGTATATCTCTATGTAGAATATAAGTAATAGAAAGTCAACGTTTAACTACTTATAGCACATATATTTGGAGCAGATAATGGACACTAAGCGAATTGCTATCATCACAGACTCAGGAACTAACGTCCCACCTGATTTTGTTGCTGAGCACAATATTCGTATCACCCCACTTCGCATTAATTATTCTGACGGCTCTTCTTATGAGTCTGGCGTTACCATCACACCAGCAGAGCTTGTTGCTCGCTTTAAAGAAGAGGTTCCAAAGACTTCACTTCCTTCTCCAGAAGGTATTAAAGCGGCCTTTGATACTGCTAAAACAGAGGGGTACGAGGGTGCCATTTACATTGCAATCTCCTCTGGACTTTCCGCTACCTGCGATACTGCTCGTATGATTGCAGAATCCATTACAGACTTCCCTATTTATGTTGTTGATACCAAAAACATTGGTATTGCTTCCGGCCTTATTGTTATTGAAGCTCAGCGCCTCATTGATCAAGGTCTTTCTCTTGAAGAGATTGGCCCCAAACTTGATCGAGATTCTCTTAACACACGCGTATACTTCTCCGTTCCAAGCCTTGAGTATCTACGTAAAGGTGGCCGCATTTCTGAAGCAATCTATCGTATTGGTTCCATGTTGAATATAAAGCCAGTTCTTACCTGCGATGAGAACGGTAAGTACACCATTGCAAAGAAGACTCGTGGTTGGCAAAAGTCTCTTGCAGGGCAGATTGCTTTAGGATCAGCTTTTGCTCAGCAATTTGACCACGTTCATGTGGGAATTTGCTGCTCTGCTCCTAATATCATTTACTCCGAAATGGAAGCCATGATTAAAGAGGCTATTCCTAATGTCACCGACTTTAGATATGTCGAGGCTGGCTCGGACCTTGTTGTCCATACTGGACCAGGTCTTGTTGGCTATGCCGTATTTGGCTACTAAAGATTGCATACCTCATGTAACTAAGAACAGCCGCCCGCTTAGGCGGCTGTTTTCTTGTAGAAAGTACATATGGCGAGAAGGGTTTCTCGCCCCCATGCATCTGGAGTTACAGTAATGACTGATCTGCGAAGAAACCCTGATCGTCAAGAAGATTGGAGCCATCAGCAGCTTCAGTTGCCAGCTGATCACAGCGCTCGTTAAGCGGATGGCCTGCGTGGCCTTTGACCCACTTGAAGCTTACCTCGTGATCTTCCATGGCAGCAAGCAGACGCTTCCAAAGGTCTACATTTTTGACGGGCTCTTTAGATGCTGTTTTCCAGCCTTTTCTAACCCATCCCGAGACCCATTTTTGATTAAAAGCATCAACTACATATTTTGAGTCTGAATAAAGCTCTACTTGACAAGGACGTTTGAGCGCTTCAAGAGCAACAATTACGCCAAGAAGTTCCATGCGATTATTTGTAGTAGTTTTATAACCTTGACTAAACTCTTTTGTATGCTGTTGTCCAGAGGGATCGGTATACAAAAGCACTGCCCCGTAGCCACCAGGCCCAGGATTTCCTCTAGATGCACCGTCTGTATAGACTGTGACGTGCATATATGAGGTTGCTGCCTCCATATCAAATCTCCTCTAAAACGTGTCCTATACGTACTTACTTTGCCTCTGCCCAATTGGAACCATAGCTGACATCAGCAATCAAAGGAACACGCAGGGTAACAACGTCTTCCATAGTCTCTTTTACCAGCGTAGAAACTGTCTCAATCTCTGACTCTGGAACTTCCAAGTCAAGTTCGTCGTGGATCTGAAGAATCAGTTTTGACGTAAGACCTTCATCACGCAAGCGTTTCTCGACATTAATCATTGCAATCTTGATAATATCTGCAGCACTTCCCTGCATAGGATGATTCATGGCGGTGCGCTCGCCAAAGGCAATAAGCTGGCGATTTGATTGGTTAAACTCTCTAATGTGACGCTTACGACCATACATGGTAATAGCGTAACCACACTCGTGAGCCGTGCGGACGGAGTCATCTAAATACGCACGAACACCAGGATAGGCATCAAAATAACGGTCAATCATCTCTTGCGCTTCCTTGCGAGAAATCTTAAGAGACGTTGCCAGACCAAAGGCCTGCTGACCATAGACAATGCCAAAGTTGACTGCCTTAGCACGACTACGAAGTGCTGGGGTTACCTCTTCAACAGGAACGCCAAAGACACGTGCGGCAGTTGCTGCATGGAAGTCAGCGCCAGAGTTGAATGCTGCTACTAGGTGCTCATCAGCAGAAAGATGAGCGAGCAGGCGAAGCTCAATCTGAGAGTAGTCACAGGCGAGAAAAACGCTGCCCTCGGGAACAGTGAATGCGGTGCGAACACGATGTCCCAGCTCAGAACGAGTAGGAATGTTCTGCAAGTTTGGATCAGAGCTAGAAAGCCTGCCCGTTGCAGTAACGGTCTGATTGAGCGTGGTATGGATACGCTTATCACCACGAATAAGTGAAGGAAGAGCATCTAGATAGGTAGATTTGATTTTGGCGCGTTCGCGATACTCAAGAACATCAGCAACAATCTGATACTCCTGTGCCAGCTCTCCAAGAACTTTTGCGTTGGTGGAATAGAAGCCAGTACGAGTCTTTTTGAGACCATAAGTTGGAAGCTTGAGCACGTCAAACAAGATATGAGAAAGCTGACTTGGAGAATCCAAGTTGAAATCCTCGCCTGCTGTCTGGTGAATACTTGCCACTCGTTGCGCAATGTCTTCACCAAGCTGAGCGGACTGTTCGGCAAGCTTTTGAGGATCAACGTAGAGACCGCGACGCTCCATCGCAGCAAGTACAGGCAAAAGTTGCATCTCTAGAGAAGTAAAGAGCTCCAGGGAACCATCATCTTCAAGCTTTTTAGTGAGCACAGGCACAAGAGCCCTAGCAGCTACAGCTCTTAATGCTGCGGCAGGAATCTCATCTGTAGGCTCAGGAAGCTCAGAGCCAAAATACAACTCAACCAGGCCGTTGATATCAAAACTTGAACGATCAGACTCAAGCAGATACGCAGCAACGCCCGTATCAAAGAGGCGGTCAGAATCAATGGTCTCAATATCCAGTTTCTGTGGCTCGGATGAATCAACAGGGCTTACCTCATGAAGCAGTGCCTTGACATCGTCTGCAGCAACACGAGCTTCTCGCAAAATACGCAACAGCGCCGCGGTTGCGTTTTCTCCCTCAAATTTGAGAAGCGCCTTTTCTGTAGACACCCAAAGTGTGTGAGAAAGACTAAAGAGTGCGCCAGTGTCGGCGGCAGAATCCTCTGCAACACCAATCCACTCCTGATTCTCAAGAGCAGCGGTCAAAGCAGCAGACGCGTCTCCTGCCTGCAGAAATTCTGACGGAATAGGAAGCGCAGGCGTAGCAGAAGCAGTTTGTGCGGTTACACCAGAAGCAGAACCACCAGCCATACGAGCAAGCCTTGAGGTCATGCCTGTAAAGCCCAAGGCCGAAAATGCCTTGACCACGTCATTTGGATCAAATGTTGGGAACTTAGCGTCATCCAGGTTGATATCAAGCGGTGCATCGGTACGAATAGTAGCAACCTTGCGGGAGAGTAGCGCGTCATCAATGTGGGCGCGAAGGTTTTCTCCCACCTTGCCCTTAACCTCATCGGCATGAGCAATAACCTCATCAAGCGAACCATACTCCACAATGAGAGCAGCAGCTTTCTTGGGGCCAATTCCCGGAACACCAGGAATGTTGTCGGAAGAATCTCCCTTAAGTCCATAGAAATCTGGGACAAGCTCTGGCGTAATACCTGCATAAAGGTCAGCTACGGTCTCTGGAGTCATAATTGAGACATCGGAAACACCCTTGCGCGTAGAGACAATCTTGACGTTTTCTGTGGAGAGCTGGTACATATCACGGTCGCCTGTAAAGAGCAGCATCTGGTAACCCTCTGCCTCTCCACGACGAGCAAGGGTACCTAAAATATCGTCACCCTCCCAGCCTTCAAGCTGACAGACGGGAACATCCAGCGTCTTGAGCAGCTCTTTGACTACAGGAAACTGTGCGTGTAAAGCAGGATCCATAGGAGGACGCTGAGCTTTGTACTGAGGCAACATATCAATACGAATCTGAGGTTTGCCCTTATCAAACGCACAAATGACACCATCTGGCGAGAAGGACTCAACAAGCTTGATAAACATGTTAAAGAAGCCAAACAACGCACCAGTTGGCGTTCCATCTGGGGCCGCCATAGGCTGACGAATTGCATGAAATGCTCGATGCATAAGCGAGTTTCCGTCAATAACGGCAATAGTTCTACGTGGTTTAACTGCGGCTTCTTTGGCTGATGTGGCGTTGTTTTGATCTGCAGTATTAACTGGCATAGTAGTATCAGACATACCTGCTCCTTTTAGTTTTGTGTGCCTCTATTGTACTAAGACTTCTTCCGCTTCGTGATGCAAGAGCTCACGGAAACAAAGCCCACATCTCTTCTTACCGGTAGCTAAATTTTTTGTAATCGTTATGTTTCTGTTTGCATCCTCACCACCCTCCCTGCGTCAAACGTGCGAAAATAAAAAACAACATAACGTGCCCAGCACGCGAGAAAACAAACTAACTGCCAGCATTTACCCACAAGGAGGGGCTGTGGCTCACGACAAAGTTTCTCAGGAATTTGGCTCACTTCTATTTACCGACGCAGACATGCAAGAACGTTTGCCAAGACCAACGTACAAGAAACTTCGTAGTGTCATTCTGGACGGTAAGCCACTTGACCTCGACATAGCAAACGAGGTTGCACATGCTATGAAAGAGTGGGCACTTGAAAAAGGTGCTACTCACTTTACCCACTGGTTCCAACCTCTCACAGGCATTACTTCCGAGAAGCACGACAGCTTTATGACTCCTCAGGGAAACGGCACTATTTTGATGTCCTTCTCGGGAAAAGAGCTTGTACAGGGTGAGCCTGACGCATCAAGCTTCCCTTCTGGCGGTCTGCGTGCCACCTTTGAGGCTCGTGGTTACACGGTATGGGACCCTGCAAGCCCAACCTTCATCAAAGATGAAGTTCTCTGCATTCCAACTGCATTTATTTCATACACCGGAGAAGCTCTGGATAAGCGCACTCCGCTACTTCGCTCCCAGGTTGCCCTTGAAAAACAGGCTAAACGCGTTCTTGCACTCTTTGGCCAAAAGCCTTCTCGCGTTGTAACAAACATTGGTCCTGAGCAGGAATACTTCCTTATCAAAGAGGAAGACTTTGAACAGCGTCCTGACCTTATCCTTTGTGGTCGCACCCTCTTTGGTTGCGAACCAAGCAAGGGTCAAGAGCTTGATGAGCACTACTTTGGCGCTATTCGTCCAACCGTCAATAACTTTATGAAAGAACTTGATGACGAGCTCTGGAAGCTAGGCATTCCTGCAAAGACCAAGCATAATGAGGTTGCTCCTTGTCAACATGAACTTGCACCAGTCTTTGAGCAGGGCACACTTGCCATCGACAACAACCTCCTAACCATGGAGAAGCTCAAGCTTCTTGCTACCCACCATGGTCTTGCTTGCCTTGAGCACGAGAAACCCTTTGAGTACGTCAATGGTTCTGGTAAGCACGACAACTGGTCGCTCTCTGCAGATGATGAGAACTTGCTTGAGCCTGGTGATAAACCTGGCGAGAACCTCCGCTTCTTGGTCTTTCTTGCTTGTCTGGTTGCCGCTGTTGACTCCCACGCAGACCTTTTGCGTATGTCAGTTGCATCCGCTGGAAATGATCACCGTCTTGGTGCAAACGAGGCTCCACCTGCAATTGTTTCAGTCTTCTTGGGTGCTGCGCTTTCTGTAATTGTTGACGACCTTATCACTGGTTCCGATGTCCACGGTGCAAAACGCACTCGTATGGACCTGGGCGTACCAACACTTCCTGCAGTCCTTAGAGACAACACAGATAGGAACCGTACCAGCCCCTTTGCGTTCACTGGCAACAAGTTTGAGTTCCGTATGTGTGGCAGCAAACAGAATCTCTCTGATCCTAATGTCATTTTGAACACCATTGTTGCCGAGCAGTGCGATCGCTTTGCAAGTGACCTTTCAAACGCTTCCGAGAAGAACTTCACCAAAGAGGCTTTGAAGTGGGTTATTGACACATTTAAAGCACACGAGCGTATCCTCTTTGAAGGCAACGGCTACTCAGGTGATTGGGAGAAACTTGCTGAGGAGCGCGGTCTTCCAAACCTCCGTACCACCCCTGAGGCACTCCCTGCAATGATCGCTCCAGAAAACATTGAACTCTTTGAGCGTTATGGTGTTCTTTCCCAGGCAGAAGCACAGGCTCGCTACGTTGCAAAAGCCGAGCAGTATACCAAGATTCTCAACATTGAGGCTCGCACCATGCTGTATATGGCGCGCCACATGTACTTGCCTGCTCTTTTTACCTACTCAAGTGATGTTGCTTCTTCAGTTGCTGCTAAGCAGGCTATTGGTATCAAGAGCGCTGCAGAGACAGAGATTGTTGAGAAGCTCACCGCAGGTATTGATGAAATTTATGCAGCTACTAACAGCCTCGATGAGATCAATACCACAGCGCACCAGATGAAGAACAAGCCTCAGGAGCAGTGCGAGTACTATTGCAATAAAGTCCTTCCAGCTATGGCTCGCCTGCGTAGCGCCGTTGACTCCATGGAACTCATCTGCGGACACGATTGGTGGCCAGTTCCTAGCTACAACAAGATGCTCTTCTACGTCTAGTTCTTCTGTCAGGTCTTCTTGGCGAGAAACCCAATTTTCTTGCCACCTTCTATGTAATGCAAAACGGCTCAGTTTACCTGGGCCGTTTTTAATTATTCAAATTCTTAGAAGTGTGACAAGAACTACGCTTTAACCAACTTACTGTATACAGCATGAACATCTTCAAGCTTGATCAGATTGCCTTCTGCATCTGTTGGAGCAGGAACTATCTGCATTGATTCACTTACCCCTGTCAAATTTAGACGACTTGCATACCAAGGATTTGGCGTTCCCTCAATAACTGGCGAGAAAAACGAGTCCATTTCTCCCATGTGTTCAGCAGAATCCCGTTTGGTAATAAATTCCTGCCATAAATATGCTGAATACGTATGTTTTGACCTCTGACATATAAATGACCTTATCGTAGAGAAATAAGAAGCACCCGGCAGAACAACTGAGAGATTATCAAAATCATCTTTAGTAATTGCCCTATACGCATCACTTAGTGAACAAACACAGGCTCTGTACTTACCAAATCCTGTGTCTCTAATTGCTTGATATGTACTCTCAGAAAATGCGTCAACATTTTCGAACAAACTTTGAATAATTTGAGTACCTTTATCCAGACCATACTGACCCAAAAAGAGCGACTCAAACTTCTTGCCCACATACGTAAGTGCAGGATCAGGAATAACATACCTTCCACGCAGACCGTCTATAAGAAGATCTGTCCATTCACGTGGACGCTGAATCTTTTTCTCATTAAGACGCTCTTGATTCACAAGTAAAACTAACGGATCTGCAGCATAGGCATACCATTGTCCTGTGACTTCAAAAAACTCGGAGCGTACGTACTGATCTGTTGAAGAAACTTCATACGGCTGACAATACGCGGAAGCTTCAAAGCATTGCATTAAAGCTTCGCTTGCTAAGAAAATGACATCAGGTTTCTCAAAATCCCAATTAACATCCAATTTGATATCAGAAGTTTCAGACTCCACACTCTTACTAGCAACATATGTTTGCTGAATAAACTCTTGAATTTCTTCCTCTGTTGCCTCACCCACAATAACAGGCACAGAAAACGCTCTTGAATATGTTTCTACCAAGGGTTTTACCGCTTCTTTGGAAGTACAAAGAAGATTAAGAGAGCCTTCTCGTTGCGCAAGCTGAATCAGCGCACGGGCATAGCCTGGAACCTTTGAATTAAGCTGTGGAGGTAAAAATTCCTGCTGAACATAAGAAATTCCTGGACTCAAAATATTTGCAACGGTAGCTATCACAGGCGCTGCAACCACCGAGATGCCCAGGATAACAAATGAGGTTCGTGTAACAGAAGTGGCAGTTGGTGGAGTGCTTTTCTCGTCAGGGTCTTTTGGTCCAAAAGTTTTATGTATCTTCTGGCGCAGACGATCAGGGATAAACTTCACGCTACCTCCTTACCTGCTTCACAATCCATTTGGTCAAACAGATTTTATCCAAAAAAGGCTTTTAGTCCAATCAGGATAAGTACCACACCACCAACCATCTCGGCGCGATCTCCTAAAAGCGAACCAAGCTTTTTGCCTATAAACAATGCAATAGTACAGAGAATTGCGGTGATAATGCCAAAGAGTGCCGAGGCCACCAAAATGTCCACACTATGCGCTCTAAAACTTACGCCAACAGCAAATGCGTCAATTGCCGTGGCAATAGCTTGAAATACCAACTTTCCAAAAGAGAGTGTAGTAGCGTCTTGCTGGCCTTCTTCCTCCTCTTCCTCAGAGGCATCTTCTCTAAATGCCTTATAGCCGCTGTACAGCATGTTTGAACCAATAAAGCCAAGAATGACTAAAGAAACAATACCTGCATACTTCTCAATTAGATTTACTGCAATGCCACCAACAAAGTAACCAGCAAGAGACATGCCAAACTGAAAGAAACCAAAGAAAAGAGGCATACGCACAAGGCGAGAAAACTTATGATCATCAAAGGCAAAGGTGTTAGATATGGTGACAGAGAACGCGTCTGTTGCAAGCGCCACACCAAGCATCAAAATTTCAAGTAGACCCATGTGTCAGTTCCCAAGTATCATTAAATCTTGTAACACGAGGAAGAAATTTTAACGCCTATGAGCATTTTTCAGCTACTCTTATACTGAAAAACTACAAGGAGTGTTATGCCTGCTTTAATAACCCACTATCTATTTGGCGCAGAAGTGGTTAATGATTTGCCCAAAGAGCTCATTGCCACTGAAACTGAGGTTAATGCATTTTTGCTTGGAAACCAGGGGCCTGACCCCTTCCTTGCACGTCATTTAGCCTGGCCAAATCGTTCTCTTGCCTGCAATAGATTGCATCGTCGCATGCATGCGGGACATATCGTTGATGCATTTTTATCTATTCGCGATGGCGTTTCTCGCCTGCCTCAAAGCGACATGCCCGCTGGTCGTGCATTTGCACTTGGTCTTCTTGCACATTACGCACTAGATAGAATTGTCCATCCGTTTGTGTATTCCCAACAAGATGCGTTGATTGAGGCGGATCCTTCACTCAAAAATGCTTATAGAGAGCTTCATCCTATTATCGAAACGGATTTGGACTCATACCTTCTCTGGCACATGCGTCACACTACCGTTGAGACTTTTCCACCAGCTGAGGTGCTTGAAGCTGTCGAATCCACCAAGCACGTTGGTGGCGCGCTTTTCTCGCAAGTAGCACTGCAGGTATTTGACCTTAATGTTGGCGTTGGAGAGTACGAAAAGGCGCTCCAGGACTACGCTCGTATCTACCACACCGTAGAGCACACTGATCCTAAATACACCACCAAACTTCCTGACGTTTTATATAAGACCGAGAAGTTCATGCGTCCTTCAAACAATTCTTACATTGCCGCAATGGCCCACCGTATTGTTATGACTGAGGACTTCCCTACCGCCAATCTTAAGCGTCTTCCTTGGAAAGAGCCATACACAGGAGAGATTAAGACTGAAAGCATTCTTGATCTTCTAGATGAAGCTCGCGAGTTCTACAGAGAGCTTGTTCAAGCAACCATCTTAGGTCAACGAATTACACTAGAAGAGCTGATTGATGGTATCAATTACATGGGCAAACCAGTTGTAGAAATGGTTGATGACGAGGACTAGCTCGCAGCACAACACCAAAGGGATTTGAACATCCAAACACGTAATAGAAAAGGCGCTTACCTAGGTAGACGCCTTTTTACCACGCATATCAAATATTTAACACATAGTTATAGAAATCGAGTTTTTACAGAAGTGCTTCTTCCCACGCAGACTCTTTAAATCCAAGAAGAATAGTATTGCCTGCAACAACCAATGGACGCTTAACCAACATGCCTGTGGTGGCAAGCAAATTATATGCATCACTATCGCTCATACCTGCATCAAGCTGCTCCTTGATGTTATTATCGCGATACACCATGCCTGAAGTATTGAAGAATTTCCTGATAGAAAGACCGCTTAACTTATGCCATTTAGCAAGCTCTTCTGCAGTTGGATTTTCCTCTTTAATATCACGTAGCGTATAAGAAACACCATGTTCATCAAGCCATTTGAGAGCTCTCTTACACGTAGTGCACCGAGAATAACAAAGAACCAAAATATTTTTATCTGCCATAGCTATTCCTTTTAAAGAGATTATCGATTACATAAACGAAAACTTTTTTGAGTAGTAAGAAATCCTAAAATCAATATTCCTAAAGACATGCCATAGAGCGTACCAATAAATAGATCATTAACGTTTGATACTACACTTAGAATAATTGCTAAAATCAAAGACATCATTGCAAGAGAAACATGCTTACCTTTTATTAGTTTCATTTGTTCGTCTCCTTTTTCTGACATTAACAAGATAGTATCAGTCGCCACTATATTACTAAACACGCACATTTAAGCAGGTGCTTGGCCTGTTTCAAGAATTTGCTGAAGTGCCGTCTCATCAAGTACGGGAACACCCAAGCTTTCAGCCTTTGTAAGCTTAGATCCCGCGGCTTCTCCTGCTACTACAAAGCTTGTCTTCTTAGATACAGAGCCAGAAACTTTTGCTCCCATAGCTTTAAGCTGAGCACCAGCTTCATCGCGGGTAAAGTGCTCAAGAGTTCCCGTTAAAACAAAAGTAAGCCCAGCAAGCGTCTGAGGAAGCTCGTTTTCTGTTTTCTCTTCCTCAAGCACTACACCCGCCTGACGAAGACGCTCAATAACGGCAACATTTTCTGGAATCGAAAAGAACTCGTGTACAGACTCTGCAATCTTAGGACCAATACCTGGGATTTCAGCGATTTTCTCGACAGGAGCTGTAGCAAGCGCCTGGATAGAGCCAAACTCCTGAGCAAGAAGCTCTGCGACGTTAGCACCAACGTGCCTCATACCAATACCAAAGAGTACGCGTCCAAGACCTCGCGTCTTTGATTCCTCAACCTTTGCCATAACCTTCTTAGCAATAGTGTGACCCACAGGAATACTATCGCCAGAAAGGTGATCTGCAGTATCGGTATCATAGACGCGACCTGTAGGCATACATGCCAGCATCTCTTCAGTAAGCTTGTCATAAAAGTCAGCTACGTCAGAAAGAACGCCCTCTTCAACCATACGGTTAATAAGCTCATCACCAAGGCCGTCAATGTCCATAGCCTTTCGACTTCCCCAGTGAATCAAACGCTCAACTGCTTGAGCAGGGCAATCGATAGAGACGCAGCGGAAGGCCACCTCTCCCTCTTCTTGAATAACGGGGCTACCACAGCTTGGGCAGGTAGCTGGCATCTGGAACTCAACAGCATCTGCAGGTCGAAGATTTAAAACTGGTCCTACAACCTCTGGAATGACATCTCCCGCCTTGTGGACAATAATGGTATCGCCCTCGCGCACATTCTTGCGGCGAATTTCGTCAAGATTATGAAGGGTTGCACGGGCAATGGTAGAACCTGCAACAGTGACAGGATCAAACTCGGCAACAGGTGTAAGTACACCAGTACGACCAACCTGAATACGAATTTCTCGCAAAACAGTCTGCTTTTCCTCTGGTGGAAATTTAAATGCAATAGCCCAACGAGGAGCGCGAGAAGTAAATCCTAGAGCCTCTTGGCTGGCAAATGAATCAACCTTTACTACCACGCCATCAATGTCGTAGTTAAGATCTCCTCGCTGCTCAAGAGCTTGAGCGCAGAAATCATGAACCTCCTGAGCATTAAGACATCGACGAGCATGAGGGTTAACATTAAAACCACAACTACGAAGCCAATTCAAAAACTCCCACTGACTGTGAACATCAAGAGGACCCTCATCAGCTACTGCATAGATAAAAGTCTCAAGGTCTCGATGAGCGGTAATCTTTGGATCCTTCTGGCGCAAAGATCCAGCAGCAGCATTTCTTGGATTGGCAAAAGGCTGTTTACCAGCAGCGTCCGCATCCTCATTCAAACGAATGAAAGAATGCTTTGGCATATAAACCTCACCACGTACTTCAATGCTCTGGTTAAGACCTCTATTCTCAACCCGCTCAAGACCAGCAAGCGCAAGCTCTCGTGGAACATCGGAGATAGTCAAAACGTTTGCCGTAACGTTTTCTCCAGTACTTCCGTCACCTCGCGTAGCAGCGCGTACAAACTGACCATCACGATAGGTCAGTGCGACACCCAAACCATCAATCTTAAGCTCACAGGTATATGCCACAGGATTAGTTGGTGAAGCACCCAGAGCTTCATCGGTTCTAGAAAGCCATGCATCCAGCTCTTCCAGATTCATAGCGTCATCCATGGAATACATACGAGCAGCATGCTGAACAGGCTCAAACTGCTCAGAAACATAACCGCCTACGCGCTGCGTATAGCTATCCTCAGTAATAAGCTCTGGATAGGCTGCCTCAAGCTGTTGAAGCTCAATAAGGAGACGATCAAATTCAGCGTCAGTCAGCTCAGGATTATCAAGGGCATAATAAGCATATGCCGCATGATTCAAGATCCTATTGAGCTCTGCTGCACGAGCGGTCTCTTTTGGCGAAAGTGCTGCCATTACTACTCCAAACATAAAAACGTAGGTGCAAGAAAGTCCTGCACCTACCAAGTATTTATTTGCGACCTCTTAAGGTTCTACCAAGGGCCTTAAGAGCTTCTCGCCTTGCGCTGCCATACGGTGCAATAGGGTCAATAATCTTACGCAGAGGACTTGCATCAGAAAGTGCACGCTCATGGAACTCTGTAACGTCCGCGTCATTTCTGGCGCTTGGAACCATATCCTGAATAATGACCTCATAGAACGGGGTATTGCGTGCATACTTCCAGAAGTAGGAAGCCATATCACAGCTGGCATTCTGCCAAGGTTTAATGGCGCCAGCAAAGTGAACAATCTTTGGTGCTCGACGTGCTGCTTGATAATCATCAAAAACACTGTTTGGTGCCATTGGATAGAGTTCCTCTGCACGACCAAAAATATTATGCGTAACGTTCCAATCGGCAGGAAGATATAGCACTCGACCTTGACACTCGCTATTCAGAATATCTTGATCGTTATAAATAAAGATTGGATTAGATGCAATACGCAACCACTCTGGAACAGTGTGGTAACGGCGCAGTTCAGCGGTATTAAAAACCATAACTCCCGCCTGGAAATAAGCATAAGGATTTTTGAGGTTAAGCACGTCAAGGCTGTACTTCATGCGGTCTCCACCGCGAATATTGAGGTTTGCTAGATAGTCAATATCAAGCGTTGCAGCAATAAGATTGTTGCCTATTCTTACATCGTAAAGTTCAGCAACATTGCCATTAACCACAAGGTCAGAGTCAAGATAGACAACCTTATCGTAAGCAGAAAGGATATCTTGGGCCAAGAAACGGAAGTATGTCTCAACGCTAATATGCGCGTTATTGGTATCTAATTTATAGTCTTTAACCATACGCCACACGTTATAGAACGTGATGCGAGCATTCTTATAGCGTGAGAAGAACTTCTTAACCAATTCCTGCTTTGATCCGCCAATATTGGTATTAAGGACAACTACGTCGTAATACCGGTTAGGATCTGCATTCTCAAGCATTGAACCCATTGCACAAGTAAGAATTGGAACGTAGTTGTTATCTGCTGCAAAAACAACAGGAACAACGTTCTGACTTGCAATCTCAGGCTTCTCTTCAAAGAGAGGAATAAACTTCTGACGAGGCTCTGGATTAGTAAAGTGAACACACTGTAGCTCTTTTACCTTCCAGTTTTTACCCTCTGTGCGCAGCATGTGCATACGCCAGATATTAAAGAGACGCTCAGTTAGGTGACCTGGAGTTCTTAGAGCCTCTTTACTGTAGGTTGACATATCAGTACGAGCAGTCCACTCGTCAACAAGTGGGAATACCCATGCTGCATAGCGATCAAAAAGCTCCCTGCGCATGATATACATGTTACAGAAACACTGTTCATAACCATTAAGAAAAGCGTTTACATCCTCTGCATACTCTGGATGACGCTCAACAATAAGCGCCGCCATAGTATCCATATCCTTTGGATGCAGCAATGGAGCAGCATGGTACTGCTCGAGTGGTGTATTGGCGCTTCCAGGGAATTTACGAATATCTTTTACCCCAGTGGTAATGAGATCATATCCTTCAATACACTGAGCAATGGTCTGATCATCAAGACCATATTTCTTGATGGCATCCTCATCGATAAAATCATCCATAACCTCACCAAAAGGATTTTCTGGATAAATCGTATCGGTAAAGTTGAAGTAACGACGATAATGACCAAAGCCAACATAGCGCTCATTAGTAATATTCTTCCATGCCCAGTATTGTGTAGTCATCTCACAGTACATTGGGTTTTTTTCGGTAATGTTATCGCCCTCATCATCATGAAGCATATACGAAAAGCGATTTGTCTTCTGACCTGGTCCTACTTGAATAGGCTGAAGATAATTACTTTCTGGAACATCAACATCTTTATGAGAGGTAATAAAAATGCGAATAGGCTGCTGCTCAAACATCTTTACCATGTGCTTTCTTTCTAGATATTCCATATGTTCATCGGCAATCTGTTTCATGCGAACTGCCCTATCAAACGACAGTCCCTCATCCTGATGCATGAGAGCAGCATATTTCTTTGCATACGATCTATAGAGATATGCATTGCTGTCTTCTGGAAGCTCAGTACAAGTTTTAATGGCCTCGTAAGCGTCATCTCTTACAAAGCGATAAAGCTCTCGAGCAGCCACTGATGGTCCAAATAAAATAGCAAACGGCTCAAGAGCTGCTTCTTGATCTTCAGGAGCAAGACGAGACTTCCAGTCACCAATCAAAAGCTCCATCAACTTGTGCTTCATGCCCTCAAAAGACCTAAGGTAAACAACATTGTCTGTTTTGCCAATATAGAACTCTGTCTGTTCAATATTGTCTAAGAACTGATAGCAGAACTCTCCAAACTTATCTAAAGAAATGCGAGAAACTCCTGTTACACCAATACCAAAGTGGTAAAGAAGACCTCTACAAGACTCAAATCCATCAGCAGTCTGAGCCTTATCAGAAAGCACAAATACCTCATAGGCATCTTCTGCTCTTACCAAGCGCTCCGAAGTCATCTCTGCAAAGGCAGAACGAAAGAGTTCTCCGCGATACAGACGCTGCGTAGTACGCCAATCAATCTTCTGTCCATAGCTCTCATCAAAAATGGTGCGGAGAACTTCATCACCTTGAGTAAAGTGAGACTGCTGGTTGATGAAGCTACCAAAACCTTCTGCCTCAGCCTCACTTACACCGTTTTCTGGAATGACGGTAATACCCAAGTGGAGAATATCAACAGGATTCTGTTCAATACGACCAACCACCTGCTCAAGAAAATCAGGAGTAACCTCATCATCACCGTCTAAACAAAAGACCCACTCTCCTTTTGTATACGCTGCAGCAGTCTTACGTGCAAGATGAAGTCCCTGGTTAGTTGCATGAGTGACAACTTTGAACCTTTTGTCATCCCCTACTGCAGTAACAATTTTCTCTGGAGTGGAATCTGTTGAGGCGTCGTCAACAATAATTGCTTCAAAATCACCAAACGTCTGATTCTTTACACTTTGAATACAACGCCCAATGTACGATTCAATGTTGTATGCAGGAATTACAAAAGAAACCTTGGGCATACCAACTCCTTATAAATTAAGCAATCTAAACTATTATCTATCTTATCTAAAATATGCCCTTCTTGGGCGTGCAAAAGAGAGCTACTCAACACTCTTAAGACTCTCCACCATATCAATATTTTTTAGCTTTGATCGCATAGCAACATACACTAACAGTGAGAAGACAAGGGTAAGTCCAAAAGCAAACCAATAACTTGACATATGAATAGAGCGGCCAAACATAACAAGATCAATCTCAGCTGTTTGAACCACAAATCCCTCAAGGTAAGTTCCTAGAACAAGCCCAAAGAGTGCTCCAAAGACGGCCAGTAAAGCAATCTCTCTAAACACGTACGCATCAACTTCGTGTCGCGTAAAACCAAGCACTTTAAGGCTGGCAATCTCTCGAATACGCTCCTCAATATTGATATTTGTGAGGTTATACAAGACGATAAATGCCAACAGGGCTGCAGCCAAAATAAGAATAGCTACAACACGATTAACCACTTCAAGTGATTTTTTATATGTGCGAATAGCCTCATTGATGTCATCGACAGTTGCAACCCCTGCCCGGTTAATGAGTTTTTCTCCAAACGCATCTCTTGTTGCTTGATCTTTAGGAAGTGTTGCATACCAACCATCCGTTGCTTGATCTTGGATGCTCAAAGAATGCCATGCAGAAGGCCCTACATAAAGATACGATCCAACGTAATTCTCGGTAACTCCCGTAACAGTAAGGGTACTTGGTTCACCTGAAGCATTTCCAATTCTGTCTTGAGCATAGACCCGAACGGCATCTCCCACACCTACGCCAAGCCGTTTTGCGAGCTTCTCTGTAATTACAACTGAATCTTCCTTAAGCTCTATTGTTTGACCAGAAAGACGATCCCGCAAGGTAACTACACCTGTAAGATCTTGAAGAGAATTACTGGTCATAATAGTTGTTCTTGTCAACGAACTTGCATTTTGCGCAGGAGACTCAAGAAGGACATTTTCGCTGGTTATGCGATGGATATTTGTAGCACCGACCTGGTTAAGCTCTGTAGCAATCTGATCTGCTTCTGCACCAGAAACATCAGAGGTCATTCCTACTATGTAGTCATAATGAAAAAGAGTTGGCCATTGGCTGTCAATGACGTCATTAATAGAATCTCTAAGACCAAAGGCCACCAACAAAAGTGCGGTACATCCAGCAATTCCTACCAATGTCATAATCAAGCGACGCTTATAGCGAACAAGGTTTCTAATAGTAACTTTCCACGAAAAAGACAAGCTGGACCACAGAGGATTAATATGCTCAAGCAAAATCTTTGAGCCCGCTTTTGGAGCCTTTGGCAACATAAGGCTAGAAGGTTCTTCTTTCAAAGAAGACAAAACAGCAGCCATCGTTGAAAGAAGCGTAACACCTATACCAAAAAGTCCTGAAAGAAGCGCGCTGTCAAGCTGAATAGGATAAGGAGCTCCCCCATTTGGAATAGTATAAATTGATCCATATGCAGAGATAATAACCCCTGGCAACACCTGACTTAAAAGCGCTATGCCAATAACAGCTCCTAAAAGTGAAGCAAGCAAAGCATATAACAGGTACTTTGCAGCAATTTGTAAAGTCGAATAACCAAGCGCCTTATGAACGCCGATGAGCGTACGCTCTTCAGATACCATGCGCGTCATACTGGTAAGTGAAACCAAAGCTGCAACCAAGAAAAACATCAAGGGGAACACATTAGCAATATTGTTAATACGCTCAGAGTCTGCTTGATAAGCTGCAACGCCAATCTCTTTTGTACGATCAAGTACATAAACATCAGGCTCTTTAAGCTCATCAATTTTCTTTTGAGCTTCGTCAATTTTTGTCTGACCGTCAGCAAGTTGTTTCTCAATCTCAACGCGCTGGTCCTCAAGACTCTGTCTTCCTTCATAGGTCTGAGATTCTGCATTTTGAAGCAAAGCTTGTCCAGCAGTCAATTGGCT
Organism: Lancefieldella parvula DSM 20469; assembly: GCF_000024225.1. Taxonomy (NCBI): domain Bacteria; kingdom Bacillati; phylum Actinomycetota; class Coriobacteriia; order Coriobacteriales; family Atopobiaceae; genus Lancefieldella; species Lancefieldella parvula. The sequence continues at coordinate 1,262,896 of NC_013203.1, forward strand.
GAGCGATGCATCAAGTTTTTCTTGAGCTGCATATAACTGATCTGCAGTAGCATTTCTTGCTTCTGTCAGATTTTGGCGCGCCTGAGCTACCTGAGACTCTGCCTCACGCAGCTGAGCCGTACGTTGATCAAGCTCCCCTCGCGCTGCCGCTAAAGCCTGCTGCTGAGTAGCTAATTCTGCTTCTGCAGCCACAATCTGTGCCTGTGTAGCGAGAAGAGCATCTACTTGCGTGGTTGGTAAACCTAAAGCCCTCAGCTGCTGCTGCGCTTCTTCAAGTGTTGAAGCCGTAATCCCTTGTGCAGCAAGCCCTGTAAGATACGCGTCGCGACCCGCTTCAAATTCACTCTTTTGTTGCGTAAACGTCGTTTGACCTGCATTGAAAGCAGCAAGACCAGCCTGATACTGAGCCTCTCCTGCGCTAAGCTCATCTGTTCCCTGGGCTATCTGAGCCTCTGAAGCTTTAATCTGAGCTTCCGCTTGTGCAAATTTCTGCTCAGCACTGGAACGTAAAGTTGTAAGCTGCTGACGTCCTGCGTCATATTGCTTCTGACCATCAGTCAGTCTTTGTTGCTGAGCAGAAATCTGTGCTTCCGCTTCATCAAGCTTTTTCTGTGCATCACCTAATTTATCTGCAGCCTCCTGCCTTGATTGCTCCAGCTTTTGACGAGCCTCATCAACCTGAGCTTGAGCATCATCTTTTAGCTCTTGCAAACGAAGAGAAGCAAGCGATGGATTCATTTGTTTAATGCGCTCTGCAACACTATCAATAGCACTCTGATACATTGATGAGCCGCTTTTATAACTGGTGGCGCCCTGGACCGTCAGATACACTTCGGTGTACGGATCATCATTAGCAAAAGCATCTTCAGTGACATATACAAATTGCTGAACAATACCATTGCCTAATGACGTGGTACCAAAATTGCTTACATACGGATACGTTGGCGCATTTACAAAACCAACAACCGTGTACGATCCGCCCTTTAAATGAACGCCATTTGAAGTCTCAGGAAGCTCAATCTGATGGCCAAGGCTAATGTCTGTACGTTTCTTGGAATCAGCACTCATCACGCACTCATAAGGCCCCTGAGGAAGCCTTCCTTCAACAACTACCGGCTGGTTAAGCTCACCAGGTCTGAACGAACTAACACGAGCGCTAGATTGCGATGAGGTCAACGTAGCCATGACGTCTACCGTGCGAGAAGGCATAACCGCTTCAACACCCTCAACTGAAGCAAGGGCATGGACGTCTTTCTCGCTTAACCCAAGTGTTGAGATAATGCGAAGATCGTAGAGGTGCTGATTTTTGTAAAACGTATGTGCAGCTTCTTGCATATCTGGGCTAGCCATTTTAAGTCCCGCAAAAAAACCACAGCCCAAAGCAACGATTCCTACAATTGCAAGAAATCTAGCAAGAGACCCTTTGATAGTCCGAATAATCTCGGTAAAAAGAGCGCGTGGCATAGCTACCACTCAACAGTAAGTGCATCGGCTGGGTGCTGATTAATTTCAACCGATTGAGCCTGACCCTCTTTAACATGAATGACCCTATCGGCAATTTGAGTAAATGCAAAGTTATGTGTGACAATAGCCACGGTTTTATGCTGCTCTTTGCACATATCCTGCAAGAGCTTAAGAATTTGCTTTCCTGTTTTATAATCCAGCGCACCTGTTGGTTCATCACAAAGCAAAAGACGCGGATTCTTTGCCAAAGCACGTGCAATAGAAACGCGTTGCTGCTCTCCACCAGAGAGCTGAGCTGGGAAGTTATCCATACGATGCTCAAGACCAACAGCACGAAGTGCATCTTCTGGCTGCATAGGATCAAGACAAATCTGAGACGCAAGCTCAACGTTTTCTTTTGCTGTGAGATTGGGGACAAGGTTATAAAATTGGAAAACAAAGCCAATGTCATGACGACGATACAGCGTTCTTTCTTTTTCTGAAAGCCCGCCAATTTCTTTTCCATCTAAATAAATAGACCCGGAGGTACAGGTATCCATACCTCCGAGCATATTTAAGACAGTTGTTTTACCGGCACCTGATGGTCCAACAATTACGCAAATCTCTCCCTCTTCTATGGAGAAGTTCATGTTATGGACGGCGTGTACCTTGACGGAGCCCATGGTATACGTCTTTGTTACCTCTTTGAATTCAACAAAAGACATACGGTTCTCCTATGAGAAAAAAATTCCTCCAAACAAGAAGAGAGTACGTAAAAGCTACTCCTGTGGAGCCGCTGGAGCTTCTGGAGCTGCAGGAGCTTCAGATGCCACTGAAGTCTCTGCTGCAACGGATGCTTCTGGAGCGGGTGCCGCAACAGCTGCTGCAGGCTCAGAAGTTACAGGTACTACAGGAGCAACCTCTGCTCCCTCAGTAGTAAGAGGCATTGGAGTAACAACAACTTCTTCCTCTTCAAGATCAGCTTGACGCTGGTCAAACTCTTTCTTAGCACGAACCCAAATGAAAAGTGCAAGAAGAGCTGTGAGGAACAAGAAGCTCACAATCATGATGTTAAGAATAAGGGTGGTGAAGTTTACCGCCTGGCTGATAGAAATTATCACAGAGAGCTCGGTAAGTACGGAATTTAAAGCAACTACAGAGAGAATGGGAAGGCCCCACCTAAGACGAGGTCGGAAGTTCCTCAAAAGACTTGTAACCGCAGCAAACAGGTAGCACAGACAAATAATGTAGGCAACACGTGCAAGCATCAAAGAAAAAGGATTTGTTTGACGAGTTGCAAAGTTAAATGCAGTGTGGAAATAGCTGAGATACTGAACTGGTGCGACAAAATCAATGATGATAAAAATGAGCGCCGCAATTGCTGGAATGGCAACTTTTGCTTTGGGGTTCATGAAACCTCCTCGATTTCTTTATACGACCTATCTATTTTATCGTATAAACCTATGACCAGTGTGGTAAGTCATGAAAGTCTTTTATGTGGTCTTGAGCTTCTTGCTCTCTTTCTGCTAAAGCTTCTCTTAGACCCTTCAATGCATCAAAAGGCATAAATATTTTTGCTCTGTTTGCTCGAGACATACGAGGATGTCCGTAATGCATCTGCGAAGCAAACGTGTCTTCTTTTGCACTATCTTTTGCTGTCGAGAAACTCTGTTTAGGTTTCATTGGTTTCTTCTCCACTACGATGTCCTCCAATCTGAGCATTTCTCTGGCGTGCTGTTGCTTCTGAGAGCAAATCCATTGCCTTAAGCAAAGAGTTCTTACCAAACTTCTTCTTTATGGCATTGATAGTATCTTGGCGCTGGCGTTCTTTTTCTAGCCCGTATGTATCCTGAAAAAGCGACGTCTGAATACCCGAGTTTGTTTCTTCTTGCGTATTTCCAAACGTGAGTCCTACTCGATGAACACTCTCTGAAGGAAGCACGCGCTCGTCAAAGAAAGATAAAACTTCTGCCATAAGTTCATCTCTAGAGTTAGTGGGATAGATGAGCTTCTTAGTACCACTACTAGAAGGAATATGTCGTCTCCAACTTCTATAATCTCCCGTTTTTCTCAGTTCTTCCATCTGGCTCTCTGTTGCCGAATAGCCAATATAAATGCCAATAGAAGAACAAACCAGCTTTTGGGTTACAAGTTCTAACGTCAAAGCTTCAACCATCTCTTTAAAGATAAAACGCGCACCTTCCGTATCTCTATTGTGATCAAAGACCTGTGCCGTTGAAACTGAATGACTTTGCGACTTATAGTTCTTAATATCTGCAATAGTGGTTGGCTCAATGCCCCACGCATGATCAATAAGAATTTCTGCATCAACACCAAATTCTTTATACAAAGGTTCTATAGGAGCCATAGCAAGTTGCCCCATGGTATGAATATTCATTGCCTCTAGACGTTTTTGAATACCTGTACCAATATGCCAAAAATCAGTTAAAGGTTTGTGATTCCAGAGTTTAAGCTTGTACGATTCTTCATCAAGCTCACCAAAGAAGTTTGGGCTGTGTTTTGCAGTAATATCAAGTGCAATTTTTGCTAGATACAAATTAGGACCCAAACCACAGGTGGCAGGAATACCGGTAGTTTTTGCCACGTCAGCGCGGATTTTCTCGCCCAACTCTCTTGCTGTACATCCATAGAGCGATAAGTACGGCGTTACATCAATAAATGCCTCGTCAATAGAGTATACGTGGATATCTTCTGGCGCAATATATTTGAGATACACCGAATAAACATCTGCAGATCGCTCAATATACAAAGCCATACGAGGAGGTGCCACCTCATAGGTTAAATTTTTGGGAATCTCAAAGACTCGGCAACGGCCAGGAACACCCAACGCGCGAAGCGCAGGTGAAACCGCCAAACAAATTGTCTTCTCTGTCCTGGTAAGGTCAGCCACAACAAGCTTAGCCTTCATAGGATCAAGGCCTCGCTCAACGCACTCAACTGATGCGTAAAAACTTTTTAGATCAATAACCAGGTACTGTTTTTGAGAAGGCGCCATGACCTAGATAAGCACAATACCCTGAGATACTTTTTGTGCCACGTCATTACCTACAAGATAACGAACAATCTCAAGACCAAACTTAAGAGCTGTTCCCGCACCCTGGCTGGTAATAAAAGAGCCGTCAACACAAACCGCATCTTTTGTAAGCTTAGCGCCATTCTCAGAAAGAAAATGTTGGAAGCCGGGATTAGAAGTAGCCTTCTTTCCTTGAAGTAATCCGCGCTTTGCATAAATTGAAGGAGCAGCACAAATTGCGGCAAGCGCACGACCGTCTGCTGCAAACGCATCAACCGCCTGCATAAGCGGCTCACAAGCCTCAAGATTAGTGGTTCCAGGAAGACCTCCAGGAAGCACCAGCATGCTGTAATCGTCAAATGAAATCTGACTAAGCAGTTTATCTGTTAGAAAAGTAACCTGATGAGAAGAAGTCACGCTCAAAGAATCAGAGATAGAAACCTTGTCACAAGGAACACCTGCGCGATACAGGACATCAACAACACTGAGTCCCTCAATCTCTTCACAACCATCAGCAAAAAAGACAGCAACACGCTTGTCAGTACATGGTGTAAACATCAAACTCCCTTCTCAACTAAAAACTAGTACAAGTGTACGCCTTTTTAGATAAAAAAGGACACTCAAGTTTATGCTTGAGTGTCCAGAATTTTACCCAGTTAGCTTGTTGCAGAAAGTAACTCTCACAACTTGCCGTAATCTGGCGAGAAAACCTACTCCTCGCTAATACCCTCGTTAATAGCCTGAGCAATGGCTTCCTGATCGTTAGAGTCACGAAGCAGGGACTTAAACTCATCTCTCATTAGAAGAACCGCAGTCTTAGAAAGAAGCTTGATGTGAGTGGTACCAGCCTCTCCATCTGGAACAAGCAGTGCAATAGCAACATCAACGGGCTTCTCATCAAAAGAAGGCCACTCAAGAGGAGTGTTATTCTTGAAGACGAAGACAGCCGCATCCTTGATAGCAGCATCCTTTGCGTGAGGAACTGCAAAACCATCAGTCATGCCAGTCTCACCCATTTCCTCGCGAGCCAAGAAAGCATTGTAAACAGCGTCTGCATCATCAGTTACGCCAGTCTCCAGTGCCTTGTCGGCAATAAAACGCAGGACATCATTACGGCTCGCTACGTTTTGATTTACAAAAACATTGTCTGCCTTAACAAAACCGCTCATGAATCTTCCTTCCGTATATTTGAGCTTATGGCTCAGTAACTTCGTATATAGTAATAATACTCGCAATGAAACAAAATTTACCTTAAGAAACTTTACTTTAAAGCCATCCTTAAAATCTGTTGAACATCTGTTGTTTTAAGCTGCATAAAGTTACCCGCATGATCTCCGCCACGAGCGTCAATAGCTCCCTGAGCCATCTGGAGAATATCTTCTTCTGAAGGGCTTACTCCAAGTTCAGCGAGGGAGGTTGGCATACCAATTGCATGACACCATTGATTCCAAGCCTCAATTCCTGCAAGGCCGGTGGCAGTTGAATTATGAAAGTTGTTTTGAACTCCAAAAACATTTACCGCAAACTGCGCGAAACGCTTTGGATCTTGATTCATAACATACTGAGCCCAGCTTGCCCAAATAGCGGTAAGACCAGCACCATGAGCTACATCGTACTTTGCACTGAGCTCATGTTCAATGGCATGAGAAGCAAAATCGCTTACGCGACCTGTTCCAGTAAGCCCGCAGTGAGAAAGCGACGATGCCCAAAGCAAGTCTGCGCGCGCTGCGTAATTCTTAGGCTCTTTAATGGCTATCAGCACTGCTTCTTTTACTGTACGCAAAAGACCTTCAGCCAGCTCATCGGTAAGTGCAACGTCTTTCTCAAGCGTAAAGTAGCGCTCCATAGTATGCATCATAATGTCAGCGCCCGTTGATGCTGTCTGATATGCACTCACGGAATAGGTAAGCTCTGGGTTCATGATAGCAAAGCAGGGACGACCGCTTTGATGGTGATAAGAGCGTTTAAGGATACGTCCATCACTCAGCGTAATGTTCATGACGGAAGAATCCGAGGTCTCAGAGCCAGTTCCCGCAATAGTAGAAATGACTCCTATAGGAGTTGCTTTTGAAACACCAACCCTATGTAAATAAAGGTCTTCAAGAGAAACGTCATTAGCTAAGCCATACGCAATTGCTTTAGCAGAATCCATTACAGATCCGCCGCCGATAGCCAAAATGAAATCAACGCCCTCGCGTTTGCCCAGTTCTATAGCTTCTTCTGCAAGCTCTAAACGAGGATTAGGGACAACTCCACCACAGTCAACAAAAGCAATTCCGGCGTTACTCAAAAGCTGATGAATCTGATCAAGTAAACCGTTCTTTACCACATGGTTGCCGCCAAAATGCACCAGCACCTTGGTTCCTCCATGAGCAGAAACAAGCTCTGCCACACGAAGCTGAGTATCTTTTCCAAAAACTATCTGAGTAGGTACAACATACTCAAAATTAACCATTACTAAAGACCTTTCTTACCTACTCAAGCAACATCTTAAGCGCGAGGTTCTTCTCCCCACCAGAACGTTGCAACAGTTCCAGGACCAGTATGGACACCAATAGTTGCGCCAATAGCAAACATATCAATCTCTTTAACCTGATGAAACCTTGATTGAATAAGCTTTTGCACCGTAGCTGCATCTTTTGGGCATTCTGAATTAGAAATAAATATCTTACGAGAATAATTCAAACCATCTTCAGCTGTTTGGGCCATGATATCCACCACGCGTGCGGCAGCCTTTTTCTTACCGTGTTGTTTTTCTTTAACGGCAAGTGAACCATCTGGCTCGACATCCATAATGGGACAAATGTTGAGCATACCGCCAAGTAATCCTGCTGCCTTTGAAATACGGCCACCACGAACAAAAAAGGTTAAATCAGACGAGAAAAACCATGCATAGACATAATGACGTGCCTCACGTGCCCAAGCAACCAGCTCATCAAAAGACATTCCTGCATCTCGTTTATCTGCAACTGCATCAACCAACAGCCCATAACCAGATGAAGCTTGAAGCGAATCAACTACTTCAACTTTTCTTTCAGGAAATTCTTTTTTAATTTCTTTTTGTGCCTGACAGGCTGACTCGTACGTTCCAGAAATACCCGAACTTAATGAAACGTGTAACACATCGTGACCAGACGCTAATAGAGGTCGCCAAAAATCCATGTATTCACCAATAGCAACTTGTGAAGTACGGCATTCCTCGCCCGAAAGCATGCGACTATAAAGCTGTGCTGGAGTATTGGTACGGCCAAAATCATCCTTACACTGCTGACCACCAAGCTCATAGTTAAAACATACATAGTGTACGTTACGTGATTGAAGATACTGCTCACTTACATCAGCAGTTGAACAACAAGTTACAACATAATCAGACATACGGTCTCCCAAAGTATCTTAAAGAGGCAACAATAAAATCTGCTCAAACAAAGAAAAGTATACTTCTTCTCACATTTTGACGCAGTAATCCCGTCAACTCGGTAAAAATCACGTATACTTTCTCCCGGATAATTACTAAACCTATGCTCATAAAAAGGATTATACGTGTCATCTCCAACTCATACACCCTCTCATATTCTTACACACAATTCCTCGCAGACACTCATCTGGAAGGGCGCCCTTCTATTTTGTGCCCTTGTGTGGGGAGGCTCTTTTGTAGTCATCAAAGATGCAATTAACTTTATCCCTACTGCCTGGTTGATGACTTTAAGATTTGTACTTTCTGTTGTTGTGGTTGGAATCATCTTTAGAAAAAGACTTAAAGAGAATCTTGATATCAGACACCTTACATTTGGTGCACTCTTAGGAATTCTAAATGGCTTTGGATTTCTTTTTCAAAACGGAGCACTTGCCTACACTACAGCGGGTAAAACAGCCTTTATCGCTTCTATCTATTGTGCAATGATTCCGTTTGTCAATTGGCTCATTGCAAAAAAGAAACCCCACATCTCCAGTATCATTGCTGCCTGTATGTGTGTTGCAGGAATTGGTCTTATCTCACTTGGAACAGACTTCTCATTTTCCTTTGGTATCGGCGAACAAATGGCTCTCATATCAGCAATTATTTTTGCATTTGTTTTTGTACTTACTGCAGAACTTTCACACAAACTTGACATCATTACACTTACCATAGTTCAGCTTGGTGTAAGCACCCTTCCTTGTCTAGGTTGGGCTCTCTGTTGTGAAACTATGCCAAACTTTTCTCAAATTCCTTCTACTGCATGGATGGCGCTTGCATATATCATTTTTATTGCAACCGCTCTTACTGGCGTACTACAAAATCGATCACAGAAATCTGTCTCTCCTGTTCAAGCATCACTTATCATCTCTTTGGATACCATCTTTGCAGCAGTTTTTGGTGTCATCTTCCTTGCAGAAATTATTACTCCCACAATTTTCCTTGGCTTCATTGTTATCTTTGTTGCAATCTTTATCAGTGAACTTGGCGAGAAACCCGCAGAACCTCAAACCACCTCAGAAAGCTAAAAGCTCTCTACACAAACATGCCTAAATAAAAAGCCCGCATCTGCGGGCTTTTTATACATGGAAAACAATGCTTACATCTCACGAGAGCTCATCATAGGTCCATCGGACCAAAGCGTAATCTCTCCTGAAGCGAGTGTTTTAGGGACATCAATAAGACGTTGATTAGAAGAACCTCTAAAACGCAAGGTAATGTCGTGGAGACTCTGAATCCACGGACCATCTACCAAAACGTCTATACAAGATAGAATGCGATCAGTGTACTCTGTATGCCACTTTCCCTCAGTCAACTGATCCCAGGTGTGTCCTGAATACATCCAGATACTCTTTTGTGGATAGGTAGCTCTGACCTTCTCGACAAATTCAACAAGACCTTCTTGGTTTTCTGGCTCAAAGGGCTCTCCACCAAGAATAGAAAGACCATTAATATAGACAGGCGCAAGTGAATCAATAATTTCTTGCTCTACTTCTGGGGTAAACTCTCCACCACTCTTGAAGTCCCATGCCTCGTAGTTAAAGCAGCCCTCACAGTGCAGGCGGCAACCTGAAACAAACAAAGTTGTTCTTACACCAACACCATTTGCAATGTCTGAAAACTTAATATTTGAATAATTCATACATAACCTTTAATGGGTAACCTCCACATATTTTGGATGTTACCTAATACAGATAATAAAAACGAGCAGAAGGGTCAAAGCACTCTTCTGCTCGTTTGCTTAGTACATAAAGCTTAGAGGTGAAGGACGCGATCCTTGATCTCCTGGGTACGGCCCTGGTTCCAGAACTGGGTGCCAATGTAGCCGCAGGTACGACGAGCAACATTCATCTTGGTCTGGTCACGGTTACCACAGTGTGGGCACTCCCAAACCAGTTTGCCATCCTCCTCAACAATCTGAATCTCACCGTCATAACCACACTCCTGGCAGAAGTCAGACTTGGTGTTAAGCTCTGCATACATGATGTGTTCATAGATGAACTGCATGACACTAAGAACAGCCTCGATGTTATCCTGCATATTAGGAACCTCAACGTAAGAGATTGCTCCACCTGGGGAAAGACGCTGGAACTCAGACTCAAACTGAAGCTTCTGGAATGCGTCAATCTCTTCTGCAACGTGGACGTGGTAGCTGTTGGTGATGTAGCCCTTATCAGTAATGCCAGGGATAACACCAAAGCGACGCTGAAGTGCCTTAGCAAACTTGTAGGTGGTGGACTCAAGAGGAGTTCCGTAAAGGGAGTAATCGATATCCTCTGCTTCCTTCCACTCAGTGCACTTATCGTTCATGTGCTGCATAACCTGAAGTGCAAATGGAGTTGCCTCTTTGTCGGTGTGGCTGTGACCAGTCATAGCCTTAACGCACTCGTACAGGCCTGCATAACCAAGGGAGATGGTGGAATATCCGCCGTAAAGCAAAGGATCAATAACCTCACCCTTATCTAAACGAGCAAGTGCACCGTACTGCCAAAGGATAGGTGCGGCGTCAGACAAAGTGCCCTTCAGACGATCATGACGAGCGCGAAGTGCGCGGTGGCAAAGTTCAAGACGCTCATCGAAGATCTTCCAGAACTTGTCCATATCACGGCCAGCAGAAAGAGCAACGTCAGGAAGGTTAATGGTTACAACACCCTGATTGAAACGACCGTAGTACTTAGGCTTACCTGGCTCATAGTTCTTTGCACGAGCAACATTGTTGAAACCATTACCAGAGCGGTCTGGAGTCAGGAAGGAACGGCAACCCATGCAAGTGAAGGTATCGCCCTCGCCTTCCTTCTCGCCCTTAGAAAGCTTGTACTCCTTCATCTTCTTCTCAGAGATGTAGTCAGGGACAAGACGGCGAGCGGTGCACTTTGCAGCCATCTGAGTGAGGTAGTAGTACTTAGAATCCTCGTAAACGTTGTCCTCTTCAAGAACATAGATGAGCTTAGGGAATGCAGGAGTAATCCAGACACCCTCCTCATTCTTTACGCCCTGATAACGCTGACGAAGCATCTCTTCAATGATGAGTGCAAGGTCCTTCTTCTCCTGATCATTCTTTGCCTCGTTGAGATACATGAAGACGGTAATAAAAGGAGCCTGGCCGTTGGTGGTCATAAGGGTGACAACCTGGTACTGAATGGTCTGAACGCCACGAGAAACCTCGTCACGAAGGCGCTTCTCAACCATCTCGTTGAGCTGTTCAGCAGAAAGCTCAACACCGACGGAGTTCATCTCCTCCATAACGGTCTTGCGAATCTTCTTACGAGAAACATCAACAAAAGGAGCAAGGTGAGCCAAGGAGATGGACTGACCACCGTACTGACAGGATGCTACCTGAGCAATGATTTGAGTTGCAATGTTGCATGCAGTAGAGAAGCTATGTGGACGCTCAATCAGAGTGCCAGAGATAACAGTACCGTTCTGCAGCATGTCATCAAGGTTAATGAGGTCACAGTTGTGCATGTGCTGTGCAAAGTAATCGGAATCGTGGAAGTGGATAAGACCCTCGTTGTGAGCAGCAACAATATCCTCTGGAAGGAGCTCACGCTGAACGAGGTCCTTAGAAACCTCACCAGCCATGTAGTCACGCTGAACGGAAACAACGGTAGGGTTCTTGTTGGAGTTCTCCTGCTTGACTTCCTCGTTGTTGCACTCAATCAGAGACAGAATCTTGTCATCGGTGGTGTTCTTGTGACGCTTCTGGTTCTGGATGTAGCGGTAAATGATGTACTTACGAGCAACCTCAAAGCGGTCAAGAGCCATGAGCTGATCCTCGACAAGGTCCTGGACCTCCTCGACGGTAACGGTGTGTCCAGCCTTCTCACACTCATCGGTAACGTTAAGGGAAGCAAACTGAATCTCACGCTCAGTCAGGCGCTGATCCTCAGGGACCTCTGCGTTAGCCTTAGCGATTGCGTTAACAATCTTCTCAACCTCGAAGGTGACCTCTGAGCCATTGCGCTTGATAATCTTCATGTGCAAACTCCTTGAACAAACATTGGTGAAAGCAACGCTTTCATGCGTGTTGAATTGGATTATCACTACGGTTCCTAAGCTTTTGCCTAAGCGAAGTATTTGGGGACCCGGTTGTGTGATGAAAACTACTATGCCACAACTTATAGTGTTTAGGCTCGAGAACTATAACAATATATTGTGAAATTTCCACACGAATACAAAAATATGTATTGACACGTTATGGCAACCAATATCTCTGCAGGTAGAAAAATAGCTAAAAACTTTGCTAATTACAAAATTTATTAATGGTCAAAAAATAATTCGATTTTTTGTAGGCAAACATTTGTCACCTTTCACAAATGCGCCACAATTCGTCTCTCAAAGCTCACTTTTGTTATTTGATTTAGCCACAAAAAAGCCGACATACAATGTCGGCTTTGATGGCTAGTCTAGAGGAGGCTGCGGACGCCACGTTACATCCTTATAGATAAGACGCGCATCCTTCCAGCCCTTAATAAGACGAGAAAAACCAGACGAGAAGTGCGCTCTATCTACCAAAATGAGTCGAATAATCTCTTTTGCAAAGGTTAGTGCTGTGCCGACGCCAAAAAGCACGGGATTGTAATCACCATGAACCTGGAAGTAACGGGCAATATAACCGCGATTACGCGTGATGTAATAGCGCGTCATATCAGAAGTTGAATTAAGTTGGCGTACAGAACCAATACTCTGACCAGGAACTTCTCGACATCTTGAAAGAACAAAGTCTGGAATCAAAATGGGCTGAGTCACCTTACTGGCCAAATAACCATACAAAGCATCATCCCAATAGATAAAGAAGCGCGCATCAGGCAGACCAATCTTTTGTACTACTGAACGCTTAAAGCAAGCACCCTCAAAGCACATAACATTGCACTCACGGTAGGAAACGCCATCAAAACCAGCCTTTGCCAATGGATTGTAAATACCTAGTGCAGTGCTAAAACGGTACTGCCAGAAGAAAGGACCGCCGTCAAAGTCGTAGCGCTGGCCTTGGATAACCTCAGCCTTGTCTGACCATGCGTCGAGCTTATCAAGACCATCAGGCAGCACGGCAACATCATCATCCATAACCCAAAACCACTCGGCGCCTAACTCATAACCTACGCGAACGCCTTCAGAGAATCCACCGGAACCACCGGTATTTTGCTCCATAGGCACGTAACACACGCGATTGGTACCGCCGTAAATATCAGGATCGTCAGTTGTTTCTCCCCACAAGGTTTTAACCTTCTTGGAAAACTCAGACACAAGCGCGGCTGTCTCAGAGGAATTCTCGTTATCCACAACAATGATGCGCCACGGTGCCTGTGTGAGCTTAGCGATGGAATTAAGCAGGTTGGAAAGCAATTCCTGACGTTTAAAGGTAACTATGACAAGAGCAGTACGCTTCATATTTCCTCAAAATGTGACTTCGAGAGTGGGTTTAGTACCTCTATAGTATAAAGCAGCAATCAAAAGGAGTTTAGATGAGTCACACTCAAAATCACCAACCCTTGGTTTCTCTTGTTGTGCCTATATATAACGTTGCAGACTATCTGGAGCAGTGCCTGGCAAGCATTCAATCACAAAGCTACACAAACCTAGAGATTATCTGCTTAAACGATGGCTCAACCGACACATCTTTAGCTCTTTTGGAAGCATACGCAGCCCATGATGGACGCATTGTCATCATAGACAAAGAAAACGAAGGTTACGGAGCAACATGTAATCGTGGTATTGCCGCAGCTCACGGCATGTGGGTAGGCATTGTTGAACCTGACGATTACCTTGAGCCAACTATGGTTCAAGAGCTTATTGATCTTATCCAAAAAAACGGCGGAGAAGACCAGGTAGATATTGCACGTTCTGCGTATTGGCGCGTGTTTGGCAATCAGAAAAATGGTCGAGCAGGAGCAAAGACACAGATAAAGAATACTGCTGGTTCTGCCGAATACAGGATTGCCTGCGCTTATAAAGGCCGCGTCAAACCTAAGTATCAACCTTGTTCTATTGATCAGATGTCACAGCTTCTATTACACCATCCTGCCATTTGGACAGCACTCTATCGCAAGAAATTCTTGACCCAGAACAACATCAACTTCAGAGAAGTTCCTGGTGCAGGCTGGGTGGACAACCCCTTCCTCATTGCGTCGCATTGCTGTGGTGCTCGTCTGGTGTATACAGACTCAGCACTTTACAACTATCGCGAGAATGGCTATGCAGAAGCTGTCGCTTTTGCGCAGCGTCAGCCCAAAATTCCGCTTGAACGTTGGAATGACATGATGGACGTTGTGGACACACGCAACATCACCTCAAACGTAGTGCTCAATGCACTCACGCTGCGTGGCATAAATTACGCACTGCTTACAAAAGACGCACTTATCTGGCGAGAAAAACATGATGCTGCAGGTGAGATTGACTCAGAGGCACACGATCTTCTCGCCAAGAGCTTTGAACGTATGGACGCAAAACGTGTTATTGAAAACCCAGCAATCCCGGGTTCTGGGAAAGCTTTCTTTGCGCAGATACGTGGTATTGCCCTACCAAAAGAAGACAAATTTGCTCGTTATGCTTATCTAGCCAAAGAAGGGTTCTTCCGACTCAAAAATGATGGCATAGTACAGACGCTTAAATCGCTTACAGACAGACGCGAAAGTTAAGCTCTAAAAGCAGGTACTAAGAGCTAACCTAAAATCAAACGTTCTACTTCCGATATTTCTTACATAAGTGGTATGCGCATAAAACGTGCATACCATACAGCCCTTTGTGCATAAGCATAGCGTGCCTGGGCTGTAGTAGACAAAATTGCACCAAGCAATGCGCGAGCAACCAAACGTGGAGAATTTGCTTCAGTAACAATAAGGTGAGCCACAGAATTAGAAAGAATCTTAACAATGAAATTTTCTTTTTCTTCGTGGCTAAGCTGAGACTCTTCATTAAAAACGGGATACATACTTTTGAGAAGTTTGCTGATTAGATAACGACTAATCAACTTTTGAACTTTCTTGGAATTTGCGAAGCCAAGATGCTGAGCAAGAGCCATAAGTGCCTGACGCTCCTGAGTAAGTTTATCCATAGAAGCGGCAATGTCTTCTTCTCTTTTCTTAAAAGAATCCGCTGGCACATCTACAAAAATTGCCTCTTGAGCATAAGTAACATTTTTTGCAGTCTCAAAACAATAGTCTACAAAATTGCATTCTCCATCAACCTCTGGCCCATGTTTAATATCATTCAAAATGCGTGTCAAACACAGCTTTCCACTCATAGAAGTCAAATAAGGAAGCTGTGACTCCTCAAACACCCGTGACAATGCAGAAGGTTTTGCGCCAAAAGCTTTTTTGCATTCTATAGATGAATTGGCAGTTTTCATGTGCGCAATGACAATATCAGCCGCTTTAGATGAACCAACAGGACCCAAAGCAGTAGCTGCTGTATAAAGCTCCTGTAAAACGTTGGAATTAAACCTATAGGAAGACTCAGTTGTAAGCGTATAAGCTCCGCGTGCACGACCCTGAGCAATCTCAAGCGCAACAAAATGGCTAATACCCGATTGGCACAAGACATCTAAACGAGGTTCTTGATTGGCAAGATTGTTCAGCATACGTGCAATCTGTGGGTCAGAGCTGTTATCAACAATAATGAGTTCCCAATGTGGATATGTTTGCTCTTGAAATTGCCTAATTACCATTCTAATAGCATCAGCATCATTATCAGCAACCATAAGAACCGAAATCATATGTGGATTGTATAAGCGCTCGTGCATTCCACATCCCCCAAACTGATTCTAATTTTAGATATCAGTTTACCTATAAAAAGTGAATAAAATAGACATTTTTATTCTATCAAAATCTCTCCACATAACCCTTTTTAACTGGTGTTATGTGGACATGTGGCCTATTTTGCACAGACGCTACTGTATACAGCGATAGGAAGCCTATACAAGCATACCAACAAGTTTTCCTAAAGCCGTAGGGTCAACTGTAGTGCCATTTGAGCCTTCAACAACAGGAGCATCATCATGCTCAAGATTTGATACGCCAATTGGCTGCACTATCTCAGCAAGCTCAAGAAGCTGATTTGGTTTCATATCAGTAATCATTGAAGATAAAAGACTAGAAGCATTGCTTACCAGTGAACGAGCGCCGGAGCCGGAAAGTGATGAGACTTTCTCCCAAACATCATCAGTGGCTATAATAACGTGTGTAATCTTAATATTAGTTATAGAGGCAAGCGCGCTGACAAAAGCACTTTGACCGTCATCTTTATAAATATCAGACAACGTTTTAGCGTTTGAATCTACTTCTGCATATACATCAGTGGGGATTGTCACTAAATGAGCGGTACCCTGCGTGCGATTAATAACTAAAAGTTGCACAGACTGAAGTGTTGACTCCCCTGCCTTGAGCGAATTTGTGCTGATAACAGCATAGGTAATAAAATCATCTTCGGATTTCGTAGTGCCGTCTGGATTACCCGAAACACTCTGACTTTTTACTGCCTTGTTAAGCCCATGATCACCTAAGTGAGACTCAAGCTGAACGCGGTCCCAAATAGTTACTACAACAATACCTACAAGTACAGCAACAATGACAATTACGGCAAGGCCAATCACGTTGGTATAGGGATTCTCGCGTGGGACATCGCTGCGCTCAAATCTTTCTCTTTTCCTAAACATACTGGCTCCCTGCCTCACTGCACATCAACTCTGCAAGAGCTCTTAAAGAAACGCTTTTTTCTATGATGCTATTTCTTTGCTAAGGAAACCATCGCGCACAATATAAGTGGTAGAAAAGACTTCGTAAACGGCACGAGAAAATCGGCGAAGCTGGATTAGTGCATGGAGTGTAGAAGACTCAAAGCACTGTGCGCACTACCAAGGTTGCAAAATACCTTCTGGATAGCGGACATTCACAAACGTGAGACCCTGAGCCGGTGCGCAACTTCCTGCCGCAATTCTATTTTTGGCAGCTAAAACCTCATCAATCCACTCAACAGGTCTGTGACCTCGGCCAATCTCAACCAGCGTGCCTACAATCGTTCGCACCATATTATGCAAGAAGGCGTTGCCAGTAATATCGACTGCAATGAGTTTCTCGCCAGCCTCTTCAATTTCTTCAACAGAAAGACGTTCAACAAAACGATGCGTCGGTTTGCCCTCAGCAGAAATTGCCTTACAGAAACTCTTAAAGTCATGCTCACCTACAAGCGCCTGCGCGGCCTTGTCCATAAGATCTGCATCCAAGTGTCCGTTGTACCACCACACATGATCCCAACCTAAAATGGGGCGAGCACTATCCGCGCAAATGCGATAACGATATGAGCGCGCCTGAGCGTCAAAACGTGCCGAGAAACCCTGTGGAGCGCGGAAGAGTTGTCGGATAGAGATGTCGTCGTCAGTCAGAGCAGTAAGCGAACGGACGAGTTTCTCGCCAGAAAACGACAGATCAGCATCGTATACGGGAAGGCTCACGTACTGTACCTGGGCGTGCACACCAGCATCGGTTCTACCTGCGCAGGTGAGCTCAACCTCTCTACGCAAAACGGTCTCGAGCGCGCGACGAAGGTCACCCGCCACACTACGCTGGGTAGGCTGTTCAGCAAAGCCACAGAAAGCAGCACCGCGATAACCTAGCTTGATAACAAGCGTGGCTTCAGACTCAGTAAGATCTTCAGCAGCTGATGGCTCAGCAAGAGATTCTTCATACGCATCAACACTGCAGCTTAATGCATTATTCTGTGATGTTACTGAGTTCATGAAACTCCCTGGAAGACTTTTGATACGCTTTCACTGATTGTATCTTAGGCTTGAAGTATATGCACTTACGTGGCTGTAAGATACTGTAGTGCTACAGTATTGCAAGCCCAATGCACAACGTAGTCCACAACAGCAGGACTACCCAATCTACAAGCTGCATTTTTGCGGAGATGCGTGTACGTTTTGCTGCACCAAGACAACGATCTGTCATGGCTTGTGCCATCTGATCTGCACGTTGAAATAACAATACAGTCAGCGGCACCAAAAGCGTAAACCATTTCTTGATTCGCTCGATAATACTACCTGATTCAAAATTGAACCCACGTGCCCTCTGGGCTGCTCTAATTTTGTCAAGCTCTTCTAATGTAAGTGGAATTGCTCTCAGTGCAATTGAAAGCACAATACTCAAACCATCCACGTCAACACGGATAAGGCGCAGCGGTATTAACAATACAGAAAAGCCATCGGCAAGCTGCGTAGGTGTAGTTGTTGACGCTACCGATAAAACCAGAGCTAAGGCAAGCAGCACGCGAGCAATAGCCACAGTACTTCTGTAAAAACCTGCCACAGAAAGCCCCACTGATCCGGAAAAAATAATATCGGGATGGCCAATAAACACCAGTGTATTGGCTACAAATGAAACAAGCAAAATGAAAGCAGCTGGCTTTGCAACGCGCATAAACTCTGACAAACTTACACGAGCACCCCACAAAAGGCTCACGCAAATCAAAGCAAATGCAGCAAATGCAAGTGACTGCTGAACATAAAAAAGAGCAATGATGCCCACAAGGGTAGCCACAATTTTTGTCTGCGCGGTCAACGAAGCAATCGAGATGCGCTTAAGCAGAGCACAGGGGCATTTAGACATAGCAAGCCTCCAAGAGCTCATGCAATACGCTTACAAACAGCGGACAATCAAGCTGCGCAATTTCATAGACCTGTGAATTTGTCTGAGCTTCTTGCACGCTGACGTTTGCAACAACACAGCCCTTCTCGAGAAATACTACTCTGTCGGCAAATGGAAGCCATTCGCTCACGTCATGTGTGATTGCAAGAACCGCCTTTCCCTCATTTGCCAGCTCACGAGCAAGATGAAGCATCTGCAGCCGTGCTTTGCCATCAAGTCCAGACGTTGCCTCATCAAACACCACCGCATACGTAGCGCAGGCAAGTGTTCCTGCAAGTGCTGCACGACGAGCTTGACCACCAGAAAGCGTCAGAGGAGACGCGTCCAGGACTTGCTGATCTAAACCAACACGTTCTGCTGCATACGCAACAAGCTTCTCAACATCATCTGGCGAGAAACTCTTGTTAATTGGACCAAAGGCAATATCTTCAGCAACACTTTTTGCAAAAAGCTGGTCCTGAGGTCGTTGGAAACATATACCAACATCTCCAGGACTTACCAACCTTGCATCGATTGACGCATGACCAGCGTCAGCCTTTATAAGGCCTGCCGCTACTCTAGCGCAGGTTGTTTTTCCAGATCCAGATGCACCAACCAAAACAACAAGCTCTCCCATAGAAGAAAGCGATACATCATGTAGGACTGGCTTATCAAATGCATGCGATACACCGCAAATTGCCAGCTCATGCGCTTCTCCTAGCGCCTGAATTCCGTCATAGTTGTTTGCTCGTACCACCTCAAGCGCGCGCTGATAGACCAGAGAATCTAAAGCATCAAACGCAAGGTTATTTTGGACAAGAAACAAAACAAGCTCTGAGACACTAAGCGGCGTATCAAAGTCATAACCAGCCTGCGCCGCTTGATGTGCTGTTGCAGTAAGTGCATCGTCAAAACCAGCGCGTGTAATCGCACTTGCATCTGACAGAAACTCTGTAGGAGTTCCCGCCCACACAAGGTGACTTTTCTCCAAAACAAGTACCTGGTCAGCTCCGGGAAGGGACTCAAATGAATGAGAAATCTCAAGCACACCTATTCCGTTAGCAACAAGATTATTTACTAATTTAGAGAGATGATTTCTAAATCGAGTGTCAAGCTGCGAAAACGCTTCATCAAGCACCAGATAGTTCGGATGCAGTGAAAGTGCTGCCGCAATAGCAACAAGTTGCTGTTGACCTCCAGAAAGAGTGTGTGTCGGCGCATCAACCAAATCAGCAATGCCACAGAGCTCAAGTGTTTGAGTAACGCGAGAAACAATATCTTCTTTAGGCAGTCCAAGATTAGCGGGACCAAAGGCAACCTCATCAAATACGGTTGCACAAACAAGCTGTGCAGTTGGATCTTGACGAACCATTCCCACAACGGAAGAAATCTGAGTAGACAGCACTTTAGCAGTTGAGTTACCGTCTACTAAAATCTCTCCAGATAAAGGAAAGAGCGATGCATTACAAAGATTTGCAAGCGTTGACTTGCCCGAGCCATTATGTCCAAGCACAACCGTCCTGGAGCCAGGATTTAGTGTAAATGAAACGTCATCTAGGGTTAGTGACATCTCTTGCTGAGAAAGGCTCTCAGTGGCTTTCACAGCATCTTTAAGAGTTGGGTCAGCCAGAGATTGTGTAGCAACCGAAGCATTGTATGCAAATGATACGTTTTTAAATTCAATCATGACAACCCTCCTCCATTTGAAAAAGAGGTCCCAGCAAAAAAGCCAGGACCTCTTTACATTCACTTTGACAGAAGTTACTCTGCAGCCTCTTCAGTCTGCTCGGTCTCCTCTGCTGGAGCCTCAGTCTCTTCTTCCTTTACAGGAGCAGCAGCAACCTTGGTTGCCTTAGCCTTCTTATTAGAAGCCTTTGACTGAACTGGCTCGGTAACGAGCTCAAGGATAACAACCTCAGAAGCATCGCCCTTACGAGGACCAAGCTTCATAATACGGGTGTAACCGCCGTTGCGGTCAGCCCACATACCCTGAGCAGCCTTGTCAAATACCTCACGGACAAGCTCTGCGTTACCAACCTTGGCCATAGCAAGACGACGTGCGTGAAGATCGCCGCGCTTTGCCCAAGTGATGACCTTGTCGACCTCACCGCGAACTGCTTTAGCGCGGACGTCAAGAGTCTTAATACGATCGTTAGTGAAAAGGGCTTGGATCAGGCTCTTCTTGATGGCCTTGGTGTGGCTAGCATCAGTACCAAGCTTCATGCCCCTCTTCTTATTGTGCCTCATAATTTACATTCTCCTATGCGTGACAAGGCGCGACTAAGCCTTAAGGGACAGGCCCATGCTCTCGAGCTTTTCCTTGACTTCTTCAATAGACTTAACACCAAAGTTTCTGATGTTGAGAAGATCGTTCTCAGAGAAATCAACGAGCTGGCGGACAGAGTGAATTCCTGCACGCTTGAGACAGTTGTAAGAACGGACGGAAAGATCCAAATCCTCAACCTGCTTCTCAAGCTCGGAATCATCCTCGACATCTGCCTTAGCAAAAATCGAAGCCTCTTCCTGAGTCTCATCAAAATCAGTAAGTCCCATGAATGCGCTCATGTGCTGGTTAATGATGTTTGCAGCCTCAACAACAGCCTCACGAGGGCTGATTGCACCATTGGTCTCAACCTCAAGCACCAGACGATCATAGTCGGTGTGACGGCCAACACGGCAAGGCTCAACAGCCTTAGCGCAGCGACGAACAGGCGAGAAAATCGAATCAACGTGAATAAATCCAATTGGATCATTCTCACGCTCGTTATCCTCACCAGAAACATAACCGCGACCATTACCAATGCGAAGTCTCATTGAAAGATGAGCTCCCTCAGCAAGAGCGCAAATGTGCTGAGCAGGGTTAACCAGCTCATAGCCCATAGGAACATCAAGATCAGCACCAGTGACTGTGCAAGGACCATCAACAGAGATAGAAGCCTCAGCCTCATCAGAGTTGTTGGTGTTGCGGAAAACTAGGCCCTTAACGTTCAGAACGATATCTGTAACGTCCTCATAGACGCCTTCAACCGTAGTGAACTCATGCTGAACGCCATCAATCTGGATGGCCTCAACCGCAGCTCCCTCAAGAGAGGAAAGCAGTACGCGGCGGAGGGAGTTGCCAAGCGTGTCACCATAGCCACGCTCAAGCGGCTCTACGCTCACACGAGCGACGTTTGCGCCGATTTCATCTACCGACACGTTTGGTCGGATAAATTCGGACATTGCTACCTCCAAAACGGGTCGGGCTTACTTAGAGTAAAGCTCGACGATCAGCTGTGCGTCAATCTCAAGGTCAATCTGATCGCGGGTTGGAAGCTGAAGAACAGTGCCCTGCAGCTTCTCAATGTCAACCTCAAGCCATGCAGGAACTGCCATGTGCTCAGATGAAATGAGAGCTTCCTTGATGGGGAGAAGATCCTTTGCCTTGGAAGCAACGGCGATAACATCGCCGCTCTTTACGCGATATGAAGGAATGTCAACGCGCTGACCGTTAACGGTGATGTGACCGTGACGAACAGTCTGACGAGCCTCTTTACGTGTACGAGCAAAGCCAAGACGGAAGATGACATTGTCAAGACGAGTCTCAAGAATGCTCATCAAGTTGTCACCAGTAATGCCTGGGTTCTTCTTAGCCATCTCATAGTAGCCGTGGAACTGGTTCTCAAGGACGCCGTAAATGAACTTAGCCTTCTGCTTCTCACGGAGCTGCATACCGTACTCGCTCTCCTGGCGGCGACGGCGACGTGGCTCACGGTTAGAAGTCTTATTGATCCCCATCACAACGGGATCGATGCCAAGCTGACGACATCTTTTAAGGACCGGGGTCCTATCAATTGCCATTTGCTTGTCCTTTCGTGCTAGTTGCGACGGCGCTTTTTAGGACGGCAGCCGTTGTGTGCAATAGGTGTCTTATCCTGAATACCCGAAACCTCAAGGCCTGCTGCCTGAAGAGAACGGATTGCGGTCTCGCGACCAGAGCCTGGGCCCTTAACAAAAACAGCTACCTTGTGGAGACCGTGCTCCATTGCTGCCTTTGCTGCTGCCTCTGCTGCAAGCTGTGCAGCAAAAGGAGTGGACTTACGAGAGCCCTTGAAGCCGACGGTACCACCGGACTGCCAGGAAATAACATTACCCTGGGGATCAGAAATAGAGACAATCGTATTATTGAATGTACTCTTGATGTGGGCCTGGCCCACTGCAATGTTTTTACGCTCGGAGCGGCGGACGCGTGTAGTGCGAGCGTTCTTTTTCTGTGCCATTAGCTACTCCTCGCCTACTTCTTCTTGCCGCCCACCTGACGCTTCTTACCCTTACGAGTACGAGCGTTAGTGTGGGTACGCTGACCGTGGACAGGGAGGCCCTTACGGTGACGAAGGCCGCGGTAGCAGCCAATCTCCATCAGACGGGCAACATTTTGACGCACCTCGCGGCGAAGATCGCCCTCGGTGGTGTAATTAGCGTCAATATAGTCACGAATCTTGGTGACTTCTTCCTCTGTGAGGTCCTTGACGCGAGTATTTACATCGATACCAGTCTCGTTGCAAACCTTAGTTGCACGAGTCTGACCAATGCCGTAAAGATAGGTGAGTCCGACCTCAACGCGCTTATCGCGTGGTAGGTCGACGCCGTTAATACGGGCCAACTTGGTGCTCCTTCCTTAGCCCTGACGCTGCTTGTGGCGCGGGTTCTCGCAAATCACGTAAACCTTACCATGGCGACGGATGACTTTGCACTTGTCGCACATCTTCTTTACCGAAGGACGTACCTTCATGTGTCTTCCTTTCGGTTCTGCTGATACGAACTATATACTCGCCCAGCCGCTGGCGTGAAATACCGACTGTACTTACGTACATATGCCCTTGCAACACGCGCAAAGACACAAATAGTCTTATGCATGACATAAGACTGAATTTTACTTACTTATAACGGTAAGTAATGCGACCCCTGGTAAGATCATAAGGAGAAATCTCTACTACAACCTTATCACCAGGGAGAATTCGAATGTAATTCATTCGAATCTTGCCTGAGATGGTGCAAAGGATGGTCTTGCCGTTTTCTAACTCAACGTTAAACATAGCGTTTGGCAGGGGTTCTAATACCTTGCCTTCAAGCTCAATCGCGTCTTGTTTAGCCAACTTTCATCCTCTCGACACATCGACAGCGGTTATCAATAATACATAAAATTGTTCCTCTCGTCTATCACTTATTTTTTCAACACAATTAGACAGCGAGAAAAACAATGTATTTGTTACTCAAGTCCACCTTGCATCTCACACCATGGACCGACCTCGTCCTCTGAGACGATAACAGGTCCATCGGCAGTAATAGCAACAGTGTTCTCATAATGCGCAGATGGCAAGCCATCGTCAGTGACAACGGTCCAACCATTTTCAAGAACAGTACAATCGTAAGTACCCATGGCAATCATTGGCTCAATTGCAATTACCATTCCCTCACGAAGAACAATTCCATTACCTGCACGGCCATAGTTTCTGACCTCTGGATCCTCATGAAGATTACGACCAATACCATGACCAACAAAATCACGAATGACGCCATAGCCATTATCTTCTGCAAGCTTTTGGACTGCATGTCCTACATCACCAAGGCGAGCGCCTGGAACAGCAGCTGCAATACCTGCTTTAAGGCAATCGCGTGTAACCTCACAAAGTGCCTGGGTTTTCTCGTCAACTGTTCCACAGTAGAACGTCCAAGCGTTATCTCCCGCCCAACCGTTAACGGTAGCACCAGTATCAATGGTCAGAATATCGCCATCTTGCAAAATGACGTTAGCTGATGGAATACCGTGAACAATCTGTTCATTAATAGAAGAACAAACAGATCCAGGAAATCCGCCATAACCTTTAAAAGTAGGTGTTCCGCCATGAAGTTTAATAAAAGCTTCGACAGCGCGGTCAATTTCGAGCGTTGAAACACCAGGTCTAATCATGGATCCAGCACGGCGAAGAGCTGCCTTAGAAAGAGCACCCGACACCTTCATAGCCTCGATTTGTTCAGGTGTTTTTATTGTAATCATAGTGAGAGGAGCGTCTTTACGTCGGCGAATACCTCGTCAACAGGACGATCTCCGTTGACCTCCTTCAGAATTCCATGTCCTTTATAGTACTCAATCAAAGGAGAAGTCTGATTCTTGTAAACATCAAGGCGTTTACGAATAGTTTCTGGCTTATCGTCATCGCGTTGATACATCTCACCAGAACAATTTGGGCAAATCTCAGTACCAGCGGGCGCAGTATAACCACACTCTTTGCAGGTACGACGAGAAGAAAGACGTTCAACAATAACTTCTGGCTCAACAGCAACAAGCAAAGCTGCATCAAGCTTGAGGCCCATATTCTGAAGCTCAAAATCAAGGGTTACTGCCTGAGCAGTATTGCGTGGAAAACCATCAAGAATAAAACCAGCCTTTGCATCGTCTGCAGAAAGGCGCTCTTTAACCAAATCAATTACAAGCTGATCTGGAACAAGCTGACCAGCATCCATATACTCTTTAGCCTTAATACCAAGCTCTGATTGAGCTTTAACAGCAGCACGAAGAAGGTCACCGGTTGAGATGTGAGCAAGTCCATACTCTGCAACGAGCTTCTGAGCCTGTGTACCCTTGCCAGCGCCAGGTGCGCCGAGAAGAACAATGTTCATGCTTCGCCTTCCTTTCAAATAATAAAAGGGGCCTGTTTCCAGGCCCCTTTATGATACGTATTAAGAACTACTTAAAGAAGCCCTCATAATTGTGCATCTTAAGATGGGACTCAATGGAAGAGAGTGTATCCATTGCAACACCGACCATAATCAGGACAGAAGTTCCACCAAATGCCTGTATCAACGAATCGCCTGTGAACCAGAAAATAATAGTTGGAACGATTGCAAGAACTGCCATAAAGATAGCACCGGGGAGGGTAACTCTGTCAATAACAGTCTTGATATACGTTGAAGTGGCAGTACCTGGTCGAACACCAGGAATAAAACCACCCTGCTTCTTAAGCTGGTCTGCTGTCTCCTCTGGATTGAACACCATTGAAGTGTAGAAATAAGCAAAGAAGACAATGAATATAACTGAGAGAACCCAGTTAACCCAACCAGAAGAAAGTGAAGTAGCAAACTTCTGCATCCACTCTACTCCTGGGAAGAACACAGCAACCTGAGCAGGAAGATATAGGATTGCAGATGCAAAGATAATTGGTACAACGCCTGCAGTATTTACCTTAATTGGAAGGTAAGTTGACTGACCACCCATCATACGACGACCAACAACGCGCTTGGCATAGTTGATAGGAATACGACGCTGACCACGCTCAATGTAAACAATGAGCGGAATAATAGCGAGCATAACCACAACAGTAACAACGGTAAGAACAATATTTCCACGAGTAGTTACTGAAGAGATAAGGGCTGTTGGAAGTCCAGCCATAATGTTTGCAAAGATAATCAAACTCATTCCGTTGCCAACACCCTGCTGAGTAATAACTTCACCGAGCCACATAATAATAATGGCACCGACTAGCATGGTAAAAACTACCAGGAAGTTTTCAAGTGCCTCAGGCACGCCCTCCATAGATGCAAAAGATACACCATAGCTCTTAAACAAGAACAGGTATCCAATTGCATTGAGCAGAGCTAAGCCAACCGTAAGATTACGCGTGTACTGCGTAATCTTACGCTGACCGCTCTCTCCATCTTTAGCAAGCTCACCAAGAGATGGAATAACGGACTGCATCATCTGGAAGATGATCTGAGCCGTAATGTAAGGCATAATGCCCAGACTGAAAACAGACATGCGAGAAAGAGCGCCACCCGAAAATAGGTTAAGCACGGCCATTGCACCATTCTTAGCAAGACCATTCTGATATGCAGAAAGCATCTGCTGGAATGGAGCACCGGGCACAGGAAGATATGCACCAAAACGGTACAGAAGAAGAATCAGTACCGTAAGGAGAATCTTTCCCCTTAGTTCCGGAATACGAAATGCGTTGGCGATTCCTTTACTCACTACTCGGCCTCAACCTTTCCACCGGCCGCCTCGATCTTAGCCTTTGCAGAGGCGGAAACCTTGTCGACCTTAACAGTAAGCTTCTTAGAAAGCTCGCCGTCGCCCAGAACCTTGACTGGGATGTAGTTGTACTTAATAACTCCCTTAGCAACCAGAGTATCTGCGTCTACGGTCTCGCCGTCTGCAAAAAGAGCATTCAGACGAGCAACGTTGACTGGAGCGTACTCAACACGGTTGTGGTTAGTAAAACCAGGAAGCTTAGGAAGACGCATAGCCAGTGGCTGCTGTCCACCCTCGAAGCCAGCGCCCTTACCGCCACCAGAGCGGGAGAGCTGACCATTCATACCGCGGCCGGCAAAAGTACCATTGCCTGAAGAATTACCGCGACCTACGCGCTTACGATTTTTGCGCGAACCCACTGCGGGGCGAAGATCATTGAGCTGCATTATTACTACCTCTAGTTCTCTTCAACCTCGACAAGGTGCTTAACCTTGAAGATCATTCCACGAATGCTTGGGTTATCAGGCTGCTCGACGGTATCGCCGATCTTGTGGAGGCCGAGGGCCTTCACCGTAGCAGTCTGGTCCTTCTTGACGCCTGCAACAGCGCCACGGACAAGCTTGATGCTAAGGTTCTTAGCCATCGTTAGTTCTCCTTTCCGACGAACATATCGCCGACGGTTAGACCACGACGCTCAGCTGCTTCTTCTGGGCTGGAAAGCTCCTTCAGACCCTCAGCTGCTGCCTTAATCATGTTCAGAGCGTTGTCGGTACCAAGAGACTTAGAAAGTACATTGGTGATACCTGCAAGCTCGAAGAGTGGACGAATAGGACCGCCAGCAATAACACCAGTACCCTCGAATGCAGGCTTAATAAGAACAGAACCTGCACCATAGCGACCAGTAACTGCATGTGGTACGGAACCAGTCTCGGTCAATGGAACCTTAAACATGTTCCTCTTTGCGTCCTCGACGCCCTTCTGAATTGCCAGAGGTACCTCAGCGGAACGACCCTGGCCAATACCAACGTTACCCTTACCGTCGCCAACAACTACCAGAGCAACGAGTGACATACGGCGGCCACCCTTAACGGTCTTGGAAACGCGGTGAATATAAACGACGCGCTCCTGAAGATCCGTATCCTGCTGGCGCTTACGATCACGTGCCATTGAATCCTCCTAGAACTTCAGGCCCGCGTTGCGGGCGCCATCTGCCAAAGCCTTAACGCGGCCGTGATAAAGACGACCACCACGGTCAAAAGTGACCTCAGTGACGTTCTTCTCGGCAGCGCGCTTACCGATAAGCTCACCTACGAACTCAGCTGCCTCCTTGTTGGAGCCAACCTTGCCAGTAGAACGGAACTCTGGGTCAAGCGTAGAGGCAGAGCAGAGAGTTCTTCCAGAAGCGTCGTCAATAAGCTGTGCATAAATGTTTGCGTTTGAACGGTGAACTGCAAGACGCGGACGCTCAGATGTACCAAAGACCTTGGCACGTACGCGGCGCTTGCGGCGTTCAAGACCCGCCTTTTTCGCCTGCTGCTTTTTCATTCCTTCTCCTTAGAGACATGCCATCACCTAACGGGGTGATGGTCTTTTAGCCTAAAAGTAGGGTTGCTTTACTTAGCAGCCTTACCGAGCTTCCTGCGGATGTGCTCACCTTCGTAGTGAATGCCCTTGCCCTTGTAAGGCTCTGGTGGACGCTTCATACGAATCTCAGCTGCAACCTGACCGACCTTCTCCTTAGAAATACCCTTAACAGTAATGTGAGTGTTATCAGGTACCTCAAAGCTAATGCCCTCAGGTGCAACATAAAGAACTGGGTGAGAATAACCAAGAGAAAGGTCAAGATCCTTGCCCTTAAGTGCTACACGGTAACCAACGCCGGTGAGTTCGAGCTTCTTCTCGAAGCCCTCAGAAACACCAACAACCATGTTGTGGATAAGGGTGCGGACAAGACCCTGCTGTGCATTAGACTCAGAGGACTCGTCAACGCGAGTAACAAGAATCTCCTCGCCCTCATGAGCAATAGAAACAAGCTCAGTGAAAGTACGAGTCAGCTCACCCTTAGAACCCTTAACGGTAACGGTGGTGTTATCAACTGTCACAGTGACTCCAGCAGGAATCTGGACAGGCTTCTTACCAATACGAGACACGGCTGTCTCCTTTCATTCCTGTCAGATTTACCAAACGTAAGCGATGACCTCGCCGCCAACGCCAGCCTTGCGAGCGTCGCGGTCGCACATCATGCCCTTAGAAGTGGAAACCACTGCGGTACCAAGACCACCAAGAACGCGTGGAAGCTTCTCAGCGGTGGAGTAAATGCGCAGGCCAGGCTTAGAAATGCAACGAATGCCGCGAATAATCTTAGCGCGCTTCTTACCGTACTTAAGGGTGATGTGAAGAGTCTTCTGAGGCTTGGTGTCCTCAACGGTATAACCCTCGACATAGCCCTCTTCGGTGATGACACGAGCAATCTCAACGAGCACCTTGCTCGATGGCATGGATACAGAATCCTTGCCAGCTGAGTTTGCGTTACGAATACGCGTCAGCATGTCTGAAATGGGATCGGTAATTTTCATTTGATCCTTCTCCTTCGTTAATGATGAAACTGCGTGTCTGGTTCATCTACACCCGTGGCGCAGATGCCTTGACGCCAGAGCTCTGAGTCCTACCAGCTTGCCTTGCGGACACCAGGAAGCTCGCCTTTGCTCGCTAGTTCACGGAAGCACACACGGCACAGACCAAACTTGCGATAAACGGAGTGGGGACGTCCACAACGCTGGCAACGGTTCTGTGTGCGCGTAGAGTACTTCGGCTCACGCGAGGCTTTGACGATCATCGAAGTCTTAGCCACAAATCCTCCTTCAAAATGCAACTTGGCGAACGCCAAGATGACTTCAAACAATAGTGCTGGTGACTATGTCACCCGGCATCAGAGATGCCAACAGGAGTGCGCTTAACTTAAGCGCAGGTAAAAGTTAGTCCTGTTTGAATGGGAAGTGGAAAGCTTCAAGAAGTGCCTTGCCTTCCTCATTGGTGTTAGCAGTAGTGACAATGGTGATGTCCATACCACGAGTGTGGTCCACCTTGTCAAAGTCAATCTCTGGGAAGATGAGCTGCTCAGTTACGCCCATGGAGAAGTTACCACGGCCGTCGAAGCTCTTAGTAGAGATACCACGGAAGTCGCGAATACGAGGAATTGCAACTGCGATCAGACGATCCAGGAACTCCCACATACGATCGCCACGAAGGGTAACTTTAGCGCCAATTGGCATACCCTGGCGAAGCTTAAAAGTTGCGATAGACTTACGAGCATGTGTAACAAGTGGCTGCTGACCAGTAATGGTGCGCAGGTCGTTTACAGCGCCGTCAATTGCCTTAGCGTCTGTAGCTGCCTCGCCAACACCCATGTTGACAACAATCTTCTCAAACTTAGGAATCTGGTTTACGTTGGTGTAACCAAATTTCTCCTTCAGAGCATCACGCACAGATGCGTAATAAAGCTCTTTAAGGCGAGGTGTGTACTTCTCGTCTGCCATGGTTTCTCCTTAACTCTTGGGGTTTTAAGTGCGGGGACCGCCTCGCACCTCCTAGTTTGGCAAACTAGGAGCCATCTGCATCCTCGAGACATACGTGTCCCATAGAAAGACGCAATGAATAATATTAGACCTTATTAAGCAAAAATAGGGCGAGAATTTCAAGCTAACTGATATTTTTTCGTGTCATCACACGACTTCCACACGACACAGTACTTCTCACTCAAAAGAAACCCCGCTATCTAACGATAACGGGGTTCAAAATAGCTCTGTGATGTTTCTTAATAAACGAGAAACACGTGTGAACTTAGAGCTCAGCACCTGACTTCTTGGAGACGCGGACCTTAGTGCCGTCCTCCTTAATCAGGTAGCCAACACGGGTTGGCTTGTCAGTCTTAGGGTCGATAAGAGCAACATTGGAAGCGTCGATTACTGCCTCTGCCTCAACGATGCCACCCTGCTGGTTAGCTGCGTTTGGCTTGACATGGCGCTTTACAATTGCAACGCCCTCAACGACAACCTTGTTCTTCTCTGGATATACGCGAAGTACTTCGCCGCGCTTACCCTTGTCCTTACCAGTGAGGACCTCGACCTTGTCGCCCTTCTTGATCTTCATCTTAGGCATGTCGTTCCTCCTTAAAGGGTCTCAGGTGCAAGTGAGACAATCTTCATGTACTTGTGGTCGCGCAGCTCGCGAGCGACTGGTCCAAAGATACGAGTACCCTTGGGCTCACCCTCTTTGTTAACAAGAACGCATGCGTTCTGGTCAAAGCGGATGTAGCTACCGTCCTTGCGACGGGTGTCCTTAGCGGTACGAACGATGACACAGCGAACAATGTCGCCCTTCTTCACCGAACCACCTGGAGTAGCCTCCTGGACAGCGCCAATGATAACGTCGGCAAGGCCGGCGTAACGACGCTTGGAGCCACCAAGGACCTTGACGCACTTTACGCGCCTTGCGCCGCTGTTATCAGCGACGTTGAGAATGGTCTCCATCTGAATCATGTGACGTTCCTCCGGAACCTAATTTCTTAGAGGTGCACGTATTTGCACACATAAGAAATAATGATAGATACAAAACTAGGTTTAGCTCAAAGCTGATTCCTAGGTGCTAATTACTTAGCGCGCTCAACGATCTCTGCGAGACGCCAACGCTTGGTCTTGGAAAGAGGACGAGTCTCCATGACACGGACGGTATCGCCCAGACCAGCCTCGTTGTTCTCATCATGAACGTGAAGCTTCTTGCCGATGGTCATCATCTTGCCATACTTAGGGTGGTGCTTACGGTAAGTAATCTCTACCGTAATCGTCTTCTCGCCAGAGATGGAGACGACGAGTCCGGTACGAACCTTACGCGCATTTCTGCTTTCGGTCTCTGCCATAACTTATCTCCTGCGATCTAGTTCTGCTCTGCGGCTGATTCCGCAGCGATTTGACGGGTACGCATCTCAGTCTGAACGCGAGCAATATCGCGCTTAACAGCCTTGACACGAGCGGTGTTGTCCAGCTGGCTAGTTGCCATCTGGAAACGAAGATTAAAGAGCTCTGCGCGGCCTTCCTCGAGTTTCTTAGCGAGGTCTGCATCGCTCATAGCCTTGATTTCGGTGTACTTCATTAGTTCTCACCGTCCTGATCGGCCTTGGAGACAATCTTGGTCTTAATTGGAAGCTTGTGCTGAGCAAGACGAAGAGCCTCACGAGCAACTTCCTCTGGTACGCCATCAATCTCGAACATGATACGACCAGGCTTAACAACTGCTACCCACTCTTCTGGATTACCTTTACCGGAACCCATACGAGTCTCTGCAGGCTTCTTGGTGATTGGCTTATCTGGGAAGATAGTAATCCACACCTTACCGCCACGCTTCATCTCACGAGTGAGAGCAATACGAGCAGCCTCAATCTGGCGGTTAGTAATCCAGTGAGCCTCCTCTGCACGGATACCCCAGGTACCAAAATGCAACTGGGTATTACCCTTTGCCTGGCCCTTCATGGAACCGCGCTGTACCTTACGGTGCAATACACGCTTTGGAGCAAGCATTAACGGCCCCTCCTCTCATTGCGAGCACGACGAGGACGAGCGGAGCCCTCAAGAGCTGGATTAGGTGTTGGCTGTCCAGGCATCTTCTCGCCGAAGTAAATCCAAACCTTGATACCAACAGCACCCATAGTAGTGCGGCCTGTTGCTGTACCATAGCCGATTGCAGCACGAAGGGTGTGCAGAGGCACGCGACCCTCACGATACCACTCACGACGGCCCATCTCAGCGCCGTTTAAACGACCGGAGCACTGGATACGAATACCCTTAGCACCTGCCTTACGAGCGGACTGAACAGCCTTACGCATAGCGCGACGGAAAGCGACACGCTGCTCAAGCTGCTCTGCGATGGACTGAGCAACGAGGTTTGCATCAAGCTCAGGACGCTTAACCTCAACAACATCAACATTGACCTGACCCTTGCCAACCTTAGCAACACGCTCAAGATCTGCACGGAGGCCATCAATCTCTGCACCCTTTTTGCCAATGACAATACCAGGACGTGCGGAGAAAATAGTTACCTTGACCTTATCGCCAGCGCGCTCGATATCAATACGGGCAACAGCTGCCTTCTCAAGGCGCTTCTCAAGATACTTGCGGATAGCAAGATCGTTGCCGAGCTGCTCGGCGTAGTCCTTATCGGCGTACCAACGAGAACGCCAGCTCTCAGTTACACCAAGACGAAAGCCTGTAGGCTGTACTTTCTGACCCATTCCTACGCCTCCTTTCGAGGTGCAACGACAACGGTAATGTGGCTCATGCGCTTATTAATGCGAGAAGCCGAACCCTTTGCACGAGGGCGAATACGCTTAAGCGTTGGGCCTTCGTCAACAAAAGCAGTCTTGACTACCAAGTTGTTAGCGCGGAGACCATTGTTGTTCTCGGCGTTAGCAACTGCGGAGCGCAGAACCTTAGCAACATCAGTAGCGGCAGCGCGAGTCGAGAACTGAAGAACCTCGAGGGCCTTCTCGACAGACTTACCGCGGACAAGCGCGACAACTGCGCGAGCCTTACGAGGAGCAACGCGAACATACTTAGCTGTTGCGCGAACCTCAATAGAATCGGTATTCTTAGCCATTTACTACACTCCCCCTACTTGGTCTTGTGACCGCGGAAGGTACGGGATGGGGAGAACTCGCCCAACTTGTGACCAACCATGGACTCAGTGATGTACACAGGCACATGCTTACGACCATCGTGAACAGCGATGGTGTGACCGACCATCTCAGGGAAGATGGTTGAGGAACGTGACCAAGTCTTGATAACGTCCTTCTTGCCAGCCTCGTTCATTGCAGCGACACGCGCAAGGAGGCGAGTCTCCACAAAGGGGCCTTTTTTGAGACTTCTGCTCATTTATCTACTCCTACTCGTGTCTTACTTGGACTTACGACGGCGAATAATCAGGCGGTTAGAAGCCTTCTTCGGGTCGCGGGTCTTATAACCCTTGGTTGGCTTACCCCATGGGGTGACGGAAGGACGACCAGAAGTGTGGTTCTTACCTTCACCACCACCGTGTGGGTGGTCAACAGGGTTCATGACAGTACCACGGACGGTAGGACGAACGCCTGCCCAGCGAGAACGACCAGCCTTACCAACAACAATGTTGGAGTGCTCAGCGTTGCCAACCTCACCGATGGTTGCACGGCAGGTCAGAAGAACACGACGAAGCTCGGAGGAAGGCATACGCAGAACTGCATAGCCGTTGTCCTTACCCATGAGCTGGACGGAAGTACCAGCAGCACGTGCCATTGCAGCACCCTTACCAGGCTGGAACTCAACTGCGTGAACAAGAGTACCTACTGGAATCTGCTCAAGAGTGGTGCAATTACCAGGCTTGATATCGACGTCCTTGGTACCAGACAGAACAGTGTCACCGACGCTCAAGCCCTCTGGGCAAAGGATGTATGCCTTTGCACCGTCTGCATAGTGCAGAAGAGCAATACGAGCGGAACGGTTAGGATCGTACTCAACGGTAGCGACTTTAGCTGGGATGTCATCCTTGCGACGCTTGAAGTCGATACGACGGTACTGGCGCTTGTGGCCACCACCCTGGTGACGGGTAGTGATGCGACCATTGTTGTTGCGGCCAGCCTTCTTTGGCAGGGGCTCGAGAAGGGACTTCTCGGGCTTATCAGTTGTAATCTCAACAAAGTCTGAGATTGTCTGGAAGCGCCTGCCTGCGCTTGTTGGCTTTAAATGCCTAACTGCCATAAACAGTATCCCTTTCTTCTCCGTTGGCTAGCCCGCTTAAGGGAAAGTCGAGCTAACACCGGATTACCACGGTACCGCGCGTATCTACTATGCGCGGCATACAAACCCGTACCTCAAAAGAGGCACGGGAGAAAAACCTTACTCAGCAGACTTATTACCGAAGATTTCGATAGTCTCACCAGCAGCGAGGGTAACAATAGCCTTCTTCCACTGGCGAGTCTTACCTGCCTGCTGATAACGTACACGCTTGTTCTTTGGCTTAACAGAAAGTGTGTTTACCTTGGTGACGTGTACAGAGAAGAGCTTCTCTACAGCTGCAGCAATCTCTTCTTTACCTGCGTTACGAGCAACCTCAAAAGTGTACTTGCCCTGCTCCATCAGATCGAAAGCACGCTCTGAAACGATAGGACGAATGATGACCTCATAAGGAGAGTTCATTATGCGAGCACCTCCCCAAGCTGCTTAGCAACATCAGCGGACATAACAAGTGCGCCGTTGTCAATCAGGAAACGAGTAGTAACCTCAGAAACGCCGAAAATCGAAACCTTAGGAAGGTTGCGGAAAGAAAGGTAAGTGTTGACGTCATCATCTGGAACGATAACGGTAACGCGCTTACCCTCAATACCGAGGTTCTGAAGTGCAGCCTTTGCCTGCTTGGTGGAAGGCTGAGCAAACTCAAGAGAGTCAACGAGGACAAGCTCGGAGTCTGCAACCTTGCCAGAGAGGACGGACCTCATAGCAAGCTTGACCATCTTATTGTTAATACGACGTGCGTGGGAACGAGGGGTAGGTCCAAAAATGACGCCACCACCAGTCCACTGACCAGCACGAATAGAACCCTGGCGAGCACGACCAGTACCCTTCTGACGGTAAGGCTTAACGCCACCGCCGGATACCTCGTGACGGTTCTTTGTAGAGTGGGTACCCTGACGTGCGGATGCGTCCTGGCAGACTACAACCTGATGCACAACAGGGATGTTTGGCTCAATGCCATAGACGTCAGAGGAAAGCTCGGTAGTACCGACCTTCTTTCCCTCTACGTTCTTAATCTCATACTTGGACATGTTGTCTCCTTGTTAGCCTAAGTGTTTGCCTAAAGGCCCTTAGGCCATGCGGACCTGGACGAGGGCATTCTTGCCGCCAGGAACAGCACCCTTGATAAGCATGAGGTTCTGCTCAGCATCAACGCGGACAAGCTTAAGGTTCTTGACCGTAACGCGCTCTGCGCCCATGTGACCATACATGTGAAGGCCCTTACGAACGCGTGCAGGGTATGCGCACTGACCAATGGAACCTGGACGACGCTGGTTACGAGAACCGTGAGTCATTGGACCGCGAGAGAAGTTCCAGCGCTTAACGGTACCCTGGAAACCCTTACCCTTAGAAGTGCCTGTTACGTCAACAGTGGTGACCTCGGAGAAGTCAGCAACTGTGACAACATCGCCGGTCTTGTGCTCAGAAGCATCCTCAACGCGAACCTCACGGAGGTAACGCATTGGCTCGACGCCCTGTGCCTTGAAGTGACCAGCCATTGGCTTGTTGACATGCTTCTCGGAGATGTCGCCAAAGCCAATCTGTACGGCATTGTAGCCGTCCGTTTCAACAGTCTTTACCTGCGAAACGGTGCAGGGACCAGCAAGAACAACGGTAACAGGAACGACGTTGTCGTTCTCGTCCCATACCTGGGTCATGCCCAGCTTGCGGCCGAGGATGGTATTAACCATGCTCTTTCCTAACCTTCGGTGGTCATGGGACCTTGAGAGCACATCGGGTACTCTTCCCCAGCGGACCACGTCCTGTACATACTGCCTTTAGACATAATTGTCCTATTTGAGCAGCCCGTCTACTTTACACTCATTTCTAACAAGAAACAAGCCTAAAATCTTAAAAAGATGAATGCTTTGTGAAGGGCATTTACTACCTTCTAGCTGCGAGATCTTTCTTCTCGCCTATTTTACGAGGTAAAACCGCTGACCCGGGCGTATCTATAGGCGAGAAAACCAGAAAATTTTGAAAAGTTTTTGTCAAAATTTATTTCGATGAAATTCTCTTAAGCAATGCTTCGCATCCTTCTGTGACATCCTCATACGTCAGATCAAAATTGCCCGAGTACCATGGATCAGCAATGTCACGAGGTTTCTCTGTCCAATCGAGGAGTAGTGAGACCTTTCCAAGCGGGTCATCCTTAAGTATGCGCATCATATTACGCAGATTGTTGTGATCCATGCCAATAAGGTAATCAAAGCACTCATAATCTGCGCGAGTCAGCTGCCGAGCACGATGATTACCACAATGAATTCCCTCCTGCTGCAACTTGCAACGTGTACGAGGGTCAACTGGATTACCAATCTCCTCTGTGGAAGTTGCCGCAGAGTCAATGAAGAATAAATCTACAAGACCGCTCTTCTCGACAAGATCTTGCATGACATACTGTGCCATCGTTGACCTGCAGATATTTCCGTGACACACAAACAGAATCTTTATTACGTGAGTATTGTCCGGGCAATTAGTATTCAGCTGGCTATTCTTCATCTCTTCTCCTAAACTATGTGAGAGAATCAATCGACATTGAAAAGTCTACGCCCCCCACTTGTTTCAATACGCCCTAATGTACACGTAATACTCCTTAAATGACACTGAAAATCAGTGCACACCTAACACAAAACCCTCCCGCACGTGAATGCGCAGGAGGGTTTGCAAGTTGGATTAAGCCGTATGCTTAGAGCTTGATCTCGATATCGACACCAGCTGGAAGGTCGAGACGCATAAGCGAATCAACGGTAGAAGCGCTTGGGTCGAGAATATCGATGAGACGCTTGTGAGTGCGCATCTCAAACTGATCACGGGAATCCTTATCCTTGTGTGGTGAGCGAATAACAGTGTAAAGATTACGCTCAGTTGGCAGAGGGATAGGACCGGAAACACGCGCACCTGTCTTCTGTGCGGTGTCAACAATCAGCTTAGCGGACTGATCAATGACCTCGTGATCATAGCCCTTGAGGCGAATCCTGATCTTCTGGCTTGACACTTTGGGTACCTCCATACATGAGCTAGAGCTCGTGGTCGTTTACTTAGGATGCAGAGCCGCCGTTTTTGGCGACAATCTCTTCGCGTACAGCGTTAGGAACGGGCTCGTAAGAATCGAACTGCATAGTGTAGCTCGCACGGCCCTGGGTCTGGGAACGAAGGTCGGTTGCATAACCGAACATCTCACCAAGAGGCACCTTAGCGCGGATGACCTTGGCGTCCTGACGATCGTCCATGCCCTCAATCTTGCCACGACGGGAAGAAAGGTTGCCCATAACGTCGCCCATGTACTGCTCAGGTGTCTCAACCTCAACAGACTCAACTGGCTCGAGAAGGACAGGGTTGGACTTCTTAAGAGCATCCTTAACTGCCATAGAACCAGCAATCTTGAATGCTGCCTCAGAAGAGTCGACCTCATGGTAAGAACCGTCAACAAGGGTAACCTTAATGTCGACTACTGGGTAACCAGCAATGACACCGTTCTCAAGAGCCTCGCGAATGCCCTTATCGATAGATGGGATGTACTCCTTAGGAATGACACCACCAACGATAGCGTTGACAAACTCGTAACCCTTGCCCTCTTCCTGTGGCTCAAGGTCGATAACTGCGTGGCCATACTGACCCTTACCACCGGACTGACGGACAAACTTGCCTTCAGCGTGGCTTACTGCCTTACCAGCAGTCTCACGGTAAGCAACCTGTGGCTTACCAACGTTGCAGTCAACCTTAAACTCACGACGGAGACGGTCAACAATAATCTCAAGGTGAAGCTCGCCCATACCAGCAATGATGGTCTGACCAGTCTCGTGATCAGTGTGAACCTGGAAGGTTGGATCCTCTTCAGCCAGCTTAGCAAGGCCGATGGACATCTTCTCCTGCTCAGCCTTGGTCTTAGGCTCAACAGCAACGTCGATAACAGGATCAGCGAAGCTGATGGACTCAAGGATGATTGGGTTCTTCTCGTCACAAAGAGTGTCACCAGTAGTGGTGTTCTTCAGACCAACGCATGCAACAATGTCACCCGCGGAGCACTCTTCACGGTCAACACGATCGTTTG
Organism: Lancefieldella parvula DSM 20469; assembly: GCF_000024225.1. Lineage (NCBI taxonomy): Bacteria > Bacillati > Actinomycetota > Coriobacteriia > Coriobacteriales > Atopobiaceae > Lancefieldella > Lancefieldella parvula. The sequence goes on from NC_013203.1 coordinate 1,301,319, forward strand.
CGTTCATCTCAAGGATGCGGCCAAAGCGCTCACGGTTGTCCTTAACGGAGTTGTAGACGTATGAACCTGCCTCTGCCTGACCAGAGTAAACACGAATGTAGGTAAGCTTACCAACATAAGGGTCAGTCATAATCTTGAATGCAAGAGCGGAGAATGGCTCCTTAACGTCTGCATGACGGACAGCCTCGTCTCCCTTAGGAGTGACGCCATCAATCTCTGGAACATCCAGAGGGCTTGGAAGGAAGTCGATAACTGCGTCAAGAAGCTCCTGGATACCCTTGTTCTTGTAAGCAGAACCAACAAAGACAGGGTTAATCTTGCCAGCAAGAACACCGGCACGAAGAGCACCCTTAAGGATATCAACGTCAATCTCTTCACCCTCGAGAACAGCCATCATGAGCTCCTCGGAGAAGTCAGATGCTGCCTCAAGAAGCTCCTCACGCTTCTCAGCTGCAACGTCAACAAACTCTGCAGGAATCTCGTCGAGTGGCTCAGGGTAAATCATGCCCTTAGCATCCTCTTTAAAGTCCCATGCAGTGTTGGTGACAAGGTCGATAAGACCCCAGAAGTTGGACTCAGCGCCCATTGGGACCTGAGCTGCAATTGCGTTTGCGCCAAGGCGGTCACGCATGGTCTGGATTGCACGGAAGAAGTCTGCGCCTACTCGGTCAAACTTGTTGATGAATGCAATACGAGGTACGCCGTACTTGGTTGCCTGACGCCAAACGGTCTCGGACTGTGGCTGAACGCCTGCAACTGCGTCGAAGACTGCAACTGCGCCGTCCAGAACACGAAGAGAACGCTCAACCTCAGCGGTAAAGTCAACGTGACCTGGGGTATCGATAATCTGAATGACATGGTCTTTCCAGAAGCAAGTAGTAGCTGCGGAAGTAATGGTTACGCCGCGCTCTTGCTCCTGAACCATCCAGTCCATAGTTGCTGCACCGTCGTGGACCTCACCAATCTTGTGGGTCTTACCGGTGTAGTAAAGAATACGCTCCGTAGTGGTGGTCTTACCAGCATCGATGTGAGCCATGATGCCGATGTTACGGAGGTCTTTAAGATTGTACTTAGTCTTAGCCATTTGTTTGCTACTCCTGAATTCCGACTAGAAGCGGTAGTGGGAGAAGGCGCGGTTGGCCTCAGCCATCTTGTACAGGTCCTCGCGGCGCTTGACGGATGCACCTACGCCATTAGTTGCGTCGATGATCTCGTTTGCAAGACGCTCTGCCATGGTCTTCTCTTTACGGCTACGGCTGAAAGTGACCATCCAGCGAATAGCAAGAGTAGTTGCACGGCGGGAGTTAACCTCCATTGGGACCTGATAAGTAGCGCCACCAACACGCTTAGGCTTAACCTCAAGTGTTGGGCGAATGTTATCCATAGCCTTCTTGAAGACAGTGAGGGCATCCTCGCCAGTCTTCTCTGCAACGATGTCAAATGCACCGTAGACAATACGCTCTGCGGTTGCTTTCTTACCGTCGAGAAGGACCTTGTTAATGAGCTGGGTTACCAGACGATTGTTGTAGACGGCGTCAGGCATAACCTCACGACGTACTGCTGCTGCGCGACGCGGCATATTAATCTCCTAAGAACTAGTTCGAGTAGTGGACGTGATTACTTAGCACGCTTAGTGCCGTAACGAGAACGGCCCTGAGCACGATTCTGAACTGCTGCGCAGTCGAATGCACCGCGAACAACCTTATAACGAACACCAGGAAGGTCACGGACACGGCCGCCACGAACCAGAACAATGGAGTGCTCCTGGAGGTTGTGGCCCTCACCAGGAATGTAAGCGGTTACCTCAATGCCATTAACAAGACGAACACGAGCAACCTTACGGAGTGCTGAGTTAGGCTTCTTTGGCGTTGTGGTGAAAACGCGGGTGCAAACACCGCGCTTCTGTGGGTTGTGCTGAAGAGCGGCGTTCTTGGACTTTGACTTGACGCTCACGCGGCCCTTACGTACGAGCTGGTTAATAGTAGGCAAGATCTTCTCCTTCTTATACCTATCTACCTGCAGTTTTACATATTCGAAAGGCGACACAGCACTGTCCCCTTGGAATTACGCAAGGAAGAACTTTACGCCGACAACAACCACATGTCAACAAGCCACTGTTCCGGGCGTATCTATATACAGAAAAAACACTTTTTCATTGGCGAGAAATACTTCTTATCGGACAACCTGCAGTCCGTCTTCTCCCTTTTCTGTAGTTTTCAAAATCTACTACAAATTCGTTCTTTTGCAGAGCTGCAGAAACCATTCGAACTGATGAAATTTTGTAAAACCAACGGAACTGTGCCAGGTATGGTAACGCAGAAACTAAATTGATACATTTTTTTGGCAGTACTAGTAATTTAACTTAGCCCAAAATAACCTCAAGCTCAAAGACAATCTTCCCGTCTTCAAACCAAAACATGTCACATGAACGTGTACCCGCATCGCTTACAAGCATAGCGGCAAGGCATGAATTATCGGCTCCTGTGTACAGGCCTTCGCAGCTAAACGTTGCATTACTCCCCCTGTACGCCGAACGAATACAGTTCATATAGGCGCACTTGCCTTTGATTATCTTAGTTTGCCCAGCTTCTCGAAGTTCCCAAACAACATCCTTGGCAAGAAATGTCTCGTATGTTTCCCAATCGCGCATATTTTCCGCTTGGAAGAACTGAGCGAGAAGTTCTTCATTGTCAGAAGAAAATACCGCACCGTTATCGAGAAGTTCCTTAGTGCTGGATACTTCAGATACATCTGAGACTAACTTCAAAACGGCAATCAATTCTTCGCCGTCCTTCTCGCCCGTCTCAACAAATCCAAACGAACGATAGAGATCCCGAGCAACTTTATTTTCAGGCTCATAAGAAAGCCAACAATACTCTGCTTTTCCACAAGGAAAAGTGTGTATAAACTCCAACGCAAGGTTGAGCGCTTCTTTACCGTATCCCCTACCTTGATACTTTATATCAATCATCAAGCGTCGGAGATCGTAGTTATTTTGAGCTATTGCTGGAGCGTCATCCCAGCTGCTGTCTGTACCAAAACCAATCATTAAAAAACCTACCGGAACATCATCTTTGTATATACCAAAGGGAAAGATCTGTCCGTTTTCTGTCTTAGAAATATAGGCTTCGATAAGACTTACATCATTGCCGGCAACATAACTTTGCTGCTCTTTGGACACCTTAAGCTTAAGGATGTCCCATACATTTCTTCCGTCTATGCGCTGAAGACTTAACATACGGTATCAATCAAAAAATTCATTGCTCGTTGAAAATCAAGGCACCAAAAACTTCTAATGTTTTAGTGCTGATGTGCAGCATGAGCAAGGCCGACGCTAATAAGTGTAATGACATGATCGTCAGCAAGAGAATAAATGACGCGACGACCATCTCTTTTTGCGGTTACCAGACCACGATCACGCAAGAGACGGAGCTGGTGAGAAGTAGCAGACTGAGAAACAGAGAGGAGCTCCTGCAGTTCAGTTACGCTTTTCTCACCCAAAAGAAGAGCTCCCAAAATCTGGAAACGTGTAAAGTCGGAAAGCGCATCATAAATTTGAGTGGCATCGTAGATGATATCGTCATTAGTGAGAAACTCGTGCAGTTGTTCTTCAGAAACGCACTCGCAAATATTGTTTGTATGCTCACACTCGTGAGAATGATTAGTCATGATACTTCCTACTCTTTACAATTCAAAGCTCTGAGTACACAGGGCTTCTCGCTAAATATTGTTTGTAACGCATCTTAGTATATACCGACTCTATCCCGTTAGAACAAATAATAAAAAGAGGACTCCAGCTAACAGCTGAAGTCCTCTTCTGTATCGGAGCTAATCTCCGAAAAAATTTGATGTATTAGGCGAGACTACTTACTCGTCATCCCCTGCCTCAGCATCCATACGAACAACCTGGTTGAGAAGGTCATCCAGAGAACCAAGATCCTCGTTAATTACATCAGGGCTAACCTCATCAGAAGAAGAACCAATGAGCGTCTCGGTGTAATCAGGGTGAGCAGATGGAGCTGCAGAACCCAGCATCAGACCACCGTCGCCTTCTGGCGAGAAGACCATGTTGAGCAGCTGAGAAAGATCCTCAGAATCTGCCTCATCCTCTTCTGGCTCAAGGATATAGAGGAGGTTACGAGCCTCAAGGCCATCGCGAAGCTCCTCGATTGCCTTTGCACCAATACCGTCGATGCGAAGCAGATCTTCCTCGGTCTTGCCAATAAGATCGCCTACGGTCTCAATGCCAACCTCACTGAACTTGTTGGTCCAACGCTGTGACACACCAAGATCGTCGAAGAGGTAAAGCTTTGCGTCCTCGCTAGAAAGCGTGCGGCCATTCTTGGAGTAAACGCCACCGTTGTAGTCTTCGTTGACCCAGTCAAGCTGCTTAGGAAGCTGCTCCTCAATGTCCTTAAGCTCTGCTGGTGCCCAGTCTGGAAGAGACTTAGCAAGAGAAGAGGTTGGGCCATCAATCTTGGTGCCATGGTACGTAAGCTCAACATCGTTGTATGCAGAGAGGCCTGTACCTGCAGGAATCTGCTTACCAACAATAACGTTGGACTTGAGGTCAAGCAGGTGGTCAACATCGCCTTCGATAGCTGCAGAGGTAAGAACACCTGCAGTACGGATGAACGATGCGCTAGAGAGCCAAGAATCAATAGAGCTTGCAACCTTCAGAGTACCAAGGATTGCTGGCTCTGCCTCTGGTGGAGTACCACCAGCAAGGGCAATATTCTGGACAGTCTCTGCAAAGACGTAACGATCCACATACTGACCAAGCAGGTACGAAGAGTCACCTGGGTTGGTAACCTGAACACGGCGAAGCATCTGACGTGCGATAACCTCGATGTGCTTATCGTTGAGTTCTACACCCTGGGAGGTATAGACGTCCTTAACGGACTCAACGAAGGTGTGCATAGTGGACTCAATGTCGGTGAGTCGACGGAGCATACGGAAGTTGACGAAGCCGCGGGTAATCTGATCACCAGCACGAACAACAACGCCATCCTCAATGCCAGGCATGAAGCGGACGGATGCAGGTACACGCCACTCCTCGATGACACGGGAAGCATCATCTGCATCAACAATACGCAGCAAGTATTCGGTAGTCTCTGGAGTGATGTGAAGAACACCAGAAACTGGAGCCAGGTCAGCCTCACGACCAAGAATCTTCTCATTGACATTACCAACGACGTCGAACATACGAGCAACGGTAGGAAGACCCTGCGTAATATCGTCTGCACCTGCAACACCACCGGAGTGAATGGTACGCATGGTCAACTGAGTACCAGGCTCACCAATGGACTGAGCTGCGATAATACCAACTGCAGTACCAATGTTGACGGGGCGACGGGTAGAAAGATCCCAACCGTAGCACTTCTGGCAGACGCCGTACTTAGACTTACAGGTCAAAAGCGCACGGAGCTGAACCTTAGTAAGGCCATGCTCAACAAGACGCTCAAGATCCTGCTTGGACTCAACATAGCCACCAGCAGGAATAAGAACCTCGCCAGTGTTTGGATCGCAGACATCCTCAAGGGTGCAGCGACCAATGAGATCCGTATCAACAGAAGTCTGACCAGGCTTAATCAGTGGATAAGTAACTGCCTCATCAGTGCCGCAGTCCTCCTCACGAACAATGACGTCCTGTGCAACGTCGACAAGTCGACGAGTCAAGTAACCAGAGTCAGAGGTGTGAGAAGCGGTATCTACCAGACCCTTACGAGCACCGTAAGTAGAAATAAAGTACTCAAGAGGCTCAAGACCCTCACGGAAGTTTGCCTTAATTGGAAGGTCGATGGTTTCACCAGACATATCTGCCATCAGGCCTCGCATACCAGCAAGCTGGCGAAGCTGTGTCTTAGAACCACGAGCTCCAGAGTCAGCCATCATGTAGATTGGGTTGTCCTCTGCAAAGCCTGCAAGCATCTCAGAGCCGAGAAGATCGGTGCACTCGGTCCATGCATTAACAACCTCAACGTGACGCTCTCGCTCGGAGAGGAAGCCGTCCTCGTAGTACTCGTTGATCTGGTCAACGCGATCTTGTGCCTCTTGAAGAAGCTGTGGCTTATGCTCAGGAATAACAGCATCCCAAACAGAAACGGTCAGACCAGCAAGCGTTGCGTAGTGGAAACCAGTTTTCTTGATGTTGTCCAGGATTGGCTCAACGTCAGCCATTGGATAACGGTCACAACAATCGTTGACCAAAATACCAATATCGGACTTAACCATCTTGTAGTTGATGTATGGGTAATCCTCTGGCAGGCACTGACGGTTGAAAATAATGCGACCAACAGTGGTCTCAAAACGCTTAGTTCCCTCAGTAACGTTCAGATCCTCATACTGACCACGGCCAGTCATAACGCGGAAGATAGCACGACCACTATCAGCAACGTTTGCATCCTTGGTACTTACACGGACAACAACCTTTGCCTGAAGATCAAGATCGCGGTTGGCCTCAATTGCCAAGAGAGCATCCTCAAAGCTTGCGAAGGTAAGTGTCTTAGCATCTGCACCGGTCTTCTCGGAAGTAAGGTAGTAGACACCAAAGACCATATCCTGAGAAGGAACGGTCAGAACCTTACCAGAAGCAGGGCTTCTAAGGTTGTTGCTGGAGAGCATTAGAATGCGAGCCTCTGTCTGTGCCTGAGTAGAAAGTGGCACGTGAACAGACATCTGGTCGCCGTCGAAGTCTGCGTTGAATGGTGCGCAGACCAGTGGGTGCAGGTGGATTGCCTTACCCTCAATAAGGACTGGCTCAAATGCCTGGATAGACAGACGGTGAAGCGTAGGTGCGCGGTTGAGAAGAACAAGACGATCCTGAATAACCTCATCCAAAATGTCCCAAACAACCGGAGTACCACGGTCAATAGCACGCTTTGCGCCCTTAATGTTTTCAACCTTGCGGAGCTCAACCAAACGACGCATGACAAATGGCTTGAAGAGCTCAAGTGCCATAGCGGATGGAAGACCGCACTGGTGCAGCTTCAAGTGTGGGTCAACAACAATGACGGAACGGCCAGAATAGTCAACACGCTTACCCAGAAGGTTCTGACGGAAGCGACCCTGCTTACCCTTAAGGGCCTCAGCAAGTGACTTCAGAGGACGTCCACCACGACCAGTGACTGGACGACCACGGCGGCCGTTGTCAAACAGAGCATCAACGGACTCCTGAAGCATACGCTTCTCGTTGTTAACAATGATAGAAGGTGCCTCAAGATCAAGCAGGCGCTTAAGACGATTGTTACGGTTAATAACACGACGATACAAATCGTTTAAGTCAGAAGCTGCAAAACGGCCACCATCAAGCTGAACCATAGGACGAAGATCAGGTGGGATAACTGGTACAACGTCAAGGATCATGTTAGCTGGATCATTACCGCCCTTAAGGAAGGCGTCAACAATCTCAAGGCGCTTGATAGCCTTCTCGCGCTTCTGCTTCTGAGCATCCTCATTGGCGATAATAGCGCGGAGCTCCTTAGCCTCTTTCTCAAGGTCAATGTTGGAAAGAAGATCGCGGACTGCCTCTGCACCCATGCCACCCTTGAAGTAGATGCCATAATAGCGCTTAAGCTCGGAGAACAGACCTTCATCGGAGATGAGCTCTCTGGTCTCAAGCTGCATGAACTTCTCGAAAGCCTCACGACGAAGCGTCTTCTCTTCCTCGTACTCTTCCTCAAGATCAGCGACGCCTGCGCGAATCTCATCCTCAGAAAGAGGCTCAAAATCGCCAAACTCGTCATCCTGTGGCTGGCCCTGCTCACGAAGACGTGCAATCTGATCGTCACGCTCTGCGTCGAGCTCTTCAAGGTCTGCAGCAAGCTCCTCACGAAGATCGTCTACATCAGCCTCACGTGCCTCAGTGTCAACACTGGTAATCACGTAAGATGCAAAGTAGAGGACTTTCTCGAGGTCTTTGCTCTTGATGTCAAGAAGACGTGCCAGAGGGAAGCTGGTTGGACTCTTAAAGTACCAAATGTGGCTTACAGGAGCAGCAAGCTCGATGTGACCCATGCGGTCACGACGAACCTTTGCGGTGGTTACTTCAACACCGCAGCGCTCGCAAGTAATGCCCTTGAAACGAATGCCTTTGTACTTACCGCAGGCGCACTCCCAGTCCCTCACAGGTCCAAAGATCTTCTCGCAGAAAAGACCATCCTTTTCTGGCTTAAGAGTACGGTAGTTGATGGTCTCAGGCTTTTTTACCTCGCCATAGGACCAACCGCGGATATCATCAGCAGACGCTAAAGAAATTTTAATAGCGTCAAATTCAGTGGAATCGAAATCTGCCACAGTCGCTACTCCTTATCGGTGGTCGCGTCGCCTACAAGTGCGGATGCACCCTCAGCGTCTTGGGACAGGTCGGAAGCGGTTACCTCAGTAAAGCCAAGGTCGTTGAGGATCTCAACAGCGTTCTTCTCCTCAGGATCTGTGACCTTTGCGGTATTTGCACGCTTACGATAAGAGATTGGCTCAATGTCAAGTGCCAGGGAGCGAATCTCTTTGACCAGAACCTTGAAGGACTCAGGAATTCCTGCAGTAGGAATATTCTCGCCCTTAACAATGGACTCATAGGTCTTAACACGGCCGTTGGTATCGTCAGACTTAACGGTAAGAATCTCCTGGAGGACGTTAGCAGCACCGTATGCGTACAGTGCCCAAACCTCCATCTCACCAAAGCGCTGACCGCCGAACTGTGCCTTACCGCCCAGAGGCTGCTGGGTAACAAGAGAGTAAGGACCAGTTGAACGTGCATGGATCTTATCGTCAACCATGTGACCAAGCTTCAAGATGTAAGAAACACCAACGGTAATTGGACTCTTGAATGCCTCACCGGTACGGCCATCATAGAGGGTAGTCTTACCACGCTCGTTGAGCTGTGGAACAAACTCCTCACGCATGTTCTCGCCGTACTCCTTGAGAGCCTTGTTAATCATATTGATGTTGGCGCGGCGAACAATCTCTGCAACGGACTCATCAGTAGCACCGTCAAAGAGTGGTGTTGCAACAGGAATTGGGCCCTCAACATAACGCTTAGAATCTGCGTCATCGTCATCCCAACCATGTGCAGCGCCCCAACCAAGGTGGCACTCAAGCAGCTGACCAACATTCATACGAGAAGGAACACCCAGTGGGTCGAGAATAACGTCTACTGGGGTACCGTCTGCCATGTAAGGCATGTCCTCAACAGGAAGAACCTTACAAATAACACCCTTGTTACCGTGACGACCAGCAATCTTATCGCCCTGCTGAATCTTTCTGCGCTGAGCAACAAAGACGCGAACCAGGTCGTTTACTCCTGGAGGCAGGTCATCTCCAGCCTCACGGCTGAAGCGAACAACGTCAACAACACGACCATAAGAGCCGTGTGGCATCTTAAGAGAAGTATCACGAACGTCGTGTGCCTTTGCACCAAAGATTGCGCGAAGCAGACGCTCTTCTGCGGTCAGAGCAGTCTCGCCCTTAGGGGTGACCTTACCAACCAGAATATCGCCAGGACCAACCTCGGCGCCAATGCGGATGATGCCGTCATCGTCAAGATTTGCGAGCATATCCTCACCAAGGTTTGGAATCTCTCGGGTAATCTCCTCAGCGCCAAGCTTGGTGTCACGAGCATCAATCTCGTGGCGGGAAATGTTAACGGAAGTCAAAAGATCTTCCTGAACAACACGCTCGGAGACGATAATACCGTCCTCGTAGTTGTAGCCTTCCCATGGCATATAAGCAACGGTAAGGTTTGCACCAAGTGCCAGCTCAGAGTGGTCAACAGATGGACCGTCTGCAATTGGTTGGCCCTTCTCGACCTTCTGACCCATGGTAACGATTGGACGGTGATTGATACAAGTGGACTGGTTAGAGCGCTCGTACTTAGGAAGATCGTAGCGCTGAGAACCGTGCTCATCTGAGTAGATGACAACATGAGCTGCATCAACCTCAGTGACCTCGCCTGCAAACTCTGCGCAAATAAGCTCGCCAGAGTCCTGAGCTGCACGACCCTCCATACCAGTTCCAACAAATGGAGCGTGGGACTGGATCAGAGGCACTGCCTGACGCTGCATGTTTGCACCCATGAGAGTACGCTTTGCGTCGTCATGCTCCAAAAATGGAATGAGGTTAGCTGCAACAGAGAGAAGCTGACGTGGAGAAACGTCCATGTAGTCAACGTCCTCAACAGGAACCTGTGCAGGAGCACCAAAAGAACCGTCGAAGTCGCGGGTACGTGCAATAACGCGGTCTGCGTCAACAATCTTGCCGTCTTTGTCAACTTCAACAAATTTCTTAGTCTTAGGGTCAATTGGAGTATTGGCAGGAGCAATAATGTGATTCTCCTCCTCATCTGCAGTCATCCAAACAATGTCGTCAGAAACAACACCGCCTGTAACCTTGCGATAAGGAGCCTCAATAAAGCCGTACTCATTTACGTGAGCATACAGTGCCAAAGAGCCGATAAGACCAATGTTTGGTCCCTCAGGAGTCTCGATTGGACACATACGGGAGTAGTGTGAGTTGTGAACGTCGCGAACTGCTGTAGGAACGTTGGTACGACGGCTGGAACCGGACTTGTGTCCTGCAAGACCGCCAGGTCCCAAAGCAGAAAGACGACGCTTATGAGTCAAACCAGCAAGTGGGTTTGCCTGGTCCATGAACTGCGAAAGCTGAGAAGAACCGAAGAACTCCTTGATTGCAGCAACAATTGGACGGATATTGATCAGAGACTGTGGAGTGATGTCGTCTGCATCCTGAGATGCCATGCGCTCACGGACAACGCGCTCCATGCGGCTCATACCAATACGGAACTGATTCTGGACCAGCTCACCAACAGTACGAACGCGGCGGTTGCCAAAGTGATCAATATCATCAAGGTGCTTAGACTCATCACCTGCGTGAACAGCAAGAAGATACTGAAGAGCTGCAACAATGTCCTCTTTGGTAAGAACACGTACGTCTGCAGGAATCTCTTCCTCAAGCTTCTTGTTGATCTTGTAACGACCAACACGAGCAAGGTCATAGCGCTGCTCGTTGAAGAAAAGGCCGTCAAGCAAAGAACGGGCAGAGTCAACAGTTGGTGGCTCACCTGGACGCTGACGACGATAAATCTCGATAAGAGCATCCTCACGTGTAGTTGCAACATCACGCTCAAGTGTGTTGCGAACAACATCGGAATCACCAAGAAGCGAGAGAATCTCGTCATCGGTAACAGCAATGCCGAGTGCACGGAGGAAGACAGTAGCGCTCTGGCGACGCTTACGGTCAATAGAGACGACCAAATGGCCGCGCTTATCAACCTCAAACTCAAGCCATGCACCACGTGCAGGAATGAACTGAGACTTGTGAACCAAAACACCGTTGTCCATCTCTGACGAGAAGTACACGCCAGGTGAACGAACGAGCTGAGAAACCACAACGCGCTCAGAACCGTTGATGATGAAGGTACCACGCTCAGTCATCAGTGGGAAATCACCCATGAAGACAAGCTGCTCCTTCATCTCACCAGTCTCTTTGTTGACAAAACGAACGTCAACAAAGAGAGGTGCTTGATATGAAATGTCTTTTGCACGACACTCAGCCATTGAATTGGCAGGGTCGCCGAACTGATGGTCACCAAAGGTGACCTGCATGGTTCCAGCGCTGTTCTCAATTGGCGAGAACTCAGCGAAGGACTCTGCAAGGCCCTCTCCCATAAAGCGCTCAAATGATTCCTTCTGTACAGTAATCAGATTTGGCAGCTCCATAGCTGCGGGAATCTTACTGAACGTTCTGCGTCCAGTATGCGCCTGAGGCGTGGTGAGGGAAGTCTTTTTAGCGGTAGACACCAGGTTGTCCTCCTTCAAAAGGGTGGAAGGTGGCAATTGTCGCAACCTAGTAATTTAGTCAAGATTTTAATGCGCGTCAACAGAAAAACACTTGATTTTCTAAGACGTTTTGACTATATTATCGCGTTTATGTTTTTCAACTGCACAAACGTTATGCTGCAGGTAAATACTTTACTAGCTCGTATTTTTTATATATGAAGATTTTGTGAATAAGTCTTACAAAGACAGAATTCAATTTCGGTAAGCGGCTTTCCTCCGTTGAGTTGCTCAATTGATGCTCAGAGATTTACAGGGTTTCTCGCCAAATGAGTAAAAAAGAGGCCAGACCAAAGTCTGACCTCTTCAGTAAGCTATTTAGGATGGACTTACTTAAGGGTGACGGTAGCACCAGCCTCCTCGAGCTGAGCCTTAGCAGCCTCAGCGTCCTCCTTCTTAGCGCCCTCGAGGACAGCCTTAGGAGCACCCTCGACGACCTCCTTTGCCTCCTTGAGGCCAAGGTTGGTAAGAGCACGAACAACCTTGATGACGCCAATCTTGTTGTCGCCGAAGCCCTCGAGGATAACGTCAAAGTTAGACTTCTCCTCTGCTGCCTCAGCAGCGCCACCAGCTGCAGGAGCAGCAGCAACTGCTACAGGAGCAGCAGCAGAAACGCCGAAGACGTCCTCAAGCTCGTGAACGAGCTCAGAAAGCTCGAGTGCTGGCATCTCTTTAAGGGCCTCAATGATCTCATCTTTAGTGACAGCCATGTCAATTCTCCTTTTTAAATGATGCAGCCTTTGTACTGCATCTGGGCAAAAGCCCGGCTTATATGTGTACGTTTGAGTGCATTTACACTCTCACGCGGTTTGCGCAAATGCGCGGGTACAACAAAACGTTGCTTATGCAGCGTTCTTCTGATCTGCGATTGCAGAAAGAGTGGTTGCGAGTCCACGAGCTGGACCAGCGCAAACCTGTGCAATACCGGTAAGTGGGCTTGCAACAACGAAGACAAGCTTTGCTATGAGCTCCTCGCGAGAAGGAAGATCTGCGTAAGCCTCTGCCTCGTTAGCATTAAGTGCCTGACCATCAGCGATACCACCAATGAACTCAAGTTTCTTGAGCTTCTTGGCCTGATCCTTGATGACCTTAGCGGCCTCGACAGGATCGTTCTCATAGAAAACGTATGCACAGGTACCGGCGAGCATCTCGTCAATCTCTGGCATACCAGCGTTCTTAAGAGCAATCTTGACGATGTTGTTCTTATAGACCTTCATGTGGGCGCCTGCTGCGGTAAGTGCGCGGCGAAGCTCTTGAGTCTCCTTTACGGAGAGACCACAATAGTCAATAACAAACAGGCCTTTGGAGTTGTCGAGAGAAGTGGAAACTTTCTCGAGCAAGTCAAGTTTAGACTGAGCTGGCATGTAGTACACCTCCTTTATCATGTCTTAGGCACGAGCGCCAATAGGTGCGGCCCTCACATGAAAAGACCCCACTTTGGCAACCAAAGCGGGGTCTGGATGTACTAATCTCAAGACCACCTCGGCAGGCGGGAATTCCCATTAAGCCTTGGATTCAAGGCACCGGCTGTCTTTGGCAGCGAACGTGCAACTACAGGACGTCTGTCCTGCGTTGGATATTGTGCAGCAAAAAACTATTCGAGTCAAGGTTGGAAGCACAATTTCTTTACCTTCACAAAATTTTGATGACCCAAATAACTATGCAAGTAGTCGCACAACCCTGACGCCCAAGATTCTATGCAAGTTCCTGCATTAATTTCACAACAAAACACGCCCAAAAAATCCGGTACCTGCAAGCAGATACCGGATTAAACATGCTAGGTACTTCTAAGCGTTAAGCTTAGTCCTCCATGAGGTTACGAACCTTGGTTGGATCAATCTTAATACCAGGACCCATAGTAGAGGAAATAGCAACAGTCTTGACGTACTTACCCTTTGCGCTGGATGGCTTGACGCGAATGATCTCAGAAATAAGTGCGCCGTAGTTCTCAACAAGCTGCTGGACCTCAAAAGAAGCCTTGCCGATTGCAACGTGGCAGATACCAAAACGGTCTGCACGATACTCAACACGACCAGCCTTGAGCTCGTTAACCATCTTTTCAACATCCATGGTAACGGTGCCGAGCTTAGGGTTAGGCATAAGGCCACGAGGACCAAGAACGCGACCAAGACGACCAACCTTACCCATCATCTGAGGGGTTGCGATTGCTGCGTCAAAGTCAAGCATGCCCTTCTCGACCTCTGCGATAAGCTCGTCGCCACCAACAATATCAGCGCCAGCTGCCTCAGCCTCGCGGGCCTTCTCGCCCTCTGCAAAGACTGCAACGCGAACGGACTTACCAGTGCCGTGAGGCAGAGAGATGGAACCGCGAACGTTCTGGTCAGCCTTACGAGTATCGACACCAAGGCGAATTGCTACCTCAATGGTCTCGTCAAACTTAGCAGTTGCAAGCTCCTTAGCAAGGGTTACTGCCTCTTTTGGGCTGTAGAGGTTTGAACCGTCTACCTTGGCAACTGCATTCTTGTAGTTCTTTCCGTGCTTAGGCATTATGTACCTCCTGTGGTTAGCGGGCGTCTGCCCTCCCACTCCTGCATCTTCTGTCCGTAGTTACGCTCTCTTGGCGAGAAACCCAACTACGTGCACTAACATCGGATGCTCTGACAAAACACCATCAGTCAAACAAATGACTGATGGGAGTAAACACTACTCGGCGATGGTTACACCCATGGAACGAGCTGTACCAGCGACGATCTTCTTTGCAGCCTCAATGTCATTTGCGTTGAGGTCAGGCATCTTGATTTCAGCAATCTTGGTGAGCTGCTCCTGGGAGAGCTGGCCAACCTTATCACGCTGAGGAACACCGGAACCACCCTTGAGGTGAAGCTCCTTCTTGATAAGCTGAGCTGCTGGAGGAGTCTTGGTTACAAAGTCAAAAGAACGGTCCTCGTAAACAGAAATCTCGACTGGGATGATATCGCCAGCCTTGTCCTGAGTTGCAGCGTTAAATGCCTGGCAGAACTGCATGATGTTGACCTGTGCAGCACCCAGAGCTGGTCCTACTGGAGGAGCTGGGTTTGCCTGGCCTGCAGGAATCTGCAGCTTAATAAAGTTAACAACCTTCTTTGCGGGCATGTTAAGCCTCCTGTTTGAATACGTGTGAGTCTATTCTCGCGCACTCCCGAGAAGCAATCCACAAGGAACGAGAAGTGCGGGATAATCCGTTAGTTACTAGTCTATCAAGGAAATCTGGTCCATGGTAAGCTCAACCGGAGTCTCACGACCAAAGATGGTGAGCATAACCTTAATCTTGCCGGACTCTGCATTGACCTCAGAAACAGTGCCATCAAAGTCAGCAAGAGGACCTGAAAGAACATGAATTGCCTGACCGACCTCAATATTGGTTGCTGTACGCTTAGGTACAGGGCTACCTGTCTTCATGCCGCCACGACGCATAATCTTATCAAACTCATCGCGACGCAGAGGAACTGGCTTACCGTCGATGCCAACAAAACCAGTTACACCTGGTGTGTTGCGAACAACAGCCCACGTATTGTCATCCAGCTCCATGCGAACAAGAACATAGCCTGGGAAAACCTTAGATTCTTTGGTCTCGCGCTTACCGCCGTCCTTGACTTCAGTAACTTCCTCAGTAGGAATCTGAATATCAACAACAGCACGCTCAAGACCATAGGTCTCAATACGGTGCTCAAGGTCAGTTTTTACCTTGTTTTCATAACCTGAATAGGTGTGAACTACATACCAGCGCTTAGCCATTGGTTATCCCCTCAGTCCAGTAAAGGCGACGAGACCAGCAACAATGCCAGTATCAACCAGCCAAGTTACCAAGCCAAAGAAAACAATTGTTGCAATTACGGCTACAGAGAAGCCAGCAAGCTCAGAGCTTGATGGCCACACGACGCGGTGCATTTCTGTACGAACGCCTGCAAAATAAGCACCCAGGCGACCAAAGAAGCCAGGGTTAGCATTACGCTGAATAGACTTCTCCTGCTTCTTTGCCTCGGCCTTGGTAGCCTTAGCAGAAGCTTCAGAAGTAGCCTCAGCCTGAAGGGCCTCACGCTGAGCGCGCTCTTCTGCGCGAGCCTTACGTGCGCTCCTCTTATTGCGCTCCTTATTTGCCATCCTACGCTCCCTTGGATGTTTACCTACATACAAACCGGCCAACCCGTATGGGAAGGCCGGTGAAGTTATCTGGCAGGCCAGGAAGGACTCGAACCCTCAACAAACGGTTTTGGAGACCGCCGCTCTACCATTGGAGCTACTGGCCTAGAACGAAACCACCTAGCCTAGCGAGTCTCGCGATGTACTGTGTGCTTGTGGCACCATGGGCAGTACTTCTTCAACTCCATACGATCTGGGTTGTTGGACTTGTTCTTATCCGTAGTGTAATTACGACGCTTGCACTCAGTGCAGGCGAGAGTAACGAGTGTACGCATTAATCCTCCTGAACACGATCACGAGATGTATTCTCGAAATGTAACGCGGTTGCCTAGGTTAGCACCCACTACCCAGAGATGTCAATACTTTTCTCTAATTACTCTAGGCGTTCACATATTTTTTCTCGACAAAAAACCCGGCGCGCAAAAAGCACGCCGGGCAAAATAGTAACTATAAAAGTGGTTACTCAATGATGGTGGAAACACGACCATCGCCGACGGTGTGGCCACCCTCGCGGATAGCGAACTTCAGACCCTGCTCAAGAGCGATTGGGTGAATAAGCTCGCAGCCAACGGTGATGTGGTCACCAGGCATAGCCATCTCTACCTTGCCACCATTTGCATCGGTGAGCTCGTAGATGTCGCCAGTTACGTCAGTTGTACGGAAGTAGAACTGTGGACGGTAACCAGAGAAGAATGGGGTGTGACGGCCGCCCTCTTCCTTAGTAAGAACGTAGACCTCACCGGTGAACTTCTTGTGTGGAGTAACTGTACCAGGCTTGCAGAGAACCTGACCGCGCTCGATATCCTCACGCTTAACACCACGAAGAAGAATACCAACGTTGTCGCCAGCCTCGCAGAAGTCCATGGTCTTACGGAACATCTCAATGCCAGTAGCAACAGACTGCTGAGTAGGCTTAATACCAACAATCTCAACAGGCTCATTGAGCTTAAGCTCACCGCGCTCAACACGGCCGGTAGCAACGGTACCACGACCAGAAATGGTCATGACGTCCTCGATTGCCATCAGGAATGGCTTCTCGTTGTCACGAGCAGGTGTTGGGATGTAAGAATCAACGGTGTGCATGAGCTCGCGGACGGAATCCATCCACTTCTCTTCTCCGTTAAGAGCGCCGAGAGCGGAACCACGGACGATTGGAAGATCGTCACCTGGGAAGTCGTACTCGGAGAGAAGGTCACGGGTCTCCATCTCAACGAGGTCAATGAGCTCCTCGTCGTCAACCATATCGCACTTGTTCAGGAAGACGATGATGTAAGGAACGCCAACCTGACGTGCAAGAAGAATGTGCTCGCGGGTCTGAGCCATAGGACCATCGGTAGCAGCAATAACGAGGATTGCACCGTCCATCTGAGCTGCACCAGAAATCATGTTCTTGATGTAGTCTGCGTGACCTGGGCAGTCAACGTGAGCGTAGTGGCGCTTCCATGTCTCATACTCAACGTGAGCAACAGAAATGGTAATACCACGCTGACGCTCCTCTGGAGCCTTATCGATATTCTCGAAGGCGGTAAAGTCTGCCTTGCAGCCCTCGGTCTCAGAGAGAACCTTGGTGATTGCTGCAGTAAGGGTAGTCTTACCGTGGTCGACGTGACCAATCGTACCGATGTTTACGTGTGGCTTAGAGCGGTCAAACTTTTCCTTGGCCATTGCCAATCCTCCTTCTGGAACTAACCCTCGGGCTAGACCGTGGTGAAAAACGTCTGTTTATACTCAACGGCGCAAATGTCGAGGACATATACGCCGTAAAGAATCTGGTACCGGCGACTGGATTCGAACCAGTGACGTCACGGGTATGAGCCGTGTGCTCTAACCAGCTGAGCTACGCCGGCATAAATGCCACTTGAAAAATGGAGCCCGCGACCGGATTTGAACCGGTGACCTCTTCGTTACCAACGAAGTGCTCTACCTACTGAGCTACACGGGCATGGTGGGGATACTTGGACTCGAACCAAGGAACCCAGAGGGAGCGGATTTACAGTCCGCCGCAGTTGCCGCTGTGCCATATCCCCGAATGCCGTTTTCAAGCACTTTTGAAGTAATTGTGTACGCTGTTTACCTTGCGGTTTAACGCACGTAGGAAGTCCAGTTAATCTTCCGTATTACCTCTTAAGCGGGAAAATATTACGATTGAATAAAAATCTTGTCAACGCAATCCACCCAACCAGGCGTATCTTATCAAATATTTTCCACAAATACCCGTGTGCTTCCACGAGTATCACAAAATTTACGTAAGAAAAAAGCCAGGCAATGCCTGGCTGAAAATTCAAGTGGTGCCGCCACCAGGCTTCGAACCCGGGACCTACTGATTACAAGTCAGTTGCTCTACCAGCTGAGCTATAGCGGCATTAAGTGCAGAGGTTATTTTATAGACTTTTTTGGCTTTGGTCTAGTCCCAATTTTTTAGAAATTTTTCTCCACAAATTGCGTGATGTGGCATGTAGGTGCACTTTCCTTCCTATGGAAATACGCTTAGCGCAAGTATGTTGTCTGATCAAGCCCAACGCGCCTTAAAAGTGCAAAGAATCTGTGTTTGAGACACCGATTCTTTAAGGAAATCAGGCAAATCCACAGATTCTTTGATATTTTTAGGCAAAATCCACCGAATCTTTGCAGCAATCAGGCTTTGCAACAATCAGGCGCGTTTAGCGCGTTTGGCGCGTTAGGTCAGTTAGACGTATCAGGCGCAGCGACCTATCTGCCCAACAGCTTCCAGAGTTTCTCGCGCTGTTCTGGAGAAATGCGGTCTTCTAGCGTCATACGCGTACTGACCTGATCGCGGCGCATCTCTTCGACAACGTTATCTGCCTGGGAAATCTCATGGACAAGAGAGGCGCTGGCAATGCGTGTGACCTCACCGGGGCCAAAGCCGGCCGTAGCACGAATATCTCTATCCGACGTGACCAGAAATACTTTGCGACCAGCCTCTCGCGCTTCTGTAACCAGGCGCTCGATAACACTATCTGCGGACTCCCCCGTTTCGGAGAAGACCAGCTGTACGCCTGCATGACTGCGCTCCGGGCGCTCGTCGTTTACGTTTCCCTTACCATCAAACACAATAACTGCCTCGTAGGCGCCCTGTGCAAAAGTAGCAACATCAGAAATGAGCGCCAAACGAGCGCGATAAAACGGATCGCTGTTTAGGTGATAGGCTCTCTCAGCAGCGGTTTCTTGAGCAAAAGAACCGCGCTCATTCAACAACGCCTCATAGCGAGGAGTTGCTAGCATAACGTTATAGCCATCGACCACAAGCAGCGATTTTTTCTGAGCCATACCTTACGCTTCCTGGGTCCTACGGAGCCACTCGTAGCACATAACCGTCGTTGCCTGAGCAACGTTCAGAGACTCTACCTGGCCAAACTGAGGAAGTTTGCACGTAAAATCGCACTTCTCGAGCATAAGGCGAGATATTCCTGAACCTTCAGAACCCATAACAAGTGCAAGGCGGCCTCCCATAGGAGCCTCCCACACGGACTGGGTAGCATGCTCGGTAGAGCCACATGTCCAAAAACCTGCGGCCTTAAGCTCTTCAAGCGCACGTGGCAAATTAGAAACCTGAGCGATTGGCAAATGAAGTACGGCTCCTGCGGACGTCTTGTATGCTCCAACGCCAACGCGGGCGGCGCGGGCATTTGCAATAACAACGCCAGCTGCACCAACTACCTCGGCACTTCTTACAATTGCGCCAAAGTTTCCTTCGTCGGTGACGTGATCAAGAACTACAACAAGAGCATTTGCGGAACCGGCGCGCTGGATAATTTCAGAGAGGTCAGCGTAGGCAAAAGGCTGCGTACGGACAATAACTCCCTGGTGAGCACCATGGCTTGAAAGCGAGTCAAGCACTGGCCTTGCAACACGCTCGACAGGAATACCCTCCTGCTCAAGCTGGCGAGCAAGAGCCTCAATCTCTTGGTCCTTCTGTCCACTTGCAGCCTGTACCAGCGCATTCTTCAACGGAATACCAACGGTCAGCGCCTCTGCTACTGCACGACGACCTTCGATTAAATCAGTTGCAGGCTTCTTGTTGCCAGGACGTCCAGCGCCAGCTCCTCGCTGTCCGCGAGTACCCTGAACTGCGCGTACGCCTTGTGCAGAGCGGCCACCTTTAGAGCCCTTGCCATTCTTGGAGCCGAAATAACCGCCCCAGTCGGCAGCCTTCTTGGAGCCGCGACCTGCAGAACCGCCACGACCTGTAGCTCCACCGCGGCCGGAAGCACCGCGACTGGAAGCACCGCGACCTGCAGCACCCCCGGAACGAGTATTTTTAGAGGTAGAACGCTGATTTCTTGCCATAGTTAGTCTGCCTTACGCTTAAGTCGAGCGCCAGCGGCGGTATCTTCAATCAAAAGTCCAAGCTCGGCAATGCCGTCTCTAATTTGATCGGCAACTGCCCAGTTCTTCTGGGAACGAGCTTCCTGACGAGCAGCAAGCAAAACCTCTGCGGCCTCGTCAGCTGAAGAGCCTTCATAGGCTGCTACCTGGGCGGCAAGTGCTACAAGCTCTTCTGGTAAATCAGAAGTAGACGCCGCCTGGGTCAAATCAATTCCCAAGGCTCCTGTGAGCTCGCACAACATATCTGATGCACGGAGAACAGGGCTTGCGCCAACGTTCTGCCCAACCTCTGCAAGATAGGTATTTGCAGCAGTTACCAGCGCAAAGATGGCAGCAAGCGCTCCTGCGGTATTGAAATCATCATCCATCTGAGCGTCAAACTCGCTCTGGGCTATGTTAATTGCCTCAGCAAGCGTACGATCAGCGTCAGAAAGCTCGTGCTGAGCAGAAGACTGCTTGTAGGCCCAACGAAGATTTGCAACGCAGGTCTTCATGCGCTCGAGTGTGCCAACGGTTCCTTCAAGGCGTTCAAACGAGAAATCAAGTGGCGCGCGATAGTGCGTTTGAAGCATCAAAAGTCGTACTGCATCTGCAGGATACTTGTCCAAAACTTCCTTAAGCGTATAGAAGTTACCCAAAGACTTAGACATCTTCTCACCGTCAACACGCAGCATTCCGGTGTGCATCCAATAATTAGCGAGAGGAGCATGCCAGGCGCAAGATGCCTGTGCGGTCTCGTTCTCATGGTGAGGGAATACCAGGTCAGAGCCACCACCATGAATATCAATTGGAGTGCCTAAATAGCGATGAATCATCGCACAGCACTCACTGTGCCAACCTGGACGACCTTCTCCCCATGGGCTTGACCAGCTAGGCTCACCAGGCTTAGCAGCCTTCCAGAGTGCAAAGTCAAATGGATCGCGTTTCTCGTCATTAACCTCAACACGCTCACCTGCGCGAAGCTGATCAAGATCGCGGCCAGAAAGCACACCATAGTCGTGGTCAGAACGAACCGAGAAATACACGTCGCCCGAAGGCACCGCGTAAGCGTAACCCTGCTCAATCAAAGATTGAATCATCTGGAGCATGGCTTCAATCTCATGCGTTGCGCGAGGACGAATATCTGGATCCAGTATATTGAAGCGATGCATCTGCTTGATAAACGCCTGAGAAAACTCTTCAGAGACCTCTTGAGCAGTCCTTCCCTGCTCGTTGGCGCGCTGAATAATCTTGTCATCAACATCGGTCAGATTCTGAGCAAACGTAACCTCAAAACCTTTATACATCAGATAACGTCGAATAACGTCAAACGAGAGGAACGTACGGGCATTTCCGATATGAATCTGGTCGTAGACCGTAGGACCGCATACGTACATGCGGATTTTGCCTTCATCGATTGGCTTAAACTCTTCTTTTTTATGCGTCTGAGTGTTATAGACAAGCATACATACTCCTCGCAACCATTGTGTATTGGTGTAAGTATAAACGGTTTATGGAAAACCTTTAACTTCCATATCCCATCAATCAAAATTCAATTTTGTTACCATTTACGAACTAACACTAGATTGTTTTTTTGTTGCATTAAACTTTATGAACAAAATTTAAAGAGTTTATATTTTGAGATAGAACTACAAAAGACTAGAAGACAAAAGAAATCTTGCTCTTACCAACTTTAGAAGGTGATTTGAATGAGTAAGTTTTTTAACATTATTCACTACTGTATATCTACCATTCTGGATAAAGGCAGTCTTGCAGTCTTTCTCTTTCTGTCATTTTTTGTTACAGCGCTTACTGTAATTCAACCGCTTCTTGTTGGATTTGTGATTAATCTTTTTATTGCAGGAACAACTTGGAACGAAATAATTTTCTATTGTGCCGTAATTGCTGCACTAGGAATCCTTATTGCCAGCTGCTCCTATCTTGCTAAAACGCGCTATTGTCAATTACAAATTGACTCTGCCTTTACTATTGAGCGACAGCTCATCGATAAGATCCAACACGCCGATCCATCGTTTTTCTCGTCATATGATTCCGGACATTATCGTCAGACAGTAAATAATGACGCTAATGATGTTTCCATTTTTATACTTACACAATGTGTGAGCTTTGCAACAACTATTATCTCCGTCTTAGGAACTCTTGCGATAATTTTATATTTGAACCCATTAACTGCTCTTGTAACGGCTGCTCTGTTATTGATTAGCTACATTATCTATAAGCAGATTCAAGCATCAGCCTATAAAAGATACAGAGAATCTAAAGAGCTGAGATCTCAATATGGATCAGTAGAACTCTCACAATTTACTGATGTTGATTTCATCAGACGTCATTCTCTTTTTGAGCGTTTCTTTAATCAGCACTATGTCCTTAATCAAAAACTTCGTAATGCTATTAATCAACAATACAAACTGGAGTTTGGTGTACAGGAGTTAAACAATGCTGTAATTGCCGTATTCCAAGCCATTGTATTTATTACTTGTGCGTATCAAATCTTTCTTGGAGCGCTGCAACCTGGTTATATTGCAACCATTTCAAGCTATTTTGTAACACTCTTAGGTTCCATCACTCTTCTCATGGAATTTGGTATGGCTTATCAAAGCATTACGGTAAGCATCAATCGAATTGAGCAGATTCTAGATTTACCTCAAGAACCCGTTGGAAACATCATTCCATCAGACAACGTCAATCAAATTACCTGCACAAATGTATCTTTTTCTTATCCACATACAAATAAAGTACTGATGAACAACTTGTCTTGTGATTTTGTAAAAGGAAATATATACGCCATTACAGGTGGAAACGGTACAGGCAAATCTACTTTTCTGAAACTCATTAACGGAGAGTGGTCTTCTCACCTATCAGGTGACATTGCCATTAATGAGGACTTACTAGCTCAAATAAATCAATATGAACTTCGAAAAAACACTCTTGGATTTACTGAACAAGAGCCAAGCATTGTTGACGATACGGTAAGAAATAATTTGACCTTGCTCTGCAAAAATCAGCCGAAAGATGAAGAGATAATCAACTATATCAAGCTGTTCAATTTGGAAAAATTGCTGCTTGGTGATGATCAAAATCTTGACGTTCGTCTCAATGAACGAAGCTCTGCAATCTCTGGTGGAGAAAAACAAAAGATTGCAATTATCCGCATGATGCTTATGAATCCAAGTGTAATGTTGCTTGACGAACCAACTTCTGCATTAGATCAAAAAAGTGTTGAGGTTCTTCTTAATCTTCTAAAGAAGGTCAAGAAAGACCACATAATACTTCTCATATCTCATGATCCTAAAGTGGTGGAAGCAGCCGACCATATCGTAGAGCTGTAATTTATTACGCACTACGTCCCAGCAGGACAACTGCCCAGGCAGCAATGCCTTCTTGTTGACCCACAAAGCCAAGGCCTTCAGTGGTAGTTGCTTTTACGCCAACTTTATCTGGTGTAACACCCATGACCTCAGCCATACGGTTTCTCATAGCCTCACGATAAGGAAGCAACTTAGGCGCTTGAGCTGCAACGGTGCAATCACAGTCCACAAGTTCAAAGCCCTTATCACGAACAAGCTGCATGACATGAGATAGAAGCACCATAGAATCAGCGCCTTCATAAGCAGGGTCTGTATCTGGAAAGAGCTGACCAATATCGCCAGCACGCATAGCTCCTAGCAGGGCATCCATAAGCGCATGAGCCAAAACATCGGCATCAGAGTGACCGAGAAGACCCTTTTCATGCGGAATTTCAACACCGCCAAGGATAAGCTTTCTACCTTCTACCAAGCGATGAACATCATATCCGTGACCAATTTTAAGCTCCGGCATACTCACTCTACAGCCCCACTTCCAGTTGCGCCTTCTACCAGGCGACGGCTGAGCGTAGCCTCAACAATTGCAAAATCAGACGGATACGTGACCTTCACGTTTTCTCGTTGCGACTCAACGCACAGCACCGTAAGTCCCAATCGTTCAACTAACGATGAGTCATCGGTTCCCTGATAGCCTTCCTGGCGAGCCACTTCATGGGCTTCAAGGAGCGTGCGTGTCTTGAACACTTGAGGGGTCTGAGCAGCCCAAAAAGTTGAGCGATCAGGCGTATCTACAATGGTTGCGCCGTCTACGCGCTTCAACGTATCTGTTGCACGATGAGCCAAAATTGCTCCTGCAATCTTAGGAGACTTGCGAACCGTGCTAATAACCTGCTCGATTGTCTCTACCTCAATAAGCGGACGAACCGCATCGTGAACAGAAATAAAATTGTATCCAGCAGGCACTACCTGAAGCGCATTGTAAACCGAATCCTGCCTGGTGTTGCCAGACGTTGCAAAGTGAATGGGCTTGTGGAGCACAAGCTTACCCAGAACATCCTCTTGAACTGCAGCGCGTTTCTCGTCAGAGCAAGCAATCACAATGTGAGCCACGCTTGGAGCGTGATCAAACGCAAGGATTGACCAGCTCATCAACGGAAGACCGCAGACAGAAATAAATTGCTTGCCGTCGGGATAGCCAAAGCGCTCGCCAATGCCGCCAGCCACAATTACGGCAACAGTATCGGCTTTTGCTCCATGTGCTGAAAGGCGAAAAGGGCGTGGCTTTGACACAACCTTTGCGCAGGTACTGCTTGCAGTCATTATTCTGACTTACCCCACATTCTGCGGAGACTGTTAGCAAGTGCACCGGGGTTCTCGACACCCAGAGATTTGAGGCTAGACGTATCATTTTCTGCAACGTGAAGCAGCTGCTGCAGGTTATCGTAGGCATCAACAATTCTGGCTGCAATCTCATCGTTGACTACGTGAACGCGGGAAAGTGTACGCAAGCCCAGAGGTTCCATGGACGCATCTTCTCCGCGACCATCGGAGTAGCCAAGAATCTGGCCGACGCTTTCTGCAGAGCGGAGTTCAGTGTTGGCCGTCTCATGGAAACGGCGGCGAATGGCGCGCGCTTCTTCAGCAGAAGAATCTACGGCGTAGTCGCGAATCATCAAATTGTAGGCCTCATCAATGCCACCCAAATATTCCTCACGCTGCATAGCGGTGGTTTTGCCCTCGCTACCCAGCTCCAAAAGACAGGCATCAAGTTGATCAGCTGCACTCATAAGAACCTCAAAGAGATAAAAAATACCTGCTACATCTCCCAGAGTGACATAGTTATCAAGCTCAAGCGCAGTCAGGCGCAAAAGCGCACGATCAAGCTGCTGGCGCGTATTTTGCATAGCAACCGAAAGCTGATTGACGGTGGACATAATGGCTGGTACAGACTTCAACGGAATAACGTGACCATCAACATAGACTGAAATCAACGAACGGCGAGAAGACACTGCAATCACAATTGACTTGGTGAGCAAGCTCATGCGAGCAGCAGTACGGTGACGAGTGCCTGTTTCTGCAGTTGGAAGCGTTGCATCAGGATTAAGGTGGAAATTGGCGCGAAGAATTCTGGTGAGGTCTTTGTCCACCACAACGGCGCCATCCATCTTACAAAGCTCAAACAGTCGGTTTGCCGTGAAGGAAACATCAAGTTTGAAACCATCTCCACCTGCAGCAAGGACATTTTCTGTATCGCCTACACAAATAAGGGCACCCAGACGACCGGCGATAATCATATCCAGTGCAACGCGAAGCGCTGTTCCAGGAGCAGTCATCTTCAGAGCTGTAGCAATACGGTCCTCATTTTCCATCATGCTTGGATCAAGTTGCGTTGGCTCCATAGCTCTCCCTCAATTACTTGCAGCTTAAAGGCTGCGTTTTGCGTTTTTGTACGTTTACGGCTTCAATTTATTTCACTATTTTAAGTATACGGTTTTGTTGCCGGTGAGTGTAGTGACGGTTTTGAGAAGACGAATTTATCGACAGGTTTCTCGACGGGTTTCTCGCCAAAAGAACTACACGTTTTAGCTGCGATACAAAAAGACCCGAGGCAGAACCTCGGGTCAAAACTAACTTACTCAGCAGAAGACATCAAATCAGACGAGCTGCCCGCACTACCCTGTGGCAGCGAGGATGGCCCCATGCTGACATCCATCTGATCAAGCTGCGCCATTGTCTCTTTTTTACGAGGCTCAGGGATGACGCCTGTAGTCTTGGTAAACACAAGCTTCTTGCCCTCAGCATCAACATCAACAGCAACAATGTCACCTGCAACCCACTGTCCAGAAAGAAGCTCCTCAGACAGTGGATCTTCAATCATCGACTGAATGGTACGACGCAGCGGACGAGCACCATAGACAGGATCGGTACCATCTTTGGCAATCAGATCCTTTGCAGCCTCGGTAAGCTCAATGGACATGCCGTTGGCAATCAGGCGGTCGCGCAGCTCAAGAACCATGAGGTCAACAATGCCACGAAGCTGCTCGGCAGAGAGCGACTTGAAGACAACAATCTCGTCCACGCGGTTCAAAAACTCTGGGCGGAATCCACGCTTGAGCTCAGACATAACGCGGCTGGTAATCTCTTTGTCAGACAGACCCTTAGAACCCTCTGACGAGAAACCCATAGTGTTGGTGCGGGCAATCTCGCGAGCACCAATGTTAGATGTCATAATGACAACAGTATTGGAGAAGTCCACGTGGCGACCTTGACCGTCAGTCAAGCGACCCTCGTCCAGAATCTGAAGCAAAATGTTGAAGACGTCTGGATGTGCCTTCTCAATCTCGTCGAAGAGCAAGACAGAGTATGGACGCCTACGAACCGCCTTGGTAAGCTCGCCACCCTCATCATAGCCCACATATCCTGGAGGTGCGCCAACCAGCTTAGCTACGGTGTGACGCTCCATGTATTCGGACATATCGTAAGAAAGCAGGGCATCTTCGGAGCCAAACAAAAACTCTGCTAGAGCCTTTGCAAGCTCGGTCTTACCTACACCGGAAGGACCTAGGAAGATGAAGGAGCCACCAGGTCGCTTAGGGTCTTTGAGAGGACTGCGGCTTCTACGGATTGCCTTTGCAACCTTAACAACTGCCTCGTCCTGACCAACAACGCGCTTGTGAAGGATATCTTCTGTGCGAAGCAGCCTTGAAGCCTCAGTCTCGGTGAGGTTAGAAACAGGAACACCAGTAATGCCAGAGACAACCTTTGCAATGTCGTCCTCGTCAACGGTAACGATGTTCTTGTCTAGCTGCTCACGCCATTCAGTCTCTAAGCGGTCCCTCTCTGCTACCAGGGATTTCTCCTGGTCACGCAGACGAGCTGCCTGCTCAAACTCCTGAGCACTAGCTGCCTCGGACTTCTCAGTACGAACGCGGAGAAGGTCTGCGTCTACCTGGGCAATCTCTGGTGGAAGGCTCATCTTGTGGATGCGTGCGCGAGCGCCGGCCTCATCAAGGACATCAATAGCCTTGTCTGGCAAGAAACGATCCTGGATGTAGCGGCTAGAAAGCGCAACGGCAGCCTTGATAGCAGCCTCGGTGTAGTGAACATGGTGGTGCTTCTCGTAGCGGTCCTGAAGACCGTGGATGATAGAAATGGTGTCGTCATTGTTTGGCTCGCCAATATTGACAGGCTGGAAACGCCTTTCAAATGCAGCGTCCTTCTCGACATGTTTACGGTACTCTTCTGCCGTAGTTGCACCGATGACCTGAATTTCTCCACGAGACAGTGGTGGCTTAAGAATGGAAGCGGCATCTATAGAGCCCTCTGCAGAGCCTGCGCCAATGACGGTGTGAATCTCGTCAATAAAGAGGATGTCGTTCTTGGATTTCTCCAGCTCAGCAACAACCTTCTTCATACGGTCTTCGAACTCACCGCGATACTTAGAGCCAGCTACCAGACTTGCTAAATCAAGCGTCCAAACCTGCTTTCCGCGCAGAATATCAGGGACGTTGCCAGAAGCAATGAGCTGAGCCAGGCCCTCAACAATGGCAGTCTTGCCAACGCCAGGATCTCCCAGAATAAGCGGGTTGTTCTTCTGACGGCGTGCAAGAACCTGCATGACACGCTCAATCTCGCGGTCACGACCAATGACAGGATCAAGCTTTTTATCTGCGGCAAGCTTAGTAAGGTTGCGACCAAACTGTTCCAGCATGGAAGCGTCATCGTTTGCGTTAGGATGCATCTGACCAGCACCAACAGGTATGCCAAAGATGCCACCCTCAATGCGAGGTTCTGCCATGTGAGGACCAGCAGGCGCGTCTTCTGGAGTCTGAGCAACCAGCTCATCAACGGCGTTTCTTACCGCGTCACCCGAGACACCCATGGTACGCAGGGCATCCATAGCGCGACCGTTACCCTCGGACACAATGCCCAAAAGCAAGTGCTCCGTTGCAATATAACTTTGACCATGGGTCATGGTT
Organism: Lancefieldella parvula DSM 20469; assembly: GCF_000024225.1. NCBI lineage: Bacteria > Bacillati > Actinomycetota > Coriobacteriia > Coriobacteriales > Atopobiaceae > Lancefieldella > Lancefieldella parvula. The sequence goes on from NC_013203.1 coordinate 1,329,942, forward strand.
TCTCTGTATGCGTCCTCAAGCACGCGTTTTGCGCGAGGAGTAAACGGAATGTGGCCGCCAGGAATAGGGTCTCCTGCGCCAGTAGTAAGCTCTTTTACAGTTGCTAGGGCCTCATCATATGAGACCTCCAGCTTAGCCAAAGCCTGAGCAGCAATGCCCTCCCCCTCTTTGATGAGAGCAAGTAGCAGGTGCTCGGTACCAACATACATCTGGCCTAGACCGCGAGCTTCGTCCTGAGCCAAGCTCATGACTTTACGCGCTCTGTCAGTGAATTTATCAAACATGTGCTGAAACCTCTCAAAACTCTCTATATATTTTTGATTTATACCCATCAAAAGGCTCTGCAAACATACGACCCGTGTTGGATTTTCTCCTACGTACGAACCACACAAACTTCCCGTGGCGAGAAATTCGCGCAGTAGTGAAGGCCTGGCGACATAGCCATTACAGCGCGCAAAAAACCCGGCACCTACAACAGCAGATGCCGGGCTAATACAGTTATAGACTGCTCTCAAGCAGTTAGGCTTCCAAGCTTTTAGCGTTTCTCGGGCTTGAGCTGTGGGAAGAGAAGGACATCGCGGATAGAAGGCTGATCGCAGAAGAGCATCATCATGCGGTCGATGCCGTAGCCGATGCCGCCCGCTGGTGGCATACCATACTCAAGTGCGCGAATGAAGTCGTAATCGTACTCCATGGCCTCTTCGTCGCCCTGACGTTTAGCCTCCATCTGAGCAGCAAAGCGCTCCTCCTGATCAACAGGGTCATTGAGCTCGGAATATGCGTTTGCGTACTCTGCGCCACAGATAATAAGCTCAAAGCGATCGGTCAGGCGAGGATCGTCTGCCTTGCGTTTAGTAAGCGGAGAAACCTCTGCAGGATAATCACAGACAAAGGTTGGGTTTACGATGCTTTTCTCGCCAAGCTCGTCGTAAATCTCAAAGAGCAGCTTGCCAGCCTGCCACTCTGGGTTCCACTCAATCTCGTAGCGATCCAGGACTGCACGGAGTTTCTCGACAGGAGTGTCAATGGAGAGCTCCTCGCCGGTGACCTCGGATGCAATCTCTGCCAGAGATGCGACGCGCCAGTTGCCGGAGAGATCAACCTCGGTACCCTGGTAGGTGATGACCTCGTGGCCTTCCTCACAACCGCAGGTCTTGCGAGCAATCTCTTGGAAGAGGTTCTGGGAGAGCTCGCGCATGCCGGCCAGGTCAGAGTAGGCAGCATATGCCTCCATGGAAGTGAACTCTGGATTGTGCGTGAGGTCGGTGCCCTCGTTCCTGAACTGACGACCAAGCTCATAGACGCGCTCAAGACCACCAACAAGCAGGCGTTTCAGCGGGAGCTCGGTTGCAATGCGCAGGTAGTCCTCGGTGTTTAGAGCATTGTAATGTGTGATGAACGGCTTTGCGTTTGCGCCGCCAAGAATCTCCTGGAGAACAGGAGTCTCAACCTCCATATAGCCGTCCGCCTCCATGAACTGGCGGATGATGGAGATAATCTGAGAGCGCTTGCGAAATACGTCGCGGACCTCAGGATTCATGATGAGGTCAACGTAGCGCTGGCGATAACGAACCTCGCGATCAGTGAGGCCGTGGAATTTCTCTGGAAGAGGACGCAGCGACTTGGAGAGAACCTCCAGCGAGGTCACTGCCAAAGAAAGCTGGCCGCGGCGCGTACGCATAATAGCACCGGTTGCGCCGATGATGTCGCCAAGGTCGAGAAGACCCAGAAGCTCCCAGTTTTTCTCGTCAAGGTTATTGATGCGGCAGAAGAGTTGAATCTGACCGGTATAGTCCTCTACCACGACAAACGCGATCTTGCCCTGGTTGCGAATGGCACGGACTCGGCCAGCGACAGAATAAACTTCCTCGCCAGTCTGGCCGTCCTCGAGGTCAGCGTAGCGCTCCTCCAGCTCAGCAACGTGAGCGGTGACAGTGGACTGGATTGGATATGGGTCAATGCCAGCGTCAAGCAGCGCCTGGCGACGGGCCTTGCGCTGAGCACGCTCGTCGTTAATGGAAGCTTCTGGGGTGGCTTCAGTTGCGTCGGCGGCAGTTATGACAGCTGTGTTGTTCTTTGCAGCAGTGTTCTCAGCAGCGGCCGAGTTACCAGCAATGTTGTTTTCTACTTCGGACATGTATCCTCCACGTAAAAACGCCCCGCGCCAGACAGACACGGGGCGATCAAAAAATTTTGTGCCAGTCTAGCGAGTAATAGAAATAATGGTGTACTTCTTCACTTTGCCGTTTGGCGTAGTGAACTCAACCTCGTCGCCCTTCTTGTGACCAATAAGAGCCTCGCCAGCTGGTGACTCGTTAGAGATCTTGTGCTCAAGGGAGTTAGTCTCAGTAGTACCAACAATTACATACTTAGTTGTCTTGCCTTTTGCATCAGCAAGCTCGACGGTTGTACCAATTGCAACGGTAACCTTGCGCTTACTGCCACCCTCGACAACCTTTGCGACAGAGAGAATCTGACGAATCTCGTTGATACGAGACTCGTTGTGAGACTGCTCTTCTTTTGCGGCGTCATACTCGGAGTTCTCAGAAAGGTCACCAAAACCACGAGCCTCTTTGATGCGCTCAACAATCTCGTCGTGCTTCTCGCCCTCACGATAAGCCAGCTCATCGACAAGCTTCTGACGGCCTTCTGGGGTAAGTACAATCTCTTTAGTAGTGTCCATCGTGTTCTTTCTGTTGATGGGTCAAGTAGGTCTATACGTGTGAAATGGAGTTACTCAGATTTTTTGGACTCTTCGTCCTCAACGATCTCAGCCTCTGGCTCCTTAGACTCTTCTTCCTTATTCTCGCTCTCCATGCCCTCGCGAACGCCCTTAACGGTCTCGCCGACAGCTTTACCAAGCTTTGGAAGATTCTTAGGTCCAAAGATCAACATAACAACGACAACAATAAGCACGAGCTCAGGAATACCAAGTCCTAAAATCATATAAACCCCCAGAAAATCTTTTCCTGTAAAAGCGTTCAGAAAAAACGCCGTATCGGCTAGTATAACCGAGGGAAACCTTACTAACAAGGAATTAACATGGTCTTACATGATTTTTGGACATTTTTTATCTGGTCGACCGTTGCGGGACTTGCCGTTGTTGGCATTTACCAGCTACTTCTGCTAATTCTGCGTGCTCGAGGCGTTTTTGTGACACGTACAAAATTTGGCCTCACGATGATTTTTGACTCCGAGGACGAAGACGATACGCCTATTAGACTGCTTAACGTTAACGGCGCCTTCCAGTCCGTGAGCTACATAGCACCTAAACTGCGCTTTGAACTCTGCGTTCACTACCACCGTCTGATGGCAGAGATTATTCAGCAGACGGCTCCACAAGGGCACATTATAGTTATGGGCGGCGGAGGTTTCTCACTACCAAAACATCTGGCCACGCACATGAGTAATGCCGTCATAGATGCGATTGAGATTGACCCGAAGATTGTCTCGCTCGCGCGCGAACACTTCTTTTTGGACGAGGCACTGGCTGTGGCTTCAAGTGAGCTGCGAATCATCGAAGACGATGCGTGGAAAGTTCTACAGAGCGCAGACGCCGGCAGTATTGACGTTCTGGTAAACGAGGTGTTCGCTGGTCGCAAATCACTTGGACCCCTAGGAACTGTGACCGGTGCGCAAGTGGTCAAAGAAAAGCTTGCGTCTGGCGGAGTATATCTGGCTGATGTTCGCTGTCCGCTGGAAGGGCGAGGATCAGCACTGCTCCACCAAGTTTCAAGCGTATTTGCACAAGAGTTTGCGCACGTTGCTTACGTACCTGAATGGCCCAATACTCCTAAAACACCAGGTAACAATCTCTTAATTGCAACCGACGCTGATATTGTACTTCCTGAAGGTGCCATTGTAGTGAAATAATAGCGCGTAGTGAGCTAATCATTGCCGTCAGATTTTCGCACTTACTTTGGTTAATTCACCTGGGAATACAATGCACTTGGGAGCTGCTATGAAAACGGGTTTTGAACTACTGAACGATCCCTTCCTCAACAAAGGAACCGCTTTTTCGCAGGAGGAACGACAGAAGTATGGTCTGGTAGGTCTTTTACCTCCAAACATTCAGACCATCGAGGAGCAAGCAGAGCAGGCATATGTGCTTTTCCAGCAGTATCCTGACCTCGAGACTAAGCGTCACTACCTGATGAGGCTTTTCTCCGAAAACCGCACGCTTTTCTATAACCTGTTCTCAAAGCACGTCGAAGAGTTCATGCCTATCGTCTACGATCCAACCATTGCACCTGACATTGAACAGTACTCCCTGCGCTACGTTGACTCGCAGTACGCATGCTTCCTATCCGCTGATCACCCTGAGGACCTTGAAACTTCGCTGAAGGACGCAGCCGCAGGTAGAGACATTGACCTGATTGTCGTTACCGACGCAGAGGCCATTCTGGGCATTGGTGACTGGGGCACCAACGGTGTCGAAATTTCCGTCGGCAAGCTCATGGTTTACACCGCTGCAGCTGGCGTTGATCCAAACCGCATCATGCCTGTTGTCATTGACGCAGGCACCAACCGCCAGGAGTTGCTCGATAACCCTCTCTACCTGGGCGAGCGTCACAAGCGCGTTGATGAGGACCGCTACAACGCCTTCATTGATAACTTTGTAACCACCGTGGAGCAGCTCTTCCCTAACCTCTACCTGCACTTTGAGGACTTCGGACGCTCACACGCTGCAGCAATCCTGGACCGCTACAAAAACACCTACCCCGTCTTTAACGACGACGTCGAGGGCACTGGCATTGTTACCCTCGCAGGCATCCTCGGCGGCCTCAACATTTCTGGCGAGAAACTCGTTGACCAGGTATATCTCTGCTTTGGCGCAGGAACCGCCGGTTGCGGCATTGCTGAGCGCGTACTACAAGAGTTTGTGGACCAGGGAATGGATCGCGAGGAGGCTCGCAAGCGCTTCTACCTGGTAGATCGCCAGGGCCTGCTCTTCGACGACATGGACAACCTTACTCCACAGCAAAAGCCCTTTGCTCGCAAGCGCTCAGAATTTGCAAACGCTGATGAGCTCACTAACCTTGCAGCTGTTGTAAAGACGGTCCATCCAACAATCATGGTTGGCACCTCTACCGTTCACGGTGCCTTCACCGAGGAGATTATTAGCGAGATGGCAGCTCATTGTAAGCGCCCAATGGTCTTCCCTCTATCCAACCCAACTAAACTTGCAGAGGCAGCCGCTCAGGACCTGCTGACCTGGACTGATGGTCGCGCGCTTGTAGCATGCGGTGTCCCATCCGATGATGTTGAGCTCAACGGTATAACCTACCAGATTGGCCAGGCCAACAACGCTTTAATCTATCCGGGTCTTGGACTTGGCGTTCTTGCATCAAAAGCTCGCCTACTCACAGACCAAATGATTTCGCTGGCAGCTCACTCACTTGGCGGAATTGTTGACACCACAAAGCCTGGTGCTGCAATTCTTCCTCCAGTCTCCAAGATTACTGAGTTCTCTGAGCGTATTGCCATTGGTGTTGCAGAGGAAGCAATCAAGCAAGGTCTAAACCGCAAACCAATCGCTAATGCAAAAGAGGCAGTTGATGCCCTCAAGTGGTTCCCTGTCTACAAAGAACTCTAATATCTGGGCAATAGGCAATACCTAGCGCTAAATTTAGCGAGAAACTCGCTAATCCAGCAGCACGCCTTCGACCGCAGGAGCGGAGCCGTCGAGGACGTTACACTTTTGAATCTGATGGACAAACCAAGTACGGAATGCCTTTTGGTCAACGCCAACGCAAACTGTTGCGTTGGGTTTCTCGCCAAGGTATCCGGCTAGGTCAACAACGGTGCAGCCGGTTGTCAAACCACCAGCGCACTCGACGTCCACAAATACATCCCTGGTTTCAAACATCTGAGGCGCCAACAGGTAGGCCACGGCCGTTGGGTCATACATGCTGAAACCCTCCTCCTTGTAGTGAACGCGATAGTTGAGCAGCAGCTTTACCAACATGTCGCCGCTCTTTCCGGAGTTTTGGATATTCTCGATATCCTCAGGCATAACACGCGCGTCATCGCCTACTTCAAGGCCAACCATGTCCACGTGAACACCAGATGCAAAGACAATCTTTGCCGCCTCAGGGTCAACACCCACGTTGAACTCGGACATGACGCCAAGGTTACCGCGGGTCAAGGCGCCACCCATCATGACTATGCGGTCGATATGCTCTTTAACCTCTGGATATGCTTTAAGCAGCAGTGCAATGTTGGTCAGAGGACCAAGTGTCACCAGCGTGGTTTTCTCGCCAACGGAAGCGCCTTCCAAAATGACGCGACGCTGCGCTTCAAGTGCGGTTTCTTCAAGCAAACAATCGGACTGAATGCCGTCGAACTCGTAGCCTCTCATGCCAGACGCACCGTGGACATCGCTTGCGTCCATGGGCTTTCTGAGCAGCGGCTCAGCAGCGCCGCGCGCAACAGGCACGTGCTGATTCCAGAATTTGAGCAGCTTGAGGGCATTGTTAGTGACATTCTCAATACCAACATTTCCGCTGACTGTGGTGATAAGTTTAATATCAAGCGCCTTTGCAGCCAGGGCAAAACCCAGTGCAATAGCGTCGTCAATACCAGGATCTGTATCAATAATGACGCGTGTCTTAGTTGAAAGCGTTGCCATAAATCTCCTTTGTACGTTTAATCTGCGTTTAAGCTATATCTGCGAATTATGGAAACAATACCTGTAATTCTAACCTAAAAGTCAACTACCTGCTGATACGTTGGAATTGATTGCTGAGCGCCAACCTTAGTAGTAGCAAGCGCTGCAGCCTTCGCAGCCACGTCAAGAGCCTGCTTGATATCTTGACCCTGCAACTGTCCCGACGCCTGAAACGCGGCGAGTGTACCCATAAACGTATCTCCTGCACAGGTAGTGTCAACGGTATCCACGCGATAGCATTCCTGCTGGTAAACGCCTTGTGCATCAGCAGCAATCGAACCCTTGGACCCCAGTGTCAACACCGCAGTTGCCACGCCACTTGCAAGCACCTTCTGCACCGCGACCTCTGGCTCTGCCAGTGGGCTGATCTTGCCCTCACCAAACAGGTCCGCAAACTCAATCTCGTTCAGGCAGAGCAAGTCCACGCTGGCGAGAAGACCGATGGTCATGGTAGCCGCTGGCGATGGGTTCACCATCGTATAGAGCCCCAGCTCATGCGCGTACCTAATAAGCTCAAACGTGCTCGACAACTCGCACTCAAACTGTGTCAAGAACACGTCACCTGGCTCTGCAATGCAATCGAGCACTGCTTTTACGTCGTCAACTGTGCGTGCATGATTAGCGCCGTGGTCCAAAATGATGCGATTGTCGCCGCCAACACGCACGATTACGGCAACACCAGTGGAGACTCCAGACAGCTCATCTACCTGCTCCGCATTGACACCGTAGCCAATAAGCGACTGCTTGAGGTCCTGTCCAAACGAATCAGCACCAACAGCACCAATCATGTGAACATCTGCACCCATTCGAGCTGCAGCAACTGCTTGGTTGGCACCCTTTCCGCCTGGGCTTGTGACAAGATTTTTGCCGCCCATGGTTTCTCCCTGCTGAGGCATCTTATCCACCTCAATAGAGATGTCCATGTTCAGGCTTCCAAATACAATCACTTTGCCCATGAGATACTCCCTCTTGATATGAATAACGATGCTTGATGTGACTTTTTACTGTTTCACATCAAATAAATATGCAGATTAAACACGTTGTTTATAGGATATATAGTAATAGGTTGACCAAAGTCGTCAACCCAACTACTCTTAGAGAGATGTCTGAGTAGATGTGACGTCCGTCCTTTACGGGATTCCAGCTTCACGGGACGTCCCTTACAGAACTCCGATAAAAGGAGGTGCTTTATATGCCTAGTCGAAGTAGCAGCTTACGTCTGACAGCAGATGCTGACCCTGTTCATTTATGTGTGACGGATATAAAGAAACCTCTTATTCAAAAGTTTTAATTTTTACTGCACCACAAGCCTATAGGGATATAAATTTGCAGGTTTACTTGAACAATCCTGCAGATATATGAATCTATGTGGCAGGTTTCAAGATTGTCCAATCCGGATCGTCTGTCTCAGATCGTTCAGTTTCAATTCCCACACATAACAGAACGCTTTCAGTTTGCGTCATACACCAACCAGTTAGTCACTCGTTTTCACTAATCATCGGAGGTGCACATGACAATCATGAAGCGCACAACCCAAACAAAAACAACTCAGACCACCTCAGGAGAGCTTGGACAGTCCCTGACTTTTGCCGCAACTCACTCGGTAAAAAGTGTCTGTAGAAAATTCCATACCACTCCCGACGGCCTTGCCATTGACATTGCGCAAGCAAAATACGACCTCGATGGCCCAAATGTTATCACCGGTGCCGCTGAAGAGCCCTTCATCATCCGCTTGCTCAAGAGCTTTGCAAGTCCCTTCACCTTCATTTTGATTGCTCTCGCAGGCATTTCTTACATCACTAACGTGGTCCTTGCCACAGATGGCGAGAAGGACCCTTCAACCGTCATTATCATTACGTCAATGGTGTTTATTTCCGGCATTATCGACTTTGTCCAGAGCTCCAAGGGAGCCTCGGCAGCGGCGGCGCTCTCCAAAATGGTGACCTCCACTACAAGGGTTATCCGTCGTCCCATCGACTTTGATGACCTGGCCACTGACCAGGATTCTAGCCAAAATCTCAACCAGAACTCAGACGAAAGTACAGATGAACTCAAGGACTTTGAAGATGAATACGCTACAGATGAAACCGCGGGCGAATCCGAGGACGCCGCCGACGAAGACGAAGCTTCAGAGCCTAAACTTGCTTCCGCGCTGGGAGAAGAAATACCCTTTGAACAGGTAGTTATTGGTGACATCATCCGCCTTGCTTCGGGCGACATGATTCCTGCAGATTGTCGCGTTCTGGACGCCAAGGACCTCTTTGTCAACGAAACAGCGCTCACCGGAGAATCAGAGCCTGTCGAGAAAACCGCTGGTGTAGTCCACGCTCGCCGTCGCGCAGATGGAACACGCTATCCTCTCTCGCTCTCGGAGTGCACAAACCTGCTGTTCGCCGGCACTACCGTTCAGTCAGGAAGTGCAACGGTGGTTGTTGTTGCAACTGGCAACAAGACTTATGTGGGCACAATGTCCGAGATGCTCCAGCAGCCTTCTGGCGAGACCAGCTTTGATGAGGGTCTCAAGTCCGTTTCCAAGGTACTTGTTTCCTTCATGTTGATCATGTGCCCCATCGTGTTCTTTGCAAACGGATTCCTTAAGGGCGACTGGTTTGATGCACTGCTCTTCAGCGTTTCCGTTGCCGTTGGTATTACTCCTCAGATGCTGCCCGTTATTGTAACCACTTGCCTTTCTCGCGGTGGAACACAAATGGCCAAGCAGGACGTTATTGTTAAGAATCCAGCCGCAATCCAGAACCTGGGCGCCATGGACATCCTGTGTACCGACAAAACTGGCACCATCACCGCAGACGAGGTTGTTCTCGAACGTCACCTCAACATTCTGGGTGAAGAGGACGCTCGCGTGCTCCGCCATGCGTATCTGAACAGCTACTTCCAAACCGGCCTCAGAAACCTTATTGACAAGGCAATCATCAAGACTTCAAACGATGAACTGCCCACCAACTTGCTGAGCATTGAATACGAGAAGATCGACGAAGTCCCGTTTGACTTTGAGCGTCGCCGCATGAGCGTTGTGGTAAGAAACACAAAAACTAACAAGACGCAGATGATCACTAAGGGCGCCGTTGAAGAAGTCCTCAACGCATGCTCCTTTGTTGACCTTGACTCTGAGATTAAGCCACTCACTCCCGCCCAGCGCAAGAGCGTTATGGACCGCGTCTACCAGCTCAATCAGGAGGGTATGCGCGTGGTTGGCGTTGCTCAGAAGAGCGACCCTCGCGGCGTCGGCGAGTTTGGCGTAGACGATGAGCGCGACATGGTGCTCATTGGCTACCTGGCCTTCTTGGATCCGCCAAAAGAGAGCGCTCGCGAGGCAATTGCCAAGCTTAACCAGAGAGGCGTGCAGGTCAAGGTGCTCACCGGCGACAACGAGGGCGTTGCTGCCGCCGTCTGCAAAAAAGTGGGCATCCACGTTGACGAACTCCTGCTTGGTAGCGACGTAGAGAACCTCAACGATGAGCAGCTCAAAGAGCGTGTTGAAAAGACCCAGCTCTTTGCAAAGCTTTCCCCCATGCAAAAGGCCCGTGTTGTCTCTGCGCTCAGATCCAACAACCATGTTGTCGGCTTTATGGGCGACGGCATTAACGATGCTGCTGCTATGCGCTCTTCCGATGTAGGAATTTCCGTAGATACCGCTGTTGACGTGGCAAAAGAATCTGCTGACATTATCTTACTGCAAAAGGATCTGCTGGTACTTGAGCACGGCGTTGAAGAAGGTCGCAGAACCTACGGCAATACCATCAAGTACATCAAGGCAACCGCAAGCTCCAACTTTGGTAACGTACTGTCCGTTTTGGTGGCCAGTTTCTTCCTTCCGTTCTTGCCTATGAGCGCCCTTCAGCTGCTCCTTTTAGGACTCGTATACACCGTTACCTGCATTGCCATTCCTTGGGACAACGTGGATGATTCATTCCTTTCAAGTCCGCGCTCTTGGGACGCCCATTCAATTACAAACTTTATGCTTTGGATTGGACCTATCAGTTCAATTTTTGATGTACTTACCTTTGCCCTCATGTTCTTTATGGTCTCTCCCACTCTTGCCGGAGGAACCTGGGCAGAACTTACCGCAGCTGGAAACACCGCAGCTCAGACGCTCTTTATCCTGTCTTTCCAAACAGGCTGGTTCATCGAATCTATGTGGACCCAAACCTTTGTCCTCCACGCACTTAGAACCAATAAAATCCCGTTTGTTCAGAGCATGCCATCAGCTTCCTTACTTACTCTAACCACCGCGGGAATCGTTGTAGTCAGCGCTCTTCCGTATCTGCCGGTGTTCGCCCAGCCCTTGAGCCTTGTTGCTCTACCTTTGTCGTTCTTTGGATGGCTAATTGCACTCATGAGCGGGTATATGGTTCTTATCACCATAATCAAGAGCCTCTACGTTAAGCGATTTGGCTCTCTGCTCTAACCTTGCTCCAGGAAGGACCACGATGGACCTAAAAGAAGCTATGGACCAGCGCATTTCCCTGCGCGCCTACGACCAAAAGCCTATTGAACAAGAAAAACTTTCTCAGCTCCAGGAAGCCATTAACGTTGCAAATGCCCAGATGGCAAAAGTTGCACCCGATCACCCTGCAATCCTTACCATCGAGGGTCCTCACCTTGAAGATGGCACTTCCGTCCACATGAAGAACAAGTCCATTGTCGGCCCCATTTACCACTACATAGCAGGCTATTGTGAAGATGCAATTGCCCGTGAACTCATCGGCTACTATGGCGAGAAGATCGTTCTTCTCGCCACACAACTAGGCATAGGCTCATGCTGGATTGCCGAGACCATGGACTGGAAAACCCTAGCTCGTGACGAGTACAACGGCCTTAAGCTGGGCATTATTATTTCTATCGGCTATGCTCCGGAAAAGATTCCGCTCAAGCAGGAAGGTATTCGTACCGCAATTCGCCTACGCACCAAGAAGCCCGCGCAGATTATGACTGCAAATGGCGCGCCAACTGAACCGAAGCAGATGCCTGAGTGGTTTAATCGTGGCATTGATGCGGTTTTGGCATGTCCAACTGCCATCAACAGACTGCCTGTCGTATTTGACCTGACAGATGGCGTGGTAAGCGCTTCTATGCCTGACCAGCGCCACTTTGTTCAAGACTACGACTTAGGTATCTCCAAGCTGCACTTTGAGCTTGCCGCTGACCTTAAAGGTACGTGGGAACTTGGACAGCCTGGTCGCTTTATCGTTTCTGAGTAGTAAGTTTCCCGATTAGCACTTTTCAAAGAAATACGCTCTTTGAGTAACACCTTCAACCATACGCTGCACTACCAATACGAAAGGATCTCACATGGCCTGTTCCGCACAACACGTTGCAAACAAAGTTCTCTCATCCTACCAGTGGAGACTTGCAACCAAGAAATATGATCCAACCAAGAATGTCTCTGACGAGGACCTTGATGTAATTCTTGAGGCCGCTCGTCTGGCACCAAGCTCTTACGGACTGGAGCCTTGGCGCTTCCTGGTCATTAACTTGCGAGAAAATCAGGCATCTGAGCAGTCACTTCGCCTTAAAGAGAAGCTTTACGAACCATCCTATGGTGCTCGTGCATCCCTTGATGGTGCTCATTATCTGGTTATTCTTCTTGCTCGTAAGAACGTCAATGCAGAGTCTGCTTACGTCAAGCATATGATGCATGATATCAAGCAGCTTCCTGAAGACTTTGAGCCAACCTACGCTGCTGCTTTCAAAAACTTCCAGGAGAATATGTTTGACCTGGTGGGCAATGAGCGTGCAACTTTTGACTGGGCTTGCAAGCAAACCTATATTGCGCTTTCAAACATGCTCACCATGGCTGCTATGATAGGCGTTGATAGCTGCCCAATCGAGGGCTTTAACCGTGCAACTGTCGATAAGATCTTGGAAGAGGAGGGTCTTCTCGACGGCGGCCAGTACAACGACTTTGGCGTTTCTTGCATGCTTAGCCTGGGCTATCGCGATATGGCTCCTGTCCAGAAGCATCGCCAGCCTGCTGAGGATGTTATTGTCAAACTGTAATTGCCTGTATAATCGCCGCCGCATAACAGTACAAAACGAACCCTTACTGCAGAGTAGGGGTTCGTTTTTTGTGCTGATGTTTATTGGTTTGTGTGCGTTCTATTTGCGTACAAACCTAAAACCGCGGCCAGAGTGAATGTACGGCAAGAACGCCTGATCTTCTTCGCAGATTAATCCTGCAACGTTATCACGAGCATCAGGCTCCAAAAGACCTCGAACAATTGAAAGCTCCCCTGCATAGCGGCCATAAGCCTTGCTACTCACCAAGATCGTGCCAGTAGAAACAGTCTCACGAGTAGAAGACTTTGCATCGTATACTGGAGCATCTTTCCAGAGCCTGGACTCCTGCGAGCGAATAATATACGAGCTGGAATCAGGTCTATCCGTCTGAGTGCGGTCATATAGATACTCAAAATCAGACTTCAACTCAGCTTTTAGCTCAATACAGTTTCTCTCAAGCTGACCAATGCGCCTCCAGGTAGCCTCAGTGACGTCTGGGTCACCAATAAGCACCACGTCAGAGTCAACGTCGTAAAGTGAGAGCATTGCCTGAATAAGTGCATCACCAGAGAGCCCACGGTGTTCCTCAACAGTTGGCAATCCCTCATAGAGAGGTCCACGGAAAACCTCGCCAGGAACAAACGAGAAAATCTGGAATCCAAGAGCAGAAAGACGCGCATTAATTTGAGCTACGCGCTCAAGAGAAAGGCCTGTGTAGCTCTTAGGATAGTAATTGTGGCAGGCGGCAAAACGAGTGAAGTCAGCACCAGCTGCGCGCCACGCAGAGATATCGTCCTTAGTAATGGTTGAAGCATTAAAAACCACATGAAACTTGTGAGAAAGCTCTACAGTCTCTGCCGCGTCAAATCCAAAGTCAAGGCGCACGTACGTAATGCCAAGCTCTGCAAGTTCGTCAAACTTCTGAACGCCAAGTTTTGAAAGGGTAACGGGAGAAATATCAGCAATAAGATTAATCTCAGCTTTTCTGCAAAGCTCTAAGAGCTTGCGAGCCTCAGTGCGGTAATCAATCTCCTCTTCTTCAGGGATGTGTAGTGAGGTAAATGCATAGTGACATCCGGCTGCCTGCGCTTTTGCTACAACCTCAGCATTAGCTTCATATCCACTGGCAAAATACAGTGAAATCCCGGTGCGCATAAATCCTCCAAGTGAATTGCAAAACGCTTTCTAGAAGACGGGTTTCTCGCCAGGCGAGAAGAAAAATCCCTCTTCCTAGGATACCTAAGAAGAGGGATAAACGTTTCTAAAACGTCGAAGTACTTACTCGCCAAAGACGTCGTTGATACGATCCTCGTCAACGCCAAAGAACCAAGTAAGTGCAAAGCCTGCAGCATAAGCAAGAAGCATTGCAAGCAGGTAGAAGACCTGGTTACCAGGCTGAACAATCAGCAGACCAAAGAGGCCAGAGACGCCCTGGGAAACGGTGCCAAGGTGGAAGAGGTAAGCAATTACGGAGCCAACACCAGAGCCAAGGCATGCGGTAATGAATGGCTTACCAAGAGGCAGAGTAACTGCGTACATAAGAGGCTCGCCGATGCCGAGCATACCAACTGGGATGGACTCGGTGAGGTACTTCTTAACGCGCTTGTTCTTAGTCTTGAAGAGAATAGCAAGACCAGCACCAACCTGGCCACCGCCTGCCATCATCAGCAGAGGAAGCAGGTAGTTGATACCCTGAGTTGGGCCTTCTGGGTTGTTAAGCATAACGTGGATTGGTGTAAGTGCCTGGTGAAGACCAACAGAAACCAGTGGCAAGAAGGTAGAACCAAGCAGGTAAGCACCAAAGACGCCAAGCTTGTCATAGAAGAACTGAAGAACAAAGAAGATTGCCTGAGTGAGCCATGCACCTGCAGGCTGAAGAATCAGGACAGAACCAATGACACCGATGATGACGGTGCAAAGTGGGGTCAGGAAGGTGTCAAGAACGCTTGGCATAACCTTGTGCAGGTTCTTCTCCAGGAATGCAAAGAAGATTGCGCAGATGATTGCACCAATCATGCCGCCTGCTGCTGCGTTGAACAGGTCAGAGGAAGCAACGATAAATGCGCCCTCCTTGAAAGCAACAGTTGGGAGGCTAAATGGAAGGTGAACCAAACGAGTTGCAACGCCGTCAACAGTCTTGGAAGCAAGAAGAGGCATACCAGCGTTAGCAATGGAAAGTGCACCAGCCATAGCACCAAGAACGCGAGAACCACCAAACTCCTTGGCAGCGTTTTCGCCAGCGAGAATTGGCAGATAAGCAAAGAGCGCCCAACCCATAGTCCAGATAGCTGCAAACCACCACTCGTTGGCATAAGCCTTACCAGTGGAGAAGTTGATAACGTTGATGATACCGTTAATCAAACCTGCAGAAATGATGCCAGGAAGCAGTGGAACAAAGATGTTAGCAATCTTCTTTAGGAAACGCTGAACAGGCTTGTTCTCATACTTAGCCTTCTGAGCTGCCTTGTTGTCCTTAGCTGCAGAAACAACATCATCCTCAGATGCGTCGCCAGCAGCAACACCGGTAAGCTTGGAGAACTCAACAATAACCTTGTTGACAACGCCAGGACCAAGAACAACCTCAAGGTACTCTGCATCCTCGACCAGACCCATGACGCCATCAATAGCCTTGATGGCCTCAGAATCAACCTTTGAAGGATCTACGGTCTTAACGCGGAGCCTGGTCATGCAGACCATGTTGCTCTGAACATTTTCTTTACCACCGACGGCAGCAAGAATCTGTTCTGAAAGCTTGGTGTAATCCATACTTTCCCTCTTTCTCTCGTTGCGATGTTGCAACAAATACTTACCAAGAATACATAAAAAATGAACGTAACGATACAACAATCCATACCTGTGGTTCATTGTTTCATGTTTTGACCGAGTTTGAATAACCTATTACCGCAGGTAAACTAAAAATCTTTCAAAACATACTGCTACAGCATGCGTCATGCTAATACCACTGACCAATGCAGCTGCAACAAAATGCACACCACTATGTTTTTTGTTATTGCAGTGCTCCTCTCACATGACCATGGGCTGCCTCAAGCTTAGCTTTTGCCTCTTCAACTGACATCTGAGTAAGCAGCATAACAATAGCAAGCTTTGCATTACCGTCAGCCTGCTCAAGCGCCCGAGCTGCTTCTTCACGAGTACAACCCGTTGCCGCCATGGTGATGTTCTGTGCACGAACTACCAGCTTCTTATTAGTTTGCTGAACGTCAACCATAAGATTCTGATATGCCTTGCCCACACCAACCATTGAGCCGGTAGAAATCATGTTCAGAATCATCTTCTGAGCAGTACCAGCTTTAAGACGCGTAGAGCCCGTTAGAACTTCAGGTCCACAAGAAGGCTCAATAGCAAGCTCTGCCTCTTTACCCACCTCAGAGCCCTTATTACACGCAATAGCAACGGTTTTACAACCCAAAGAGCGAGCATAGCGAAGTCCTCCAATAACGTAAGGAGTACGACCACTAGCTGCAATTCCAATAGCGATATCGTTCTTGTTCAGGCCAATCTTCTTGAGCTCCTCTTCACAAAGCTCAAGAGAATCTTCTGCGCCTTCAACTGCACGTACAAAGGCCTTCTCGCCACCAGCGATAAGACCAACAACCACGTCAGGAGAAACACCAAAAGTTGGAGGACACTCAACAGCATCCAAAACGCCTAAGCGGCCCGAGGTACCAGCGCCAAAGTACACAATTCTGCCACCAGCCTCAAGCGAAGAGACTGCCCACTCGATTGCTTGCGCTACCTGCGGAAGAACTTCTTTTACGCCAGCCACAACGTTCAAATCTTCCTGGTTCATAACGCTGACCAGCTCAAGCGGCGTCATCTGATCAAGTTCCATAGTGTTGGGATTTCTTGTCTCCGTGACAAGCTTTGTTAAATCAATCACGCTTTCACCTTCTGTGTTGTGATTTCTACGCAATAACGTCGTTAGCTATACCAGGCAAATCTTCATCAGAAGAAAGCGTAGCAACACGCTCAGCTGAATCTAATTTGCCAATGTAGTTTGTCGAGAAACGCTTAACGCTCTTCTCGTAGTTTCTGTTTACGTATGCTGCAAAAAGTGCGTCTACTACATTGAGCTGGGCAATTCGTGAAGACATTGCGCCGCTTCTCATAATGTGCTCAGTCTCTGCAACACCCAAAACATAGTCAGAACGATGAATTAATTCCGAGTCAATACCACCACGAGTGATGGAGATTACCTTGGCGCCGTTTGCTTTTGCAATCCAAGCACACTCAATGGCTTCACGCGTAAGACCTGAGTAACTAACCACAATGGCAAGATCTTCTCGGCTCATGTTTTTGGCGTAGAGCAACTGAGAGTGGTAATCATCGCTTAAGTTGCAGTTAATGTTGAGGCGCATAAGCTTGAGCTGCAGATCTCTTGCAACCAGAAGCGAAGCTCCCATACCAAAAAGACAGATAGAATGCGCTTGCATCATAAGTGAAACAACCGAGTCAACGACCTGAGCATCAAGCAACTGCATGGTAAGTTCCAACGAAGAAATGTTCTTTGCAGTTACTTTTTCAATGATCACGTCAGTAGTGTCACCTGCAATAACGCCGCCAACAGCAATATCGTTGCTCTTGTTGCTTACCGCCAGCTCATAAATAAGAGCCTGCTGAAACTCTTTATAGCCACCGCAGCCAAGCTTCTTGCAAAGTCTAACCACCGTTGATGCAGATGTATACGTTTGAGCAGCAAGTTTATGGATTGACTGACCAACTACTGCCTCTGGGTCGGACAAAATGTAGTCAATAATATCGCGTTCAGCCGAACTGGCATTCTTGCGATACTCTTCCAGGCGTAAACGAACACCCCTCACGCAATCACCTCCTGTTGACTAAAACGTTTGACTATATTGTTTCACGTTGCCATAAAAATTTCATTTGTAAAGTAGGAGTGCCGTAAACGGTAGTATTGCGTGCGTAAGTGTAAGTACATGTTGTTCTTGTTGCATATACACTCACTCATGTTTCCCCAGCTTAATATAGAGACAATTGTCGTAAAAGCTTATTTTATTTTGGATACTTTTACATCAACTTATAAAAACTTTTACTATCAAGTAGACATTTGACTACGTAATACCTGATTAAAATATTTCATTATTTGCCTAAAAAATTCAAATTTAGATACCATTGACAGCTTTTTTGATACCGCTCGCAGTACGTTAACGTACCCATTATTTCAACTTACGCAAGCTAGCTGCAATTTTGATAGAACACACGTCATCATAAGCGCAAATTATCTCAGTCAATTGAGATAGCAAGTGTTTCACCTAAGGCAAACCCGAAGGAGACAATATGCGCGCCAACGAAGATTTGTACCAAAATCAAACCGCTCACTCTGAGCACTCACCTAACGCAGACTCCCCTGCTGGACAGACCAGAAGACAATTTTTGAGTAGAAGTGCTCTTGGTTTAGCTGCTCTTGCAGGTCTTGGTCTTACTGCTTGCCAGACAAAAGGTGGCACAACTGCTGCTAAGGGAACCTCAAAGAAAGTTGATTCCGTAGATGGAACCTTCCAGTACGAGAAGGTTTTTCCTGTTGCCAATTCCGATGATGCCTTTGATGACTCTCTTGTTACCAACCAGCTCAACAGCTTTGTCTGCTTTGCTGGCCAGGGCACTGTCTATGTAAAAAGTTCTGAGCCTCAAAGCTTTGCTCTCTTTGTAAATGGTCATCAAGTGCCAACTGATAAGCTTGACGGTTCTTCTTGGAACCAAATTGACATCTCTGACGTAACTGTCAACGGCGATAACCGCCTGCAGGTCAGCACTGTTAAAGAGACCCAGGCAACCTTTGAGGTCAAGATTGGCTATCCAACCCTTATTGACGGCACCAAAGACTACGCTGATAATGACAACTTCAAGTTGATTGACCAGATTATCAACGCAGAGATTGCCAACGGTTTTACCTCTGCCCAGCTGGTTGTTACTAGATACGGCAAGATCATCAAGAAGACCAACTACGGCAACGTCAATTCTTACAACAAGGACGGCTCTCGCATCAAAGATGGCAAGGCTGTTGACGACAACACCCTCTACGATCTGGCTTCTAACACAAAGATGTATGCCACTAACCTAGCAATTGAGAAGCTGGTAACCGACGGCCAGCTGGATGTTTCCAAGAAGGTTCAAGAGTACATTCCAGACTTTAAAGACCAAGAAGGCGATAAGATCCTGGGCAAGAATGACCTTACTATTCGTGAGATTCTTGAGCATCAGGCTGGATTCCCACCAGATCCTCAGTACCACAACCGCAACTACAATCCAGAGAAACCCGATGATCCGCAGCCAAATGCAAACCAGAAGCTGTACTCTCAGAATCGCGATGAGATTCTGCAGAAGATTATCGAGACACCTCTGCAGTATGTCCCAGGCACTAAGACTGCCTATTCCGACGTAGACTATATGCTTCTTGGTTTTATCATCGAGAAAATTACCAATAAGCGCCTTGACCAGTACGTTAAGGAAGCTCTTTACGAGCCGCTGGGACTTAAAAACGTCACGTTCAATCCACTAGACAACGGCTTCAAGGCTGACGGAATCGCAGCTACCGAGCTCAACGGCAACACCCGTGATGGTCTCATTACCTTTGACAACATGCGCACAGACACCATTCAGGGTACGGTCCATGACGAGAAGGCCTACTACGCCATGGGCGGCATCTCTGGTCACGCTGGTCTGTTTGCAAACGCTTCCGACCTGGCAGTTCTTGTACAGACCGTTATGAACCGTGGTGGCTACGGCAACACCATGCTCTTCAGCGAGGACGTTCACGACCAGTTCATCAAGCCAAAGGACACCAGCGTCACCTATGGTTTAGGCTGGAGGCGTAAGGGTCACATTGGCTACCAGTGGGCCTTCTCGCCAATTGCAAACGCTGCAACCGTTGGCCACACCGGCTGGACCGGCACGCTCACCGTCATCGACGTCTACAACAACACCAGCTTAGTGCTGCTTACCAATACTAAAAACTCGCCTGTCATTGACAACAAGGTCAACCCTAACGACTTTGTAGGCAACCACTTCCTAACCGGCGGCTACGGTGTTGTTTCTACGCTGGCATTTGATGGCCTTGACAACGCAAACGCTGAGGGAAACAATGCCAAGCTCATGGACATGGTCATTGCAAAGTACAAGCTCATTCAGGCGGAAACAGATTATCAGACTGACCCCGATAAGGCTTCCCTGAAGGCACTGCTTGAGGTCTGTGACCAGAGGAAAAATTCCAAGATTATCAAGGACTTCCAGGCAAGTGACTTGTACAAGACCATCTCAGAGTTTGTTGGCAAGTAAAACTCGTGTAAACAAGCTGTGAAGCGGGAATAAACAAAGTACACGAACAAGGTACGATACACATCTTGTCTAGCAACGGCCCTCTCCTCCGTCTAGACACACCAAAGCCCGGATGCTATTGCGCGGCATCCGGGCTCTTTTTGTATGTACGCTAACCTTGCGAGCTACACGGGTTTCTCGCCAGGTACGCTTGAATAACCAGTCAAAAAAGCAAGCCCGAAAAGTGCAAAGAATCTGTGTTTGGAGCACAGATTCTTTAACAAAATCAGGCAAATTCACAGATTCTTTGATGTTATTAAGCAAAATCCACCGATTCTTTGCAGAAAACAGGCGCGCAACTTACAGTGCGGCGAGAAAATCCTCTGCTTGCTGGGCAATTGCTTCGTGAACCTCTGGCTCGGGCTCCCAAGTTCCCTCAGTCCAAGCGGTAACAGGAAGCGAGAAACCATTGAACGGCTCAACTGGCTTGGTGCGCAGAGCCAGGAACTGCTGCTTTACCACGGCGAGCGATCCTGCAGTCTTGTTTCTGCCGCCAACACCACTTGCGGTGACAACCTTGCCAGCAATAGCAGTCTCAGATTTCTTCTCATAATCAGAGGTGAGTGGACGGCTCAGCCAGTCAAGGATGTTCTTAACAGTGCCGGGGATGCTGTAGTTGTACTCTGGAGTAAAGAGCCACACGCCATCAGCAGCCATAACGGCGTCTCTTACCTTCTGGACACCTTCAGGAGCTGGGAATTCTTCATCTTGATTGAGCAGAGGAACATCCAAGACGTCAACAACCTCAATCTCTGCCTTGCCTTCAAGTGCCTTTGCAGCAACCTGACTCAACGTCTTATTAAACGAGTTCTTTCGACCAGAACCGATGATAAATACAATTTTCTTCATGAGCAAACCTCTCCATGAATGCTACGTGGATGTAATAAAAATCATGCACGAGCAAACCTGCCCATACATGATTTGTGTACCCAAATGTTAGTTCTGTAGTCGTATTTAACGGAAGTCCAAGACGTATTTAGCAAAAGTCCGAGAAATCCACACAGCTCTCAAGCGCCTTTACTACCCGCTCAAGACCTGCTAGGTCTTCTTGAGTAAATCGTGCAGCGCTAGGACTATCAATGTCTAACACACCAACTACCTGGTCACCCTCAAAGATGGGAACGACTACCTCAGAGTTTGATGCAGAGTCGCACGCAATGTGTCCTGGGAACTGATGCACGTCTTCTACCAGCTGACTTGTCTTTGTTGCCGCAGCCGTACCGCACACTCCCCTTCCAAAAGGAATACGCACACAGGCAACCTTTCCCTGGAAAGGCCCCAGGCGCAGATCGGGAGAGACTGGCTCCAACCCCGGCTCCGCACCCGACCCCGAGCCTAGCTCCACACCCGCCACCGTAGCAGGATCTACCAGATAGAAGCCTGCCCAGTTAATGTCATCCAGAGCGTCCCACAAAAGAGCCGCAGCATTAGACAACACCGGCAGCCAGTGAGCGTCAACCTCGGCAAGCGAGATAATCTGTTTTGCAAGTAAGCCGTAGTCTGCCATGGTTACTTCTCTGGCAAAATCTCAATCCAGCAGCCATCGGGATCTGCAATAAAGTAAAGGCCCATCTTTGGGTTCTCTTTGACAATGCAGCCCATCTCCTCGTGGAGTGCGTGGAAGGCATCAAAATCGTCAACGCGGAAAGCAATGTGCGTGTCTTTTCCGCCGTTGTCGTAAGGCTCTACCCAACCGCGGTTCCAGGTGAGCTCCAGTTCAAATGGAGACCAATCGTTTACCAAAAACGTATTAGTCCAAGAACCATCCTCTGGTCCCTTAACGCGATCAACACGAAATCCCAAAGCCTTCTTGTAGAACTCAACGGTTTTCTCGTTATCCAAAACATGAGTGCAGCGGTGAACAAAACGTGCCTGCATAAATCCTCCTTTGTTGTGCGCTCGACTGCGCACCTAGTTGAGCGCTTGGTCGTGGCTAGTTAAGCGCTTGGTCGCGGCTAGTTGAGCTCCTGCTCAAGCTGGTCGACAAGCTCGCCAAAGTACTTGAGCGCAGCATTAACGGGATCTGGGGTTGCCATGTCAACGCCAGCTCCGCGGAGCAGCTCAATTGGAGTCTTGGAGCAGCCGCCGGATAGGTAGCCAATGTAGTCTTTGACCGCAGGCTCGCCCTTAGAAAGGATACGTTGAGACAGGGCAATAGCTGCCGAGAAACCAATGCAGTACTGGTAGACATAGAAGTTGTAGTAGAAGTGAGGGATGCGCGACCACTCCAGCTTGATCTCTTCGTCCAGCTCAATGCCAGGTCCAAAGTATTCTGCGCAAAGCTTGCCGTAGCGCTCGGAGAGAACCTCAGCGTTCAGAGCCACGCCATCAGCGTTCATCTGGTTGATGTCGCGCTCAAACTCGGCAAACATGCACTGGCGATAGATGGTGCCACGGAAGCCCTCAAGGAAGTGGTTAAGGATGTACGCATGGCGAGCAGGATCAGTCTCGTGCTCAAGCAGGTAGTGCGAGAGCAGCGCCTCGTTGCAGGTAGATGCAACCTCTGCAACAAAGATGGAGTAATCAGAGTAGGTAATCTCCTGGTTGTGGGACGAGAAGTACGTGTGCAGGGAGTGACCCATCTCGTGAATAAGGGTGTAGACATCGTCGAGGCCGCCCTGGAAGTTGAGGAGCATGACAGGGTTCATACCCTTGCCACCTGCAGAATAAGCGCCGGAACGCTTACCTGGAGTTTCGTAAACGTCAACCCAACGGCTCTCCAGACCCTTCTTGACCAGGCCAACGTACTCCTCGCCCATAGGTGCCAGCGCCTTAACAATGAGGTCGCAAGCCTCTTCGTAGGTAAACTTCATGTCAACGTCGTCAACAAGAGGAGTGTAGACGTCCCAGAAGTGCAACTCATCCAAGCCCATAACGCGCTTGCGCAGGTCAACGTACTTGTAGAAAGCTGGGAAGTTCTGGTGAACGGCATCGATGAGGTTGTTATAAACCTCAACAGGAATCTCGTTCTCTGCAAGAGCAGCCTCAAGGGAACTTGCATACTTTCTAGATGACGAGAAGAACTGCAGGTTCTTAACCTGGCTAGTCAGAATTGCAGCGGAGGTGTTGCGGAACTCACCAAAGCGGCTGTAGAGCTGCTTAAATGCGGACTCGCGTAGGACGCGGTCGCCATTCATCAGCAAAGGAACAAATGAACCGCTGGTCAGCTTATGTGTCTTGCCCTCAGAGTCTACAG
Source organism: Lancefieldella parvula DSM 20469 (assembly GCF_000024225.1). Classification (NCBI taxonomy): domain Bacteria; kingdom Bacillati; phylum Actinomycetota; class Coriobacteriia; order Coriobacteriales; family Atopobiaceae; genus Lancefieldella; species Lancefieldella parvula. The sequence goes on from NC_013203.1 coordinate 1,353,182, forward strand.
CGTCGTCAAAGATGAGGTCTGCATCATCAAACATGGAAAAGATGTTGGTTGGCTGAACAGCAAGCTCTTCAGCGCGTGCCAGAAGAGCCTCTTCCTCAGCAGAGAGGGTATGCTCGCGCTGGTTCAAGATCTTGTTGAGCTTACGACGATAGAACTCAAGAGCTGGAACCTCTGCATAGAACTTCTCGACAGATTCTGCTGGAATAGCCAGAAGCTCTGCGGCAAACCAAGAAGTTGCCTCGCCAGCCTGTGTATATACGCTGGTAGCGTTTGCGACGTATGCCTGATACTTGGCAACGCGGGTGTCCTCGTCACTCTTGCGCTCGGCGTAGTTGATAATCTTGTAGAGCAGAAGGTTCATCTGGTCCTCAAGCTGCAAGAACTCCAGAAGAGCCTGAGCGGAAGTGGAAATCTTTCCTTTGAACGCAAGCAGTTTTGGGCAGTAAGCCTTGAGCTCCTCAAGTCCAGCCTCAAATGCCTCATCACTTGGGAACATTGAAGACAGGTCCCACTTATATTTGCTGTCAATTTCTCCACGAGACTCGTATGCCATGAGCCTTCCTTTCTTGACCGGGTTAGTATTCACTGCTATTTAGTGTCCCACATCAATGTTAATTTCATGCTAATAACAAGAAATTAGTTATAACGCATTAAAAAACATATAAAGAAATGATCCACAGTTAGTGGACCATTTCTAGTATTGAAAACATAACGTAGTCAGTTTTATTGAGGCTGAAACAGTAAATAACTTATTTACTGTTTAATAACCCAAGTTTTTCCGCAATTTTGACAAACTGCCACCGTTGTAAGAACAGTCTTAGATTTTCTATTTGGATGAATAATTCGCCAAATTAGCATTGGAATTGTTGCCCATATCCAAAGAATTGGATGAAGCCACCAACCAATAAAAACCCAGTAAAGAATGCCATGTCTATTCTTAGCTTTTTCTGTAGCTGAAGCAGAAATAATAATACGTGTTGAATGACAATTTGGGCAGGTAATACTTGGTTGAGCAGGCATAGTCGGAGCAACCTTTTCTCCTACTCTATCAAGCGAATCAGTAACTGGAAAACCTGTCTCTTCTTCAATAACAGATGTTTCAGGTACGTTTTGCTGAGTACTCTCCTCCATAGTTCTTCCTTCCAAATTACCAGAACGACTTTCAAAAACCTTCAATCTCAAATTCTATTAAAAAAGAATAGCACCAAAATACAATTTAAATGGGTGGTACATTGGACAGTAAGAAGAAAATTCTTTATTACTGTTGTCTTATCATTGCATATATGAATTTAGTACTTAACAAAAATAGCTTCTAAATATAATATAAATTTAAAAAAGCGGTTCACATTGAATCGGAGTAATTACTATGACATCTTCAATTATATTGTGGTCCTTAACCGCAATTCTTGGCATTTGTTCTCTCATACTTTTATCCGGTCATGGTGCTGCTTTAATTGCTGGATATAACACAATGACTGAAGATGAAAAGAAAACAATTGACGAGAAAAAACTCTGTTTTGTAATGGGTATTTCTACGTCTGTATGTGCGCTAACAATGCTTTACATGGCCGTACTTAACCCAAATATAACGATTACAACAACAATCATTGCAAGCAGTATTATCACAATAGATTTGGTAGTATCAATTTATATAGCAAACACAAAATGCAACAAATAATAAAAACCTGACGATAAAGTACCTATCGCTTTAAGGTAACAACTCTTGTCAAAACAAATACAAAACATCATCTCAAGCTACTCGTCTCTTTCGTCTCTCTTAAGACAAAGTTAGATCACGCACGTATACAAGTAATCGTACAAGCACAACAATACAAAGTCCTGCTGCAAGCACCGTTTCAACAGTAGCTATTCCATCGAGCCATTGAAGGGGCTGACCAAGTTCAGCCAGGTATGTCGACGTCTGCGTATGCGCAATGACACAAATTACAAAGGGAAAAGTAAACGCAGCATGACTGGGAAAGAACGGCTTTGTAAGACACCTGATGCACCACACAAAAGAAACCACATAAATAATTGAAGCAATCGCTAGCATGACTAAAAGAAACGGTACGGACTTTGGCGTAATAGATTGAATATATCCCACAATACAAAGACTTGTTGGAGCTGCATAAATACAAGCGAGCGACTCAGCGGAATCAGGCACCGGCCCATATTTAACATACCGAATGCTTACTACTATAAAAAGCACTACAAGGCAGATAAATCCAAACCAAAATGCAACCGTACCAACACTTGTTTCAAAGTTAAACGCCGGCGCTGTAACACTGGCAACCACAATACCTACATACACAATGAACCAGCTGGCGTGCACATTCTCCCAATTAAATTTTGCAATATATCGAGAAGTAAATAGAGCTATGCACAGTATGTGCAACGCAATTCCAGTAAACCAAAATAATTGTGCTGCATCACCGATATCAGCCTTCAAATACACCGAAATCAGCATAACTGCCATCGGATATGTTGCGGCAACTGAAAGCCCAATCGGATCCGAGAGCTCTCGCAATACAACTTTTGTCGACACGATAAATTTGAGGGTATAGAGAGCTAAAAGAAAAATAGAGAGTATGCCGCAGACAAGATAAAGACCCTCGAAAGAAGTCTTGAAAAGATTTCCAAGTGCTACAAAACCTAATGCAACACCACAAATAGCAACAGGAACTTTTTGGACATAGTTCATAAGGACTCTTCTATCTGTTTAGAAATCTCTTTTTATTTCTTTCAATAATAGATATTTATTTTCATGACGGTGAACTTATGAGCAAATATATTTCTATGCGTTATGACAAAAGCTAACAAAAAACCCGCTGATGGCGGTTTTGAAATTTTTTTGGTCGCGGGAGCAAGATTTGAACATACGACCTTCGGGTTATGAGCAAATCAAGCTGGAGGTCCCGCAAATTTTTCCTTCATCTACCTCATCTAGACGCACTACGTTGAACAAACGTTTTGTGTTTTTTGCGTCTTCAACATTCTGTAGAAATCTGCTTCTTCTGCATCTTCAACCTCGTTTTGGCAGTCCTTTCGTACGCTGACTCCGTCTCGCCTTGAGATCGAATCCCCCAACACGAGGAGACAGACGGCCATGAGAAAGAGCATTGACGAGAGGTCGCATGAGGCAATCAGCGCGAACCTGAAGCACAGGGACATCGAGGTCCTGGAGAAGAACTGGGCACACGGCTCGGATGGCATCGACTTCATCGTCATGGACGACGAGGAGCTCATCTTCGTGGACACCGCCACCAAGTGCGGGGGCTTCGACGTGCCCCGTGAGGAGCCCGACCAGGAACGCTTCGAGCGCATCGCGGCAGCCTACCTCGCCGAATCCGAGGTGGAGGGTCTCGCCAGCATCCGCTACGACATCGTGAGCCTACTGGTGACGGGCTCGGAGAAGGCGCTCCTGCGCCACCACAAGAACGTCCTAAACGACGGGAGATGACCCTAAGGCGGCTGCCCCGGGCCTTCGGGCTCGGGGCGGGGCGTCCTTCCTCGAGTCAACATGTCAGCTGCGGCAATACCTCAACGCGCTCGGCACTCTCTAAACGCAGGCTGCTCTCAGGAGCTGCGGCTCTGGGACAGCTGGTCATGGCTTGTTATAACGTGAAATCTGGTGAGTGCCCGTCTTAGCCAGGTAGCGGGAATTGAAAGCCGCAGTTATTTACGAACTGGATAAGCTGAACAACAGCAGCAGCGAACTGTACCCCGCCGTTGACTCCTCGCAAGAAGCCAAGTGCGCTCTTGAGTACTCCTCGCTTAGGTTTCCCGCTTTCTATCTGCGCGCGAACAATCTCGGCATTATCGCGTACATCTTCAATTGTTTCGGCATCGTCAATTTCCGTCCCTGCCGCGCTAAGAATCGCATCAATCAATTTGTTCAGAGCTTGCTCGTCAATGCCGATGTTCTGAGTTGCGTTGATGGTTGAGCTGTCAGTCGCTTGGTTCATCTGCAGGTTGTTCACGGACCCGAAATTGTTTGTCACTGAATCTCCGCCATCGAGTCCTATTTCGAATCCAATCATGGTCAGATGTTCGGTTATGTTCGCGATGAGGCGCCGTACAACTTTGTCCAAGAAGCCTTTGTACATATCCGCGAATTTATTTCCACTCGCAAAGGTGTAGTAAAAATAGCTTCTACCGGAAATGTTCTGGACAATCATTTCCTTGAGGATGAGATACACTTCTGCGCTCTCTTCCTCGGGTATAGTGCTGAAATTGATGAGGGTAGTTCTAAGGCCCCCCGCTACCTCCCGGACGTCTTCTTCTGCATTGAAGCCCTCAGGGGTATGGCTATCAACGCAATCATCGAGATACGCCTTTACATCCGGCTCTGCTTCAATACGGTCAAGAAACCGTTTAAAAGTCGCTGGCGATTCGTCCCAATTCGATCGTAAAAGTATGTTCGCCTCGTGGTTGAAGCGATAGAGGGTCTTCTTAAAGGCGGTCTTATCGGTCATTGAAATTGCTCACCCCGCATAACGGACATACGTACATCGACATTGAAAGGAGACGTGACACTTTCGACTGCTTTCCGCAGTGCTTGCAAGTCGCAATGGCAAGCGTATCTATGGAAGGCTGCAAGACGGGCTCGTCATCCGGTTTCGGCTGTTTGCCCGCCTTGAACGACACGGCCTTTCCTTTAGTTCGTCTCTCGAGCTTCTTCATCTCTTTATGAATGGCGTCGAACGCCTGGTTCTTGCATATAGCCATCGCAAGGTCTATGACGTCTTGGGTCAGATAGTTATCGGATACGATACCACAGGCGGGGCAGTAGACCTCCAATACGTCATCCGACTCGTAATCGCTCGGTTTCAGCTTGAAGAATTCGCCGCATTGCGGACATTGCAGCAAGACAAACCCGTCTTCATCGCAAGGTATCTCTATGGCGAAGCTCAAGTCATCGCTCATTGCTGCCTCCATTGTCAATCTCGCGCAGCCTCAACAGCCAGCGTCTAATGCTCCCGTCCTCAAAGAAGCCAAGTAGTGCTCCGTCGCAGAAGCGTTCTGCCCTCACGGCTCCCAGCAGAAGTGCCATCACCGCCTGGCCGTCGAGATCCGACACGTCTGCTCTGGACATTGCCTGTCTGCCCCACTCGAGCCCGTTGCGCTCGAGTATGTCGCGGTAATGCGTGAGTTCATATTCGGGATGCCCGTCCGCAAAGTCATAGATTGCCTGGTCAACATTCGTGACTGTCGTTTCGTAGTCCACGTAAGGCATCTGGATTGGGTCATCCATGGTGCCCTTGCTCTCTCGGTCTACGACCCAGTTGCCAAATCTCTCGGCTTTCTCAATGGCAGGCAGGTGCTTCGTCAGTCCTTCAAACACAGGCTGCCTCCTTTGAGAAATGTGCCTTGGCAATTCCATCGAGCTGCGAGCGTATCTCCTCGAAAGGCTGGTTGAGATCGAGCGTCCTCACGCTTATCTGGTTGCCGCTCATCTGGTACACGCCATCAGGCTGGATTTCTTCGTCGGTCTTTGCGTAGAGCAGCATGCCCGATACACTGTGGGCTTTGAGGGTACTGGAAAGCTCCACTTCCTTGTTCTTCACGTAGGTGAAGATCTGGTACAAGTTACTCGAATGGACGCTTCGCTTGTCAAACTGCTGTTGCATTGTGCGGCTGTAGTACTTCGCGTCGATGATGAGGACAGTCCTGCCCTGCTCGAGCATTATGTCAGTGTGCATGGCGGGGAGCATGTCATCGAAGCCGTCGTCGAGAGCCCAATCGATGTATGGAGCCCCTGCGGAGAGTTTCGGGTGCTCGCGCCTGTAGTACTCGAGGATGAACTTCTCGTACAGGTGGCTCATGCGCTGCTCGTCGAGGAGGTCCATCATGCGGATGCTTCCGTCTTCCTGCGTCTGGAGGAGGCCCTTCACGACCAGCCAGCACACATTCATGAGCATGCGGTAGGCCTGATTGTTCCGGTCGAAGCGCATGTGCCAGTCCTCATGTTCAAGGTCTACGTCGCCCACGTCCACGAAGTACGGTAGCAGCCGCCTGAGCGCCTTCTTGCGTACCTTGTCGATGTCCGAGCGGACCAGGAGCGCAATCGTCGCCTTGAGGATGCGGTTCATGCGCGTGTCCGTGCTGAACTCGTCGTAGCTGCAGACCAGCTGCCTGCGCAGGATCGAGCGTGTCTTCAGAGACTCGGACAGCTCTATCTTTCCCCTCGGGGAGGAGAGCGCCTCCTCGCGGTCGATATACTCTTGACCGAGGCCTCGCTTTAGCTGCAAGCTCACACCCCGCGCCAGTATCTCAGCGAGGAGCTCGGTGGTGTTTCCAAACTCCTCGGCGGCTATGTCGCGGTAGCCCTGCCCCTGCAGCGTCTGGAACGCGTAGGCGAGCATGTGGTAGATGTTCTGTATCCGAATCACTTGATGGACCTATGTAGTTTGTCTGCCCAGTCATCGACCTTGGAGGGCTCGTCAAACCAGTACTCGCGCAGCATCGGCACGAGCTCGTAGTCGACGATTTCCGAGAGCTTCTCATCCGTCACGTCGTCCGGAGACACGCGGCAGAAGTAGCTGTGGCCGATGCAAAAGCCGTCTCCGAGCGACTCGTCGGAAGCGATCGCCTCGTTCAGCTTCACGACGCAGGCGACGAGCCTGTCGAACTTCTCGCTGGCAAGCCCCTCCTGGTACGCGGCGAAGCTCTCCGTGTCGAAAGCTGGTCAGAGCTCGAAGAACGCGAAGCGGCGGCGCAGCGCGTAGTCGAGCATGGCGAGTGAGCGGTCAGCTGTGTTCATCATTCCTATGAGGTAAACGTTGCTCGGGACGTAGAACAGTTCGTGCGAGTAGAGCAGCTGCAGCGTGTTCCTCGGTCCGCGCTTGTCGTTCTCGATGAGCATGAACAGCTCGCCGAAGATCTTCGAGAGGTTACCGCGGTTGATCTCGTCGATGATGAAGAAGTAGTCGTTGTCAGAGTCGTCCTGCGCCTTCTTGCAGAAGCTGTAGAACGTGCCCTTCTCGAGGTCGAAGCCCTGCGCATTCGGGCGGAACCCCTCGATGAAGTCCTCGTAGCTGTAGCTCTGGTGGAACTGCACCATCATCACGCGCTCGGCGTCCTTCACACCCATCATGGAATAGGCCAGGCGCTTTGCGGCGAAGGTCTTGCCCACGCCCGGGGCGCCCTGCAGGATGATGTTCTTCTTCGCGCGCAGGACGTTGGCGAGGGTCCTGTAGCGCTCGGCGTCCATGTAGACCTCCGAGAGGAAGTCCTCGGGTGTGTACGCCGGGTATTCGACTGCGCCTGAGCCTTCCTCGGGTTCGCCGTCCTCGTCCTCGAAGAACGAGTCGAGCTTCGCGACGAGGTCGGGATAGGCGGTGATGTCCGTCAGGGTCTTCATGGCGAGGAGGTCTTCTGTTTGCCACTCTCCGCCGTGCGTCCAGCGTACCTTGCGGATGTTCGGGTAGGAGTCGCCATTGTCGTCGAACTGGTAGTCCCCCTCGACGACGCCGCGGCCTATGATCACGCTGCGGCCCCGCTTCGCGAAGACGACATCGCCCGGCTTCAACTCACGAGAGAACTGCCAGAGCGCGAGTGCGGAATTCTTCTGCGAGAACTTGCTGCTGTACAGGGTGCGCAGGCTCTTGCGGATGTCTTCCTTGCTGGCGTACTGCTCGACGTTGCCGAGCTTGCTCCAGCCGATGCCCATGATGCCGCGCGCGTAGAAGTCGTCCCACCTAGCGGCGCCGTCTCCCGGGGAGTAGGTCCAGTAGTGCGTGGTCCTGATACCCTCGTCTCCGAGGGCGTTTTCCTCCGCTTTCACAGCTGCTGCCTTCTCGGCAGCCTTCCTCTCCTGGTTGACGCGCTCGGACTCCACGAAGGCGGCAGCTGTCAGCGAGGGGAAGTCTGTATACGGGCACTCTTCGCTTCTAAGCTCCGACTTAATGGTGTCGCAAATGGCGAGGTAGCGCTCTCCGTCGTGAACTGGCGAGTCCTTCTCCTTCGGCACGGCGTTGGCGATGGCGCTACCGGTCTTTGCGACGTCGGCCATAAACCAGCGGTTGCGCGAATCCAAACTGATGAAGCTATAGGGCCTTGCCCAGTAGAGGCCCATGGTGAGCTTCCAGCCAAGCGAAAACTGGATGACTGTGGCATCGAATGCATCGACGAATGCCTTGCGGTTCTCTTCGCTATCATCCGCGTCTAGCGCGAGTTCGGCTTCGAACACGCTCCAGAGGTTATCGATGTCGTGCTCACTGCGCCGTTCGTCGTTGGCGAAGGCATAGAAGGTCGCGTTGAGATTGTTGAGCACGGGGATGCCCTCAAAGTCCGTGGGCTGGTCTGCCCCAATGTCGAACACCTCGGCGATGACTGCGATGATCTTCCGTCGGTTTGCATCCGTGATGCCCTTATTGAAAAGGCCGAAGACGGTGAACGGGTCAATATCATTCAGCTCATCTGCCTCGAGCTTGGGCAGTTGCATCCCAGTGCGCGAATACGCGTCGTTCAACATGGAGATGAGTGTCTGTCGGTCATTCCTGTAAGCCAGCAGCTTGTCTGCGAGTTTCTGGTAGAAGCCCGTCCACGAGTGTTGACTGTCTATCTGTATCGCCACGTTGTCCACAGCTTCCCTCCTTATTTCGAGTACAGGTCGAAAACCAAAACCCGCACGTAAGTAATCTGGCCAGGTTTATCGCTTCTCACGAACTGGCAATCGAGTTCGTTCTTATCGATAGCCTTGAAACTGCGGATATCTTCATGTGACTGAAGGGCATTGCTCACATGTGCGAGGACATCGTCAAACCTGCGCTTCCGGGAAAACACTATCAGCGCTGTTTTGACATCGCGCCAAGTCAAGTACCCCAAGAGCTGAGCTATAGCGTCAGTGAATTTCTTTTTGCCGTTCCATATCTTACATTCAGCTACAAAAGCGGCTCTGTTATCGGCTTCGATCGATATGTCGGTCTTCCCTTTGTGCCGGAAGGTTTCCCCACCAGCTTTACCCTCGTAAACACTGTTTAGACTAGCCAGCGACAAGTCTCGAAGCGCCTCTTCATTTAGAGAACTGTAAGTCTCCGGCGTCCTCTCGCAAGTTGAATAGAAGTTCTTGATCATGCCAAGAATTTCCTGGTATTCACCATCACTGATGCACCAGTTGTTTTCGCGGGTACTGGTGGTGCTCAGCTCGAGTATCTTTCGTTTCTTTAACGGTACAAGAGAGCTTGCTGCTTTAGCCTTAGTGAGCGGAATTTCAAGGTCACGTTCCAGTCCCTCGAATTTCCGTGCCAGGTCCTCTCTCTTGCCAAGTTCAGCCTCAATCAAAGTGGCGAGCTCACTGTTGAATTCATTTACATCATTGTTGACGTAGGTAACGCCCCCGTCGATATCTTTCTTACGCTCTTCGAGATCTTTTAGAATCTGGTCTCCCGAGGGCAGTTCGGCATTCGTGTAAATTTGATATTCAAGCCGGATAATCAGTGTATTACCAGCAAGCTCAATTTCTTGATAGCCCCCTAAAGAAAAGGTGCTCGCCCTCATATGGAAGAGTTGCGGATCCCCCGTAAACGGAAAGTGGAAGGAGATGCGTATACCCTCGACTTCAACACTGCTTCTCCCGTAAAGTTGCCTCTCAAAGTCTGGCAAGCGCTTATTGATTTTGCAGCGCTCCTGTTCCCGAACAGAGACGTCTTCATCTTCGATCACGATGGGAGCTACATGGTATTTATCGAGGAAATACGATACCAGATAATCATGCGTATTAGCGTGCAGCGCGTCTCCGGATAGCCCGTTGATTTCATTTTTCAGTCGATTTGCTTTTTCTCCAAAATAGCAACGCAGCTCTTGGTCTCTGAACGGTTGAAATGATGTACTGTACATGCCCATTTGTCTAAACCACCCTACTTAACGGCATTGTTCTTCTTCATGTTCTCGGCCTGCTCGAGCACCTTCTCGAACACTTCCTCATCCCACTGAGGCGGATAGCCGTTCTTGTAGAGCAATACTGTGAGTTCCATACTCAGCTGACTCTTGATGTCCTCGCGCGTTGACCAGTCCGCGAACTGCGCCTTGTTGTTCACGAGCTCTTCGATCATGCACATGCGGATAAAAGCGCTGAAGCTGATGCCGCGCAGGTTCGTAGCCGCTGCTCCCGCTTCCTTGAAATTTTTAGGGATGCGCATGATAATCATGTCACCGCCGGTAAGTTGTTCTTTCAGCTCGGTCTCAGCAGCGCTACTGTTCACAAACTCCGAATATTTCACCTCATGCGCCTATCTTTTGAGTAAATATAAAGTGAATACATTCTAGCAGGTCGCGTTTGCACAAGCGTCATCTCCTGCTGTATAGGGCAGATTCCCAATTCTAAGCAAACAGTCTTCTCATGCACACAGCGCACGGGATAGCGTTTATCAGCACTGGAAGCCACGTCCATCGCGCTGTCGCTCCGATAAAGCGTCGATCCACTCGGATGACGAGCAACAAAAAACCCGCCGATGGCGGGTTTGAAATTCTTATGGTCGCGGGGGCAGGATTTGAACCTACGACCTTCGGGTTATGAGCCCGACGAGCTACCAGACTGCTCCACCCCGCAATGTATACGCTTATGCGCGAACAAGTACTATACCTTCCCAGCCACAGTGAGTCAAGCAAAATAAAAGATTTTCTCGCCATAAAGGTTTAAGGCTTGCGCGAGAGGACCAAGAAAGTTGCGGTGACGTCAGCAGAATTGGGACCAGACGGCTAAACTATTTATACTGTCTTTGAGGCGCTGTGCTTGCGCCAAACAGCTATAGAAGGACTTTTGAGGATGACATTACACGAGCTCCTGGCGCTCTTTACCAGCAAGAACATCGAGTACACTACCGCCCATTTTGATGCGGTTGATCAAAACGCACAGCTTACCGATGTTGCAAGCGATTCTCGTGAGGTCATCCCCGGTTCGCTGTTTGTTTGCAAGGGCGCGAGTTTCTCGCCAGCGTATCTGACAAGCGCGGTAAAGGCTGGAGCTGTTGCGTACCTTTGCCAGCGGTCACTTGCAGAAGAACTGCAGGCAGTAGCGCCAAACGTAGCTGCCATTCACGTGGATGACGTGCGCTTTGCCATGGCCTATGTGGCCGCAGGCGTTGCGGGACATCCCGACAAGAAGCTCACTACCATCGGTATTACGGGTACAAAGGGCAAGTCTACCTGCTCGTATATGCTGCGCGCCATCCTTGACGGCGACGAGCCGTACTCCAAGTGCGGCGTGATCGGCGGCATCGAGGTATTTGACGGCAAGGACACGCAGCCCGCGCACAACACCACACCCGAGGCTCCTGAGCTGTGGCGCCACCTCAAGCACGCCGCGGAGGCCGGCCTCCCCTACGTTGACATGGAGATTTCCAGCCAGGGACTCAAGTACGACCGCACAGTTGACCTCAACCTGAGTGTTGCGGTGTTCCTAAACATTGGAACCGATCATATTTCCCCTGTTGAACACCCTACTTTTGAAGATTACTTTGAGAGCAAGCTGAAGATTTTTGACCTTGCTCGCGTGGCTGTTGTCAACAAGAACACTATGATGTTTGACCAGGTCATGGAGCGTGCACAGAGGTGCGAGAAGGTCCTGACCTTCTCCACAACCGATTCCGACGCCACCGTTTGGGCGGACGAGATCACCCCTCACCAGGGCATGGTTACCTTTACCGTGCACACGCCAACCTGGACCAGCAGCGCCGCACTGCCTATGTCCGGTCTCTTCAACGTGGAGAACGCTCTTGCGGCAATCACCGTTGCTGACTACCTGGGCATTCGCGAGAAGGACGCTGTGCTTCCGCTGATGAACGTTAAGGTGCCAGGCCGCATGGAGCTGCTGAGCTCGCCCGACAACAAGGTCACGGGCTTGGTCGACTACGCTCACAACAAACTTTCCTATCAGAAGCTTTTCTCGTCAACTGCTAAGGAATTCCCTGGTTATGGCCGCTATGTGGTCATGGGAGCCGTTGGCGGCAAGGCGTACAACCGTCGTCAGGAGCTGCCAGAAGAGGCCGCCAAGTGGGCGGATCTGATGATTTACACCACCGAGGACTGCAACATGGAAGATCCTGCGGTGATTTGCGCACAAATGGCCGAAGCCACGCCCGAGGGCGCCGCGCACAAGATTATCCTTGACCGCTACGACGCCATTTACGAGGCGGTTTCCGCTGCTTACGACGACCCTCGTCCGTCGCTGGTGTACCTGCTTGCCAAGGGCGACGAGCCGTTCAACATTATCGGCGGCAAGCACGTTCCGTGGATGACGGACGCTGCTGCGTTCAAGGCTGCCGTTCGTGCCAAGCTGGACAAACGAACCGGTCGCGCGGGACGCGATAACCGCAGTTAAATGCGCAACGCGGACTGAGGGCGCGGAGTAAGTGCTTGAGTTTCTCGCCAAGCCCGCCTGAAAAGTGCAAAGAATCTGTATTTCCGACACAGAATCTTTGCCAAAATCAGGCAAATCCACCGATTCATTGACTTTTTCAGGCAAAAGTTACAGATTCTTTGAAGAAATCAGGCTCGCGATTAAGTGCGGCTAAAAAACCTTGTAATGAGGTTCGCAATTAAACGCGACGAGAAACCCGTCCACTAGCAGCTTTTTCGCACAAGAAAACCCGGTACCCACATGAAGTGAATACCGGGCGGAAGGCACGTTTATGCAGGTAGCGCGCTTGCGCCGAGCGCAGGCCGTCGCCGCGTCGAACGTGACGCGCGCAGGACGCAACTTGCGACTTGTTACTCGTTGTCGCCTGCGGTTGCCTGAGTTGCAGAGATGCTCTGATCAGCATCGGAAGCGTCTGGCCAAGACCAATCAGTAAATGCTGGGTGATCATAGCCCTTCTCGACAGCAAACTCAAAGGCTTCGGTGCGGAACTTCTCCCACTCGTCAATCTGATCTGCCCACTTCTGAGCGTCAATCATGCGGAGAGCGTCAGCAGCAAGTGCCCAGCGGTCCATGTTGTTCAAGCGTAGCATGTCGTAAGGAGTTGTGGTGGAACCCTGCTCCTCGTAGCCGTGAACGTTGAAGTTGTCGTGGTTTGGACGGTTCCAAATCAGGCGACGGACAGAACCAGCGTAAGCGTGGAATGCGAAGAGAACTGGCTTGTCTGCGGAGAAGAGCTTTGTGAACTCCTCGTCAGAAAGAGCCTCGTTGTTCTCGGAAGCGTTCTGAATCTTGAGCAGGTCAACAACGTTAACGAAGCGAGCCTTGATGCCCAGCTTACCAAGCATGTCCAGAGCAGCAAGGAGCTCCTGAGTAGGAACGTCGCCGCAGGATGCAAGGACAATGTCCTCCTCGCCAGCCTCAGCGTTGGAAGCCCACTTCCACTCCTTAGCGCCAACTGAAAGCTCCTCGCGAGCCTCGTCGAGGGTTACCCACGTTGGAGCAGGCTGCTTACCAGCAAAGATAGCGTTGATGCAGTTTGTGGAGGTATAGCACTTCTCGCCAACTGCAAGCAGAAGGTTAGCGTCTGCTGGGAAGTAGATGTTGGTGATGTGGTCGTTGTTGAAGCTCTTGTTAAGCATGATGTCAACAAAACCAGGATCCTGGTGAGAGAATCCGTTGTGGTCCTGACGCCAAACGTGGCTGGAAAGAACCAGGTTAAGAGCAGAAATAGGTTTGCGCCATGGAATGTGGCGGACGGTAGCCTCAAGCCACTTAGCGTGCTGGTTGATCATTGAGTCAATGATGTGGACAAATGACTCGTAGCTAGACCAAATGCCGTGGCGGCCAGTTAGGGTGTAGCCCTCAAGCAGACCCTCGCACTGGTGCTCGGAAAGCTGCTCAATAACGTTACCAACTGGGGAAATATGCTCGTCGTTCTCAAAGTCGTCGTTAAAGCCACCAAACCACTGCTTGTCGGTTACCTGGAAGGAAGGCTGCAGACGGTTAGAAGCGGTCTCATCAGGTCCGAAGATACGGAACTCAGAACGGTTGCTGTTAATAAGCTCAGCGGTGTACTCGCCAAGAACGCGCGTTGCCTCAGTAGCACCAAAGCCGTGGCCCTTCTCGGCAACTGGAATCTCGTACTTCTTTGCATCAGGAAGAACGAGGTTGCGACGGATTGTACCACCATTTGCGTTAGGGTTAGCGCCAAGACGGAGGTCACCCTTAGGCATGAAGGAAGTAACCTCTGGACGGATTGCGCCCTTCTCGGTGAAGAGGGTCTCTGGATTGTAGGAGCTCATCCAATCACGAAGAACCTGGAAGTGAGCCTCAGTGTCGCGAGCTGATGCCAGTGGAACCTGGTGTGCGCGCCAAGAGCCCTCGGTCTTCTTGCCATCAATATAAGGAGGGCAAGTCCAACCCTTAGGGGTGCGGAAGATGATCATTGGGTAGTAAGGACGCGATGCGTCACCTGCGGCTGCGCGAGTCTTGATAGCGCAGATCTCATTGAAGACAGCCTCAAGCAGAGCTGCAAAACGACGGTGGATGGATGCGTGATCCTCGTCGTCAAAGCCAGCAACAAAATTATATGGGTGATAGCCCATGCCGCGGAAGAACTCGTCGCGTTCACCATCGGAAATACGAGCAAGAATGGTTGGGTTGGCAATTTTGTAGCCGTTGAGGTGCAGGATTGGAAGAACAATACCATCGGTCAGTGGGTCCATGAACTTGTTGGTCTGCCAAGAAGTTGCAAGTGGACCGGTCTCTGCCTCACCGTCGCCGACAACAGCAACTGCAAGCAGGGATGGATTGTCCAAGACAGCGCCGTATGCGTGAGACAAGGTGTAACCCAGCTCGCCGCCCTCGTGGATGGAACCTGGGGTCTCAGGTGCATAGTGGGAAGGAATTCCGCCAGGATAAGAGAAGCGGCGGAAGAACTTCTGGAGACCCTCTTCATCGTCAGTGATAAATGGGTAGGTCTCACGATAAGTTCCGTCAAGCAGGGACTGTGCAGTACCTGCAGGTCCACCGTGACCAGGACCCATGAGGAAGATGGTGTTCTGGTTATGGTCGCGAATGAAACGGTTGACGTGGCCGAACAGGAAGTTTAGACCTGGGGTGGTTCCCCAGTGGCCAACCAGACGGTGCTTAACATCCTCGCGAGAAAAACCATCCTTCATAAGAGGGTTACTGCGAAGATAAATCTGACCAACAGACAGGTAATTAGCTGCGCGCCAATACCTATCGACGCCGGCAAGTTCTTCCTCAGATACAGGCTGATTCAGGGTCTGCCAAGGTGTACCGTACACGGGCTGAGCCATGTGCTCCTCCTTTTTCTTTGGCTGCTACCTGCGTTTTTACGCAGATTTTGCAACCTCGTTGCTTCCATCACCTGAGCGTTTGTTTTGTTCACACTCGGCTGAGAGCGCAACTTCGCAAGCACCTAATAACGCAGGCGTTGCCAGATCGTAGCGCTGGCGTGTTGCCTTTCAACGCAAGTTTAAGCGAACACAACAACACATACATAACAGTATGATGCTTCGGCTATGTTTCAAGTACTACTCTAAGTGATAAAACGTTTTATCAAGATGAGATTTTTGAAAATTCTCTCTTGGAGGGCTTTATTGAAGAGCTTTAAGAGACACCTCAAATACGACTAGCAGTCCAAAACACGTACGCTATTCTTCTCAATCATACGTGGCTCAAGAATTATCTGAATTGAATCCCCGTTATCCGCCGGTTCATCCGCACTTTCCTGACCTGCTGCGTCACCCCTTGCAAAACTAAGACCTGCACCAGCATCTGCGCCAACGCTATCACTTGTATCTACACCAACATCCGCTCCATGCTCATTCAAACGACGGAACATAATCGAAAGTGCAGCGTCAGAAAGCTCATCAACATTTTGCTCAATCGAAGTCAACGCCGGTTCAAACAATGCGTCTGAAATGCTGTTATCGTATCCAACAACAGAATAATCATGAGGAACATGCAATCCGCGCTCGTACAGATAGCGCAACAAACCCAAAGCAATGTTGTCTGACGTCGCAATAACAGCAGTAGCATCTATGCGAATCAACTGCTGAGCCGCAAGATATGCATCAGGAATGTAATAATCACTGGTCAACACAAGTGACTGATCAAACTTCAGGCCCTTCTCGCCAAGTGCACGAACATAGCCGTTAAGGCGCGCACACCCGGTATTAGATGCGGTATTAACCATGCATGCAATTCGGCGATGACCGTGGTCTAGCAAGTATTTTGTGGCAAGATAGCCGCCAAGCTCATTGTTAAATGTAACTTTATCGCAGTCGAGCGCGTCAATAGTTCGGTCTACCATAACGTACGGCACAGGCAGCTGCTCTAGGTCAGCAATGAGCTGTTTCGAGGCTTCAACCTCATCGGACGTGATAATAAAGATGCCATCGGCGCCGCGATTAACCAGCAGTCGCACAAGATCTGCATCGTTTGACGTGTTGTTATCTGAGTTGGTGATAAACAGCGCGTACCCACGACGACGGCATTTCATCTCCAGCATCTTTGCAAACGACGAGAAAAACCGGCTCTCGATATTCGGTACAATCAGTCCCAACGTCTGCGTATGCTGCGTGACCAGGCTTCTTGCAATCTGGTTGGGAATGTAATGCTCACGACGGGCAACATCAAGGATACGACGGCGGTTCTCGTCGCTCACACGCACCGGTCGGCCATTCAGCACCAGCGAAACCGTAGCGGGTGATAGCCCCACCTTGCGCGCAATCGTTTTTAGAGTGACTTTTTCTGCCACGTTACCTCGCAACTAGCCCCGTTTGTCGTTGTTGCTTAAGTATAATAGTCGAGAAACCCCTGCGGCTGGTCGGTCGCCAAAAGCCAAGCTCTGTTTCCACACGACAACCGCATTCCGAGAGGACGCGCATGAACATCACTCCACAGGAAATCGCCGAAACCCTCGCCATGGTCAGCGAACAAAACCTTGACCTGCGTACCATTACCATGGGCATCTCGCTCAATAGCTGCGCAGACGAAGATCTAGACCGCATGTGCCAGAAGGTTTATGACCGTATCACGCGCCAGGCCGAACACCTAGTGTCCGTAGCTGAAGACCTAGAGCGCGAGTACGGCATCCCTATTGCTAACAAGCGCGTCTCTGTCACACCAATCGCACAGATTGCGGCATGTACCTCGGCACAGGACCTGACCCCGTTGGCCCACGCGCTTGATCGTGCGGCTAAGACGCTAGGTATCGACTTCCTGGGTGGCTTCTCGGCACTGGTCCACAAGGGTCTTGGCGACGCCGACCGCCGACTTATCGCATCCATCCCTGAGGCGCTGGCCACCACGTCGCGTGTCTGTTCTTCGGTAAACGTCGCGTCTACGCGCGCAGGCATCAACATGGACGCTGTCTTGCTCATGGCAGGAACTGTGCTCGAGGCCGCGCGTCGCACCACCAACATCCAGTGCTACGGTGCCGCTAAGCTGGTTGTTTTTGCCAACATGGTGGAGGATTCCCCCTTCATGGCCGGCGCGGTTCACGGCGGAGGCGAGGCAGATGCTGTCATTAACGTGGGCGTCTCCGGCCCTGGTGTTATGGCTGCAGCCCTCGCCGAACTCCCCAACTCCGCAAACCTCATGGACGTTGCCGAAAAAATCAAGCAGACAGCATTCAAGATTACCCGCGCGGGCGAGCTGATGAGCCGCGAGGCTTCAAGGCGCCTAGGTGTCGAGAAGGGCATCGTAGACCTAAGCCTTGCGCCTACCCCAGCAGCTGGCGATTCCGTCGCTAAAATTCTGGAACTCATCGGCGTTGGCGAATGTGGCGGTCCCGGAACCACCTGCGCACTTGCCCTGCTCAATGACGCTGTCAAGAAGGGTGGTGTCATGGCATCGTCAAGCGTCGGCGGCCTGTCCGGCGCATTTATTCCAGTCTCCGAGGATGCAGGTATGATTCGCGCAGCTCAGGACGGCGCACTTTCTCTCGAGAAACTCGAAGCGATGACCTCGGTATGCTCCGTTGGTCTGGACATGATTGCTATTCCTGGTGATTCATCTGTGGAGACCATCGCGGGCATCATCGCAGATGAGATGGCTATCGGCGTCATCAACACAAAGACCACCGCAGTCCGTGTTATCCCAGCTATCGGCTATAACGAAGGTGATGTCTTAGAGTTCGGCGGTCTCTTTGGCTCTGCTCCGGTCATGCCAGTCAATCAGTTTGCAGGTACAGTGCTTGCTCATCGAGGCGGTCGCTTCCCTGCTCCGCTTAATTCACTTAAGAACTAACAAAAGCCTCCACAAGGTGGTACAACTTCGGGATTTTCTAAACCCGAAAGGGAATCGGCATAGTCGTGAAAGCGGCTATATTGTTTTTTCAGTGCCTTTTCTCATTGCTTCTTGTTCGACGTGATGACCAGCCACTCGCAGAACGCCTCCACAGGAATCAGGATTCGCGTCCCGATCCGTATGGAGGGAAATCCGTCCATCTTGACCAGCTCGTAGGCTTTCGGCAGGGAGATGTCTATCTGGGATGCCATCTCCTGCGCACTCATAATCTCCTTGCTCATGTGCTCACGCTCCTTTCTTCTCGTAATAAAATGCTGCCCTGTCCGGGGCAGTAACTTTCGTAGATCATCTCAGCGCGATCTCGGCTTTTTCTTTCGAGGCCATCCGTCTGATCGCGTTGTACGATGTCAGGTCTTTATAGCCGTAGCCGCTTTCCTTGACCAGAAGCTCCTCGACGTGCTTTCGCCGTCGGTTTTCGCGCTACCTTCTCCTGTTCTTCATGCCCACCTCCTTCTTCATCCATAAAAAAGACAGACTGGGTTCTCGGACTTGCGGGAAACAGCCAGCCTACCGACATCCGCTCGTTGTAAGCGGTTTTATCTCATTGAAAAGAGTTGTATTACTTGTTACAATCAAACTTTCACAGACAAAACGAAATTCGTGAGGTAAAAAACGATGCCAAGACAGTCAGACCAAAGCGCGGAGAGATACAATGACGTATTCCCCACCACGCTGCGCGGCCTTCTGGAGAGCCACCCTAAAGACGGGCACAAGACGACCTACAAGGATCTCGGCGAGGCGGTGGGCGTGCGCCAGCAGACCATCAGCCAGTACGCCGCAGGGCAGACCCAGCCCACAGCCGACGTGGTACTGCGCATCGCGCAGTTCTTCGGCGTGTCAGTGGACTACATGCTTACGGGCATAAGCGCGTACAACAGGAGCCTGCACGAGGAACTCGGTCTCTCCGAAGAGGCCATCTCGCACCTCAAGCGGGCACGAGACATATACCCGCAGGTTGACCCCGACCGCACACGCACGATGCCGCTTCTCAACGAGCTGCTCTCCGACAAGGAATTCTACGAGTTCCTCGACGGCCTGCACTTCTACATCGAGAGGCTCGGCGGAGACGACCCTGTTTCCGAGGAGATGAAAAAGCACTTCAAGGGTCTCGACATAAAGGGCTACTTCGTCTGGCAGATCCAGACCTACGTGCAGGAGTTCTTAAGGAAGAAACTCGTCAAGCAGGGATTTGAAATCGTGGTGGAGTAGCACCCACCGGAAAGACAGCAATCAACGCCTCTGGCATATGTGGAGGAAAACGAACATGGCAAAACTCAAATATCAAGAAAAGGACGGCAAGGTCTACTGCCCGCTCAAGGACAAGTGGCTGATTGCCACTCCGGAGGAAAAGGTCAGGCAGCGATACGTCTGCACGCTCGTTAACGACTTCGGCTACCAGCTCGAGCAAATGGCGCAGGAACTCAAGGTCACCAACTCCAAACGAGGCCAAGGCAAGGCGCGTGCGGACATCGTCATCTGGAAGAGTACAGACGAAAAAGACGAGAGCAAGTCAGCCTTCATCGTAGTCGAATGCAAGGCGGAAAACGTCAAGATCCATGTCGAGGACTATTATCAAGGATTTAACTACGCGTCTTGGGCGCACGCCCAGTTCTTCGTCACGACGAACGAGAAGGAAACAAAATACTTCAACGTCGACCCAACCTATCTTCCCCAGAAGCTGGAGGAGGTCGTCGGCATCCCGACAGCGAAGGACGTCGATAATGCGAAGAAGATAGAGCAGATCAAGAACCGCACGAAGACCTTCACCCGCGAGGAGTTCACGCGGACGCTTCAGGCATGCCACAACATCATCCGAAACAACGACAAGCTTTCCCCGGAGGCTGCGTTCGACGAGATCAGCAAGCTGCTATTCATGAAGATACGCTACGAGCGCCAGCAACGGGGCACTAAGGTGTTCACGAGAAAACAGTACGAGGCGGAGGAGAAGAACTACGAGGAAAATATCCGTCCCGGCCTCAAAGGCACAGTTCTCTACTCACAGTCGTACATGCAGCGCCTTTTCAGCACCACGAAGGAGGAATTCAAAGACGACCACCTCTTCGAGGACAGCGACGAGATCAAGATCAGGAACAACAGCTTCATCCAGATCCTCGGAAAGCTTGAAAACTTCAACCTATCCGATACGCAAGACGATGTGAAGGGCATCGCCTTCGAGCAGTTCCTTGGCACGACATTCAGAGGCGAGTTGGGTCAGTTCTTCACACCGCGCACCATCGTCGATTTCATGACGGAGATCATCGATCCTCAGGAGGGCGAGATCATCTGCGATCCGACATGCGGCTCCGGCGGCTTCCTCATCAAGGCTTTCGAGTACGTCCGCGAGAAGATCGAGGCGGACATCCGCGAGCAGAAGGAGAAGCTGCGCTCGGAGTTTGAAAGCGACGATTTCGAGAGCAAACCCGAAGACGAGCAGATCAGAGTCACCGTCCTTATCGACAAGATGCAAGCCGTGCTCAACGCAGAGCTTGATACTAGTGCAACCAATAGTCGCATGCAGCAGCTTTCCCGCAACTGCATCTACGGCACGGACGCCAACCCGCGCATGGCGCGAACGTCCAAGATGAACATGATCATGCACGGAGACGGACACGGCGGCGTACACCACCACGACGGCCTTCTGAATGTGAATGGCATCTTCGAGGAGCGTTTCGACGTGATTCTCACCAACCCGCCATTCGGCCAGAACGTCGACCGCAGTCAGACCATCACGGACGCCGACCGCTTCACCGACGAGGAGATGAAGAAGAAGTACCGCAACAAGTACGGCGAGGCATATGACGAGGCGCTCAAGCAGGTTGACGACCATATCGGAAAGCCCTTGCTCTCGCTCTACGATCTCGGCTCCACGAGCACCCTCACCGAAGTGCTCTTCATGGAGCGCTGCCTGCGCCTTCTCAAGAAGGGCGGACGCATGGGCATGGTTCTGCCCGAAGGCGTCCTCAACAACAAGAACCTTGCAGCGGTGCGCGAGTACTTCGAGGGAAAGGCAAAGCTAATCCTCATCTGCTCCATCCCGCAGGACGTGTTCATTGCGGCAGGTGCGACAGTAAAGCCGAGCCTCGTTTTCATGCGGAAGTTCACCGCCGAAGAAGAAGCAAAGTACGCCAAGTGCAAACAGGCCGCAGCAGACGAGGTGGCCGCACTGCATAAGGATGAGGTCGACGAGCTTGAAAAGGCCATAGCCTACTGCACCGCCGTCACCGAAACGCTCAAGGACGATCTCAAAGATGCCCGCAGCAGGCTGAAACAGGCCAAGAAGGACAAGGCGAAAACCTCAAGTATCAATGCGGAAATCAATGCCATCCAGCAAGAGCAGACCGATAACAAAACAAAGAAGAAGGAGGTGGAGAAGACGCTCAAGGATCTGCAAAAACGGATGATCGAAGAGGTAAAGCCGCTCATCAAGAAGAACTTCGACTACGACATCCCCATCGCAAAGATTGACGATGCCGGAATCACAACCACGGGCGCGGCATCCGAGGGAAACCAACTGCCCGCTCTTGTCGAGGAATACAAGGCGTACCGCAAGGAGCATGCCCTGTGGGAAACGGACAATCGGGCATCCCGGTATATTCCCATAGATGAGGATAGCTTCCAACGAGTCTTTTTCGAGGAAGGCGAGGAGGTGCACTAAATGAATGATTCTGCATCTCTCCTCTCCACAGTGCTCTTTTCAAACATTGGGCAGTGGGATGTCAAGCAATTCTTTCTGAACATAATTCAGTCCTCGTATACCGTGGAGGAGCTTGGCAAACACCTCGTCCACCAAACCGAAAAAGTTCAACTTTCAGATTATCCAGAAGACAAGTTTGTCATCTTGGGTGTGTCAAACAAAATTGGAATGTTTGATGCCAGCATTAAAAAAGGCAAGAAGATCAAGCAAAAGTACCATGTTGTCAAAGATGGTTGGCTAGCCTACAACCCATACCGAATTAACGTTGGCTCTATCGGCATCAAAACCCCAGAGCTTCAAGGCGGGTATATCAGCCCTGCTTATGTTGTCTTCAGTTGTAAAGACACTTTGCTTCCTGAATATCTCTGGCTGATGATGAAGAGCGATTATTTCAATGCTCTCATCAACGATTCGACTACAGGCTCGGTACGTCAAACATTACGCTTCGATAAGCTGGCAAGCATCAAAGCGCCGATACCAACAGTAGATGAACAAAAAGAAATACTCGCCCAATATCACGCCACCCTCGCCGAGGCGGAGAAAAACATATCCGACGGCAATAGCTTCAGCGACGGCCTGCTCTTCGACATCCAGTCAAAGGTCTCCGACCTAGAAAAGGACGAGTCTGCTGCAGAAAAGCCTTCCTCGATCATTCAGCCGGTTCCCTTTGCTGCAATGTCACGTTGGGAGGTCGCCTATACGCTCAAGAAGGGAAAGCTGGAGCGGGTTTACGGTAGCTTCAAGTGTCCTTTCAAATCGATTTCAGAACTTACCAAGGAATCACTCTTTGGTCTGTCTCTTAAGGCGTCGCTCAAGCAGGAAAGCGGCATGATACCCATACTCCGTATGTCAAATATCGTCAATGGCGAAATCGACTGCAGCAGCCTTAAGTATCTGCCATACAAAAGCGCTGTTACTCCGAGGGAGCCGGACAAGTGGCTTCTTCGCAAAGGAGACTTTCTTATCAACAGAACAAACAGCAAAGAGCTGGTTGGCAAGTCTGCGGTATTCAATCTCGACGGCGACTACACCTATGCCTCGTATATCATACGCTACCGCTTCGACACATCGGTCGTCCTGCCGGAGTACGTGAATATCATGTTCATGCTTCCTCTGGTGCGAATCCAAATAGACACCATGAGCAGGCAGACCGCAGGGCAATGCAATATAAACAGCGGCGAGATCGGCTCTATTAGAATTCCCATCCCGTCAATTCCGGAGCAACAAGCCATCATCGATAAGTACTACTCTACGAAAGACGGCGCTGACGCGTTCTACGCCAAAGCGGAAGAGCTAAAACAAAAAACCGCTGAGGACTTCGAGAAGAGCATATTTGCATAACGACAAAATAGGCGGAGAGCAGATTCGTATCTCCGCCCGTTTCCTTATTCCTCGCCTTTCAGGATGAAGTGCCAGTACTCACGACGGTGCTCCTCAATGTAGCAGACCAACTCATGGTAGTCGCTCTCGAAGGCGAGCGCTAGACGGCGCTCGTATCGAGCATGTTCGTCTTGCCGGTGTCCCAGATGGCGAGTATCTGCTCCTTGATCCTATCGGTTATCGTCTGCCGCCTTCTTCGCACAGTTGACACCGTAGAAGACGCTCAGCTCCTTGTAGTATTTCACGCAGTAGCTGCAGACCGTGACCATCTACTTGTCCTGCGTGTCCGGGATTCTGATTGTTCCTTTGCTCCACATGCTTGGTACCTCCCTTTGTTCTAGTAGGCACATACATCACTCTAAACAGCACAGATAGCAAATCTTTTATTCGAGACAAGAAAAGAACAACCACGCTCCGAGTCTTCGCTCTTGCTTGATTATTCTTCTCGTCGTCCCGCTTGAAGAAGGTCGATTAAGATTGCTTCTTTCTGCTAATCCATTGGTTCAACCTCCACGTTGGACGCTCTTTTAATTGCAAGTTTTATGAGCTACACAACTCAGTGCTCGTAGTGCTCGTAGTGCTCACCGTGCTCGTGACCCTCGTGCTCACAGTGGCCATGCTCGTGATCACAGTGTGAATGGTCATGCTCATCAGCAAGGTCCGACTGCTCGTGCCAGAACGCCGGCACAAATGCCTCACGAAGTCCATGGCGCAACAAGTCGCGACCAATAAACACACACCTAGACTCTTCCTGAGGTTCGTCGCCCGTAATAGCCCATGCACGCTCTACCAGGTCAAACTTGACCCACTGATTACCGCACGGCAGCGTGCCCTTTGCGCGTGCAAGCTTTCCAAAAACACCAGCCGACGCCGCGTCCAAAAGCCAAATCAGATGCGTTGGACTTGGAAGCTCAGCGTGAGTTAGAGCCATAGTCTCCAGATCAGGACCCTCGTCTTCCTCGCTAGTCACGTCTGTAAGAACAGAGCCGTCAAGCGAGCGAGTCAAAAGAGCATTCCACCACTCGTCAGGAATATCAGCATACGAAGACTCCGCAATAATCTCTGCCTGCGGATTCAACTCTGCTGCAAGTTGCTTAATAGGCTCAACGGCATCCTCGCTGCCTGGAGCAAGCTTAGAAACTACAACGCTTGCGGCTGCACTCAGCTGATTGTCAAAAATCTCTGGAAAATCAGCACGCTGAGTCTGCCACGAAACAGCGTCAACCACAGTAACTGGCGCCAGCAAACTAATACGCTCCCAAGCCACCTGATTCACATTATCAAGAATGCTCTGCAGCTTAGCCACGCCAGTTGGTTCAACAATTAAATACTCTGGATCAATAGTGTTTGAGATGGTCAGCACCGATGTCGCAAAATCCTGCTTGCCCGAGCAGCAAATGCAATTCTCGGTAGACTCCCAAACTTTGAGGTCAGAGTCCTGCCTTAAACGTCGTGCATCAATATCTGCCTGGCCATATTCATTCTCGTAGATAGCAAAATCACGCCCAGTCCGGCGCACGAGCTCCTGAATGAAGGTAGTTTTACCAGCTCCAAGAAAGCCTGATACAACAAGGATTTTCATGAATATAACCGCTTCCTAAACTCCGTTGGCGTCCACCAACGCAAAAAACTGGCGAGAAAACCGAACTTCTCGCCAGCTTAAACGTACTAAATCATGCTACCTCATTAATTACCTAATCGACAACAACAACTGGCTTGATAAGGTCAGCTGGCTTATCACGCATGGTGAAGAGAGCTTCCTCAAGGTGATCCCAGCCGTGATAGAGGTGAGTAACCTCTGGGTGAAGGTCAAGACGACCAGAAGTAACAAGGCTGGAGAGCTTTTCCATGCGCAGACGTCCGCCAGGCATGAGGCCGCCACGAATGTCCTTGTGGCCCATGCCAACGCCCCACTCAACGCGAGGAATGTTGACGTAGTCGCCAGAGCCAAGGTAGTTGACGTTACCAATCTTTCCGCCAGGCTTGAGAGCCTTAACAGCATCCTCAAAGGTCTCGCAGCCGCCACCATCGACGCAGACGCGGTCAACGCCCTTACCACCGGTAAGCTCCATGACCTGCTCCCAGATTGGACCGTCCTTGTAAGAGATAAAGTCGGTTGCGCCGTAGCCCTTAGCTGCCTCAACGCAGACTGGACGGGTACCAACAGCAATAATGCGAGAAGCACCGTGAAGTGCAGCACCAGCAACAGACATCAAGCCTACAGGTCCAATGCCGATGACTAGGACGGTGTCGCCAAACTCAACGCCAGCAAGCTCGACTGCATGGAAACCAGTTGGAACCATGTCGGAAAGGATACAAGCGTCTGCTGGGTCCATACCCTCTGGCATGTGAGCGAGATTGCCATCAGCATCGTTTACATGGAAGTACTCAGAGAAGACGCCATCCTTGAAGTTGGAGAACTTCCAGCCAGCAAGCATGCCACCGGAGTGCATGGAGTAACCAGCCTGAGCCTCAAGAGAGTTCCAGTCTGGAGTAATTGCAGGAACGAGGACGCGGTCGCCAGGCTTGAAGTCCTTAACGCACTCGCCAACCTCAACAACCTCTGCGGAGCACTCATGACCAAGAATCATGTTATGACGGTCGCCGATTGCGCCCTCCCACAGAGTATGAATATCAGAAGTACAAATTGCGACCGCAAGTGGCTTGCAGATTGCGTCCAAAGGACCACACTTTGGTGTCTCCTTCTCAATCCAGCCGGACTCGCCGATCTTGAGCATTGCATAACCCTTCATAAAACCCTCCTAAAATCTGTGTTTCTAACAATGAAACACTACCTACCTCGTGGAGGAGCACGCTATACGCGTGACACTGACGAGGCTCATACACAATTTGCAAATATCTGATATTTGCGCACGTAAACAATATATACGCTGACGCACCTCTTACCAAGCCTTCGGCCAATAAAGAGCAACACCTATCGGCGAACGGTAACCGCTAGCCGAATCAAAAAGGCAACTGTCCATTTTCTGTTGTATGTGTGCGACGCCGAGTGATACGCGCTAATGCCTCGGTAGTAAAGTAACGTTTCGCAAACATAACATCATGCAAATCCAACCCTTTTGAGCTTGCTGGTATAATTCTTGCAGACGGGTTTCTCACCAAATAAACTTCATTTAAAGGAGAAAACCAGCAATTACGGAAGGAACGTGCATGCCTTTAGACAACCTATTGAGAGACGCAGGAGCTCATTTTAACTGGGAATATGTAGTTTCAATTGCGCTTTTACTGGCTCCAGCAGTTGTTCCAGGTGTGCTTTTTATTTACTCCTTTATCAAAGAACCTCGACAGTTCCGCAATGCACTTTTTCTATTTGCGGCTCTAGCATGGTCCGCGGTTCTTCTGGTATTGAGGTTTAACAACTATATTCTTGGATTAATTTTAGTTGCTCTTGTGCTGCTAACACCCTTTCTGACCATTATTTTCTTACTGATTAACACCGTAGTTGTTGTAAAAAATAATGGATTTTCGCTGACATCAATGTTGCCGTTTTTGATGGCTGGATTTCTTATTTTGCTCATTGCTTCTCCCGCTATCGTAAGTTATTTGGACCCAGATACTCACCGCATTGTTGTCGTTTTACTGGGGCTTTTTATGCTTGAGGGCCTATGGTTCTCGTTTACTTTTGTAGCTTTGCTGTTCTATTCGTGGATATACCGAATCCTTCCCCGTCGCCGCACCTATGATTACATCATTATTCATGGCGCCGGACTTGATGGCCCGCGACCAACTCCTTTACTTGCAGGCAGAATAAATAAGGCTCTCGAACTTTGGAACAAGCAACATCAACACGGAAAGTTTGTTGTTTCCGGAGGCCAAGGTGCTGATGAAGTTGTCTCCGAGGCTCAAGCTATGCGCGACTATCTTCTAGAAAAAGACGTTCCACTCGATGCAATCCTTATGGAAGACAAGTCAACCACTACCTGGGAAAATCTTAAATACTCGATAGGCATTATCAACAATGACTGGACAGCAAGCGCCAACACCACCAGCGTTGACACAAGCGCATCCAGCGGTTCTTTCGCAGCTTCTACCATAGGTACCGACTTCACCACCGCAGTTGTTACCAGCGATTTCCATGTTTTCCGCTGCGCCGAATACGCTCACAATCTAGGCCTTAAAGCAGACGGCATTGGATCTCACACAAAGGGCTGGTACTGGCCTACGGCATTTATCCGTGAGTTTATTGCAATCACTAAAGCGCACCTCTGGCCATATTTGGTTTTTGCTAGCATTTATATATTGATTAACGTCCTCGACTACGTATTCTTCTTCCTAGGGGTTTTGTAGCTACGAGGTACACCTCATTGCCCCCTACGACCAGGAAGGAAGTCAGTTGGAGACATTTGAATTTGTGCTCATCGTTTTGACGTGCGTCGCAGCTTCCTCGGTCATCGACAAGTTTGTCAACGTCTCCATCCCGGTAATACAGGTGGTCATAGGCCTATTGGTGGCACTCGTTTTACCCAGCGTCCAAGAAGTGCATCTGGAATCTGAGCTCTTTATGCTGGTCTTTATTGCTCCGCTCCTCTTCAACGAGACGAGAGAAACCAACATCCGTGCGCTTCTCCTCAACTTGAACAGTATTTTGTCATTGGCAATTGCACTAGTGATTGTCAGTGTTCTCTCGGTCGGCTACGCCCTCCATCTGATGGTTCCCTCAATCCCCCTAGCTGCAGCTTTTGCACTTGCTTCAGCGCTTGGACCAACGGATGCAGCCACCGTTACCGCACTTAAATCAAACATTCATCTAACCCATCGCCAGCAGACGCTTCTCTCCGGAGAATCCCTCATTAACGACGCATCCGGCGTTGTTGCATTTCAATTCTCCGTTGCAGCAGCTGTTACGGGTACGTTTTCGCTGATAGACGCAGCGGGATCATTCACGGTGCTTTTTGTAGGCGGCGTGGCAGTGGGAATTGTCACAGGCTTTGCTTTCTCTGCCATCAACGCAATGCTTGGCAGATTGGGCTATGAGGACACTGTTGCAAACGTCCTCTACGAAGTACTCACGCCATTTCTTGTCTATCTTCTTGCCGAAACCTTCCACGTTTCTGGCGTACTGGCCGTTGTAGCAGCGGGCTTGATAATTGCACTTCCTCGCAGACAACATAATAAAGCGATGGTAGCAAGACAAAAACTGGTATCTGATTCCACATGGAAGGTCATAAGCTTCCTCATCAACGGCACCATCTTTGTCTTCCTGGGAATGCAGCTTCCACTTGCCGTACTTCCTGGTACTAACGGCGGCCTCAATATCCTGCAAATTCTAGGTATTGTTGCTGCAATTACCCTGTTTATGCATGCCGTCCGCTTTGCATGGCTCTACGCGCTGGAAACTCACAAGCTCCACAAGGGTGGTCACCTCTGCACTGGTAAAGATAACGAGAAAGACGATGGCGAGAAACCCGTCGAGCAGCTCGCTGAACTGAATGCTAATCAAAGTGCTGAGCAACCCCTCAACCAGTCCAAAGCCGCGTGTATTCCAAAGCCTATCTCTATCACATCTGCCGAGCTCATTAAAAACGTACTGGTCACTACCATTGCGGGTGCAAAAGGCGCGGTAACGTTGTCGATCATCCTCACCTTGCCGCTGGCAACTCAGTCCGGAGCAGCGTTTCCACAGAGGGATCTGTTAATCACCATTGCCGCCGGCGTTATTCTCGCCACATTGTTCTTGGCAGACAACCTATTACCTGTGTTGTCCAAGTCTCCGGAAGCTGACTCTGACCTACCTGAACGCCTCCACAAAGGAGAGATTGCCGTTTTGGAAGCAACTCTTGCCGAACTCAGGAGCATGCTACAGTCAGAAAACCCTATGTCAAAGTATCTACCTGCGCTTCGTTTGACTATCACGCGTTATACCAACCGCCTGTTTGCTTCTCGTATTACCGCGCCCGACTCAGGCAAACTGATGAAAGAAGTAATACTTCACGAGACAGAAGTACAGCGGAAATGTCTTGAGGAGCTTCGCAAGCGTCACGTTAAGACCAACAACCCCATTCCATGGGACCAAATTGTCGATGATATTACTTCAATTCGCAGGTCAGTTGGTTATTACGGACCTATTGCAAACATTGCTGCAAAGACAAACCACCGCTCACGGTTTGCCGTTGCTCTCCACGAGCTTAAGCTGTCAGCACAACGCATCATTGATGGCGGTATTAGACATCTAGAGGATGCTGACCAGTCCTACTACCAGGCATGTCTATACGCGCTTGAGATGGAATACGCAGGGCTCGACGACCTAGAGCGCATTGCAAACGGCGACGATGAAGAGATGGCGGTCATTGCATCAAACTTGATGATTGACCACGAGTCGGCAATTGAGTCCATTTGGAGCCGCATCAATATCAACGATGAGCACGGCTCTAGTACTACTCAAGTTTCTTACCTTCTACCTTACAATCTGAGCTCACATAAGATGTCACCGCATTTTAGGCAGCAGATTGCCAATGCTCGCGAGTACGCCGATGATGTGGCAGAAAACGCACTGCGCATTGAGTTGGACCAGATCTCGCGCCTTCAGTCTGAGGGCGTCATTGACCGCGAAGTTGCCGCCCACCTACGCGAAAACGTCTACTACCTGCAGATGACTTTGAGTGAGTAGTATGAGCTCCACGCCAGACACACGCCCCGTCACCGATGCGACCACCCATCCCGACATCAATGCGGTCGCGCAATCCGCCAACCCCACGGCGAGAAAAACGACCATCTCCGGATTTTCCGTCCACACGAAGATGTCCTCTGTAGCTGGCGCTCCTGTTGTTTACCTCTTGGGAAACGTAGCCGACAACTCTTCCGTCCAGGTACCTGAAAGCGTCAGCCTAGTAACAGTTGGCGTTAACCTGTGGGAACAAAATTTCTCGCCTTGGTGCGCTCCACGCGTTTTTGCCAAGGGACCCAACTTTGGAGATGGCGCACAGAAAACACTTGATACGCTGATTGACCAAATAATTCCTTGGGCAGAATCGGAGCTTACCGAGCCACCGAAATATAGAGTGCTTGTAGGCTATTCACTCGCGGGACTGTTTAGTCTCTGGGCTGGTGTGTCGCAGTCCAGCACGTCAAAGCAGGCCGCATGCGGCTGCCAGCCCTGCGCTCCCGCCTCGTTGCAGCTCAGCGCCACCGCCGCACCGCAGCCCGATGACACCCCCATCATCGCAACCTTCCAGCGCATCGGATCTGTATCGGGATCATTTTGGTTCCCAGGCCTTTTGGACTACGTAGACCATCAGCTCAGTGCAAAGGCAGTCGGCCTCACACACGCCTATCTTTCACTGGGAGACCGAGAAGCACGGACTCCCAATCCACAAATAATGCACGTACGAGAAAACGCAGAACTTCTCGCCAACAAGTTAGTGAACGCGGGGATAACCTCGACGTTTGAGCTAAACCGTGGAAATCACTTTCAAAATGTTGAGGGAAGAATGCAAAAAGCTCTGGACTGGCTGCTCAAATAGGGTAAGATTCTTCAGAACGTACATGCCAGAAAGGTCTTATGCCCAACTCAACGCAATTTGACAGCAAAACTGAATCGCCCAGCACAACCTCTGGCGAGCAATCTAACTACTTTTTTGCACTCATTCTTTCCTTGATATTTGGCATTTTTGGCGTTCCACAGTTGTATCTCAAGGGTTGGAAATCAGGGCTTACAAGACTTGTTGTAAATACGACGCTGATTGTTGGCACAATCGTCCTAGCTCAAATATTTGCCTTACCAGCATTGCTTTCTTATCTTCTACCAGCAATTCTTTCGTACCCGGTTATCGAGAGCGCTCTAAACCTCATTTACGAAGATGCCAATGCTTCCAAAAAACTCATAAAAGGCAAGCTCAAGCTCCACAAGCGGTACGCCGGAAAACAAAAAGCCGGAATTGCATTAGCCTCACTGAGTATAGCGCTCTACTTTAGTGCTGCACTGACGCAGCCGCTTCCAACTACCGTCTCTACCGCGGGCGTATCAGGTCAACAAGCCACAGTTCAAGCGACCAACGCACCCTCGCAGACAGACTCCGACACGTCATCCACAACCTCGCTGGCAAACACAAACGTAACCATCAAGTTTATCGACGTTGGCCAAGGAGAAGCAATTCTCATTGCACTTCCCGAAAAAACCATGCTTATCGATGCCGGTCCTACAGGTTCAGGTCCAAAAATTTCTCAGGTGCTCCATGAACTTGGTCGAGAGAAGATTGATTACCTGGTAGCTACCCATCCTGACGAAGATCACATTGGTGGCATGGCGGACGTCATTTCCAGCACCCAAATCGGAACCATTTACGCACCAAATAAGACAAACAACACGGCAACATACAGAAAGTTTCTAACCGCTATTCAGAACAATAACCTACAAATAACCCTTGCTGAAGCAGGGACCATCATCGACCAAACCGATGACTACAAGATAGAAATTCTTTGGCCAGCCAAAGACGCAAATTTTCCCGATACCAATGACTACTCGATAATTATCAAACTAACCATTGGCAACAAGACGTTTCTTTTCACGGGAGATGCACCTACAAGCGCAATCCTTCAGAGCAATCCAGGCCACATCGACGTGCTCAAGCTCTCCCATCACGGCTCTAGAACAGGTACAAATGAGCAACTGGTCCGCAAGCTATCGCCCACTTACGCCCTCATTTCTTACGCTTTGGATAACTCCTACGGACACCCCATGAAGTCAGTCTTAAACGCCCTCCACAAACATTCCGTTGAGATTTGGGGAACGGGAGCTAACGGAACTATTACCATTACCTGCGATGGTACAACCATTGAAATATCTGGCGAGAAGAACGGCACTGTTGTTGCTCCTACCTCACCAGAAAAATCTGGCACGTCGTCGACATCGAGGACTAAGTAATGAAAGCAATCATTGATCGATTTGAAGACAACAACCTTGCCGTGCTTGAGCTAAATGATCAATCAGGCAATATGCTTACCATTTCTCGCCACAAGCTTCCAAGTAACGCTTGCCAGGGTGATATTCTTTACTACCAAGACGGTGTGTGGACGATAGCTGAGGAAGAGACAACCCAACGTCAAAACGATATCGATGAGCTGTTCAACTCCTTGCTTGTGCGCGATGATAACGAAGATGATTCCTACCAAGATGACGCATATTCAAAGGACGAGTAGCCACCCCCCCCACACTCTCCCTCAGCAAAGCACGTAACTCATACCCTAACAACAAAGAACACCCTGCGAGCTCATAACCCACAGGGTGTCTTTTGTAGCTGTGTCTTTGCGTTACTACACGTTCTTCTCCCTTAATCAGGTTCCCGTGAGTGCCGTACCTTTTACATACAGTGTGTGACCGTTAGCAATAACGTTTGCTGCAGTACCATTGAACTCGGTGACATAGCTATCTGCTGTCAAAGTCCAAGTACTGTTGTTATCCAGTGTTACCGCAACAGTACCAACTTCAGTGGAAACAGTCTGGTTAGTGGCGTTGACGATGTTGCCGTTAACGTAACCCTCAAACGTGGTTCCTTCGGTAAGGTTCAGAGCAAGTGTGGAGTTGTTGCCAACAAGCACCGCTCCCACCAGATCCTGCGCTTTAGCGTTAAAGGTTGCCTTATTATTACCGCCATTCCAACCGTCATCACAGACAGAGATAAGAATGTTAGCAGCGTCTTCGTTAGTTAACTTGACGCCATTGAGCTCAATGTCAGCGTTAGTGTTAGTAACGTGGAACATGTGACCGTTCTTGCTGGTGAGGGAACCACCAGTCATAGCAAAGGTGGAATTACCTGTTGCTGCATCTCCGGACATGGACTGGTAAATCATGATGGTGTCCATGAAGGTTGCGTTGCCATTGCACTTGGTGTTGTTTGCCGTAAGGTCGCAATCGGTAAGCTCAATGGAGTTCAAGCCCTCAATACAAACGCCCTCGGAAAGGTTAGAAACAAGTGTGGCGTTAGCAACGTGGATCTCTGCCGTGGAGTAGATGGCTGGCGAACCTAGACCATTGGAGGTATAGGTACCACCGTCTACGTAAACTGTTCCGCCGCCCCTATCGGTACGAATAGCTGCAGAAGACTGACCGTTTGTGGTAACCGTGAGGTTGTAGGCATTGGTGGTGCCGCCACCGGTTGTCATGGTGCCACCCGCGCCGTCGCCAGTTGTAGTGATGGTGGTGTCCTTGATAATAACCTTGGTGCCATCACCGTCACCGCCGTTCTGACCGCCGTTGCCTCCGTAGCTAAA
Source organism: Lancefieldella parvula DSM 20469 (assembly GCF_000024225.1). Classification (NCBI taxonomy): domain Bacteria; kingdom Bacillati; phylum Actinomycetota; class Coriobacteriia; order Coriobacteriales; family Atopobiaceae; genus Lancefieldella; species Lancefieldella parvula. The sequence continues at coordinate 1,386,685 of NC_013203.1, forward strand.
AATGCCGTTGGCACCCTTTGCATCTGAAGTAACAGTGAGGTTAGTCAGCGTAGTGGTTGAACCTCCCTCAACAAGTACTGCAGCGTTCTGACCGTAGAAGTTACAGTTATCTCCGCCGTCGGAATCTCCTGTCTTAGTAACCGTGGAATTGGTAATGGTTACATCGTCGGTAGTATTGACCAGGATGGTATTCTCATCAGCAGTAGTGCTGTTTACTGCATAGCCATCCAGGGTCTGAGCGGCGGTAATCCGAAGTGCTTCTGAAGCCTTCTTGGTGTCTTCAGTTGTGTTATTAGCGGTTGCTTTTGCGGTTTTGCAACCAGCAAGTCCGAATGCCATCAAAACTGGAAGACCGGCTACTACATCTCTTCTTGTGTACTGCATAATGTGCGCCTCCTTGCACTTATTTGGTGTATGCAATGAAGTGATTTTTTACTCCCTTGCATCTGATGAGGACATAGTAGGAGGCAAAGATTGAACAAAGATTGAATTCTCAAAGTTTTTTTAGAAATTTTTGGAGAGTTAGCAAAATCCCAGTTCAAACGTAAAATATGCTAAAATCGCATATTTTGATTTATAGGCTTTTACCTGCATAAATAAAAAAGACGTCTTAACGAGAAAGACGTCTATATAAAACAGTTTTATTGAATTAAAGATTGAATATTGAATTTCTACCTACGCGTTATTTGCCCTTAATAGGAAGCTGAACAGTAAAAGTAATCTGACCCTCTGAATAGCCTACATTAATAGTTCCACCATGCTTTTGAACCACAGCTTGTGCAATCGAAAGACCTAGTCCATAGTGATTATCCTCACTATTTCGTACATCATCAACGCGATAAAAACGATCAAACAGATGCTCAAGCTTTTCTTGAGAAATCTCTTCCGCGTCATTACTAACACTTAAGATGGCGCTATGACCTTGTTTCTTAAGATTTAACTCAATCTGAGTACCCGTTGTGTGCCTCAGGGCGTTATCAAGCAGCACAGAAATAACCTGCGTAAGCTGATTCTGATTGCCTGTAAGAACAATCCCCTCTTCAATGTTGCTTTGAAGCACCTTGCCATTCTCAAACGCAAACGTCTCAAAGACCAGTGATTCTCCAGTAACCACATGAGAGAAGTCCAGCTTTTCCATAGGCACTTCTCTATTCTCCGCACTAGAAAAATCTAACAGCTGTTTTACTAGCTTTCCCATACGATTGCTCTCGTATTGAATGTTGGAGAGCCATTCGTTGTGACTAAGTTCTCTGGATAGAATCTCTGCATTGGCGTCAATAACCGCAATAGGGGTCTTGAGCTCGTGACTTGCGTCGGATAAGAACTGCTTCTGCTTTTTATCACTCTCTTCAAGTGGACGAATAATGCGCTTTGCCAGAAACACAGAAATAAAGAACATACCTACCAGCGATACGCCTCCTACAAGCAGAGCGTTTCGCATCATGGTCTGAAGACCGGCTTCAGAAACGGTGTTATCCATAAACGCCACAAGCGTATAGCCATCTTTTTTCATAACCACGTAAGAAAGATTGCCTGTTCTACCAGAAGGATTTCCTTCGTTCAAAATCTGACGAGCAAACTCAGTAAGGTTTTCATCAGAGCTAACGGTTTTCTCGCCATTAAAGACTGAAAGTACGGAGCCGTCTACAGAAAACGATACTGAGTAAAACGTTGAGAGCTCGTAAGCAGATCTCTGACCTGGCGGTTGATTGTCAGATTTGTTTGACAGCTGAGCGTCAGGTTTGACCAGTGGCTGCTGCGGACTCTGATCTTCGGAGCTTGTCTGTCCCTCGGAGCTACCCTGCCCCTCAGAACTACCCTGACCCTCTGGGCCACTCTGTCCCTCAGAGCTACCTTTTTCCTTCTCAAGCGAATACTGACTGGCGTAGCGGTTGAGCACGTCCATGTTCTTCTGTCTGATCTCCTGAGTGCTAGCAAACATGATGACCGACAGCGTCACCGTGAACAGCAGAACAAGCGACACCATAATGGAGAGGATAATTTTTCTTCTGGATTGCCTAAACAGTTTAATCCCTCAATTCATATCCCAAGCCGCGAACTGCTTTAATCTCTACCGTAGAACCGATAAATGCCAGTTTTTTACGGGTAAATGACATGTACACCTCAACGTTGTTGTACTCGGCGTCGCTTTCAAATCCCCAAATCTTAATGGCAAGCTGATCACGCGTCATAATGCGACCATGATTGCCAATCATATACTCAAGAATGCGCAACTCTTTCTCGCTTAGACGCACACTCTGGCCAGAAGTCTCACAGGTCAACGTTGCGGTTGTGGAATCAAGCGAGAGGTCGCCAAAACACAGGACATTCTCTTGAAAGCTAGAACTCCTTCTTCCTAGCGCACGTAAACGAGCTAAGAGTTCTGCCGTCTGGAAAGGCTTGGTTAGATAGTCGTCAGCGCCGTTATCCAGGCCCTCGACCTTATCGTCTAGCTGGCTTTTTGCCGTCAGCATTAAAATAGGAATGGTAATTCCCTTACTACGTGCCTTTCTGGAAACCTCAAACCCACTCATCTTAGGCATCATAACATCCAGGATTGCAATGTCATACATATTACTTTCTAGGGCGAGAAGGGCAGACGCGCCGTCAGTCATATGATCAACGTCGTATTTTTCTTGCTTCAAGAGAGCCACAATAGCTGCAGCCATTCTCTTCTCATCTTCAGCTAGAAGCACTCGCATCGTTTGCCCTATCGACTCAAGCCATTTTACATTTCACTAAAAGAATAATCGCCTTTTACCGCCAACCCCGGCACCGCACGAGAAGCACCGCATTCCTACCGTACTCCTTCTTGTACCCCTCAATCATATTGCCAAATCCTCTGCAAGCCTTCTTGTAATGCCAGAATATGAATAGTACATAATCAAGAGGTTTATATAAGAATCTCTACCATCAGTCGAGAAGAACGTGCCGTTGCAGCATTACGTCGAATTATTTGCCTCAAGTATAGTTGATGGGATTGCGCAGCCGACCGGTTTCTCACAGCAAACATATGCTACAGTGAAACAAAAGCACCCTCGCTATCACAATTTATGGGATGACCGGGGTGCTTTTTGCTGGTATGCTTCTGCGATAAAATCACTATAAGTTGACATACACAAAAGGGACAACCAATGTCAAAGCAAAACAATCTGAAGAAAATAGTAGGGCTCAAAAGTAGACATGACATTGAAGACGAGCAATTTGTTAACTTTTTTCTTCTAGTTCAAGCAAAAGCAAATGAACAAGGAAAGATATTCTATCTAGATTGCGGTGAAGGTAATATCGCATTGATAGATGACGCATTAGCTATGGATTTATCAGGCTGGCTCATTGATCAGTCTGATGCTCAAGAATTTGAATCGTATTGGCTTGAAGACTCATACTGTGTTCCCGATAAATTCAGTAAATTTGAATGTGAAGAAGAGTGGTACTTAGAAGACGATGCTATTTGTATCAATTTGATTACCTTCTAAAGAATGCCACTGCGCCAAAGCCTCTAACGAGATGTAATTTTTGACGCGTAGAATATGCTATATTGAAGCAAAAGCGCCCCGGTTAACACCAATTGGTGATAGCTGCGGCGCTTTTTATTACGCGCGAGTGTGACTAAATCTGCGCCAACAAAAAACGAGACCGTTTCCCGACAAGCAACTGCCCGGGCGTATCTTGTTTTAGTCAGTCTATGTAACCGTTAACGCTTAGTCAAACCAGATCTTTACAACGTTACCGTCTGCGGATGTAATATCCACAAGTGTGCCACTCTCGCCAGTCTTTGCAGCTTCCATAAGCGCATCAAAATTAATGTTAGAGAGCTGCTTCTGAGTCTCCTGATTAAGATAGCTGCCACTGATATGAATTCCAGAATTCAGCACAAACTTTGCCAGACCCAAAGGTACGCACATATCAACAACATCGCCGTTGTTGGAAACAACATACACGTGCAACCCGTGCTTTGCAGATCCATTGCCTAAGCGAACGTCCTTCTTCTTGCTACCGTCAGCCTCGTCGTTTTTCTCGACTTTGACCATGCTCTTACCAAAAAGCTTGCCAAAGCTGAAACCTGAAGACTGAGTAGCAATGCCCTGGTTGTCCTGCTCTGTGGGCTCTTCTACGATCTCCGCGGGCTCGTCGGCTGCAACAGAAACAACCTCGGCAGTACCCTCTTGGGCAGCGACACTCTCCTGAGCGAAGGCACTTGCGCCGCTCAAAAGTTCGTCAACGGACACTCCAAGAAAGCGTGCAAGATCTGGCAGCAGCGAAATATCCGGATAGTTAATGTCGCTCTCCCACTTGCTCACCGCCTGCGGACTCACGTTCAACTCTTTTGCCAGACGCTCCTGCGTTGCAGTTTTAGCTAAACGAAGACGTGCAATACGACGACCAAGGGTCTCAGATGAAGTAGTCATAGTTGCTCCTTTTCTCAACTCATTATCACTGAAATGGCATGCGGGCCGCTGATTTCACTATGAGTCGTAACAATACGTTCAACAAGAACGTATCAGTTGAGTTTGGTATCGCAACGGTTTCCAACTACTCAACAGTAGGTTGAGTTCGCAGGTAAACCATACTTTTTTGACCGAAATTGACTTGCTCTAAAAGTGTTCTCCTACTACCATTTAATCAAGAAACTTTTGATGTTTAGAAAGGTCTGTGTATGGCTGGCGAGAAGAACTGGGTGTTCTGGACCAGTGGTGCGCATATTGTTTCCGATTTTGAGCAATGCGCTACGGACGGTTTTGTTGGAGTTGACGTAGATGGCGTCGTGTATCTCTTTGACAATAATCAAAATGTCTTTGCTTCGGCCCATGCTTCAAATATTGAAGGAACTATCAGTGGCTGGAGAGGCACCTGGCTTATTCTCGACGATAAAAAATATGCTCTAGAGTTTGTACCTCTCGCAGATAAGATTGCTCCCCACCTACTTATTGGAGCTATAAGCAATGTCTTCATGCAAGAGCTCCACCATGGAGATCAGGAGAAGGTTCCTCGAGAACTTCTCGAAGACTTCAAGACTGCATTTGAAAACGCTAAATATAGGCGCTAAACAAAAAAGACCCAAGTTTTATTCTTGGGCCTTATCAATACAGTAACTTATTTATTTGAGGTACTTTTTAATTTCATTCTTAAAAATAATAGGTCGAACAAGAACTGTAACAATTGTAGGAATAATCAATAATGGCGCTACCACAAACAAGCCCACAACAGCCGTTTTTCGAGTAGTAACCCTTCCACCAGTTCCTAATAGTATGCTGTTCAAAATATCGGTCATAATAAATGCAAATGAACCGTCAGTAAGAGTATACGCAAGTATCCATTCAAGCAAGAATAGAACAACAAAGACAAGTGCCGTGGTATTTGCTGTCTTTTTGCAAATAGCAAGTCTCTCATCAAACGAAAGTTGATCTGCCTCTGGAACTTTCTCAAACCATTTAACCGCGCGCTGTTCTGGAGTCATTATAAGCTCTCAATCTCATTAAGTTCTGTATCAACAAGCGTTGCTCCAAGAGTATTCTTAAAGTGCGCAAGAGCAAACTGGTGATTCTCAGGCGTTAACGATGCCACCGCTGGCTCAACAACCTCAATGTGATAACCTAGATTGTAAGCGTCCACTGCCGTATGCAGCACGCAAATATCAGTAAGAACGCCGGTCAAAATAACCGTATTGACACCGCGCTCCCTCAGGCGAATATCAAGATCAGTTCCCGAGAAGGACGAGTAATGGCGCTTATCCATCCAGAACACATGGCTATCATCCTTGTACTGCTGGTAGAAGTTGTTCAAAGGTCCAAATAAGTCTCTACCACTTGTGCCAATAATATTGTGAGGTGGGAAAAGCTTGGTCTCTGGATGGAAGTTATCCTCTGGGTCGTGAGCGTCAATAGCAAAGAAAATATAATCGCCACGATCAAAAGCACACTTAGTAGCTTCATAAATAGCATCAGAAATAGCTTGAGCTGGCTTGCCTGCTGTCAGCTTTCCGTCATCTGCTACAAAATCGTAGGTGTAGTCAATCGAAATCAAAGCTTTCTGCATGTTTGATCACGCTTCTTTCTTGAGCTCTACAAGTGCAGTCAGTAAAAAGAATAGACGCCATCTATTGTACAGGTGACGTCTCTATATTCCACGCTTAACACGTAAATGTTTTATACGTAAGTACTCAGCTCATCAATATAAGAATCTAGTTCATTAACTGAAGTCCATCTTCAAAAATTAAAGCGACTGGATAATTTCTTCTCCCCGAGCATTCTGCGAGATAAATCGAATCTCACGACGAGGCTCAGCGTCATCGGATGCTAACTCTTCCTCTGATAACCTGGAGACATACACATCAAGGGTTCTCTCGCCAATTTGCTCTGCAAATTGCTCTCCCCACTCGATAATAGTTGGCCCATCGGACTCAAGTGCGTCATATAGACCAGTATCTTCAAGCTGGTCAGGATCACTCAAACGATACAAATCAAAGTGATAGAGCGGTATGGTTGTACCCTCATAAACCATCTCGATAGTAAAGGTTGGGCTGGTTACATCATCAGTAACGCCCATACCTGCAGCAATACCCTTAGTGAGCTGAGTCTTTCCCGCACCCAAGTCTCCCGTGAGCACTAAAACATCTCCTGCTTGCAGGAGTTTGCCCAAAATCTGACCAAGAGCAATAGTCTGCTCAGTGGTAGTAGAAACAAACGTGCCAGCTGCGGTTTTTTCTGGCAGATTGTTTGCAATGGTGTTATTTGTGCCAAAATTAGCGTCGACAGAAGGATTAGTCACAAGAGCCTCCTCGAGGATGTTTCTTAAGCCAATCAGCAAGAAGTTGCAAGTCGTCTTTGAGGAACTGTGCCCATTCTTTGCGATAAATAGTTGATGCAGGATGCATGGTAGGTAGCACACTAAAGGCGCCTATCTGGTAAAACTTGCCGCGCAGCTCTGTCACGCCCTTATCGGTATGCATGACAAACTGTGTAGCAAAATTTCCCAAACAAACAATAACGTCTGGCTTAATGGCACGAATCTGGTCGCGAAGATACGGAGAGCACTCCTCCACCTCAGCTACCTTGGGGTTTCTATTTGAAGGCGGTCGGCATTTGACCACGTTAGAGATAAAAACATCCTGGTGAGAAAGACCAACTTCCTCTAACAGTGCATCAAGTTTTTTGCCCGATGTTCCCACGAAAGGCTGACCGCTTAGATCCTCATTTTTACCAGGAGCTTCTCCTACAATCATAATACGAGCCGTGGGATTTGGCCCGCCAAACACAATATTGGTGCGCGTTTCCCAAAGCGGACACTTTTTACAATCAGCTATCTGCTCGCAAATCTCATCAAGAGTTTGACCTGCTTGTTTAGAATATGCGATTTTAGAATATTCTACGTTTGACATGCGTTTTCTACCTAAAGCGTTTTTAGGCGAAGCAGGAGAAGCCGCCATTAGATGTACACCTTATCAAGGCGAGCACCAAAGTTGCAAACTACCTCGTAGTTGATAGTTTCACGCAGATCAGCCATCTCATCTACGGTGATTTCTTGGTCGCCATCTTTACCAATAAGGGTTACCACGTCACCATAACAAATCTCGTACACAGGCTTGTTAGCACGCGCACCTGTTGTATCAACGGCAATCATGAACTGATCCATACAAATGTTGCCTACCTGGCGCACTCGACTTCCGCGCGCCAGAACATCCATACGGTTAGAAAGATTACGTGCAAGTCCGTCAGCGTAACCGATAGGCACTGTTGCTACCTGAATGTTATTACGAGGAACGCGCCAGGTCATACCGTAACCAACACCATCACCAACAGCTGGATAGACCACACGCGTCACACGACCGCGTACGCTCATAACGAGCTGCAGGTCAATGCGTGGAATGGTGAGTTTACTTGGATGAAGCCCATACAGACCAATGCCTACGCGGACCATATCAAACTGTATATCTTTGTGCAGGATGGTACCGGGAGTGTTGTCAGCGTGAACCAAGCCTAGCTCATAGCCTGCATTTTTGAGTGCTGTAATTGCTTCAACAAAACGATTAACCTGCAGGTCAAAATCCCAGTTGTCAAGCACATCGGCCGTAGCAAAATGCGTAAACGTACCAGCACACTCAAGACCCCTGTGGAAATCAATAGAACCGCGCACCTCAAGAAGATCTTCTCGCCTGACACCAATACGGGTCATGCCAGTATCAATGGCCAGATGATAGCGACCAACTTTGTTAGCTGCAGCAGAAGCCTCGCCGTAGGCAAGCGCAAAATCAACTGTATAGACGGAAGGCATGATGTCAAAGCGAACAAGGTCTGGAATAGAAGTGACGGGTGGCTCAGAAAGCACCAGAATAGGACTTTCAATGCCAGAGCAACGCAGCTCAACACCCTCATCAACCGTTGCAACAGCAAATTGATCGGCACCCACAGACTGCATGGCTTTAGCACACTGAGCAGCACCGTGACCGTATGCGTCAGCCTTAACCACGCACATTAGCTTAACTCCGCGGTTAAGCTGGGCTTTAAACGCCTTCACATTGTGGCGGACGGCAGAAAGATCAATCTCTATCCAAGCCCATCTATCCTGAGGATATGCTGACATCAAGCTCACCTACTCTGCAGCTTCTTCAAAGTCTGCCATAGGGAACGCAATTTGCTCCTCAAGTGCATCTGAAGCAAGGCCAATAACATCGCAGATGTCACCAGCCATAGCTCCACGTACACCGAACTTCTCGGCAGCTAGCTGGCCTGCGTATGCATGAACCTCACAAGCAAGCGAGCAGAAGATTGTCAGGTCATCAACTTGGCCGGCAACCTGAGCTAATCGGCCAGCAATGGTACCAGCAAGAACATCGCCAGAACCAGCGGTTGCCAACGTGACAGGGCCAGGCTTTGGCAGCACGGCTTTCTGGACGCCTACACAGCCGGTAGCAGTACCCTTAGCAACAATAACCAGCTCAGAGCCACCATCTGCCCAGACAATCTTACGAGCTGCCTCAAGCTGAGCCACCAGGCTTGCAGGAGGATTGTCTACCTGATTGACCAAGCGGCCAAGCTCACGACGATGTGGGGTCATGATAAGCGGAGCGGTACGACGAGTGAGCTCGGGGAAATCTGGAAGGTTGTTGTTAGTCAGGCGAGCAATACAGTTGAGTGCATCAGCGTCAACAATAACGGGCAGCTCAGAGTCAAGCAGTGCAGAGGTAACCTTAACGGTTCCACCAGAAACGCGCATGCCAGGACCAACCAGCGTAACGGTACGCATCGCAGCAAGCTGCAGCACCAGTGGAGCGGCCTCCTCAGTAAACACGCCCTCAGCATCGCATGGGAGGCCAATAACAGGAACCTCTGGCAACATCATCTGAACACAGCTGACAATAGCCTCGGGGACTGCCAGCGTAACGTAGCCGGCACCCGCACGAGCAGCCGCCTTAGCAGCAAAAACAGCGGCTCCCGGGAAGCGGCTAGAGCCACCAACCACCAGTACGGAGCCGCGAGAATACTTATCACAGTCGTTGAGCTGAGCAGGAACAGAAGCAAGATAATCTTCCAAGTCAACGCGCCATGCAACAGGATCTGCTTCAACAACCAAGCGCTCCGTCTGCTCGGCCAAAGGAGCTACAACAATAGAACCACAAACATCTCGACCAGCATCAGCAATTAGACCGGGCTTCAGCGCAATCATGGTAACGGTGACGTCAGCAACAACACACGCACTTTCTACCTGGCCCTTCTGCGCAGAAAGACCACTTGGAACGTCAACAGAGAGCACGCGAGCGCCAGACTGATTAAGGCACTCAATCCAAATATCAAACGGAGCTCTCACTTTGCCGTGAAAACCGGTACCCAACATGCAGTCAAGCACCACATCAGCTGTTGCCAACAGATCAATAAGCTCCTGGCGAGAAGGACCAACAAGCACCGAAACTCCCGCGCGAACGGCGCGCTGCGCCATTTGACGTGCAAGATCGCCGGAAATCTGATCTGGCTCAAGTGGAGTAACCACCTTAACGTTGCAGTTCCTAGAGCGCAGCGCTTCTGCTGCCACCCAGCCATCTCCACCGTTATTGCCAAGACCTACGAGGATGACAACGTTACTAATGTCTCCCCCCATGCCAAGGGCTTCTTGAGCAGCAGCGTAACCTGCACGGTGCATGAGCTCAGAAACGCTTACGCCCACGCGTGTCAGCGCAATCTCTACGCGCTTGATGTCCTCAACATTTAATACCGGCTGCATAACTTACTCCTCAGATTTAACAACATCATCAAAGGTTGTCTCAATTATAGATTCTTGCACGCGCTCAAGCTCATCCAACACAGAACGAGCTTCTTTGAATGAACGTGCCAGCTCTTGGGTGGCATCTTCCTTTTGATCTACCTTAGGTTTTACAGCATTGGTGACGGCAACTGCATTGGCTACCGCAACGTCTCTAGTGTACGAAATAGAAAGTGCAATCTCTTGCACGCCTTGATCGGCCGCAATCTGTGCAGCCTTACCAGCTAGACAAGCTTGTGGCCTACCCAGTTGATCTCTCTCAACAGAAACATCCTGAAAACCAATACCAGACGAGAAACCCGTTCCTAAAGCTTTGAGCACAGCTTCTCTTGCCGCAAAACGAGCAGCATAATGCTCCGCAGGGCGAGCAGTACGCTCACAATACGCACGCTCGGCATCGGTAAACATGCGGCGAATAAAGTGAGGGCGCTTATCAATTGCCTGCTGCATGCGGGCAATCTCAAGCATATCTACACCTATTCCTGCCAGTGCCATCGTATCCCCTGAATTTATCTGCGCTTAAGCGCTAAGCCTATACGCTTCAAGTGCATCAAGCACAATCTGGTTTGCTTGCTGGCAAAGCTCATCAGTAGGTGCTTCTGCAAGAACACGTACCAGAGGCTCAGTTCCAGAAGCGCGGACCAACACACGGCCATTGCCCTCAAGGAACTTCTCGGCAGCTGCAACTGCATCGTTGACCTTAGGAGACTGCATAGCAGCCTCTTTATCAGTGACGCGAACATTAACCAACTGCTGTGGGTATAGCTTAACGGGACGAGTCAGCTCAGAGAGTTTCTCGCGCTCTGCTCTTAAGACCTCCATAATACGGAGACTGGTCAGGATGCCGTCACCGGTCTTTGCAAGATCACCAAAGATGATGTGACCGCTTTGCTCGCCGCCCAGACTGTAATCGTTTTCGTTCATGCAAGCGTAAACGTACTTATCGCCTACGTTGGTCTTCTCGTAAGAGAGGCCAGCGTCGTCAAATGCCTTGAACAGGCCAAAGTTACTCATGACGGTGGTAACCACGGTCTGCTTAGCCAAGCGACCATACTTGTTGAGGTAGGTGCCGCAAACGTAAAGAATTAGGTCTCCATCAACTACGTGGCCGCGCTCGTCAACTGCCAGACAGCGGTCAGCATCGCCATCATACGCAAAGCCCACGTCAAGACTATTTTGAACCACAAAGCGCTGCAGCTGGTCAATGTGAGTGGAACCACAATCAACGTTAATGTTAAGACCATTTGGAGCATTGTTGATAACGTGAGTCTCGGCACCCAGCGCATCAAAAACAGGACGAGCAACACTAGAAGCTGCGCCGTTTGCGCAGTCCAGGCCAATCTTTAGACCCTGCAAGCTAAAACCACAGCTAGCAATAAGACTGGAGATGTAGCGATTACGACCCTGCATGTAGTCAACGGTGCGACCAATACCATCACCGGTTGCCATAGGAACTTCAAGCTTGCCGTCAATATAAGCTTCTACCTGCTCAAGGACATCCTCGTCCATCTTGTAACCCTCTTTGTTGACTAGCTTGATGCCATTGTCAGTAAAGGGGTTATGGGAAGCAGTAATCATAACGCCGCAGTCAAAGCCACCATCTACTACCTCGTAGCTCACGCCAGGAGTAGGAATAACATGCAACATGTACGCATCAGCGCCGGAAGCAACTAGACCCGAAACAAGCGCGGACTCGAACATATAGCTTGACCTACGAGTATCCTTACCAATGATAATGCGAGCCTTGCGAGACTGCTTAGCTCCGTAATACCAGCCTATGAAGCGGCCAATTTTATACGCGTGATCGACGTTCAAACCCTCGTTTGCGCGGCCTCTAAAGCCGTCTGTTCCAAAGTACTTCATAAGCGTCTCCTAGCTGCGAATGTAGTGTTGTCGGGTGGAGAGCAACTTGCGCGCAAAGCGCCAGCGAACTACTCGACAGGTGGGGCTTCTCGCCAGATAGCGAGAAGAACGTGCGGACTGAAGCGGTTATGCAAATATGCAAAACACGACCATTTAAAAGTATACAAAAAAGAGACCTGCCGAAAGACGACAGGCCTCCATGAGAACATTTTGTGAACGAGCGGCCTTAGCGCTTGGAGAACTGAGGACGCTTACGAGCCTTCTTAAGACCGTACTTCTTACGCTCAACCGCACGAGAATCGCGGGTGAGGAAGCCAGCCTTCTTAAGGTCTTCACGATACTCGCCGGCCTCAAGCAGAGCACGAGCAATGCCAAGACGAAGAGCACCAGACTGACCGTTGATGCCGCCACCATCACAATTGGCGAGAACATCAAAACGACCAAGAGTATCAGTAATACGAAGTGGTGCAGTTGCATTGTCTACGAGCTGTTGGCGACCAAAATACTGAGTTGCCTCGCGACCGTTGACAGTAACTTTACCAGTTCCAGGAATAAGACGAACACGAGCGACGGCCTCTTTACGACGACCGGTGCCGGTATAAACAGCGGTGTTATCTGCCATCGTTTAGCCCTCCAGCTCAATCTTAACGGGATTCTGTGCAGCATGTGGGTGTTCAGCACCAGCATAAACCTTAAGCTTCATACCCTGCTTACGACCAAGGGTGGTCTTTGGAAGCATGCCCTTAACAGCGTGCTCAATAACACGCTCTGGGTGCTTCTCCATAGCCTCCTTGAAGGATTCAAACTTCAAACCACCAAGGTAACCGGAATGACGCCAGTACTCTTTATGGTCTGCCTTTACGCCAGTAAGAACCACTTTATCTGCATTAATGATGACTACAAAGTCACCAGTATCAGCGTTTGGCGTGTACTGTGGCTTATTCTTACCACGAAGAATCATGGCAGCCTTTGTAGCCAGACGACCGAGCGTTGCGCCCTCAGCGTCGATGAGCACCCACTTGCGCTCGACTTCGCCAGCCTTGGCAAACTGAGTCGACTTCTTCACTTGACTCCTCCTACGAATTACGAGATGACAACCCCTGGACGGGCTATCTATGCTTTTTCTTGTCAGAGATTACGGGGCTCTGTGGAAAAGCCTTAAAAGTATACTCCACTCTTTAGCAGTTGTATGCGGGAATTTTTGTTGCTTCACGAATGCAACAATTCATTCAAATTTGATGTTTTTATTCACATACCAAACCACTTACCGAAGTAAGCTGACCGCTTGTCGTGACATTGTATATTTTTTGTTCCAGTTTTTGTTTTATCACAACATAAACCGTGCTCAAGATCTTATGTTTAACATATATACATCCCTTTTTGAGGTGCATTGTAATTTGTCTAAAACAACTAAACCTACGATAGTGGGAGGAAACAATGACAGATTTAAATGCTGTAATGAAATTACAAAATCCTTCTAAACCAACAAACACATACCATGCAAAACATATGCGGATTAATTTAGCTTTTTTGATTTCAACGATATTCTTACTAGCCATTCCTTTTTATGGCTGCACTCCAGCAAATCAAAATAGTTCACAAAACAATGAACCAACACAGCAATCTAACACACAAAATGATAAAAACGATGCAGTTCCAAAGGGCACTGTTAAAGCCACATCGTTTTACTCGCCAACACTTGGCTTAGATTGGAATTATGATGTCTACCTCCCCGCAGATTATGACTCTAATCCAAATAAAACCTATCCAGTAATTTATATGCTGCACGGATTATACGGTAATCACCGAAATTTACTTGAACGCTTTGATTCCTCAGCAATGCTTGACAATGCTATCCAATCTACTGGTCAGAGTGCCATTGTTGTTTTTGTCGATGGCTTTAATAGCTTCTATATTGATTCTGCTGACCGTGGACTCAAAATGGAATCCGCCATCATGAACGATTTAATACCTTACATTGAAAGCACTTATCGTGTTTCTAAAGACCAAAAAGATCACGCTATTGGTGGTATTTCTATGGGCGGTTACGGTGCTGCTCGTTTTGTATTGCACCATTCCGACTACTTTAGTAAAGGTATTTTGATTTCTCCTTCCGTTTGGACAAAACTGGCAGACGATAACGCTATTTACCAGTCTCAACATGCTTTTAGTGATGGAGTTAAAAATTGGTCATGGGAGCTCTACAATCAGCTTTTCCCTAGTCAATATATTAACGATGTTGATCCAACTAAGGTTTCGTTCTTTGTAGCTTCTACATCTGACGATGGTGTAGTCCCCATAGCAGATGTCAATTCCTTTGTTGAACAACTTAAAAACGCTGGCATCAGTGTTGAATATCAACAAGACACAGGAGACAATCACAACTGGAATTACTGGTCTAGAGTTGCTCCAACAGCATATACCTGGGCACTTAATCAATTTAAGTCTACAAATAATAAATAACGATGAATTAGACGGGTTTCTCGACAAATTCTGGGAGTATCATCAAATAGACAAAGTATGACCGCGCGTTTACTCCAGTAAGTCATTCGAGGAGCAACTATGCCCAGCATCTATACTGTTACGCTCAACCCTGCTCTAGACAAGACTGTTCATGTTCAAAACTTTACATTTGACCAGGTAAACCGTATCAACTGGCTCAGACGAGACGCTGGTGGTAAGGGTATTAACGTCTCCAAAGTCATTGCAAAACTTGGTGGAGAGTCAACTGCCATTGCTGTTCTCGCTGGCCAAACCGGACAATGGATTGCAAACGCTCTTGACGAGAATAACATCAAGGTCCATGCAATTACTGTTCCTGGAGAAACGCGCACCAATCTTAAGGTTGTTGATGCCGAGGGCGGCACCAATACCGACATCAACGAACCTGGCCCCGAGGTCACCGACAGCATACTTGACCAGGCACTTGTTGATGTTGTCTCCAAGACTTCCGCTGGCGATATCGTAGTTCTTTCTGGCAGCCTCCCCCGCGGAGCTTCCACTAACACATACGGTCGTTGGACGCGTGCTCTACGTGACGCCGGGCTGAAGGTTTATCTGGACGCCGATGGTGCAGCGCTTTCAGCAGGTCTTGAGCAGAAACCATACTTCACCAAGCCAAATGATCATGAGCTCTCCGCCATGCTGGGCCGTGAGCTTACCGACGTGAACGCGATTGCCACAGCCGCATCCGAGATTGTCGCTGGCGGCATCGACACTGTCTGCGTTTCTATGGGAGGCAACGGTGCCGTCTATGCTACGACCAACGAAGTTTGGTATGCAGGTCCAGTAAAAGTCAAGGTAGGAAGCACTGTCGGTGCCGGTGACTCCGTTGTGGCAGCGTTCGCCTTTGCAGATGCACAGGGTCTCTCGACAGAAGACGCACTGCGACTGGCCATGGCCACGGGTGCTGCAAACGTCATGGAGAGCGGAACTCAAGCGGCAGAGCGCTCGGTTGTGGATTCGCTTATCAAGAAAGTCCAGTTCACGCGCCTGCGCTAGCACTTTTGAATTGCTACCAAGCTGCTTCTAGCTTACCTTGCTTAAATTGCTACCAGACTACTTCTAGTCTACCTTACCTAAAAAGTGCAAAGAATCTGTTTTTTGGACACAGATTCTTTGAGAAAATCAGGCAAATCCACAGATTCTTTGATGTTTCCAGGCAAAAGCTACCGATTCTTTAAAGAAATCAGGCACTTATAGCGTCACTCAAAAATACCTACAGTTACTCAGAGATATACACCTCTACTCAATAAAACTTTTAATCTCTTCAAGGCGATCAAGGGCAACTTTGCGACCCGTCAAGTACAAAGACAGCAGGGCTTCACCGGACTTCTCGTTAACTTTAACCTCAACTGGCTCAGGCGGCTCAAGCACCAATACTCTGCCCTCATTCTGCAATTCAAAGAGCTGTTTTCTCTGATCCATATAACGCTCAGAGCGAGAAGCCAATGCAGCTTCATAATATGGATATGCCGTATAAAACTGCGAACGAATAGCAATCTGCTCATTCATATCAGTTTTTACGTAATCGTGATCCTGCGTAACAATGACCAGCGCTTTCTTTGCAGGTTTATGGTCAGGTATAACAACAGGATACTCAGCTTGGCCATCTGGTAAACCAAGCGCCGCTGCAAAGGGAATTGAATCAGTTGTCCCACCATCAAGATAACGATGACCGTCGAGTTCTACCATACGAGAAACCGTTGGCATCGAAGCTGAAGCTTGAACCATCTTAATATCATCTGGCAGACTTTTTACATGCAGATATGCTGGAGTTCCAAACGTAACGTCTGACGCAACAGCATACATTTGCATAGGATTTGAATTGAACGCTTCGTTATCACAGGGATCAAGATGATTCTGGATTTCTTCGTACATAAACTCGCCGCCAGCGATGTTTCCCGTTGTAACTAGCGAACGAAACGACATAAATCGAGGATCATCTCTAAATGCCAGCATGATGCGCATAGCACGGCCAATTTGCTTTGATTTGAAACTCACAGAATTAATAGCACCAGCAGAAGTTCCCCATACACTTTCAAAGTTTGTAACGCCCTTCTCGCGAAGTACATCCAAAACGCCAGCAGTAAAAATACCTCGGTAGCTACCGCCTTCCAAAATAAGCGCGGTAGATGAAGTATTTTGATTTTTGCTCAAAGACGTACCGTCCAAAGCTTCATTGTTTGCGACGTCTTTATGCAATAACTTTGTATCATGCTGACTTACCATGAGTACCTCCAAAGCGTTAACTCAAGTGTACCCAACAATTAACTCAACCTACTCTTGTGTTTTTATTTCTGCACATTTTAATTTTTTTCATCACAAAAAAGCAGGTAAACTACTACGCAACTGAAAGTTGACAAATTTCCAATCACACTTGGTGGCAAGCAACTGAGTCTTTTCTTACAGTAAAATCATCACATGTGAATCCGATTCAATACTTCAATCCATCATTGATAGAAAGGAACAACCATGTTACTGAGCGAGAAAATCATGAGCCTCAGAAAGCGGAATGGTTGGTCACAAGAAGAACTTGCACGACAGCTTAATGTTTCAAGACAGTCCGTTTCCAAATGGGAGTCTATGGCTTCCATGCCAGATATTCAAAAGATAATGACTATGAGTGAGCTCTTTGGTGTCTCAACCGACTATCTGCTTAAAGATGAAATGGAAGATCTCCCTGCAACTGCAGCATCTTTAGACTCTGCAGAAACCTCAAGTGAGAGTGCTACTCCCGAATCTTCTTCACAAACTAATGAGAAAGACAACTACTCCTCCACAAAGATTAAAGTTTCTCTGGATCTAGCAACGGAATATTTGGATACTATTGAAAAGACATCTCGTACAACAGCCTTTGCCGTTATGCTCTTTATCTTAGGTCCTGCGATTCTTGGGTCGCTTGCCACCTACGGAAAAACTCAAACAGATTTTAATCTCGCGATTATCAATTCAGGTGCACTCAATACATCCAACCTTCTTAACATCATAGGTGTTTCTATTATGATGCTCTGCATTGCAGCTGGTGTAGGCCTTCTGATTTTACAGAACGTAAAACTTTCACCATTCAAAGAACTTAAAGAAAATACCCTTGATCTGCAATATGGTGTTGAGGCAGCTGTTAAGCGACGCGCTGAATCTACAAAGTCCCTGCGCTCTTTTCAGCAAGCTGCTGGAGTTTGTCTTACTATTCTGAGCTCTATCCCTTTTGTTATCGCATCGTATTTTGAAACTGGTCTTTACTTCTCAATAGGATTTTTTATCGCCATGTTCATGGTTGCTTTTGGGGTCTTTTTGCTCGTTAATTCTGGTATTGTCAAAAGTAGCTACAATGTTCTTCTCCAAGAAGATGACTATTCAAATAGCGAGAAAATCTCCAAAAATAAACAAAAGTCTATCTACGCCCAGTATAAGCAATATACGCAAGCTTACTATGTAGTTATCACACTCATGTATCTTGGCTATAGCTTTATTACCTATGACTGGGGTAGGAGCTGGATCATTTGGCCTCTCTCTGCACTTCTCTACCACGCTGTCATTAGTGTTTTAGGTGCATTTAAAAAGAAATAACAGAGCATGAATACACGCCCTGTTGGTTTAGAAATATACCAACAGGGCGTAAATTTAATCTACCGTCTTATTTAATATGTTTATGTGCGAATTGCCACACCATCACAACACTTCGTGGAGACGGAATTTCTGCCATGGTTGTAAGGTATCAATCAAAAAGTGCTCTTCGTCTGGAATATGACCAACAACATTTGTTTTACCAGTATTAATCATATCCGTTCGAGCAATTTGCATCTCTCCTGCGTAATGGCCATAGAGGCTGCTTTCAATAATAACGTCCCCTCGACGAATAGTAGAAGGTGCATTAAATACGTCAAAGGTATGTTCCTTATACTTCACACGACTCTGAGATGAACGAATTAGGTTGTCAGAAACATCTCCCCTATTACAGTGAAGTTCCTCAAGTACAATGCTCTTCTCGACAGATGGAATGGTATCCACAAGCTTCACACCAAAGCTCACCAGGTCATGCGGTAAGGACTTTATTTTTTCAAACTCAGATTCTGTAGCAAAACAGTTAGAAATAATGACGTCGTCAATAGTTCCCATTGAAATATAGTGTTCCACCTGCAGGTGCATAGGCATGTGTCGATGCATCTCTAGTGTAGGAAGACCTTCGGTCACCGGCCATGGGCCAAACGAATTTTGAGCCTGACTGGTCACAAATGCTGCAGTATTAATCCCATACTTTGTGAAACGCTCAGTGCAACGGTTAAAAAATTCAAGGCCCAATCCAGAATAGCCATGAGGATAAAAGTTATGACAACCAATAAGCTTATTTTTATTTGGTTGGTATTTCATTATGGTGTCAAGATAGTCCACGTCATTGCTCATGTTAAGCTCAACAAATAATCCTTCTGGATTAAACGTCATAAAAGACTCTTCTTTACCAGTAAACCCTAAATCAAGCCTAAAGCCGTCTGCACCAATCTCTTTAAAGAAAGAAAGATTGTCATATGAAATTCCAAGCTCTTTAAAAACTCTTGGATTGACATCAACGATAATCTCAAAGCCAAGACGATGCGCATGTGCATTGATATCAGAAAACTTCTGCACAATAGCTTCTTTAGTGTCCTGAACCGAAAGAAGACAACTAAAAATGCGAGAAAATCCAGCACTAGCTGCTCGATCTAAATATGCAAGAATATCCTCTTTTGTACTCTTTTCAGGATAAATTGAAATTCCAAGGCGTTTCATATTCCACCTTCTCTAAAGATACGGCCTCGATGACAAATCTGTACATCAAAGCCGTATCTATCGCACCTATATAATTACTCTATTCACATATTATGCATTCTGCTCTTGAGAGAGATTCTGTTTATCCCAAACTTTTACGAATGGATAATAAATCAAAATTGAAACTAAAATCAAAACAATACTCAAAATAATAGCTCGGAAATCTCCACCAGTCGCAAGATATGCACCAATAGGTCCTGGAAGTGTCCAAGGGGCGTTAACTGATACGCGATTTACCAGACCAAGCACTGTTGCAAACCAAGATATAACTCCACACACAACAGGTGTAAGCACAAAAGGAATTGCAAGGGTAACATTCAAAACAATAGGAGCACCAAAAATAATTGGCTCATTGATGTTAAAGAGCGCCGGGAAAAATGCAATGCGACCAAGATCTTTTGCATACTTAGACTTACAAACAGTTACCAGCAAAATTGCAAGTCCAATTGTTGTACCAGCACCACCA
The DNA here is from genome assembly GCF_000024225.1 of Lancefieldella parvula DSM 20469. Classification (NCBI taxonomy): domain Bacteria; kingdom Bacillati; phylum Actinomycetota; class Coriobacteriia; order Coriobacteriales; family Atopobiaceae; genus Lancefieldella; species Lancefieldella parvula. The sequence goes on from NC_013203.1 coordinate 1,406,573, forward strand.
ATGAAAATGAACCATTGATAGAACGGCTCCGCACTAATCGAAGGAAGTTGAGTTCCTGCAACGCCAGCGGCAACTGCAGTGGTATTTGCCTCAAGCAAAGTAAGCCATAAAGGACGTGCGATTGAACCAACAATCGAGGCACCATGAATACCAAAGAACCAGAAGAATCCATAGAGCAACGAAATAAGCATAACAGCAGGAAGACTATCAGTTGCATACACAAGAGGCTTGATGAGAGTGGTAATGGCTGCATTCCAGTTAAATCCAAAGTAATAAGTAATGGAGCCAAAAAGAAGAATAACAAGCAGCGTTGGAGTAAGTGCCTCAAAAGATCGAGAAACTGATTCAGGCACTTGTTCAGGCATTGTAATCTTAAAGTTAGAGTGCTGTGTAAAACGATAAATATTAACTGCAATAAAAGTTGAAATAATACCTACAAAAAGACCTGCAGATCCAAGATTTGCCATAGGAATAACAAAGCCAGTTACACCAGCGTTTGCATCTTTTAACACGTTAACTGGGTTGATGGTAAGAAGAAAAGCCATAACGGATAGAATCGCGCCAGAAAGCCCGTCTAACTTGAATGATTTAGCAAGACTGTTTCCCATTCCAAAAACGGCATAAAGCGCCATGATGTACATGGTCATTCGATATGGAAGAAGAATCTTTGCGGCATTTTGAGAAAGGAACTTATAAATTTCCCAATCTTGAGGGATAGGAGGAAACGCAATAATCAAAAAGAAGGAACCTACGATAATAAGAGGAAGCGCTCCGATAACACCATCTCTTACCGCCAGTAAATACCGATTAGACCCGAGAACGGACATTGCCGGTCCCAGCTTTTCTTCAAGAAACTTTTGTAACTTCTCCATTTGTTCCCTTCCTTCTCACAACGAACGTTAAAAACACTTCTTATAACAATTTCTCATAACCTCTTAGCTTTACGCATTGCTCTTTCCGAGCAATGCATCAACTTCTTTTAAGATATTTTCAACATTGCAAAAGGCATAGTCTTGAGGAGCAATAACTGCAACAGGAATAGCAACGGAATCAGCAATTTGCTTTTTTCTATAAGCTACTTGAGGCCCAAGCAACAACACATCATAGTCAGAAACTCTGTCTTCATAGCTTGCGGTGCCAACTGCATCAACCTTAATATCCATACTATGTTCTTCTGCATACTTTTCTATCTTTTTCATAAGTAGAGAAGTCGAAATTCCACCTGAACACACAAGAAGAATCTTATAATCAGCCATAATTTGCTCCTTAAAGCTACTGTAAACATGCTTTAATTTAACACTTGCACTCTAATACGCTTAAGATCTTTCAAAAGAAATAGGTTATAGGTAGCTATTATTCCGTCAACGTCAAATAACCTGAAAGATACTATTAACATAACAATAGCCCGACTTCATACATGAAATCGGGCTATGAAAATCTATACAACAGTTATATTACTACCCTAGTCCAGCTTGTCTCTCTTTTTCTTACGACTACCTGCAACCAATCCCGAACCCAGTAACGTTAATCCTGCCGAAACAGCAACTTGATCTACAACACCTGTATTTGGAAGTGATCCATCAGAAGTTTTTGTAGAGGTATCTGTGGTAGTAGTTTGTGCTAATTGATTAACAGCAGATGTTTCATTAGTAGTCACAGCATCATTTGGCGCCGTTTGTTGATTGTTTGTACCATTCTGAGAAGCTGTTTGCGTACCGACCTCTACAATCTCATCTATAGCTGAGTCTACTGTACTGTCTTCAATTACCCTGCGATCATCTCCAGAAACCTCAACAAGGATACGTCGTAAACCGTTCTTTCCTGCAGTAATTAATCGACGTAAACCTTGTTTAAGATTTGGATTAGTACGCTCTTGTCTCTTAAACGGAATTGTTTCAGTAATAATATTCACGACTGGCTTACTAAACACAAGTTCTTTTACACCTTCATCAGGGGTAACCTGATATACAAGCTTTGCTGATAGCTTTCCAAAAACATCATTAAGATTTTGAGCTGCCGCATCAACTGCTGACTGTTCCACGTTCTCATTAGCCAAAACTTGCTTGGCTTGAGCAAGAGCTTCTTGATAGGCCCTTACCGTTTCCTCTGTATACAAACTAATATCAACGTCATTTGCTTTATCAACCGCTTTTTGAAGATTCTCTTTATTTACCTTAGAAGCATGAGGGTTAGTTACAAAAAGATTCTGAACTTCTAGATCTCCATCCCATAGTCCAAGGCCAACATATGCATTGTTGTAGTATGAATCTACAGTATCAAATGTATGGTTGAGGTACTCTACCCCATCGACAAGAACTTTTACGCTGTTTTTACCCTTGATTACCTTAACATGATGGAATTTTCCGTCATTAAGACGTTTTCCATTCATACTACCTTCTGCAATAGTATCTCCCATAAAACGATACAAACGAACCGCATCGTTGTCTCCAAATTGGACAGAATACGCATTACGTGGATCAACGTTTTCTGATGCATAGAAAATATTGATGAGACCTTTTTGATATTTAATATCAACATCAAGCTCATACTCAGGGAATGGAATCTTCTGTTTTCCCATGTAGTAATCATTGGCGCTCACATTTTTATCGTATAGACTCTCTCCGTCGACATACCATTTTCCAGCCACAGACGTTAAATCTTTTACGTTTGTCTTGAAATCGTTACGAGAAATAGAAACAGTAAATTCCTTAGACAACGTTGGGTCAGATTTTGATGTTGCAGTAATTTTAACGGTTCCTTTTTTAAGCGCTGTTACTAAGAGCTTGTTCCCCTCTTCTTTAACAGAAACTAAATCAGGATTATCAACGCTCCATACAACGTCCTGCGGTACAGTTGAAGGCATTACGTATGCTTTAAGCTCAACAGTATCTCCAACATATACGTTATTTTGAACTGGTGACGCTTGTACCAGCTCAAGCGGCTTTGTTGCTTCTTTTTTATCCGTCCACGTGCTAGCCAAAGGATACAGCGTTATATCCGCCTTAGCAGTACCGCCCTCAGCAAATGCACTTACACCCAGACTACTTGGTGCAGGGAATATTTGATTGGCCCCCGCCACGGTATTACCGCGAGAAAACACTTCAACACTCGCTCTATCGACATAGATATGTAAATCAATGCTACCGTCAGCGTTTCTCTTTACTGACTGGGAGTCTACCTGAGCAAATTTATTGCTCAAAATAATGCCCGACTTGCTACGATCAATGGAGAGCGTTTCCGTTTCCAAATCATATACGACTCTTGTTACTTCATTTCCACCTACGCGCAAATTAAATCCAACTTTTTTAGTATCTTTACCAGGGCGGAATGTAGAAACAATTTCGTACTGATCTCCCGAGAAACCCTTAAGCGCATCGCTTTTCTCGTCTATATCAACATCTTTTAGAGTTATAGCCTTATCCTCTTGACGCAAAGACTTGTATGCATCAATAGGCGTCTGTGTCAGACGATACGATCCATCTTGCTTAACAAGACCAAGTTTAAGATTAAGGTTAAATGTTCCGTTGAATTTCTGTCCAACGGTATTAGCTACTAAATTGCAATAATCATCCCAGGTGTTCATCCAGTTAACTTCAACAAGTTCTGGCAACGTTGGATTTTCAGTAGTACCAAAATCCTGAACATAATATGTCATCGCTGCATACGAATCTTTACCAAAATTCATGGATTGATCAGCTTGCTCAAACTCTGCGTCTGGAACGAACGTCCATTTGCCGTCTACCTGCTTGAAATCTCCCACTTTATAGAAACGACCGCCGCGCGATAAAACCCACTTGATGGTTCCATCGTTAGCTTTAATGGGATAAAGATCTGGACACTCAGTATGTAGATTAGGGTAGGTAGACTCTACTTTCCAATTACGTAAATTATCTGAAGAGTAAATTCTTAAAGGACCGCCAGCCACAACCATAAACCACTTATTCTGCCAGCGGAAGACCTTAGGATCGCGGAAGTCTTGGGACTGTAATGGATCATCTGTCCAGTCAGCTGCAACTTGATCGACCTTTGTCCAAGTTCTACCTTCATCTTTACTGTATGCAAGTTTAATGCGCTGACCATTACCATCTGCTGTGATAAGTGCTACCAGCCCACCTTCACCATTATCAAAAAGGCCGGAAGTGTTATTAGGATCAGCAACAATACTGCCAGAGAACATGGCGCCATTAGCATCAGGATAAAATGCGATAGGCTGTTCTTTCCAATGAACTAAATCAGTACTGGTTGCATGACCCCAATGCATGGGACCCCATTTGGTGTCATCGTGGAACTGATAGAAGAAGTGATAGACACCTTTGTAATACACCAATCCGTTAGGATCGTTTGCCCATCCATCTTTAACTGAGTAGTGATATTGATCTCGATAAAGCTCGTTATAGTAAACTTCATCTGCCTGTCTACGATGTACATTTAACCTATAAGTTACGCTAACATCCTGGCCATCATCAGTAGTGATAGTACTAGTAACTGTCAAATAATTAGCACCAACCGCAAGTGGAATATTCTTAAAATCACTGTATACATGCCCAGCTGCATCAGTAACTTGAATCTTAGCAGCACTATTCTTTGGTTGGATATTCAAATCAATCGAAGCTGCATTATTTTTTACATACTGAATAGTAACTGGCGAAGTAAACTGACCTTTTTGTTCTACTGTACCTGTCTTGGAAGTAACCGTAATGTCCTTAAGTTCGGGGCTTTCTTCCTCGGTTATTTCTTTATAAAACGTATTTTGAAAACGTACCTGACTGTTCCAATTCAAAAGTCCATAATAACCTTCAGAAATATAGGTATTTTGGCCCTTATCGTCTCTTTGTAACGTATAGTCGCCTAAACTTGCAACTAACACATCATTAACGTAATAAGATGTCCAAGAGCCTATAGACACTACTTTTAGGTGATAGGTATTATCTGCTGTTGGCTCGATGTGCTTCTCGTTAATAAATTGATAATCACGACCACCTTGCCAACGCCAAAACTTAACGTTGTTACTTCCTCCATCAATATTGACAGCATAGCTATTCTTGTTATTTGGGTCGTTGTTACTTCTAAAGACAAGTGCTGCGGCACCCTCTTTACTCAAAAACGTTACATCCGTTGAATATACAAAGTTCTTGCCTTTACTTTGAGAATAAAAGAAACTGTCGCCTTTACCACGGGCGTCGCTATACAGACCATCCTCGCGAGCTTCCCAGTTTCCATTTTGATCACCGTGCGTATCTTCAAGATTAGTTTTAAATCCAGATTGATTTTCTGCGCTTACTGCGGATACCTCAGTTTTGTTCTCTGACTCTACTGCTGATGATAAAGCTGGCACTTCTTCTTTTTTCTCTGCAACATCTACCTTGTCATTTTTTACTTCATCGGTACTTTGATTTTTATCTTGTGCTTCTGCCGAAGTTTGTTTTACATCATCGGATGTTTGATTAGCCTCTGCATCTTGGTCTACATGCACTGTCTGATTAGTTTGAGCAGACTTTTCTGTACTACCTAAAGAAGAATCTGGTGATGTATCTTGCTGACGAACCTCTACGACTGGTGACGATGTAGAAGTTGGATTAGCAAAAGCCTCCTGAACGCCAAAAATACCTATCTGTAACATGAATGCACCTAATGCTGCAAGCAAACAGCCCGCGATTCTATGTGTACCAATTTTTCCCATAAACCATTTTTTATATGATGTATCGTGTTGGTCTTCCATGCTACTCCCTACATCTAAAATAAAACTACGTTAAACGTCTAAATGTCCTGGACGCTTAAAAAACACCAAGCTTGTAGTATCTTAGTATTATTAGATACGTTTTTTATCTAATATCAAGATTAATTGATGAATGATTAAAAATAATTTAGATGCTTTAAAGACTTTCTAAATTATTTTAATATTTATATCAATACTTCTCGCAATTTTGTTTATTCATCTATATACATCTATTACTTTCATGCTGGCAAAATTGCATCCTAAAAAATAAAACCGCCTTCAAAAAATAAAGGCGGTAGTAGAAATTACTATAAAAATTGTAATACACGTAGGATTTACGCTATAACCTCAATTCCATCATTGTGAACGACGTGTCTCTTGATACTTCTCAAATGCCTTTTGATACGCCAATTGTTCCTGCTTAAATTCTCTATTAAAAAATAGCGTCGAAACAAAAAGAATTACCAAATACACACCAACAAATGAAATCCACGCCTCGAGTATATTTGGCAACCACTCTCCAACATAAGCCAAGATAACTAACGTAATAAATAGGCATACATTAAAGCCTAAATAGCGCTTCCAATAACTCAACCGTAAAATACATGGCTGATAATTAAACCAAAGCTGCTGAAAAATTCCCATGCTTATTCCAGCTAAAGCAATCGTCAAAACTAAAATATTATTTTGCCTGTTACCAAAATTTCCAAGCAAAGCAATAACAGAATAGACGCACGAAATAATTGTAAAATAAGCCGCTCCAGCAAATCCACCTTTTTGCAGTATCTCTGCAGTTGTTATGCTAATTCCATCTTCACTTTCTTTTTCGAAAGCCTCATTACAATCATTCTGTCTCTGCTGTTTTTTCAGTACCATTTTTCCTCCCTACCTTATAAAACTATTCTGGAAACCCTTACTTTTAGAAGCACTCACTAAAAGAAGCACCCGCTAAATTCCAATACGGCGTTTAAACTCTGGAGCATACTTTCTTGAAACAACAAGTTTTTTCTCACCCAAAGAAAGTAACATGCGACCAGATCCTGCTGGACTAATCCCTGTAACGTGATCCAAATTTACTAATTCCTGCCGAAAAATACGCACAAATTCCGTATCACTTAGTTCTCCTTCAAGCTCATTTAAGCGGCTGGAACTCTCAAGCGTTTCTCCTGTTGCAAGATGAATAAGGGCCATGCTTCCATTTGTTTGAACCCATGCTACATCCGCAAGAAACACCATACGTCGATTAATAGTTCCAGGAATATACCCAGAAAGCTTGCCATCAGCCATTTGTAGTTGGCGAACAATCCCAGCAACGCGTGGATTATCTGGCCCACTTAAAATGGTCACCTCAATTTGTGAGCGACCTTTTTCTTCTACTACGCGAATTTCCATGACCCATCCAAACAACTAACTTGACAGAGACTCTTACCTCGAGGCACCTTTAATTTAATCGTTATAACCCTTATATAATGTCTTATATTTCCCAAATGCACTAATTAGCAAATAAAGTGCGTCCTTTTGCATTTTAAACACTGTTTAAAGCAAAAAAACCATTTAGCATGTATATGCTTTATCACATAGAAAATTATTAAAATTACACGCCAACAGCTACTATGCACTGCTAACTGCAAAACAAATTAAATAAAAAGACTGACTCCAAAAGAATCCTGGAATCAGTCTAATGTTATGACACAAGCAACTAATTAACTTGGTCAATAAAATTACTTACTTTCTATTACTGACTTCTTGTTGAGATAGAACACTACACATACAACCGCAAGCAATAAAAACATAACTCCCAAGCTATAAGACACTGTTCATATCAACCTAAGCCTATGCTCCGTACCATTTTTTCTTGTTTAATAGTGGCCGTTCTGAAAAGAATTTACTTCTTTATTTTTGAAAAAACTTTTGTACGTTTAGCGATAAAAGCCGCAATACTGACAACTACACCAGCACATACAATACCCAAAATAGAGAATAATATTGGGTGTCGACTCATATCTACCGAAGAATCAATGGAACGATTAGTCAACTCATTTTGATCGTTCCATTCGGCAGGAACATCCGTGCGCTCTGCATGTACTAATAACCTATGAGTATTAACACCATAAGGAGTACACGTTACAAGCGTTACTTGATCTTTCCCTGGCTCAATAAAAAGACTATCTACCTGATTAGGTAAAACTACTTCAGTAGAAGTTACTCTATACGCATGATCTTCCCCAAGAACATGAATAATAAACCAATCACCTGCTTGAAGTTCATTGAGTCGATCAAATATACGGGCGGTAGGCAGACCGGTATGACCTGCTAAAACAGTATGCGTTGACTCCCCGCCTATTGGCACAGAAGTATTTACTACATGACCAACACCATGCTGTAACACATCATCAGTTGTAAAGTGATAAATAGGAAGATTCACTGAAATTTTTGGTATTATAAGCTCTCCCATAACACCATCATTTGCTATGTTCAGCACTTCTTTATATTCAGTAACCCCTGGCATAGATTCTTTGCTATCAAAGGGGTCAATAACCCTAGAAGCACCATCACGAAGGTGCTTATTAAATTCAATTGCCCTTTCCTTTTCAGAAGAAAGGTCTGTCTTAGACATTGTAACTACTGTATTTTCTTGGGTAGCACTCACATTATTTTGAGTAAGTTGGTTAAGCCAGTTACTTACAAATGGATAGCTAATTAACGCAACACCAGCAACCAAAACAATAATCGACATAATTAGCCATACGCGCGCACGCTTCTTTTTTTCTATACCTTTATCCGAGGCATTAAGAGAAGCAGGAGAATCGTTTGATTCTCCTGCTTTCAATACAGCCATCATGTGTTTTGGATTAGCCATGATTAAACAGTAATACTAGAACTCTTTATGCGCGTTGCTTTCTAGAATACACAATAGCGCCTACACCAGCAACAAGCAGAACGGTTCCAATAGCAGTGAACATAAAGGTTCCAGCGTCACCGGTTACTGGAAGAACTGGCTGCCTATTATCGACAACATTCTGTGAATTAACCAGATAATTGTTCTCGACATCAGTTGTAGCTGGGTTATCAGCAGTAGCAGTAGTATCGCTTAAATCAAACTCAATGTCGTTGACTTTGGTGTATCCAGAAGGAACGCCAGTCTCTGAAATCTTATAGTGACCTGCTGCAAGACCAGAGAAGTAAACATAACCGTTTGCATCAGAAGTAGAAGTGAGTACTTTACCGTTATCAAGCGTAAGGGTAAATGTAGCACCCTGAAGAGGATTGCCCTCTGGATCAGTCTTCTTAAAGACGTAACCATATGTCTTTACTGTAGTGTTGCTGTTAGGAGTAACAGTCTTATTCTCATATGGATTTGGGTTGAAAGTAACAGTAGCAGTGTTTCCAGTTACATCAGTAGCGCTATGAGAGAAAGCATCGGAAGTAAGCTCTGCCTCATAAGTAACCTCGATTGCCTCACCAGGATGAGCAAGAACATAGTCTTTAGAATACTCAATGGTGTAGCCAGTTTCAGAAGCTGTCAAAGTGTAGTCTGCACCTGATACAGCTTTCTGACCATTAATTTTAATGGTGTCAGTCTTAATCTTTAAACCAGCAGAAGGTGTATCACCAATAGTAAAAGTTGCGTTCTTAGAATCTTTTGGATAATTAGGAACAGCAGTATTAATCTTGAATGGGACGCTATCACCAACGCTGTACTTATCGGTTGACTCTTTATACTCAGAACCAACAGTCTTCTTAACAGTTACGTCAGTCTTCTTAACATCAATAGGAGCAACATCGCGAGACTTATATGTTCCGCCATCAACCTTAGGAGTTACGTCAACTACCATATTCTGATAAACGCGAGTCTTGCCACTTGCGGTGGTAACACGAACGAGATAGTAGCCACTTCCAAGAGTAAGCTTAGCGGAGCCATCACTGCCAGCCGTTGCGGTAGCAGCAGCTGGATTTGCTGTAACGGCACCAGCAATTGCTGCGGCAGCATTTTGCATATCTGTACCCTGAGTAAAGGTATAACCGTCAGTAGCAACAGCTGCAATCTTATCAATTGTATTGTAAGCACTTGGCAGACCGTCAGCCATCTTATACGTTAAGTTATTTGCAGCATCAATGTCTGCATCAGCAATTAAATATGCACTTACAACATCGCCAGACTCAAGACCATTAATAGTAACCTTGCTATCCGCAACATCAGTGCCGCTTGTTGGATTAGCAAAAGCCTGAACCGGGACCAGTGAGTAAATTAGAAGAGCTGCTGAAAAGAGGCAGCAAATCTTACTAAAAATACTCTTAGCTATTGATTTCATTCTTTTCCCTTCTTTAATCTCAGGTTAACTAAAACATAACCCTTGATAATAGTAACTTAACCTACTTTAAAAAAATGTACTTTAGTTCAGAACACATAAACTACTTATTTTTCCACCAATCGTTCATAACGCGCTTTATTACTTCCTTCGTCTAGTGTTTTTAGCAAAAGCAACACCACCTACAGCAGTAAGCGCTACGCCAGCAGAAACAATACCTACAATACCCGCACCTGCAGTTGTTGGAAGTCCAGGTATAGGTTCATCAGAAATAGTAATAGTTGCTACATTATCTTTCTTAGGTAAAGAAACCTCTGAACCATCAGTATTAACAGTAGAAATATCACCGTCTGCATTAACAATAATCTTGTGTGCCTGAGTATCAAGATTATATCCTGCTGGTGCCTGAGTCTCTCTTAACCAATAGGTTTTACCAGCTACCAAGCCATAGAACAGTGCCTTACCTTGATTATCTGTAGTTACTGTTCCATTAGAAATTACAGAAGTAAGTGCGTCATCACTATATACAGTTGCTGGTCTATCCTCTGGTCCGTACGAACCATTGCCATCATCTTCATATAATGTGAACCTAGCTCCACTTAGGGCAGTAACTCCATCTGAACTTTTCTTAAGAACTCCTAGAGGTACGGCCACGTACTGATTTGTAAATACTGCTCCATCGGCATCATATTTTGGAGTTGCGGTAAGTGTGCCATCACCATTATCCGTTACTTCAACAACAACATTTTCTGTATGAGTATCATTTTTATAACCAGTGCCGCCACCCTGGCTTTCAGTAATGGTATATCTATATGTACCTGGAGTTTTATACTCAATCTTGTCAAATGTTACAGTACCACTTGCATCGTTAGTCTTTTCTTGATGAACTGCATCATCTTGTCCTTTAAGCTCGAACTTAAATTGTCCGTCTTCAAGATTGCGTCCTTTTAAGACTTTTGATGCACTTAGAGTTACTTCACCTTTTGCCTTATAGGTATTTGTTAGTTCAAAAGAACCTGTTTGTACAGTTGAACCTTTGAGAGTAACCACTGATCCGTTAGCAGATGAGCTTCCCTGCGCAGACGCAGTTACTGCAGATGCTTCGTAGTACGATGGAAGTGACTCTTCTTTAAATTCATACGTATGACCAGTAGGACCCGCAGGAACATTAGTTAAAGTTGTTGTATAGGTATTAGGACCCGATTTTGTAAGAGTAACATCATACTTCTTCTCATTTGCGGTACCGGCATCGCGAGTCACTACACCACGTAGTACAGACGGTCTACTGGCATTGCTTTGATCATGATCATCACCGGCCCACTGCTTTGTAATTGTAAGCTGTGATGTAACTGGCGCAAAAACAGGTTTATTATAAGGTGATTCAGTTGGATCGCCCACTTTTGTAGTCACGGTGCCATTTGAAGACTTAGATGTCAAAATAGTCCTAAAAGAAATTTTTGCCTTATCGTTATCATTCGAATATAGGCCTTTAGAATCATTTGTACCGTCGCCGTCATTATCACCATCATGCAGTGATGTACCATCAGCCATAGCATCGTACGCAGCCTGTGTTGGCTGAGTCTTAATAGTAATGGAATATGTCACACCATTTTCAAGCACTTTAGAAGAATCTCGTTCAGGTGACCAAGAAACTGTCTTATTTGCAGTATTAAATGTTGGCTTTACAAAATCCCATGTTCCTACAGTTTGTCCGGTAGTCGAATCATAGCTTGCAAGAACAGTACCATCTGATGCAATTTTTTTAAGTACGTATTGAGGGGTGCCATTGCCAGCAAAGTCCATATTTACAGTGTCAAGACCGTCATTAATGGTAACGTCTTTATAAGTGATTGACTTCGTAATAACAGAAGCGATTTCTTTAAAAGCTTGTTCCATTTGAGCCGTATTATTTGCTTCATAATAATACGTTCCACCAGGATTTCCAAAGGGGTTTCCTGTGTATGCATAGTTAGTCAACTGCCTTAAATAGGCATGTCCACCATACATATATACTGAGTAGAAATGATATCCTGCTGAGCCAATAGCACGAGCTTCATCAAGTGCATGCTCATAACCGATTTGATTGTTTCGTACCCAGCCATTTCTATCTTGTGTAGGAAGACCATCAGTAACAAAAATAACATACGTAGGATTACCGTTTGCTGCTTTTTGATCAGCAAGAACTTTTGCACGCTCTAACGCGCTCTCCCAGTTTGTGCCAGTGTGAAATCCCATATTATTTGTTGCTCTTTGAAATTCATTCAGATCTGCAGTCCAACCGCACTCTAAGTTTGGCTTTTCATTGAATGAAAGAAGAGCCATCTCTACGACATCTTTTTGAGCATTTCTGTTGATTCCTAAAATGGTTGATGAAAGCTGATTGACAACGCGCTTTGCTGCATCAAGACGCATTTCACCGCCACCAGTCTGAGCTGTCATACTAGAAGAATTATCAAATACGACTAATACATTTGCCTTTTGCTCTTCCGAAGCAGCAGACGTTTCACCTTTGATGGTAAGTGTTAAATCATATGTTCCATCAGTATTAGGACTAATGGTCTTTTTATGTACCGGTGGAGTATTAATCTGAGGGTCTTCTGCATAGGCAACACGAGCGCCCGCAACAAACTGACCCACAAAAGCAATCATACACACTGTAAGGAAAAATATTAGCCTTCTCAGCTGCTTCTTATAAGTATATGTCCATATAGAAGTGTTCTTCTGTGAACTCATCAATTCTCCAAATAAACTATCATCTTGTACATATTACGCCCTATAAAATATCTCTCTTAGAGTAACAAATAAAGTCTCTTGAAACAAATGATTCACGCTTTTTACAAATATATCAAACTAAAATATACCTGCAGGATGACGTACTGTTTTGTACATTCAATTCAAATCTAAACTTTAAAAAACATCCATCTCCTCAATCAGAAGATGGATGTCTACAGTAAAAACGATATCAGTCTATAATCATCTCAATTTTATTCTTATACGTTACTTTCTCGAAGAGCGAAGTTTTAAAACAATAACTATAAGAAGAGCTATTCCACCTAAACCAGCAACAATAATTACATCACGCATTGTGTTGTCACCAGTATTTGGAACACGAGACTTACGTGGCTTAGGTATAACAGGATTTTTTGTAGTGTTAGTATCGGTGTCAATGAGACCATCACTGACGTGAGCAGTATTCACAACAGTAATATCCTTAACGCCCTTATTAACCTTAACTTGGAAAGTAACCGTGAGGGTCTCACCAGGTGCAACATTTTTCGTCCAGGTTACAGTACGAGTAGCCTTATCATAAACTCCACCGTTATCAGCAGAATTATCAACGTAAGTTGTGTGCTCTGGAATAACATCAGTAACCGTAACATCACGAGCAGTATTGGTGGTATTGGTATATGTCACAGAATAAGTGAGTACTTGTCCTGCAGTTACCTTATTACCATCAATAGAATTACCCTCACTATCAAGAACGTCCTTCTTTGGCTGAGGCAAAATCACCCAAACACCAATGAAGTGTGCGTTCTTGTGATCAATAATCTCAGAATCGTGATCGTAACCAATGAACACCCAAGTTCCATCAGAAGTTTCAACACGAGTTACTCCACCAAGTGGTTGATCAGGTGTAACAGTTGTGCCGTTTGGAATTCTGGTCTGCTTACCAGGAAGTAAATCCAGAACCTCTTGTGGAAGTTCCTTATTAGGGGTGCCACTAACGTACTCATGAGTCTTCTCATAAAGAAGCTCTGTGGTTACTTTATTAGAGTGAGCAATGTTACCGTCAACAACCTGGGTAAGCTCATTATCAATATTTGAACTGTCAGTCTCTATCTTTGAATTAGTTAGAGTTTTATACGTAATGACAAACTTTTTACCGCCATTTTCTTTGGTAAGTAAATGAGCATCAATGTCTACAGTCACCTTTTGACCATCGACAGAAACGGTGTAATCGGTGCCTTCAGTAAGAGTCTGTCCATCAAACGAAACGCTAAGGCTCTGATAGTCAAGACGCTCATCAAACGTATCAACCATACTCATCGACTTGATCTTGCCGATAGTATCAATGCCTTGTCTTGGTAAAGTAAATGTTCCAGTGTAAGTAATTTCTTCCCCAGCCTTAGCAGGAGCCTGCTCTGGATCAACCGCTTTTACAGGAGCTGGACTTATCACTTCAGTATAAGCACCAAAAAGGCTACCACTTGTAGCAGCACTTGTAGACTCAAAAGTTAATGAATTGGACTTTGACTTAACAGCAAAACCCGCAAGATTTTTTTCTTGATCGTTTCCAGAAGTTGGACGAGTTGGATTCCACGTTATTTTATTACCATTTGTAGTTTCTGTAAGAACATTTCTATTGCTCATAACAATACTGTCAACGGTGCTCTCTGCATTTACCAGAGAAAAAGTCTCATTTGTGCCGCCATTTAAAACGTCAATATCACTTGGCTGCATGACAAGTTTAAGGTTGCACGGCGTTCCATCAGAGTACCTTAATTCCATAGTTACATTAGCGTTAATTGCATAGGATCCAAGCATGTCTGCTGTATAACTAGGGTGATTCACATCAATATAATCCATAAGCGAGAAAGACTTTGTTCCCCAGTTTTCATCAACAGTCAAAAACGGAACATCAGTCTTATTAGGATTATTGTAGTCTGCATTTGTATTTTTAAGGGTAAGGTCCAAAGAATTAACCGTTACATAAACATCAACGGATTCACCATCAACGGTGCCAGCATTAGAAAACTTCAATGAAAGTGGCTGATTATACTGATGGTTAGAGCCATCCTTAGTAGGCTGCATAACAAAAGCTGTTGAAGGAAGATTACCTGTATCTGACGCAGGAATCTCCACGCGTTTAACCCCATCCCCTTGTGAGAGAACAGTCATGTTATCCCTGGTCATAGTGAACTGATAGATGTTAATCTGAGTAAGATCACTATCGTCTTTCTGGCGATCAAATGCCTGAGCTGTGTTAACAAACATAACCAAGCATGCCATAATCATGGTTAGAAAAACCGAGATTCTCTTAAGAAAACTCTTTTTCATGATTGCCTCTCTGAAAGATGTGCAGAATACGGTCTTATTTTCTTATATCTTATTGCTTAATAGTAGCCAAATTTTGAGAAAAAGTCACATTCACATAAAAAGTAAATCCAATTGATAAGTACTACGTTGTTACTCGAGCAATAGCAATCTATTGATATCCTAATTCTTATACCAAAGAAATTCTCTTATTTAATAGTTTTTGGCTTCTGAATCTTCTCTGTCTTAGTGCAAATCCATGCAACAGTAATGCCTATACAACCAATAAACAATGTGGTGAGACCTAGCAAGAACATTTTCTCACCAATACCCATATTAATCGCATACTGAATTTGCAACTTAAGAGGAGGATCTTGATAAGAAATGCCGGCTTTCACAAACAGATAGTACGCGCCAATGAGACTACTCAAAATTCCCGAAATAAGAAAACCCATTGAAAATGTTCTAATGTGTCGAGCTGCTTTATCCATGCCATATCATCTCCTTATGAAAGTCAATGATAAAGCAAAATGCAGGAAAGCCAAAAAAATGAGGGGTTGGCGTACCAGCCCCTTCCAACATTGTTTACTTTCCACTTGCCATCTTAGCTGGATACCACTTTTGGAACCAAGCGGTAAATAAGCCCATACAAATGGGAACCAAGTTGTTTACAACAACCAAAATACTGCCTACTCCATTTTGAACTGCAAGCCAACTCCAGATTGCAGTTAATACGTACATAGCACCCCAACATACAGCCAAAATATAGTTTGTCTTCATAAAAAGCGGATTATTGTAGGCAATATCTCCTCCATAGCTATATTTTACGTATACAGCGCAAAGAGGATCTTTGGTGATGCATGACACAAGCCACATAAGGCCAAAAGCCAGATATCCCAAATCGACAATAAGGTTGACGCCACCGTTTCCGCTCATAAATATGCCTACAGACAATATGCCAACTAGAGCAAATGAAATTCTATCCCAAATGGTGAATTTAACATTCCTCATAATAAGCGGCATCAAAGTAGTAATAAGCAGTGAAACCATAGCACCAATCTGTGGATTAAACGACGTTGCAGTCCAGAAAACAATCCAAGGGAGCAGCATCGTAATCATTTGAGGATTTTTTTGCTTGTTATTTACTTCATTAGATGGCGTATTCTGCGTATTTCCTGACGAACTACCAGGAGTTGGCCCAAAGTATTTATCCCAATCAATCATGAAGGAAAAATCTCCCTCAACGGTGTATAAATGCTTGCCTAACGCTTCTGGTCCACTTATTTCTCCTCTAGAGATGGACTGCCAAACCTCAAATGGAGTGTTAAGTTTTGTAGTAGTAATCAAACTGCCATCATTAAAAACTTTACTACCATCTTTACCCAAGAAAATCTGGTAACTACGACCAAGATCCGTGTAGTTCATCTCAACAACACGGTCTTTGCCATCATATGCATCCTTATTGTACAGTGCAGCCATCTGACGAGTAAAAATAGCATCAGGTGGAGCCTGCTCAACGGGTTTCTCGCCAGCTTTTCCGCTACTTTGAACACTTGCGTCGCGAGAAATACCCCAGCTTGCATCTGCCATCTGCTCAAACATCTCTTTTGGATACAGCAAGACTTCAAGCTCGGCTTTTGTCTGCTCTGTTATGCCGTACTGTGCATACTCTACGCCGGCCTTTTTAACAAGCGCAAGATACTGGTTAGTGCGCGCAGAGAGTTCCTTTACACGGAACAACTCACCCTGTCCGCAGAAAATGCTCTCGTAATTACCTTGACCAAGAATGTGGTCAAACATCCTAGAGACGCTATCATAATTACCCTCTGCAGAATAAAATCCACAGGTAGAAATTAAAACGTGCTTCTTTCCAGTCATGTCGTAGCGAGACTCGTGAGCGCCGCTCCCGTATCCTCTCTTTGCATCGCTCATAAAAGGAAGGTTCATGGGAAGTTGGCGATCAATAAGATTCTTCAGTATCCCAGGCACGTTGAAATAGTACAAAGGAAAGCTCCAAATAATCAGATCAGCCCAAAGCTGTTGCTGAATAACTTTGTTCTCATCATCAGACATAATGCACTGACCTGGAGTATTCTTCCAGCAGTGAAAGCATCCTTTGCATGGCTTAATATCCATGGTAGCAACATCAAGTTGTTCAATAGTTACGTTTTTATCTTTATGCTGTTCAGAGATACCCTCAATAAAACTCTTTGCAAGTCTAAGAGAATTACTTGCCTTGCCCTTGGGGCTACCATTAATGAGAAGTACATTCATGTTGTTCCTCCAACTCTTTTATGCACTTCTCGCTCCACGCCTTAAGCATTTCATCGTGCATCTTGCCGTACTCGATAGTAAATTTCCAGAACAGTGCCTTTTCTGGGGCGCCCATTTGAGCTGCATACGCATCTACTGCACTAACTGCCAGCTCTCGCCCGTCAGGAAATGACGAGGCGTTATCTGCAATCCGTCTAAAGAACGCAAGGTTCTCTTCATAGGAGCACTCACCTCTAAAAAATGTCTGCATCAAAAGCGGAATGCGCAGCACCGAGGATTGCAAATCTTCTCTAAGCCACCTCTGCAGCTCTTCTTTACCATCTTTAGTTATCGAGAAAACCTTCTTGTCGGGCTTTCCTTTTTGGGTGACATGTGTCGAGGTAACCCAGCCGACTTTTTCAAGCGACTGGAGCTCTCTATAAATCTGACTTGTCTGAGCAGTCCAAAAATAGTTAAGTGACTGTTGAAAGATAGTTTTAATCTCATAACCAGTCATATCGCCGTAATTTAAGAGACCAAGGATTCCCTGCTTAAGCATATCTCTCATCTCCATATATTCCACTTGTTGAATATCATACTATAATATTAATTCCACTTGTTGAATATCATACTATAATATTAATTCCACTTGTGGAATATGTCAATGAGAACTTCTAGAAAGTTCTCATCACTTTCTGCCAGCACAAAAAAGACTCTGCTATTTCTAGCAGAGTCTTTGTAGAATCCCAATATAGTCCTTACCGATTACCATATGATCCTTGTGGCCATTGCTGACTTAACGCTATCGATTACATGGAAGAAGCGGTATGCTAACCGCATTTTCACGAGTGTCATCACGCTCATCATATGCGTCGTAGGGAGCCTTGGGGTCGTGAACCTTGACAGGTTTATTTGCGTTACAGACCTCGTCAGTATGAGCAAAGGCAAAATCAAGACTATCTGCCCAGCCTGTGTGAGCAGTAAAAATTTTAGGATTGAGCTCTCTCTGGCGTAGAATTTTTTCTAGTTTTGCAAGCGATTCAACAGCAAGTTGATTATCTTCTGCAAGCTTGTTAATAAAACTATAGCCGCCATCTGCGCCAAACCAGATAGTATCACCGGTGAATAAATACTCATCATCAATCAAGTACACCACATGACCCCACGTATGACCGGGTACTAAGATAGTTTCAATTTTTATGCCACCAATTTCAAAAACTTCTCCATCATGCAAAAGTTTCTTTTTGTTTGGAATAGTCACTTTTGGTACTTTATACCAGCCATTCATTACTCTTCTACGGACTTCTCCTGTTAAATATCTATTTTCAATATCACCAATATAAACCCGAGCATGACTAAACAGCTGATTACTATCAGCTTCAATAGCACCAACATGATCAGTATCTTGATGAGTAATTAAAATGTGTTGAATATCCTGAGGATCTATTCCCAGCCAAACCATCTTTTCTTGCAGATAATCATAGTTATATCCTGCATCAATCATTATGGTTGTACTATTTTTTGTATAAAAGAAGATATTAGCAACGTACTCTCTAATGCAAGCAACATGCTCATCAATAGTACCAGTGTTAAGGGGTTTAAAAATTTCTTTACCGCGATAAACCCAAGACATCAGCACTTTTTGAAATCTTGTAGCATTCCTTGACACGGCAATGTCCTAACTCTATTTTCTTCCCACAAGTAACGCTGATCCAGAGAGCATCATCCAATTAGCTTCTTTTGGAGTCATAAACATACCCTCGGTAGTATCAATAAGCTCTACGCTTTCATAGCCCATAGACTTTAACGTAACTAGAAACGCATGCATATCTCCATATTTATTCTGAGAAAAAATATCGTGAATAGCAAATACGCCACCCTTTTTAAGCGTGCGCAGTGTCTCTAATAGGATTTCTTGACGATTGCTGCTAGGGATGTTGTGATAAACATAATTGCTAAAAACAGCATCAAAAGATTCGTCTTCAAAATTCAAATTCACAGCATCACCAGGAAAGAAGCTTGTATTTGTAACGCTTTCCGCTTTTGCGTTATTCTCGCAAAGTGTTTTGCTAAACGAGGCGTACTCTTTGCCCCAACGATCAATACCAACAACCATCGCATCTGGATTTTTCTTTGCAACAGCGATGGCAAGAGCTCCGCTGCCGCATCCAACATCCAGTCCTCTACCTCCTGCTGGAATAGTAATGTAGCTAGCTATTCCTTCAATAATCTGTCGAGACATCTGACGCTTACCATCGTATGAGAAGGCCTGGTGCATCTTAAATCCCCAGATACTTATTACAATCATAATCACAGAGAGGACACCAAAAACTAGAACAAGCATAGTCTGAAAGGACTTCATAGGAATAAAGTCAACAAACAGCACTATAAAAAGAAAAGCTAGGCAAACAGCAGTTCCGGAAAAGAACCCATATACCATTCCCTTTGGAAACCAGTTCTTATAATCGGGCTTCATATAACTCTCCTTTAAGTTAGATTTGGTTAACTAAAATAATACTACTAAATTACTATCAGTCATTTAAGCCCCTGCTGAACGGATAAAAAACAAACGCTAACGTAAAACCGTACTAATAAACAGTAAAACCGCATTCCAAGTAAACTGGAATACGGTTTTACTGTGCATTCTGCAACGACAAAATGATGCAAAAATATAGATGTACTCATAAATCACAGAAATTCTGCCATTCATGCGTAACGAATATATGGTGGAGGTGCGGAGAATCGAACTCCGGTCCAAAGCAAATCCTAGGCAGGTGTCTCCAAGCTCAGTTACTAATTACATCTCAAGTACCGCACACTTAGTAACCGGCGTTTAGTACTCCAGCTGGTTCAATCTTTTTGTAAAGCATACCAACTACGTCCTTACAAGCATCTCCCTAAAATGACGTCACCCTGAAAACGGGAGCAATTCCCAGTTAGACGCGCTGAACTTAAATTAAGCAGCGAGAGCCATCTGAGGCTCAAAAGTAAGAGTGTTGTCAATTCAATTTGACGTTACCCCTGTTTTACGTGGCGAGGAGACCACGGCTTGCTGCCCACCGCAAACTCACCTTGTCGAATCCAGTCACCCCCAATAATGAGAGAAACTGCCACCATGCAGTTTTCAATGTGCCCGAATTGCGTGTGCAATAATAAGCCCACAATTCAAAGTGTAGAGAGTATACCCCATGAACTGCCATTTTTTCAAAAAAGATATGACTATTTTTAAGAATGGCTTACTTTACAGATTTACCATGAGCTTTTAGAACTTGTTTCTCGCGATCAATAAACATGACCAGAATAACTACCAAGAGCGCCGCAGGTGAAAGCCAAATCATGTGAGTGCCCATAAGCGGAATGAGTAAGTTACCTATTACTGCACCAAATACAAAACAGAAAATAGTTCCAAAATAAAGTAGTGAAATCTCAATATGTACAGGCTCATGCGTGTGCATATATGCTGCTATTTCTTGCGTTCCACCACGAAGGTTACCAATACACATAGTAGTAGCAAACGCATGTCCATGCAGCTTTCTAAACGCCTGAACTTGAATGCCACACGCAAGCGAAGTCAGGCTATTTGCCAGCAGGTTCATGTCTGTTGGAAGCAGAGAAACAACGCTTAAGAGCGCAATCTCTACAATAACCGCCAGCTGTCTCCAGTGCAGATGTTCTTCTCGCGCAATAGCCCGAATAGCGTACGAAAGCGCAATACCTATGGCAAATGCCAAAACTGGCAGAGCGTATTTGAGACATTTTTCAAACGATCCGCTGGTCAAATTAATGCCCAATAGCAGCAAATTTCCTGTCTGAGCATTAGCAAAAACGCCGCCGCGCACCAGGTAGGAATAAGCATCCATAACTCCGCCCGAGAAGGCTAAAAATGCAGCAACTTCTACCGAATCTGACATTTGTAGTGCGTGCTTCAAGAGTACTCCAACCAAATTGCGCACATCAGCGACACATATCACATAGACGTATATAAAAAGCGATGTAGATTAAATCCTACATCGCTTTTACGATTTTGTTTGGGTAATTCCAAAGAGGTTACCAAAATGCAATCTTGCATAGATAACCTATCTGACTCATTTGTGGGGAGTTTACTCCTCGACGAGCTCAAACATCTCAGGACCAACACCACAAACTGGGCAAACATAGTCCTCAGGAAGCTCTGGAGTGTCAACCTCAACCTCATAGCCACAAACGGTGCAAACAAACTTGTAAGTTTTCTCTGCCATTTTTATTCCTCTCTCCAAGCGCTTATGCGCTTTTCCTTCTATTTGCGCAGTTAACGCGCACGACAACTAACCGTGGCCCTTATCCACAGTTAAGTGTTCATGCAGATAGTAACAAATCTTGAGTGATTCTGAAGCGTTATTACAAAAATAGGAATGATTCTCATAAAATATGCACGAAAAATTTTGTCGAGAAAATCAACGCTCTCCTAGAGTCACTCGCTCTCCCGGCAACAAACGTATTCCTAGCGCAACTATTCTTCTAGTAGCGACTACGCTCCTTAAGGGCTCGTTGAATCTCGCGGTCAGAATCACGTTTAGCTGCAGACGCACGCTTGTCGTAGAGTTTTTTACCCTGTGAAAGCGCAATCAACAGCTTAACGCGGTTATGCTCGTCAAAATAGATTTCAAGCGGAACCAGTGCCAGACCTTTCTGGCGTAGCTTTCCATCAAGATAATCAATCTGCCTGCGGTGAAGCAGCAGTTTACGCTTTCTATCTGGATCAACGTTCCATACGCCGCCATTTGTGTACGGGTGTAAATGCATACCGTGAATCCATGCCTCACCGTCACGAATGAGACAAAACGTATCGGTTAACTGGCAACCACGCTCACGCAAACTCTTGACCTCGGTACCAGTAAGCACCAGACCGCACTCAAAGGTCTCGCCAATCTCGTACTCATGGCGAGCAGAGCGATTGCGCGCAATCGACTTCTTGCCTTGTTGTTTCACCTGGTTTTCGGCCATACTTACTTGCCTTCCCCGTCTGTGGTTTCTGTTGCATCGGTTTTCTCGCCAGATGTATTACAAGACGCGTCATCAGATACGGGATTACCGCCTGCGGTGAAGCCCTCGGAGATAGCAGCGTCACGAACAAGCTGCAAAAGCGCAAGAGCCGCTTGCTCGCCTACAAGATCGCGCGCACGAATGGTCATCTCAGTTGCGGTAGCTCTGTCCCCCATAGCAGCACAATCCTGCGCACACATAAGCAGGCAAACCGCAATCTCTGCATTAGCGCCTGTTGGTAGACCCTCTGTCTCAAGTAGATCATTTGCTTCTTCATCGGTAAGACCATCAGGGTCCTTGGGGGTACCTTTGGCCTGGTCAAGTGCAGCCTCAAGAGTACTATCTTTAACCTCAAGGCGACGAGCGGCTCTCAGACATGCTGCAGCCTGCTCAAGCCTACCCTGAGCCTCAAACCATGAAGCAAAGTTTAAAAACGCCCTAGTTAGATGCCTTGCCTCGCTTGCGCGCTCAAAAACACCAAACGTCAAAGCCATGTGCTCACGAATATCTCCTGCAATCTTAAACAGATCAGCCAAATCAAGCCTAAATCCACAGTTCATTGGATTCCACCGAATGGCAGTCTTCAGAGCGGTCATGGCGTTTTCGTAATCGCCGGTTCGTACGTATGCCATAGCAAGATCTCCGTACAGACGATCAAACGGCTCATTAACGTCCTCAAGCTTGCGAGGATCATTTTCCACGCGTCTATATGCCAAGCGATCAAAGAGCGTTGGGAACGCAAAATACTGCACTTCATCTGTGGTTTGGCAGTTGCAATCTACATACTCCTCAGCGTCTTCAGCCAAACGAATCAGCAGTTCAAGCGCCTCCTCGTTCTGATCTTGCATCATCATGCCTTCAGCGCGTGTCAGCTCATCTGAAAGTGCCGAAAGTGCCATCTCACTCACCTATCATTCAATATCAATCAAGCAATCGTATGTGCAGCCACTTTATAAACCTGCACGCAATCTACCTGCTTATTATTCCACAAGTGCCAAATCAATCTGACCACGAGCCACATTTACGCCAGAAATTTTCACGCGTACACGTCCACCAATGCGGTATGTTTTACCCGTTGATTCCCCTATCAACGCCAACGTCTCCTGATCATACACGTACCATTCGTGGCCCAAATCCCTAACGGTGAGAAGCCCATCGGCGTAGGTATCATCTAACGTAATGAACAGACCAAAACGCTCGCAGCCGTCAATGGTGCCCCATGTCTCTTCTCCCAGACGGCTCTGATAGTACTCAGCCAGCTTAATCTTTTGCGTAGCACGAGCTGCCGCGTCTGCCTTACGCTCCTGCTCAGAACACGTGCTGCAGATATCCGCTAGCGCACTCAGCTCCGCGCGAGCTGCTGTCTGACCGCAAAGCAATCGTTTCAATGTGCGGTGTACTATCACGTCAGGATAGCGCCTAATTGGTGAAGTAAAGTGACAGTACGCATCTGCTCCCAAGGCAAAGTGTCCCTGGTTTGTAGGCAGATAGATGGCTCGTTTTTGAGCCCTGAGCAGCTGCGCATTTACCACGCGAGAATAACGTGTGCCATGAACTGACTCCAGTGCTTCTTGCAATGCTGTTTGATCACCAATAGCAATACGAGACGCAACATCTGGCTCAAGAGCGCCCATCGCCACAAGCGGAGTAATCGCAAGCTTAAGTGACTCTGGAGAAGGCTGCTCATGTACGCGATACGCTGACTCTAGGTCATGCTGACTGAGCATGTGAGCAACGCTTTCGTTAGCTGCAAGCATTGCCTCCTCGATAAGACCTGTTGCCTGAGTGCGCTCTCGCACCGACACGCCAACAGGCTTGTTATTCTCATCAAGTACCACGCGAGTCTCCACGCTCTCAAAATCTACTGAGCCGCGTTTCTCGCGAATTTCTTCTCTCAGTGCTCTGATTTGATTGAGCACGTCGATCATTTCTTTGATCGCACCAGCGTCTTCTCTAGACACGGCGGAGTCAAGTGCCGAGACATCTCCTTGAAGATAGCTATCTACCTGGTCGTAGCTAAGCCTTGCCCTTGAACGAATGACAGAATTCATAGCGGTTGCGCCAAGAATCTTTCCTGAGCTACTCAATTTCATCTTTACCGACATGGCCAGCCTGTCTTCAGCTGGTCGCAGAGAGCATACGTCGTTACAGAGCTTTTCTGGCAGCATGGGCAGCACGCGGTCAACTAAATATGCCGAGCAGGTGCGCATGCGAGCTTCCAGGTCAATGGGAGAATCCCATTTCACGTAGTGTGCCACATCTGCAATATGAACCCAGAGCTCAAAGCTGCCATCTTCAAGCTTGCGCGCGCCAACAGCGTCATCAAAGTCTTTAGCATCCGCAGGATCTACGGTAATGCACAGCTCTTCTCGCAAATCGTGTCTTGAAGCGTCCTCTGCAAGAGCTTTATCTGCGTCAACAGAGATTTTTTCAGCTTGTCTGAGTGCCTTAATGGGAAATTCTGTTGCCAAACCATATGAAGCGATAGTGGCCTCAACGTTCATGTCCAAATCTTCGGCAGATCCCACACGACGCTCAATAGTAACCACAGCAGCACTTTTGCGTGTTGGGTACTCAGTAATACGTGCAACAACCACGTCACCTTCAAAAACATAATGACGTCCAACAGAAGGATCTTCAGGGAGTACAAAGAAATCTCGCTGAATGCGACTATCCAGCGGCACCACGGCGCCAAGTGGTCCGGCGTCATGGTAGATGCCCAAAAACGTCTGAGTAGCACGCGTAAGCACAAAGCGCACGTTTGCCAGAGGAGCCTTTCCCTTTGCCGAGACAAGCGAAACCTGAACCTCATCTCCGTGCATAGCTTCATGAATACCGTGCTTTGCCAGCGCATACATTCCCTCAGGGGTGCTTACGGTAGCAACTCCTGGGCGAGAAAGGCTCAACGTACCTGTAAGCAGCGTTGATGGTCGCTTTGAGACTTTTGCACGTCCCTGACGGCGATTTCCTTTATGTATGCGTTTTCTAGCCAAAAATCCTCCTACAGGTGGAAAGTCAGCAATCTTTAGCGCTGGCCAAATAAACCTTCAAATTTGTACCCTAAAGTGGCTTGTGATAGACGAAGCACAGATAGAACAAGAGGCTGTTTGATTCTCGTCAGATGTTTTGACGTGTTTCTCGTCGGGTCTCTTACTTTCATCTACGTACAAAAAGAGCCCCAATGCAGAGGCTGCATTGGGGCTCCAAAAAGGATCTGTTTACCTCTTAGAAGGTGCCGCGAATAACCTCGCTGCCTTCCTTCATGATAACTTCCATGTTATCTGGGGTAAGGTCGCGGATGTTAGTAGCAACGTCGCCCTTGACAACCAGGAGGTCAGCAAGCTTACCAGCCTCGAGGGAGCCAAACTCATCCTCATGGTGAACCATCTTTGCGCCGTTAAGGGTAGCAGCCTTGATAGTCTCAAGAATGGTGACGCCAGCCTTCTCAACAAAGTCATACATCTCATCGATGGTAACCCAGCCGTAAGGAGTCACGAAGCTGAAGGAGTCGGAACCGATGGTGAGAGTAACGCCGCGCTCGTTAGCGTTGCGGAGGTTCTCGTATGTACGGTTGAGGCCCTTCTCGACAACAGTATCACCTGGGAATGCGTCAAGCTCTGGAGTCCACTCTGGTGGATAAGTTCCGTACCAAGTTGGCAGGAAGCCGATGGTAGGAGTGAAGAAGGTGCCCTGCTCGCACATAAGATCAAGAGTCTTTGCATCAAGCTCGAAGCCGTGAATCATCTGCTCGCAGCCGCAACGGACGGAGTCATAAGCTGCGGAGAAGCTGTTATAGGAGTGTGACCAAACAGGAATGCCAACCATTGCTGCCTCGTCGCAAACTGCCTTGATCTCCTCGTAGCAGTAGTGCTGATCTCGACCGGAGTCCCAGTGCCAAATTCCGCCACCGGTAGCCCAAATCTTAATTGCGTCTGGGTTCTCACGAAGGCGACGACGAACTGCCTTACGAAGATCCCAAGGACCATCTACCTGGTCGCCCCATGGATGACCATTTTTGGAAATCTCCTGTGGGAGCTGGTGGCAGTCACCATGACCAGCAACGCGGCAGAAGCCAAGGCCGGTAGCGTAAATACGTGGGCCTTCCATGACACCCATGTTAACGAGGTCACGAATTGCGATACCATTGCGGCCAATCTCGCAGACGGTGGTAAGACCGTGGGAGAGAGCGTCCCAGGACTGCTTGACTGCGCATGCCTGCTTCTGAGCAACAGACTCGATAACCCAGTCGTTATCGTTGTCGGTCAGGTTGCCGGAGAAGTGCAGGTGGGTATCGATAAGACCTGGCATAATGGTACGGCCCTGAATGTCACGGACCTCATAGCCCTCTGGAACCTCAGTACGAGGACCAGCATAAGCGATCTTCTTGTCGTCTACGAGAACAAGAGAATCCTCAACAGGAGCGGCGCCAGTGCCGTCAACGAGCTTTCCGCCTACAAAAGCAATCTTACTCATTTCTTTCCCCCTCTAGTAAATGATGGAAACTATCTTTCTGCGCCCACCTTTTTTGAGCGCAAAAATCCAAACTAAAGAAACAAATAACGTGCTTACTTCAACGTACCGATAAAACCTTTAGAGCTTGTCAGCAACTTATGCTGCCGCTTTCTCAAACTGACGACCAAAGATCATGAAGATGACCATACCAATAACAATCCAAGTAATAGTGATAATCCACTCAACTGGCTTCAGCGCTGCAGGGCTGAAAGGAACAACCATCAGGGCGATGATGATACTACCAGCAAGAATTGCAGCTATGATACCTGCGATACCACCGTTGACCTTGTAAGGACGAGGCAGGTCTGGCTCAGTCTGACGCAGACGCAGGCAGGCAACGCCAGCCATGGTGCATGCAAAGATGAAGCCGAGAGAAGCAACGTTGGTCAAAGGAACAAGCATGTTACGACCAAGGAATGGACCAATGAGGGTCAGACCAGCCATGAACAAGTTTGCAGTCAGAGGTGCGCCAGACTTAGGGTCAATCTTTGCGAAGGACTCTGGAAGCATCTTCTTACGACCAAGAGCAAGCATCAGGCGAGTAGAAGCACCAAAGAAGGAGTTCATTGGGCCCAGAGGTCCAAGTGTTGCAATGATGAGCATTGCAATGTAGAAGAACAGGTTGATGCGCTCGAGAACTGCAAGTGCAGGAACGGAAGACTTAACAAACTCGTGCCAGTCAATCATGGTTCCGAATGCATAGATGCAGATGAGATAGAAGAGACCAGATGCCATGAGTGCAAGTGCAGGAATGATACCAAACTTCTTCCAGTCAAGGTCAGCAGAAGCCTCTTCTGCCTGCTGTGGAATGGTGTCAAAACCAGCGTAGAAGAATGGAGTCATAACAAGAACTGCAATAATGCCACCAAAGAAGCTAGTAGCTTTTGTGCCCTCGCCACTAGCAACCTCAGTTGCCCGGGAGAAGAGTGGGAGGCCGTTGCTTGGAGATCCAGTTGCAAAGGAGATAACCATTGCAAGAATCATACCAGTAAGAAGAGCCTTAGTGAGGAAGCTCGAAAGCTTAGCTGCTGCACCAGCTCCCTTGAAGTTAAGGAAGATGACCAGGATAGCAAAGCAAAGAGCGATGACTGTTGGCCACAGATAAACATCTGCACCAAGAATAGTGTAAAGCTTAACGGACCTCAGCCAAGAAAGAACAGGGAATGCACCAAAACGGTCGGTGAGAAGCGTGGAAATAGCGATTGCCTCCCAAGGGCACAGTGGAGCGTTACCCAGAAGGAGCATCCAGCCGGTTAAGAAGCCCAATGGACGACCGAATGTCCTGTCGACGTACTCAATGATGCCACCAGAAATTGGAATAGCAGCAGTGAGCTCGCCAAAAACACATCCAATTGGTACAAGGAAAATTGCGCCAATTGCAAATGCGATCATCGCGGGGAATGGTCCTCCACCAAGAACCATCCAATCGCCTACCAGGAGCACCCATCCGGTACCAATGATCGCACCAAATCCGATGGTAAAGAAGTTGAATAGACTCAACGACTTTTGCATCTCAGGTGCCTCGGCATTTTCTGCCATGTCCCACTCCTTCCCGTAATTACTCGGACGAAGAACTTGATAAATCTATATTTACATCCGAAGCGATTCGAAAAAAGGAGGAGCGCCCTCTGGGCGTCAGATAAACCCGTAAGCGGAAAGGCTGCAACCGCGAGCGGTAGTTAAATCTTTTTACATCTTTACCGAAATCTAATAACAGTTATGCAATTTTCAAATAGTTAACGTACGCAACTATGTATCAATCTTTAACTTAAATACTTTAAAAACTCTTCTGTAGTGCATGACATCTCGCCTTTTACACGATGTGTAATAAAAACATTACGATGTACGGGAGTCTCAAGATGATGTACATCAATATCAAAATTTGTACCTTTTGTTGCTTCAAGTGGCAGCAAACTTACGCCAAGACCTGACTCTACCATAGACATTATGGTGAACGAATCCGATGACGCAAATGTCATGCGCGCATTCTTAAGTTGCTTCTGAAGCAAAGGAGCTGTCTCAATATCAACAATAAAAGGCTCTTCAATAAGACGCTTAACAGGAATCGTCTCAAGGTTCTTCTCGTAATGTCCTTTTTGAGAAACAACGATAACTTCGTCATGATCAAATAAAGTTGAGGTAAATCCCTGCTCGGTTGTACGAGTCATAGTAAAACTAATATCCACCTTACCCTTGCTAATAAGGCGAAGGGCTTCTCCATAAGTACACTCAATAACTTCAACTTTAATATTTGGGTGATCGGTCATGTACTTCTTGAGATAGCCTGGAAGTGCTCGCGAAAGAAAGCTGGAAGGCGCAGCGATAACAAGATTGCCCATTTCAATAGCGCTGACGCGATTAACTTGATTACTCAGCTTGCTATATGCCTGGCACACCTCTTCTGCAACTGGTAAAAGCGTTTTTCCCTCAGGTGTAAGACTGACATAACCACCATGGCGGTTAAACAGACGCACGTCCCATTCTTTTTCTAGACTTGCAACCATACGGCTAATTGATGACTGAGTACATCCTAATTCTTCTGCAGCCACCGTAAAACTACTGTGATATGCCGCAGAAGTAAAAGCTTGGAATTTATGCAGGTTGGTCTCCATACTTGGCCCCCATTCAAGTACGTGGCCTAACAATTTACTCTTAAAAATATCATTCTACCTGCAAATTGGTAAATACCGTTTAACGTAAAAAGACCCCGTGAACGGTTTTCACGAGGTCTTACCTTGCAATCTTTATGCAAAAAACTTTCTTAATTGATACTTCACTTTGACAATTGAAGCATCAAGTTGCTTAGTTGCTATGCCTTCAAATAGCGGCCCATAGCAATAGCAGAACCAAAAAGTCCTAACAGCAAACCCAAGAGCAGCAAGAGTCCACTCATACCCCACATGACTATTGCAGGAATAGCAAAGGTCAAGAAGGTCATGCTCTCTGCCATAACAGGGAGAAGGAAATGAGCTCCAACAACCAAAACAACAATGGCGAGAAGAGCACCAATAAGTGCCTCGAGCACGCCTTCCATAAGGAATGGTCCGCGAATAAAGCCGTTAGATGCACCAACAAGGCGCATAATTGCAATCTCACGACGGCGAGCATTAATAGCCAAGCGAATGGTGTTGTTAATAAAGACAAATGCAACAAACACCAAAAGACCAACAAGAGCAAGCGCACCTATGCGAATATATGCAGTAACGCTGAACAAGCGCTCAACGGTCTCACGACCATACTGAACATCGCCGGATGGATTGTTCTTGTTATCAGCAATAGCCGCAAAAGATGTTGAAGAAGCAATGCGCTGGGCAACGTCTTGAACATCCTTAGGATCCTTAAGCTTAATCACAAGAGATGCCGGAATAGGATTTTGACCATCAAGAGCAGAAACCGCATCAGAAGCATTGCGGTAACTCATGGTAGTACGATACTCCTCAAGAGCCTGATCTTTGCTCTTATAGGTTACAGACTCAACCGTATCCCAACCCTGAATCTCTTGCTGGAAGGCAGTTACTGCAGACTGATCCGCGTCATCCGAAAGGAATGCCTGGATAGTAACGCGATTCTCGACACTGCCTACCATGTTCTCGATAAGAGCAGAACCAAGAATAAACAGACCAATAATGAACAGTGATAAAAAGATGGTTACGATTGCACCAAGAGCGGTAGACCAGTTCCTTCTAAAGTGGCTTCCGGCCTCACGCAGAGAGTATCCAAAATTAGAGAGCCCCATAGTAGCCATAGCCTCCCTTCTCCTGGTCACGAACGATGTGACCAGCCTCAAGTGCAATAACGCGCTTGCGCATAGAGTCAACCATCTCGCGATCGTGTGTTGCCATTACAACCGTAGTACCCGCACGGTTAATGCGGTCAAGAAGTTTCATGATGCCCAGAGAAATTGCTGGATCCAAGTTACCCGTAGGCTCGTCACAGATAAGCAGTGGCGGACGATTAACCATTGCACGAGCAACAGAAACACGCTGCTGCTCACCACCGGATAGCTGATCTGGATAAGCATCCATCTTCTGTCCAAGTCCTACCAGACGCAAAACCTCAGAAACCTGCACATTAATGACAGAGCGAGGTTTGCCAATGCACTCAAGTGCAAAAGAGACATTCTCATAGACAGTCTTATCAGGCAGAAGCTTAAAGTCCTGGAAGACGGTACCAATCTGACGACGTAGATATGGAACCTTTGAATTACGCATACGTGTAAGGTCCTGACCAGCAACAATAACTTGTCCGTGAGTTGCCTTCTGCTCGCGCGTAATAAGACGCAGCAGAGAAGATTTACCAGAACCAGAGTGTCCAACTACAAAGACAAACTCACCCGGATAAATATCAGTACTAATGTTATCCAGCGCTGGGCGATTTGGCTGTGATGGATACACAAGAGTGGCATCCTTAAAAGAGATGGTTGGGGTGCCAGTACGCTCAACCTGAGGCGCATTTTGTGCAAGATCAGCAAAGAACTTTGCGCGATCAAGAGGCGCCTGCTCAGGGTTATTTTGCTGCTCTGCAGTTACCACGTGCACAGGCTCAACTCCTGAAGCAAATGGATCAGATTCAGTTGTTACAGGTTCAGCAGCCTGGGCCACTGGCACATCAGCAGAAAAGTCCTGTGTTTCGACTTGATCAGTTGCAACATCCTGCTGATCAAGCTGGCTAAGATCATCTTGAGAAATTACCCCAAAACGGTCATCAAGTGAGGACTCCTGTTGCTCATCAGTGCGAAAATGATTAGCCACAGTTGCTCCTTTTCTTACTCCGAAGAGACAGATACAGAGTTTATTTTACCAAAAGTGCAGGTATGTTACACGTCATGCAGGTCATCCACAGAAAAACCGCCTCTTCTTTTTGAACTTCCTCCCATTTCTTGGACATAAGAAATGGGAGGAAGTTCATATGCGGGTGATTATGATTCTGCAGCGTGTTAGCGTCGGCTTTTAGGCCTGGCGCACAAAATAGCACAGCTTTGGTAGGTTTTGCCGAAGAATCAACATGTTCTTAATCAAGATAGCAGGCAGCTAGGCGGTCGCACTACCTGATATGCATCTCTATGCATAAACTTCATCTAATATGCTTCAAAATGAATAGAGATATATAAGAAATTTAACTATCGGTAAATTCCGTATCTAAAGAACACATCTATGTCAGATAATCTGTCCAATTGAGAGCATATTACACACCTAATGAAGATATTCTGCATGCCTTGGCTATTTTTGGCGTCATGTATACGCCTTTTTAACAGAATATCCGACTTAGGTGTGTTTTGAACTGCCTCCTATTTCTCGTGTCCAAGAAATGGGAGGCAGTTCATTTCAGAAAAGGCGGTCTGACAATCGCAAGAAAAGCGTTACTTATACAGCCTGCATCTTTGCACGAGTCTCATCAATGAGAGCTCGAACTTTAGCTGCGTTAGCTGCAATTTCCTCTTTTGTTCCCTTAGTAAGCAAGCTTCCCATGCCGCAGCAGTCAACACCACGCTCAAGCCACTCAGAAAGGTTATCAAGATTAATACCACCAGAAGCCATCAAAGGCATCCAAGGGGTTGGTGTTTTGAAGAGGTTAACCAGCTCAGAACCATAGACATTAGAAATTGGGAAGCACTTAATAAATGCAGCTCCCATCTCAAGGCTATGATTTGCTTCAGTCATAGTAGTGCAACCGGGAGCGTAAGGAATCTGATATAGATTGCACATACGAGCAACCTCGTCAGAGCCACAGTTTGCAACAATGAACTGTGCGCCAGCCATAATAGCAAGACGAGCAGTTGTTGGCTCCATAACGGTACCTGCACCAACAATCATCTTGTCACCAAGACGCTCTCTAATTGCAGCAATGACCTCGCCTGCATTTGGCAGGGTGTAGCTGATCTCCATTGCATGAATACCACCTTCTGCAAGACCTTCAGCAATTTCAATGCCACGCTCAACCGTTGGGACGCGAACAACTGCAAACGCACAGGTATCAACCAATGCCTGAGAGACAGCAGCTTTTTGCATCTTCATATACAACATCTCCTTGTAAACGTATCCCGAACTACCCTATTGAGCAGGCGAGAAAAACGTCATTTTTGATAACTAATTATGAGCAATTCCGTAATGGTCAAGCATTACATAGATTTTCTCGTCAATACCTTCTGCAACCTCAGTAACAGGGAAACGAGCAGGGCCAACGGAATATCCAGCAAGTTCAAGAGAACGCTTAAGCGTCTGAGGAGTACTTCCAAGGTGAAGAATATCGCGAATTGGCTCAATTTCTGCTTGTAGACGGGCTGCCTCCTCTACGTTTCCAGCCTCAAGAGCCCTCCAAAGGTCAACAACAACCTTAGTAATAAGATTTGCGGTACCTGCGATAGCACCCTGAGCTCCAAGGGCATGAGCCTCAGAAATCTTTCCGTCAGAGCCAACAAGTACGTCTACGTCATGACCAGCCGCAGCATCCAGATAATCCTTGAGATTATCAATACTGCCAGAGCTGTCCTTAATGCCCTTGATGTTTTCAATGGTCACCAGCTGCTCAACAACCTCTTTAGAAATATTTTTACCGGTTCCCTTGGGAATGTTATATAAAAGGACAGGTATTTTGACACTTGCAGCAACAGTCTTAAAGTACTCAATCAACTGCTGGTCAGAAATACCCAGGAAGTAAGGATTAATAACAGAAAGCGCATCGGCGCCAATTGCTTCTGCTTCGCGGCTCATATAGAGAGCCTCTTTTGTTGAGCAAGCTCCAGTTCCTACATAAACAGGAAGACGGCCTGCGGTTTTCTCGATAATAAACTTGGAGAACTTGATCTTCTCGTCAGGACTACAAACATGGAACTCACCGTTAGAGCCAAACGTAAAGATACCATCAGCACCCTCAGAGATGAGCTTTTCCAGAAGCTGCTCAGCTGCTTCGTAGTTGATAGACTGCTCTTCATCGCGGTTAAACGGCGTGACCATAGGAACAATAACGCCCTTAAATGTTGACATTCAAACTCCTCAGTACGTCTTGTCAGTATTTATTTAGGGTTATTTGCCCTCACGAATAGATGCGCCAAGAGCTCCACCGGGATGCCACTTAACGTACTGCTCTGGATTAAGGCCGTACTCGTTCTGAAGCAGAATAGAAAGGCACTGAAGCTCCATAATCTCAGCCAAGATTGATGCGCGTGGAGGTTTGTTCATGGAGTCGCCCTCCTGCTCAACACCTGCAATGAGAGCAACCTCTGCCTCATTTGCCAGCCAGGAATTGGGATTGCCGGTCAACGCAATAATGTGCACGCCAACATTCTTCAGACAGGTAACCGTAGCCTTAAGCTCGCCCGTCTCGCCGGAGTTAGAGATAGCAATAACCACATCACCAGGACGAGTCTGACCAGCAGATCCGTGAACGCATTCGGTACCGTGAAGCTCATAGGTTGGAGTTCCAG
Organism: Lancefieldella parvula DSM 20469; assembly: GCF_000024225.1. Classification (NCBI taxonomy): domain Bacteria; kingdom Bacillati; phylum Actinomycetota; class Coriobacteriia; order Coriobacteriales; family Atopobiaceae; genus Lancefieldella; species Lancefieldella parvula. The sequence continues at coordinate 1,440,843 of NC_013203.1, forward strand.
TTGACGAGAAAAGCGATGCAGCATAACCGGAAACGTGACCTGGCTTACCAATGCCAGTTACATGCAGACGACCACCCTTTGCCTCTGCGTCTAAAATAAGCTTTTTAGCTGCGGAAAGTGCTTCAAAATCAATGTTCTCTACATACTGATGGAGTGACTTTCCCACAATGGAAAGAAACTCCTGAACCTGCTCTTTTTCAGCTGCCATTACAACTCCTTATCTGTCTGTGAGTTCAAACTCAAAGACACTTACTACACAATGAGCTACCGCGTCTCTTTGACCTTGTGCTGAGCCATAAGCTGCTCAATCTGCTCTTGAATCTCATTAAGAGTGGAGGCCATAAAAGGACGGTTGATGTCTACAAATTCAAACCCTGAAGGATGACTAACCCAAGCGCCTTCAAAGAGCAGACGCAATGCCTTACCTTGTCGAATGATTTTGTAGCTTTTAATCTTGGTATAAGGAACGACAAGTGCTTTTTTCTTGTCGGATTTTGCAAATATAAATACGTTTTTCTGTCCAAAATCAATAACATGAATACCATTGGCAAAACGACTAAAACGCTTTCCCATGGCTCGTGAAGCAAACCACGTGATAGTGAGTCCTGCAATAACACCAACAAGACCAAAAATATTGCCACTTACGTTAGCGTAAACCCAAAAGAAAAATGTCAGAGCAAGAGAAGCAAACGCCATAAGCAAGTACAGAATTCCCTGGACCATTAAACGAGTTCGATCTTCTAGAACCTCTAGAACTATCTGATCTTCAGGAAGCTCTAGAACAGGCTTTTTATCAACGCTTAAACCAAACATATCGCCAAGCACTGATTCGGTAACGCTTTTGTTGTTCTTCTCGTCTGCCATGTTTTTCCTTGTTGTGAAGCTTTTAAAAGGGCGCCCGCGGGCTTTCCACGAGCGCCCTAAAAACCGTAGAGCTGAGTAGGTACTACAGAAATCTAGGCTTAGGCAAGACCAAAGAGAGAGCCGATGCCGTAGATGATAGAACCAACGATGTTGTAGTCAACATTAGGGAAGGATGCCTCTGCAATTCCCAGCTGAGCAAATGCAGGATAGAGAATCAGAGGACCAGCGGTCAGGAAAATGCCAACCAAGAAGGAACCAAGAAGAGCGCCACGCCATCCACCGTAAGCGTAACCACAAACACCACAAGTACCACCAGAGAAGAAGCAGATGCCTGCTGCAGGAATCATGATGGTTGGGCTGTGGAACGCAACCATAAGTGCCATTGCTACAAGGCCGCCAAGGAAGGATCCAATGAAGCCGATGATGACAGCGTTTGGTGCAAATGGGAAGATTGCAGGGCAGTCGACTGCAGGACGTGCATCTGGAATGAGCTTCTCAGAGATGCCGACAAATGCAGCGGTAATCTCAGCGATGAACTGGCGAACACCGTAAACAAGAACGGACATGCCAGCAGCAAACTGAAGACCAGCAAGGAATGGCCAAATCCACCACATATCGTTGCCAAAGTAGCTAGTGAATGGCTTGTTGTTTGCAAGAGTGTCACCAAAGTGACCGGTGACAAGGCATGCAATAGTAACAACATAGAATAGAACAATCATGAAGAGAGCAACGGAGAAGACAAAGTCCTTGAAGAGCTTAAAGAACTCTGGGAGCTCCTTAGCCTCTTTCTCACTGTCCTTCTCGTTCTTCTTGGCGAAGAGTTTTCCAACGTAACCGGAGAATGCATAACCGATGCAGTTGAAGTGGCCAATTGCGATGGAATCTCCACCAACAAGCTTAGTTACAAATGGCTGGCACAGCGAAGGCAGTGCAGCACCACAGAAGCCGAGAATGACGCCACCAAGAACAATGGTAACCCACATTGGGAGGCCAAGAGCAATGAAGACTAGCGCAAGTACGCAGGAGAAGTACAGGAAGTGCTGGCCAGTCAAGAAGACGGACTTGAATGGGGTGACCTTAGCAAACACAAGATTCATGATAAAGCCAAGGACCATTACAAGAGCAACCTCAGTACCATAGGTGTTCAGTGCAAGAGCAGTTGCGACCTCAACCTGGGTTACAACACCCTTAACAGCGAACGCACGACTAAACATATCACTGAAGATGTTGACCTGAGCGGACATAGCGCTAGAGCCAATGTTGAAGATCATGAAGCCAATAATGGTCTTCACAGTTCCGGAGAAGACGTCCACAGCGGACTTCTTCTGCAGCAAGAGACCGACAAGAGCAATAATGCCCATAATAACGGCTGTATCTCTGAGCTGCATGAGAATTGCATTGAGCATGCTTAATCCCTTTCAGCAAATTAACCGACGAACCTACTCAGATAAGATCCCTAAATCAAATGACAAGTACCTTTTGTCAAAGGTTTGGCGAGAGCTTTTTGCCGAAAGCATTATGCTTCGCATAATGAGAAACTCCCGCTAAAAAGATACAAAGAAGCTTATGCGTTGTGCTCTGCGAGCCAAGCGGTGAGCTTCTCCTTCATCTCTGCCTTATCAACAATGTTGGTGATGCCAACTGCAGAAGGAACGCGTTCGTCAGCGTTGAGCTCGTCAGTAAGATCAGACATAGTGATAACAAGATCGCCATTGAAACCAATCAGTGAATCCAAATTACCGTGCTCAGTCTCGATTGGAAGATCATTCTCTTTAATGACCTGATCAATCTTGATCTTGAGCATCATGGAAGAGCCCATACCTGCACGGCAGCAAACCAGTGCGTGGAACTTCTTATCAGCCATTACAACCTACCTTCCTTTGCGTGGACAAGGTCCACAACATCTTTTGGTGACTGAGCTTTTTCGAGCTGAGCAAAGAAATCTGGATCACTCAGCAATTCGACAAGAGATTGAAGAGCACTAAGATGACCTTCACTATCTTTTGCAGCAAGTGGGAAAAGAAACTTAACTGGATCGTTATCTTTGCTACCAAACTCAACAGAATCCTTGAGTACGGTAATACCTATTGCAGGCTCAAGTACGCCGGACTCAGGACGTGCGTGAGGCAGAGCAACATGCTCGGTAATAACAATATAAGGGCCAAGTTCATTGACACCTTTAATGATGTCGTCAACATAGCCCTCAGTTACTTTTTTATTATCGACAAGTGGTTGCACAGATTTTCTAATTGCATCTTCCCAGCTAGAAGCCGCAATATTGAGCTGCACCAGATCTTCGGTAAGAAAATCACTTAACACAGCACTACCTTGCCTTTCTCTTAATGAGACAAATTGGCCAAAAGCCGTCTCACGACAAGTCTTAATAACTTGATAATATGACACGAAACGTTCTTAACTTCAATCAATTTTGCTAAAACAGTTATCAAAGTTGTTCATATTTTTTCAGTACATCTTTTGTCCATGAAGCTATACAAATGTTCATGTTTTTATGAACATAACAGAGGTACCTTCTATTATCCCATGTAAAGTTTATATGTTAAATTTTTTATAATCTAAAACATTCATATATCTCAATACTATTATTTTCTGAAATATCTTGATATCCTACAGATAATGTTCTATTTTATTGATGAATGAACATTCAAAGGAAAAATGTTGCTCATAAAGGAGGGCATTTATGAAAAGGAGCAAGGCTTACGTTGATTCACGTCGCGAGGCAATTACTGAGTTGCTAGAAAAAAGAGGTCAGGCAAGCGTTCAAGAACTTGCAGACCACTTTGAAGTCTCTTCTTTAACTATTAGGCGTGACCTGGATTTTCTTGAGAAACGCGGCATCTTAACTCGTCAATATGGCATTGCTACTCTGCTTAATCCTTATGGTCGCCCTTCTGGCTCAAGGCAAATTCGTTCTAACAAAGCAATTGCACGTGAAGCGGCCCGTTACGTTGAAGATGGTGATTGTATCTTTATCAACACAAGCTCCGTTGCTCTGGGCATGCTTGAGTGGATTGACGCTCACGACGTAACCGTTGTTACTAACAATGGCAAGGCTCTACTGCTTGAAGATATCCGCGACCTTTCGATCATTCTTACTGGTGGCGATATCCGTCCTCCACGTGCTTCCATGACTGGCGAAACCGCTCTTGATTGCATCCAGCGCATTACTGCCGCTAAATGCTTCTTGGGCTGCACGGGCTTCTCGGGAGAATTTGGCCTTACCTCTGCAACATCCCCTGAGCCAGCAATTAACGCTCAGATGCTAAAGCGCTCTAGAAAACACTATATTGTTGCCGATTCTTCTAAACTGGGCACCACTTCTAACTTCCAGTTTGGCTCTGCAGAGGACATTGACCTTCTGATTACCGATACAGGAGCAACTGACGAGCAGATTAAAGAGCTCAAAGCTGCAGGCCTTAAGGATGTCGTCTGCGTCACTCCTTCAATTCTTCCCGCTAAGTAAGATCTGTATTTCATTGTTTCTTACACAAATGCAGCAAAAAGGGCGGCCTTTTAAAGGTCGCCTTTTTACATCTCAAAATTTATTTACGATTCTTTACACTCAATTGTGCATAGCTGCTATAAAATCTTTTATTAGTCAGCAAACTGACAAACTATGACTAGCCTTCCAAAGCCTCAAATGATTTAAATCCTTCGCCAATTGCCTCGTGTACTTCTGAAATAAATACCAATGCATCTGGGTCAATCTCAGAAACAATGACTTTCAACTGCACAAGCTCTGTACGACCAAGAACACACATTAAAACAGGCTTACGCGCGCCGCTCCACAGTCCACGCGCCTGAAGCTCTGTACAGCCACGATTGAGGTTGTATAGAATCTCATGAGCAATTGCATCGTGCTCAGAAGAAATAATGTAAACGCAGCGCTCCGACCTTGGTCCATCAATGACAAAGTCAATCATTTTACCTGTAACAAAGATTGCCAAAGCAGAATACAGTCCGTTTTCTAGCGAGAAGACCGGAATAGCCGCAATAATAATGACAATATCAACAATAATAATTGCAGTACCTGATGGAATAGAAAAACGCTTAGAAACTGCTTGAGCAATAATGTCTGTACCGCCGGTATTTCCGCCCGCCCTAAATACAAGACCAAGACCAAAGCCGCAGATAATACTACCCCACAAAGCTGCAAGCATAAGATCATTGGCGCCAAGTACTGGTAAAAATGGCGCAAAAAGATCAACAAAAATACTGGAGATCAAGAAGCCTACAACACTCTTGAGCAAGTATTTTTTGTTCCCACTTTTTGCAACAAAAGCCATCAAAATAATATTCATGGCAATTGTCTGCATACCAACTGGCAGGTCAAATCCAAAGGGCAGTGCAATAGCCCTAATAACTGTTGCAAAACCAGTAATACCGCCAGCCGCAAGTCCGTTAGGAACTTCAAATACATCAAGACCAACTGCAAAAATTGCACAGCCAAGAACGATAAAGAACGAATCTTTAAAGGACTTTTGCCAAGTAGATTGTTGCACACTAATCCTTTCCACCAACAACCCAGCGATGATACGCAATGATGAACTGGTCAAGATCGCCGTCTGAAAAAACAGACTCAACGTTTCCTGTTTCTGCTCCCGTTCTTAAATCCTTAATGAGCTGATAAGGATAAAGAACATAGCTCCTAATTTGATTTCCAAATGAGATTTCTCTCTTTGGACCACGGAGCTCGTCAAGCTCAGCTTCGCGTTTCTCTTTTTCAATCTCATACAAACGGCTGCGCAAGATATTCATTGCCGCAGCTTTGTTCTGTAGCTGGCTGCGTTCGTTTTGACAGGTTACTACTGTTCCTGTTGGAATATGTGTAATACGAACTGCCGAGTCCGTAGTGTTAACTCCTTGGCCTCCTGGACCAGATGCATGATAGACATCAATACGCAGATCATTGGGGTCAATATCAACCTCAATATCTTCAGGAAGAACAGGTAAAACTTCTACACCAGCAAATGATGTCTGTCTACGTTTCTTATCGTCAGTAGGAGAAATTCTTACAAGACGATGCACGCCCTGTTCTGCACGAAGCATGCCATAAGCATTCTTTCCGCTTACCGTAAAAGTTGCGCGGTCAAGGCCAATAACCTCTGCTGCAGGTGCATCATTGATGTCAACTTTCCAACCACGACGATCACAATATTTGAGATACATGTGAAAAAGCATTTCACACCAGTCTTGAGACTCAAGACCACCTTGACCAGGCTTAATGGTAACAATCGCATCGCCGTGGTCAAGTTCATCAGTAAACCAGCTTGAAAGTTCAAGTTCTGAAAGGTCTTTTTCGAGAGATACTGCCAACGCGCGAGATTCATCAAATGATGCTTGGTCTCCCAGCTCTGTTCCAAGCTCAAAAGCAGCCTCAGCATCACCAAGTTTCTCTTTAGCCCTATCGATACCAGCGACATCATCGCGAAGCGACGCTAGCTGAGTCATTATTTTTTGTGCAGCTTCAGCGTCGTCCCAAAAATTGGGACGAGCGCTTTCTGCCTCAAGTTCTGAAATTTGCTGACGCTTCTCAGCGAGATGAAGATACCCTTCTATCTCAAAGAGACGCTCCGCCAAAGCTTGGAGCGAAACAACCTCTGTATCAGCCATTCTTACCTGTTTCGGCCGTGGCAGTTCTTAAACTTTTTGCCACTTCCACATGGGCAAGGATCATTACGACCAACATTAACGTAAGGATTTGGATCGTCAGACTTACGGTAAGTAGACACAGAAGACTGGCTGGCGCCGGTTCCCTGTGGGCTCTTGCCAATGGCTGCTGCATTCTTAAGCATGCTCTTACCTTGCTTAAACGCCTTTTGATCACCGTCAGTCTCTTCTCCACCAGAATATTGAGCATTTTGGAATGCCTCTGTCTCAGTATTCTGACGTGGACGATTAACCAACTCAAGACGAAGAATAGTACGAAGGAAGTCCTCATACATGGTATTTACAAGCAGTGTAAACGCTTCATATGCCTCAGTCTTATACTCAACTAAAGGATCACGCTGGCCAAAACCGCGAAGACCAATACCCGTCTTCAAGTAATCCATCTCCTGAAGGTATGCCATCCAACGAGTATCAATAACGCGAAGCATTACCTGAGCAGCAAGCTCTCGCATAACTTCTTCACCGAGCTTCTGGGTTTTCTCGTCAAAGGTTTTTTGAACGAATGCGGTGACATCCCCTTCAAGCTGCTCAAACTTAGTATCCTCGGAAAACTCTGGAAGGTCAGTCTTACCAGTAAGCTCAGAAAGCCATTTCTCAAGACCCTCAAGATCCCACTCATCAGCATCTCCGTAGCAAAACTCCTCGCAAACACGCTGAGTAGTGGAAGCAGTAACCGTTTCAATGAGTCCCATAAGATCCTTGCCATCAAGAATCTTGTTTCTCTCTGCATAAATAACCTGGCGCTGCTTATTCATAACATCGTCGTAATCAAGGACGTTCTTACGCATTGCAAAGTTGACTTCCTCAACCTTGCGCTGAGCGCCTTCAACGAGCTTAGTAACAATCCTTGCCTTGATTGGCATATCGTCAGGAAGCTCATAGCGCTGCATCATTGCCGCAACGCCGTCCATACGATCTCCACCAAAGCGACGCATTAGGTCATCTTCCAAGGATAGATAAAACTGGGTCTGACCAGGATCTCCCTGACGACCAGAACGACCACGAAGCTGGTTATCAATACGACGGCTCTCATGGCGCTCAGTACCAATAACGCACAAACCGCCTGCATCGGTTACTGCCTCACGCTCAGCAGCACAGATTTCCTTAGCTTCTTTGTGAGCAGTTTCTTTTTGCTCCTGAGTGGCCTCAGCTGGCTCAATTCCCTGATTACGAAGGATATCTTCTGCCATAACATCTGGATTTCCGCCCAGAAGAATATCTGTACCACGACCTGCCATGTTAGTTGCGATGGTAACAGCACCCTTGCGACCGGCTTGAGCAATAATCTGTGCCTCACGCTCATGGAACTTAGCGTTCAGAACATTATGCTTAATACCGCGCTTTGAAAGAATACGAGAAATACGCTCAGAGTTGTCAATTGAAACGGTACCAACAAGTACTGGTTGACCGTTTTGGTGACGCTCTTCAACATCTTTGACAACAGCTTCAAATTTAGCGTCAATAGTACGATAAACAAGGTCATCAAGATCCTCGCGCTTAACAGGGCGGTTAGGTGGAATAACCTGAACAGGAACGTGATAAACCTCGCGGAACTCTGCATCCTCAGTCATTGCGGTACCGGTCATACCAGAAAGCTTGTCATACATAAGGAAGTAGTTCTGGAGAGTAATAGTTGCCAGAGTCTGATTCTCTTCCCTCACTTGCACATTTTCTTTTGCTTCAATTGCCTGATGAAGACCTTCAGAATAACGACGACCTTCCATAATGCGACCAGTAAACTCATCAACAATCTTAACTTCACCGTCAATGACAACATACTGCTGGTCACGATGGAACATATACTCAGCCTTCAGCGCCTGCTGAAGATGATTAACTAGCTGACCAGACTCATCGTTATAGATATCGTCGATGTTGAGAGCACGCTCGACCTTCTCGAGACCAATCTCAGTTGTTGCGATAGTGTGCTTTGCCTCATCCATCTCAAAGTCAACGTCTGGAATTAAACCGCGAACTGCCTTAGCAAAATCTTTATATGTACCAGCAGATTTAGTGCCAGCACCAGAAATAATCAGAGGAGTACGAGCCTCATCGATAAGGATGGAGTCAACCTCGTCGACGATGGCGTAATGATGACCACGCTGGACGCGCATCTCTGGGCGAGTAACCATGTTATCGCGTAGGTAGTCAAAGCCAAACTCTGAATTTGTGCCATAAGTAATATCTGCCTCATACGCAGGCTTTTTAAGGCTCAAACGCATACCGTTTTGCAGAAGACCGACGGTAATGCCTAAGAACTTGTAGATGGTACCCATCCACTCACTGTCTCGTTTAGCTAGGTAATCGTTAACAGTAACAATGTGAACGCCCTCGCCGCTCAGTGCGTTAAGGTAACCAGCCAGAGTAGAAACAAGCGTCTTGCCTTCACCGGTCTTCATCTCTGCAATAGTACCCTTATGAAGTGCAATACCACCGATAAGCTGAACATCAAAGTGACGCTGACCAATAGTTCTTACCGATGCCTCACGCACCGTTGCAAAAGCCTCTGGAAGAAGATCATCCAGACTTTCTCCTTCAGCATAACGAGCCTTAAACTTATCAGTCTGAGATTGGAGCTCTTCATCACTCATTGCTTGCATTGTTGGCTCAAGCGCATTGATCTTCTCGACAATACGTTGATATGCCTTAAGGTCCTTGTCAGCACCAAAAGACAGAATCTTAGAGAGGAAATTAGGCATAGCTTTTCCTTGACGTCGGGTATCTATCTTCGATTGATAGACACAATATTCAACTCATATATCATACCCCGCCTAACTGCTTAAATCACACTACATGGCGTCGTAAAATCCTAATTTCGTTATTTCTCCACCACTAGTTTCTATTGATTCTTTTCCCTTTTCTGCGCCCGCAATCATCCTAAGCTGTTTAGACGGCATTTTTCTACGCTTCATAACGTATTTCTGTACATACAAATCGTAATAATGTTGTGCATCTTGCGCTCGACCACATTTTCTAAGCGCTTGAATAAGTGCCATGAGCGTGTCTTCTCGCATATCGTCAACAAGGTAGGCAAGCTCTGCAAAATGCACTGCAAGCGTATAATGAGTAATCCTCAAAGCGGCTGCTGAAGCTATCACCATGGTATCTATGTATTGATCTCTCAAAGCAATACGAATAGGATCTGCAAATCTAAAGCATTCATCCTCGGGCAGATATAAATCACCTTGATAAAACTTCTCTACTTGCTTGGCCAGATGCACTATGTCTTCATCACTATTTGATGACGCCACACTCTTTGCTAACTGCGTAAAAATATCAATATCTACCGTTACTTGCTGGGAATTAAATCCAAGTGTCTTTTCAATCCGAGATGCCTCTAGGGGTTCACAGTCTTTTTGAATCTCCTGCACTTCTTTGCGAATAACTCGAGTTGCTTGATACAGACGCTCTTGCCAGTGGCCCTGATCAGCCTCTGGCCAAATCTGCTGTGCAATTTGTGACCTAAAACTCATATGATTGTGAGCAAGCGCCAAATACACAAGCAGTGCCTTTGCCGAACGATAGGCAATTTTTCTACCGGCAATCTCCTCTCCTTGAACCGACAAACTAAATCTGCCGAGAAGAGCGATATACACCCCCGGGTGAGCGTTCTTTGTTCGCTCCACATGCAAATTCTTTACCTCAGGGTTTCCAGTTATGGAAACCGTTGCTCCCTGTTGAGAATTTCTCCATTTTGTTACGTCTCGCTTACCCTCATTTGAACGTAAATAATGGAGCCATTCTTCTGGGACTTCCTGTTCTAAACACTGCTGAAACTCAGATTCATCTGACAAAAGTGCTCTTATAAGCCACATGGCATTTTCAGGAACTCCATACTCAACAACATCAAGCCAGACAGGGGAGTGTCCTTTCACACTCTTAAAGAGAGCCTTGTATATTGTTCTACATACTGCTTTTAGCGATGGATGGGTAATTGCTTGAAGGCTCTTCTCTGTGGGCTTAACTCCCAAAAAGAATCCCGCAATATCTTCGATTATCTTTCCCACCTGCGCCACATATATTGAGTTCCATTCCCTGCTCAGCATTACCGCTCTTCTTGCCTGGAGCTGAGCTTTGGGATACGCTCTGCTTCTAAGGCTGAGAAAAGCTCCAATAAGAAGCGCAGGTACTTGAATCACACGATTACCCTGCAGCTCTGACTGACTTATAAGTTGTTCAGTATCATATAAATTACCTACAGAAGAGCTCTTTTCGAAAAGATAGCGAGCGCATTTAAGTAGCCCAACAGAACCCTTAAGTGCGCCTGCTTCGCCTTCTTGTAAAAAGGAAAGTGCACTTAAGCTACGAGAGTCAAATTCTTTTTGGTATACACCTAGTAATACGTAAAGCAATTCAATATCAGCTGTTTGAATTGAAGAGGTTATAGAAGAAGTTTTCTCGTACTGTTGCTCAAGAAGCAGTAGTTGAAGGGCATACTTAAAATTTCCTTGCATACCTAAATCAACTGCACGTTTATGTAGTGCAATTTTCTTCTCCAGCTGGCTTAATTCAGGATCTTCCTTTAAAGGCGACATAGGCTTTTGCAAAAGTAACTTCAATAAAGTCATATAAGCTGTTTGCTTGAGAAAGCCATTGAAAGATGTAAGGTTTTCAAATGTTGTTTCAGCATCTTTAGCAATTATTGGATTTTTTGTATTAGACAGTGCGTCCACCATTCTTTTTGCGGCTTTCTTACTGGAATTTTCTAGCGTGCAATCAGAATGTGTAGCAGTAAGCGCATTATCTACCAACTCAATATATCCAGCATCTACAAACTCTGCTGCATGAGAAAGCACAATTTCCCAGGTAATCTCTTCTCTAACCAGAGAACTTACAAATGCAGCCTTAGAAAAATCTTCTCTATCAATCAGCAAAGCTATAGCTTTCAAGATAAGTTTTTCATGCTTGCTCGCCAAAGCCACGAGCTCCTGTTTATTAAAATTCAACACATCAAAGCATGTAACATGAAGACACGAAAAACGCTTGGTTTCTACGTGTACACCAAAGAATGGTGCATCTTGTTCTATCTTAGCCAGATACTCAAGATCAGCTTGACCACATATACGGCTCAAATCATCAAACGAACCAACACCAATCAACATCATGCCA